>NC_009073.1:0-1200000 GCF_000015805.1 Pyrobaculum calidifontis JCM 11548 | reverse complement strand
ATGAAGATGATGGAAGTCCACGTTCACTTTGTATACTTCAAATACCTCATTCGACACAGCAGAAATCTTGGGGAGTTCCCTAGGAGGCCCACATCGTTGTACTGATATTTGTCGTCTTATCTCGTTTATTATTTCATTTAGCGGGCGTCGGGGTGCGGCCCCAGAGACTCTGATAATATCAAGAGACCCAAGTGCTTTACGGCCTCCCTTGCCTATGCCCGAGAGGGTTAGAGCTACTGCTAATATGGATGCAACTAATTGGATATCAGCGTCACCCTCTAGAATTATTTTGAATCTCCCACCAATCGCATATTCAACTGCAGGTCTTCCCTTTCTTCTGCCAAGATTCAATAGCCTAAATCGCTGGAGATTTTCCCTCGAGCTGTCGACTACTCTGGGCCTCTCCAGCACCTCCACTGTGAGGTCGTACCGCGAGGCGGCTTTGGTGGAGCCTAGGCCAAGTCTCTCTGCCACAATTTCGTGTACCCGCCTGAGGAAGTCTGGGCCTGTGCAACCCGCCTCGTACAGGGCGCCGGCGGCGAAGGCCCTAGCCCACCACCGCCACACTCCTTTGATCTCCGTGGGGCGGATGTAGAAGTTTCTGTCCACTAGGGCGGGGTCGTACCAGCCCGCGGAGAGGGGGGTCGCTATCGTTACCTCGAATTCAGCTCTCATGCTTGACAAGCTCGAACTTCGCCTCGGCGAGTTTTTTGACCCAGTCTACGAACTCGGCTAGGCGGGCCTCGGCCACGCCTCTAAGCTTGTTCAACTCTCTGAGGGTAGAAGTGAGGCTCTCGGCCCTTATCCCCAGCTCCTGCAACGCATCCACAAGGCAGAGGCCGTAGACGGCGTACCCCTTATCCTCATTGCCCAATTCCGACGCCTTGCATACTGCCGCTATGGACTCCTCCAGGCTCTTGCCTGTGAAAATGTGCCTCTCGCTGGACCTAGCCGCTAGGATGGCCAAGGCGTAGGGGGCCCCGACGTAGTAGAGCTCAGAGGGCATCTGCCGTGCCCTAGTCCGAAACGCCTTTTTTGCCTCATTGTCGCAGTGCCTCTCTACAAGCTCTACGCACTTGATTGCCTTTTCTAGCCAGTCTACCATATCACCTCCGCCAGGCCCTTTCCCACAGTCTCCTTTCCGCCGAGCCAGAAGACGCCGCTGGCCTTCCCAGCCACGTACTGGCAGAGGTCTCCCTTCACGTCGACCTCCTCCACTGGGTGTTGATCTTGCCCCTCTTTCTTGGGGAGTTTTACCTTTACCTTGTCTGGCTTTCTGGCGCAGTATATGCCTGAGGCGAAGACTGTGAATGGTGGTATGTACTCCTCGCTCCATGGCCCAGTCTCTACTGTCTTTTTCTCGTTTAGCCTAACGCGGTATTGGACGAGGAGGCTCCTCTTCACTACCTGTAGGAGGTCGTTGTCGTGGAGGTACGCCACGCCTCGCGTCCCCACTATCTGGGTTGCGGCCTTGATGGGCGGTAGGTTGAGGGGTGGGGCTTGGGTTGTGGCGACTTCGAACTCCATCTCGTTTATTACCGCGAGTTTGCCGTCTATGGCGTAGTCGCCGCTTGTGAGCGCTACTTGGCCCTCCTTCACGGCGGGGGGCTGCGGCAGTTGTACATCGACGCCTAGGGCCTTTGCGTAGAGCTTCACGAAGTTCAGCAACATGGGGGAGGTGGCCCACAGCCATACCCCCCTCAGCGACCTGGCGGGGATTGCCACGAGTTTTGCGTCTAGGAAGACGACGCCCGAGGCGTGTTCGTGGGCGGCGTCGGGGCGTGGGCCAAAGGCGGCGAGGAAGGTGGCGCACTCGCCTTTGTCGCCGACGCAGACCCCGTTGTTGAAGAGCGTCTTCTCTATCCGGCTCCTAATGGCGCCCTTGAGGGACGACGCCCATATTGTGGGCAGGCCGAACTCGTCCCGCTGGACGGGGAGGTCCACCTGGGCCTCCTCGCTCCTACCCACGCCTGGGTGTAGAGAGGTGAGCGACAGTATCCACATCAATTTGCCGTTCATAAACTATAAAAAATGTAACAGTTTTAAGCTTTGTGAACTGGTTTTTAAAATCATTTGCACTACTCCACGACCCGCCGCACAAGGCCCTGTGGTTCGAGGACGCGGACTACCGGGTCTACGACAAAAACAGCCACGAAGAGGAGGCCGCGAAGCTCTTCGACGAAATTTTCAAGGGCATGGGCTTCGGCGGAGTTCCAGGGAGCGAAGAGAGCGCGGCCGTGGCCGAGGCCGACCGCCTCGCCGCGTCTTTTGACCGGTGGGCCCTCCCCCCGAGCCCGGGCAACTACTGGGTGAAGGCCAAGTACATGATAAACCCCTTTGGCCGAGAGCGGAGAGAAATCAAGAAGCCGACCCCCCAGGAGTTTAGGGAGAGGCTGGGGAAGTTCGTGGGGGAGGTGAGGAGGGTGCTGGAGGCGGCGAAGGGCGACGAGAGGTGGCTCTACTTCGCATTCTACGCCGCGTACGAGCTGGCGTGGATTAAGGCCGGCCTGCCCACGCTACCGGCGGACACAAGAGTCCCCACCCACTCCATCTTCGACCACCTCTACGCCACCGCCTCTATGTTGAACTGGACGAGGGGCGGGGGGTGCCTAATGGTGGTAGATCTGCCGGGCATCCAGTCTATCTTGAAGTCTGCGCGTAAGGCTGGGGACTACCGCGCCGGGAGCCTCCTAGTCTCCCTCGTGGCCTGGCGCGTCGCGTGGCGGTTTATGGAGAGACACGGGCCCGACATCCTGCTCTCCCCAACGCCGCGCTTCAACCCGCTCTTCTACGCCCAGCTCGACAGAAGGGTAAAGGGAGTGTGGGGGCTATACGCCGGGGCCATGTCCTACTACGTGGGAAAGAAGTTCGGCGTAAGCCAGCAATTGCCAGTGGACGAATGGCTCCACGGGTTGATTAGAAGGTCGTCGCTGTTCCCCGGCACTCTCTACCTCGCCCTGCCGGAGTGCAAGGGGGAAGACGAGGCCTACTCCTACTTCGACGAGGTTTTAAAAGAGGTGTTGGAGGCCGCTAGGGGAGGGGAGGCGCCAAACCTCCCCTTTGACCTAGGGGGGCTAGATGATGGCGTAAAGAGGGTCGTGGAGGCGGGGCTCAAGGGCCTGGAGTCGGTACGTTATCTCCCCATCAGAGTCGCAGTTGCGTATGTGGAAGAGGGTCTGAGAAATCTCGAGAAGTGGACGACGGAGAGGTTCGGCATAGACGATGAGGTGAAGAAGCTACTAGGCGGGGACTTAAGGAGGTTTCTCTTTGCCAGGCTGTTGGAGATGGTCAACGAGAGAAAGAGGAGGGCCCTGCCGAAGTACCCCAGCTGGTTCGACAAGGAGGGTCGGCCGAGGTTCTCTCAGACCTATAAGGGAACTTGGATGCACAGTAGCCTTGACCCAAGCCAGCCCGCCGTGGTGAAATTCGGCGGCGTGTTTAAAGACGGCAATTTGACATACGACGACGAGACACATAGCTGGCTCAAGTCGCTGGGAATTGAAGAGAAAAAAGACGCAAACTTGACTAAGGTGTTTAAGCCGAAGGAGGCGCTGGGCCCCGTGGACCTGATAAAGAGGGCGCTCTACCTCAGATCTGCCAAGAGAGCTGGCATTGACTCTGTGGAAGTGGTAGCGCTCAACTACTACTACCTTAAGCATTATTTCGACAGTGAAAGGTGTCGAGAGATCAAGGGGCTTGTGGAGAGAGTCTTAGACGGTGAAGATGTTGAGGACGTCTTCGGCTCCTCCGAGGCGGCGGATAGGCGGCTGGCCGAGTGTAAGGGGGCTGGAGAAGAGCCTTGGACGCCGGGGCTTGAGTACGTCGTTATTAGGGCAGATGGGGACAACGTGGGCAAGCTTCTCAGGGGGTGTCTGCCTAAGGAGCCGCAGATGCCCCAAGACGTGGAAGTCGTGAGAGACAGGGAACAGTTTGAAAAAGATATGAAGCACGCGTTGAGAGTTCTTGGAGCTATGCGCGAGACCGCGAAGCACATCTGCGGTGGGGGCTACCTAGTTGTTCCAAGCCCGGCCTACTACGCCGCTGTTTCTGCGGCGCTTATGGTCACAGCCATAGGCGACGCCGCCATTGTGGAAAAAAGCCAGGGAGAGCTGGTCTTCGCCGGGGGCGACGACTTGCTGGCCTTCTCGGCTAAGCCCCCCTCGTTTGACATTGTAAAGGAGACTAGAGAGAACTACTGGGGGGAGGGGGGCTTCCACTCGTTGTCGGAGAGCTACTTCCTCCCCGCCCTCACCGCATATGGCAGAAGCTACTCGCTTAGGGTTGCCCACGCGGTGACAGACATGATGTCTGTGGAGGTGGACAAGGCGGCTGAGTTGCTCGACGAGGCGAAGGATAGGGTGCCGGGCAAAGACGCCTTGGCTATCTCCACCTCTACGGGCCACGTGGGGTTTACCAAGGTGAGCGCGGTGGGGAGCGTTAAGGCAATCGCCGAGGCCTACGCCAGGAGGACTCTCGGCAGAAATCTGCCCTACGACGTCGAGGCGTGGGGAGAGGCGGCGGAGGTGGAGTACGTCCTGCGGTACTTGGTAGGCAGAAACACGGACAAGAAGGAGCTCGCCGACAAGGTGGTGGAGGCGGCGTGCTACGTAGATGGGCGCGGGGAGAAGTGGAAGAACGCCGTCGAGCTACTGAAGGCTCTTAGGGCGTGGATATGAGGGCGGTTAGAATTAGGCCTCTGGGTCCAACTCACTACGGCACTAGGCCGCTGTCTACGCCGGGGACGGTGACGAGAGACGACGTGTGGATAGTGCCGCAGCCCTCCACGTTGCTGGGCGCCTTAGGGTATCTCGCTGGCGTGAAGATAGACTGCCCGGGGAAGGGGCCGGAGGGCGCGCTTGCGGCGCTTAGGGAGGTGGCTAAGGCGCTTGGGGTGAGGAGGGTGTGGGGGCCCCTCGCCGTGGTGCGTAGGGGTTCCGAAGTGCTGGTGGGCGCGGCGGCTGAGGGCTGGATTAAGACGCACATGTGGGCGCCTAGAGAGCGCGGTGAGGCGGCGGGGGGTGTGCCGGTGGCAAAGTTCTCGAGAATAGGTCTCATGTTGACTGAGCATAAGACGGCGGCGCAGGGCTACCTCTACAGGGCAACCTACTACGCCCCGGTGGAGGCCGTCTACTTCATAGACGCCGACGTGGTGCCCACGGGCCTGGTGAGGCTAGGCGGAGAGGGCCGGCTGGCCGCGGTGGAGGCGGACCCAGAGCTGAGGCCCGACCCCTACCTGCCGCCCAAGAGCGGCGCCGCCGTGTTGCTCACGCCCCTCCTCATGCCAGAGGGAGAGTTGCCCAGTTGCATAAGGGCTGTGAGAGGCTTAGAACAGCCGGGAGAGGAGCCGAAGGTGAAAGTGGTGCAGTGGGGTCTCGGCTTCAGCGAGGTGTGCAGAGAGAGGAGGCCCATGTACCCCGCCCTGCCACCTGGCACTGAGGTAGAGGTGGAGAACTGCGACCAGTCCCAGTTCTTCCTAGGCGAGCTGGGCTACGGGGCTCTCGCCAGACTTCCATGACGTGCAGAGTCTCTGCAAAGTTCCAGCTTGGCGGGTGGACAGTGGCGCTGGACGCGGAGGTGGAGCTGGCCCCCGTCACCCTCTTCGTTGGGCCAAACGCCTCGGGCAAGTCGCTTACGCTGTGCAGTATAGCCAGGGCGCTGGGAGGACCAGCGGAGCTGGAGTGCCCAGAGACAGCGGCGAGGTGCACGGAGGAGAGGGGACACGTCTTCTTCCTAGACGCCTACAGATCCGTTGCCAAATTCGCAGAAATTGGGACAGAGACCTCCGGCGGATTTGCGCTAAAGCCGAGGGGGCTTAAGGCGCTTCTCTCAATGAGGCGCCTCGCCGATCCAAAGCTCTTGGCAGAGGCAGAAGCCGCAGTGGAGGAGGAGCTGGCGCGTATGGAGAGGGCAATAAGAGAGATGGGGCTAAAGGCCGACGCGGCCGACCTACTGCCCATCGAGCTGGCGGTAGACGGCGGGGAAATCCGCTGGAGAGACCGCGCAGGCCCTTCGGGGGCGGGGCTACGCCAACTCCCGGCAGGCCTCTCCGCCGCCATGGTGGCCGCGGGGCTCAAATACGCCTACGCTGCAACCGGGGAAAGGCCAGTCTACCTCTTCGTCGAAGAGCCGGAGGCCCACGCCGGGCCGCTACAAGCCTTCTTCCTCGGCCACCTCGCCGCCGTTCTCACAAAGAGGGCAGAGGAGCGGGGGGCCAAGCTGTTTTTCGTAGCTTCTACGCACAACATAGACTTCATAAGAGGCGCAACGAGGAAGTGGACTAAGATCTATCTAATGAGCAGAGAAGTGCGCAGAGACGCGCGAGAAATAGACCTCAGGACCAGCCTGGTGGAGTCTATGGAGTGGATACCGCACTTCCCAGAGGTAGCTATTCTTGCCACCGTAGAAGACGAAAAATGACAAGTATAGCAGTAGGAGACTTCTACTGCGTGATGGCAAGTACGCAGAATAGAACTACTTAAATTAAGAAGGACTTTAGCTTGTTGCTCGTGAGAAAATTGTGTGAATAAGCATCTTGAGCGCCCCTATGCCAAGGGGAGCGGCGTTGTATGACCTACAGAAAACATACATGGACTCTGTGCCAATGTAAGTCTGGCGATTGAATTGTGGTCGCTGAGGCGAACCTCAGGGTGGGGGCTACCTCTTTTAACTTTTTTATAGATGGGCAGTACGGGTGGCATGAAGCCGAGCTTCTTTGCAATTACCGTGGGGACGTCTATCTTGGCTAACGCGGCTAGGGAGGGGATTGTCCCCGAGGTTTGGTCAAGGCTGGCGCCGGACGACCCGAGGCAGGAGGAGGCGGAGCGGGGCCCCGTGGAGAGGCTGGTGGAGTTCGCCGTGGCGGACCCCGAGAGGTGTTGCGCGGAGTTGAACACTGTGGCTAAGGTGGCGAAGAGGTGGCCCGCCCTCTTTAGGCGGGTGAGGGCCGCCCTCTACGCCTCTGACACCGGGGCCGGCCGCCTTGCGGCGCGGGCGCTGGAGGGGGCCTTCTGCAGGGCGCTGGCCAAGCTGGGCGTGTCGACGGAGGACTGCGCCGCCGAGGTGAAGGTGGTGCCGGGCCTGGGCCGGGACTTCTCCAGGTCACTGGGGGAGCTGGCCAGGGCCGTGGCGAGAGACGTCAAGTGCGCCAAGGCGAGGGGCGTGAATCCGTACGTCGTGGCCACGGGGGGCTACAAGCCGGAGTCCACCTTCGCCGTGGTGGCGGCCTACCTCGCGGGGGCCCTCGACGTCTTCTACGTCCACGAGAGCTTCCGCGACGTAGTCAGCCTAGGCCTCCTCCCCATCGACCTACACCCAACCGCGAGGCAGGTGGCGAGAGGCGAGGGGGAGCCCGAGGACTTGGCCAAGGCGTGGGGCGTCGACCCCCACCACCTCGTGGAGCTCGGCGTGCTGGCCGAGGAGGCCAGGCGGAGGACCCTCGCGCCCCACATAGCCGCCCTCATCGACGCCCTAGAGACGCCCTGCTGAAGAGGCTGCGAGGGGGCGCAAGCATTTTTATACGCCCCCTACACTGTATATGGGCTCTGGCGGGGGCGCCCTGGTCTGGCTCGGCGGCGACGTCTCTCAGTACCGCCAAGTGACGTACGTCGTCGACGGCAGTGAGTACAGGTCTTTCATCAGCGCCGCGGCCTTGGCCAGGGCTAAAAGCCCGGCAAAGCTCGCCGTCATTGTCCCCGAGACGCTGTTTGAGGAAGGCCACTGCGAGAGCTACCGAAAGCTTTTGGAGGCCAAGTCGCGCTATGGGGGACGCAGGCTCTTTGCTAGAGAATCAGATTCTTTTGAAGACGCCGCTGTCCACGAGCTCCTTAGGAGAGGCTTTGACTGCTACGTGGTCCCCCACCCGGGAATCGCCTCGCCTCTCAGGCTGGTGGAGGAGGGGAACGAGGTGCGCGTAGAGCGCGGCGGTGCGAGGGAGTTCCCCAGCTACGGCTTCAACCTCGTCTTCAGCTCCGTGTACCTAATCCTCTCAAAGTACGCCAAGGACTCCGGCCGGCTCTACGTCGATGTGACGCACGGCACAAACGTGCTGATCTCAGCCACCTTGCTGGCGGCCGCGCTGTTGCCCATAGCCTACGACGCCGAGGTGGAGATCTACGCGGCCCCCGTCATGGTCAGAGTCGAGGAGGGTGCCAGAGTCGAGTTCCTACGCCTCGACGAGGCCACGAGGGCAGTGGGAGAGGTGGCGGCGGGGGGACAGGCGTGGAAGTGGCTCGACGAGAGGCTCCTCCCCGTAAGGTACTACAGAGAGGTGGGAGAGAGGCTGGGCAAGTACAGAGATGTGTACAGCGGGGTAAACGCGTTGCTCAAGAAGGGCGCCCAACTGCTGTGGGCGCTTAGGAGCGGGCAGTTGGTAGCCGCGCGGAGGCTGGTCGAGGAGCTGGGCGAAGAGCTGGAGGAGGCCGAGCAGAAGTTCAGCCGCCTCGTCTCTCAAGAGCTCCCACTCGACGACAAGCCGCACGAGGAGTGGGGCCGACACGCGGGGGAGCCCCCCTGGCCGCCTGTCACAAGCATAGCGCTGACGCTGACGAAAAGAGCAGTCTCGGAGCTGCGCAGCGGCACCAACGTCGAATTCGTCCAAAAAGGCCTCAGACTCCTGGCGGAGAGAGAGTACGCCGACAGGGCCCTATCCATAGCCCGCGAGTGGGCCGTGGCACTCAGCCTATGGCGCAAGGGCACGCGAGGCGAGGCAAAGGTGGGGGACAGCGAGTGGGCGAAGGCAGAGGCGGACCTTGTGAAGAGAGACCCCGTCTTCGAGAGAGTGCGGCAGTACCGAAACAGGCTAATGCACGGGAGGCTGAGCAGAGACGACAACGCTAGACTCAAGCTAAGCGACAGAGACATAGAAGTCGAACTGCCCACGGGGCTAATAGACAAGGAGGAACTAAACAAACTGGCAAACGAGCTCTTAAAAAAGCTAGAAGAAGAGACTTGAGACAGAGCCCACGCGGAATCAGCCCAGGCCCCACTAGAAACGCAAAGGTGGGCCCTCAAGCCGCTCCACACGCGCCAGCTATGAAAGAAGCGACAAGCCACCGCGGCAACCCACCGGCGCCCAGGGTACCCTACTTCGCTTGGAATCCTCAAAAGGGACAACAGCCCCATTGTCTTAGAAAACCACTAGCCCGTCCTAGGCAACATATGAAACCTATATAGATGTCGGCGCTTTTAAATCGTCGTACAACTCTCCCTTGGCCTTTGTCTATATTTCAGCTCTCTTCGCCGTTCGGCATTTATATATCGTGGAGATCCAATTTAAAAAACGTCGTGCAGGAGAAAAGCGTACACCGGCGCCGAGGTGCAAAAACACGCCATCAACTATGCCACAGTTGAAAGAAGTAGCGTACAAGCCGTAAGGCTCCAATTAAACAAGCTCAAAAACACGTCACACGCTCTCTGAAATACACCAAAGAAAAACTTAAAAACCGCCAGAAACAAAAACCCAGGAAGCCCAGAATCTCAAGAAGAGGATTGAAAGAGCTTTTTGCACAGGGCCTTAAGCACTGTGGCCACCTTCACCGAATCTCAAGAAGAGGATTGAAAGGCCTGCCGATATGGGCGTACTCGCTTGGCTTTTCAATAAGCGGAATCTCAAGAAGAGGATTGAAAGGTATACAGCTATATGTCGTGTTGAAAGCCGTTGACTATTTTGTCGAATCTCAAGAAGAGGATTGAAAGTCGTTTATAGTGCGTTCATCATAGCCTTCTGCAAACAGGCACCTGAATCTCAAGAAGAGGATTGAAAGCATTTACGCATATGTGACACTGTTTCAAGTGGTGGTTAACCCGTGGCTGGAATCTCAAGAAGAGGATTGAAAGTCACAGTTAAGGCGGATATTCGAGGAGCCATGTCCACAGTAATGAATCTCAAGAAGAGGATTGAAAGCGGTCTGGCTATAGATGTCGCACTCGCCGCCGTGGGCCTCGGAATCTCAAGAAGAGGATTGAAAGTTGCACTTGTCTCTTGCCAATCGAGATTTGGTAGACAAGCGCCGAATCTCAAGAAGAGGATTGAAAGACGCGTCCATAAGCGAGACCGTGTCTGTGGCCCTCGCCCGCGAATCTCAAGAAGAGGATTGAAAGGCTAGTCAACGCTCTGGCCCCCCACGTGGGTTTCGACGTGGGAATCTCAAGAAGAGGATTGAAAGACTACATATTTTGCGCGCCCATGCGGCCCACATGCACGGCGCGGAATCTCAAGAAGAGGATTGAAAGCACTTAGCCAGGCCTGGGGCAAGTGCACATAGAGGCTGTGTAGGAATCTCAAGAAGAGGATTGAAAGTCGAGGGCGAGGTGGTGCCTGGCACCGCCTACGTCAAGCTGGTAGAATCTCAAGAAGAGGATTGAAAGCAGCACCACGGGGCCACGCGCCACGTATCGGTAGGTGGGGGGGAATCTCAAGAAGAGGATTGAAAGGCTGTGGCTAGTGGCGAAGTGTTGCAAGGAGGGTCGCTTTAGGAGAATCTCAAGAAGAGGATTGAAAGATACTATGCCGCTATGATTGAGTATAACGGCGGTAGATTTGGAATCTCAAGAAGAGGATTGAAAGGGCGTATTGAGGAGCTGGCGCCCCGCCACGTGGACTTGAGAGGAATCTCAAGAAGAGGATTGAAAGCCACGAGACCCCTAAGCGCCAGGACAGAGAAGGTGGAGGGAATCTCAAGAAGAGGATTGAAAGTCTACTGGTGCAAAAATGGAATTAATCGCTGTGCATTTACCAGAATCTCAAGAAGAGGATTGAAAGGCGCTTTCCCGCGCGCGCCTAGGCGCGCGGGCATTGTTTGTGGGAATCTCAAGAAGAGGATTGAAAGCTTCTCCAACAACGACGTTGTCCTGGCGACGACGGGGGACGGAATCTCAAGAAGAGGATTGAAAGTTAGCAAGAACGTGCGCGCCCCCTCTAGCGCTTTACGTGCGCTCGAATCTCAAGAAGAGGATTGAAAGACAATGCACCCCACATCAGTGCACAGTAGGCGCACTTTGCCCCTATAGGAATCTCAAGAAGAGGATTGAAAGTTCCTACTGTGGTCGCATCCACGTGTCTTCTTGTCATAAAGCAGAATCTCAAGAAGAGGATTGAAAGAACAACGACGTGAAAATGATATCCGTAAGCGTGGACTCCCAGAATCTCAAGAAGAGGATTGAAAGCGGAAGGTGAGGAGGTGGGTGTACAAGGCCGCCGCCGACCTGGCGGAATCTCAAGAAGAGGATTGAAAGTTAAGAAGCTGTGGGACATATACACCCCCACCGAGTCTCTAGATGAATCTCAAGAAGAGGATTGAAAGCGCCGTTGTCACACCCACTGGAGGGGCCGTTGACTGTCACGAGAATCTCAAGAAGAGGATTGAAAGTTAGTCTCTCGTACTCGCCAGTCATAGCACCTCCACCTCCACCCACCGAATCTCAAGAAGAGGATTGAAAGATACCAAAGGCTTAAGGAGGGGGTTAAGGGGAAACAGCTACCTACAGAATCTCAAGAAGAGGATTGAAAGCTAACGCCTCGGCGTGGTTATCATAACCATGCACCACGTGGCCAGAATCTCAAGAAGAGGATTGAAAGCTCATAGTATGTATCTACCGTATAGCCCCGCTTCCTATAGTGAGAATCTCAAGAAGAGGATTGAAAGCTGAGTATCTCTCTCCAGGGCACCATCGAGAGGAAGGGTAGGAATCTCAAGAAGAGGATTGAAAGCCACCGACGGTATTATATCCTCAACGTCGAAGCCGTACTTGGCAAGAATCTCAAGAAGAGGATTGAAAGGACGTAATCACGGCAAACCCCTTACCAGTCACCGTATCTAATACCGAATCTCTAGGAGTGGATTAAAAGGCCAAGCGTTCTTCTTAGCTTTTGTTCATAGTGCTGTTTTGCACCATGTGGCTTCGTTGTCTTGGCAGTGGTAGCTATAGCTTAAATTCAATGAACTTTGTTTGATGTATGTTGGTTTTCTTTGTCGCCATCTTTCTCTTGGCCTTTGCGGCGGGTTTTACAGTGGCGTGGATTCTCCAGTCGGCGCTTAAGGCGGCGGCGTATTTGACGGCGTTGTTTGCCCTCGCCGTTGTGGCGGCGTTCGTCGTGTGGAGGCATCCCCTCATGTCGTGGGCCATCGCGGTCTCGGCCGCGGCGCTCTACGCAATGGCCATGGCGGGAGTCGCCGCGTGGTGGCTTTGGCACAATCGGCCCAGGTAGCCGCCGGTGGGGCCTCGTCAAGGACTACGCGAGTTTGTGCGGCCGTTGGGCGGGCGAGGGCGTCGAACACGCAGTAGCATACGACAGGTCAGTGGGCAACAGCCGGAAGCTATCATGCGTGGGGAGGTCGCGCCCATCGGCTGTGTGTACCACGGCTGCTCAGATGGGCGAGTTAGGAGGGCGGGACCACGGATGCTTTTAAGAAGTGGTGCCGAAACGCTAGAGGAAGTCGACGGGTTTCTGTCTGGTAATCGCGTCGTTTATGCACAAGGCGGCTCGGAGGCCTCTTAAGACTAGGCTTGTGAGAATCTTCAAGGGGGATGGGGGTCAGGAGGGGCAGTGGCCCAATGTGGAGGTCTTCTCTGCGAGAGGTCCCTTTGGGCACGCTCCATCGGCGCCGCCATTGGGCGAAAAGTGCTTCACGTGGCTGGGCGCGTCTGCTTCTCAGAGACGTTTGTCTTGGACATAAAGCACTTCTTGGCGTAAGTGTGTGGGCCCAAGGGAACTCTGGGCCCCGAGTGGCAGAGGAGGCTCTACGATGCGTTTCAGCTACTGAGGTCACCTCCACAAGCACAGGCGGGAGCGCCTACACCGCCGAGGTGTCGGCCTAGCCCATACTGCGTCGATGTATGCCTCGTCCGTGGTACCGCCGTCTGAATGGAGGGTTTGGCCGTGTTGACGCAGTTTCCGTTGGCGCGGATGTAGCCAGCGGCGTAGCTCTGCGCGGGACCTGCGTCTGACACGTTTTTATATGTGGGGTGTGCGTCACGTGTGGCGTATGTGGTGCGGGTGGTGTTGGCGGCTCGGGAGGGGTTCTCGCTGGGGGGGTTCACGGGGACTGTGGTGGAGTCGCTGGTGCTTAGGCTGACTGACCCCTCTCTCCACGGCGCGGGGCCGAAGCCCTTCTCCGTGACGCCGCTCTTCGTCGGGGGGAGGCCGGTGGTGGACTTGGCTGTGGTGGGGCCGGGGGACCTCTTGGAGTTTCGGGTGGGCTTCGCGGGTGAGGGGCTGGCGAGGGGGTTTGTGGAGCGGCTCCTGGGGGGTGGGGTGGAGCTCTTTGGGCGGAGGGTGGAGGTGGCTGAGGTGGAGATGCGGGACGTGTGGCTGGACCCCCTCCCCGAGGCGAGGTGCTTTAAGCTGGAGTTCCTCACCCCGACGAGGTTCGCCGTGCCGCCGCTTTACAAGAGGAGGCGGGCCCTCTTCGACTTCCTTCCCCGCCCCCTGACCCTCTTCAAGTCCGCGGTGAGGCACGGGAGGGAGCTCGGCCTGTTGAAGCTCGGCGCGCCCTTCCTCCGCTGGGTCTACACCTACGTCGCCCTCACCGACGTGGGGTGCTGGTGCAGGAGGCGCGGCTCCTGCGTGAGGACAGTGAAGCTTCCAAACGGCGGCGTCGCCAGGGGCTTCGTGGGGTGGGCCCTCTACCGCATCTACGGCAAGAGGCGCCTCGCCGACGTGTGGAAGACCATCCGCCTAATGGAGGCCTTCAACGTGGGCACAGGCCGCGGCATGGGCCTAGGCGTAGTCCGCGCCACCCCCCTCCCCTGCCCCGGCGAAACAGCCAAAGACGGCGGCCAGCGGTAGGCCACACGACAAGCCCCTAGAACAGTCCACGCCGACAACCCGCAAAACGCGGCAACCCAGTGCTCTAACATCTATATAACTCATGACGTATCTATATACATTTCGGCGTTTTTAAAACGTCGTGCAACTTGCCCTTTATCTTTGTCTATATTTCAGCTCTCTTCGCCGTTCGGCATTTATATATCGCGGGGATCCAATTTAAAAAACGTCGTGCAGGAGAAAAGCGTACACCGGCGCCGAAAATCAAAAACGCACCTTCAACTATGCCACAATTGAAAGAGGCGGCAAACAAACCACTATACTAATAATAGATCAAGACATCAATGGCCCCGTACGACTCCCAGAAATCGCCAAAGAAAAACTTAAAAACTGCCAGAAACAAAAACCCAGGAAGCCCAGAATCTCAAGAAGAGGATTGAAAGCAGATAATGCGGAAGCCAGCTCTGGAGAGAGCGCTGGCGAATCTCAAGAAGAGGATTGAAAGTTCTCGAACTGGTCCAACCACGGAGACCAGACCTTCGTCAACTGGTGAATCTCAAGAAGAGGATTGAAAGCGACCCCGGCCCCCGTCGTACCCCCACTCCCGGGCGGGGCGAGGAATCTCAAGAAGAGGATTGAAAGTTTACATAGTTTAACAACGGCGTAAATTCGCCCCTTTACAAATAGAGAATCTCAAGAAGAGGATTGAAAGCTCTTAATGCGTAGGTTTCATATGCGGACACGTTAGTATGAATCTCAAGAAGAGGATTGAAAGCATATCTTTTCATACCCGCGGCCTCCCATATCCTAATTACCCGAATCTCAAGAAGAGGATTGAAAGCTATGCCCCCACCTAAAATGAACCCAATCGCGAGACCCACGGCGAAGGAATCTCAAGAAGAGGATTGAAATGAATTCGACGTGTCGCAGGCCGCCTTCACTGCGACAGAGTGCGCGAACCTCTAAAAGAGATTTGAAAAGATATGTAATCACAACGGGACACGACTGGGTACAATATGTAAAAATTCTGGCAGAAAGTTGAGGGATAGAAGCACTTGCTGTGAGGGGCTTAGTGAAGGTGTTAAGTCCCCTGGGTGTTATATTGTGTCTACTTGTGTCTGGGTGTGGCCGCAGTATTTTTTGTACCAGCAGCCTTGGCATTTGGGGGTGGGCTGGGGGTGTGGGGTCCAGCCTTTTAGTATTTTGGCTACTTGGGCGGCGGTTTGGAGGACGAGGTGGGTTAGGTCTTGGGTGAGTTGTACTGTCCTTACCTCTCCGGCCTCGGCGTAGTATATGTAGGCGTGTGTTGCGGCTTTGCGGTAGGTGGCTTGGGCGGCGAGGGCGTAGGCGGCGGCCTGCGCTTTGTGGGGTAGTGGGGTTTTGGGGGGTGGGGTGGTGTACTTCACTTCGAGGGGGGCTGGCCTGCCGCGTATCCAGAGGACGGCGTCTACTACGCCGCATATTCCCCAGCCCTCTAGGCGTGGGCTGTGTTCTACCTTCTCGGCTTGTAGGGCCTTGGCTATGGCCTCTATGGCTTCTCGCTGGATCTCCTTTCCTCGGCGCATCCGCTCGGTGGGGGGCTCGGCTAGGCCTGTGGCGATGTAGTAGGCGGCGGCTGGACAGTAGAGGTACTGTCGGATTAGGGATGGGTTAATGCAGGTGGACATTGCCCTCCCTTGGCAGAGCGGGGCCTATCCTCACGGCGGTGTCTAGGGCCCTCTTGTCTACTCTTATGATTATCACGTCGGCGTTTGCCCCTCTTGTGACTCGGCGTAGCTTCTCCGCAAGCTCCTTCACCAGGGCTGGGGGTAGGCGGCCTGCGAAAACTGAGCGCTGTATTCTCTGGAGGCCGTAGGCGGCTAGGGTCTCGGCTACCTTGTTGCGCACGTGGTCTTCCGACACGTCGTATGCCACCACTATGTACATATGGCCCTGGCGAGGGCCCTGGCCTCTCTGTGTATCTCCGCCGAAACGGGCCTCGCCCCGGCGCCCAGCTCCTCCAGCACCGCCGCGGCGACTCTCAGCCTGGACTTGTGGTCTAGGAGGCCGTTCTCCGTGGCGAGCTCCCCGGCAACCTTCGCCACCACTGCGTCTACCCGGGGGCGCCACTGTTCCATGAAGTCGAGGACTAGGGATGGCCTCCCCGACTTGTCCACGTGGAGGAACCCAACGTAGGGGTCTAGACCTGCGAGGAGTATGGACTTGAAGCAGAGGGCCTTCAGCACGCCGTAGCCGTAGTTTAACGCGGCGTTTACCGGGTCTCCTCCCTCCTGGTCGCGGCCTGGAAAGCCCGTCACCTCTCCGTAGGCCCTCCAGTATGCCTCTGCGGCTGCGGCCTCGGCCTCCATCACCTCGCCTGGCGACGCGGCGGCTCTTAACGCCTCCAGGGCTCTGCCTATCTGTTCCACGTAGTCGCCGTAGTGGGCCAGCCTCCTCCTCCACGCCTTGACGTTTTGGAGCTGGCCCCTCATCTTCTTCCACACCCACTCTCTGGCCCACTGGAGGCCTCTCCCTCCTGCCGCCGCGGCGTATTGGCACCTCCTCTTTTCGCCTGTGGCGTCTCCCACGGGCCTCATGAAGATGCCCAGGGGCTCGCCCCGCTGGTCGAAGACCGCCACCACTGCCCCGGCGCGGAGGAGGGCCCTCAGGGCTCTGGAGGTTATGGAGACGCCCCCGGTGAGGATGAACACCTCGTCTACCTGGTGCAGGGGGTACTCCCGCCTCTCCCCGCCCCTCTCTACCACGAGGAGGCCCTTCCTCGTCCTTATCCTCGTCCCGTAGCTAGCTACTGCGATCTGCATGGCAGATGTGGTAGAAGGGGCAGGCCTTGTTGCACTGGGGGGCTGGGCCGGGGTCTCTTCCCGAGGCCACGACGTCTATGGCCTCGTCTCTGAGCTCTAGGAACTTGGAGCGGGCGTCGTCTCCGAGGAAGTGGGCCGTGGCTCTGTACTCCACGGTGGCGTTTACCGAGATTTGGACGTGGATGCCGTAGTCTATTGGGACTCCCCACTCCGCCTCTATGGCCATGGCGTATCCCGCCAGGGCGGCCTCAACGTTGGGGGCTGGGCCGAATTTGAACTCCACAACCGCGCCTAGGGCCACGGCGTCTGCCACTACCGTGGATAGGCCGAGGGGTGTGCCGTCTACTGCCACCTGGGTGGCGAGTGGGGCGACGTAGAAGGCGGCGGAGTCTCTCCCCCTCGCGGTGCGGGAGGCGTAGACGTAGTGGTGCTCGCCGAGTAGCCTGGCGGCTATGTACTTGTAGAGGGCCTCGGCCTTGGGCTTCAGCTCCTCTGGGACTCCCTCTAGGGGCGGCGACATGGGCTGGCCTGAGTACACATATCGCTTGTAGTCCTCGACGGCGCGGAAGAGGACGGAGTGCAGTACTTGCCCCTCGAGGAGGGCCTTGTTGGTGGCGCCGCGCTCCCCCGCGACGTATTTTAGGTATAGGCTCCTCCCCGTGGGGCAGTAGCCGTAGGCGAAGTCGGACAGCGCCAGGGAGAGGTATGCGGGGGGCTTGACGGGTGGCTTGTCGTAGCTCCACCCTCTGAGGTCTGGCGAGACCTCGGCTCCTCCCGCTACTACCTTGGCCCTTTTGAGGAGTCTGGCTATCTCTAGGAGGGTTAACACAAACTTTCAGTTTCCCGTGGTATTATCCTTATACTTCTGCAGTGGTGAAAGGTTTAAATTGCAGGTGCCTGCACTTCAATGCGGCTCGCGGTGACGGTGGGGTTTGACGCAGATCTAGTGGTTAGGGCCTTGGCTAATATTAACGCTGATGAGATATACTTGGTGAGGGGGGTGACAGGCGGCGAGGGCGACGCCAAGTCTGAGGTCACGGTGCGTAGTATTTTGAAGGCGTTGAGGAGGGGGGAGGAGCGGGTGGTTGATCTGCGGGATTTGCCTACTGGGCTGAGGCAGATGGCTCAGATTCCCTTTGACGCCGTGGCCTTGGCTGGGGGGCCGCGGGCTCTTGTGATTGTAGCCTTCGTGGCCGCCGTGGTGAAGAGGGCGGGGCTCTTCTTGGTGCCTGAGTATTCGCCGCATCCTGTCGACGTGTCTGGGTTTGTCTCACTTGTTGCTCTTGGCCGTGTTTCTAGGAAGAAGTTGGAGATCTTGGCTGCCTTAAATTCGGAGGCTGAGGTGGAGGAGGTGGCTAGGGCTGTGGGGATTGATGTTTCAACTGCGTATAGGCATCTTTCTTCTTTGGAGGAGGCTGGGTTGGTGAAGGGGGTGGGCGGTAGGAAGAAGAAGTATAGCGTAGATCCTCTTGTTGTTGCGCTTGCCTCTTTATTTCTGCAAAATTCTGGTTAACAAACTGCAGGGTGGTATATTTATATTTGGGGCCTATTGTGCTCCTATGAGTGAGCGGGAGTTCAACGTCGAGCCGGTGGTTGAGCTTTTGGCTCAGTTGGCGCGGGAGAAGGTCTACGGCCCGCTAGACTTGTTGAGCAGGGTGGAGGACAACGACGAGTTTTACATGAGGCTGGCGCGGGAGGCCCTCTACTCGGCCCTCAGGTATCTATCCACGGAGAGGAGGAATGTGCCTGAGCTTGAGAAATCGGTAGAGCTCGCGTTGAGGGTGATTGAAAAGAGGCCCTACTTTGCGAAAGAGCTTGCGCTAAAGGCCTTGGCAAAGGCGATGAGTGGGTAGTATGTTTGTCTCAATAGGTCTCAGGTTTAGGGCTGAGGTCGAGGCGTTGAACATGGCTGAGTCTGTGGGCAACTATGCGCGGCACCGCTTGGCGCCGATAATCCTCGTCAGAAGGGGCGAGGACGGGTCAATAAAGGAGTATAAGGTGACTATGGCCCCCGCCGTGTCTGGGCAGTCCATCGCCTACGGCTACATGGCCGCTTTGGTAAAACTCGCGCTAGAGCGCGGCCTGCCAGTGAGCGACCAGGCCAAGAACTACGAGAACATTGGCGGGTTCTTTAAGAGGGCCGACGATGCGAGGCTGTCGTACGATGATAGGGTGAAGACGTGCGTAATCGAGGATTTAACCGGTTTTATGGCGGCTGGCGAGGGTAACGTCGCCGTGAGGAGGACCTCCCCCGTCATGTTCAGCTACCTTGTGCCAGATGGCACAACTGTGAGGGGGGTCGTTATGCCTCAGCTACATGTGAGGTACAACTTGCAGAACCCCGAACAACAGGTTCCGTTCCAGATTGAGGCGGGGACTGCGGTGTATGTCCACGGCGTTGCAATCGATGTGGACAGAATAGGCAGGCTCTCCGACGGCTCATATGTGTCGGACAGGGCGAAGAGGGTTGAGGCGGCCTTTGACGCCCTCAAGCTCCTCTACGGCGGCTTGTTGTTTGGCGCCAAGAAGGCGCGGTATTTGCCCATATTTGAGGCTCTGGGCGGGGTGGCTGCGGTGTCTGACAAACACTTCACAGTGTCGCCGCCGCGTTTCTACGACTATGTCGACTACAACGCTAGGCGCGCGGCGTCGTACTTGGGCAAGGTGGAGCTCTTCTGCTTCGACCGGGAGGGCATCACCAGCTGTGGGTCTCGTAAAGATGTAAAAGCCGCCGACTCCCTTGAGGGCTTTATAGATCTTGTGAAGGAGAGCGTCCTCAAAGCCTTGTAATGCGTTACGTCTTGCTAAAGGTGGATTTTTACTCTCCTTACACCTCTGTCCAAGTCTTTGCTGAACATGGCAGAGGCCCCCCTGTCCCGCCGCCTTCAACTCTCATTGGCGCCTTGGCCGCGCCTTTGTACCATCCTGAGGAGAGGTGGGAGTTGGGGGCGGATTTGCTCGACTTGGTTAAGTATGTCACCTTCTGGGTCCCTCCCTACGCCGTGGTTGAAAACATTTCTCGCCACTTCTCTATTTTCAGTCAGAGGAAACAACGCGCCAAGGTTATCGGTGCCGCGATGAAGCTGGTCGGAGGGGGGAGAGTCGCGGATGTCTACGATGATTTAAAGAACTATGCAAACGTTAGACAGAGTGTAGAGGAGTTGGAGAGATTTGGCCGTTATGATGCGGCTAGGATGGCCGTTCAAGTTCTTCTTCAGCCTGCCACTAGGCTGGAGACGTATTTTGCGGAGCCGGGGTACGTGTTGTACGTGGTAGAGGATAAGTTGGCTGAGGTTGCTAAGAGGGTGTTTAGGATTGGGCCTAAGGAGTCTCTTGTGGCGGCTACGCCGATTGAGGTTAGGGTAGAGCCGTTAGAGAGCGAGGTGGTCAAGACGCGCTTTTACGCGCCTGAGGAGGCTGGGAGTCAGTGGAGCAAGTGTGTCAACGTCTACATGCTTGAGCGCCCGAGCAAAAATCCTCTTGCGGATTTGAAGCGCTACTGCGTGCCTGAGCCGCTTAACGACATGGAGGTTGAGGTTGGGAAAGGCTGGAGGGCTGTGAGAATTGTTGGCGAGGGGGTTGAACTCAAGGCTGTGTTGCCTAGCTATGCCGCGCCGTAAGTCCCAAGAGGCAAGCTCGGCCGAGGTGTGTGTAAACTTGGAAAATGTAGAGAGGTTTCTGAACTTTGTGTATTTCTATAAGGCGAATGCCGTCTCTATTCTCGTCAGCGGCCGCGAATTGGCTGGTGCAGATGTGGGGAGTCTCGCAGAGCTCTTTAATAGCTATGTGAGTGGGTTGAAGGTCAAGGGGGGCAAGTCGCGGAGGGAGGGGGAGTGTGGTGATTGGCAGAGCCTAGATCCGAAGGACTTTGAGGTGTGTGGTAAAAGGCTCTCTTCTGATGAGCTGGTGGAGATGAAGGAGTATTTGAAGTGGTCTTCTAGGCCGTATAAGCTTAAGACGAGTGAGGTTTTTAAGACGTCGTGTGGTATTGCTAAGCTGGCGGAGGCGGCGGATAGGATTATGCGGGTGAGGATAGGCGATGTGAATTATGTCATGGTGATTGAGGTTCCGCCTGAGAAGATCCACGAGCGGATGAGGATGGCTGAGGTTAATAGGAGGTTTTTTGAAATGGCGAGGGGCGATTTGGGGTTTACTGAACTGTTTGTCTTGGCGAATGCTCTTCTGGTGCAGACGTTGGGGGGCAACTGTAATGTTCCAGCCCGCCTTGTGTTAATAAGGGACCCGTACTACACCTCTCTGCCTCTCTCCGCCTCGTCTCTGTGCAGAGAGAAGGAGTTTGCGCAGTTTTACTTGGATTTGGTGCGGGCGAGGTCTGGCTATACCTCGTATGTGGCTTCTGCGCTTTTGCGGTATTTGCAGACGGGGGACGTTGGGGAGCTTTACGCTATTGTGCGTAATATGACGCAGAGTAGGAGGCTTACTTCGGCGGAGCGTGATGCAGTGTCTAGGCTGGTGGCGCGTATATGAGACGCGCTATTTTGAGGGCTGTTGAACTAGTGAGGCGTGGTGTTGACAAGTTGGTGTTGGAGTTGCCCACTGGCTATGGCAAGACGGAGGCAGCGCCTGTGATTTACAAGGCGTTTAGGGAGCGGGGGGTGTGTTGGAAGGCTATCCACGTCTTTCCCCTGAGGACGCTTTTGCACAAGACGCTTGAGAAGTACTCCAAGAAATACGGCGACATCTCTTTCACGTATCAGGACGGCGACATCTCCCTCGTCAAGAGCGGGTACGTTAAGGACCCCTACTTCACCGGCGAGTATGTCCTCACTACGATTGATTCATTTGTTCACAACCTCTTCAAGGCGCCGGTGGCCGAGTTGCCCCGGCTGTTGCGGGGGAGGTCGGTGCACTACCACGTCCCCTTTGCCTACATCTATCCGGCTTGCGTATTTTTTGACGAGGCGCATATTATGGCTGAGGGGGGACAGAAGGCGGCCGCGGCGTTGAGGGTCACTGTGGAGGCCCTCGTCGACGCCGAGATTCCAGTGGTTGTAATGTCTGCCACGCTGGGGGAGTGGAAGTGGGAGGTTTTCAAGGGCTTTGAGTTTGTGACGCTGGGGCCTAAGGGCACCGCTGGCTACGACCCAGATTTTGAGGCCGAGCTTGAGGAGACAAGGTATGTGACAAAGGTAATACGTGAAGAAGACGTGCTCGCGGTGGCGCAGGAGGAGGTGAAGAGCGGGAGGAGGGTGCTCATAGTTGTAAACAACATATCTAAGGTAGTTAAGTGGTACCAAGAGCTGAGGGACTACGGCGCCGTGCTTATCCACTCTCTCCTGACTAGGGAGGACAGGCGGAAGGCAGAGGAGGCGTTGTGCCCCGTTCCGGACAAATGTGAAGCTCAGGGGGCTAGGATTGTGGTAGGGACAAGCGCTATAGAGGCGGGCGTAGATGTCAGCTTTGACACACTTATCACATCTGCCGACTCGCCTGAGTCCGTGGCGCAGAGGGTTGGCAGAGTGTGCAGGCGCGGCGGGAAGTGCGAGGGGCGGATATACGTCTTTGGCAAAGACGCAGAGAGGTACCTGGGCGTTAGGGAGTGGCGCCTCCCCTACAAGGAGGGTAGCTACGTGCCTCTATTGTCGAAAAACTTGGAGTCGGACAGGAGACTGGAGTGGTTTTTGCGCCAACTATACCGCATGCTCTATGTTGACCCAGATAACTTGTCTAAGGTCTTTAAAATTTTTGGATACACCTACGTTAGAGAATACGGCTTGCTTGAGGTTTGTACCTCCGTTGAATACAGCCCTGAGAAGTGTTTCTCAACCTCGATAGACAGAGTCAACTTCCCCGTGGGCGTGGTAGTAGATGGGAAGGTGCAGGAGGTGGAGAAGGTAGACGAGAGGTGGCTAATGGAGTGGGTAGAGAACCACGGCGAGTTTCCCATTCTCTATGCGAAGAAGTATGTGCCAGGCGTGGGACCTCTATGACGTGTCTGGCAGGGCCCTGCGAACCGCTTGACCGCCACCTCTTAGAGGTGGCCGAGTGCGTGGCCAGGGAAGGCGCGCTTGTGGCCCATAAGTTGGCCAGAGTCTTCTCAGTGGGCCCCGAAGAGGCGCTTGACTTGGTAGTCTTTGCGGCTCTTCTTCACGACGTTGGGAAGGCCGACGTCGAGTACAACGATGAGAGCGGCTACTACCCCCGCCACGAGGTTAAATCAACCGCTGTAGCATACAAGGTTATGAAGCGGCTGGGCTTGGTGGAGAACTGCCGCCTAAACGGGGAAAGTGGGATCAGTGGAATCTGTAAGGCGGTGCTTGCCGCGATAGCTCTGCACCACTACTCCCACAAGGCCCCAAAGGCCGGCGCGTCCAGCTTTAAGGCCAGGTGCGGCGATCCCGTACACGCTATCAAGAAGTGGTCTCCCCACACGCCGCTCGGCGCATCAATGAAGGGGGCAGTCATTGCCGCATTAGAAGAGGGCACCGAGAACTTGTGTTTCGACAACATCGTAAATAGTCTGAGTAAAACACCGCCGAGACTAGCCAGCGCAATTTCGGCGATACTGGGCGTGTTAAATAAGTGCGATATAGAGACCGCCAAGAAAAATCGATGCAAAGAGACCACATCGACAACTCTACTAAAGAGCTAGCATAAGCGGTAACCCGTCGAAGTATCACAAAACGGCGGGAAGGATTGACTAAATAGGCGGAAAAGAGGGGATTGGGGAACTAGCGTCGCTTCTTGAGGAGCGCAACTGCCGTTGCAACCGCGACTGCTATTGCGGCTACGGCGTGCATGTGGTGTCTAGGAGAACTTTTGAGGAGCGGCGGAGACTCTTCGGCGTGTTGATCAAGGTGTAGCCAGCTCTCTGCCTGCCTGGGCCACGGCGCGTTCTAGCTGGTGGGCCTTGTAGAGCATCCAGAGGAGGAGGACGACGGCGAGCCAGGCGAGCTGGGGGACGAGTAGGAGTAGGGCCACCGCCCAGGGCCATGGCCAGGATAGCTGGTAGGTCTGCTGGGAGCATCTTATGCGCATGGTGTAGGTGAAGAAGAGGGCCTTGGTCTTTACCACCATGATGTCGCCTATCCGGTCCACGTAGACGTCGTCTAGGACTGTCTCCAGCACGCGGCGGAGGGCGTCGGGGCTCGGCGGGCAGGCCACAGGCACCCGGGGCCTGGCCAAGCCGTATACAACGGCCGCAACGACGATGACGGCAAGGACGGCGATTAACAGAACCTCGCCACCCAAGATCATGTGAATTACTTTTCTCATGTTTATATCTCTTCCCCTTTCGGCCGGCGTGGAGGCTACGCTTGTGTTGACAGCGTCCAATTCGCGTGGGGGTCCGCCTTTAAGCCGCCTTTGCCCTCTCTACGCCGCGCTCCCGGGAGCTGGGGCGCCTATCGTCGGCGTACCGTGGTTAAAGCGCGGTTTTAAAGGCGGTACGAAAATGGACGCAGCCACTGTCCGTCTCCGTTTGCACACCGGTGGCCGTTGGGGTCGAGGTTTGTGCTTCAGCGACTCCCACTTCCACACTGTCTACACTTGCTTTTAAACTGCCGCCTGCTGTTAGTGGCATCATCTGTGCCTAGTTGGCCAGATTTTCCATGGAGAGAGGCTGACTACAAGTGCAAGTGCCCTTGTGTTTCTTGGGAAGACTCATCGGGGGAGGGGATGATGAGAGGGTATTGAGGGAACAGATGCCCGTCGGCCTGGCCCACTGACCTTCCCCCTCCCCGTGTCTTTATGCAGTTTAATTTTTAAGGTTTTCTCCGCTGACCTTAAACGTTTACGAGCGTTGGTAGCCCCTCCAGGCGATGGCTGTGCACTAGCCTCGGCGTACTTCCTCGGTTAGACTATCCGCTTGTACTGAATAGCGGCGAGGGGGCAGGTCTGTGTCAGTGCTGGGGGTGACGGGGTGGGTGTACTATCTGGCGCTGGTGTTGATGGTTGTTTTTGAGGGGGTCTTATTTCTGTAGGGGGGCCGGTTGCTATCCTCTTAGTCTTCTTCCTCCGTCGACGGGTATGATGGCTCCGGTTATCCACCTGGCTTCGTCTGTGAGGAGCCAGATTATTACCTTGGCCACTTCGGCGGGGGGTGCCTGGGGGGCTCCTAGGGGTGGGGGCTGGGCGTCTGGGTTGTCTTCTTTGGCCATTCCGCCGGGGGCCACGGCGTTTACTCGTATGCCTCTGTCGAGGAGCTCCGCGGCTATGGACTCAGTTGCCTTGGCTAGGGCGGCTTTGGCGGCTACGTAGGCCACGTGTCTGGGCCACGCGGCGTATGTCCCGCCTATGGAGGAGGTGAGGACTATGGAGGAGCCGGGGGGCATTAGGGGGAGGATGGCCTTGACGGCGTATATGTGGGCTTTTAGGTTTCTGGCGAGCATGTCCTCTAGCTCGGCTTCTCCCACCTCTTCCACTCCCCCCGCGGCGTATCCCCCCGCTGTCACTACTAGGCCGTGTACGGCGTTGAAGGCCTTGGCGGCCTCCTCGGCGGCGGCCTTTGCCTCCTCTGGCTTGGAGAAGTCGCGTGTCCCCATGCGTGCCCCGAGCTTGGCTAGGTGGGGCTTGGGGGTTCTGGCGAAGGCGTATACCGAGGCGCCCTCTGCGATGGCTAGGCGCACTACCGCTGTGCCTAGGCCGGGGCCGGCGCCTGCTACTACTACGTTTTTACCCCTCAGCCGCATCTCCGAGGGCGCGTTCAAACTCCTCTGGGTTCTCTCTGATGTACTGCTCGAGGAGGTCGATGGGGACGGGGTCTGTGTAGAGCATCCTCACGCCTTGGCTTGTGAAGTAGTTGTGGCTGGTCTGGCAGGCCCCCGCGGCTATCACTGCGTCGACGTCTGGGAGGACCTTCTCTCTGAGCCAGGCGTATTTGGACACGCCGTGGTGGTGGTGATGGTGGGCGTGGTGGTGTGGCTGGGCGTCTAGGTCTGGGACGTCGCCTAGGGGGTTTTTCCGCTCTTCTACGGGCCTTAGCCCGCCTCCTGGGGTGTATTCGTAGATCTTGAAGATGGGGGCGTGGGCGAAGTGCCCGTCGTATACCTGCCCCTCTGGGGTTGATGCCACTGCTATTCTCATGTGCCCTTCTCGATGGATATTAATAAACATTGGTGGGAAAGTGCTAATAAATGCAGTTCGGGGGTGTGGCGTGGAGTGTAGGGAGATTAGGGTGGATAGGCCTTGGCCGCCTAACCAGTCCCGGGTGAGGCGGTTTGTGGTTTACGACGTGTTTGACCCGCCTGACGTGCCGCCTGAGAGGCACGTGGTCAGGGTGGTGGGGGCTGTGGAGAGGCCGGTGGAGGTGCCGCTGGTGGAGCTTCAGCGTAGGTACCCCTGTGTGGAGGTGGTGGCGCCGTTTCACTGCGTCACGGGGTGGTCTGTGGAGGGGGTGAGGTGGAGGGGGGTGCAGGTCCGGGCCTTGCTTGAGGAGGCTAGGCCGTATGGGGGCTACGCCTTGGCGTGGGGGGTGGATGGGTACAGCGCCTCTCTCCCCGTGGAGGCCCTCTGGGAGGAGTCCACGATCATCGCCTGGGCTTTGAATGGGGAGCCTCTTCCCAAGAAGCACGGTGCGCCGGCGAGGCTGGTGGTGCCGACTCGTTATGGGTGGAAGAGCGTGAAGTACTTCACGGCTATCGAGGTGTTGGAGGAGCCGGTGCCGGGGTACTGGGAGGCCTTGGGCTACTCGCTTAACGGCGACCCCTGGCGCGAGGAGCGGTTCGACTTCGGCCGCCCGGCGATGCGGGGGAGGAGGGTGGGGTTCTGAGCGTAGTAGACGCCGGCCACTGCCAGGGCCATGCCAACGGCCTGTAGGGGGGTCACCGCCTCCCCCAACGCCGCGGCCGATATGGCTGTGGTGATCACTGGCATTAGGGGGAGGACAGCGGCGGCGCGTTGTGGGCCTATCTCTCTGACCGCGGTGTTCCACGCGGTGTAGGCAAGGGCCCCGGGGACCGCCGCCACGTATAGGACCCACGCCGCGGTCTCCCAGTGGGCTAGCCAGCCGTAGTGGGCCAGGGGGGCCAGCGGCGCCAGCTCGGCGGTGCCCACCAGGCTTATCCAAGCGGAGGCCTCTGCGGGGCTGTACCTGGCGTATACCCGCCTCACGTACACCGTGTAGAGAGACCACGAGAGCGTGGCCGCGGCGGCCAGTAGCGGGCCCTCGACGGCCCTAACCTGGGCTTGGGGGGCCAGGACTAGGTAGGCCCCGGCCACGGCGGCGGCGCCTCCCGCCAAGACGTGGGGGTTGGGCCTCCTCTTGCCCGCTGCGGCCTCGATTAGGCTTGTGGCTGGGCCGGCTAGGACTACGAAGAGGGCCGCGGCGGCCGCCGTCATGTAGTGGAGGGCGGTGTAGAGGAAGGTGTTGAAGGCGGCTACTCCCAACAGCCCGGCCACGGCGAGCTGTGCTAGGGCTCCTCGGTAGGGGGGCGCCCGGGCTAGGGCGAATATGATGGGGGTGGCAGCTACAAATCTTACGAGGGATAGGGCGAGGGGGTCTGCCCCCGCCGCGGCGAGGCGCCGCCCCGCCACGTAGTTGGTGCTCCACGCGGCCACTGAGAAGAGGGCTAGGGCGAGGCCCTTCACTGCGACGTCAGCCAGTCCACTACGTTGGAGAAGAACTTGTGGTTGTCTCCCAGCTGTATGAAGTAGGGGGTGAAGGACCTCACTGCGCCGACGAAGAGGAAGTTGCCCACCTGCGCTGCAATTGTGTAGTTGCCCCACCCGTAGCCGAAGGCGTATGCCCACGCCTCAAGTCTGTGGGGGGCGCTTGTGGCGACGGCGGAGGGGCTGAAGAGGACTAGCCGCGCCGCCCCACTGAGCAGCGTCCAGTTGCCTCTGGCCTCCACGGCCACTATTTGCCAGTTTTGGTCGAAGGCCGTTGCCCCGGTTGTGTAGTTGTAGACGGCGCGGAGTCCCGACATGTTGAAGTACATGGGCAACGTGTCGGGGGCCGCCACTGCGCCGTATGGGGCAATGTACGCCGTTCCCCCTATTGTGACTATGCCGCTTGCCCTCACGTCGTAGAAGTAGGCCACTTTGACGCCTCTCTTCGTGGCGTTGAGGACGGCCTTGACGGCGGTGGGCGAGAAGGGCGTTGCCGGGTTTGCCACCACTAGGGCTGTGGCGTTGGAGAGGAGGGCGGCGAGTCTGTCCTCGGTGGCTGCGGCGACTAGGGCGTAGCCCCTCTTGGCCAACTCTGCGCGGAGGACTTCTAGGAAGCCCTTGGGCACCACGTTGCTGTGCGCGGCGTCTAGCACCACGTAGCGCCTGCCGGCGGGGACCTCGGAGACGGCGGGCAGGGAGGCTTGCTGTTGCCTAATGTCGATCTGCAGGGCGGGGGGCCACATGTAGAAGATGGGGAGCGGGGTGGAGTTTAGGAGGGCGGATAGGGAGGCCCTCTGGGAGGCGGGCCCCTGCGTGGCGTTTAGGGGCTTGAGGTACTCCACTTGGTACTCTCTTAGGCCGAGCTCCTGTGCCATGTCTCTCACCGCGTCGGGGACACCGCCTATTTTGTCCACTAGCCCCATTTCCAGGGCCTGGCTGGCGGTGTAGAGGGCGGCGGTCTCCAGCTCCGTGGCGTTTACCCTCAGCCTCCCCCTCCTCCCCTCGGCGACTGCCTTTACGAAGTTGTTCCGCACCTCCTCCACCGCGTTGTAGAAGGAGGTGAGGTCCATCCCGTAGTACTTCAGGGGCCCGGTGGTGTATACGTAGTCTGGGGCGTCGTAGAGGTACTCGTCGGGCCATATGACGGCTATTACCCCTATGCTCCCCACCCAGCTGGAGGGCGTGGCGTATATCTTGTCCGCCGCGGCGGCGACGTAGTAGGCCCCCGAAGCGGCTAGGCCGTAAACCACCGCGTACTTGGGCTTGCCGAGGCCGCGCAGAGTGGCGTAGAGGGCCTCTGTGTCTGAGACAGTGCCGCCCGGCGAGTTGATCACGAGGACGACCCCCGCCACGTCTCCCCTCTGGGAGAGCTCCACTAGCCTCTGCGCCAGGGCGCCGGCGTCTGGGCTCTGTATGACGAAGTCCAGTGTGGCCACCACGATCTTGGGCGGCGGCGCTGGGGCTGGCGGGTGGAGGGCTAGGTAGGCGAGTATGGCCGCCACGGCTATGGCTGGGATCACCGCTATGGCTATCCAACCTCGCATATGGGCCGCGTGTTGGGAGTATATATTTTTAAGCCCGGGGGGCGGAGGGGGCATGGACTTGAGCGGCCTCGTGGAGAGGGTGTCCAAGTCCGTGGTAGCTGTGGTGACTAGGGGTGTGGAGCTCTGGGGAGAGGGGTTCGGCTCCGCCTTCTCCGTGGGCGAGGGGTTCTACGCCACTGCCTACCACGTGGTGTCCACCGCCGGGGAGGTGGCCTTGGTGACCCCCGAAGGGGAGAGGGGCACGGCCGAGGTGGCGGCCGTCGACCCAGAGGAGGACCTAGCCCTCCTCTACTCCTCCCTGGTAGCCCCTCCTCTGCCCTTGGGGAGCGCCTTGGAGCTTAAGGTGGGGCAGGGGGTGGTGGCGGTGGGGTACCCTCTGGCACTGTTGGACAAGCCCACGGCCACGTTCGGTATTGTGAGCGCGGTTGGGAGAGCGCTGAAGGCTGGGGACAGGGTGTTCGAGTTCCTTATCCAGACCGACGCGGCTATTAACCCGGGCAACTCGGGGGGGCCTCTTGTGGACATGGGGGGCAGGGCGGTGGGGGTGAACTCGGCCGTCATTGCGGGGGCGCAGGGCATAGGCTTCGCAGTCCCCATAGACCTCGTGAAGATTATGCTGGAGATGTTGAAGCGGTTTGGGCGCTACGTGAGGCCGAGGCTGGGGGTCTACGTGGCGGCGTTGAACAAGGCCCTCGCGGCGGCCTACGGCCTCCCCATAGCCAGGGGCCTGCTCGTGGCTGGGGTCTACCCCGGCTCGCCTGCGGAGAGGTTGGGCATAAGGCCCGGCGATGTCATCGTCAAGGTGGACGGCCGCGCTGTGTCCAACGTCTTTGAGCTCAGGCTCTTCCTCGCCGAGGCCGTGGCTCAGGGCAGAGAGCCGGCCGTCACTGTGTGGAGGGCGGGGCGGGAGGTGGAGCTATAGTTATATACTCTCCATATCCCACCGCCATGGACGCGGGGTGGCTTTTGGAGGAGTTGCTTAAGATATATAGCCCGCCGCATGGGGAGGGGGAGTTGGCCAAGTTTTTGCACAGCTTCTTGAGGCAGTACGTGGCCGACGTGTGGATCGACGAGGCGGGCAACGTGGTGGCTGTCAAGGGGCGGGGGGAGCCGGTGGTGTGGCTACACGCCCACATGGACACGGTGCCCGGCCCGCTCCCGGTGAGGCGGGAGGGCTCCGTGCTGTGGGGGCGGGGGGCGGTGGACGACAAGGGCCCCCTAGTCTCCTACGTCAAGGCCTTCCTAGAGACCGAGCCAAGGGGCACCCTCGTCCTCGCCCTCGTGACGGCGGAGGAGGACGACAGCGCGGGCACGGAGGCCCTCCTCAGGGGGGGACCCCCGAGGCCTGCCCACGTTTACGTGGGTGAGCCCACGGACCTCCACGTGGCTTACGCCTACAGAGGGGGGGCCAAGGTGTACATTGAGCTGACGTCGAGGGGGGGCCACGCGAGCTCGCCCATCTACGGCAACATTGTGGAGGAGCTCTTCGGCGTGTACCAAGAGGTCAAGCAGAGGCTCGGCCACGCGGAGAAGTTCGACTCCTTCACAGTGACTCCCACCGTGGTGCAGTGCGGCGACGCGCCCAACAAAGTGCCCACTAGGTGCGTCATGATCCTCGACGTCCGCATCCCCCTGGACAAGACCTGCGCCGACGTGGCGGCGGCCCTCCCCCCCGCGGCTAGGCTGGCCACTTGCACAAACCCTGCCGCCGCCTCTCCCACGTCCCCCGCCGCCCGGGCCCTGGTGAGGGCCTTGCTGAGGCTGGGCATAGAGCCCAAGTTGAGCAGGAAATGGGGCACCGCCGACTTCAACCTCCTCATCTCTCTCACCAAGAGCATAGCCGCCTTCGGCCCCGGCGACCCCAAGTACGCCCACACAGAGGACGAACACATCGACATACGCCAAGTGGAGACAGCCGCCGCGGCGCTTAAGATGGCCGTGGAAGAGCTGAGATAAAGAATTAAAAGGGGGACCATCTACACATGTGGAGTCTATACAGTGGCTTATCCACCTCTTCGCCCTCCTCCTAGACCTCCCCCTGGCCAAGGAGAAGCACTTCTCCGCCTACGTAGACGGGGGCAGGCTGGTGGTGTGCGTGGCTAGGGCGCCTAGTGAGTTGGCGGTGGAGGCGGTGGACGTGGAGGGGCACTACGTCCACCCCTCCTCCGTGGAGGCGCGGGGCGACGTCAGGCGGGAGGGCGGCCGCCTCGTGGTGCCCAAGGGGTCCACAGCCGCCCTCTACGTGCCCATTGTGGCTGAGCCGAGGCGTGTGAGACTGATCACAGGCGACGGGGCGGTGGAGGTCAAGGTCGGCCGCGGCGGGCTCTGCCCCGTCGAGTCGGCCCATCCCCGCCACGTCCCAGCTCCGTATTACTAATTCTTAGACGTTGGAGATTTATACTGAGGCAAGTTGTGGGGCATGGCGAAGCAGAAGTTAAAGTTCTACGACATAAAAGCAAAACAGGCATTTGAAACAGACAAGTATGAGATAATTGAAAAAGACACAGCGAGGGGCAAGATGAAGTTTGCCGTCGCCACATCGCCGTACACCGGGATTAAGGTCTACAGGCTGTTGGGCAAGGCGTAAGCCGCCTCCACACAATATAACCCTCTTTTTAAAACCTCCCCTAGAACCCCACTTCTCCCCCTTTCCCCCTCGTAAGTGCAGTAGGGGGCGTCTACTCTGGGCCGCCTCCCCCCCCCCAAGGACGTGGGAGACACAGTCGGCGAAGTATGCCTCTAAACACCTTGGACGCCACTATGAGGCCGGCGTCTGATAGGCGCCCCGCCCCCTGGCCCTAGAGCCAAAGAGTATGACGCGGGCGTTGGCTCAAGCAGTAGGTCTACAATCAACGCAGCCTACGCTCGCGTAGAAGCCGCGCTATAAAACGTTTGCCCTCCAGAGACTGTTATAAAGCTGGGGGCCGCGACAAGTGTGACAGTTTTTGCCTTTCTCTCCGCGGGGGGCGGGGTGGGCAAGACCACCATGGCTCTGCACTTGGCGCACCGCTTCCTGCTCGAGGGGCGGCGGGTCCTCCTCGTGGACTTGGACCCGAGCGCGGGCTTGTCCACCGCCCTCCTGGGGGAAGAGGGGGCGGCCAGGGCCGAGGAGTCCGGCCTGACCGTGGGGCACCTCCTGTGGAGGCTTTTGAAGGGGGCGCCCGTGGACTGGGCGGGGTATGTGGCCAGGCCGCGGCTGGGGGGCCTCGAGGTGGACCTCTTGGTGGGGGGCGAGGAGCTCAGCGACGTCATGGGCTCCATATGGTTCTCCGCCACGTGGCCCAGCCCGGAATCCGTGCTTGGGCGCCTGCTGGGCCCCGTCTTCGCCGCGTATGAAGTAGTCATCCTCGACACTATCCCCTTCTACGAGCGGCGGTACTCCATGTCTGCGTTTTTCGCCGCGGAGAAGGTGGTCGTCGTGGCGCATCCCTACGGCGCAGAGCCGGCTAGGCTTAGGAGGATGTTCGCCAAATTTGCCCAAGTCCTGCAAACCACGCCTCTGGACATGAAGACGCGCCTCTTGGTAAACAAGGTGGGCAACGACAGAGAGGGCAAGGCGTGGAGAGAGAGACTCGCCCAGGCGGCTATCCCAGTGTTTAAGACAGTGATTGGGGACAGAGTGGCCTACTCCCGCGTCCCCGAGATGGCCTACGTCAAAGACAGAAAGGCTAGGGGTGAGGTGGAGTCCTGGTTTAGAGAGGTCGTGGAGTGGGCCGCCACAGAGGTGGAAGTGTTTTAATAATAGTACACATTGCACGCGTTATGGTAGTTAAATTTGTGCTTGCCCTTGTCTTAGTAGCGCTTGTTGTGTGGAGTTTTGTAGAACTCGGCGGTGGCTGTTGCACATTGCGCCAGGGTTTTTGCTACGGGTCTCTCTGCGGCTATGTGCTGAATTTCACGTCGTGCCAGTCTTTTGGCAATTATACCCCCTACGCCGAGGTGAAAGCTGTAGATGGGGCTGTTTTAGTAAGCGGCAGAGTTGTGCCAAATTGTTGCTCGGAGGTTTTAAAGGCTGTTGTAAGCGAGTCGGGAGGCGTGCTCTTTATCTACTTACTAGAGGCAGATTTAGACGGCGTGTTGTGCAAATGCGTCTGTCCTAGGGATTTTAACTTGTCGACTACGTGGAGCGGAAGGGAGGTGTCTGTGTTGTGGGTTGTTTTCCACGGCGGCGCCTTGGCGAGCGCGGAGGTTCTCTACACTACATTCTGCGGCGTTTCTACCTACGGGGAGTGTAAAAGCGACGCCGATTGTGTGAGAGACGGCTGTTCTGGGGAAGTGTGCCGCAGTGTGCATGAAGAGGCTACTCCCACTCCGTGTGTTTGGAGGGAGTGCTTTGACGCAGGGCGGTACCGACTTAAGTGCGGCTGCGTCAACGGGAGGTGTCAATGGACCTACGCGGGCTAGCCCTCTCTTAGCACTGCCACGCCTTTTTCCTGCCTCACTCTTACGGCTATGGTTTCCCAGAGGCGGAAGAGGTGCTTCCCGTCTTCTGGGCCGAGGTACTCCACCTCTGTGTCTGCGCCTATTACGAGGTCGAGGGTCTGCGGAGACGCCGAGATTAACAGGGCCGCGGAGGGGGGCACAACCGGCGTGGGGACGACGTCTTTTACAATGGCCTTTATCCTAGTCAGCTCCATTACGCCGGTTTTCTCATACACCGACACTAGTTTGGCGAATCTGGCCGGGTCTACGAAGAGGATGTAGGGCCCCGGCGCGCCTGCCTTAATGAGCTCCGCCACCGCCTTAGACACCTCTGCCACCGCCTTGCCGGGCTCGTCCCAGCTCGTGGCCGCCATCTTTAGGGCATTGGAGAGGTTGAGGAGGGTGTGCGCCACCAGCCTGTCCTCCTCAAGCGCCAGCTCGGCGGCGGCGCGCAGGGCGTCTCCCGCGTCTAAGGGCTGCCCAGTCCTCTTGGCGTAGTCCAAGGCGGCTTGGCTAATCTTAAACTTGGCCGAGATCTCCACGAGCTTCACCGCGTCGCGAACGCCCTCTCTCTCCACGGGGACGTACTCCACGCCTCTGCCCACTCTCGTGGTCGGGATATAGCGCCTAAACACTCGTATAGAGTCGGCGGCCTGCCGCGCGGCCTCTCTCAACTCGGCCCACTCGTCCTGCGGCGGGTCGCCGCCCTTCTCGGCCACCTCCACAGCCCCCTTCTCCAACTCGGCGACGAGCTCTGGGTCAAGGCCCTTGAGCAGGGCCAAGAATTCTCCAACGTGAGTCTTCTCCTCCCTGGCCACGTCTTCAAACACTTTTCTCACCTTCTCGTCGTCTATGGCTCTGGCGAGCTGTAGGTATAGGCTAATGGCGTCTAACTCGGCAATTATGGCAAGCCTAAGGGCGTCCGCCACCTCGCCCTTTGTCAACTTCCTATCGGGAGGAATCTCAAGGGGGTGTTTAGAGAGCATTTGTATATCTACGTGTAAGTTATAAACATTACCCGTCCACCAGTCGTGAGAAAGTGCCATAGGTTTAGGCACAGGGGCCGGCCCCCCGTATTTGGGCGAGTAGAGGAGGTGCCCCCCGCCGTCGTGTACATCTCCGTCGCAAGCGCCGGGGTCGACGCCATAAGTCTGGCCCACTTGGAGAGATTCCGGTGGAGGAAGGCTCGGCGTCTCTGCGGCTACCGCGTGGCGAATTCTTGAATCTGGGAGGGGGAAATCGCCGAGACTCTGGTGTTGGGCAAGCCGTTTAAGGCGAAAGCCTAAGCATTTTTGAAACACATTTCACATGGGCTGGGAATTGGACAGGGACTGGCACCTACGGGGCATGTGGCCGGGCAGAGGGCCTTGGAGCTGGTTACCGCCCCCACTTAGGCCAGGCTGACGCCTCTGGCACCACTGGTGGCCTAGCCCATGGCCCATCGCCACGAGGGAAGAGGAGCTTAGGTACCTAGAAGAGACGCTGAAATACTTAGACGAGGTAAAGAAGCAGATCGAGGAGAGAATCGCCGAGCTGAAGAAAGAGCTAGGAAAATAACCTCTTTTCCCTCCTCTCGCGGACCTCCCGGGGCCGGCTTCACCCACCCCTTGCCAAAAGAGGCGGCGAACGGCTACGTCGTTGTGCTTACTCCTCAGTCTGCGCCTCTAGTGGGGGAGAGAGTGAGGCCCCTCCTGAGGAAGCCCTACGTCGTAGTGTTGAATAAGTGGGTGGAGGGGCTTCCCGGCCGCAAGGCTGAGGCGCTGGGAAGGTCGAGGTGGGGCCCCGCGTGGCTTATCGTCGAGGACGAGCCAGTGGTCGAGGTGGCCACTGCCCAGGGGAAGCTACCATACGACATATCGCCCCGGCCTAAGTTCGCCGAAGCCACAGAGAGAATAGCCGCCTTCATAGCCAAAGTCTTCTACAGCGTATAAGATATTAGGAAGAGTATTTTTCTATTTTCCATGGGCCGGTGCGACGTTGGAGCCATCATGTTTGCTGGACTGATGTTGCTGGGGGCGGGGGTGGGTCACCTACTGGGTTACCCTGGCGCAGGGGCTTTTATAGGCATAGGCTTGGGCTATGTGGCTATGGCGCTTCTCAGAGGAAGAGCCGTTTTCCTGCTTGGGCTTGGCGCAGTTTTCCTGGTGACTGGGGTTGAGCAGTTGCTCGGGTTGGAGGAGCAGTGGAGGACAATGGGCGCGCTGTTTACAGTGCTCACTGGTCTCGGCTTTGTGTTGTGGGGAGTCTCTCTCCTGAGGGCAAGGACTGGTCAATTCTAACTTTTTCCAACTCCCGTTAGAGAGACGGCTCTTTCAACCAGAGGCTGCCGTCTCCACGGACGTGTACGTGGCCTTGTCGTTTACAATGCTGAAGGTTCCCGAGGGAGAAGTAGAGGAGTTTGCGGATGAGCAGATGGCTACGTCGTGGCGCCGAGGCTATAGACAAAATAGTAGCCTTCGTAGCCAAGGCCTTCTACAGCGTATAACATATAAGTATACTTTATGGCGTCTTCTATGGGTAGTGGACGCGGCAACAGTGGCCGTATTCTGTTTTGGAGCCTTGTGCTTATTGGATTGGCGGTCTTGGGGTTTGGGATCGGCCTTCTGGTGGGCCAAGCCACGGTGGGGGCTTCAATAGGGTTGGGACTGATACTTATACTAATGGTGTATCTCAGAGAGGGCCCCGCCCGCGGCCGTTTTGGGGCCGTCTTCTCCCTTGGCCTCAGCGCATTTTTCCTGGCGCTTGGGGCTGTGCAGTTGCTCGGCTTGGCGAAGGCAGAGAGAGTAGTGGTAGATGCTTTGTTTATAGTGATGTCGAACATCACCTTCTTGTGGTGGGGAGTCTCTGCAGTTTTGGCCAAGGCTAGTCAATCCTAACACGTTTTTTGGAACTCTCGTCTTAGAGAGACGCCTCTATCAACATAGACGCGACTGTGCTACAGGCGTGTACGTGGCTCTCTCCTTCGCGAGCTTGCCTCGCTTATCTGTCAACTTTCCGAGGAAGTCGCCTCCAAAAGAGACAGAAACCCTTGAACGGTATGCCCACCGCTAGTTTCACGTTTTTAACTTTCGTGTGTTTAATATCTCTGTGTGAAGATGGCGGGGTTTTCCGATGGGTGAAGAGGCTTTACTGGGGCTGAACATCTTTATTTGATGTATGTTTCTCTTGGTGTGAGGAGCCGGAGTACCTCTGACTTGTGAGGAGAGGTCCGCGTGGGCGGCGTGTGGCCGATTAGTGGCACATCTCTGTCTTCCACATGCCCATTGGCGAGACCTCTTCCATTGGTGTCACTTGGCCTTTCTTCAGCCTTTCGAGGGCCTTCCGTAGGGGGGCCGCGTCTAGGGCCACGGTGTAGAGGTAGACTGCGAGGCCTGCCCATTGGCCGAACTTCTCTCGGAGGTATTGCTCTGCGTCTTGGCCCACGGCCTCTTGGACGAGCCGCTTGACCCACCTGTCTACGGGGGCTGCGTCGTATCTCCGGTGGGCGAGTAGCTCCACGAGGCTCCTCGTGTAGGGCCCTACGCCTCTCGCCTTGAAGGGGTCTCCGCCTTTTGCAAAGGTCTCGGCCACGGCGGCTATGGTGGCGGCGCGGTATCCGATGGGGCAACTCCTCAGCTTGTCTCCCAGGTCGAGGACCTCGCGTGGGGTCGGCGGGGCGATGGTGTACATCTGCCCCAGCCTCATCGGCGTGCCAAACCGCTTTATTATACAGCAGAGCCCCCTCCAGCCCTGGAGGAAGCTGGCGTTTTGCTGTAGCACTGCGACTAGGAAGGCGTACCAGGGCGTGGCAGATCTGAGCCTCCACTTTGCAAATATCCGCGGCGCCTCTCTGAGAATGGGGTCCCCCGCCGCCCGGCGGAAGAAGTCGGAGTAGTCCTCGCCCAGGCCGAGCCTCTTGGCCACGAGCTCCGCCGCCTCACCCTTTTCCACCTCCCCATAACCCGTCACTCTCAGCCACGTCCCCTCCTCCTCGACCACGAGCGCCGCGTCTCTGTCCTCCACGAGGACAAGCCTCTCCCCGTCGTAGTACCATTTGAAGTTGTAGACGGCGGCTGTCAAGTGGAAGTCCACGTCGCCCTTCTCTACCCGTATGACGAATCTCTCCTCAAGCTCCACGGCGTAAACCATATATTCCTATAAATGGATTGGCGCGTGGACTTGCTTTTGGAGCTCTGCCGCGGGGGCACGCCGGCGGAAGTGCGGCTGGTGGAGAAGGTGTTTTCTAGGGAGGCGCTGGAGAGGCTGGCCTCCGCCGGCCTTGTCGCCGTGGAGGGCGGGGTCGTCAAGCCTCTGGCGTGTAGAGGGGGTGGGGGGCGGCTTGTCTTCCCCCCGGCGCATATGGGGTACGTGGTTGTGCCGTGGCTTAAGAAGGCACTCGGCGCGTCGCCTCCGCTGGCTGTGGCAGACGCGAGGCTGAAGGGGCGCCTTGAGGTAGAGGCGGTGTACGTCTCCGACTTGGGGGAGAGGGAGTTCTACTACTCTCCCTACCTGGGCTTCTCTGTGTGCTCGGTGGAGCAGTGCTACGCCGATATTTTGACTTTTGGGGAGCCTGGGCCGTATCTCGTGGATTTGGTGTGGTCTAGGGGGCTCTACGACGTGGACAAGGTGTACGAGCTGGCTGGGGAGAGGGGGCGGCGGATACTCGCCGCGTTGGTGGTGTGGGACATGGTGTTGACGGGGCGCTCCGTCTCCTGGGGCCGCTTTGACCCCTACCGCGAGGAGTTCGAGGAGTGGCTGGACTACGTGGCAAAGTGGGCCACTTGGGCAATATTGGACGATGGCGGAGTCGACCGCCTCTCAATTTAGGCGCCTCTTCTCCACGGCGCCTACCCTCGGCGAAATCGACGGCGCTATAGAGGCGCTGGGGATCCCCCTGACGCCGCACGAGCTGGCGCAGATGAGGATGGACTTTGAGCGCGTAGCCTATATGCACCGCTACGCGGCCGTGCTTGGACGCGGCGGGCTAATCCTCGGCGGGGGGTACGTGATAAACTTCTTGGTGCTCCCAGAGGTAGGCGAGCCGCCGCGGCTCACCTTCGACATAGACACGGCGACCCGGCGCGCTACAACTAAGGCCGAGGCTCTTAAGCAAGTGGCTTCGCTAAATCAAGCACTCATAGAGTCCGGACTTGCCGCCTCCTTAGAGGTCGGGGGCAGGCGCATCTACTTGGGCCTCCTTGAACACGACATAGAGCGGGACGTCCTCCCCTTCCTCCTCCCCCTGCGCATACCCGTCGTGTCCAGGTGGTCCGGCGTGCCTCTCTGGCGCTTCTTAGCGTCGCGAGGCATAGAACTGCGGTACCGCGATGTGGAGGAGGCGAAGAGGGCCTCAGTGGAGACGCTGGGCGTAGACGAGCCCAAGGTGGACTACTTAAGAGTGGGGATCTCCATAGCGCTGGAGCCCCCGGTGGCAGAGGTGAGGGGCCTCCCAGTGTCCGACATCTCTTGGCAATTGTCCTTGAAGCTTAGGGAGAAGCTTCTGAGGCCGGTGGCCGAGGGGAGAGTGGTCGCGGAGGCCCACGACATGGTTAAGGCCTTGCTCGACTTGAGGGCCGTGGACTGGTACAACTTACGCGAAGGCGCAGAGTGTAGGGCCGTAGAAGCCGCGATTAGACAGGCAGCGCAAGTTGCCGCAGATTTTTGGCAAAGCCACCACTACCTGTTGGTAAGAAAGCGCTACCCCACGCCCCAAGATGTAGCTCTTAGAGTCTGGAAGTCGCTCAAACAAAGACTTAACTGCTAGCGTGGACCATACACGTTCCCGCAGGCAGCGACAGGCGCCAACACGTGGGCATTATGATAGGCCCGGCTCTTCAACAGCCGCGTGCCTGCCTCCACCAACCGCTCAGTGACGTAGGGCTTGAGCTACGTCACCCTCTCCTTTGCCTCCTCCAGAGGCCACCCGGCGACGAGGAGGTTCTACAACGTGGCCACCATTTTGAGGATGAGTGCATCATTCAAGCTTGTCAATGGTTCCCACCTCTCCTTGTCCACGTTAACAAAGCTGGTAAGCTTAAAGCCCAGACTGAGCATGCACGTGCCGCAGAAGAGGTGGAAGAAGTTTAGCTAGGGGCTGTAGGGGCCCCATATGTACATGTTACACTTGTAGCCTGTGGGGAAGTCGAGGGTTTCAGTAGGTAGACGACCTTTTGCACCCTCAGCCTAGCCCGAAAGCTACTTTCCGCACCTTCTACTACTCCCAGCCTTGCCATAGCCCACGCAAGTAGGTTCAGTCTACCTCATACGTCCCCCGTCTGCTTTACTTTACTTCTTGTATATCCTCCATTTATAACGGAAAGTATTATATTTACACGTAGACGAGTGCTTATGCATGTGGTTAGTTTCATCTCTGCCAGCGGCGGCGTGGGGAAAACCACGCTTTCTCTGCTCACCGCGGGCGCCTACGCATTGCACGGTAAGAGGGTGTTGCTTGTTGACTTAGACTCATCGGCCACGGCCACTATGTGGACGGTGGGAGACCACGCCGAGGACTGCAACTTGAAGACTCTCCTCCAGAGGCTGGTGGATTTTAAGACGGGGCGCGTGGGCAGGCCGCCGGACGCGGGGGAGTGTGTGAGGAGGGTTAGGGTGGTGGGCACTCATTCGGACTTTCACCTCCTGCCGGGGGGAAATCTAGACGACGTGGCTGGCGAAGTGAAGAACCTCCCCAAGTGGAGCGACCTCCTCGTGGACCTGCTGGGGCCCCTCGTGGACAAGCACGACATCGTCATCCTCGACTCGCCTAACTGGGTTTACTGGTCTTTCCCCATGACGATCCCCCTCTCCTCATTCTATGTGGCTATTACTCGGCCGGGCGAGGCCGAGGTTAAGAAGACCGCTGTCTTCCTCCAGCGCGTGTACGCAGTCATGAGGAACCAATTCGGCATAGACAGCCCCGACTTGTACATCTCAGTGTTGTTAAACCAGATTAGGGATAACAGGGTGGATAAAATAGCAGAGGCGTGGGAAGAGACGCGTAACACGATAACTAAGGCGTTTCCCAATATTACAGTCATTAAGTGGGAGGAGAGAGCCAAGTACTACAGCGATAAAGTGGAGAGCGAGTACTACGGCTTCAAGCTCAAGAACGGGCTCGGGATAGAGGAGTACCGCGAAAAGGGCCATGTGCTAAAGAGGGACAAGGGGGAGGACAAGCTACAGTTTGAGGCCTACTTCAAGGCTCTTAACAGGTTTATTGAGTCGACGGCGCCTTATAGAAGAGTTGAATGACCTCTCCGCCTACGTAGACGTATACGTCTATCCCCAGCTGGGAGGCCCAGGCGAGGAAGTTGCGCAGGGGGTTCGACACCTCCTCCGCGATCACAACCAGGGCGGCCTTCCCCACGGCGTATTTGTAGGCGAGGGCTTGGCCTAGGCCGTAGTGGGCCCTCTCGGCGCACTCCACCTCCACTGGCACCCCGCCGCAGTCGAGGTCTGGCTTAACTTGGACGAAGCCCAAGTCGAGGGGCTTGCCCTCTTGGCACCCCATGCGCAGTCTAACCTCGGCCAAAAACAGGCGCTCGGCGCAGGTCATGCCTCCGCTCGTGGCGTCAGTCCGCCGGGCTCGGCGCTGGCGGAGGCACGCAGTCCACCGCCTTCTTAAATCCGCCGGCTACTATCAAGTAGATGCCCGGTCCCCTCGCTCTGCATACCTCGTCGGAGCCCCTCCCTATTTTGTCGAAGGCGCATACAGCAGTGCCGTTGACGTCTAGCACTTGGACATTTGTCAAATCTTCGTAGGCGCTTATCACCACGACCGAGTTGCGGCAGTAGGCTGTAAACGGCGAGGGAGGCGGGGGACGGTAGGACATCTGCATCGTGAAGTATGCGTGTAGAACAATGCCGACTGCCACCACGGCGGCCACGCCTAGAAGCAACACCCCGACTCCGAGGAGGTTGACTCCCATATACACACCTAGCCCCCCATTAAAATGTTGTGCCCCCTGTTCGCCCGGGTGGCTCACAAGCTTTAAATATATGCTGTATGAAGGGGTATGGAGTTTGAAACTGCTAAGGTTCTGTTTGCGGTTGGGCTTATTCTCGAGCTCGTGGGTGGGTTTGCGGTTGGGGCCGATGGGGGGCTTGTGGCTCTGCTTGGCCTTGTCTTGTCGCTGGTGGGGATTTACTACCTCTCAAAACACTTTGGGCGGCCCGACGTCTTCCGGAACTATCTCTACTCCTTCATAGCGGCGCTTGTTGGGGCGCTAGTGTTAATCGGCTTCGTGGTGGCTTACTTCTTTTCGTTGGGCAAGCTAGTTCTCCCTCCGTTTGACTTCCTGTCTATACTTCTGGCCCTTCTCCCCATATGGATCGTGTTGTGGGTTGTGGTGGTCTTTTCCGCCTATTTTCTGCGTAGGGCGTACATGGGCCTCGCAGAGGCGGGCGGCGTTGGGCATTTTAAGACGGCCGCGACCCTCGTGTGGATTGGGGCGCTGACTTTTGTCATTCTTGTAGGTCTCGTAATCTATTTAATAGGGCAGATATTCGCAATAATAGGGGCCTTCGAGTTAAAACAGCCCACCGCCGCCCCTGCGCAAACCCCCGCTCCGCAACCCGTATAGTGCCGTTCTTCGCGGGGAATAGACTTAATTCCACTTGGATATTTTCATGTGGGCAGACGCGAAGTGGAGCATCTCAGGAGGCGGGCTTTTGAGTTATTGGAGGCGGCGCGGGACGACGTTGAAAAAGGCAGTTGACTTGGCGGCTTTTCACGCCGAGCAGGCTCTTCAGCTTGCCTTGAAGTGCCTCCTGGCGCGCGACTACGGGCATTATCCCCATACGCACGACTTGAGGGACTTTGAACTTGGAGGAGAGGCCAGAGGTTTGGGACTTCTATGGCCAATAGGTACGCCGTGGAGATCTTGGTAGACGCATACGTGGGCGCTAGGTATCTGCCACGTAGCTACAGGGCTGACGTAGTTAAACACCTTGTGGAAGTGGCGGCGAGGTTTCTGGAGGAGTATGTTGGAGTGGGGCGAGAGGAGTGTTGAGCGGCTTAGGAACTGGCGCAACGTTGCCGAGGTTGTCTGCGCGGTGGTTAAGCGGTTTCTGCCAGACGCCTCGGTTTACGTGTTTGGGAGCGTGGCCAGGGGGGACTGGTCAGCCGATAGCGACATAGACATGTTAATCGTCAGCAGGGGAGAGGGCGAAGATAGCCGTGGCTGTGAAAGAGGTGCTGGGGAGCCCGGCGGTGGTGGAGCTCTACTTTGCCACGCCTGAGCAGTACCGGGGGTGGTACGCCAAGTTTATTGACGTTGTTGTCGAGGTGTGTTAATTTTTTAAGGCTGTCCTCGGTGGGGTAGTGGTGGCGATGGGAGAGACGGCTGAGCTGTGACGAAAAACCGCTGGCCGCTACTGCCTCGCCTCTTTCTTGCCGCTGTACACAGTATAGCGGCCCGATATGAGGTACGCTGTTGCCACCGCCACCGCGGCGGCGGGGGTCACGGTGAAGGCGCCTGTCATCTCAATTGCCATGACTGTGACCGAGAGCGGCGTCTTGCCAGCCGCGGCGAAGAGCGAGACGGCTCCTACTACCACAAACGCGTAGAGCGGCTCGCCGAAGCCCGGCACGTGGTTTAACAGCTCCCAAAGGCCGGCCCCCACCATTCCGCCTATGAAGAGGCCTGGGGAGAAGACGCCGCCCACACCGCCGCTGCCGAGCACCAAGGCCACGACCAAGATCTTCAACAAGGCTAAGAGGAAGAAGAACCACCAGGGGTACACCACGCCGAGGACTACCTGTTGCATCCACCCATAGCCGGGGGTCAAGATCTGTGGGAAAAACACGCCGAGGGCCCCCACCGCCGCCATGGCCAAGGTAGGCTTTACGAGGGGAGGCGCGCGGACGCCGTGCAACGCCTCGGAAACAAGGTGGAGCACCACGGCGTAGAAGACCCCCACGGCCCCCGCCACGGCGCCTAGAAACACGTAGTATGGGAGAGACGCAGGCGCCAAGTGTTCCCATGCTCCGGGCAGATATAGCTCTCTCTTCCACCCTGCCGCGGAGGCGAACACCACGTAGCTCACAGAGGACGCCACGAGAGTTGGAATAAGCGCCCTTGCCTCGATGTCTCTCATGTACAACACCTCGAGGGCAAAGAGGGCGCCGCCGATGGGCGCCCTGAAGATGGCGGCCATGCCTGCCCCCAGCCCGGCCACTAGGGCCACGCGCTTCTCCTCGGGAGAGGGGGAGAATAGCCGGGCTACCGCCGACCCAATGCCGGCGCCAGCGAAGGTTATGGCGCCCTCCCGCCCCGCTGGGCCGCCGGCGCCTAAGTTGAAGGCGGTCGCCGCCAGGCTCAGTAGCGACCGCGAGAGTTTTACAACGCCGCCGTGGGTGTGGTAGGCCCTAATAGCCGCGTCGGTGCCTCTACACTCCGCCGGCGCGATTACGCCCACCAGCACCGCCCCCACTAAGCCAGCCAGAGCCATCACCAGGGGCAGGAGCCAAGGCCTCTCTGGAGGCGAGTAGGGCTCCATTTCCTCGGCGTAAGAGGAGGGGAGCACCACGCCCACAGCCCCCCTTAAGAGCACAAACTCAACAGCCTTGATGCCGTACACCATGGCCAACGCCGCCAGCCCCGTCAACGCGCCTATCGCCACGCTCAGCGCAACCAGCCTGAGAGAGACGAGAGCCATGTCAAACTGCGCAGGGCGCCTCTACGGACACCACGCCGCTTCCTCCACCGATCCACCCCCAGCCGCTAGGCTCCTCAGAGTCGCCGCAGAAGAGTCCGCCAAAACCACGTCCAATCCCCCACACGGAGCCCCACGTCGTTCCAAGCGGCGCCAAGTCGGCTACACTGGAACAAAATGCCTTGTGCATAGTTGCAACATATTATTTGTATTAATCATTGCCCCTGCTCTCCATCGCGGTAAAGCCAAGGCGTGAGGACAAACGTTGGCAGTTCGCCAGTGATGCCGTGTCTGGCAACGCAGCTAAGCTGAAACGCACGGCGTAGACTGTTTCCTATAGGAAACATTTATCTGGGGAATGTGTTTCCTACGTGGAACGCATGTTTAGGGAGGTTATAGGCGAGTGGTTTACGAGGCCTCTGCCTAGGTATGTGCCGAGGGAGGTGGAGTATGTGTTGGGGGATTTTGCACTGGCTGTGGTGGGGCCAAGGAGGGCTGGGAAGACGTATTTCCTGTTCCAAATCGCCGATGAGCTTGTGAAAGGCGGCGCTCCGCGGGAGTCCGTGGTCTATGTGAATTTTGAGGATGTGAGACTCGCCGGGGTTAGGCCGGAGCACTTCGGCTCCTTTGTAAAAACAGTGGTTGAGCTGGCGAAGCCGCATGGCGACGTTATCTATCTGTTGCTAGACGAGGTGCAAAACGTCCCCATGTGGGGGAGGTGGGTTAGGACCCTCCTCGACTCTGGCAGATTTAGAGTAGCCCTGGCGGGCTCTTCTTCTCAGCTGGACGCCCGCGCGGTGTCAACCGAGCTTAGGGGGAGGTACATCAGCCGCGTGATGTTCCCCTTCTCCTTCCGGGAGTTTCTCAAGGCGAGGGGCGCGGCCCCGGCGCACCTCTACGCGCCGACGGCCAGGGGCACTCTGCTGGCGCTTCTCAGGGAATACGTGGAGTGGGGCGGCTTCCCGGAGCTGGTGGCCAGGCCCGAGCTCCGCGGCGAGCTTGTGAGAGTGTACAGGGACACGGTGGTTCTCCGAGACGTGGTGGAGCGGCACAGGATATCCCCCGCCCCAGTCTTCGAGGTGTTTCTCTCCCTGGTAGAGGAGGGGTTTGGCCGCTACTTCTCCATCAGCGCCGCGCACCGCTACCTAAGGGGCCTCGGATACCGCGTGAGCAAGAAGACGCTAGCCGCCTACTTGAGGTACCTCGAGGAAGCGTACTACGTCCTCTCGGCGCATAAGCTGGGGGGCGCCAGAGAGGTACACCAGCAGCCGAGGAAGATATACCCGGTGGACCCCGCCTACTTCAACCTCAGGAAGAGGCTCGACATAGGCGTCAGGATGGAGGCAGTGGTGGCGGCTGAGCTGGCCAGGCGGGGCCTCCCCCTGCGCTACTGGCGCGGCGAGGGGCACGAGGTAGACTTCGTAGTGCCTGGCGACCCGCCGACGTTGATCCAGGTGACATACGTCTCTGCGCCAGACGAGGTAGACAGGAGAGAGGTTAAGGCGCTTGAAAGGGCCAAGACAGTCTTCACGGGGGCCAGGGCCGTGGTTGTCACTTGGGACTACGAGGAGGAGCGCGGCGGCGTCGCCTACATCCCGCTCTGGAAGTGGTTGTTCACAGCTCAAATGGGGTAAACGGCCTCCCCCGCCTAGGTAGAACTTGTACTAATGGCTAAAACGGCTCGCCGAGTTAAGAAGAGGCCGGCCCAACGGGGCTGCTCCACATGCTCTGCACCGCCGCCGGGCTCGTTTAACGCTGTCAAACTCTTCGACGGGCTTTTACAGCGGAGTTTATAAGCCCCTATTTTTCGACCCCTCTTCAAAACACCACAATACCCCAGAGGTTACATCAGCACTGCATCCACAGGAGAGGGCCTCACTATTACAATTCCCTCACGTGACACGCTTGCACAATTTCCCCCGTCTTTACGCCGCGCTTCTCCTCGTCGGTCTGAGATAAGTTTATATGTACCACATTTCCTAAATAGGCATGCCGGGGATTATGTAGAAACATTAGACACAACACTGAGAGACGGCGCACAGGGCGCGGGCGTCTCCTTCACGCTTGAGGACAAGATTAGGATTGCCTTAAAGCTGGACGAGGTCGGCGTGGACTACATCGAGGGGGGCTGGCCCTACTCCAACCCCAAGGACTTGGACTTCTTCAAGGCCATGAAGGAGTACTCTCTCACTAGGGCGAGGCTCGCGGCGTTTGGAAGCACTAGGCGCAAGGGGGTTAGGCCGAGGGACGACGAGAGTTTAAACGCCATAGTGAAGGCCGACGTCCCAGTGGCGGTGATCTTTGGGAAGAGCTGGACTCTCCACGTGGAGAAGGTGTTGGAGACCACGTGGGAGGAGAACTTGGCCATGATAGCCGAGAGCGTGGAGTACCTCAGAGAGCACGGCATGGAGGTGATATACGACGCTGAGCACTTCTACCAAGGCTACATAGAGGACCCAGAGAGGGCCCTTGAGTCTATAGAGACTGCTTGGAGGGCGGGGGCCAGGGTGGTGGTGCTGGCAGACACCAACGGGGGCACTCCGCCCCATGAGGTGTACAGAATTACGGCGGAGGTGAAGAGGAGGTTCCCAGCCATGGCGCTGGGGGCCCACATGCACAACGACATCGGCTGCGCCGTGGCCAACACCCTAATGGCCGTGGTGGCGGGGGCTAGGCACGTGCAGGGGACTATAAACGGGGTGGGGGAGAGGACGGGGAACGCGGACTTAACCGCCGTGTTGCCCACCCTGGAGCTGAAGATGGGCTTCCGTGTGCTTAGAGACGAGCCGCCCCCCGTTAAGTTTGGACGGCTGAGAGAGCTGTCGCGGATGGTGTACGAGGCGCTTGGCAGACAGCCGAACCCCTACCAGCCCTACGTGGGAGACTTCGCCTTTGCCCACAAGGGCGGAGTCCACGCAGACGCGGTTATGAAGGTGCCGAGGGCCTACGAGCACATTGACCCAGCGCTGGTGGGGAATAGGCGCGTCGTCGTGGTGTCCGAGATGGCTGGGGGCGCCAGCGTGGCGCTCAAGGCTGCGGAGGAGCTGGGCATCCCCCTCGACAAGCGCCACCAGGCGGTTAGGAGGGCGCTTGAGGAGGTGAAGAGGCTTGAGAGAGAGGGCTACTCCTTCGACGAGGCCCCAGCCTCGGCGCTTTTGATACTGTTAAAACACCTCGGCCTTTACAAGGAGCGGTTTAGGCTGACGGAGTGGCGGGTGGTGACTGGCCCCACCCCTGCCGCATTTGCCGTGGTCAAGGTCAAGGTGGGCGGCAGAGAGATGCTCGAGGCTGGGGAGGGCGTGGGCCCCGTGCACGCCGTAGACGTGGCGCTGCGGAGGGCCTTCACGGCAGCTTTCCCAGAGCTTCTGAGGGTCACCCTGCGCGACTACCGCGTCGTCTTGCCCACCACGGTGAAGAGCACGGAGAGCGTCGTGAGAGTCACGGTGGAGTTCACAGACGGCGAGCGCGTCTGGAGGACAGTGGGCGTCTCCAGCAACGTGGTAGACGCCTCCATAAAGGCGATAGTAGACGCCTATGACTTTGCGCTACAGCTTCAGTCTCTCAAAAAGGCGGCGGAGGTCCAAGGCGTCGGCCACCTGGCCTAGGCCTCTCACTGGGGCTATGGGGACCTCGGCGCCTAATGCGAGGAGCTCTCCGCAGTCCATATCCCCAACGGCCTTTTCCACCTCGGCGGCGGCCGCCGGGTCGTAGGCCCTGTCCGCTAGGTCGGGCCGGCCGATGGCCTCCACGAACCTCCGCCAGAACTTCTCCTCCAAGGCCGCCACCGTCACGGCACCGCCCTTACACGTGTACACACGGTAGAGGGGGTAGACTCCCGTGGTGAAGACGGGCCGGCCGTCCTTCTGCGCGGCTATGGCCAGAAGGTTGAGGAGGTAGGCCACGTCCTCCATGGCAAGCTCCACGTAGCCCCACTCCCTCTTCCACACGCGCGTTGCCACTAGGTAGGCGGCGTAGAGGGCCGTGGCCACGTCCACTGAGAGGGCCAGGGGAGGGCTTTGTACGAAGTGCGCGGCGAGCCCAGCCAAATTCAAGTCGTGGGCGGGCCAGTCTCTGTCGCCGTATCCCACTATGGAGAGGTAGACCAGCTCCCGCTTCACCTCCCTCAGGTGTTCATAGGACACGCCGAGTTTTGCCGCTGTGGAGGGGCGGAGAGTGGTCAAAACCGCGTCTGCCTCTTTCGCCAGCTCCCGCACAAGGCCGCCGCCTTCTGCCCGGAGGTCCACTTTTACAATCTCCTTCCCCTCGTTTAAAAGGGAGTAGAGAGTTGGCGAGTAGGCAGAGAGCGGGTCGCCGCTGGGCGGTTCCACCTTCACCACTCTGAACCCGGCCGACTGGAGGACTCTGCCCGCCAGCGGCCCTGGGAAGAGAGTTGAAATCTCAAGGAGGAGCATTTCTCCTCCACGCCTCTAGGAAGTCCTCGGGGCACTCCACCGCGACGAGCTTTCCCTCTTTGACGTCCACGCAGACGCCTACCACGTAGCCCTCCGCGGCTTTGACCCCGGCGGTGAGGTTGAACACCTCGAATCGGTATTTCACAGCCCTCCTCCTAACCTCCTCAGCCCATATTCTAACTGCCACCTCGTCCCCACGCCTCAGGGGGTAGGTAAAGGAGGCGTAGACCTCCCGCCGCGGGAATATCCCTTGGATAGAGGAGACTCCGGCGCTGGCGTAGAAGTCCTCCTCCGCCTGTTCCACAAGCGCCAAGAGGCGGGAGAAGTGGACAATCCCCGCGGCGTCTGTGTGGTGTAAATACACCCGGTACCGGGCCTCAAAGGGCATTGGGACAAAAACTTTTAATCTTAAAACCATTGCCGCTTGTGAACCTCCTATTCGCCGCCGGCCTCGCCCTTGTGGTGCTGGGAGTCCTCCTCCTCGCCGCAGTGCCGTTTATCGCAATGACGTACCACGCAGAGGGGGGCGTGGCCGCAGTGGGGTGCGTCGTAGTGTTGTTCTTCCCCATCTGCTTCGGCGCGGGGGCGCCGCCAGCGCTCACATGGGGTTTGACGGCGGTGGCGGCTCTGCTGTTTGTCCTCGCGCTGGCCCAGTGGCTACTTTGGAAGAAGTACCACCAAGAAGAGGAGAAGGCCTAACACCATTAGCGCCGCCACGGCGGCCGCCAGCGCCGCGTTTTTGCTAGTGCCAAACACAATTGGGACTGGGCCTATCATGATTACCCCGCCGGCCTCGCCCCTGGCCTCGCCTCCCCTCGCGGCCAGGAGGAGCGAAATGACCATTAGCAAAAACCCTGCCACAATAAGGGCAAAGGCCAAGAGGGCCACCTCCGCCAGAGCCATGTGGGAGATGGGGCTTTGATTTAAAACCATTACGCCGACAGCAATAGGGCGGCTGCGGCAAGGCCTATTAGGTGGGCCACTGTGCAGTAGGCGCAGAAGGCCCTCAGCTTTGCCTCAATGGCCGTAAGCACGGCCACGCCTGCTATGCCTATAAACGCCCAAAGTTGCCCCGCGCCGAGGTAGTACGCCGGCAGCACGCCTATGAACCACGCCGCGCCGAGCACCTCCATGGGCACGCCGAAGGGCCTCGCATATGGGGATGAGAGAACTTTCTCACACCCCCCGCCCTTTGCGCAAAGCGCCTGCGGCTTCTGAAACAGGGCGTGAAAGACGCCAGTGGCCGCCAACGCCCAAAGCGCGGCTTGTCCTAGGCCCAGTAGGGCCAGGGCGATCCCAGCCGACAGGCCTGCCAGCGAGGGGAGAAACCGCATGGGGGAGCCATGGCGGCCCCCTATAAGGCTTTCTGTGCAACATTTGCATTTTTATATGTCTACACAATTGTCAACGTGTCGCCGCTTGACGCCGCGTATAGAGCCGCCATGGTCTTCATATCAGTGGCCGCGGGCCTCCTCGCGGCTAAGTACCTACTCCGCCACCTGGAGAGGGTGGCCGCCCCCATTTCGCGCCGCACGGGAGTGCCCGCCGGCCTAGTGGCCCTGGCCGTGGCAGACGCCCGCACGCCCCACGCAATACTTGCCCGCGCCCTTGGCGAAGGGAAGGTGGACATGAGGCACATTGTGCAATACACCTTCGCCACTTGGCCCATCAGAGTGGTCCTCCTCCACCTCCGCATAGGCGTCATCCCCATAGCCCTGGGGGCCCTTGGCCTACTGGGGGCGGCCTACTTGGCCGTTGTGTACCTCTCATCGGCGCTGGGCTTCCTCCTGGCGACGAGGATCCGCGTCAAGTGGCCCGACGTCACCGCCGACGTTGCAAAGACGCCCACTGTGAAAATCCTCAGACAAGCCGCCTCAATCACGGCGCGGTACGCCGTCTTTGAGGCGGTGTTCATGGCGCTTGAAGCCCTCGGCGTGGCGGTGCCCATGGAGTGGCTACCCATAAGCCCAGAGGCGGCCCTCGTCGCCTCCATCTCCGCGGTGAGGCCCACATACGGCATAATGGCCGCCGCGCCGCTGTACCACGTAGGGAGGCTGACGCCCCTGGAAGTCCTCATCGCCCTAGTCGCCGGGAGAGTGGCCTACATGACCATCTACGAGTTCCCCCGCTCCGCCGTCCAGTTCTACGCCTCCATATACCCCCCAGCCGTGGCGGCGAAGCTCACCGGCTACACAGCCCTGGTAATGTACGCCACCGCCCTGCCCGCACTGGCCGCCCTAGTGGCCCTCCACCTAATGGTTAAATAGAGGCAGAGGCAACAGGACGTGATTAAAAACAGAGAGGAGTTGGCAAGGGACTGGCGCCATGCCCTCCTCCTAGACGCCTTAGAGGAGGCACTGGCGGCGGCCGACCCCCGCCGAGCAGTCCTCAGCGTCGTCAAGAGGCGGGGAGATGTGGCTGAGGTGGCGGGGGTGGAGTTGCGGGGGAGGGTACACGTGGTTGGCTTTGGGAAGGCGTCGAGGGCCATGGCGGAGGCCCTCGTGGAGGCGCTGGGGGACTTAGTGGCCGGGGGCGTGGTCATAGACCCCGCCGTGGAGGGGCGGATAGGCCCCGTAAGAGTGGTAAGGGGGGACCACCCAACGCCCGGGCCCAACACCGCGAGGGCTTCCCAGGAGCTGTTGGATTACCTAGCCTCGGTGGGCCGCGAGGATTCGCTGGTGGTGCTGGTGTCTGGCGGGGGCTCGTCGCTCTTCGAAGTGCCGGAGGACGGCGTGTCGCTTGACGACATTAGCCGCTTGACGCAGGAGCTCATGCGCCGGGGGGCCGACATAGTGGAGCTCAACGCCGTGAGAAAGCGCCTCTCCCGGGTCAAGGGCGGCAAGCTCCTCAAGCTCATAAAGGCGCAGAGGGTGGTGTCCCTCATCATAAGCGACGTGGTGGGCGACAGGCTAGACGTCATTGCGTCGGGCCCCACCGCGCCCGACGAGTCGACCCGCGAAGACGCAATACGCGTCCTCAAGAAGTACGGCCTCTGGGACGGGCTCCCGCCGGGCGTTAGGCGGGCGGTGGAGAGCGGGGCGAACACGGTGAGGCGGGACGACCCGCTCCTGGAGAAGGTAGTCAACGTGGTAGTGGCCAGCAACGTCCAGTCCCTACGCCGCGCCGCACAATTCCTCTCCGCCAAGGGGTTCAACGCCGTGATTGTGACCGCCATGCTCGAGGGCGAGGCGAGGGAGGCGGGGCGCGTCTTGGCCTCTGTGGCTAAGAGCGCCTCGGCCCACGCCCTTCCTGCGCCAAAGCCAGCAGCCGTGCTCGCCGGGGGAGAGACCGTGGTGACTGTGAGGGGCAACGGGGTGGGCGGGAGAAGCCAAGAGCTCTGCCTCTCTTTCGCAATGGCGGTGCGGGGGAGCCGCGACGTAGTTGCCGCGTGCATGGGCACCGACGGGGTAGATGGAAACAGCCCAGCGGCAGGCGCAGTGGTGGACGGGTTGACGGCGGAGGAGGCGGAGAAGGCCGGCCTCGACCCCTACGCGCACCTCGCCAACAACGACAGCTACACCTTCTTCAAGGCGCTAGGGAGGGCAATATACACCGGCTACACTGGGACCAACGTAAACGACATCTTCATCGCCCTGGTGGCAGACTTATAAACAGCCCACTACGCTGACACATGCGCGTAGAGGAGTCTGGACAATTCGCCGTCCCCAAGCCCCCCGCCCAGGTTGTAGAACTGTTAAAAAACCCCGAGGCGGTGGCCAAGCTGATACCTGGGGTCACCAAGGTTGAGAAGTCCGGCGACGAGTACGTGGGAGAGGCCACGGTGAAGCTGGGACACCTCTCGGGCAAAATGGCCGTCCGCTTCCGGTACACCTACGTGGGGGACGACGGCGTAGACGTGGCGGGGAGGGCGACCGGCCTCCAGACCACCGCCGACTTCAAAATATCGGCCCGTGTAGAGCCCAGCGGCGGCGGGTCCCTCGTGAAGTGGCGCTTTGAGGGAGACGCGCGGGGCCTAGCCGCCTCTCTGGCACCGAGCATTGTAAAAAACGCGTTAAGGTCCATGGCCACAGAAGCCGTCAACAATTTAGCCAAATATCTATCCAGTTAGCATTCAACATTTAAAAATGCGCAAAAGTCGTATACTATGCCAAAAATCAGGGGATTATCTAGAGCCGCAATAATAGGCCTGGTCGTACTATTAATCCTAATAGGGGCCGCGGCATTAATGCTAACAACACAGGGGCCCCCACCTACGACAACTACCCCAACAAAACAGACCACACAGCCTACCACAACTACACAGCCTACGACAACGCCTAAAACAACTACGCCGCCGCCCACTACGCCGACTGCACCAGCCACAACTACGCCGGCCCCGCCCTCTAAGGTATTCCACAAGTATGTAATCTACGTGATAAACAACGACGCCACAGCCCGCATTCAAATGTATAAGACGGGCACGGTGGATATAGCCGCCATACCGTTAGATAGGCTGAACGAGGTGGTTGGCACAAAAATGGGCAACTACGAGATACGGCTACAAGAAGACCCAAATCTACTGACGCTTACCATTGAGTACATAGTCTTAAATGCGTATAGGGCTCCGTTTAATAACAGCCTGGTTAGACAAGCATTGGCATATGCCGTGCCTTACGACACCATTTTAAACAGGATATACGCAAACCGCTTTGTCAGACTCTACGGCGTAATACCTAAGGGACTGCCGGGCTACACCGAATACGGCATTGTCAAATACACCTACAACCTCACCAAGGCCAGAGAGCTGATTAAGAAGAGTGGAATTGACCCAACTAAGTATACCATTGTAATAAACTACAACCTTGGCAACGACCAGAGGGCGCAGACTGCGGCGTTGCTGGCCAACACTTGGGGTCAACTCGGCTTCAAAGTGACAGTGGAGCCTCTCAACTGGCCCACGCTCCTTAGTAAGACAGAGAAGGGAGACTTCGACGTCTACATAATAGGGTGGTTGCCCGACTACCTTGACCCAGACGACTACGCCTCGCCGCTCTTCTACGGCGGCACTCAATTCAGCGAATTACAGGTGAAAGAGGCCACGTCGCCCTCCGACGTGTCTGCAATGCTTTCTAAGGCGGTGGTCTACGACGTCGGCGGCGGCGTCTACGTGGTGGTAGGTCCAAAGGGCTCTGGCGCCTCTGTAAATGTGCCAGCTGGGAGCAAGATCTACGTGGTTCAATACGTAGTCGACGAGAAGGCGACGAAGCCTATTGAGGAGAGCACTGGGTTTGTTGACATAAATCCCGCGTTCTACCGCAACTACGACGTTGACGCCTTGATAGTGGCCGCGAGGACTCACTTCGACCCCGCCCTGAGAGAGGCATTATACAAGGCTATATACATAGCTAGTAATAGAGATCCTGCTATCATATGGCTTGGCCAAGCCAAATTCTTCATGCACCAGTGGAGCTGGGTAAAAGACCGGTACTACACCCCGCTGGAGCTAGAGCGCTACGACCTGTTGTGGGAAACCCCAGACGCTCCCTCTGTGCCGCTGGGCATTAAGGACTATAAGAACGGCCCCGATACTCTCGCCATTGCCACAATCGGCTGGCCTCAGAGCTTTGACCCCGCGGCAAGCTACGAGTCGTTTGGTTGGGAGATATTTACCCAAATTGGCACACCCCTTGTGACCTTCTGGAGGGAAAACGTGGAGTACGTGGTGCCCGCTGGCGCTGTGGCTTGGGCCCACGACGAGGAGGGTACCACCTGGTACTTCGTGATTAGGGGTGGCATGAAGGCCTACGATCCGTGGAATAACAAGGCGTACGACATCTCGGCGGTAGACGTGTTGTTCACCATTTGGAGAATTGCGAGGCTGAGCTTGGACCCCAGCTGGATGATTACCACGTACTTCGACGTAAATGCCAGCTCTGTTCTCACAGAGGACGAGTTTAAACAAGTGCTCTCCAAGGGCCTTGTCACAGAGTACGCTGGCAAGACTTACAATGTGAAGAGCTGGGACGAGCTTATGAGGATCTTCGGCTACTCTGGCCCCACGGCTGGCGTGGTCAAGTTCAAGCTGACTCAGCCATACCCCGCGATTTTGCCCATCCTCGCCGCGCCGTTTACAATGATTGTCTCCATGCAGTACGCGCTGGGGGACAACTACCAAAAGGCCCTCGCCGATTCTAACAATGGGAAAAACCCGTCGGCATGGGCCAAGTATGTGATCCCCGGCGAAGACGACGCGACGCATAGGCTACTTCACGAGAAGCCCATTTCCACTGGCCCCTACTACGTTGCCGACTACCAACAGGACTCCTACATAGTGCTGAAGTACAACCCGTATTACTGGAACGCCACGTTGTGGCAACAGCTCTACGGGTTTAAGCCCTAGTTTTTTCCCATGTCTTCTTTTCGTAGGTTTTTACTCCGACGCATTCTCACTTTTCTACCCACGATCTTCGGCGTCGTCTTTATTACCTACCTAATTGCGTACGCCATCCCGGCCGACCCTGTGAGGGCTTGGGCTGGGGGCGAGAAGGCGAAGCCCGAGGTTATTGAAAAGCTCAAGGAGTATTACCACTTTGATAGACCTTGGTATGAGCAGTTCTACTACTTCCTGGTTAGGCTTTTCGAGGGCTCTTTAATTAGCCCACGTACTGGCAACACGGTGTTTTCAGACATAGCGGCCCGCTTCTCTGTGACTCTACAGCTGGCCCTCTTCTCCATATTCTTCTCTGTGGTAATAGGCCTGCCCCTCGGGCTTTTAGCCGCGTATAAGCGTGATACTAAGATAGACGCCGCTGTGAGAGTGCTTGCGCTGATAGGGGTCTCAATGCCCGCCTTCCTCTTGGCCTACCTATTGATACTAGTGTTCTTCGTCCAGTTCAAGGCCATAACTCTCGCCGGTGTTCCAACGTCTAAGGTGGTGATAACCGGCGTGCCTTTGATTGACGCGTTGATCACTGGGGATTGGCAGTCTCTTTCTCAGATAGTGGGCAGATACTGGCTTCCTGGGTTTGTCCTAGGCTTCTCCGGTGCGGGCATTATCGCCAGGTTTGTGAGAAATTCCACAGTGGAGGCTCTGGGGGCCGACTTCGTGGAGTATCTACACGCCAAGGGCGTCCCCGTGAGCTGGGTTAGGAGACACGTCTTTAAGAACTCGCTGGTGCCCATAGTTACAATAATTGGCCTAGAGTTTGGCGCATCGCTGAGCGGCGCCCCCATCACAGAGACCATCTTCGGCCTGCCGGGGCTGGGGGCCTACGCCGTGCAGTCGATATACTACCTAGACTTCCCCGCCATCATTGGCACAACCTTCGTCTTCGCCTTGATATACGTAGTTACCAACTTCGTAATCGACGTATTATACGCTTTTATAGACCCCAGAGTGAGGTATTGATGAAGATCCTCGACAGAGCCGCGGACCTATTGATATCGCTGTTGGTGAAGCTCATCACGCTGGTTAGGAGAGACTGGTATGCGAAGAATAGGGCGAGGGTGGAGGAGTGGCGTCTAACTCTGTACGCGCTTAATAGATCGCCCACGGGGGTCGCGGGCCTCATACTCTCCATGGGGTTTGTAGTCGTCGGAATCGTCGGCCCCTTTGTGGCCCCCTACGGCTACGACCAGTTCCTCTACTTAGAAAACCCGGACCTGTATCTAGCCCCTCCTGGGTCCTACGGCATGTTGCTGGGCACGGACATCTACGGGAGAGACGTTCTCAGCCTCATGCTCTACGGGGCGAGGGTCTCGCTTGTGATTTCTGTGGTTACAATCGCCCTGGGTGTGCCTCTGGGGATTTTGCTGGGCCTCATCGCCGGCTACTACGGCGGGAAGATAGACGAGGCTATCATGAGGGTGACAGACATGTTCCTCGCCTTCCCAGCGCTTGTCCTCGCGCTTGCGCTCGCCGCGACTCTGCCCCAGAGGATTAGGGAGGCGTTGGTGGAGAACCAAGCCTTTGCATACGCCATGGCTGCGATCTTCGGCGTAAAGCCCGACGACGCTATCCACCTCGCGCCTCTCATCTCCATCTTCACAGCATTGATAATTGTGTGGTGGCCCACCTACGCGAGAGTCGTTAGAGGAATGGTTTTAGTAGAGCGTGAGAAGACCTACGTGGAGGCGGCTAAGGCGCTGGGGTACTCCTCTTGGAGGATTATGACGAGGCACATTTTGCCCAACATAATGTCCCCAGTGGTTGTGTTAATAACCTTCGACTTCGCCTCGGTGAACTTGCTCGCGGCGGGGCTAAGCTTTTTAGGCCTCGGCGCGCAGCCCCCCATAGTGGATTGGGGCTCTCTCATAAACATGGGCGGTAGCCGCTTCCCCACTGCGTGGTGGCTTGTGTTCTTCCCAGGTGTCGCCATTTTCCTGACGGCACTGGGGTGGAACCTCCTTGGGGACGCTCTACGCGACGTGTTTGACCCCAAGTTTAGGAGGAGGATAGAGTTTAGGGTATGAAAATCCTCGAGGTGCGAGACTTAACCGTATACTTCTACACCTACGCCGGAGTTGTCAGAGCCGTGGAAGGCGTGTCCTTTGACTTATACAAGGGGGAGACTCTCGTCATCGTGGGAGAGACTGGGAGCGGCAAGACGGTGACAACTAGGGCTATTACCAGGCTTATACAGCCGCCTGGAAGAATAGTGTCGGGGTCTGTCATATATAGGAGAGACGGCGAGGAGGTGGATCTGCTGAAATTGCCCGAGGAGGAGCTTAGGAAGATAAGAGGCTCTGAGATAGCCTACGTGTTTCAAGACCCGTCCTCAGCCCTAGACCCACTTTACACCGTTGGCTACCAGGTGGGAGAGACCGTGGCGGCGCATAGGGGTGGGAAAATTAAGCAATACTTTAGAGACGCTGTAGAGCTACTGCGCAAAGTCTTGATACCAGAGCCGGAGAGTAGGGCCAAGTCGTATCCCCACCAGCTGTCCGGCGGCATGAAGCAGAGGTCCGTCATAGCCATGGCTATAAGCAATCGGCCGAGGATCCTCATCGCAGATGAGCCCACTACGGCGGTGGACGTGACTGTGCAGGCTCAGATACTCCACCTATTTAAACAGCTCAAGGACGAGCTGGGCATGTCCATAATCTTCATTACGCACAACATGGGGCTAGTGGCGGAGTTCGCCGACAGGGTGTTGGTGATGTACGGGGGGAAGATCGTGGAAGAGGCTCCAACAGAGGAGCTCTTTGAAAAGCCAATGCACCCCTACACCAAGGGCCTCTTGAGGGCAGTTGTAAACCCAATTCAGCCCCAGGAGAGACTAGAGCCAGTGCCGGGCACTATACCCAACTTGATCAACCCGCCGCCTGGATGTAGATTTCACCCACGTTGTCCATATGTGATAAAGGGCAAGTGCGAAAGAGAAGAGCCCCCGTTGGTGGGGACTAGGCACAAGGTTGCCTGTTGGTTGTACACATGAGGGCGCTGGTCAAGGCCGAGGGTCTTACGAAGTATTTCCCAGTGGGCGGACTGCTGAGGCCCAGGGGCTATGTGAAAGCCGTGGACCACGTCGACTTGGAGATATACGAGGGCGAGACGCTGGGGCTCGTTGGAGAAACTGGGAGTGGGAAGACTACGCTGGGGCGCCTAATTTTGAGGCTCATAGAGCCTACGTCGGGTAGAATATACTTCGAGGGAGAGGATATTACAAAGGCCTCTGGGGCTAAGCTGAGGGAGTTTAGGAAGAAGGCGCAGATGATCTTCCAAGACCCCTACATGTCTCTAAACCCCAGGATGACTGTGTACCAGACTCTGCTCGAGGTAATAAAGGTGCACAAACTGCCCATCGACGATCCGGAGGAGTACATTGGCAAAATGCTAGAGCTCGTGGGCCTTGAGAGAAGCCACTTGCATAGGTATCCCCACGAGTTTAGTGGAGGCCAGAGGCAGAGGATAGCCATATTAAGGGCCTTGTTGCTGAGGCCGAAGTTTTTGGTGTTAGATGAGCCGACCTCGGCGCTGGACGTGTCGGTACAGGCCCAGATATTGAACATGTTGAAGGATTTGCAAAAGCAGATGGGGTTGACGTACCTCTTCATAAGCCACGACATTGGGGCTGTGAGGTATATGAGCGATAGAATCACCGTGATGTACTTGGGGAAAGTCGTGGAGGTGGGCCCAGCTGAGGAGATTGTAAAAGAGCCACTACACCCCTACACTCAAGCCCTCATATCTGCCCTGCCCATACCGGATCCAAAGGTGGCTAGGAGTAGGAAGAAGATTTTGCTCACGGGCGAGCCGCCGAGCCCCATAAATCCGCCGCCTGGATGTAGATTTCACCCACGTTGTCCATATGTGATAAAGGGCAAGTGCGAAAGAGAAGAGCCGCCCCTAGTGGAGGTGAAGAGGGGACACTATGTGGCATGCCACTTGTATTAGGTGGCCATGAGCGGCGTGCTTAGAGAGGTTGAAGCAGAGCTTTTCCACTACCTGCTCTACCCAGCCACGGTCCCCATTATAGCGGCTAAGGCTGGGGAAGAGGCAGGCGCCATGCCCGCCGTGTGGACTACGTCTATCTCCATGTCGCCACCTCTCCTGATTACGGCCATTGCCCCAGAGCGGCGCACCTATAGGCTGGTAAGAGAGAGCGGATACTTCACTGTAAATCTCCTCGACTTCTCCAGGGCAGATGCCCTGGCCTTTGTAGGCGACGTCTCTGGCCGCGTTGTAAGAGACAAGCTTGAGCGTGCTGGACTTACCTTAGTGCCGGCGTGGAAGATCCCCAGCGTGGCTGTGGGCGAGGCAGTCGCCGTCATTGAGTGCGAGCTTAAGCAAGTGGTAGACGTGGGCGGAGACCACGACATATTTGTGGGGCGCGTAGTTGCGGCATACGCGTCTGAGGATTTCACCGAGGGCGGGTGGCGGCTGGAGAAGTACAAGCCTATTCTCTACGTCGGCAGGTCGAGGCGCCCCGGCCCTGTGAAGAGGCGATTTGCCACAGTTGGCCCCCTCGTGGAGTTTGAGTATGCCAGGGGCATGACAGACGCCGTGGAGAAGAGGAGGCATATGCAGAGCGCGGCCGAGGAGGCTGTGGCGGAGTTTGCAAAGAGGCTCGACCTCGACGTCGGCGACGCCGCCTACCTCCTCTTGGACGCGTTGAAGAACCTCTTGAGCAAGAAGTGGAAGGGCTAACGCGCCCTTAGATATCTGGCCCTTATTGCGTGTATCACCTTGGGGATGTCTATTGACATTGGGCACACCTCTCTGCAGTTCCCCGCGTGTACGCACTTAAGCGCGTGTGGGCCGGCCTCCTCTATGCCCCGCGTAACCGCTGTCCACATCACGCCCATGGGCCCCGTGTAGGGGGGCCTCCCAAACTCTCTGCCCAGCGTCAGGTAGACTGGGCAGTGGAGGTGGCAGCGGCCGCACCTTATGCAGAGGAGCGCCTCCCATAGGTCTGGGTCTTTGGCGGCCTTCCTCCTCCCGTTGTCTACAAGCACCACGTGGAATTCACGCGGCCCCTGGGCGGGGGACACCCGGCGCATTTCCACGTCAGCCGTGGAGCTCGGGCCCGCGGAGAGGTTTACGTAGGTGGGCGGGTAGAGGCCAGCGTAGGCGGACTGCACCATGGCGGACATGAAGGCGTGGTGTAGCGTGGGGACTACCTTCTCCACGCCGTCGTAGACTATGTGGACCGGCGGCAACACTGTGGTCATCCTAATGTTGCCCTCGTTTTCCACGAGCACCACCGCCCCCGTGTCTGCGGCTATGGCGTTTGCACCTGTGATCCCCACGTCTGCCCTTAGGAACTTCTCCCTCAAAAACTCCCTCGCCCTCTGCGCAATGGCCTCCGCCTCTGGGGGAACGGCGATTCCAAGCCTCTGCCTAAGCACCTCGGCCGCCCTCTCCTTGGTCATGTGGACTGCGGGGGCGAGTATGTGGCTCGGCTCATCCCCGGCCAGCTGTATCAAGAACTCGCCCAAGTCCGTCTCCCACACCTCGTTGCCCGCCGCCTCAAGCCTCTGCCTAAGCCCAGTCTCCGTGGCCACGTTGTTCTTGCTCATTACCACCACCTTGCCCCTCCCCACGATCTTTGCCACAGTCTCAACGGCCTCCTCCCCCGTGGCGGCTAGGTAGAAGCGCCCGCCTATCCGCTCCACGGCCCTCCTCGCCTCCTCAATGTAGTAGTCCAAGTTCTTGACCACCTCCTCCCGCGCCTTCCTCACCTCCTTGGCCAACTCTCTGACGTATTCAAACCTCTGCAACACCTCGTACGTCCTAGGCACAATGTGCGCCCTCGCCCTCTCTACAGCCTCCTGCCAACTCATTCCAACACCTCGGCCATGTCTCTCACCTCAATTGCCCCAGTGCGGGAGAGGTTTACGAAACATATTGGGCAAGCCACCACGGCGGTGCGAGAAAGCTTTGAGAGCTTGGCCGCCCTGTCCATGGCGATTTTCCTCGTGAGCTCTGGCATTATGGACTCCGCGGGCCCTCCACAACAGCCCGAGGTCTCTCTCCCAGTTATAAACGGGTCTTCCACAGGCCTCCCAGCGGCCAGTAGCTTTCTTACCGTGTCGTAGCGGCCTAGGTACCGGGCGTAGAGACACGAGTCGTGTATTGTAAAGCCGCTGATCTTCACCTTGACCTTGGAGGAGTCTAAGAAGTCGAGGTAGCTTCTCACAGAGATGTCGAACCCCTCCACGAACTGCGGGTAGACCTTCTCCAAAATGTGCTGAGTGTGGGGGTCCACCGTTATCACCTCCCTCACCCCCTCCTCCTTAAACCGCTTGTATACCTTCTTGGCATATTCGGCGAAGTCGTCTACAAAGCCCAGCTCGTACAACAAGGCGCCTGAGTAGGGCTCCTCCTCCAACACGCCGAACTCCACGCCGTGTTTCTTCAAGAGGGAGTAAATGGAGCGGAGTATGGCCGCGGCGCGCCGCTCCTCCTCCTCGCTGGGCTTCAGCAAGATGCCTCCGAGTAACCTGGCGCCCAGGCTCGCCACGCGGGTCCTCAGCCCGCCCCGGTGGGCGCCGTACTTCTCCAAAAGCTCCACGGCCTTGTGAATAAGCGGCGCCATTTGGTACATGCAGGAGGTGTACAACACCCTCTCCCTCCCGCCGAAGGACAGCCCCTCCCTCCACTTCTTGCAAACCCCAGGGTCCACCGGGAGGGGGAGGTGGGATCGCTCTAGGTTGTCCACTAGGAGGTCTCTGAGGGCAGAGAGCCACTCAATCATCTTATGTCGTGGACGTAGTCGTATATCTCCAACACCTCTTTGCCGAGTCTGCCAGAGGCCACTAGCCTCTCCACCTCTTCCCTGGGCATGAAGACCGCCTTGAGCGCCGCGTCTCTAACCTCGTCCGGTAGGGGGGCTAGGGCCATGATGAGTCTGCCGCCGTGTTGGAGGTACATGGGCGACTTAAGCTTCGCGCGTAGTATCTCCATTATGACGGGCGCGAAGGCCCTGTCGAAGCGCGGCGCATTTTCGACGACGGCCTTCTCCACCTCCTCAGCCCTTATGGCAGAGAGGACCCGCCTCGCCGCGTCGCCCGGCTTCACGCGCCTAAACGGGCCAGCCGCATAGGCGTCGCGTACGGCCTCCTTCACGGCGTTTACAAACTTGTGGAGTATCCTCTCCGACGCTATTCTGTCCAAGTCGTCGTAAAACGCCCAAGTCCACTCCATGTGCAACTCCCAGAGCTTGTCGAAGAGCTCCTCGGTGAAGGGGGTGCCGGCCGCCACCTTGACCCTGTCTTCGGCTGGGATGACCCCGAGCGCCGTCTTGGCGGGCCCCTTAAACGCCCCGTCCTTCGTAATGGGGGCCTTGTGGCGCAGTAGCGTCCAGAGCCAGGTGGAGAATATGCGGTAGGTGGCTAAGTCGTTCATGAAGCGCTGGCCCAGCTCGTAGTCGTCGATGGCCGCGGCCAGATTGCCGTTGAGGAGTTGGAAGCCGTAGTTGGCGGCCATGTAGAAGGCGTGTTGTATGTGCTCCGCCGTGATGTCGCCCTTCGGCGGCTGGTAGAGCGCGGTCCAGAGGTCGGCGCCCCCCCACAGCTCCGGGTTTATGAGCAGCTTCTCCGGGGTGTCCACCATGTCCGGCCTTATGACCCACGGCGTGATGTTCCCCGCCTCGTCTATTAGGCCTAGCCTTATGAAGAGTTGCCTCTCTTGCTCCGTGAGGCCGCTGTCCACCGCCGGTATCTTAACCCCGTCCACCTCCACGTATTTGACGGGGCGGTTGATCAACTTCTCCAACTCCTCCAGCCTCGCTCTAAGCGGCTCGTTGCCCGCCCTCACGTACGCCTCCTCCGGCGTGGCCACCCAGCTCTGCCTAAACAAGTCGTACAGTCTCCCCCTAACTTTCCCCTCCAGGATCTCCCTGAGCTTCACCTTCTTCACGGGCTCCTCAGTCACGAAGATTAGTCCTATTAGCCTCTCCCTGAGCTTGTCTAGCCATATGGCCCTCAGCGCCCTGGCGTTGTACCTATGGCGCTGGTACGGGTCGTCGGGGCGGTAGAGCATCACCGCGGCCATGCCCCCAACCGGCGCGGCGTTCAGTCTCCCATCTCTCCCAAGCCCAGCCATTAGGCACATCAACGCGTTGTACTTCTGGTACGCCATCATTATGGGGTGAGTCATCGTAATGTTCTGCGGGTCTGGGTAAACCGCCTCGTCTTTCCACATCTCAATCAACGAGCCCAAGTAGTCCCACCTCCCGTTGTTAGACTTGACAAGCCTCTCTCTCCAAATCCAGAAGATGACGGGGAGGTACAAGCCCGCCCTGGCCTCCTCGTACAACATGGCTATCTTCAACTCGCCCCGCCTAAGCCCCAGCGCGTCCTCCACCCGCCGCAAGATCTTCTCCACCACGAGGGCCTCCTCGGGCGTCTGCACCTTGGGCACATAGAAGTACACCCCCGAGCCGGCCCTCTTCAGCGCGTCGTAGTTGTTGACGGTGTAGATCACGATGGAGGTGATTATGGCCGGGACGGGCCTCCCGTCCACTCTCACGTCGAAGTCGAGGATGTGGAGGCCCGGCACCCTGTGTATGAGAGTGGGCCACCTCTCCCTGGGCTTTTGTATACGGTACACCTTGCCCCCCTCGTAGTAGGGGTCTGGCACATCCCCCGACAAGACCCGTTTCACTATCCGCCGCGCTTCCCAGACAGGCGCCACTTCTCTCCCAGAGCCCCAGGGCACGTACCAGGCAGGCGAGGCGTCCTCCTCGTCCTCCATCATGGATGCCACGTCTGCGTTGATTTGGTGAATGGCGCGGGACATGGGGAACCAAGGCCCAGTGATCTCCAGCCCCGGGTTCTTCAACGGGTGCAAGTCGTCTGGCACGGGCGTGTTCCAGTTCAGCCCCCACCGCAGAGGCGTGTCTCTGCCGAGGAAGTTGTCGATAAGCCCCTGCACAATTTCCCTAAACGTGCGGACGTTCCCATCCGCGTCTACAAACTTGTCGTCCCACTTGGGAAACGCCGCCTTGACTCTCACGGGCTCCCTCCTCTCAAGCCACTCCCGCCTCGCCCTGATGACTCTATCTATCTCAGCCCGAAACTCCCTGGTCAAGTCCTCAATAAGTTGTTCCACGACCACTCTCCGCCCATTAACAACCTTCTCGCCGAAGAGATCTCGGTATAAGTGAAGTACCTTAGGGTTTATTTCTATCATTATAGAATACAAAAAAATGTGTATTTAAATTTTTCTTCTTATAGAACTCCCAGCGCTCTTCCCACTGAGAATGTCAAAAAGATTGCACATATAATCATGAATATGATATTTAGCACTATTAGCCCCCAGTGTAACCTTAGCTCCTTAGGCATCTTATAATTTAGATACAGTAAAAACGGTACTCCGTATAGAGCTGCGGCGTTTGCCATGTTAGACGATATAAGAATCAGTGTTACTGGTGCCGTTGCGAAAAACGCCACAGAAGCCCAAGCCAAGATGATAGCCACTAACAAGTAGTAGAGATATCTTATGTCGTTTCTAAAGAACTTCCTAACGCCTTCCGACTTCCAAGCGGCGTCTGCCACATTTCTAACTATAGCATCTACTATTCCAAGTTGCGTCTTAAATAAAACAAACACAGCCACTACCACGCCCCACCAATACCCGGCGGGTCCCCATAACTTGCCTAGCGCTAAGGCTAGCCACAACGGAATTCCCCAAAGAATTTCTAATCCAAGACCTCTGGCAATCGCATATGCCAGAGTCATAGGTATAAGCATGCCAACAATGGCGCCCAAAAAGAATATCACAAATAATTCTTCTAATGCTAGATTGCACCATCTTTTAAATATCTTTATATTCTCGGGTGTGAGTCTAAATATTTTTCCAAATGTACTAACTTCTATTTTCTTACCGCCAATCAGCGCCGATATGTAGCCCGTAAGCGATCCCATGCCATGGCCTTTGTCTTTAAACCAGCTGACCGCCACATAATTTAGCCCTGTGAGTAATCCGATGTACCCCCACCAACCCGCTAAGAGAATAGGGTCAATTCCTTGAGGTATGGTAAATGAAACTAGGCCGCTACCTAGCTCACCCCATATAGAGGGCGGAACTAAAATTATTGCAAGAATTATAAACGAAGTAAAAACTACACCTAGGTCAAACCAATTAAATATTTCAAGAGTTCTTGCAACTCTCCGTCCTAGGGAGAGAATCACAAACGCGAGAAGTAATAGAGAGAAGCCGGCGATTCCGACAAACATGCGATCTTCGGGGGTTGGCTGTCTGCCTAGAAAGCCTCCTGCCAATGCTGCTGCGGCAGAGTAGGCCCAACCACCCCAGATATTCCCAATTAAGACACCAAGTGCTCCCAACCAGCCTGCCCATATACCAATTCTGAAGAACATTGTCACAGGTGTTTCACCTGTAGCTATAGTGAATTTTGTATAACTATATATGTATATTGTTTGTAGAAAAGCTCCAATAGGCACAAGCCACGCTAATACAAGCCCTAATTTTATAGACAGGGAGGGGCCCAGTAAGAATTCACCGCTTCCTATTGAAACACCAAGAGCTATAAGCGCCGACCCATATAGTAACAAAATCCTCTCTTTTACTCCAATTTTCTTTACGTTAAAAACTTCTTCGGGCGTCGGAATTTTATCAACAACTTCAATAGGTAACTTACCTAACTTAGTTGTTTCAGTCATATATGGAAACTTTTATACCTTTATAAATATTTATTCGTTAATTAACGATATATAGAATATATTTATGTTTCATTAACCAATTTCTAAATCAAGATATTTTAAATTATTTGCATTCTTATATGATAAATCTAAAATTTCAATAGGGGTGTAGACGGGCACGCCTAGCTTCGACAATTGTTGCAAACACGCAGGACTTTCCACTAATATTCCATCGGGTTTTATCTCGAAGACTTCACGCCTTTTTACTTCTAGGATCTTATTTGCAATATCTCTATGGCGCATGGGGTAGAGTGCGCCACCTCCGCAACAGACGTCGGCGCTTGGCAAGGGGACGACTTTAAGCTCCGGCACTTTTGACAGTAGAGCAACAATGTGCGTATGGGCCTTGGCCACGTTCATGAGATGACAACTGTGTTGCAGCGCCAGTCTAAGTTTAACAGGCCCCAGTCTCTCCCTCACGCCGTTCTTGGCCAACAGCTGAAACACGTCGACAACGTTGTCAAAGTACCTCATTAATTCGGCTTGGCAACCTCCAGAATTTGCAACTACGACGTAGTCTATGCGGCCAAGTTGTCCCACCACAGCCTTGTTATACTTGGCCAGCTCTTCGCTTTTTTCAAACTGGCCGCTGTGTCTATAAGGCGCACCGCAACAACGGAAGCGCGGCACCACCACGTCATAGCCGTTCCACGTCAAGACACGGATGGCGGCCTCCACCATCTTCCCCTTGTAGCGCCACGCCACACAGTCTGGGGCAACGAAGAGGGCTACTCTGCCGACTCTCTCCCCCTTGGCCTTAAACTCCTTCCCCACATACATTCTCACGTCCCTGCCAGCGACCAGGGCCCCGAGCTCTTTCACAAGGCTGCCACCCACGCGGGCCAAGGCGAGGCCGGGGCCCGTGTTTAGGGCGTTGAAGAGGGGCAGGTAGCGGCTGTAGGTGATGGACTGGAGCTCTTTCCTATGCTCTTTGAAGAATTGTTCATACACCGCGCCGTATTTCACTCCGGAGGGGCAGGCGGTTTCGCAACGGAGGCAGTAGACGCATGCGTCTAGGTATTCGAGGAGGTCTTTGGTGGGCCTTGCCCGGCCTTCTAGCACCGCTCTGATGAGGTACAGCCTGCCGCGGGGGCTCATCCCCTCCACGCCTGTGGCGAGGTATGTGGGACACGTGGGGAGGCAGAAGCCGCAGTGGACGCACTTATACACCTCGTCGTATGCCGCCGTCATGGAAGCCGCCCGGGTGCAAGTACTCCGTTTGGGTCAAATACCTGCTTTATTCTGGCCATGAGGTCTGCGTTAGGGAGTTGCCACTTTTGAGGAGGCTTGAGCCTATAGCCAGCCCCCGCCTCCCCGCCCACGTACATTACGCCCAGCAGTGGGTATTTCACATACCTAGCACCGCTCGGCGGCGGGGGCAACTGGGCTGGGGGCGCCACCACCTTGTACACAACGTCTGAGGAGAAGACGTCTATGGCCTCCGTGGCGCTTTGCCAAAGGGCCTCTGCGTCTGCGCCATAGTAAACCTCGCCTCTGCCCGCCTTCGCGACGCGGTACTCCACCTCAGCCGCTGTTCCCTCGAACCTCAGGTAGAGCTTTCCATTCTTCTCTAGCGCCGCCGTTGAGAGTAGCTTGCGCACATCGCCGAGGGGCTTGGGGTCTGTCTCCACCACGGCGACGGATTCCGGCAGGGCGTATATCCTTAGGAATGCTTCAACTATTACGGCGAGGGTGCCCCACGAGCCTGCTAACAGGCGCTTCAGGTTGTACCCCGCCACGTCTTTCATCACCGGAGCCCCGAATTTAACCAACTGCCCGCCCCCAGTCACCGCCCGGACGCTCAACAGTTGGTCTCTGGGCGTCATGTAGCGATACGCCATGGGCCCGTAGAAGTTTGTGGCTATTATGCCGCCTATGGAGGACCTGGTGAAGAGAGGTGGGTCCATCGCGAGCCTCCTCCCCCTCCTCGCGAGCTCCTCTTGGAGAGAGGCCGCTGGGTAGCAGGCGGAGACTTTGACTACCATCTCCTCCTCGTCCACTTCGACAACCTTAGGCATTGACGTAAGCTCGAGCAATTCGTCGTAGGCCGCCGGGGGGCCCATCCCGGCCTTGGAGCCTAGGCAAGTGGGGAAGAGCCTTATCCTCAGCCTATTTGCCTCGGCCACGGCGCCGACGAGCTCCTCCACGGACTTGGGCCTCATGGGAATATCTTGCCCGGGTTTAGGAGGCCCTTTGGGTCAAAGGACGCCTTTATGGCCTTCATGATGCCTATCTCAGCCTCGCCGTACATCTTCGCCAAAAGTCTCTTTTTCATGTAGCCCACGCCGTGCTCCCCGGTGATGGTGCCGCCGAGCTCTACGCATGCCTCTAAGATCTCTTCTCCCGCCTCTATCGCCTTCTCCCTCTCCCCGGGCTTTCTCTCGTCGTAGAGGATGAGGGGGTGCAAGTTCCCGTCGCCGGCGTGGAACACGTTGGCCACGCGGAGGCCCCTCTTCGCCGCGGCGCTTCTGGCAATGGCCAAGGCCTCGGCCAGGCGCTTCCTGGGAATAGTGCCGTCTTCCACGACGTAGTTAGGCCCCACAAATCCCATGGCGCCGAACGCCTGCTTACGCGCGGCCCAAAGCCGCGCCGCCTTGTTGGGGTCGTCTACGATTTCTACTTGGGCGGCCCCGGCCTCTCTGAGGACTTTGGCCACCTTGTCCGCCTCAGCCGCCGCGCCTGGGGGCGAGCCTTCTACCTGTATGAGGAGGACGGCCTCGGCGTCTCTGGGGAGCCCGGCGGCGTATGGCCCAGACTCCACCGCCTCCACGGCGAGCTTGTCCATGAGCTCCATCGCCACTGGCATGGCGCCTGAGGCTATGACGGCGGAAACTGCTCTGCCCGCGGTGTAGAGGTCTTTGAACGATGCCAGTATTGTGAGCGTGGCCTCGTAGAGGGGGGTTATCCTCACCACGGCCTCTGCCACTAGGGCCAGAGTGCCCTCGGAGCCCGCCACTAGGCCTATTAGGTCGTATCCAGGCTGCTCGAACTCTTTGCCGCCGATTCTCCTCACCTCGCCCGGCGGGATAACGACGGTGAGGCCCCTCAGCTGGTTCACAGTTACGCCGTATTTAAAACACTTGACGCCTCCGGAGTTGTGGGCTATGTTGCCCCCTATGGTGGACACCCTCTGGGACCCCGGGTCGGCCATGTACTGGTAGCCGAGGTCTACTGGGTATTGGTAGCCCAGGCGGGAGAGGTAGGCGTTTATCCAGTCGTTTATCACGCCGGCTTGCACGACAGCCACCTCGTTGGCCAAGTCCACCTCTATGATCTTGTTCATACGCGCCGTGCTTATCACGATGCCGCCCTTTGCCGCCACGGCTCCGCCGCTTAGACTCGTCCCAGAGCCGCGGCCCACGATGGGGACCCCATGGCTGTACGCCAGCTCCACCACCTTGGCCATCTCCTCCACGCTACGTGGAAACACCACGGCGTCTGCCCGCCCCCTAAGCGCCAGGGTTCCGTCTGATTCGTACACCAACAAATCGACCTCACGATATAAGACGCCTCCTCTCCCCACAACCTCCTCCAGCCTCTTTATAAAGCTAAGATCCACTACAACGCCTCCGAGTTTTATTTAAAGCTTTTATATCAAAACGCACGTCTATAGTGTGAAGACCGTTCTCAAAGAACTTGAGTCAATTTTCGGGGATCGGTTATATACAGAGCCGCAGATACTGGCTCTTTATAGTAGAGAGGCCTCTTCTGAGTCTGGCCGTCTTCCCCTGGCTGTGGTTTATCCAGCAAATCCAGATGAGGTGGTTGAGCTGGTGAAAACTGCTATTAAAAACAGGCTTAAGATTGTACCTCTAGCCTCTTCCACTAGCCTTTCTGGAAATACTGTAACAAAGGAAGAGGGAGTGGTAGCTGTTTCTTTTGAAAAAATGGTAAAAGTTTTAGAAATCTCCGACGTGGATTGGTATGCACGGGTGCAACCTGGCATTAGGGTGGATGAGCTTAACTTGGAACTCTCTAAGTATGGGCTTCAGTGGCCTGTTGACCCCGCATCCGCAAGGGCGGCGTCGGTGGGGGGCGTCATAGCAAATGGCGGCGGAGGAGTCAAGGGGGCTAGATACGGCCCGGCTTCTCATTGGGTACTAGCTCTTGAGGCAGTCATAGGCACTGGGGATGTGATCAGGGTGGGCTGTTCCACTGTGAAATGCCGCGAGGGGTACAACCTTATGCAACTTTTCATCGGCAGTGAGGGGACGTTGGGCATTGTCACTGAGGCAACTCTTAGACTGGCGCCGTTGCCGCAGTCTTTTGTAGGAGTTATGTCGCGGTTCCAAGACGTAATGCCGCTAGTAGACGCGGTGATAGAGGTGAGGAGGTCGAGGATCTGGCCCACGGTGGCCGAGTTCGTGGATAGAGAGGTGGCCAAGCTGGTGGGCCTCGGGGAGGGGTACTACCTGTGGCTTGGCTGTGAAGTGACGCCGGGGGGCGAGAAAAACATGTTAAATGCTCTCAGCAACGTGCTGTCCAGCAGGGGTGAAATTATCGCAGTGGCGTCGTCTCTTGGCGAATTTAATAAGCTGTTAGAACCGAGGAGGAGACTTTACAGTGCTCAGCTTAATGCGGCGTTTGAAGACTATGGCACCGACGCCTTTCTCTACATAGAAGATATCGCGGTTCCAATAAGCAAACTGGGAGAGGCCGTTAAGGCAATTGAGACTCTGGCGAGGAAATACAGGATAAAGTATGCAATGGGCGGACACATAGGCGACGGCAACTTACACCCGGCGGCATGGGCGAGGAGGAGCGATGAAGAGGAGATGTCAAGAGTGAGACAGTTCTATCTTGAGGTGGGGAGGCTTGCCATTAAGCTGGGAGGTACGATAAGCGCAGAACATGGAATTGGCACACATAAGAAGGCCCTATTGAGGGAGGCGGCAACTGCCAAGGGCAGCGACGTCGTGTTAAAGCTTATGAAAGAGCTGAAGAGGGTGTTTGACCCCTATGGCGTATTTAACCCTGGCAAAATCGTGGACTAATGCTCAGTGAAAGAGAGATTCTTGAGGAAGTTCGGCGGTGCCAATTCTGCGGGTTTTGTGAACACGTCTGTCCCACATATGTGGCAACGCGGGAGAGGCACTACGGCCCCAGGGGCAGGATCAACCTCATCCTCATGGCGCTTACAAACGGCGGAGTTGGAAAAGAGGCGCTCCGTGGAGTGGCAACTTGTCTACACTGCAGGGCGTGCGACTTCCAGTGCCCCGCGGGGATACGGATCGCCGAGGTGATACGTAGCTTCAAGGCCTTGTACTACAGACGAGTCGCCCAGAGGTAAGAGGGGGATCAACGATATAAACCCCGCCTCACCGCGTGGCATGGCTGGCGAGGGGATTGTGCCCTCCATAGGGCCCTTTGGGGTGGCCGCGGGGGTTTTGCTCACAGTGTTGGCCGGCCTCCTCATAGAGCAACTCGTCCACTTTATCTCCTGGCGTTACAAAAGGGCCGCCACGGGGGTTGCGGCCATCTTTGCCCCTATCATAACCTCCAGCCCCGAGCTGGCGATCTTCACTGTGGCACTGTTGCAAGGCCAGGCGGAGATCGCTTGGGGCTCCATCGTGGCTCAGCCCTTTATGGCCTCCACTATCATATACCCCGTGCTGTTGGCTGTTGCGCTTGTCTCGTGGGCTTTTAAGCGGAGGAGATATATGCTTCTCCATGTGCATAGGGGGGTAGCCATTCCGCTTCTCGTCTTTACAATTCCCCTGGCCCCTATCCTCATCCTTCACCCCGAGAAGTACGGGGCATATGGCCAACTCTACGGCCTTGTCCTACTCGCGCTATACGTGCTCTACGCCAGGTATATGCTTAAGGAAGAGGAGGCAGGAGGAGGGGAGGCCAAGCTGTGGCTACGCCACCCCGCCCTACAGGTAGCTGCCGCTATAGCGGCGATGTATTTTGGCGCCGAGTGGATGGTGAGTGGAATAAGGGAGATTGGCGCGGCTCTTGGGTTAGACAAGCTGGCGCTTTCTGTCATATTAATACCCATAGCCACCGTGGTTCCTGAGTCAATAGTAGCGCTTATCTTCATAGCTAAGGGCAAAGACGACGAGGGGGTCAGCGCGGTGGTAGGGGAGAAGGCGTTGTACAGCACGTTTTACCCAGGCCTTGCCATGGCGTTAGGGATCTACACTCTAGAGCCAGCTGCGATAACGGCCCTTGTGATTGCGATTTTTGTCTCCATTGTGGAAATAGCGATTGTATGGCGCTTTGGCTACTTCGGCCTCTCAGCACCCCTAGGCCTGGCCAGCTACGTATACTACGCCTACTGCTATACCCTAGGCGGTGCTTGTTTCTGAGCGCCGCTCTTTGTAGGGCTCCACGTGTACAGTCACGTCTCCGCCTAGCTCGCCCCTGAGCACCTTCTCCACCTTGTCCGCTATCTCGTGGGCCGCGGCCACCGTCAAGTTCTCGTCTACGGCTATTGTGACCTCTGCGTGGTACACCGAGCCTGCCTTGCGCACTTTCACAGCCGACACGGCTCTGACGCCTTCCACAGCCGCGGCTCTGGACCTGGCCCGGGCCACCACGTCCGGGGGGGCGTAGTCGAGTAGCTCAACCACCGACGTCTTGAGAAGCGACAAGCTCAGCTTTGTGAAATACGCCACTAGCGCCAGCGCCACTGCGGCGTCTATCAGCGGCCCCCACGTCGCAAAGAGGTTGGGCAGTTGGGCCGAGGCAATTAGCCCAAAGGCCAGCACCGCGGCTATGGCCGTGGAGGAGGCCAGTTCTGTGGAGAAGTGGAGGGCGTCTGCCTCAAGGGCCCTGGACACGCCCTTAAACCTCCTCAGCACCACCACTCTGTTGAAGTCTACGAAGATTGCGACGGCCACCACGGCGAGCCCTATGAGGGTCGGCGTGTAGATCTCCCAGTGGATGAGCCTATGCACGGCCTCATATGCCACAAAGGCCGCCGATGCCATCACCGCAAGCGAGCCCCCGACGCCTCCAAGAAGCTCAGCCTTTTGGTGCCCGTAGGGGTGCTCCTCATCCGGGGGCTTTAGGCTGGCCCTCACCGCGAGGTACGTAATAGTGACGGCCAGCAGGTCCACCGCCGAGTGCACCGCGTCTGCAAGCACTGCAACAGAGCCACTGAGGGCCCAGGCAACCGCCTTGAGAGCCGTGACTGCAACCCCGGCCAGAAGCGAGGTGAGTGCAGCCCTCAGCTTATCCACGGCGGCGGGCACTCAGACATATTTAAATGTATATGCGCCGCGGCGCCGCTTCACCGCCTCTGTCTACACTTCTCAGCGGCGTGGTGTGTATCAATTAGTAGTCTGGAGAGGTTCAATTTCTCGTTGATCCCATCTACCATAGGCATTTGTTACCATGTATTGCTTCACTATATATCTCTATATATTCACTTTATTAATTCAACTCTGGACACATATCGAAACCTTGAAAACTCTGTAAAGAGCGTTTTCAAACCTAATAATTTTTGACGGCAAGCTTAACTGTGTAAAACGTTGGATCTACAGCGGGGCGGAGTTTATGGTCGCTCGTTTTTGACAGCATTAGCGACGCTTTGAAAAAAGAAAGGTAAAGCGTCGGTACAATCTGCATGCACAGTCAAAATTAGAGACGACCTGGAAAAAGATGTAGAATCGACTTACAAATTATTTCGACCGACCTTCGTTCACGTACCAACAATAATCCTTCCTGGCGAACTAGAGAGAACCTTATCCCTACAGTTTTAAGCATGGCGGCTACTTCCTCGACTTTAGACTTGTCATACAATGTAATGTAGACATATTCGCGTCCCCGATACAATCCGACAGAAATTCTTGCAACGTTAGCTATTTTCTCAAACACCTTTCTAACCTCCTCTAAGTCGGGCATCGGTAACACAGGTTTTACTTCTCTTATCGCATCTTTTTCCATATCATTGAGGAATTTAACGATAAAGCCCCGTTTCGCTAACTCTTTAAGTTGGGTGTAAGCCAATACTATCATATTCTTCTCAAATTTTGTCCTCAACTTAAGCCGCTCCACAGTCTCGTATAGCGTTTTTGCCTTCTCTTTTCCAATTACAAATTTGCCACCCCTAGTATGTGTAAGCAAGTATGTAGTACCGTTAATCTCCACTATAACGGCCGCTAAATAATTGACAAGTGCTTTGTATAACTTGGTCGCTTTTTCAAAAGATGGCATTGGCGATATTGGAAGCAATAAGCGCATATGCCAACTTTGAAGTCTTACCTCTCTCCCAACCGCCGTCCCGCCCAGCGCCTTTGCTAGCTCTTTCACTCTCGCCGTCTCTCCCGCTAACGTTTTATTCGTCGACAACTTGGCTACTACTCTAAATTCAGTTGGCATGACGTAACCGTCGCCCAACACCACTACCGCCGCGGCGTTGCTAAAAGCAATCCACGCACTGACGTCGTCAACGACGTATACTTTGCCATCGCGTTTAAAGGCCTCTTCTTTCAGCGCCCCCAGCACGGCATAGCCGCGGGCAAGCACTTCCTCAGTCTTACCCAGCGTTATTCCAAACAACTCGTAAGCGGCTTGAACGGCTTCGACCGCAGTACCAATAGGCCGTATTTTCACTATGGGATTTTCACCGTTTTTTGTCTTTGTCATTCTATTTACCATAAACCTAAAAATTAGTAACACATTTGGTGAGAATTCTCTCGTCATTTTATATTTTACTAAAGAAATCCAATCGAATAATCTCATAGTCATTTGACCAAAATTGCCAGCTGTGTGTCCAAGTAGTTGTCTCCAGTCGTCACTCAACAACCACCCGAGATTCCTAAATAGCGCTATCGGCGCCCTGTCCCTTCCACCCAACAACTTCGAAATATTATTTGACAAAGGAACTTCGAACCACAGTCGCTCATACTCTTTGTCAATATCGTATTCTTTCACTTCAACTTCTACTTCCTCACCGCGTTTGTACCACTCTATAACGTTTGTAACTCTACGCCCAACCTCATCGACTCTCAGTCGACCGTTCTTGGGCAAATCATCAAACTCGCCCCATATTGTGTAAAGCTTGTCATTCCACAATATTAAATACCCATATACTGGCTTTTTTAAACGGATATGTATTATTTCACGCCCACCGTTGGGACTCACCTTCTTTTTAACACCGCCATACTTTTCAAGACTCTCTATTGCCCTTTTGCGTATCTCGTACTCCACTTCCGCCAACGCCCTTATGAGCTTGCCGCATAGCGGCGCGGTGTTCATAATGTACGTCCACATGAGGGTGAGATCGCCTACGTCGTACTCCCGCTTCCACGGCCTCTTGCACTTTCTGCCGGGGAAGTAGCACTTTTCCGAGCGGAAGGCCGCTAGGTCGAGGTACCTGTAGTAGAGCTCCCTTAGCTGTTCGCACAGCTCGTCCCACCTCAAAAGCCTCTCGCGGAACTCCTCCAAAGCCCTGTTGACAACCACTTCTCTCTCCATGTTAAAAACACGTTTTAAAACCACCTACGCAAGCTTGAACACGCAGTGAGATATCAGGTACTAAAATGCGGCCAATGATTAGCCGCCGTCTAACACTTGATTTACACAAGCAAGACAACTGAACGCCGCACTTCCCATTTACATTTCCTTTGTCAAAGCGGCGCCGACACGGTGAAAAGCGGAAAGCCGATTGCCCAAAACGGCGGCCACCCAGTGCTTGACAGAGTTGAGCCCGCCGTCAAGATCTACTTAGGCTTGAAAATCGCTCTTTACACAGTTTTCAGAATTTAGACATATATTTAGAACAATTTTGTCAAATAAACTATATAGAAATATACGATTTATTCAGTATGAAAAATGGATAAAAGTTAGGTAACTATTTTGATGGGACTCTCCACGTTACTGTAGTTACAGATGTTTCACTCCCCTTATGAACGAGCCTTACAAGCCCGATGTGCGGCGTGGGCAAGCTCCTTGGCCAACTGCGGGTTTTTCATCAGGGCCGTCCCAACCAACACGCCTCTTGCGTAGACCTCGCAGGCCCTCTCCACCTCCTCCGGCTTGGAGATGCCGCTTTCAATTATGTAATCCACGTCCCCCCTCAGCGCCTTGGCCACCTCAAAGGCCCTGGAGAGGCTCACCTCGAGAGTTCGCAGGTCTCTCGCGTTTATCCCCAACACCACTCTCCCGCCCCAGGTGGCCACCTCCTTGGCGTCTTGGACGTTGTCCACCTCCACCACTGGGGTTAGGCCTAGGCGCTGGGCGTACTCGGCCAACTCCATCGCCTTCTCCCTCCCCACGAGCTTGTATATTATGAGCACGGCGTCTGCGCCGTAGCCGTAGGCGGCGTCTATCTGCCTCTTGTCTATTATAAAGTCCTTCATTAAGACGGGCTTAAAGGCCTTGGCCAGGGGCAGGAAGCGGTAGTCGCCTAGGAACCAGAAGGGCTCTGTCAGTACTGAGAAAGCGGAGACGTGGGGGTATACCTCGGCGAAGTAGGCCCAGGGGGGTAGGTCCAGCCTTACTACGCCCCGCGGCGAGGCGCGCTTGTACTCGGCAATTATCCCAAACTCCCCGAGCCCCTTGGCGAAGTCCACCAGCGGCGCCGTGCGGGGAGGCGGCGGGGGCTCCGTGGCCAGCCTGAGCTCAACAGCCCGCTTGACCGCGGCCAGGAAGTCCATGTCTATGCTCTACGCCTGCTTTATATTTTTAAAGTTGACGTCTCAAGCCCCCATGCTCGCCTTGGCGGTGGCGTGGGCCTACGGCCTCGTCATATACGCAATATACCTCTTTTTAATCCGCCTGTGGAGGGACAGGGCGGACTTGGTGCTTGTGGGGCTGTTCTTCGGCACTCTCTCCGCGGCGCAGTTTATAGCCAACAAGCTGGTGGACTATGGAATAGGCGTTGCCCCGGCGGGCACAGTCATCTTCATGACCAACGTGGCCGTGTTAGACGCCATGGCGGTCTTCTACGGGAGGAGCTTCGCATTGAGGGCCGTGAGGCTCGGCTTCTTCTTCCAAGCCGCGGTGGCCTTCGCCGCCTGGGCGGCCTCCACCCTCCCGCCTCCCGCCTGGTTCGCCGAGAGGGCGGCCGTGGTAGACAGCGTCTTGGCGCCGTCGGCGAGGATAGCCGCGGCCTCGCTCACGGCCTACCTCATCTCCTCGACCGTGGACGTGTACATTGTCACCAAGTGGCCCCGGCTACACATCTTGGCCAGAGTCTACTCCTCCTCCCTCGTGGCCCAGGTGGTGGACAGCTTGGTGTTCATATCCCTCGCCTTTGGCCCCGAGGCCTCGGTAATAACGGGGCAGATCTTGGTGAAGTGGGCCCAAATCCCCCTGGAGGCGGTGTTGATATACGGGGCCCGGCGGTACGTGAAGGCTATCGTAGCCCAACAAGCGCCTGCTTAATCTCCCACAGGAAGCGGAGCCCCTCCTCCACGGAGCTTTTCAGCCTCCTCATAAACGCCGTGCCAACCACGACGCCGTCTGCCCCCGCCTTCACCGCCTTGACAGCCTTCTCCGGCCTGTCTATTGCAAAGCCAGCCACGAGGGGGACCTCAGGCGCCAGCCCCTTGACGATGGAGATGTTGCGCTCCACGTAGACGGGGAGCTCTATCCCCGTGGCCGCGTAGAGTCCGAGGTATATGAAGTCCGGCCCCGCCGCTGCGATCCGCCTGGCGAGGCTGTGCGGGAACTTCGAGGGGAGGAAGAAGACGGGGGCTAGGCCAAACTCCTTGGACAAGGCCAAGTACTGCTCCAAGTCCCCCGGGTAGTCCACGAGGAGGTCCGGCGCCAGGACCCCCCGCGCGCCGACCTCGGCCGCCAGGTTGAACAACTCCGCGGGCCGCGCCGCGTAGTCCTCCCAATACGCCATCAAGTAAGTCGGCGCCGCAGGCTTGTCCCAAACCGGCGCTGCGACTTCTCTATGAGCCGCGCGGATGTAGGGCCCGTCGTACTTGGGATTCTTCGTGGGGACGCCCAGCTCGAAGAAGTCCACGAGGCCGGAGAGTCTGGCCACGGCCTCCCTGTATACCTCGGCGCTGGGCCAACCAGCCACAATGTACACGCCTAGGGCGGGTCGCTTAATCATGTGCCCGGACATGCACCAATTTTTAACCTCATACGAGGTCTAAGAAGTTCTTTATTATCCTCTTGCCGAGGGGGGTTCCCACCGACTCTGGGTGGAATTGGACGCCGTATGTGGGATACTCCACGTGGCGGATTCCCATGATTTCGCCGTCGTCAAGGGAGACTGCCTCCACGGCCAAGACGTCGGGGAGGTTGTCCACCACTAGGCTGTGGTACCTCATGGCTGTGAACACCTCAGGGACTCCCAGGTAGAGGGGGCCCCCGCTGTGCCTTATCTGGCTAGTCTTCCCATGCTTTATGGTCCTCGCCCTCCTAATCGAGGCGCCGAAGACGTGGCCAATTATCTGGTGGCCGAGGCAGACCCCCAGCAGGGGGACTCTGGGGGCGAACTCTCTGACTATGTCGGGGGAGTTGCCCACGTCTCTTGGGTCCGCGGGGTGGCCCGGCCCCGGCGAGATGATTATGCGGTCTGGCCTAATCCTCTCTACCATCTTCACCGTCACCTCGTCGTTGCGGAGGACTAGGGGCCTGCTACCGAGCTCTGCCACGTAGTGGGCTATGTTGTAGACGAAGCTATCGTAGTTGTCTACTATTAGCGTCAGGTCCATAGCCCCAGCGCCTCCCTCAGCGCCTTGAGCTTGGCCTCAGTCTCGTTGAACTCCCGCTCCGGCGTCGAGTCGTATACCACCCCGGCGCCTGCCTGAATGCGGAGGAGGCCCTCGTGGAATACGGCGGACCTTATGACGATGGCGAACTCGGAGAGGGCGGGGGAGAAGAAGCCCAGGGCGCCTGCGTATATCCAACGCGGCTCTTCCTCGAGCTCCGCTATTATCTCCATGGCCCTCACCTTCGGCGCCCCCGAGACTGTGCCGGCGGGGTGCGCGGCGAGTAGGACGTCCACTGGGCTGTACTTCTTCTCCACGACGCACGAGACGCGGGACACGATGTGTTGAACTCTGCTGTACTTCTCCACCGCAAACAGCTCGTCCACGCGCACGGTGCCCGGCCGGCAGACGCGGCCCAGGTCGTTCCGCGCCAAGTCCACCAACATGGAGTGCTCGGCTAGCTCCTTCTCATCTCTCAGCATCTCTTCCTCCAGGGCTATGTCCTCCTCCTCGGTGGCCCCCCTGGGCCTAGTGCCGGCGATGGGGTGCGTCTCGGCCCTGTCTCCCTGCACCTTCACCAAGAGCTCCGGCGAGGTGCCCAACACCGCCACGTCTCTCCACTTGAGGAAATACATATACGGCGAGGGGTTGAGCTCCGCCAGCGACTGGTACAGCTTGAACAAGTCGCCCCGCGCGGCGAAGTCCACAAAGCGGGAGAGCACCACCTGGAAGGCCTCCCCAGCCTCAATCCTCCTCTTGGCCTCCGCCACCCACCTCTTAAAAGACGCAGAGTCCGTCTGGCCCACGGGCCCCCTCACTTCTAGCTCTCCGCCGTCGCCCACGCCGCGGATCGGCGGCACTTCGCCATACACATACGCCCTCCCAAGGGCCTTGTCGTATAGCACAAACCCCCTGGGCTTCACAAAGAAGGCCACGGGGCGCCGTACCTTCCCGTACTTAAGCAGCACCGGCTCCACGTAGGCTGCGGCGTCGTAGGCCACCACGCCTATTGCCACCTCGCCGCCGAAGGGGCCCTCCCCCCTCGCAAGGCCCCGGTAGGCCGAGTCCAATACGTTGTACAGCTCCCCGCCGTGGGCCACGTACTCCCTCTCCACACCCCAAGCCACCAGCGTGTACCTAGACCTCTCCACAAACCCCTGCCCAGACTCCAGGAGCGCCACAAACTCCTCGCCCCCCAGGTAGAGGCCGTGGGCGAGGTCCCTGGGAGGCGGAAGCTTAGACAGCGGGATCTTCATCGCGACGCCTCCACCGCCTCCACCAGCTTTCTATACGCCGCCCCCTCCTCTATAGTCTTCAACGCCAGCTCAAACCCGTCTCTAAAGTCCTTAACCACGTCGGCGACGTATAGGGCAAAGCCGGCGTTTGCGGCAATGGCCACCGCCGCCTCTCTATCCTCCCCCCTCAGCCCAGCCAAGGCCCTGGCCACCGCCTCCTCCCTAGACCTAGCCCTGGGCAGTGGTGTGACAGGCGCCCCGAAGTCCCCCGGCGACACCACGTACCGCTCCAGCTTAAACCCCCTCACCTCCACCACCGTAGTCGGACCCTCCGTAGACACCTCGTCTACCCCACCCCCATGCACCACGAGCGCCTTGACGTGGCCCATTCCGGCCAAGGCCTCCCCCACCACCTCCAACAGCCTCGGCTCAGCCACGCCCACCAGCTGCCTCTTCACACAGCCCGGGTTTGCCAAAGGCCCCACCACGTTGAATATAGTCCTAAACGGGAGCCTCCTCCTCACCGGCGCCACTTTGGCAAAGGCTGGGTGGTACTTTGGGGCAAAGACAAAGGCGAAGCCCACAGTCGCCACGAGCCTAGCCGCCTTTTCGGGCGGGAGGTCGAGGTTGTACCCCACAGCCTCCATGAAGTCCGCGCTCCCAAAGAGGCCAGAGGCGGATCTGTTCCCGTGCTTAAGAACCTTGGCCCCAGCCGCCGCGGCGACTATGGCCGCCGCCGTGGACAAGTTTATAGTCCCAGCGCCGTCGCCCCCAGTCCCCGCCGTGTCAATGGCGTCTACCTCCAGGGGGACTCTGACAGCCGCCTCCCTGGCCATTTTCACAAACCCCAACACCTCCTCCCCCGTCTCCCCCCTCACACTCATCGCCGTCAAAGCCGCCGCCACCTCCACCTCCCCCAACTCGCCGAGGAGAATGCCCCGGGCAAGCCTATAGGCCTCGTCCACCGTTAGAGTCTTGCCCTCGCCCAGCTTCTTCAGCAAAGGTTGGACGTCCACCCCGAAGCCATAAGCACTACAAACGCCCCCTTTAAATATTTTCCACCACCTTCATAAACCCCCAAGCCCCACCCCTATGTGCAACTTGAGACCACACTAGTCAAGAGGGGCCCCGCCCAGTGGACGGCCATATACCAAGTAGCCGTCCTAGACTGCGGCGACGTGATAGACATGTACTGCTTGATAAAGCAGTACGGCCCCCAGGCGGCTAGAGGCGGGAGGGCGGAGCTCTCCCTAGAGCTCTGCGGCAAGAGGATACAAGCCGTCCTCCACTTCCAGTTCTTCGCCGGAGGCGTGAAGTACCGCCTAGAAGTGCCAGAAGTAGAGGCGGCCAAAGTAGAGACGCAGGTAAAACAACTATAGGCTCAGGGCCTAAGAGCCGTCGCTCTAGGGCTGTTTTATGTCTAGGAATTTTTCGTAGGCGTCTACGTCTAGGAGGCCGTGGCCGGAGACGTTTATGGCGATGACGGAGCCTGGGGGCAACTTCTTGGCTATGTCTATTGCGGCTTTTATGGCGTGGGCCGACTCGGGGGCTGGGATTACGCCCTCTGTTCGGGCGAATAGTAGGGCGGCTTGCATAACCTCCTCCTGGGGGTAGGCCACTGCCTCTATGTAGCCGAGGCGGCGTAGGAGGGATAGGCTCGGCGCCGCTCCGTGGTAGCGGAGCCCCGCGGCGTGGACGGGGGGCGGGACGTAGTCGTGGCCCAGGGTGTACATCTTGATCATGGGCAAGGTGCCCACCGCGTCGGGGAAGTCGTATCTGTACTCTCCCTTGGTCAACTTGGGGGCGGCGGCGGACTCTGCGGCTATGAAGCGGGTTTTCTCAAACCCCTCCCCCCTCAGCTTGGCCCCTATCATTGGGTAGGTAAAGCCGGCGAAGTTGGACCCCCCACCCACGCAGGCCACGGCGACGTCGGGCTCCTCGGGCAACTGCCTCACGGCCTCTAGCCCAATCACCGTCTGGTGCAAGAGGACGAACTCCATCACGCTGCCCGGCAGGTAGCGCCTCCTCTCCCCCGAGAGGACGTACTCCACAGCTTCCGATATGGCTATGCCAAGGGAGCCGGGGTGGTCCGGCCTGTAGTGCCTCCTCCCCGCCTCAGTGACGTCGCTTGGGCTGGGGTACACAGTGGCGCCGTAGGCCCTCATAAAGGCGAGCCTCTGCCGCTTGGAGTTGTAAGAAGACCTAGTCATAAACACCACCGCCCTGAGGCCAAAGAGGGCCGCGGCTAGCGAGACCGCCATGCCCCACTGCCCCGCCCCAGTCTCCGTGGCCACTTCCACCGCGCCGTCAGCCTTGGCGTAGTAGGCCTGGGCCACCGCCGTGTTGACCTTATGGCTACCCACCGGCAGAACGCCCTCGTACTTGTAGTAAATCCTCACCTCGACCCCAAGGGCCCTCTCCAGACCCTCGGCACGGAGGAGGGGAGTGGGCCTTCCCAGCCTGGCGTAGACCGCCCTAACTTCCTCCGGGATGGCGACCCACCTCTCTGCGGTGAACTCCTGGTCGATAAGCGCCGATGGGAGAATCCTCGTCAAGAGGGCAATCCTGCTCTCCCCCTCGTCCGGGTCCCTGGGAGGCGCCAAAGGCGCCGGCAAGTCAGCCGCTATGTTGTACCACCTATCCACCCCGAGGACATGTCCCCACAAAACACCGAATATAAAACTCTTTCTAGACAAGAGGGGCGCCTGTGATCATGACAGCGAACACTGTCAATGCCGCGAGAAGCTGTTCAAGCCCAGCGGCGGCTACGGGGGCTGGCCATGCCCATGGCGAAGCTTTCTAACAACCTCAACGGCTACTATCAACCACGCAACGGCCAATAGAAGGTTGAGGAACACGCCTGTATATCTGTTTAATAGGTAGATTTCGAAGAAAAGATGTATATCCACGGTGTATAACAGCGCGAAGACCCCCATGATGGCGGCGACACCATAGTAAATAGCCCCAGCAATCTTGCTCACACTCAAAAGAACACGGCCAAGGGCGAAAAGGGCAACAGCATATAAGACAAGTGGGATATGCACCGCCTGCAAAACCCTACGCACATCCTCCGGAATAATTGACCCAACGATTGGTAAGAATAGAGCAGACAAAAACGAGACTGCGGCAAAGACCGCAGCAACTCGCCGGAAAAACAGTGGAAATATGATGACAAGCAAACTGTCTATAATCCAACCGTAAAGTAAAATATAACTCAAAGGAGACCAAGGGCATAAAAAAGCTACCACATAAGCTAGTATAGTAGCACTATTTACTAGCGCATATGCCACCAGTATTTTATTCTTAATTTGGGAAGTTCGCATATCAGCATGTATAAAATTTAGTATTTATGAACTTCTCGTGAAGGTGACATATTTCTGCAGGGCTATGGTCTGCGTCTAAGTTTCTATTAGCATCAACAAGTCTTCTAAGGGCTTTGCAGGAGCGATCATGCCTACGCCTATGTCGCTTCTCATGCCCACAAACGCCGTGTAGATCTCCTCGCGGGGCGGAAGCGCCACGCCCCGCTTGTTGAGCAACTTTTCGTAGACGTCTAGCATTACGTCGAGGTCCTCCCTCGTCCCCACCCCCAGCGCCAGCGCCTCTAGGGCCACGACGTATCTCAGCCGGCCCGTGGCCCGGAGAAGGCCGATGTATGTGGGAAGTGGGGGGTGGCCCATGTCGAGGTGGAGGGCCAGGGCGTAGCCGAGGCATGTGGGCCTCCTCTCCGCCGCGGCTAAGTGGAGGGCGTAGAGGTAGGCGTGTCTAAAGCGGAGCTCTCTCCTAAAGCTGTCTGGGTCGCCCACCTCCACCTCCTCGCCCTGCGCCAGCTTGGCCAACAGGCTGAGCGTCCCGCGGAGATTGAAGGCTTGGGACTGGGCCACGGCGTCTAGGAGCAGGGCCTTCTCGGGGAGGGCGAGGGCTGGTGGCAGATAGGCGGCGTCCTCTGGGCCTCTGGCCTTGAGCACCTTGAGCAAGGCCTCGACAGTGGCGGCTACTTCCCCGGGGTCTAGGCCTAGGCGCTTGGCGTACTCCATCGACTTGTGGGGGTCGGGCTCCCGCCCGCCCCGCGTCTCGTAGCCAAGCCACCTCAGCCGCTCGGCGAGCCACGCCATCTGGGGCCCGATCCTCTTGACATACGCCAAATGGCGTCGCAAGAGGTCGCCTGGGTCCAGCCCCTTGACCTCGGCGTATAAGAGCAGGAAGAGCACCCGCGGGGATTGATACACCCAGCTACCCCTACCCCCCTTGTGCAGTGTGCCAAGCCTTTCCACAAGAGCCGTCATACAACGCCAAGCTCTGTGGATATCCTCTGCACTACGTCCTCCCCAAAGAGCGCCAGAAGCCTCTTCTGATAGCCGCCACCTCTCGCCAGCTCCTCTAACTCATGTACCACGAGGGGAGAGAGGTAATAACCGGCGACGCCCCTCCGAACTTTTCTGTTGCGCCTTAGTACTTTGACCGCCTCGTCAACACCCATGTCCACATCTGCCCCGAGGTACTCCTTGGCAAGAGACGTCGCCTTTTGAAAAATCGATTTGTCAAACTCCATGTAGACGCTCTGCCTTAGCCACGCCGCCGTCAACGCTATGAAGAGGGCCTTCTTAACCTTAGGCCCCTTGGCCAAGAGGTCTGCGAGAGCTCTAAGCACCTCAAGCCTCAACTTAACTACGTCGGCTGGGCTCTTACCAGAAGCGAGCTCTCGCAATATAGCGGCTACGACTCGCGGGTTTCTAAATTCGACGGGCTCAAACTCCCTCGGCGTCTGCCCAAGCTTCCTTCTCATAAACTCACGCATGTCCTCCGGCCTTACGTCGCCTGAGATGAAGTAGACTGGGGCAATACGCGACTTTATCTGTATGTCAAATGTCGCCCAAAGCGACACAGGTATTGCAAAGCCGGCGGCGCCGCTACGCCTATCCACCAAGTTGAAGAACTGCTCGCGGAGGTCTAGGAGGTCTCTAAAGCCGTAGGCCGTCGGCTGTTCCACTAGTCTCTCTAGCTCGTCTACCACAACCGTAAAACCCCTTGACCTCAAGTCGACGATTATTGAGTCCAGTTTACTAAGCCTTTCCCCTCTTACCTCGAGCTTTTCCCTACAGTTTAAACGCATCGCACCCCCCTCATCTAGTTTTATGACTTTTCTAAACCAGTCGCGGTACGTTTCACCGCACTCTTTTACGACGTCGTTCAACATTCCGCAAGTTGACACGTCCTCCAACTCCGTCTCGCCTGCTAGCACTTGATTAGCCCTTATCACCACTGCCCGCCTCCCCTGGAGGAGCTCCGCCAAAGCGGTCAAATTGGCCAGCAAGCTCTTTCCCTGCCCGTAGAAGCCCACTACGGCGCCCCCCGCCTTTAGAGCTGAATAGGCGTTTTTCAGCTGTGTGCCCAGCGCAGGATTTGCAGGCTCCCCAAACTGCTTAATCTCTGAGCATATCTCCTCAAGCGCCTCATACGCGGTTATCGCAATCACAGTAATTCAAGGTTATACGGCTTTAATAACTCAATTAGCTCTTCTTTCATCTCCTCCGCCCTCCTGCCTTCTTCATCGTCCGGAGGATATTTACTCAGGTAGTTGTCTAAAGCGGCTAGATATGCGGCAATATCGCTAAGGGCAACGAGATAGTTTTTACCACGAATTTCGCCGATTATGCTAAGTCTCCTTTCCTTAAGCCCCCTCTTTATCTCCTCCGCCCGCACTGCCTCGTCGCCGCTTAGTTCGTCATAAACGATTACGTTTATGCCGTGGAAACCACGCTGTGCTATACGGCTAATTACTACACTTGTGTACTTAGTTGCAAGTAAGTAGGAGACTCTTAGCCCCCTTCCCCTGAGCAGTCTAAGGAAACTGCGTATCTGTCCTTGCTCTAGTCTCTCCCTGACGTGGAAGCCTCTGAGCGCCGTTTCTATTGCCCTCATCAAACACCTCCTAGACGCGCACGTCGCCGCAATTTTGTGGCTAGCCCACGACAAAGTGAAAGACTGGCGTAGAACGTGCCGCAAGTCTCCCTCATACACGGCCACGCCTATGCCCACGGCGCCTCTGTAATATGAGAAGTCTACTGCAATCACCCTCAGCAATAACGGTGCACCACTACCTACGGCGACGCTGTAAGCCACAGCAAGGTTCAATGCACCCTTTATTTGCACTACGCCAAACGGGGCCTTTGCGGAACTATGCGGCCGAGCTTCTTACCTTTCCCTCAGGGTCATTTACGTGTCTCCAAAGCCCCTTGCCGAAGCTCACCACTTGTATCCCAAGCGCATCTATTGTGGCATCTGTTATCAACGGCTCTGTTATCCCCTCTTCGACGGCCACGTCGGCTACGACTTTGCCTAACGTCTCACCTTCGTCGCCCAGTAGTTCTATTTCAACGGCGTCTGGAACTACATACACGTATCGAACTTGAGAGACCTCAACCGCCTCATAAATCTCCGAGTGGGGCGCGGGAGGTAGAGGTCGAGCTCTCTAGCCCCTTCTACGCCTAACACTATCGTCGGCTTTCTGCGCCCCCATTTACTAATACGACAAGCGTAATGGAACTCCCCGTGCCTAACGACCTCGGACCGCCATTGTTTTTCTACCAACCTCCACTTGCCTATCCTAATCTGCCTATTCGTTACCTTGACCTTCCCCTCTGCTACAAGCTTTAACAGCTCCTTTGAGATTAGGGCCTCCCTCCTCTTTACGACCTCTCCCCTTTGCAGATTTATATTTTTTCGAAATCCATGCCCCATGGGCGAGGACGTGGGAAAGGCGGCGGAGGCGTTTGAGTACATAAAGAGGGGAGTTGTATACGGCTTTGTCGTTGCTGTAGTTGGGATTCTCGCCATCTTTGTTGGCCTTTCTATTGCCGCCTTGTCGCAAAGCGTCACGCCGTTTGCCGTCGCGCTGTCTCTTTTCGTCGTGCTCTTCATCGTGCCTGCGTACTTCGAGTTTAAGGGGTTTTTGGGCCTCAGCGAGTTCTACGACGAGAGGCTGTACCGCTATGCGGCTTGGCTGACGCTGGGCGGGGCTGTGGCGGCCGCAGTGGCGGCGCCCGCGCTGGCGTGGTGGGTCGTATCTCTGGCCGAGGCGGGGAGCAGGCCGCCGGATCTATCTCCGCTGAGGTGGCTCGCGTGGCCCGTGGGCGTCCTTGTCGGTGGGTTCTACATGCGGGTATTCCTCAAGCTAGCCGAAGACTCTGGCGTTGACTTATTCAAGGCGGTGGGGGTGGTGGCGCTGTTGTCTGGCCTACTCTCGCCGGTGGACCCCGGCCTGCTAGGCCTCGTAATGTTGATACTGTTGTACATGGCCGCCTCGCGGGGAGAGGAGGCGGTATACGAGTGGGCGTACTCCCGCCAGAAGCAACAAGGCGGGCCAACGGCTTAGTCCCGCCTCCTTTGGAGGTATTTAAATGGCGTCTTTTTGCGTTTTGTGGTTTTGGTGAAGATCTGCGGTGTTGCCAGGGTGGAGGATGCGGAGGCGTTGGACGGCTTGGTAGAGTACGTGGGGTTTATCGTGGAGCCTACTAGTCCGCGGTCGGTGCGGCGGGAGGCGCTTGGGGCGCTTAGGGGCGCCGTGTATAAGAGTACGCCTGTGCTCGTCACGGCGAGTCTGTCTCCCAGGGAGGCGGTGGACTTGGCGGCGGAGTTTGAGATCCCGGTGGTGCAGCACCACGGCGGCCTCACCGCGGCGGACGTCGACTACGCGGCTTCGCGGGGGGTGCGACTTGCCCCCGTGGCTGTGTACAGGCCGGGCGTCGACTTGGCCGAGGCGGTGGCCAGGCTTTTGGCCCTGCCCCACGAGTACGTCCTCGTGGACGGGGAGAAGGGGGCTGCGCCGCGCTACGAGGGTGGGCTCAAGGTACTCCTCTCCGAGCTTAGGCGGGTTGTGCACATGGGCAAAGTGGCAGTGGCAGGCGGGGTTACCCCCGAGAACGCCCACCTCGTGGCGGGGCTTAGGCCCTACATGGTGGACGTGGCCAGCGGCGTAGAGTCTGCGCCTGGGGTAAAGGAGTTGGGGAAGGTGGCGGCTCTCCTAAGGGCGCTGGGCAGGGGGGCAGGCGAATTCCCTAAGCGCCTTTAGCAGAGCCGCGGCCTTGGCCATCTTCTCCACCACTCTGCGGTCTATCACGTGTTCAAGCTTCTCCGCCTCGGCCTCGGCGAGGTCCTCCTCCACTCCTATGGCCTTGAAGAACTCTGCCAGCGCCCTGTGCACCTCGTCCAGCTCTCTTATGCGCCGAAGCCCCTCCTCGGTGAGGGCGATGCCCCCACGGCCTTGGTACTTGACGAGGCCCTGCCTCTCCAGTGCCAGCAACATCTTCCTGGCCGTGCTGGGCTTGACCCCCAGCGCCTTGGAGACGTTGGTGAGAGTGGCCTGGGGCCCCAGCTGGTGTATGGCCTCTAGGTAGTGCTCGGGCCTGTACCTGAGGTACTCGTGGCCCTTCACGGCCCAACCCGTACGCCAGCTAAAATAGTTAACGCGGTTAGAGCCGCGGCGTAGAGGGCAGTGGCGCCTACCACGGCCCTGACGGCTCCGCCGACTGCGCCCTTGGAGCAGGCCCAGAGCATGGCCAACACCGCTGGCAGCGCCGCGGCGAGGACGAACTGGGTGTATACAAGTACGGATAGGGGGGTCATGCCGAGTGCCGTGAGGGCGAGCACCGCCGGCGCCACGTTTACGGCCCTGGCCGCCAGCCTGGCCTTCCAAGCCGACACGGGCCTCCCCAGGAGGAGGCGGGCGGTGATTAGGCCGAACTCCACAGACACGGCGGAGGAGGAGAGCCCGGAGAGCAACATGGCTAGGGAGAAGAGGTAGGCGGATAGGGGGCCGTAGAGCGGCTCGAGCAACTTGGGCACGTCGGCCACGTCGGCCTCGGCGCCGTGTAGCATGTACGCGCTGGAGATTAGGATTGAGGCGTTTATGGCCGCGACCCCGAGCAGGTTGACCACGGTCTGCCGCAGGTGTTCCTCCCGCCTCTGGCCCACCGCCAAGTGGCTGTGGAGCACAACTGCGTGCGGCATGATGGTCGCGCCGACGATGGCGGCGGCCACCAGCGCCTCCTCGCCGCTGAGCGTTGGAGTCACCGAGTACCGCAGGACGGCGGCCCAGTCGGGCTTGACCAAGTAGAGCTCTACGAGGAAGCTCACGGCTATGGCCGCCACCATCGCGCCTATCACTTTCACGAAGAGGCTCCTCCTGTCGGCGAGCGCGGCGAGCAGAGCCACATCGGCAAAGCCCACCACGGCGGCGGCCTCGTAGGGCAGGCCGAATAGGAAGTGCAACCCCAGGACCACCCCCATGTACTCGGCCATGTCCGTGGCCAAGACCACGGCCACCCCCACCGGCGCCGCGACCCACCTCCTCCCCACTAGGTCGAAGATACCAGCCCCCTTCCTGACCCCCACCATGCCCGCGGCGTACTGCACCACCACGCTCAACGCGCCGCTGAGCCACACCACCCAGAGCAGGGAAAGGCCAAACCTCATCCCAGCCTCTATGTTGGCCCCAAAGTTCCCCGGATCTACATACGCCACGGAGACGACGGTGGCGGGCCCCAAGACGTTCCAACCCATTGAAGAAGAGCCGACTTCTAGATAAAAACTTTGCCCAGTCTAAAATCTCGGCGTCGCAAGGGTTTAATTGTTCATGCAGTTTTTTAGACTGGTCTAATTAACGCGGCTAAGCCGCCTGCCACGGCGATGAGCCCCACCACGGCGTTTACCAGCGCGGCTCTCCCGCTTTTTGCAAATCTGAGTAAGGCCTCTATCGTGGCTAGGCTAACCGCCACGCCCACCGCCATGGCCAGCGCCGCAGTGGCAGTGGCCACTGCGCCTCCCTCGGCGGCGTATGAGAGCACCGCTGCGCCTAACCCGGCTATGGGGACTAGGGCGAAGGAGGCCTTGAACGCCTCTTCCGGCTTGTAGCCGAGGAGGAGTAGCGTGGTAGTGGTTGCGCCAGATCTGCTCACCCCGGGGAGGACGGCGATTGCCTGGGCGAGGCCGACTAGGGCCATGTCTCTAAGAGTAATCTCCCGAAAGTCCTTCAGCCCGGCGGCCCTCTTCGCCCTTGATAGGAGAAAGGCGTTTAACATGACGGCAACCCCCAGCGCGGCCATGAGCCACCCGGCGGCCCCCGCGGGCATGGACTTTCTAACCGCCACGTACAGCGGGACTCCCACGGCCCCCGTCACAGCGGTGGTCATGACGAAGTAGGCCAGCCAGCGCCTTCCCTCTGGATGGCCCAGAAAGCCCCTAAGCGCTGTTGCGTAGATGTGCCGGAAGTATATCAACGCGGCTAGCACCGACGCGGCCTCTAGGAAGAGCCCCAGCGAGTATGCGACGCCGGGGTCTAGGCCGAGTAGCCACATGGAGGCGAACATCACCTGGGTCTTGCTACTGATGGGCAACCACTCGGCTACCCCCTGCACCACGCCTAGGACAAGCCCGGCGATCCAATCCATGCACGTATAAATCCCCCCATTAAAGACCTTTCGCATGATCTCCGTCGTGGCGAACTGCACGGCGAAGAAGCTGGGCAGGCCGGCCCCCGCCCGGGAGCTGTACCTCGGGCCCTCTGTGGCGCGGGTGGTCAAGGCCGTGGACGAGGCCAGGGCCTGGGGCGCCCCCGTGGCTCTGTACATAATCTCAGCCAAATACGGCCTGCTGGGAGAGTACGACGTGGTGGAGCCATACGACGAGACGCTGTCCGGGAGACCTAGAGAAGAGCTGAAGAGGTGGGCCGCGGAGCGCGGCGTGTTGGAGAAGCTTAGAAAGCTGGCAGAGGCGTCCACCCTAGTCCTCGTCCTCTCTAAGCCGTACTACACCGCAGTAGAGGAAGCAGCGTGTGAGACCGGCGCGTATGTGATAGCACCCTTTAAGCCAAACTGCGGCGTGTGGATCCGGTCGGGAAACTTCGACAAACACATAGCGCTGAGAAAGTTGCTAAAGGAGCTCAGCACCCCCAACCCCCGCTCACCCACTCGCTGAGGGGGCCACAAGTTTACATCATCGCTATAAGGCGGTCAGCAAAGGGTGAGACGCTCACTTATCTCGCCCACTGGCGGCTCATCAGCCCAAGACGTCGGTGCAGGACACCCTCTTCACACGTCAGCCCGGGTCTCCTCCCCACACATGAGACTTTCAACACCGTTTATATGCGTAGCCGCCTAAACTTCAGCCCAGGGCCTAGCGCCCTCGCACAGCTCTGCAAGGGCCTCTGCTTCCCTCTTCCCTATCCTCATGTAGCTGGGCGGGGGCCTTAGCCCTGCCTCGGCTGGCGGGACTGGCTTGGCGCACTGCCGCGGGTTCTTCACCTCGATGAGCATGGCGTATCGGGCCCCCTCGACGTATTTCAAGTCCTCCTCGCCTACGCCTGTGTCTCCCAGCTCTGCGAGGAGGGCGGCGAGGTTTTTCACCGGCGTTAGGAAGACAACTCCGGCCTCAAAGAGGCCTTGGACTGCGCCGACCGGCTTGGTTAAGTATAGGTAGACCACGTCGCCGGGCTCTATGAGTCTCCCAACGAGCCTCCTAAGCTCGTACCTCTTCTCCCCGTGGAGGATGGCCCAGCCGAACTTTGGCTTTATGGACATTAGGTAGTGCACACCTTTGCTTAAATAGCGGGTTTTATCTCTACCCGTGTACTGCTTCTGCGGGCGGCCGGCTAGGGAGTCCGGCTTCTGCGAGTACCACGACCCCCAGTGCGTGAGAGACCCCAAGTGCAGAGCCAAGCTGGTCTTCACACCCAGCTGCGAGAGGTGCCACCTGCCGGGGGGCGAGGCCTCGGGGATTGCGCCGAGGCTCAGGGAGACACACATCCACGGGCCCCTTGTGGTAGAGACCGTGGTGGGGGACGTGGAGCTGGAGGGGGCGAGGGGGGTGGACGTGTACATATACAGCGTGAGGGGGGTCGTGAACATGAAGGGGGCCAAGTTTCGCCATGTCTACGTGGACGGAGTGGTCGGCGGCGTGGAGATGGCCGGCGCCAGAGTGGAAAGCGCCGTGGTGGTCGACGTGCTGGGGGGCGTGAACTTGGACGGAGTGCGCGCTGGGGGCCACGTATACGTGGGCTGGGCCTCCTCCCTAAGCGCCAGGGGGGCCAGCGTGGCGGGGGAGCTCGTCGTAGAGAGGGCCAAGGGCGGCGTTGCCGCAGCGGGGGCCAGGGCCTATTCGCTCACAGTATACAGGGCGGGCGGAGTCGTCGATCTGTCAAACGCAGTTGTAGAAGGCGACATCTTCATCGTAGAGGTGGTGGGGGACAGGCTCGACCTCTCAGGCGCGGAGGTGGGGGGCAGAGTGTACATAATGGAGTCGAGGTTCGGGGGAGTGAGAGTAGACAAGGCGGACCTCTTTAAGAGGGTTGTAGTTCTGTAGGAAAAAGGTCTGTTTAGAGGGGTAGCTGGTCTAGGAATCTAAGCCGCTTAGGTATCGGCGGGTGCGTTGAGAACACCTCCTGTAGCGCTGAGTAGTTGGCCCTCTTTATCTGCTCCACCTCTGCCCTCGTAATGGTCACAAATGGGTTGGCCACCGCGTTGACCAGCGCGTATATGAATAGGGCGCGGAATTTGCTCTCCGACACCGCCTGCCTCGCCTCGGGGGCCATGAAGTAGAACTTGTGTATCTTCGCCAGGGCGAACTGCATGGCCTCTTTCCCAGCGGCCTTGGCCCCCGCGGTGTCTGCGTAGTACTCGCGGAGGCGGCTGAAGGCCAGCACCAAGAGCTGTATCAGGAAGGACGCCAAGACGGCGACTACGCCCACGGCGAGGAGCGCGGCGTTGCCACCTCTGCTGTTACCGCTGCCGAGACCCATGTGGACCGCCGTGACGCCGAGGTAGTAAACCACGGAGGGCAGTACGCCGAATAGGAGCATTATGGCGTTGTCTCTGTGGAGGTGGTGGCCAATCTCGTGGCCAATGACGGCCTCTAGCTCCCTCCTATCGACGAGGGAGAGCATGCCGCTGGTAACTGCCACATAGCGGCCAGTCAAGAAGTTGCCGTAGGCAAAGGCGTTGGGAGGCCCGTCTACCACCACGGCCTTTAGCTTAAATGGGGCGCCGAGCCTCGCCGCCACCTCGTCCACTATCTGCTGAAGCCTGGGGTCGGGCCTGGCGCCGTAGGAGGCATTTATGATATACGGCGAGGCGACGTAGGTGAGCAAGTTCATCAGCACCACGAACGCTATTAGGCCCACTAAGAAGGAGACGGTGGCCAAGGTCGGCGCCGCCACTAGTACGAAGAGGTAGATGACGAAGGCTGTTGTGAGAACGATCATTACGCCGGTGAGCGCCATGGCGCCGTACAAGGTGAGGCGCCCAGACACTGCGCCGGCCACCCTGGGCGCCACTGTGGCGGCTATTACGAACATGAACAGGTAGCCCAGCATGTATAAGCCGAGGGCCACTGGGTCAAACACCGGTATCATGTTCGGCGTTTATGAATCCGCTTAAAAGCTTTTCCCCACGTCAGCCGGTACGTGAAGTCGTCACAAGTCAGACACGGGAGCTTTCACCACGCCACTTCGCTCCCACAAATATTTAAACTTCCCCGCCCCATGCCACATGCAGTGTGTAGATGAACAGGCTGCAGAGAAGGCGGCCAGGCGGAAGGCCTTGGGCAGGCTGGGGTCCCTCCGCCGCTCAATAGCCCAGTTTAAGATCCGCGTGGGAGACGACTGGCTCTTCGGCTTTGTAAAAACGAAGTTTAAGGAGGGTGAATTCGCGGTCTTCGTGAAGCTGGCCTATGTGGACTGCAAGGGCGTCGCCCTTGAGAAGCTGCCACCGGAGATTTGGGAAAAGGTGAAGAGCTACGTCGAGGAGAGCGTGGCGGCGCTCCTCGAGAGGGAGCTGGGCGGCGTCGTGAGGGCGTGAAGCGGGTAATATTCCACGACTTAGTCACCCTGGAGCAGGCGGTTGAGGCTTTGACAAAGTTCGCGGCGCCGCTTGGGGAGGAGGAGGTCCCGCTTGAGGAGGCCTACGGCCGGGTGTTGGCCAAAGACGTGGTGTCGCCTGTGGACGTCCCGCCGTTTGACCGCTCCACAGTGGACGGATACGCGGTAGTGGCCGAGTCCACCTACGGCGCCTCAGAGCTTACGCCAGTGGAACTGAGGGTCGTGGGGAGAGTGGAGGCGGGAGGGTGGCCGCGGGGCGAGGTGGGGCCTGGCGAGGCTTATGAAGTGGCCACGGGAGCCCCCCTTCCCAGGGGCGCCAACGCGGTGGTCATGGTGGAGTACACCCAGGAGAGGGGCGGCGTGGTGAGAGTGTTCCGCCCCGTGGCGCCGGGGGAGAACGTGATGACGGCGGGCTCCGACATCTCTGCGGGCGAGGTGGTGCTGAGGCGGTGCACTAGGCTCACCGCTAGGGAGGTCGGCGTCCTCGCCGCCGTCGGCATGAGGAAGGTGGCCGTGGTGAAGAGGCCGGTTGTGGCCATCATCTCCACGGGGGACGAGCTCGTGTCGCCGGGGGAGCCCCTCGGCCCGGGGAAGCTGTACGACGTGAACAGCTACTCTCTCGCCGCCGCTGTGGCCGAGGCGGGGGGCGTCCCACTGCTCTTCGGCGTCGTGCGAGACGTGGCTGAGGAGTACAGGGGGGCCATAGAGGCCGCCCTCTCTAAGGCCGACGTGGTGTTAATCAGCGGAGGCACCTCGGCGGGCGTGGCGGACTTGACCTACAGAGTGTTGGGCGAGTTGGGGGACGTCCTCTTCCACGGCGTAATGGTCAAGCCGGGCAAGCCCACCCTCGCCGCGGTGGTGGGGGGCAAGGTCGTGGTGGGGCTGCCGGGGTACCCGTCCTCCGCGCTCATGATCTTCCACACGGTGGTCAGGCCCTTCCTGCTGAAGTTACAGTGCAGAGAGCCGGAGCCCCCCGCCGTGTACAAGGCGAGGCTTGCCGTGTCTGTGGAGGGGGCCAAGGGGAGGCGAGCCCTCTACTCGGCCGTGCTCATTGCGAGGGGTGGGGGATATGTGGCATATCCACTGTACGCCGAGTCGGGGGCCATCTCCGTCCTCGCCAGAGCAGACGGCTACTTCGTAGTCCCCGAGACCGTTGAGTTCATGACAGAGGGGGAGGAGGTGGAGGTGCACCTCTTCGAGCGGTATAGGCCGGCCGAGCTCTACTTCATAGGTAGCCACGACCCGCACTTAGACTTAGTCATGGCCAAGTGGAATGTGAAAGCCGTGTATGTGGGGTCCATGGGCGGCCTCATGGCGGTGAAGCGCGGAGAGGCCGACATCGCCGGAGTCCACATGCTAGACCCCGACACGGGGGCCTACAACGTCCCCTTTGTGGAAAAGCTGGGCATTAGGGGGGTCGCGGTGGTGGGTCTATACAAGAGAGAGCAGGGCCTAATTGTGCAAAGGGGCAACCCCAAGGGGGTCACCTCCGTGGAAGACCTCTTGAGGCCAGACGTAGTCATTGTCAATAGGCCGAGGGGGACGGGGACGAGGGCCCTCCTCGACCTCTACCTTAGGCAAGCGGCCGAGAGGCTCGGCCAGCCCTTCGAGGAACTGGTGAAGAGGATAAGGGGCTACACCCACGAGGTGAAGACGCACACGGCGGTGGCCGCCGCGGTGGCCCAGGGCAGGGCAGACGTGGGCCTCGGCGTAAGATACGCCGCCGAGATGTACAACCTCGACTTTATACCAGTGGGGTGGGAGGAGTATGACCTAGTGGCAAGGCTAGAAGTATTAGACAAGGCCCTCAAATTAGCCGAAGAGGCCTTGCGTGAGCTACCCCCCGGCTACTCCCGCTACGAGTACTCCGGACGCATTAAGCACAAGGCCTAACAATGGACACCACGAAGAACGGCGCTGAAGAGACGTACAGCCCCACAAGTCTCAACCGATGGGCAACCCAGACTACTCGGGAGATCTACTCTATGGGTCCCAACAGTACTACCTCCACCTCGTCGCCCTCGTCGTATCCCTCTCTGTTTTCGGGTATGATTAAGAGGCCGTTTCCCCTCGTCAATGTGGAGAGTATGCCGCTACCAGTCACGGCTAGGGGCTCTGCGTAGAGTCTTCCGCCCTGTCTATAGACGCGGACTCTGACGAAGCTCCTCACGTTGATGGGGGTGGTGACTCTCCTGGTCAAAACCGCCTTGACTACTGGGCGGGGCTCCTCCGCCGCCCCCGCCATTTTTAGGACGGCGGGTTTTACAAAGACCTCGAACCCGACGATGGAGGCCACGGGGAAGCCCGAGAGCATTGCGATAAGCTTTCCCTCCACTACCGCGGCGCTGTTGGGCCTCCCGGGCCTCGCCGCTATGCCGTGGACGAGGACGCTGGGCCTCAGCCTCGACACCGCGGAGACTACGTGGTCTGGCTCTCCCACGGAGACGCCGCCCGTGGTTATGACCATGTCGTGCTCCCTCAGCGCCTCTCTGACTCTCTCGTATATCACGTCTTCGTCGTCTGGGACTATGCCCATGTAGTGGGGCTCCACCCCCACCTCCCTCAACATGGCCTCTAGCACGTGGCGGGTGCTGTTTATGATCTTGCCGGGGGGCGGTGGGGCGTCGTCCAACTCCACGAGCTCGTTGCCTGTGGAAATAATGGCCGCGGTTATTTTGTAGACCGGCACCTCTTTTATGCCTAGGGAGGCCAACACGCCGATGTCCCACGGCTTTATGAGCCGGCCTCTGCGTATGACCACTTCGCCTGCCACCACGTCTTCTCCCCGCCGCGAGACGTAGTAGTACTGGGGGACCGGTCTGTACACCTCCACGTATCCCTCCCTGGCGGCGGCCTCTTCGTATGGCACAACGGCGTCTGCGCCTGGAGGGAGGGGGGCGCCCGTCGCCACTTCTACGGCCTCGCCGGGGCCCAATGCGCCTTGGTGGGGGCGCCCCGGAAGTGCCTTGCCCACCAGCTTCAACATAGCGGGGTTTGTCCTAGACGCGCTTAGGGTGTCGATGGACCTCACCGCGTAGCCGTCGAAGGCAGCTCTGTCAAAGGGGGGCACGTCCGCCGGTGCCACCACGTCTGCGGCGGCGTATTTGCCCACGGCGGTGGGGGTCGGCACGGCGGCGGCTCTGGGGACGTGGGTCAGGGCGGCCAGCACGGCCCTTTGGGCCTCTGGTATGGGGGTGAGCTGCTTGAAGCCGCGCACGCCCATACCCTCTTTTCCGCATTTAAATATTGGCCTTAGTATTGACGTGGATCCGCTCGTCTTAGAGGCGAGGTTTCAGAGGGCTGTGTACAAGGGCGACGTGGGCGTACTGGAGGGGGACTTCCGGCTTAGGTATGGGGAGAGGTGGGCCGAGCTGTGGGCCGCCGCGGAGGGGGCCGGCGAAGAGGACGTGAGGCGCGCCGACGAGCACTCGGACGAGCTCTGTAGATTAGTGGAGTCCCGCATTGACGACAGAGAGCTTGCGGCGTTGTACGCGGCGTATGGGAGAAGTCTGTCCCTGGAGGGGGAGGTCGAGGCTGGGCTTGAGCTCTTGGGGAGGGCCGGGGGGCTTGAGAGACTCTTGAGGTGGGGCCTCGTCATGCACTTCTCCGAGGACGTAGTGGCGGCGCCTCCCTATTTGGCCAAGCTCCTCATAAAGCTGGGGGGCGAGGCGTCTCGGCCACGGGTGAACTTGGACGAGGAGCTGGGCCCCTACCTTCGCGACGGGGGGCTAATGGCCTTTGTAGAGGGCTTGCTGGCGGAGGAGTTTGACGAGAGGTTGCACCGGGCCCTCTACGGGGAGGTGCCGCGCACCGTCAGACTGGGGAGGGCGGCCCTCTACAGGCCGGAGGTGGGGCTGGTGGTCAACCCAGTCCTCTCCGCAGGGGAGCTTTTGGAAGAGCTTCTCCGGGTGAAGCGGTCTAGGGCCGACGCCTTGGCCAAGGCGCTTTCTCTACACGGCGAGTACGAGTTCAGCCTTGACCACAGATGCGGCCTTCAGTACATCTCAGTAGACGGCACAGCCGAGAAGAGCGGAGTGGTGGCCATCTGCCCCTGGGCCTCCTACTCGAGGAAGCTTTGGCGGAGGACGCGCAACATGGTCCTAGTGCTTGAGGGAGAGCCGCCGCCTGGCGTAGAGCGGCCCTGGTTCGGCGTAATATACGTGAGGGGGGGAGAGGCGAAGGTTCTGAAGCCGCGCGAGCCAAGCCGCCTCTTTGAGTACGTGGTAGACGTGCTCTACAGCGTGGGCTTCTCCGTGGCCGAGGAGGGCGCTTGAGGCTGGGCAGACGCCACGGCCTTATTTATGGCTGACCCAAGGCCTATGTACATTAGTATGTGGCCCACCAGGGTGAGGAGGCCGCCTAGTCCCAAGAAGAGCAGGACGATGTCGACGATGTAGAGGATGCCCGCCGCTTGGAACAGCGACTCTTTGTACTTATCGCTCAGTTTAAACGCGCCGACGATGAACACCAGTATCCAGCCCACTAGGGCCAAAATTCCGCCGACGACCGCCACGCCCACCGCCGCGAGCAGAGGGGATAGCAGAAAGTCGGGCGGCAAGCCTCTCCACTGCCCGGGGTGTGAGATCGCCGTCCGCGCGAGTTCCACAGCCCACGGAACTATGGAGAGGAGCCCCGCCAGGGCCACTACGATGCCAGCGATTAATATGGTGACGCCCGTGCGGCATATGCCAAAGCCGCGGTCTACCTGGGCCAGTTTTCCATAGCCGCCTCTGATGTATATGAGGAAGGCAACGAGGCCCACGACGGCCAGGGCCACCACGGCCGCCACTATGACCCACAGCAACGCCATGAGGGCAGAGAGGGCGTCTATTCCCCTGCCTAATACGCCGATGGCCGCGCCTACTGTTGTAAAGACCAAGGCCACCGCCACTACCTCAAGCGCTATGAAGATTAGGAAGCCTGTGCGCAGTTTTTTCAAGCCCTCCAACTCCGGCGACTCCATAATGGAAAGTTTGGGGGTGTTAAAAAGTTAGAGTTGTAGAAATGTGCCCTTCTCTAGCTTTGTGGCGTCGGCGTCTACATGTCTGAGTAGAGTGGAAGACGCCACCGCCTTCCCCACTCCCAGCCTTAGCAAGTACAGCGGGTAGTACTCCCCCTTCCCCTTGTAGTAGGTGTAGGCGTAGGCCTTGGGGCCTGGGAGCTCTACCACGGCGATGTTAAGCGCCGTTTTTACGTAGGGCAGGGCCTTCTCCACGGCGGCCTGTGGATTGTCCCAGTGCTTGGCCAAGTATAGGGCCAAGATGTGGCTGTCGGTGTAGGGGGCTGGGTCTAGGCCTAGTTGTTGTGCTATGGCCTTTTTGTCCACTGACCCGTTGTGGGCGAGGAAGATGAGCCTCCCGTCGGGCGTATACGCCATGTAGGGGTGTGCATGTTGTACGCCTAGGGGCTCGCCGGGCGATGCAGCGCGGGCGTGGGCTAGTACCACCTCTCCCATGGGTATGGGGGTTGGGTCTTCCCATATGGGCGCCTCAGACCTATAGTACAGGTAGCCCCTGCCCAACACAGCCACGTATCCCCAGCCGTCGCCATGTTGTTTCCGCTCACCAGGGGCGTAGGGGTCGTACTTAGCCGCCAGCCTCAACGCGCGGGAGAGGTCTACCGGCCCTTTGGCTATGTAAAATCTACACACTACTTCGCGTGGGACTTGGCCACAATCAAGGTTGTGGTGGACCTAATGCCGTCTATTTTCCTCACCTTTTCTCTCACCACCGCCCTTATCTTCTCTATGTCGGGCGCCTCAATTTTTACCACTAGGTCGTATGGCCCGTAGACGAAGTACACCGCCTTGACCTCCGGTATTGCGGCGAGCTGTTCCATTACCCTATCCTCAGACCCTATGTCCACGTTTAAAAACACCACGGCCTCCATAACCATACTAATCTCCTTAGTTTTAAAATTTATCTACTTCTAGACTCTAGGTACCTCCTAATGACCACAGCTGTGGAGAGGTCTACTCTGTGCTTCTCGCTCAGCCCCGTGTCTGTGTCTGTGAACTCTACGACGAATTCGGCGCCCTCCCCCTCGCCTTTGTAAACCTTTATGAGAGTGTTGGGCTTGCACATGGCGGTGATAGTAGTGGGGGTCTTCTCCACTATTGAGCAGTCTACGTATTTGTACACCTTGGCCTCCGCCGGGGTTCTGCTGATGGGGCCTATCGGGGTTTCCTCGTAGTAGTACATCTTACGCCTTCTGCTCACGTGGATCTACAACCCCCCCTTTATATATTTGTCGCACTTAGGCAGGCTGTGAGGGCGGCATTACGCGCCTACGCCAGTCATCCACGATCTCTAGCACGATCAGCGTCTCGGTGCGCTGTATGTCGGGGTTGGAGGCCAGATACGCCACTAGGAACGTGGAGAGCTGTTTCACGTCCCTCGCCCAGACTTTGAATAAGAGGTCGTAGGGCCCCGTTATTATGTAGGCCTCTTCTACGAAGGGCATGCCTCCTTCGCCGTTGCACTCCTGTAAGACCTTCTCCGCCACTGCCTGTTGGAGAGGTTTTGACTCGGCGGAGGCGCCTCTTCTAACGCTGACGAGGACGAAGGCGAGTAGCTTGTAGCCGAGGGCGAAGGGGTTGACCACCGCCTTGTAGCCCAGTATTACGCCTTCCTCCTCCAGCTTCTTAATTCTCGCCGCCAGGGTGGTCTTAGGCCTACCCAGCTCCTCGCTTAGCTCCTGCAGAGTCTTCTTGCCGTCAGCCTGAAGGGCCATCAATATCTTTCTGTCTACCTCGTCCATTGGCAGTACTGCGAGGCGTAAAAAAATGTTTCACGCAGTGGGCGGGGGCAAAGTTTATATTTACCGTGATACTTGGCGGCGATGGCAGAGAAGCAGAAGGCTGTTGCCGCGCAGGAGAAGGTCGCCATCTCCAAGAGGGACCCCTGGGCGTTGAAGAAGTGGTTCAGCGTGTATGCCCCTCCCTACCTCGGCGGAGTTTTCCTCGCAGAGGTGCCCGCGGCTGAGGCCCAGAAGCTTGTGAAAAGGACTCTCGAGGTCACGCTCTACGACATTACTAAGGACATTTCCCACCTCCCCATTAAGCTGAGGTTTCAAATACATAGGGTGGATGGGCTAAACGCGTCGACGAGGTTTAAGGGCCTTGAGCTGACTAGGGACTACCTCAGGTCTCTCATTAGGCGGGGCACCAGCAAGATTATGGCTATAACGGATGTCAAGACTAAGGACGGGTGGGTCATGAGAGTCGCCGTCCTGGGCGTGACCACCCACAGGGTAGGCACGGCGCAGAAGTCGGCAATTCGGAAGCGGTTCATCGAGGTGGTAACTAAGAAGGCCGCAGAGGCGGACATTGGGCAGTTTTTAAAGGAGGTGCTTGAGGGGACTCTGGCCGCCGACTTGTTCATAGCTGGGAAGAAGATTGCCCCCATGAGGAAGGTGGAGGTGGCTAAAATCAAGGTGTTGAGATATCCGCCGGAGGAGGAGCGCGTCGCGGTGAAGGAGGTAGCGGCGGAGGCCGCCGCCTCGTCTTAGCCTCTTTTAGCCTCCTGGATATACTTATACACGGTGCTGTGTTTCTTCCCCTCTATTAACATCTCCACTGCTCTTTTCGCTATCTCTACGTCGCCTAGCTTGCCGAGGATCGCCACGTAGTGGTCTCCCACCACCATTGACACCTCGGCCAATTGCTCAATGGTGTGTTTAGCCCTCCCCTCTTCGCCTATTATGCGGCCTTTTATCCTCCTGAGGTGGTTAGGCTTGTCTGTGTACTCCTTTAAGTCCACCACAGCTAAGACGTACTCGTCGTCTTCTAGCATGAGCGCCTGTTGTGGAGTAAATCCGAGCGCCACGGCCCTTGCCATCTCCCTCAGCTTCAACACAGCGTCTACCCCCGTGCCTTGGCCAGGCGTTATTTTGATGACCATCTCCCTCTCGTCGAACTCCGCCCTGGCGCCGTATTTGCCGTCCACAAGTTTGACGAACTCCCGCGCGGCCCTCGCCCTCTTAGCCTCTATCGGCTCTACAATGGCCCCGCGCAGATATTCAGACGCCACGGCGTCTTCTGTGAAAGGTTTTAAATCGCTTCTCCCCCCTAGACGTGGGGCGTTTTAGGACTGAGAAAGATCACGACTACTTCAAAGTGGTAGACGATGCGATAAACGCCTACACCTGGGCCGCCGTGGTGAAGCTACAGGAGAGGGGGGTCGTGGGTGACGTGCTGGGGCCGGTGGGCCAGGGCAAGGAGGCGAAGCTCGTCTTAGCCAAGGACAGAGAGGGGAGGTACATAGCGCTTAAGATATTCTACCCAGTCCCCGTCAGGTTTGTGAAAAGTAGGCACGGCTACATCTTGGGCGACCCGCGGTTTAGGGGGGTGAAGATCAGCGACCAGCTCCACTTAGTCGAATTGTGGTGTCGAAAGGAGTTCGGCAACCTCGCTAGGGCGTATGAGGCGGGGGTCCGCGTGCCGAGGCCGAGGGGGTTTCTGCGAAATGTCCTCGTCATGGACTTCATAGGCGAGGGCAACACGCCGGCCCCCCTGCTCCACGAGGTTGGGCTAGAGGGGTTGGACGACCCCGAGGCCGTGTTTTTAGAGGTGGTTAAGAACCTCGAGAAGACGTACATCGCCGCGGGGCTTGTACACGGCGACTTAAGCCCCTTCAATATCCTCTACGACGGGGAGGCCCCTTGGATAATTGACTGGGGCTCAGCGGTCAGGAGGGGCCACCCGAGGGAGCTTGAGCTACTGCGCCGCGACGTGGAGAGAGTGTTGGAGTTTTTTGGAAATCCAGTGGACCCGTCTCACCTCTTCAAGCGGCTGGTGGAGCGGGGGAGCGCCAAAGGGAAAATCGAAGTGGACGAAGAGGGGTGGCTACTGGTCGGGGGAAAGAGGATTTTGGAGTAGGGCGGCGCCTCTTTGAAAGGCCTTTTTATTGGCCTCGTCTAGGCTGGGCGGGGCTGGGAGGCTTAGCAACGCCGATACGAAGCCCAGCATTACCGAGTTTTCATAGACTGGGGAGCCCAGCTTCAGCGCCTCTTCGTAGCAGGGGACTACGTAGTGGCGCACGCCGGACTTCTTCAACGCGTCTAACACTTGGCCTATGTCGTACCACGCGCCTGGCGGCTGGATTATCCTCCTATTTACCACCAGCACCCCGCCCTGTCTGAGGTACCTAAGGCCCCGCAAGGCCTCCAACGCCTCGAGGGCAACCACGACGTCGGCCTCGCCCTCGTCTACTACGGGGGCGTAGACCTCATTCCCAAATCGCACGTGGACTTCCACAGCCCCACCACGCTGGCTTAAGCCGTGGACCTCTGCCACTCTTACGTCGTAGCCAGCGGAGAGGGCGGCCTCTCCCAGCCACCTGGCCAGCGTCAACACGCCCTGTCCTCCCACGCCTACGATGACTATGCCTGTCTCCATACCTCCAGCCACTTCGCCCTGTCTCCCTCTCCCTTTATTGCCCCCACGGGGCACACCTCGGCGCAGACTCCGCATCCGACGCAGAGAGCGGGGTCTATATACGCCTTTCCGCCAGACGCCTTGGAAATGGCGCTACACTTCAACACGTTGTAGCAAATTCCACAAGAGACGCACTTGTCCACGTCGACGAAGTACCTCGGGAGCCTTACGCCGCTACGGCGCGCCTTCCTCACCGCCATGAGAGTGCAGGGCCTCCTTGAGACGACGACCGCAGGCCTGCCGCTCTTCACCACCTCCACCGCCTTTTTCACAGTCTCAATAGACGACTTGACATACACGGGGTCTACTACGAAGGTGGGTATGCCAAAGGCCTCGGTTATCTTCTCCACTGGCAGAAATCTGCTTGGGCTCGGCTGGCCGCCCGTCATGGCCGTGTAGGCGTTGTCCATGACCACGATCAACATGGGGACAGATTTGGCGGCTACGTCCACAAGCTGGGGGAGGACGGCGTGGTAGAAGGTGGAGTCGCCCACTGTGGCTACTACAAACCGCTTTGCCGCTACGGCGACGCCGTGGCCAAGGCCCACAGAGGAGCCCATGTGCGTTATTATGTCCTGCTGGCCCGTGTTTAAGCCCAGCGAGTAGCAGCCTATGTCACCAGACCAGACTGGGTTTAGCCCAGCCGTGGCTACCTTAAGCGCGTAGAAGGTGGCCATGTGGGGGCAGCCTGGGCATAGAGACGGCGGCCTTGGGGGAGGCGCCATGGGCGACTTGTAGACCGCGGGCGGGGAGTAGGGGAGGCCAAGCGCCTTGGCTATGCCAGCGGCCACCTTCCCCGTGGTCAATTCGCCGTACCGCGGAAAATAGCCGTCCAGCTTTCCCCTGGTGGATACGCCGAGTGCCCTGAGCTGAGTCTCCACCACTGGGTCCCCCTCCTCTACCACTATGGCCTCTCCCTTCACCACCTCGGAGATCTTCCGGGGGAGCGGCACAGACATCCCCAGCTTCACCACAGTGGCGCAGGTGCCCAGCCTCTTCAACGCCTCTTTTACATATGTATAAGCTACCCCCGCTGTCACCACCACGGCCTTGTCGCAGCCGTCTTCCACAGTCATGTACTGCTCGGCCCACTCCCGCATTTTCTCCCACTTCTCCACCAGCTCCCTCCTCCTCTCCCGCGCATGGGCTGGCACAAGCGTGAAGCGCTTCACATCTCTGACGAAGTTGCCCCACTTGGGAGGCGCAGGGGGCTCCACCTCCACGGGCGCTCTCACGTGGCTCACCCTCGTCACGCTCCTAAGCAAGACGGGTTGCTTGACCCTCTCGCTGAGCTCTAGCCCCGCCTTGGCGTAGGCGTAGGCCTCGGCCGGGCTAGAGGGCTCGAGGACGGGCACGTATGCCTGCACGCCGTACCACCTGGTGTCTTGCTCATTCTGAGAAGAGTACATCCACGGGTCGTCTGCCGACACCACTAGGAGGCCCCCCTCCACGCCTGTGTAAGCCGCGCTGTGGAGGGGGTCTGCGGCCACGTTCAGCCCCACGTGCTTCATAGCCACCAGGGCCCTTGCCCCAGCTAGGGCGGCTCCGTAGGCTATTTCAAACGCCGTCTTCTCATTGGCCGCCCAGTGTGTATAGCGGTCCTTAAACTCCTCTATTGTCTCTAACACCTCTGTAGAGGGCGTGCCTGGATATGCCGTGGCTACGGCTAGGCCTCCGCTGAGCGCCCCGTAGGCAATTGCCTCGTTCCCCAACAGTAGGAGTTTCACAAATATAGATGTATATATCTTATAAAGCTTTCTATACCGCGCAAAAGGCTTAAATACGGTAGACTTGTTGAAGTAGAATGCGGTTTTGTCCCAAGGACGGCACGTTGATGGTGCCAGTGAAGAAGGATGGGACCACTGTGCTTAAGTGCCCCAAGTGCGGCTACGAGGTAAAGCTGACTGAGAAGGCGAAGGAGGGGTACCGCCAGAGGTCTGAAGTCTCTGAGGAGAAGAAGCGGGGGGTAATGGTTGCCGAGGAGAGAAGACAGGAGTACGACCAGGAGGAGATGGAGGAGATGAGGAGGCTCCTCTTGGAAAATTTGCAGGAGAGCGAGAGGGAGAGCGACTAGCTCAGCCTGGTTTAGGACCTGTCACCTATCCTCAGCCGTGCCTCATCACGAAAGATTTTAAGCACCTAGATATTCATCTACAATGGCTAGGTATTTAAAGGCTGAGCTCATCGACGTCGTTGAGACCGTGGACTCCTTTGGGCAAGTGGCGGGCATCATGTTAGTGGGGGCAGAGGAGTGGGGAGACAAGGCCCTCCCCATTGTGATCGGCGCCGCGGAGACTCTGTCCATTAAAAAGGGGCTGGGCGAGGTGGACTTCCCCCGCCCGCTAAGCCACGACCTCCTCGCCGAGATCCTTGAGGCGCTCGGCGCCACTGTGGAGAAGGTCACCATAGACGCGCTGGTGGCGAGCACCTATACGGCCACCGTGTATGTAAAAGACAGAGAGGGGAAAATACACACCTTCGACGCCCGGCCAAGCGACGCCGTCGCCCTCGCCGTGAGAGTAAACGCGCCCATATACGTGGCAGACAACTTGGAAAAATACGCCGAGGACATACGCAAGTATATCCCGCCACCGGAGGGGAAGGTCACTGAAGATTAATCTTTTCCACAAGCTGGAGGGCCCTCACCACGTCGTCCAAGGTATTTTTCAACGTGAGTATGTCCTCCGGCGACTCCACTACGTATACCACTTCTATATGCCACCTCCCGTCGACGCAGAGGTGCCTAATCTCCATGCCCCTTGGCAACTCCACGTCGTCTGGCCTCACCGCCTCTATGTACTCGCAGGAGAGCGGAGTCTCGATCCTACTCCTTAGCCTTCTCATAAGCCTTCAGGAAGTCCCCCCACCGCCCCGCCTCCACGTAGAGGAGGAGGTGCGTGGGGAATTCGAAGACTTGTCCCACCTCGGCGAAGAGGGGCGCGACAGCCTTCAGCCGGCCTTTGAGGCCGTGCGGTGGGACCACTGCCACGACAGACCCGCTGGGGGTTTCATATCTCAGCGCCGCCCATTGAGAGGACTTGGCAAAGTAGGAGAGGTATGGGGCTATCTTGTGGAGGTAGAAGGGGTTGCGGAGCGTGACCACACCCTCTCTGGCCCTCTTGACGACGTTGTAGAAGGCTTCGGCCAGGTTGAGCGCGTAGTCCTCCACGTCTTTGTCCACAAAGCCGGCGAGGTCTGCCTCAATTCTCTGCGCCACGTCGGCGGGGTTGAGAGTCGGCGAGTAGGGCCTCACGGCCTTGTCTAACACCGCGGTGTGAAAGCCCTCTGCGGCCACGGCGCCCAGGGCCCAGTCGAGGAGCGATATGGCCTCGTCCCGCGTCATCACCTCCAGCCGCTTGTCCTCTTCCACTGCTTTGCCAAATACCCCGGGCACGATGGGCAACGTGGAGAGGGACAGCGCCCTCTTCACTCCCCTCTTGAGGCCGGGAAACACCACGGCGAGCCTCTCGTCCCCCACGGCGAGCTCCTTGGGCACTTGGCAGTTGCGCTCACAGACGTCGACGCTCCACGAGTAGTGTCCAACGTACAGCGCCTTGTGCACGTGCCGCTCGAGGGGGGACAGGGAGAGGATTATGAGTGAGACCATGTGGCTTAGGGAGGTGGGCTCCACGGCCAGCTTCGCGTCGTCTACTCCCGCCTCGCCCTCGGCTATGTAGAACCCGTCGCACCTAAACCCTACGCAGACGCCTCTCTGGGGTGGCCAGTCCGCCACCGCCACGTGGGTGGTCTCACCTAGGGCGGCGGCGAGCGCGTAGGCGGCCATATACGCGTCGACGCTCCTCCTGACGAATATGGTCAAGGGGTTTTGCTTCAAGTACTCGAGGACCCGGTCTATGTGGTCGATTATGAAGTTTTTAAACGACTCCACGTGGTAGATGGGTCAAAAATTTAAGTTGCTAAGTGGGAGAGGGCCTCTGGGTTGTATACAAAGTCCTGTGGGATCTTCCCCACCCTCTTGTAATACTTTATCAGGCGGTGTATCTTCGACTCCACTAGCTGCAACCCTCTGCGAGACGCCATGTCCTTGGGGTGCTCCTCTAGGTGTTTCCTAATTCTCAAAGCGCGCCTAATCAAGTTGAGCAAGTCCTCGGGCAACTCCTGCTTTATCCCATGCTCCTCCAGTATTTTCGTGAGCTTTTTGCCAGTGATGGGCTTTACTAGGGGTATCCCGTACTGGTCTCTCAAAATTATGCCTATCTGCGACGGGGGAAATCCGCGTCTGGCGAGCTCCACCGCGAGCTGTTCCACCTCCTCCGGCGTGTACTGTATCCAAGTTGGCACTGTGGGGTGGGGAGGCCTCACCGAGCTGGAGCGCCCCTTCTTGTGACGCGACCTATGAGGCACATTGGGCGAAACTACACTATTTATAAACTTTTTACATGGAGCCGCCGTGGCAGAGCCCCCTCCCTGGATGTGGGACCTACCTCTTGTAAACTTATATAGTACAGACATTGTGGGGTTCATGTACGACGTGCCCTTCGTGGCGACGCCCGAGGTGGTGGTCAGGAGGATGCTCCAGCTCGCCCGGGTCCAGCCCGGCGAGATCCTCTACGACCTGGGGTCTGGGGACGGGAGAATTGTCATAATGGCGGCGAAGGAGTTCGGCGCGCGGGCCTTCGGCGTGGAGATTAGGAAGGACCTCTACGAGCAGTCAATGGCCAGGATCAAGGACTTGGGCTTGGCCGACAGAGCCACTATAATAAACGCGAGCTTCTTCGATGTAGATTTGTCAAACGCAGATGTGGTCACCATGTACCTCCTCACCAGCGTAAACGAGAGGCTCAAGCCGAAGTTGGAGAGGGAGCTCCGGCCCGCCACGCGGGTGGTCTCCCACGACTTCGAGGTGCCGGGCTGGCGGCCCGTGGTAGTGGAGGAGATATACGAGGAGTGGAGGAGCCACAAGCTGTTCTTGTACAAGGTGCCGGGGAAGGAGGTGCCCATGCCCGGCAAAGCCGTGGCCCTGGAGGACAAGTGGCTTAGGCAGGTGGCCGAGCTAGTGGACGGGTCCAGGTCGCTTGAGGAAATCGCGGCAAAGCTCGGGGTGACGATTAGGCGCGTCAGAGAGGCCGTGGAGGAGTTGAGGAAGCTCGGCGTTGTTGATGAGGTGAAGATAATTAAATGAGGGAAGTCGTCGAGTTGTACAAGAGGATAGGGGGTTTTCAGGCGCTACACGTCGCCCAAGCCTACGAAGTTCTAAAGGAGGCGCTGGGCGAGGCAGACGTGCGTTTTTTCTCCTTCACTGGCAACCTAGTGGCCACGGGGCTTAGGGAGATTATAGCCGAGGCTCTGAGGGAGAGACTCTTCAACGTGGTCGTCACTACCGCCGGCGCCTTAGACCACGACATAGCCAAGGCCATGGGGGCCTCCTACAGGCCCGGCTCCTTTGACTTAGACGACTACGAACTGGCCGAGAAGGGGCTTCACAGGCTTGGAAACGTGGTGATTAGCAGAGAGGAGTACGGCCCGTACGTGGAGAAGTTTGTGCTTCAGAGGTGTGAAAGGCTGTGGGGGAGGTCGCTGGCCACCTACGAGCTGGCCGAGGAGTTTGGGAGAGATCTCCCTGAGGACTCCATACTCGGCGCGGCGGCCAGGGCGGGGGTAAAGGTCTTTGTCCCCGGCATCGTCGACGGCGCCGTGGGGACCGCCTTGCTCACTTGCAACGACTTGGCGAGGGTCAGGAGAGGCGGGGCGAGGCTTGTGGTAGACGTGTTAAAGGACGAGGAGGCCCTCAGGGAGATTGTGCACGGGGGCAAGAGGCTGGCCGCGCTCATCGTCGGCGGGGGCATCAGTAAACACCACGTAATTTGGTGGGCACAGTTCAAGGGCGGCCTCGACTACGTTGTTTACATCTCCACGGCTGTTGAATACGACGGCTCTCTAAGCGGCGCCCGGCCGAGGGAGGCGGTGAGCTGGGGGAAGGTCAAGCCCACGGCTAAGAGCGTGTACGTCTACGCCGATGCGACCCTCGTACTGCCCATACTTCTAAAGGCGCTATGTGGCAAATAGCCCTGGCCTTCTTTGGGGGCGTGGCCTTTGGGTGGTGGTGGGTTAAATACCAGAGGGCAGCGGGCATCACCTCCCGCGACGTCTATAAGGGCATAGACGGCGTGCCGAAGGCGGGGGGGCTTATGGCAGTGGTGGGGGCCGCCCTGGGCTACCTGGCGCTTGCCCCCCAGATCCCAGAGGCTCTGCTCGTCTTCATCGCGGCGCTTATAATCGGCATGTTGGGCCTCTGGGACGACTTGAGGGGGGTCAGCGAGTACGTGAGAGTGTTTGTGCCGCTCCTCGTGGCGCTTGTGGTGGCCAGGGCCCTTGGCGAGGTGAGACTCACCCTCCCCCTGGTGGGGCTGTTCTACGGCGCCACCGGCTGGTTTTCAGTGCTGGCGATCCCGGTGGTGACAAATGCCTTCAACATGTTGGACCCAGTAAACGGCTTTTTGCCCATGGCAAACGTGGCGGTGGCCCTCGCCTTAGCCGCCGTGGCGTATGTCAGAGGCGACTTAGGCGCCGTAATGCTGTTGTTAGTCCACGCAGCGGCCGCGGCGGCGCTCTACGTCTACAACAGGTACCCCGCCAAGACCTTCAACGGTAACGTGGGTAGCTACTTCCTGGGCGCCAGCATTTCCACGGTAGCCGTGGTGTACGACCTAGTGGCCTACCTAGTGCTCGCGGCTCTCCCGTTTATTACAAACGGCGTGTTGATAATCTTCTCCTCGGGCGGCATAAAGGGGCGTGAGAAAATCCAGAGGCCCACAAGGGTGGAGGGCGGGGTGGTGCAACAAGACTGCTCCTCCCCCATAGTCTCTCTGGTTAGGCTGGCAGTCTCGGAGAGGGCCATGTCGGAGTATGAGATATTTAAGGCCCTGACTCTGGCTGTGTTGACCACTTCCCTCCTAACGGCGGCGCTGGCGTTTATGCTACGTGCATACTCGCTACCGGTATGAAGAGGCTACTGGCCTACACGCTGTGGTCCTACGCGGCTCTCCTGGCCCTACTGGCGCTGGGGTCCTCCCTTCTGAGGCTCCTCAGGGCGAGGCTCGTGGACGGGCTGACTCTAGGCGACCTCGTGCTAGTGGCCGCCGTTCTTGTATACGGGTTTGCTATTTATACCTCCGCATTGGTGGTAATACGTGGCACTTGCAAAAGAGGACATTGAGACGTTGAAGTGCATCGCCGGTGCTGAGGAGTGGGATTTTTGCACACGGGCGAGGCGCTTGAGGGCAGAGGTGGCTAGACTGGAGTCGAGGATAGCTGGCTTGTTGGAGAATATATGAAGAGGTACTCGGCGGCTGTGCTCGGCGTAGGCGGCGTGGGCAAGACCACGTATATATACAGGCTGTTGGGCCTCTCGCTGAGGCCGAGGACTACCCTGCGCCCAGGCCTCTACAGGCTCTACTTAAACGACAGAGAGATAGACCTCGTGGACGTGCCAGGCCAAGCTGCGCTGGAGGTGGCGAGAAACTTCGCACGGACGTGGACCTTCTATGTGGACCTCATGATCTACATGTACGACCTCACTGACCAAGCCACGCTCTACGCAATAGCCGAAATCCACAGCGCCCTGCTCGACAGAGGCATCCAGCCCTACAAAAACGTCGTCTTAGTGGGAAACAAGCGCGACTTAGCCGAAGAGCTCGGCATCTTCATAGAAGGAGACGAAATCGCCACAGCAATAGGTGCGCAGAAGATATACTACATATCGGCCCTAAAAGACCACATATCCGCCTTATACAAGCCCGTAGAGGAAGTCCTGCCATGATACCCCGCGGCGACATTCTACGGGGCGTAAGAGATACGCCACTGGTGGCCCTCCTCCTCGAATTCGAGGAGCTCAAGCCTTCCCCAAAGCTGAGGCCCCTCCTAGAGCTACTGGCAGAACTCGGCGTATTAGCCAAGAGGGGAGACGCCTACGTTAAAGCCGATGCGAGGCCTCCCACAGGCGAGAAAAGCGCGCTGTCTGAGGCCATAGGCGTAGTGCTACACCAGCTCGTAGTCCCACACCTCGCCTCTGGGGCAACCGCTACTAGGCTGACTCCTGAGCTTAAGCAGAGTTTGTACATCTACACGTCCATATTCCAGACGTTGAGAATCGTCGCGGCGCAAGAGCTACTGAGATACGGCGGACTGACGCTCGTCGCGGGGTGGTTCCCCTGCGGCTTCTCCTCCGAGCTCATGTCCATCTCGGGGAGAGACGTGGTGATAGTAGAGGAGCGGGAAGATCTACTAACCCTCGAGATAGACAGGCTCTCCCTACTCCCACTAGCCGCGGCCCCTGTCGAGGAGGGCTTGGCCCCGGCGAGCTTCTACTCCTTCGAGGTAATGCCGCTGGGCGAGGTGTCCCAACTCGTCGATAAGTATGGAAAATTCGACACAGCCATTGTATGCGGAAGAGGCGTAGACATAGACGCCGTGAGGAGAGCCGCAGAGGAGGTCTACTACATACACATAGGCGACAAGGCCCTCAGCACTTTAAACAGCCTCGTGCTAAAAAGTCTAGGCCTCCAGCCGCCCACCGACGAGGCGCCAAAGGCGCCTAGAAGAGGCAACCTAGACGGCTTTGAAATATACATATGGTAGAGGACGCTAACACGGCGTTCCAACGATGACGGCGACTAGGGCGTACACGCCTCCCCCGACAAGATCAACTCCACAGCCTCTTTAAACCCCAGCCCGCTTGGGCCCTCCGCCACGTACCTCGCCGCGCGCTTGGCGGCCGGCGTGGCGTTGCCCACCGCGATGCCCCACCCCACCTCCAACATGCCCACATCCACGTCGCTGTCCCCCACCGCCGCCACTTGGTGGCAAGGCACCCCAAACCTCTCGCAGAGCCACCTCACCGCGGTGCCCTTGTCAACGCCGGCGGGCCTCACATGGATGGCGTACCCACTCGACTCCACCACGTACCCCGGCCCAACTGCCGCCCTCACGAGCTCCACGGCATTTGCCGCCTTGGGCACATAGGCCAAGTCGTACTTCCTACACTTGTTCTGAGGACTCGGCTCAACAGCCCCCGTGGCCAACACCGCCCTATCCACAGCAGACATGTCCCCACTACACAGCTCATAAGTCACACCATCGACGTGGACAAGGCAGCCGTTTTCTGCAATGACGTCCCTCACCCCAAGATACCTAGCCACAGTGAGGGCGAAGTCCAGGCCGTTCGCCGTAGCCAACACAACCCGAAGCCCCGCGTCACGCGCCCTCCTCAGCGCCAAGAGAGCCTCCACAGACAACTCATAGGTGTTACGGCTCAGGGTAAGAGTCCCATCCAGGTCTACAACAAGCACCTTACACCCCACGCCAAGCCGATGCTCAAAGTTTAAAAACACATACATACCCAAACCCAGCCGCCGTAGCTCAGCCCGGTCAGAGCGGCGGGCTGTTAACCCGTAGAGCCAACGGCGCGGAAGTCCCGGGTTCAAAAGGGAAACCCCTGAGACTCCCGGCGGCGGCGCCATATTTTTATTATCAATCTCCATTTTACAGTTGTAAGAATTTTAGTCTTTGAAAATTGTGGTCCTAAAATTGTATAACAGGAAATTTACATGGAGAAGAGAATAACTAATGTGGCAGATGCCTATGCTTGTTTGTGCTTCTAGTAGCGCCAACCGAGGTCAGCCTGTCTTTTTTTGGCTTAGGAGGATGTCGAGGGACTTCTTTTCTAGGGTGGAGAGGTTTTCGTTGATGGCTTTGCAGCCGGCGGCTTGGCTTTGTTTACACTTCTCGTATCTGCCTAGCGCTGCTTTGGCTTTTTCGCTGTCTGGAGGCTCTTCTCTCCTGGCGAGGGCCTTCAGCGTTTTGACGGTCTCTGCCACACAGTCTGGGTCTGGGCCTTCGGATCTGTCTACTTCGCCGCCTTTCCTGTAGCTGGCCATGTGTACTGTGCATGTGGTCTCGTCGTATGAGACTTCTACCTTGTCTGCGTTTTGGAAGATGGCGGCTTTGAGGGTTGAGGTTATGGCTTCTTCGACACGGGAGGCGTATCGGAGGAGTCTTAGGCCTAGTCTCACCGACCTCTTGTCTAGCCGGCCTAGTAGCTTGTAGGCCACTTTTTTGAGGTCTATCAAGTCTTCGTAGGTGAGCTGACGTGGGTCTTTGTCCAATAGTTCGTCTACTCTGTCTAAGTCCTCGGCGGTTAGGGGGCCTGGGATTGACACATTTTTCAGGGCCGCAGCCTCCACCTCCGTTATAAGCCCTTTGGATACTAGGAGGGAGGTGAGGAATTCTACTAACACGTAGTCTCTCTCCCTCTTTCTTATGACTTCGGCGTAGAGGGGTATGAGGTACACCTCTAGGGACTTTATTAGCCTGTACACCACCACTCCCAGTAGCGCCACGGCTATGGCCACTGCGGCTAGGGCGGCTGTTACAAAGTCCATGTCACTTACTTGCCGTATAAAAAAGTTTATTACATCGCCCGTGTGGTTTGCCGTGAGTTGGAACTTAGTTGTAGCCACTGGGTGGCGGCAGGAGAGACTCTGCATGGAGGAGCTGTACAGGGTGGGGGACGTAGTTGGGAGGAGGGTAGAGGAGGTGTGGTTTACTGGGTTTGACGGTCTGCTGACGGCGAGGGTGGACGGGGACTCCGTGGAGTTTGTGAAGCTGTTAATCGACGTGGTTCAGGCGGGGTACTACGTCCCTAGGTATATCCTCCGGGCGACGCCTATCATGGCCGTGGTGAAGACCGACTTGGATGAGATACAGAAGGTGGTGGGGGAGCTGGCGGAGCGGTTTATAGCGCCCGGCGAGACTTTTAAAATTGAGTTGAAGAAGCGGGGGGTAAAGTTCGACCGAATGGCCGTAATTGAGTATGTGGCTAAGGCGGTGAATAGGAAGGTCAACCTCACCAGCCCGGACAAGGTGGTGTGGGTGGAGATGTTCCCCTCGCGCACTGGCGTCTCTGTGATTCGGGAGAGCGAGAACTTCTCGCTGATGAAGGCCCGGGCGGCGCATGAATGAGCGGTATATAACGGTTGAGGGGAGACAGGTGCGCGTGGTGCAGGGGGGCTCTGGGAAACCCCTTGTGCTTCTCCATGGGTGGTCTTTTAACGCAGACGACTGGGTCAACAGCGGCATTTTTGCGAGGCTGGCCGCCTCCTACGAGGTCTACGCCGTGGATATGCCCTACGGCGTTAAGACCAAGAGCGAGCGGTTTCAGGCGCCTAGGCCGGAGTACGCCAAGTTTCTGAGGCGGGTCTTAGATGCGTTAGGACTTGTGGATCCGCCGCTTGTGGGGCCCAGCGCGTCGGGGGAAGTGGTGCTGTGGTACGTGGCCATGGGCCTGCCCACTAGGGCCGCGGTGGTGGTGGGGCCCGTGGGGCTTAGGGGGGAGCTCTTGGAGAAGCTCGCCGAGGTGGACACGCCCATATTGGCCATATGGGGGGAGCGGGACGAAATTTCGCCTCCGTCCAACGCAGAGCTGTTGAGGGGGAGGCGGGTGGAGAAGGCGGTGATTAAGGGGGCGGGCCACGCCGCTTATTTAGACAAGCCGGAGGAGTTTGTCTCACTAGTGGTCAAGTTTTTGGAAAAGGTCTACTAGCGCCTTTGCGAAAGCGGCAGCCTGCCTAGTCTCCTTCGGGTTGTGTGTCCTCACCACGTGTGCCCCGTGTAGCACTGCGACGGCCTCTGCAGCCAGCGAGGCTGGGAGCACTTCGTCGGGGCTCTCCGCGCCGACGATTCGCCTTAGGAAAGACTTACGCGACACGCCTATTAGGATGGGCTTGCCGAGCCTCCTCAGCTCTCTCAAGTTGGCGAGTATGTGGAGGTCCCACTTCCACCAGGGCCACTTCTCGTCCCCGTGCCTATACTCGCCTTTTACCACGTAGGGCTCGTCTCTCGGGGGCAGTAGGGGGAAGCCCACGCCGGGGTCCACCGCTATCTTCCTGGGGTCTACTCCACAGCGCTGGAAGTGCTCCACCGACTCTCTAAGTGCGTCTAAAACCCTCTGGATGGGGGCCACGCCCCTCCTCGCCTCCCTCTCCCTGGCCAACAACACCACTGAGGCGTCGTGCTCGGCGACGACGCGGCACATGTCCGGGTACAGCTTGCCGCCTGTGACGTCGTTTATCACCTCTGCGCCGACCTTAAGCGCGTAGCGCGCCACCTCTGGCCTGTAGGTGTCCACGCTCACTGTGGCTTTTACAGATTTTACAATGTCGGGGAGCACTGCCTTTAGCCTCTCCAGCTCCTTCTCCGGCGGTATCCAGGTCTCTAGGTAGGGGGCTGTGGACATGGCGCCTACGTCTATAATGTCGGCATACTTCTCGAGCCCCAGCGCCCTCTCCACGGCGTTTTCCACAGCCACTGACCCCTTGTAAAACGACTCGGGGGACAGGTTTAACACGGCCATTATCCTCACGGGGAGCCCGTCCCCCACCTCTACTCTCCCCAGAACCCCCCTTATTTCCATGACAACGTTTTTATTAACCGCGTATATAACGTTGATGAAAGTTGTACGTAGTAGAGCGTACGTGTTTGAAGGCGAGTTGCCAGAGGAGGTGGTTACTCTGCTGGAGAAGTGGGGCCGGCTGGTCAAGAGGGGGGAGGTCGCCGTGTATTCCATGGACAGCGGAGAGGTTAAGGTGAAGAAAGTGGCAGAAGACCCGGCGAAGGTGGTGAGGCGGTTGTACATAAGCCCAGGGTGTGGGTGCCTCGTGGAGTTGGACGAGGTGAGAGACTTCGAGGGGGGGCAAGTCCGCTACTCCCTGGCGAAGAAGAGGCTGTGCCCGGAGCATCAGACTTAAATCAACAAGTCGCAGTGCAACTGTGGCTAAGGCGTACGTCGAGGCCTTTGGCTGCTGGCTTGCGAAGGCTGACGCAGAGGTAATTAGGCAGAGACTCGGCCTCGTCCCTGTGGCAAGGCCGGAGGACGCCGACGTTATACTTGTCTACACATGCGCCGTGAGAGAGGACGGCGAAGTTAGACAGTTGGCCAGGATAAGGGAGTTGGCGGGCCTTGGGAGAGAGATGATTGTGGCTGGGTGCCTCGCCCGCTTGAGGCCTCACACTGTGAAGAGCCTTGCGCCACACGCCGAGTTGATCTACCCCTCGCAGGTGGAGGGCGGGAGGGAGAGGGAGATGAGAGTCCTCCCACGGTTTGAGGGCGGCCTCGTCTACGTTGTCCCCCTTCAAGTGGGCTGTCTGGGGAACTGCACCTTCTGCGCCACTAAGTACACGAGGGGCGGCGCTGGGTATGTCAAAAGCGCAGACCCCGACGAGGTGATACGCCACGTGAAAAAGGCCGTGGAGGGGGGCGCCAGGGAGATCTACCTCACGGGGCAAGACGTAATTACGTACGGCTTTGACGCAAGGTGGAGGAGTGGGTGGACTCTGCCCGACCTCTTGGAGCGGCTGTTGAGAGAGGTGGACGGGGAGTACAGAGTGCGCATTGGCATGTCTGAGCCGTGGGTCTTTGAGCGGTTTGCAGACCAGATATTGGACATCGTGAAGCGCGACCGGCGGGTGTATCGGTACTTCCACCTCCCCGTCCAGTCTGGCAGCGACAGAGTGCTCAAGGCCATGGGGAGGCGCTACACGGTGGACGAGTACAAGGAGCTTATACGCAAGATTAGGCGCGTCTTGGGCGAGCCGGTCTTCATAGCCACAGACATAATTGTGGGATTCCCGGGCGAGGAGTGGGAGGACTTCTTGGCCACGGTGAAGCTGGTGGAGGAGTTGCAGTTTGACAAAGTCCACGTGGCTCGGTTTAGCCCTAGGCCTTTCACAGAGGCTGCTGTTATGCCGCGCCAAGTGCCGGACGCGGAGAAGAAGCGGCGTAGCAAAATCCTCTCAGAGGTCGCCCTCAGAGTGGCCCACCTCAGAAACGGCGCGAGGGTGGGCTCTCGCGACGTGGTGTTAATAACCGAGGTGGACCACGGCTTAGTGGTGGGGAGGGCCGGCGACTATAGGCAGGTGGTTGTGAAGAGGGGGCCCGGCGACGGGCTCCTGGGCCAGTTCGTCGAAGTGGTGGTGGCCGGGGCTGGGCCCGTCTACCTATACGGCGACGTCATAGGAGAGCTTGTTCCCAGGGGTACTTCTTCGACGCCTTCTCCCTCTTCATTTGCTCAAGAGCTTGCAACATCTTCTTAACCTCGTCCTCCCCCACTTTTCTGAACAGGGGCTTTACCTCCCCCAGCTTGACCCCTGGCGCCGGCTCCCTCAGCGCCTCGTCCCACGTGAGGGAGGCCGGCCTCCCCATCATCTCCCACATCTTTTCAACGCTCTCCGGGATCACTGGCGCCAAGCCCGCGGCGAGCATCTTCAGCGACCAGTAGGCGTGGTACATCACCGCGTTAGCCTCCTCCGGCCGCGTCTTTAGCAAGTCCCACGGCGCCCTCGCGTTGAGGTACCTATTGCCCTCTCTCGCAATTTCGACGACGGTGTGGAGTGCGTCTTTTAGCTCCACGGCCTCGTAGTGCCGCTCGGCCTTCTTAAACAGCTGGAGCGCCGCTTGGAGAAAGCTCTTGTCCTCCTCCTGCGGCGTGCCCGGCGGAGGAACGACGCCGCCCATCCTGCTCTTTATAAACGACAAGACTCTATTGACGTAGTTCCCCACGTCGTCGTTTAAGACCTTGTTTACAATTTCAAGGGCCTGGGCCCAGGTGAAACTCGTGTCTCTATTCTCCGGCCTTATGTAGACTAAGATGAACCTCCAATAGTCCGCTGGGAGTAGGTGGAGGGCCTCGTCTATCCATATGCCCCACCTCCTGCTTTTCGAAAACTTGTCGCCCTCGTAGAGGAGGTACTCAGTGGAGGCCGTGGTGGTGGGCAGAGTGTACCCGCCGCCGTTGGCCAAGAGCAGGGCGGGGAGTATAATCACGTGGAATGGGATATTGTCCTTGCCCACGAAGAATATTATCTTCGTGTCGGGGTCGCGCCAGTACTTCTCCCACTCGGACTCCTTCCCCAGCCTCTTGAAGTGCTCGACCACGGCCGATATGTAGCCCAGCACGGCTTCAAACCAGACGTAGATAGTCTTGCCCTCCGCCCCCGGGAACGGCGCGGGGATGCCCCACTTGTTGTCCCTAGTGACTGCCCTTGGCTTGAGACCCTCCTTCAGCATCGCCAGAGACATCTCCTTGGCGTTTTGGGGGAGGTGGGGGTTCTCCTCCACGTATTTCCTAATCTTGTCCTCCAGCCTCCTTAGGTCTAGGTACCAGTGCCTCGTGAGGCGCCACTCAGGCTTAGAGCCGCATACGGCGCAGCGGGGCTCTACCAGCTGCTTTGGGTCTAGGAGGCGGCCGCAGTTCTCGCACTGGTCTCCCCTCGCCCTCTCGTAGCCGCAGTAGGGGCACTTCCCAATAATGAATCTGTCGGGGAGGAAGATCTTGTCTCTGGGGCAGTAGGGCATCTCCTCGTCTTTGGTGAATATGTACCCGTTCTCGTATATCCGCTTGAAGAACTCTTGGACAAACGCCACGTGGGTCTCAGAGTGGGTGTGAGTGTAGAGGTCGAAGGATATGTTCCACCTCTTGAAAAGCTCTGCCACCACCCCGTGCATTTTGAAGGCATACTCCGCGGGGTCGACGCCGAGTTGAATTGCCTCAACCTCAATCGGCGTGCCGTGCATGTCGCTGCCAGAGACAAAGACCACGTCGTGCCCCCTCAGCCGTAGGTACCTGGCATATACGTCAGCGGAGAGGACAGAGCCTATCATGTTGCCGAGGTGAGGCACTGTTTGTACATACGGCCAAGCCGAGCCTATGACGTACTTAGCCACGGAGGTGGGCAACAGTGGTATTAAATTATTTTCTTGAAAACGCCGACTTAAACGCAGCCTTTAAAGCCGCCTTGGCCCCCTCGGCCTCGTACGCCTGGAGCACTGCGGACCACCTTACCCTCGCCACTAGCACAGAGCCTAAGACCGCCAGCCCAATGGTCAGCGCCACCCCAGCGACACCCAGCGTGTCTAAAAAGAGGCTGCCCAGCTCTCCGAAGAAGAACACCAGGATTACGGCCAAGACGGCCTTTCCAGCCAACACGGCAACAAAGAAGCGCCTCAAGTCGTATCCGGCCATGCCCAGCGGTATGTACAAGACGTCATCTGGCAGTGGAGATGCGGCAAAGGCCACGACCGCCAAGTCTATTCCCCACTTCGAAATTTTCTCAAACAACCTCTTGGCGTACTCCGCCTCTCTGCCCATGACAGCCTCGCCTATCTTACGACTTGTAAAAAACACCACGACTTTCCCCAGGGCAGCGCCCAGCGCCACCGCCAAGGCGGCCGCCGCTAAATCGGCCAAATTGTGGCTTGTCGCAACACATACGGCCACAAGAGTGTAGCCGGGCAGGTGGGCCAGGGGCACCGCGTGAGATATAAACACCGCGAGGAACAGCCCCCAGAGCGGGCAGTGGATCACCTGCCGAACCGCCTCTGCCTCCTCGAGTACTCCTCCACAATGTAGGCCAAGTCCTCCCTCTCTACCTCGGGCCAGAGCTTGTCTAAAAACACCAGCTCCGAGTACGCCGTCTGGTAGAGGAGGAAGTTGCTGAGCCTCTTCTCCCCGCCTGTCCTCACCACCACGTCGGGCTCTGGGTTGGGCAAATCCCTCGTGTCTAAACACTGGAAGAGAGACTCCTCAGTTACCTCGGCCAGCTTCACTTCGCCAGATAAAAGCCTTTTCACACATCTCACAATCTCGGCGCGGCCCCCGTAGCCCAGGGCGAGGGTCAAGTGGTAGTTGCCGTAGTTCTTTGTGGCAGCCTCCAGCTCCTCGGCCCACTTTACAACTCTACTGGGCAAAAGCGACATGTCTCCAATGAATCTGACTCTTACTCTGTTCTCATGGATGAGGGGGTCCTCCAGAGTCTTCCGAAGCTCCTCCTCGAATATTCTAAAGAGGATCTCGAGCTCTAGGCGGCTTCTCTGGAGGTTCTCAGTGGATAGGGCGAAGAAGGTGACGTTCTTAATCTCCCGATACTCAAGGGCCCAAAGCAGGAACGACCTCACCTTCTCCACGCCCCTCTTGTAGGCGTGGTAGAAGTCTAGTCCGACCTTCTTGGCGTATCTCCTATTGCCGTCGGGTATTACTGCGATGTGCGTGGGGATTTTAACATACATGCTCCCCCACGTGCTCGTCACCGCCTCTCTCAATGGTCAAGAGGACTGGCTTGTCGCAGGTGGCCAGCAACATGCCCTGGCTCTCGATGCCCATGATCTTCCGGGGCTGGAGATTTGCCACAACTACCACGTACTTCCCCACCATCTCCTCAGGCTTGTAGTACTCCGCGAGGCCGGCCACTATCTGCCTCTTCTCAGTGCCGATGTCTACCACCAGCTTTAACAGCTTTTTTGACCCCTCCACCCGCGAGGCCTCCACTACTTTCCCCACGCGGAGCTCGACGCGCTTAAAGTCGTCGATGGTAATGGCCATGCCGCCTTCTCGGTCCATGTATTTAAAGGTTAAGCTTAAAATCTCTATAGGCCGCGCCCACGGTGTAGACCACCACTTCCTCAAGCCTAACCTCCCCCACGGCGTGGTATTTAAACAAAATGGCCACCCCCTGCACCAAGTGCACATATCCCACTCTCTCCACGAACCCCTCCTTGATCTCCTCTCTCGCGGGCAACACGTTGGCGAAGTCCCCAGCCGACGTGGCCAAGTAGACGTCCACTCGCTCGAAGAGGCCGTCCCGAGTAGTTCGGCAGGGGAGGTAGATGGGGCCGTCTGAGTGTACGTGTCTAATGGGCGCGCCGATCTGCTTCACCTTTGACACCACGTAGTTGACCGTTTGCCCCACCTGCTCCTTTGAGGCAAGTGGGACGACTATGATGGCCGGCGGAGCTGTGATCACACGCTCCCGCACGACCCTCTTTAAATTCTTTACAGTGCTAAACAGACTTCCTGAAAAACCACCTCACGACGGCGGCGGCGGCGATGCCTGCGCCGAGGCTTCCCAAGTAGATTGAGAGGAGGAAGATGGGAATTCCCAAAACGCTCCTCTCCACTGTGACTACCACTACGTTTGACCTACTCGGCATGTTGAACTCGTTGCCCAAATATTCGGCCGCGATTTCGTAGACCCCGGGGGCTTGGAACCTCAAGTACACGTAGGCGCTACCGTTGACAAACACCGTCTCCACCTCGGTTGTGTTCGCCGACTTGTTTACCTTGTACACTACCACGTCTCCGTACCGCTGGCCCACCGGGCTTGAGACCGTGATTGAGATAGGGAGAGAGGCGTCTACTGTAGATATTCTACGCGGCGAAGAGATCTCCACGGAGGAGGGGTTCTTCACCACCACCACCGCCTCTGAGGAGGAGCACGGGTAGTACCTGGCGTCCCCTGGGAAGTACACAGTCACGTTGTAGACCCCAGTCCTGTTGAACAACACCGCCGCGCCCGCGGCTGTGCCGTTGACGTATATCTTGGCCGGCAGATCTGTGCCCACCTCCACTACATACCGCCTTAGGACGTAGGCGGCTCCTTCTGGAGAGAAGGGGCCGCGTAGAGAGAAACGTATGGTGCACTGCGCCCTGTCGATGAAGATGTAGGTGACGTTCTCGGCCCCAGAGTAGTTTGGGTCTAGGCTTTCGAACCTCGCCGAGATTTGGTAGACGCCGCCGCGCGGCGGAAGCCAAAGCCCGCTGTACGCCGAGGAGTTGCCCGCGTATACCACTGTCTTGTTGACCTCGACGTACAACACGCCACGCACCCACGGCGGGTAAATAGATGCGCGTATGGGTACAGCCTCTCCGTAGACCCCCCTAGTGGGCGCGGTTAAGGCCACTTTCACAAGGGCAGATGAGACAAACACGGTAAAGGGCTTAGACTGGGGAGACAAGCCGATCCCGGCCACTGTCACTAAGCCCGAGTACACCCCAGCTGGGATGTCCCTCAACACCACCTTGCCCAAGCCGTTTACCACGGCCACTGTGAAATTCGCATAGTAGTTCCTTCCAGACACTTCCACATACGCCGTGGCGTTTATAGGCCTGCCGTAGAGAGACACGGAGAAGGCTATGGCCAGGGGCTGGCCGAAGACTGTGGAAAACGTCCGATTTATAGAGACCTCGGGGGGCGAGGGTATCACCAATATTTGAGCCGACGCAGAGGCCGGCCGGAAGTTCCCCGTGGCGGGCTTAAACACCGCGGTGAGGTTGTAAACCCCGGGCCTCAGCCTCAGAGTATCTACCAGGGGCTTGACGGGTGTCCCGTTTAAATACAGCTCCACTGTACCCAAGGGCTTCACCAGGGAGCGGGCCAACGCGTCTACGGCTAGAATTTTCCCATAGTTGACCACGTAGGGGCTTAGGTACGTCCCATTGATCCTCAACTCAATGGAGACGGGTGCAGGCGCTATCCTGAGCTGAAAGGTCCTCGATAGAGAGGTAACGTTCCTATCCCCCTGCACCGCCGCAACCAGTTGGTAAACTCCGGCGTCGAGCAGGGGCAGTGTAAAACTAGCGGGGGAGAAGCCGGTCAGCAACCGGCCTCCGACGGAGAGTTGCACCACTCCCCTGTACTCCCTCTTGCCCACGTATACCCTCGCCGATATAGATATGGGCTCGCCGTATATGTACTCCGGCTTGTAGTCGAGCTCGAGGTTGGGCACCGCCTTTTTTACCGTGACCGTGGTGAGGTTGTACCAGGCACCCATGTAGAGGGCTAGGGTGTAGTTCCCCGCCCCGAGGCCCCAAGTGTCTATTGAGACAGACGAGGCGGCCTGGACAGTCGCCGGGCCCAGCCGCAGAAGGCCGGCACGCGGCGGGGGGCTGAGCCTAATTTCCATTACTTCGCCGAAGACGTTCCCTCTCACCGTGGCGTTTGGCAACACCACTACCCTCGCCTTTTCGTAGAAAACGCCGTTTGACGCCGTTACGACGTAAACCCCCGCGTACTCTGGCACATAGTCCACCCTCCCTCTACTCGCCCAGGTCCCGTTCACGTATATCGAGAGGGGGCCGGCGCAAGTGGCATTGGCCGCCACGGCTAACCTGCTCGTCAAATTGGCCGCCTCTATTGTGATATTGCACTCGGCTCGTACTCGGAGCTGATGCGTCGTGTTTCCAATTTTCAGCAGTACGTAGTCGCTGGCAGTGGGCTTTAGGCCTATTATGACTCTGTCGCGTAGGGCTATTTGGAAGTCTACCACTGCCCGTTCCACTGTGACGCTGGCGTTGGTATATATCGTGAGGTTTGTGTATGTGTATGCGTTTACATACCTCGGCTCTATCTGAGGCGCCGCGGCGTTTAGATTTATAAAAGCGGGTAATATAAACACCGTGATTAAGATGATAACTCTAGACGTTTGGGGCACAATTCTGCCAGTGGAGCCTGCCTTAAAAACTGTTGTGGACGTAATTTACAAAAGCCTAGGGGGCAGGGCGCCTTTTCAGACGCTTCAGGCGCTGGTAAACGAGGAGAGGAGGAAGATTAAGCTGGCTAGGAGAGAAAAGCACGAGGTAGTGCCGCCGGTCTACGTACTGCTCGACATGCAGAGGCAGCTCCGCAGTAGGGGCATAAACGCCGCCTTCGACGTATACCAAGTGCAAGAGGCCATAGACCAGGCGGTTGGGAGCTTGGAAATTGCCCCAGAGGGCGACGCCGTTGAGGCGATTAAGTTGGCAAAAGACGAGGGGTATAAGATAGGCATTATTTCAAATGTCCTCTTCTGGCGGTCTAGGGCGACTAAGAGGTTGTTGGAGAGCTTGGGCATAGCCCAGCTGGTGGACTTGCAACTGTACGCAGACGACGTTGGCTACGTCAAGCCCTCTGTGCAGATATTTGAGGCGGCTCGGCAGATATTGCTGGGAGACGTGGTCCCCGACGTATATCTCCACATAGGCGACGACATGTACGAAGACTTCCTAGGCGCCTTGATGGCAAGCTACGGCGCCGTGCTCGTGGATAGACATGGTGTCTACGTGAAAAAGGAGTTTGTGGAGTCTATACCCTGCAGGGCGTACATTGTGCGTAGCTTAAAGACTCTCCCACTTGTGTTACACGCGGCGGAGAGCTGCGTTAAAGAAGCTTCGTTGTGAGGTACTTCGCGTATTCCAGTATCGCCTTGACCCCCGGCGACTCGCCTGGCCTAAGCTTCAAAACCTCTATCTCAAGGGCTTGCCTAGCCGCCTGTATCGCCTTGTCGTAGGGGATTATGTGAGGCGGCTCGCCCAGCGAGCGCTCTACTACGCGCTCCCAGTGGGCTAGGTATACGGCGCTTATTTGGTACTCAGGCATGTACATATTCAAGACGGGCTTAAGCCGCGTCCCCCCCATTGAGCCAAGGTAGTACTTCGTGGCCTCTATCGCGGATACGTCCGGCGTAACCACCGGCGCCACGAAGTTCACCAGGCCCGAGAGGTGGGGAGATTGAGCCATGGGAGGCGCGTCTATCACCAGAAGCTTGGGCCTAAGCCGCGTCTCTACGTTTTGCACCAAGTACTCCAGGTAGCGCCTAGACACATTGACGTCTTGGGTCAAGTAGGCGAAGACCAGTTGGAAATCCCCCCTGTCTGTGGTCCACCTCTTTAGGTAGAAGGCGCGGAGGGGGTCTGAGATCTTGCCGGCGAAGTAGTCAGAAAGCGAGGGGCGGCCCCACGCGGCTAGGTAGTCCCCGAGGAGGATTAGGGAGGCTGTGCCAAGCCCAGGGGTGAGGTCTAGCAATACCACTGGGTACTGGGCGTCGTTGCGCCAGGCATAGGCGAGCACCACTGCTGTGTTTAACGCCAGCGTAGTCTTGCCAGTGCCCCCCTTTGTTCCAGAGAAGAAGATTAAGCTCTTCATACCTCAGGCGCGGACACGGGCCGCCTCTTAATCTCGTCGGGCGTCAACTCCCTGGCCGCCTCTTTCCTCTCTTCAACTTGCCTCCTCTTTGGCCACAGCAGAATTACGACGCTGGCAACGTACAGCGGCACGGCTACGTAGAGGAGGCCGATGCCGATGAGCAAAAACGCGGCGGCGTTGACCACTAAGCCGATTATAGTCTTCACGTGGCAAAGAGAGAGTTTTTATTTATCTCTAACGACTACTTGACTACCTTGGAGTAGTTGAAAAGAGCGTTTTCAACAATTTCGCACATCCCCTCCACGTCGCCTGCCTTGGCCTTGACCCACAGGGGGGAGTCCCTCTTCAATATATACTTCTTACCAATTTTCTCCAACAGCCCAGCCGCGAGTAGGGCCTCCGCCATGTTAGTAATTTTAAACACCACAGAGCGCGTCGGCCTCACCTTAGTCTCAGCCCACCTGGCCACGTCCCCCACTACAAATGATACCACATTCCCCTTTGCCCCCTCCACTAACTCGATTAGGTACTTAGCCAGTATTTCACACATTCTCACAGGCGTAGATGCGTACTAAATATATATACGTTACATCCCAGGTACGTGCGAGTACTCGCCATTGGGACCACTGGCGTAAAAATGCGCGAGGTGGCAAGAGAGCTCGAGGAATGCCACAAGGCAGAGGGCAAGGGGAGGCTCGGCATGTACTTCGTCGAAGATGAGCTGAAGAGGGAGGTGGACTGGCTTATATTCCTCGACAGCGACGACTACTACTGGCAGGACAGAGTCTGGCGGGAGGCAACGGCAAGAGCCATCGCCAGGGCAGAGGAGGAGGGGGTAGACCACGCCGCGATCTTCATGAATCTCCCGTACTTCCGCAAAAGCAGGTTTTTCCCAGCCGTAGACATATCTCTGCTGAGGGCGTTTAAGCCCGACGTCGTTTTAACTCTCATAGAGGAGGCGCACGTGATCTGGCGGCGGATACAGCTCAGGGAGGCGAAGGAGAGGACCGGCGCCGCGCTACGGCTAAAGGACGTCTTCGCTTGGCGGACGGCGTCTATTCTCATAGGCGACATAATCGCAAAAGCCTTGGGAATACCCAACGTGGTCATAGCCGTGAAGCACCCGGCCAAGACCATATACGGCGTGTCCATCGGCGGGAGGAGGCCCAGGTTCTACCTCTCCTTCCCTATAACAAACGTGCGGCGGGACCCAGAGGCCAGGAAAGAGATAGACTCGTTTAGGGCCAAGGCGCATATGAGGCTGGTTGCCTTCGACCCTCTTACCATGGACGAACGCATATTGAGAACTGGAGAGAGGCGGGGAAACGTCGTTGTTGTACACGCCGAGGATAGGTGGCTTCTCCCAGCTGGGATAAAGCCGGCCGTAGAGGACGAGGCAGAGCTCTACCCCATGGAGATCCCCATGGAGCAGGTGGAGGAGGTGTTGGGAGACATTGACAACATAATTAGGTACAAGGACTTTAGATACATTCTTCAGTCAGACGCAGTTGTTGTATATAGACCGTTTATGCGGGGGATGTTTCACAGAGGCGTGTTTAGCGAAATTATGTATGCCTCAAATACTGCGCACAAGAGGCTCTTCATATACATGCCCCACGAGGACAGAGTGGCGGGGATGGACTCGCCCTTTGACCCAGGAGTGGGCGTTGTTGACGAGGACCTAGAGGCCCTCTTTGCCTCTATTGAGAGCTTCTCTGCGCGCTTCTCTGGGCAATAAACTCGCCGATTTTTTCTTTCCCAGTGATTTCTAGGAATCCAAATCTCTCGTCGAATATATACAACACGTCTTCTTCTACAAAGGGTATGTACACCACTTTTATGCCCTCTGGGAGGGGGGTGGACGGGTTCTTGGTTACTAAGAAGGCTTTCACAACGGCATGTGTATCCCCATTTTTATAGCCCACGTGTAAATTTCGGTGCACAGCGTCAATTGAAAGTTTCAGTGTCGTCTAGCCTCTTCACAAGTCAAGCCGACCGAGCTTCAACATTAAAACCCTCAACATTTCACTATTTATGGATTACAAGGTCATAGTAGGACTCGCGCTGGGGCTAGTCATCGGAGTTGTCTTAGGCGCCTTGGCCAATTGGGGCGCTCAGCAACAACAAGCCGCCCCGCCCACATGCCCCACGTCTGTGGACGCAATAAAGAAGAGGGGGAAGCTCATCCTTGGCACTTCGGCGGATTGGCCCCCCTACGAGTACGTCGAGGGGGGACAGATCGTGGGTATAGACGTTGAAATTGCCAAAAGGATCGCCAACGCGCTTGGGGTCCAGCTTGAGATACGCGACATTAAGTTTTCAGGGCTGATAGAGGCGGTTAAAAGAGGCGAAGTCGACCTCGTGTTGGCTGACATGGCCATAACCCCCGAGAGGGAGGCACAGGTGCTTTTCTCAATTCCGTACCAAGTGGACAGCTCCGTGGTTATTACCCTGGGGTCTGGGAAGGTCGCTAGCGTAGACGACTTGAGGGGCAAGGCAATAGGCGTGCAGATAGGCACGGTGCAAGAGGATTGGGCTGTGAAAACTCTCGGCAACTCTTCAAAGATTGTGAGATATGACAAGGTTTACCCCTACATGGTTGAGGCGTTGAAGAAGGGCGACTTAGACGCCATTGTGGTGGGCGGCGTGGTTGGGCGGGCTCTTGTCGCCAAGTTCCCAGAGCTGAGGCAGGCCTTCTCCGTGGGCGTGCGCTACAGCGCGGCCGCCATGCCCCTCTGCGCACACGACCTAAAGCTCGTGGTGGACAAGGTGATTTACGACATGCTTCAAAGCGGGGAGATGGAGAAGCTGATAAATAGCTGGGTGGAGAAATGGCTGTATGGATAGCGCTTCTCCTCATATCGCCCTTCGCGCTTGTAGCCACGGCGCAGTTGGACGGGGGGACCTACCAACTCTACGTGGCTGACCACGCGGCGAGGTGGACGGTAGGCTACATGAACGTGACGTCGTACGACCCCCGCGGCGTCGGCGCAGTGGGCATGGCGTTTCTATTCCCGAGAAACGCCACTTGGTGTTTTTGGATGAAGAACACCTACCTGCCTCTCAAAATTGTGTGGGTGAGCGGCACGGAGACCACGGGGTGGGTGTACGCAGAGCCGCTGGACGTGACGCCCCGCTGCGGCTACGGCGACAAGGTGGTGGAGCTGAGGCCGGACATCCCCACGCCGAGGGTTGTAATACTCGGCGAGCAACGACTTCTTCACTAGTCAGGGGGGTTCATCTTCGTCACCTATAAATAGCAACGCCGCGTTTTATAAACATGCGGCTAATCGTGGCCGCCTTGGCGTTGTACATAGTCTCCTTAGCCGCCGGCGTGGTCGGCCAACTACTGCTCTCCTCTCTGGCAGGCGCCGCGTATGTAGTGGCGGTGGGGGCCGTGCTGATGCAACTCCGCCGGGGGCTTAACAGCCTAAAGTCGGCGGCTGGGGACGCCGCCAAGTTTTTGCCCACAGACTCTTACGACGCCGCCATACTCCTCTACGTGGTATCTGGCGTGTTTTTACAAGCGGCTGGGTTCTTCCTAGCCTCCCAGATTCCACAGCTACAGCCAACGGTTGACGTGGAAAAAATCGCCGGGCTCGCGCTCTTCGTCCTCGGCGTCGCGCTACTGGCGGTGGTGGGATTCGTCGCATGGGTCTACCTAGTGGAGGTGTTTACGAGGGACTTGTACATATTCCAAGTTGCCAAGGGCCTTGTGGTTTTTCGCCCACATAGTGCTACGTTTTATGTAGTGCTTGGACTAATCACGTTAGGGCTTTTATACTTCTACTGGCTGTACGTAGTATGGAGGTGGATGTCTCAGCTGGAGAAATTGATGAAGTCGCCTCCCTCATAGCTAGGTCTGGGTGCACTGTGGCCCTCACCGGCGCCGGAGTGTCTACGGCGAGCGGCATTCCCGACTTTAGAGGGCCCCAAGGCGTGTGGCGGTTTGTAGACCCCGAGAAGTTCGAGATTTCCTACTTCCACCAGCATCCAGACGAGGTGTGGGACCTCTTTGTGCAATACCTACTGCCCGCCTTTGACGTAAAGCCGAACCCAGCCCACTACGCATTAGCAGAGCTGGAGCGGGTGGGAAAGCTCTGCGCCGTAATTACGCAGAATGTGGACATGTTGCACCAAGCCGCCGGCAGTAAAAACGTGGTAGAGCTCCACGGCGCGTTGCGAGACGCCGTTTGTACAAAGTGTGGAATGAGGTATCCACTACGCGAGGCATTGAAGTGGCGCACGGCTGGGGCGCCCAGGTGCCCCAGGTGCGGCGGAGTTTTAAAGCCAGATGTGGTCTTCTTCGGCGAGCCTCTGCCGCAAGACGCGTTGCGGGAGGCCTTTATGCTCGCGGAAATAGCGGAGGTCTTCCTAGCCGTGGGGACGTCCCTCGCCGTGTATCCAGCCAACCAGCTACCCGTGGTGGCAAAGAAAAGGGGGGCAAAGCTCGTCATAATAAACGCAGATGAGACGTACTACGACTTTTTCGCCGACTACATACTGCGGGGGAGAGTGGAGGAGATATTGCCCAGACTCGTTGAGAAAGTCAAGAGCATTCTATTCTAAAAGGCGCCTTCTGTACCAACGCGGCCAAGGCCTTCTCCCTCAGCTCCTTGGCCCTTATACACCCCACGTCCTCTGTTATTAGGCCCACCGCCTCTTTTATCAGTGTTTCAAACTTGTCCAACTGCCCCTCTTGCAGTTTTACGAACGCAGCGGCGAGCATGATCAGCCCCTGCAACGTGGGGTTTCTGGTGGATCTCCAAAGCCCCTCGAGGGCGTTGTGGGCCTCCCAAAACCTCTCTTGGTTAAAGAGCCGGACGTAGTCCTCTACGCCGCCCTTGACCTCTTCAAAGGTTATGTCCACTACCTCTACCACAGATCCTCCCAAAATCCTCTCGACAATTTTCCTGGCCTCTTGGGGGTCGGCGCCTTTCACATCTACTTCTATGTGCCGAGTGGCGATTCTGAGGGCTATGACTGGGAGGTGCGCCCTGAGTTCCTTTAACAAATGCGGCCTATTTTTGACTGTGTAGCCGGGGTTCTCCACTATGAGCAAATACCTCATCTAATGGACGTCAACAGCAGCGCGGTGTCTAACACGTCTCTAAAGGATATGATGCCAACGAGCTTGCCCGTGGAGTCTACCACTGGGAGGTGGCGTATGTCGAGTTGTCGCATCTTCTCCATGGCCTCTGTCACTAGTGCGTTCTCGTTGATTGTAACGGGGTTCTCTGTCATAACCATCCATGCGGGCGTGTCGGGGGAGAGTCCGCGGGCGCATACGTAGACCATGTCGCGCTCGGTGATTATGCCCACTGGCTTGCCCTCCTCGTCTACAACAACGACGCTGCCAACCTTCTTTTCATACATCCGGAGGGCCACGTCTTTTATCTTCTCGTCCTTCTTTGCCGTCACAACCTCCTTTACCATTATGTCAGAGACTCTTAGGGGTATTTCCCTACGCCTTATCAGAGGCATATGATGTCTTTTTCCTGTCTATTTAAATTTTGATTGTGACTTTTTTGACATTTATATCAATATCTACGATAACTTTTACATCTCCATAAATCTCCCTAATTTTCTTAATAGTGCTTATTAGCCTATCTAGACGTCTAACAAACTCGGCGTTGTCCGGGAGGGGGCCGCCGGAGTAGAACTCAACCCCCTCGGCGGGCTTTAGCTCGACGCCGAAGGCGAAGGCGAGCTCTTCGAACTTCTTCCACCGCTCCTCCACTGCCTCAAGCACAGGCTTGGTCGTCCTGTACTTCTCCGCGTAGTTTCTAATCGACGTCAGAAGCGACTCTAGCTCAGACAGAGTCAAATATATCATTGTGGTAGGTAGTACGCGATTTCTACGTCGCCTATGCAGAAGCTGACCATGCCTCGCGGCGCCTCTCTGCAGCCGAAGGTGTTTATGGCCACCTCCTCCCTCGGCACTGGGGGCACCTCGCGCGGCTGTGGCAATGGCGGCAACACCTCGGGCAACGGCGTCGTGGTGATGTAGCTGGCCTCGGGGCCTATCACGAGGGTGTAGTCTCTCAGCTTTAAGTCGTCGGCCATTTTATCCGCCTCTATCAACACCTCTAGGACGTAGGACAGCGTCGTGTATAAATAGCCCAAGGTGCCGAGCCCAATGACGTAGTTCCCCACCTGCCGCTTTGCGAGAAGCATCGGCGTAGACTCAAGCTGGGGAAGAAGAGACCTCACATGCCAGGCGAACTTCTCCACATTAGACGATTTGACCACTATCATATGATGATCCTCACTCTGCCTCCCACTTGCTCGACGTATACCTCCTCCCCCGGCCCCAGCACTTTTAACAAGACCTCCTTCACCTTGGGCTCGATTGGCAGATCCTCCACCTTCATCTTCCGCATCATGGCACAATTATCAGCGTCTTGCCCCTAAGCACGACGTAGACGTCGCGGGGAAGCCGCTTGAGTAAGTCAAGCGGAACTCCGGTGGGCTGCGGCGGCCATACGAAGTTGACCAGCGACCCCTTCACCACCAGAGGCTTCACCCGGTACCGCCTCAAGATCTCCTCCACCTCCTCAATTGCCGGCAGTTGAGACGTGTGAAATATCATAGCCCTAAGTTGTGGCTCATTTAAATATAAATAAGGGGGCGTGACTGCGGTTATGCAAGCCGTGATTTTGGCGGGCGGCTTCGGCAAGCGCCTCGCCCCTCTGACCTCGGAGACGCCGAAGCCTCTGCTTCCCGTGGGCGGGAAGCCCATCTTGGTGAGGCAGATTGAGTGGCTGAAGAGCTTCGGCATAGGCGACATAATCCTCGCCGTGGGGTATCTGAGGCATAAGGTCTTCGAGGCCTTGGGCGACGGGAGGCGCTATGGGGTGAGGATTTTTTACAGCGTAGAAGAGGAGCCGCTGGGGACGGGCGGGGCAATTAGAAATGCCTCCCTCTTCATAAACAGCGACGTCTTTGTAGTGGTAAACGGAGACGTGTTGACGAACTTGCCCGTGGACGTCTTGGCCGAGTCGCTTGGCGAAGCAGACGGCGCCATCGCCCTAGTCCCGCTTAGGAGCCCCTACGGCATAGTGGAGTTCGACGAAAAGGGGTACGTCGTTAGATTTCGCGAAAAGCCGTTGCTAGACGGATTCTTCATAAATGCCGGGGTATATGTGCTTCGGCGCAGGGTGCTGGAGGAGTTGCCGGAGCGCGGCAACATTGAAGAGACGCTTTTCCCAAAGCTGGCGAAGGAGAGGCGGCTGAGGGCCGTGGTGTTTAAAGACGTGTTTTGGCGCTCTGTGGACAGTCTCAAGGACTTAGAGGAGGTGGACAGGTACTACGCCAATGAACATTGAAGAAGTCGCGCTTAAATACGCCTTAGCCAACGCAGTTAAATACGGCGGAAAGGCCGACGTAAAGGCAGTTATGGCCAAGATAATGGCCGAAGTCCCCGAGCTTAGGCCTAGGGCTAGGGAAGTGAAGGAAGTTGTGGAGGCGGTGGTGGCGCGGGTAAACGCCATGTCTCTAGAGGAGCAGAGGAGACTTCTCGAGGAGAAGTGGCCTGAGGCCCTGGAGGAGAAGAGGCCGGAGCAGAAGAGGCCGGGTATCGAGGCCCTCCCCGATCTGCCTAAGGTTAAAGGCGGCGTGGTAGTGCGATTTGCCCCCAACCCGGACTTTGTGCTCCACTTGGGCAGCGCCAGGCCGGCGATTTTGAACTACGCCTACCGGCTCAAGTACGGGGGGCGGTTTATCCTCAGGTTCGAGGATACGGATCCCAGGACTAAGAGGCCTCTTGTTACTGAGGAGGTAAACGCCTACGAGGCCATTAGAGAGGATCTGAGGTGGCTCGGCGTCTCTTGGGACGAGGAGTATATACAGTCGAGGCGCATGGAGGTGTACTACGACTACGCCAAGAGGCTCTTGGCCATGGGTGCCGCCTATGTGGACTTGTGTAGGCCGGAGGAGTGGAGGAGGCTGAGAAACGAGGGGAGGGCTTGTCCCCACAGGTCGCAGAGCCCCGAGGAGAACCTAGAGCTTTGGGATAAGATGTTGGAGGGCCGGTTTAGGGAGGGGGAGGCCGTGGTGAGGATAAAGACTGACTTGTCGCACCCAGACCCAAGCGTGAGAGATTGGGTGGCCTTTAGAATCATCGACACGTCTAAGACCCCCCACCCCCTTGTGGGGGATAAGTACATTGTCTGGCCTACGTATAACTTCGCCGTCTCTATCGACGACCACTTAATGGGCGTCACCCACGTGCTGAGGGCGCAGGAGCACAGCGTCAACACCGTGAAGCAGTCCTACGTCTTTAAGCACTTCGGCTGGGAGCAACCTGTCACTATCCACTTCGGCCGGCTTAAAATCGAGGGCGCCACCCTCAGCAAGTCTAAGCTCAAGGCCCTCAAGGTGAGGTACGACGACCCCACTTTGCCCACGCTGGCCGGGCTTAGGGCCAGGGGGATACTCCCAGAGGCCATATGGGAGCTCATCCTCACAGTGGGCATAAAGCCGTCTGACTCCACCGTCGCCCTTTCCAACCTCTTTGCCCTAAATAGGAAGAAAATAGAGCCTGTGGCAAACCGCTACATGTACGTGGCCGACCCCGTGAGGCTCGTCTTTGAAGCCGATAGGGAGCTTGTGGCAAAGGTGCCCTATCACCCCAGCTTCAGGGAGCGGGGGGAGCGGGTGTATAGGCTGGGGCCGGGCAGGGTCGAGGTGTTTGTACAGCGCCAAGACGTGAAGGAGGGGGCAGTGGTTAGACTCATGGAGTTAGCCAACGTGGAGATTGAGAGGGTTGAAGGCGGCGTGGCTTACGGCCGCTTGCACAGCCTCAGTCTCGAGGAGGCTAGGAAGATAGGCGCGCCGATTATCCAATGGGTTGTTGACCCCGTGGAGGTCAGAGTGGTGCGGCCGTGGGCCCCCGGCCGAAAGGTGGAGGAGGTTGGCCTCGGCGAGGCTGTGCTAAGGGGCGTAGAGGTCGGTGCCTATGCGCAGTTCTTTAGGTATGGGTTTGTGAAAAAGATCGGTCCCGACGTTTTTATCTACGTACATGACTAAGTTGCTCTTCGACGCGTTGACCCCCAAGCAGGCGCGTATAGCCGCAGTTCTCCACGTAGAGGGGCGGCGGAGGGGCATAGAGGTGGTGGTGACGTGTAGAGAGTATATGCATGTGGAAGACATGTTGAAGATGTACAACGTGCCACATCTCTGCGTTGGGAAATACGGCAAGAACACGTACGAGAAGCTGGTGTTCGGCCTGGAGAGGCAGCTGGGGCTAGTGGAGGTGGCCAAGGGCGTGGACGGCATGTTGAGCTTCCCCTCGCCTGACGCGGCGAGGGTCGTCTTCGGCCTCGGGAAGCCCCTCGTGGTGTTAAACGACACTCCCCACGCAGTGCATGTAAACAGGCTCGTCCTGCCTCTATCCGACGTGCTTATAGCCCCCTCGGCAATACCCGCAGAGGAGTGGGCTAGGTATTGTCCTCGGCGCGTGGTGACCTTCGACGGGGTGTTTGAGTACATGTGGATTTCGAGGTTTAGGCCCAACGCCTCTACAGTGGAGAGCCTTGGCCTAGCCCCAGGGCGGTACGTGGTTTTTAGACCCGAGGAGAGCCACGCGGCGTACTACCGGTGGAATTCTGCGTCGCTCCGCAGGAGGCTTATGAAGCTCGCCGTCGAAATGGGGTACCAGGTGGTCAACGTGCCGCGGTACGATGACCAAGTGGAGGAGGGCGTGGTGAATCTCACACACGCCGTGGACCACTTAGACTTGGCATACTTCGCCGCGGCGGTGGTCTCTGGGGGCGCGACCATGGCAACGGAGGCCGCCCTCCTGGGGGTCCCAGCGCTTTCCTACTTCCCAGAGGACTACTACATTGACCGGTACCTCCAGGAAAGGGGCGCCCCTCTGTTCCGGTGCAAAGACGAGGAGGGTTGCGTAAAGGCGTTGAGAGATGCGCTGAAGAGCGGGAGAGCCACGCCGCCGAGGTTGGAAGACCCGACGGGCCTCATCTTCGAGGTAGTGAAAGATGTTGTGAGATAAGCTTTTTAACTCGTGGTGTTTGTTGTGAGTGTGAAGTCTGTCGCAGTTCTAAAGGTCGGCCGCGACTACGGCGTAGCTCTTCTAGACCTAAAGATCGCCGGGTTGAGAGAAGTGGCGGGAAGAGTTGACAAATACCGCCAAGTCCTCGACTCCATTCAGACGGACGTAGCAGAGGCCTTGCCGCACCTCGGCGGCTTATACGCATTAGACATAGCCTTGGAAGACGCCGTGGGCCGTAGGTATTTTGCAAGACTGCTAGTCAGCGACGGCATTGTGCACTACGTCGTGCTCACATCCCCTAAGAACAGCCTCAGGGGGGTGTTGAAGAGGCTGACGGCGCAGGGCTGGGCCCTGCTCGTGCTCGTGGAGAAGAAAAGCCTTAAGACAAGCCCTCCGAGCGAGACAGACGTTCAATAAAGTCGAGAAACCCGCTCCTCTCGGCGTAGGACAGCCAGTCCACCTCCTCGTCTACACACTCGCCGGAGAGGCACTTCATCAAGAGGGCAGAGGTCTCCTCGGGGCTCCTACGCGTGACATCTATCTGAAACACCTTGCCCCACCTCTCTCTGGCGGCCACGTATACCACGTCTAGTATCTCTGCCCACACGTTCTCCACGACCTTCCTCGTGGGCCACCCCCTCTTGGCCAACTCGGCGTATAACACGTCGGGGGCTTTCCTTAGCACAAACACGACGTCTACGTCATCCACTAACTCGACGACGTGGGTCTCTAAGACTCTGCCCTTCGACAGTAGAGGCTTCACATACCTCTTGGCCTTCTCCATGTCCACTATCTCGTAAGTGTCGAGGTGGGGGACGTATTTAACGTAGGGCGAGGAGAGGAGGGCTTCGCCAAGGGATATACACTCTGTGTGCAAGAGGGGGGCTAGCCTTTTACACTGCGTGGTTTTCCCAACTCCCGGCGTCCCCGTTATAAACACTCTAGGGCCTTGTCCTCCTAATGTCACGGGGGAATGGGACCACGTCTCTTATGTGGTCTGCGCCGGCTATCCACATGACGAGTCTGTCTACGCCGAGGCCAAACCCGGCGTGGGGCACTGAGCCGTACCTCCTCAAGTCGATGTACCACTGGTAGTCCTCTGGGTTTAGCCCAAAGCGGATTATCTTCTCCACGAGCTCCTTGGCGTCGTATATCCTCTCTCCCCCGCCTATAACTTCGCCGTATCCCTCTGGGAGAAGCACGTCAAAGCTCAGCGTAACCTCCGGCCTCTGGGGGTTGTTCCTGTGGTAGAAGGCCTTGAGCTTCTCGGGGAACCCGTGGAGGATTATGGGCTTGTCAAACTCAAGAGTGAGGGCCCTCTCCTCATCTGCGCCTATGTCGTCGCCCCAGCTCAGCGCAAAGCCCTTCTTCCTCAGCACCTCTATAGCCTCGTCGTAGCTGAGCCAGTGGAATGGCGGCTTTGCCCTCTCTAGAGCCTCAACCTTCCTGCCCAAGAGCTTTAACTCATCCTGCCTCTCGTCCAGCACCCTCTCAACCACGTGGCCTATCACCTCCTCGCCGACTTTAGCCGCGTCGTCCATGTGCGCCCACGCGATCTCCATCTCGGCGTGCCAAAACTCGGTGAGGTGGCGCCTAGTCCTAGATGGCTCCGCCCTAAAGCTTGGAGCCACTGTGTAGACCTTCTCTAGGCTGTAGATCAACGCCTCTAGGTAGAACTGCGAGCTCTGCGTGAGATATACCGTGCGGTCGAAGTACTCCACCTTGAATAGAGTGGCCCCGCCTTCCACAGCCGCCGTTATAAACATCGGCGGGTGCACCTCGTAGAAGCCCCTCCGCCTAAAGTAGTCATGTATTGCCCCAAAGACGGTGTGCCTAATCTTCAGTATGGCCTGCATCTTCCTACTCCTCAACCAGAGGTGTCTAACGTCGAGGAGGTACTCGCTGTCTGAGACCGCGGCGTCTTCATTTATTGGATAGGGCTCGCCCACGTAGACCCAGTCTATGCTTTCCACATGTAGCTCAACGCCGCCAGGCGCCCTGGGCTCTCTGACAAGCACCCCAGTGGCCACCAGAGACGACTCCAAGTTCAACGACTCGGCCTCCGGGAACTTGGCCCTGGGGACGACGAGCTGGATAACCCCCGTGGCGTCTCTCAGGAGAAGGAAGACCTTTTCCTTAAGCGTCCTCTTCCTATAAACCCACCCCCTAACTGTGGCCTTGCCCTCGCCCCTCCGCAACGCCTCGGCTATGGGGATTGCCGACTTGTAGGGCAACATCAACGCTCTTGTTGCACCTCCTTATATATACCCACCACCACTCCGCCTGGGCAATCCTCCACGGGCTTCCCAACGAAGTCTCCCTCCTGGTACTTACGCCTCCGCTCCGTCCCATCTCCACATTTAACCACTGTATACGTCTCGGCCGGCTTCTCCCTGCCCCTCGCCGCGGTCTCTCTCCAAAACATGTAGAGAAAAAGGAGGAGCATGAGGAAGGAGCCTAATAGGAGGACGAGGTACTCCACCGGCGTCATTTCGTCTCCAGCAACCCAGCCTTCACGTAGTCCTCGTCGCCGAGCCCCAGCGCCGTTAGGACCTCGTACAAGGCCTTGACGCCGCTTATGGCCACGTTCCCCACGCCGGCCTCCCCCGCCGCGGCGGAGGCGTAGCGCATGTCCTTAGCCGCGTTTCTGACGGTGAAGGTTGGGGCCGTCTTGCCCAACATTCTCTCCACGTAGCGCGCCGCCACCTCCTTAAACACAGTGTGCGAAAGAAGCTCTCTAAACGCGTCCGCCGATATGCCGTACTTCAGCGCCAGAGACAGAGACTCACCCAGCGCGGCCACCGTGGATATCAAGAGCGCGTTGTACGCCAACTTGAGAGCAGCCGCCTTTACGCTGTCCCCGACATAGAACAACACGCCGAATTTCTCGAGGTGGGGCCTCAGCTGCGTATACACCTCCTCGGAGGCCCCCACTAGGTATATAGCGTCGCCGTTTTCCACGTTCCTGGGGCTACCCACCACAGGCATCGCAAAAGCCCTCTTGCCCCTAGACGCCAGCGCCCCTACGGCCCTCCTAACTGCGTCGACCGAGTATGTGCCAGCCAGAGCCACGTACTCACCGCCCAGTTTGTCCACCACGGAGTAGAGGGCTTGGTCGTCTGCCACAAACACAACCACGAGACCCCTCGCCTCCTCAAGCCTCTTTAGCTCAACGCCGGGCGCGCCCTTTACCTTCTCCCTAGTCCTATTCCACCAGTAGACAGAGAACCCCTGGGCGTGCGCCCTCTTCGCAAACGCAAATCCCATGTTGCCCATGCCAACCACGGTTACGTCCATGGAGGGGAATTAGCACAATATTTAAATCAGTAACTACACGCGAAGCCCTTAATACGTAACTTTAAGAAAGAAGTTTCAACAAACATCGAAGCGGAAAAGGTGGGAAATTCAAACCCCATGTTAAACCCCAAGCTCATACACACCGCCGCAGTAACGGCGCTAATACTATCCACGGCGGCCATGGCCCAGGTGTACGTAACTACGTGGCTACTGTTAAAAACCGTTTTCAACGGAATAACGTCTGGATGTATAATCTTACACGTAAAAGTGATGCCAAGCCGTCATGAGAATTTGGATCTCGGTACTATGTTACACGTTTTTCTTACAGAGCCGATAGCGCAACATGGAAATAGCGGTGGTCCAGCTACGTCGACCAACGCGTGTTATCTGAGTAATACGCCAGTTCGGATGGGTGATATACTTTGTTGCTAGGGCCGTTCTGCGTGCTATGGGAATAACTATGCATAGATGACTTCAGTTGGCTACATATTCAGTCTGTTTAGCCTAACACACCAAATAGTTGGACGTAGTATGTACTTTGGGTACGTTAGCTTTTTCTCTGGGTGGGGTGGGGCGGCTGTGAGGGCGGCGTTTGTGGTGTGGGCCTTGGCGGCTTGGGCGTTGGCTGGGTCGGTGTTGTTTTTCCCAGAGGACTTCAACGTGACGAAGGCCGGGCCCTTCGTGGTAGTGGAGCCAAAGGCGTGGGGCACGCCGCAAGTCTGGGTGTTCAAGGGCGGCGTGGAGGGCGCCGTCCTTCGCCACTTGGGCATAAACGCCAGCTCCGAGGGAGCCCCGCCGGCCCTGTCCTACGCCCTTAAGGGCCTTGTGGACTCCCTATTCCCCAACGCCACGGCCACCGGCGTATTCTCACTAAAGCCCCCAGTGGCATACGCCGTGGTGAGGCATAGGCCCACCTTGCCCTCAGTGGAGACAAACGCCACGATAATCGTCTTCGTAGTGCCCTGGGGCCCAGAGGAGTGGGCAGGGGAAAACGTGACAAAATACCTCCTCAACGTGAATGCCTACTTCGAAAAGTCGAAATGGGTAGATGAGACTAAGAATGTCACGAGGAAGGCCATGGAGGTCCTCCTGCGCCAGCTCTGTCGTGAGAGGAGGGAGGCCGTTGAGAAGGGGCTTAACAGGTTTGGCCTATCCTGTGACAAGCCGGTCAATCTCACCGATTTGGAGGTTAGGTGGCGTGTCTGGGCGGTCTTGGCGACGCTGGAGTGGGCTCCCTCGGTGTGGGCCGCTATGCACGAGAGCGGCACCCTCGGTGTGCCCACGTACGGCATTTCGTTCGCCAAATCGGTCTGCGCCAATATGACAAAGGCGGAGTTGGCGAAGGCGGTGAGAGAGGCCGCGGGGAACCACTCCCTAATCCTTGAGCTGGGATGTGGAATAGGCGGCGGCAGATTTGACATATTAATCAAGGACTACACACCGATATACAAGGAGCCGCCGCACGACGTGGAGGCGTGGCTGGCGGAGCAGTTGGCAAAGGGCGCGGCCTACGAGCCCTCGGGGGACAACGCGCAATCGGCCGGAGCCAGTGGTGGTGAGGTCAGTGCGGCCGCCAGCGGGCTGATCGGCGCCGTTGCCCTCGCGGCTGTGGCGGTTGCCGCGGCCTACGTGGCGCTTAGGCGGAGGTAAACCCGTCCTTTTTCCTCGCCTTTCCCCTTTTACAGCCTTTTATAAACCCACCGTGGCTCCACTGTGTTGGTCAAATGCGACCCTCTTAGGCCGGACCCGGACGTTGTGAAGAGGGCGGCCGAGGTGCTTAGGAGAGGCGGCGTAGTGGCGGCGCCTACTGAGACCGTTTATGGCCTCTTTGCCCACGCCTACAGTGAGGCGGGGTGTAGAAAGGTTTTCCAAGTGAAGAGGCGGCCCATGGACAACCCCCTCATTGTCCACGTGGACTCTGTGGAGATGGCTGAGACTGTGGCATATATTCCGCCGGAGTTGAGGGATATCCTTCGGCGAGTTTGGCCTGGCCCCATCACTGTGGTGGTTAAGTCCAGGGGGGTTCTCCCTAGGTGTGTCACAGCTGGTTTAGACACCGTTGCCGTGAGGGCGCCTGCCCACCCTATCCCTCTTGCAATTATAAGAGAGCTGGGGGCGCCCATCGCCGGTCCCAGCGCCAATAGGGCGGGCAGGCCTAGTCCCACCACGGCTGAGCACGTCTTAGAGGACTTGGGCGACGAGGTTGACTTAATTGTGGATGGGGGGCCCACCTTCTTCGGCGTTGAGTCAACCATAGTGGACGTCACGAGGACTCCGCCGGTCTTATTACGGCCTGGCCCCTTCACTGTGGAAGAGCTTGAGAAATTCTTTGGCAGAGTGGAGGTGCCTCCGGTGGCCCGGGGGCTGGCCGAGGCCGACGTGGCGCTGGCCCCTGGGATGAAGTATAGGCACTACGCCCCCGAGACGCCGCTTGTGATAGTCCACTTCGACTTGGAGGAAGCCGTAAAGTGGCTAGAGGCCAGGGGGCTTAGGGTGGCCGTGTTGTGCGTGGGGGAGTGCCCCAAGGCGAAACGCACGATTCCGCTCGGCGGCGATTTATACGAGGCGGCGAAGAATTTATACGACGCCCTCCGGCAATTGGACAAATTGGGCGTCGACATCGGCGTAGTGCCCGCCGTAGAGGAGAGGGGGATTGGCCTCGCCATAATGAACAGGCTTAGGAAGGCCTCTGGCCACAGAGAGGCGCGGCGCCCCGAGGACCTCGCGGCAATTGTTAAGTAGTCGCCCTGCTACACCTCCGTGAGTTGGATTGCCGAATTCTTCGACGACGTATACCTCGACTTTATGCAGTACTACAGAGGCGAGGAGGCGACTAGGCAGGAGGCTCTGTTTATTCAAAAGGCTTTGGGCATTTCGCCGGGTAAACGCGTCCTCGACGTCGCCTGCGGCCACGGGCGGCACATGGCCCACATGCCGAGGGACAGCGTCGTGGGCGTCGACATTAATGTCAAGTATTTGAAGTATGCCAAGAGGTTTGGCGACGTCGTTGCTGGCGATGTGAGAAATCCGCCGTTTAGGAGGGGGGCCTTCCACGGGGCGTATATAATGCACTCCACGCTGGGGATGTTTGGCCCGGAGGCAGACCTCGAGATTTTGACTTGGCTCTCTGGAATAATTAAGCCGGGGGGCAGGCTCCTAGTGGACGTGGCCAACAAGGCCAAGATAGAGGACATATACGCGGCGCTGGGAGAGACGTGGAACTTCTGGATATCCGCGGGGCCTTACCGGGTCTTGTCCACGGCGCACTACAACCCCCTACACTCCAAGATTAGAGAGGTGAGGCAGATATACAAGGCTGGGAAGTACTTGGGAGAGCGCGTCCTAGAGCTGACTCTATACGGCTTGGGAGAGTTACGCATTATGTTGTCCACAGTTGGCTTCGTCGTAGAAGCCGCCTACGGAGACTTCAACGGAGAGGAGTACAGAAGGGGGTCAGACCGCCTCATAGTTGTCGCCATGAAGACAAGCGGCGTGTCTAAAGCGTTGGAAGAGGCCGTGAAGTGGACAAAATAAATAGCCGTGCTTTGTATACGCCTATGCACATACTTACGTTCCAGAACGCCCTCGACATAGCCGAGCATTTTGAGGGGCTGGGGAAAGTTGTGCAGGTGGAGGAGAGGACTTTTCCCGATGGGGAGGTTTTGGTGAGAGTGCCCGAGGCTGGGCCTGTGGTTGTTCTCGTCGCTAGGCTGTACCCCGGCGTAAATGACAGCGTGTTTAAGCTCTTCTTGGCCCTCGACGCGTTGAACGACATGGGGGTGGGGAGGGTCGTCGTAGTGGCGCCGTATCTCCCCTACGCGCGGCAGGATAGGCGGTTTAGGCCGGGGGAGCCCATCAGCGCTAAGGCTCTGTTGAAGACTTTGGCGAATCTCTCGGTGGGGGCCTTAGTGGCTGTGGACCTCCACAAGCCGTATATTGCCGACTACGTGCCGCGTGTCGCCGTGAGGAATGTGTACCCCGCCGAGGAGTTTGCGGAGAGGCTGAAGGGCGTCGACGCCGTGGTAAGCCCAGACTTCGGCTCGCTTCACAGGGCGGAGGCCGTCGCCCGCATCCTCGGCGTGCCTTATACGTACTTTGAGAAGTACCGGGATAGGGAGACTGGGGCCATCACCCTCATGCCCCGTAGGGACTTGGAGCTGAGGGGGGCCAGGGTGGCCATAGTCGACGACATTTTGTCGACGGGCGGAACTTTAGTGGACGCGTGTAAGGCGGCGAGGACTCTCGGGGCGTCTGAGGTCTACGCCGCGGTTACCCACTGCCAGTTGTTAAAAGACGCGAGGGAGAAGGCGAAGAGCTGCGTCGATAGGCTGATTTGTACAGACAGTATCTTGAACGAGTTTGCCGAAGTTAAGGTGGGCCCGCTCCTCCGCAGAGAGGTGGAGAAACTGCTATAGGCGCCAGTGTTTTGAGACGTGCCTCTTTACTTCGCCGAGCTCTCTCCTAAACCTCTCGTATACCTTGGCGTCGGTCTTTGAAGGCGCTTCTCCGGCGGCTTCTTCGCCCTTGTCCACCAGCCTTATCAGCGCCGCAGTGCCTCTCCTCAACACGTCTCTGTTGTAGCCTCCCTCGAGTAAGAAGATCGTGGGCTTTTGGAGTTTGAGTATGGTGGAAATTGCGCGTAGGTAGCCGTTTATCGTCAGCCCCATGTTGGCCAAGGGGTCGTCTCTGTGTGCGTCCCATCCCAGGGACACGATTATGATCTTGGGGTCGTACTGCCGCAAGATTGGCTCTATAACCTCCTCTACTGCCTCGGCGTACGCGTCGTCTCCAGTGAGAGGCGGGAGCGGTATATTGACGTTGAAGCCTTCCCCCTTGCTTGTGCCTACTTCGTCTGGGTAGCCCGTGCCTGGGTACAGCGTGGCTGGGTGCTGGTGCGTAGAGATGTAGAGTAGGTCCTTGTCGTAGAGAATTTCTTGTGTGCCGTTTCCGTGGTGTACGTCGATGTCTACCACAGCGACGCCCTCCCCCTTGTACAATGCGCCAATTGCCGCAGTATTGAAGATACAGAAGCCCTGCGTTGGGGCCGTCAGCGCCCTCCCCACAAACCCCGCATGGTGGCCGGGCGGCCTAACTGCGAGCAAAACTGTCTCGCCTGCGTCCACGGCGTCTGCCATAGCGCTTACTGCCAAGGCCGCTGCCTCGCATGTGCCAGAGGAGACGTACGTGTCGCCGTCGATTTGGGCATAGTCCTCTTTACACAGCCTTCTCACAAACTCTATGTACCCCCTCTCATGGGCCAGCGACACGAGGTTCCACACGTCCTCTCTGGCCCTTGGCGCTTGGACGGCGGCGCCGGCCTCCTCGGCGCCTTTTAACACTGCGTCGAGTCTGTCGGGAGCCTCGGGGTGGCTGTACGGCGGTTTGTGCAACTTAAACACGGGGGAGAACACCACCTTCATATCTATCTCCATATAGTAGGCTTAAAAGTTGATAGTAGACATGTCGATACTCAAGAAGAAGAAAAAGGAAGACGAGGAGGGCGACGACGAGCTTGAGAGAATCCTCTCCCAAATCAAAGACGAAGAGGAAGGGGCAAGGGGCGCCGCCGTGGTGACAATACAAATCGCTGGACTAAACGACCTCGTCAAGGCCATTAGGGAGCTCGTGGAGGCTGTGAAGAAATGCGAATAAATTCGGCAATTTTTTTAGCCATTTGGCTTATCCCCTCCTCCAGCAAAGCCCTGCCTCGCTCGGCGGAGACCTCTGCCGGGCGGAGGCACCCCACAACCCCCGTCTTAGAGAACGCGGAGACCCTCATAACGCCGAATAGGGACACATCCCCCTCGCACACCTCCTCCATTTTGCCAACAGCGCCGCCTATCGCCAAGTACACGCTGGTCTCGTCTGTGCCCGCGTGGTCGCGGACTTTTACATAGCGCCACACTGGCAGGGGGAGGAACCTTGGCCCAAGCTCGTAGTTTAGCTGCTGTGCCACGAGCGTGACGACCTCCGCCACTCCTCCATGGCCCACCACGACCACCACCCTCTCACACGTGTTGGCGGCAGACCTCAACAGATCCTCGAGGTACTGGATAAAGGTCGCGCACTTGACCGAAATTGTGCGGGGGAAGCCTTGGTGCTCTGCGCTACAGGTGTAGTACACCGCCGGCAGTACCACGCCGTTTGTAACTTCCGCAAGCCTCTTTGCCACATACAGGGCGACCTCGGCGTCTACGGTGGGGGGCAGGTGGGGGCCGTGTTGTTCGTAGGAGCCCACCGGAAGTAGGCAAAGCATGTGGACGATTCCCAGCGCCTATATATCTCCACAGTCTCCAAGAGTTTACATTTTCAACATATTTAAAAAACTGGAGTTGACCGGCTGTGCACAGAGTGGCCGTTGTAACTCTGCGAGGCTATAGAGAGTGGACTGAGAGCTTGGGGCCGCGCCGAGAGCACATAATACAGAGAGTGCAAGCTGGGCTACACATGGCCCTGTGGAGGCACTTTACCTCTATCGGCGCCTTTCCCCACCACACCCGCTACGACGCCGCCGTGGCCCTCGTGAACAACATACCAACGACGCTCATAGAGAAAGCGGTTGATAAGTTGAAAAAGGCGTCCCCCGTCCCCGTGGAGTACTGCATTGGCACTGGCCCCACCCCATATGAGGCGTATTTGAGCTGTGGAGAAGCCGCAGGAGATGGCGACAACTACGCCGTGTTGGCGCATATGGACATGGTGGACAGTACACACGTAACTAGGGCAAATGGCCCCCTCCACGTCTACCTACAAATTCTCCACATAATCAGCGACCTCGGCGATTTGTGCAAAAGGCTTGGGTGTATAGCCCTGTACTTAGGCGGGGACAACGTGGCAGTTCTCCTCCCCGAGCCCAAGGCGGCATATGAAATAGCCGAAAGAGTCCCAGTGCCTGTGCGTGTTGGAGTCGGCGTAGCTAAGAGGCCCTACACGGCGTTTGTGAAAGCCACAAAGGCGTTGGACTACTTGAGAAGCCACGGCGTAGTGGGAGTGAAAGTGCTCAAATGAGACCGTACGTCTACTTGGCCGCCGCAACGACGCTGGACGGGCGAATTGCCAGCGCCACCGGCTACTCACGCCTCTCCTGCCCCATCGACCTAAGGCGCCTCCACGAGCTCAGGGCGAGGGTAGATGCGGTAATCGTCGGGGCCAACACGGCCATTGTAGACAACCCCAGGCTCACAGTGAGGTACGTGGAGGGTCGAAACCCAATGCGCGTCCTCATCGACGGCGCGCTTAAGGTGCCCACCAGCCTCCGCATGTTCGACAACTCGGCCCCAACCCTCGTCTTCACTACGGCGAAGGCGCCGGCGGAGAAGATAGTCGAGCTTAGGGCGAGGGGCGTGGAGGTGTACGTGGCAGACGGCGAAAAAGTGGACCCCGCGTGGGTTCTCTCTACGCTTTACCAGAGGGGCGTGAGGAAGGTCCTCCTCGAGGGCGGGGGGAGGACAAACTGGGAGTTTTTACACAGATGTCTCGTGGACGAGGTGGTGTTGACAATCACGCCGTATATATTCGGCAGAGGAGTGTCCCTAGTAGAGGGGGAGGGGTACCCCACTAAGGAGGACATGCCCTACTCGCTGGTCCTCCAGTCTGTGAAAACCTGCGAATGCGGACAGGAGGTAGTGCTGACGTACCGCGTCCAGTGTAAAAAATAGTTTACACAAAGTATTTAACACCTCACCTAGAGTTGACAGATGATCGAAGAGGCCTTAAAGGCGCTTAGACAGGGGCGGCTCGTCATGATCTACGACGGCGATGGAAGAGAGGCTGAGGTGGACTACGTGGTTAGGGCAGACGCCGTCACTCCAGACCTCGTGCACTGGCTTAGAAAAAACGCCGGGGGGCTCCTATGCTTTGCCACTACGTACCAGGTGGGAAAGGCGCTCGGCCTAGACTTCTTAAGCGACTTGTACAAGGCCAAGGGCTTTCAGACAAAGGCGCCGTATGGAGACGACCCCGCTTTTATGGGATATGTAAACCACGTGAAGACCAAGACGGGGGTTAGAGACGTGGACAAGGCGGTGACTATAAACGAGCTGGCGAGAGTGGTGTCGCTCGCGTTGAAAGACCCGGAGCGGGCGAGGGAGGAGTTTGTAAACAACTTCTACCTCCCAGGCCACGTCCCAGTCCTAGGCGGCAGAATAGGCGCCAGGTGGGGCCACACGGAGCTCTCCCTAATTCTCGCACAGGCGGCCGGCCTCCCCCCAGCTGTGGTCATAATTGAAGCGCTCGGCGACAGTAGAGAGGCCATGTCCCTCGCCGAGGCCAAGAGACTTGCCGACGCGTTGGGCATACCCCTCCTCACCGGCGAGGAGGTCAAAGCCTTAGCTTAATTTTCACCTTAGCGCGCTCGACCTCCTTCAAAAACTCAACCACGTAGGGGCCTAGGCGGGCTACTTCGCTCTTCGGCACCGTGTGCCAAGTGGGACAAGTCTTGTCCACCTCTACGCTGCTGCCGTTGAACACGAGGGGGTACAGGCGGCACCCTATGGGCCTTATGTCGTATATCTTGCACATCCTAGTCGCAGGGTCGTAAAAGACGCAGTGCCCATCAACGTTCTTCAGCCTATACACGCCGTCTTTCTCCACCACGAAATCCTCCATCTTGTACCCCGCGGCCTCGATTCGCCTTATGTCCTCAGCCGTGAGCTCCATCTCTGTGCCTATGCAACATATGCCACACTTTATACACTTGAACTTCACCTCAAACCACCTCAAATCGCCCCACACGTGTCGCACAGATAAATGATTTATTTGAGCTTATACAACGCCCCGATGTACGACGTTGTAGTAGTGGGAGCAGGCCCCGCCGGCTCCACCGCCGCCATTGTGGCGGGCAGGCTCGGCCTCAAGGCAGTGGTAGTCGACAGACTACAGCCGCCTAGGGAGAAGCCGTGCGGCGGCGGCCTCACGCCTAGGACACAGCGCTTGTTAAATGCATTGGGAGTAGAGTACCCCGTGTATGGGCGGTGTGACACCATAGTGGTACAAGCCGCGGGGTATAGGTACGAGATGAGGAGAGAGCCCATATTAGTCACGAGACGGCCCGACTTCGACTACGCCCTCTTAAAACAGAGCGGGGTAGAGTACGTAAAAGATCAAGTGGTTGAGGTCAGAGACAACACCGCGGTGGGAAGAGCCGGCGAATACGCCGGAGAGGTGATCATTGGGGCAGACGGCGCCACCAGCGCCGTGGCCCGCTCCATAGGGGTGTACAACTACAAGGGCCACAAAAGCCACGGCATAGCCTACATGACCATCGCCAGCGGCCCCCCACGAGACATATGCATAATAGACTTCGACGCAGTGATAAACACAGTGGGAAAAGTGGGATACGCGTGGATCTTCCCCCTAAAAGGCGGGGCCAACATAGGCGCTGGAACTGGGTGGGGCAAGTGGCTCGACTTGAGGGAGCTCGTCGCAAAATATGCAGAATCCGCGGGGTATAAGCCAGGCCAAATCCTCGGCCACCCCCTCTCCCTGGGCCACGTCGAGGGCGTGGGCAGAGGAAACGTAATACTGGCTGGCGAAGCGGCGGGCCTCGTAGACGCCACCACGGGGGAAGGCATATACTACGCCGTTGCCTCAGGCGCCTTGGCGGCGCTGGCGGCCTACGCCGCATTGAAGATATACGGCAAGGGGAAGTACGCGAGCCAGGTATATGAGGAGCTTGTAAAGCCGTATGTAGAAGAGGTGAAAAAGACCAGGGTACTCTCCCGAGCCGCCAACTACTTGTCAAAGAGCAGGACTGTGGTCAAGCTGATCGGCAGAAGGCTCCTCAAGCTCTACACAGCGGTTTACACAGGAGAAGCCACCTACAGCCTCCTACTAAAGCCCGTACCCAAGTAGCTAGAGCTGAACTGAGCCGAGTTGTCTCAACACATACTCTCTTATCTCTCTGTCGCTGGGCAAATCTCTTACAGGTACGCCGTTGTCTAACCACTTGACTAGGAGGGGCTCGCCGCAGGGCCTCTCGGCGTTCCAAGGAGCCATTACGCGTCTCCCACCACAGTCGTAGAGTTGCTTAAACCCGGGGAGCTTCCCCCGCTTGGTGACGGGGACCCACTTGCCCTCCACCTCCACCTCTACGATGTCCATTGAAACGTCTACAGAGGGCGGAAATGCTATAGAGGTCCCGACGCCGAAGCCGTCCGCCACGTCTCTCAACGCCGCGATCTGTTGCTCGTCCACGCCGCCGCTGACAAATATTTTCACGTGCCTATACCCGTGGAGGTCCAGAGTCCACCTAACCTCCTCCACTATCTTTTTCATGTTGCCGCGCCTGCTGCCGGGTGTGTCCAGCCTCACGCCGTATAGCCTCTCGCCGAGGAGCTTGGCGGCCATTAAGGCCTCTTCCCGCTCATCTAAGAAAGTGTCGGCGAGGATAATCCTCGGCACGTCCTGCGGCACAGTCTTGTCAAACCACACCCAGGCGAGGGCGTGGTCGCCCATGGCAGCCTTAAATATTATCATTAGGGCATGCGGCATTGTGCCCGTCGGCCTTACCCCCAGCTTCTCTGCCCCAAGCACGGTGCTCACGCCGTCGCACCCGCCCAAGTAAGCCGCGCGATCCGCCATCGGCTGAATGGCGGGGTGGAGGGCCCGCGCCCCAAAAAACAGACAGACCTTGTCTCCGACGAGCTTCTTTATCCGAGCCGCCTTAGTGGAAATCGACGAGTAGTGGCGCACGATGCCCAATATGGCCGTCTCCAACACCGCGAACTCCACGTACGGCCCCTCGATGACCATCAAAGGCTCGTTTTCATAGAAGAGAGTCCCCTCCGGCAACGCGTAAAGCGTCACACTGCGCCCCTTCAAAAGATCCACCACCTCCCTCAGCCCCGTGAAGACGGCCCACTTGTACTCCCTGGGAAGCGACGCCACGTGAAACTCCGCCCGCACTCTCACCTTGTCTAAACCGGCGTTTTTCAACACCTCAACCGTACGCGTGAAGTAGACGTCCGTCGTCCTTCCCTCCAAAATCTCCTGCGGCGACGCTGTGTAGAACATAAGTAGATAAAACACCATCGTAAAAAAGCTTGTGGACATTTTCCCCTACCAAGAGCCGCGGCCCTTCCAGAGAGAGATCTACTTAACCGTATACGAGGCGCTGAGGAGGGGGCGACCGGCGTTAATAAACGCGCCCACTGGCCTCGGCAAGACGGCTGCTGTGTTAAGCGCTGCTGTGAAATACGCCCTTGAGACAGGCGTGAAGATACACTACGCCGTGAGGACGAGGAACGAGCTTGTAGCCCCCCTGCGCGAGCTCGCCAGACTGAGGGAGAGGGGCGTCGAGGTGGACTACGTGGTGATCAAGAGCAGGCAGGACATGTGTTGCTACGCCCAGATGAAGAAAATGGAGTACCTAGCCTTCCTCGCCGAGTGCAACCTCCTAAAGGCCATGGGCAAATGCGAGTACTACCCCCCGAAAGAGGTGGACGTGTCTCTCCGCGACGTGAATACCTACGTGAAATACCTCTGCGCACTGCGCACATGTCCCTATGAATATGCAAAAGAGAGGTTAGACAAGGCAACGGTAGCCGTCTCCACGTACTACTACGTATTTGGCTGGGAGAGAAATCTAAAGGGCAAGGTGGTAATCGTGGACGAGGCACACGCCCTCTTCGACTCTGTGACAAGCATCTACACACTCACAGCCACAGAACAAGACTTGAGAGCCGCCTATAGAGAGTGCAGGAAGTACGGCCTTGTAGAAGAGGCCGGCGCCATATACCGCCTCTTGACCCTGGTCAGAAAGACGTCAGGCGAAGTGCCCGACCTACTCGGCGAGCTAGAGGCCGTGAACTTAGACGCCGCAGTGAGAGAAATCGTTAAGAGAAAGGCGGAGGAGGGCAAGAGCCCGTACACTCCGCTACTATTAGTGAGAGAGCTCAGAAACGCGCTGAAGAGCAGGCTGGGGTACATAGCCGAGGTGAGGACAGTTGACTCCTCAAAGGCCCTGGTCTTAACCCCCATAGACCCCGTCTCGATAGTCAAAAAAGCCGTAGAAGAGGCCGTGAACACTATATACATAAGCGGCACTTTGCCCATCAAGCTGTTCTCCGAAATGCTGGGCCTTAGGGACTACTACTCTCTAGACATAAGCTTTAGGCAGTACATACCGCGGGAGAACTACATCTCGGTAATCGACATAGGCGTCACCACGAGATATCAAGAAAGGGGAGAGGAGATGTACCTCAAGCTAGCGGAGAGAATAGCGGCCGTGGTAAACCTCTCCCCAGGCGGCGTATTGGCAGTATTCCCCTCGTACGAGGTCATGAAGGCCGTTAGAAAGTACCTCCGCTTCTCCATACCCCACTGGTACGAGGGAGGCGACGGAGTGAGCTGGGGGTCTCTACCCGAGAAGTTTTTCATCGGCGCCGTGGCGAGGGGGAGGTACACAGAGGGCGTCGAGTACACGGCAGGCGGCAAAAACTACTTAACCACGGTAGTCGTGGTAGGGGTCCCCTACCCAGAGCCTTCCCCCTACCTGGATAGAAGAGTTGAAGCTCTGCGGCCCCGCATGGGCGAATTGGCGTGGAGCGCCGTCTACCTCTACCAAGCCTTGGTAAGCGTGCGGCAAGCGGTAGGTAGACTTTTCCGAGGCCCGAATGACAGAGGCGCCTTGATCTTCCTAGACAGACGCTACGCCGAGCCGGAGGTTTGGAACAACTTGAGGGACCTCCTCGAGGGATCCCTCATCGTCAACAACGTAGAGGAGGCGGCCGACGCGTTAGAGGCCTTTTTCACCTCTTCGAGAGAAGCCGCCAGAGGGCAATGGCGACTATGATCAAAGCGGCGTTTGTCCCCGCTATTGCCACCGCCAGCAGAGAGATGCTCAACTCGGCGTTGAATATGGAGACGATGGAGGTCACAATGCCCATGAGCGCCGCTATGAGGGCGACGACAATTCCGAAGAGGGGCAGTGAATGCGCCTTTTCCCCGCCTACGGGCTTAGCTGGCCTCCTAGGCGGCGCAACCTCCTGAGGGGCCGTCGGCTGGGGCGGGGGCGAAAGTGGCTGTTGTGGAAGAGGCTGTGGGAACTGGGGCGGAGGCGCCCTCTGGGTCCTAATAGTTCCCGGCGGCGGGGGGTAAGGCGCAGTGGGCGGCGGAATTGGCGGCGGCTGTGGCGGAGGAGGCGGCATTGGCTGTTGAAACTGAGGCGGGGGAGGCGGCGGGGCTTGCCTAGGCGGGGGAGGCCTCTTCAGCGGCTTCTCCTCCCTGTCTTCAGATGCCATAGGAGACATCCACCCCCTCTTATATAAAGGTTTCTAAGTTGACTTTTATACGGCCGTGGAAACCGATATGTGAAACTCATCGTCGCCGAGAAGCGGTCGGTGGCTAAGGCAATAGCCCAGTTCCTCGGCGGAAGCTACAGAGCCCAAAGGGTCTACGGCGTCCCAGCGTACTTCTTCAACTACGGCGGCGAGGCCGTCAGCCTGGGCCTCATGGGCCACATCATGGACTTCGACTTCGCGGCGCGTGAAAACGTGTGGACTTGGATACCCCCCGAGCAACTCTTTCACGCCACTCCGCTCCTCGTCATACGCGACGAGGCGGCGCAGTACGTCAAGGCGCTTCAGTCCCTCGCACGAAGGGCAGACGAGGTTTACCTCGCCCTAGACGCCGACGTGGAGGGAGAGGCTATAGCCTACGAGGCCGCCATAGCCGTGAGGGCAGTCAACAGGAGAGCCAGGCTGTACCGAGTGAAATTTAACGCAGTTACGCCGAAGGACATAAGAGCCGCCTTTCAAAAGCCCGACACACTAAACCTCAAGCTAGTGGAGAAGGTATTTACCAGGATGCAGATAGACCTCACCCTAGGCGCCGTCTTCACAAGGGCGCTGACGCTCTCCGTGAGAAACTCGCTGGAGAAGGGGCAGTTTCTAAGCTACGGCCCCTGCCAGACGCCGGTGCTCGGCATTGTGGTCAACAGAGAGCTAGAGCGGATAAACTTCAAGCCGGAGAAGTACTACGTAATAAAAGCCGTGGTGGACATAGGGGGCCACCGGGTGGAAATGGGCTCAGAAGTTAGGTATAAGACTAGGGCTGAGGCAGAGGCCGCCGCCTCTCTAATTAAGCGCGGCGTCGTAAAAGCGGCGGTGTACAGGCCACACAAGGTGGAGCCCCCAGAGCCTCTGGAGACTGTGGAGCTGGAGCGGAGAGCCAGCCGGTGGCTTGGAATAAACTCGAAAAAGACGCTTGACGTGGCCGAGGAGCTCTACCGCGCCGGCTATATCTCATACCCAAGAACTGAGACAACCATATACCCCCCGAGCCTAGACCTGCGGGAGGTCCTACAAGAGCTCGCCAAGGGAGAACACGGGGAGTACGCCAGGGGGCTACTCAAGGCCGGGTTTAGGCCCACGAGGGGCGACTCAGACGACGGCGCCCACCCGCCCATATACCCCACCAAGGGGGCCACCAAAGACGAGTTGTACAGACGGTTTGGAAAAGCCGCGGCATACGCGTGGCCCATATACGACTTCGTAGTCCGCCACTTCCTAGCCACCCTAAGCCCCCCCGCCGTGGTGGAAAAACAGAAGATAGTGGTCTCCTTTGGCAAAATTGAGCTAGAGGCAGAGGGGCAGAGAACGCTGGACGAGGGGTACTGGCGCATCTACCCCTGGGAGAGGCAGGCGGAAAAGCCGCTTCCAGTGGTAAAGCCAGGCGAGGCGGCGTACGCGGTCAAGGTCTCCGTAGTGGAGAGGGAGACCCAGCCACCGCCCCCAATGACTGAGTCGGAGCTCCTCGCGCTCATGAAGAAGTACGGCATAGGCACAGATGCCACAATGCAAGACCACATTCACACAAACGTCAAGAGGGGCTACATGAGGCTACAGAAAGGCAAGTGTACGCCAACGCCGCTGGGGATGGCCCTGGCCACCGCCCTCTTCCAATACGTCCCAGAGCTCATTGAGCCGACCGTCAGGGCCAAGATAGAGCGCGCACTGAACTCAATAGTCCGAGACGGAGTGCCCCCGGCAAAGCTGGCGGCTGAGGTAAAGGCAGAGTTCGCCAAATACTTTGAAAAACTACAGCAACATCGGAGGGAGATAAAAGAAGCCCTTGAAAAAGCTTTAAACTCTAGTCCATGAGGGGCGGTGGAACACGTAGAAGTGCACCCAAAGGCGTGGGAGGCCGACCGCGACACCCTGATCGAGGCGCCGCCCGGCTTTAAGTGGCTTGCGCTAAAGATCGCAGAGAAAACCGGCGCCGCCGTCTCCGGAAGGCCCGTCTGGGGCAGTTGCGACGTGAGAATTGACCCACGCTACAGGCGAATCTTCCACCTCGGCCACGGCGTTCCGCCCAACATAGCGCACTTGCTTAAGAAGAACCTGGGCGCGTCTCTGGAAAAAGTCGAGGAAGACGTCTACCGGCTAGCGGCCGGAGGCGTGGAGGTCTACTTCCTCCCCGTCTACTACAAGCCCCCGCCGCGCCTCCCCCGGCCAGAGGTCGAGGGAAAGATATACTACCCACTGCCCTACAGGAGAATCGCCGAAGTAGTCCAGAGAGAGACGGGGTTCCCAATGGCCAAGGAGCCCATCACGGGCTGCTGGGTAGGCGAGCCACCAGGCGAGGTGGCCTACGTAGTTGCCACAGGCTCCTTCTACCCCCTCACAGTCAAGCTCTTCTACCCGCACACAAGGGTGTACCAAATAGACCCGTTCAGAGGCGAGGTCAAAGACGTCGAGAGCGAGTTTGCACGGCTTATGAAGCTGAAGGCCAGGGCCCACATCGCCGAGACGAAGAGAGTCGGCGTGATTTTGACCACAAAGCCCGGCCAGAGGCAGGAGGAGAAGGCACGCGAGCTCGCAGAGAGGGGCTTCCTCCTCATCGTCTTAGACGAGGTGACCCCCGAGTATATAGACGACTTGCAGCTAGATTTGGTAATAAACACGGCGTGTCCCCGCATTGGGCTAGACGACCTAGACCGCGTAAAAACCCCCATACTTAACTACTACGAGTACAAAGAGGGGCTCGACCCCAGGGCCGCGGCGAGACTTCTTTAAAACCTGTATATTTCCATATGTGATTCGGCTGAGGTGCCCAGTCTGCGGCGAGGAGATAGCCTTCAACTTCAAAGGCGGCAGAGAGCCCGTGGGCGGCCTCTACGAGATAGTGGTACAACACAGAAACCACTGGCTAAAGGTCTTCATAGATAGGCAAGGCGTAGTGAGGAGAGCGGCCCCCGTGGAGTACTTCGTGGTAGTAGATCCGCCTAAGTACACGCTATACGTGTACGAGGGGGGAATTGAGATTAGAGAGGAGGGAGTCTTGTAATATATAACGGCCTTAAATTGGCGGAAGGTCCTACATTTGTGGAAAAGATCGGCGTCGTCATACGGTCGCCCTCTATATACTACTACATATTCAGGCCCTTTAGAGGTATAGAAATAGACGTGGGGACTTTCGTCGCCGTGGAGGTGGACGGGGCCCGCGTCTTATCGAAGGTGACGGCGGTTAGGCACAGAAACACTGCCACGGACCCACGGCTCATAGCCCACTTCGACGACGTCGAGACCGTAGACACGGTGAAAGAGACGTTGGGCATAGAAGACGCCCTCTACTACACAGAGGCAAAGGCAGTGGTCCTGGGAGCCCGCAGAGGAGGGAGGATCTATAGGCCTCAGAAGCCGGTCAAGCCCCTCTCCTACGTCTACAAGGCGTCAAAATCTGAGCTTGAGGAGTTCTTCGCCCCGAGAAGCGACGGCGTGTATATAACAGTGGGCACAGTAAAGGGCACAGACATACCAGTGCGCATAGACGCAGAGAGGCTCGTCACCCACCACTGCGCAATACTGGCAAGCACTGGGGCGGGGAAGAGCTGGCTCGCGGGAGTCATAGTGGAGAGACTGAGCCTATTAGACATACCTATCATAATCGTGGACCCCCACGGGGAATACTCCGCCATGTCTATCCCCGCCACAGACAAGGGGAAGCAGGTATCTGAAAAAGTGCGGATATACGTAGTGGGGAAGGTAGACGTCAAACACGTCGACGAGGCCTTCGCCCAGCGGTACGGCCACCCACGTGTATACACTAGGGTGGGGATAAACCCCCGCAGTCTGCCGCCAAGGACCTTGGAAAAGATCCTCGCCGACTTGTACGGTCTCACAGACGCCCAGAGGCGGATACTGGAGGAGGGGTGGCAACAGGCGACGAGCTACGGCGAGAGACAGCCCCTAACCTCGGTGGAGGAGCTCGTAAAAGAGGTACTCGACGGCGGCAGACACGTGGCACCGCCTGGATACGCGGGAGAGATGGCCCTAAGAGGGCTGGAGGGCAGGCTGAAGTCCCTATTCTACAACAGCCCCATCTTCATAACCATGTACGGAGAGACCTACCAGGGAGAGCCGCTGAAGTTGATAGACCCCCAGGCCTACGCCACCTCGCCCAACATACATGTCTTCGACCTCTCTGGGCTAGACAGCCTAGACCAACAGATCTTCCTCGCAGTGCTCCTAGACCAGTTGTACAGACTCGCCACAAGGCGCAGAATAGCCACCACCTTCACAGTAGTAGAAGAGGCGCACATCTTCGCCCCCAGCTCCGCACAGTCTGTCAGCAGGAGCTACTTGGCGAGAATAGCAAGAGAGGGGAGAAAGTTCGGCCTCGGGCTCTGCCTAATAACACAGAGGCCGGCAAAGCTTGACCAAGACGTGGCCTCGCAGGCCATGACTCAGATCTTTAAACGCATGATAAACCCCAACGACCTAAAGTACGTGGCCAACGTCGCCGAGCAGCTGGAGGACCCACGGCTACTAAAGACCTTAAACGAGGACGACGCGGTGGTAGTGGGGGTGTCCGTCCCGGCGCCCCTGTTAATAACAGTGGGAGAAAGGTGGACAAACCACGGGGGTATAACGCCGAGGTTGAGAAAAGAGGTTACTTAATCTGGACCTGCGCCGGCTTAACCTCTAGTATTTGGCCAGCGGCAATTGTCCTACCCATGTCGCGGAGCGCGAAGCGGCCAAGCGGCGGGAAGTCGCTGAACTTCTCAGCCACCACAGGCTTAAGCGGCTTGATTTTCACAATGGCCACGTCGCCCTGCTTAATGAACTGAGGCTTCTGCTCCACGGCCTGGCCAGTACGTGGGTCAAGCTTAGACACCAGCTCCACTATCTGAACTGGCACAGTGGCCGTGTGTATGTGCATCACTGGCGCATAGCCAGGCCCAATCGCCGTGGGGTGCCAGAGAACTACAATACGGGCCACGATCTCCTCAGCCACCGTTGGGATATTGTCAACTTTGCCCAACACGTCGCCGCGCTTCACATCCTCCTTGTTAATGCCCCTCACGTTTACGCCAACGTTGTCGCCCGGCTGCGCCTGCTCAAGCTTCATGTGGTGAGTCTCAATAGATCTGACGTCGCCCACCTTGGCCGGCGGGACTATGACCACCTTGTCGCCCACCTTAAGCACCCCAGTCTCCACTCTGCCCACTACCACAGTCCCAGCGCCAGTGATGGAGAACACGTCCTGTATAGGCATTCTAAGCGGCTTGTCCGTAGGCCTGGGAGGCGGCTGGAAGGTGTCGAGAACTTCCAGAAGCGTCGGCCCCTGGTACCAAGGCGTGTTGGGAGACTTCGTTCTTACGTTGTCGCCCTTAATGGCGCTGACGGGTACAAAGTGGATCTTGCTGGGGTCATAGCCGAGGAGCTTGAGGAGCTTAGACACCTCAGCCTTCACTTGCTCATACCTCTTCTGATCGTAGTTAACAGCGTCCATTTTGTTCACAGCAACAACTAACTGCTGTATACCCAGCGTCCTTATCAAGAACAAGTGCTCTCTTCCCTGCCCCTGTGGGCCTATCGCGGTCTCAAACTCGCCCGGCCTCGCCGAGATTACGAAGAGGGCCGCGTCGGCCTGGCTGGCGCCGACGATCATGTTCTTCACGAAGTCCCTGTGCCCCGGCAAGTCGATAATTGTGATGAAGAGCTTCTGCGTCTCAAAGCCCACGTGAGTAGCCTCTATCGTCACGCCGCGCTCTCTCTCCTCTTTGAATCTATCTAGAATCCACGCAAATGCGAAGTCCTCCTTACCCATCTTCTTAGCCATTTCCTCAATCTCCTTAAACGCCTTCTCGTCCACGTACCCAGTCTCATAGAGCAGGCGGCCGACCAGCGTAGACTTGCCGTTGTCCACGTGGCCTACCACTGCTAGGTTTATGTGCGGCTTCTGTAGTGCCGTGGGTTTTGGTGGCAGTACTATAGACGGCATAGGCGTCGTTTATCCGCAGTCTTATAAATTTTTCGAGCCATGCCTAGAAACTTAAAAATTGGCAAATTCCACCGGTCATGCCCAGGCCAGCCTACCGCTCCCGGAGCCTAAGGAGAGTAAAAGTAAAGACGCCTGGGGGCCGCACAGTGGTACACTACGAGAAGCGCGCAAAGGGCGTGCCGAAGTGCGCCGTGACTGGGCAACCCCTCGGCGGGATGAACTCCAAAGTCTATAGATTTGGCATTTCCACACGGGCCCCAAGCAGGCCCTACGGCGGCGTTGTTTCCCACAAGGTATTAGCCAGGGCCATTAGGTACGCAGTACGCCGCTGATGGTAGTTGTAGCAATATCTGGACAGCCGGGCAGCGGCAAGACCACTGTGGCGCGGGAGGTGGCCCGGGTTTTAAAATTGCCCATGGTGTCTTCGGGGTCTATTTTTCGAGAGCTTGCGGCGAAATACGGCATGGATCTGCTAGAGTTTCACAAATATGCCGAGCAGAACACTGAGATAGATAAAATAGTGGACTCCATTGCCTTGGAGAAGGCCAAGGCCGGCAACGTGGTGCTAGAGGGCCACTTAACGGCGTGGATTGTCAGACCCTACGCAGATGTGTGTATATACCTCAAGGCGTCTAAAGAGGTTAGGGCCAGGCGAGTGGCTATGAGAGACGGCGTAAGCTTTGACGCCGCGTTGAGGGAGATAGAGGAGAGGGAGAGGCTGAACAAGAAGAGGTATTTGGCGATATACGAAATAGACATTGATAACCTATCTATTTTTGACTTAGTTTTAGACACATCTTACCTATCTATTAATGATACTGTCAGGATAAGCCTAGACTTTATATGTACTTCATTAAATTCAAAGTACATGAAAAACTTCTGTTAATTCGACAAAAGTAGAATATAGCGATATAAATAGCTCACTTTGAGTCTCACATGAAGTTCCTACTGAGGTGTAGGCCAGAGACAAAGAAGCCCCCAACGGGGAAGAAGGTGGCAATCATTGGCGCAGGGCCCGCCGGCCTAGGCGCTGCTGGCGTGTTGCTGTGCAACGGCCACGAGGTCCACATATACGACGCCCTGCCCGAGCCCGGGGGCTTGCTCATATTTGGGATACCGCCCTTCAGAGTGCCCCGCGAAGGCGTGAGAGAGGGCGTAAGAGAGCTAGCAGAGGCCGGCGCCGTGTTTTTCACATCTACCTTCGTCTACTGCGGCGAGAAGCCTCACGAACACGAGGCCCTCCTCTTGGTGAAACAGTACATAAGCTTGGAGGAGCTTGTACAGAAGTACGACGCGGTGTTGATAACCACGGGGACTTGGAGGAGCAGGTCGCTTAACGTGCCTGGCGAAGACTTGCCAGGCGTCTACAAGGCCTTGGACTACCTATTTAGAATCTACGCCCACCAGCTAGGCTACTTGCCCAAGGAAAAGGTGTACCCAACTGGCAGAAAGGTGCTGGTTGTAGGCGCTGGGCTTACGGCAGTGGACGCCGCCTTGGAGGCCAAGCTACAGGGCGCCGAGAAGGTAGTTGTGGCGTATAGGCGCACTATAAACGAGGCGCCCGCGGGGAGAAAGACCATAGAGACAGAGCTCATCGCAAAGGGCATAGAGTTCAGAGAGTTGATAAACCCAGTGGCGTTTCTCGGCTCTGGGAAGCTGGAAAAGGTCAGGTTCATTAGGATGAGGCTGGGGGCGCCTGACAAGTCGGGGAGGCCGAGGCCGGAGCCTGTGCCGGGTAGTGAGTTTGAGGAAGAGTTCGACACCGTGCTCATAGCGGCGGGGGAGGAGCCAACGCCGCCGGGGAAGTGCCTTGGCATCGAGTTTAACCCAGACGGCACTATAAAAGTAGACGAGAAAATGCAGACGACACGTAGAGGCGTGTTCGCCGCGGGGGACGTGGTGACTGGGCCGTCGCTTATTGGAAAAGCGCTGGGCTCTGGGATGCGCGCCGCAGCCTTTATAGACGAGTATCTAAGATCTACTTCCGCGCGATAACCATCGCATGTGCCGTGTCGTAGGGCTCTAGGTGTACTGTCTCCAACACGTCGAAGCCTCTCTCCTTGAGGGTGTTAATCTCTTGTTTAAACGTTTCAGTAGCAGGCGCAGTCACGTCGATGCTCATGGCCTTTATCACCAACATGACATAGCCGCCGGGCTTTAGGAAGTAGTCCGCGTTGTCGGCTAAGATCTTGGCTTGGGCCGGCTGCGCCACGTCGATGTAGACTACGTCGACTCCCTTGATGTAGTGGGCATATTGGTACGGGAATCTGGCATCTCCGAGAATTGGTATAACGTTTCTCCTCCCCTGGTCCACTAGCTTTTCCATAAACTCTCGGAATACGCGGGGGGAGAACTCCACGGAGTAGATCAGCCCCCTCTCTCCAACTATGTCGCTTATGTGGCTTGGCGTAGTGCCAGAGGCGGCCCCTAGGTACAGCATGTGTGTCCCCTCCCTAATTGGGACAAGTTTTAGGCCGTTTAAAATCGCCGCAGCGAGCTTGGAGCGGTAGGGGTTCCACTCCCTGTACTCTACCCCCTCCCACTTTATCAAACGCTCCCCGTAGACCCGCCTGCCCGGAGTGAGATTTCTTGTGGCAAGCCGCTCGGTTCCGTCCTCGAACCTTACCACGTATACGCCGTAGTGAAGTTCGTGTGGTCTAACTTCGACAACCTCAATTGACATCGGCAAACCCAACGCCCTCGTTTAAATACTTAACGCCGTCTGCGCGACGGTGGAGGCGGGGGCTGGCGCCTCTCGCCGCCCTTGGGAGGAGGCGGAGGTGCCTTGGCCTGGGGCTGAGGCGCCTTGGGGGGAGGCTTGGCGTAGAGCGTCTTTATCTCCTGTATCCTTTTCATTAACTCCTCCTTTAGTCTCGGCGCGATGAAGTTCCCAGTGAAGGCGTCTGCCTTAGCTGCTATCGCCAGCTTAGCCGCGAGAGCCCTCGCTATCTTCCCCCTCTGCCAGCGAGGCGACCTAAATATCTCCGGGTACTGGAATATCACGCCGTGCTTTGGCGGCTTGCCCCCAGTCCTCAAGGCGCGGAATAGGGCCTTCTCTGCCCCGAGGACTTGTATCGTTGAGGCGGGCAGAAAGGCCATACGCGTTAGGCCGCCGGCCAGCTTTATCAGCCTCGCGCCGAGCAGGGGGCCCACGAGCTCTCTAATGTTGGGTGCCACGTCCTTCATGGCGTCGTCGATGTAGGTGGCCAAGCTTTCGCGGTAAGCGTCTAGCTTTAGAAACACCTCGGCGTAGGCCTTGATTTGGTCCAAGTCCCACTCCGACATCTCGGCGCCAATGCTCTTCTTAGCCGCCTCTACAATCCTTTTAACTCTCTCCTCGGGCAAGCCAGGCAGGACCTTTGTCAAGGCCTCTTCGCTGATTTTAGACCTGTGGCCGATGTGGTAGACGATTTTGACGTACTCCTTGTTGTCTCTCACCAGCTCCTCAAGCTCTGGGAAGTGGAGCCCATACCACTCCCTGATCCTCGACGCGATGAGGTTCAGAATCTTGTCCACGTCGTCGAGCGCGCTTATGGCCTGCGCTATGAAGAGGTCTCTCTTCTCCACGGCCTGCCTAAGCTTAAGCCTAGTGACCAAGTCGCTTACCTCGAACAAGAACTTCCTGTACTCCTCCCAGGAGAGGCCCAGCTCCGGCAGGTACTTATCGAAGTTACGCCTCACCTCTACCAACAGGGGGGCGGGACTCTCGGCCACTACCTCGAGCTTCGTCGCCGCGACAAGCTTCCTAGCCAGCTCTGGGTCCTCCACCACCACTGTGCCCATCTTCCCCACGCGCTCCACCAGCTTAAGCAACTCGGGGACTGGGTTAGACTTCTCCAACTCCAAGAGCTTGGCGGCGACGGCGTCTAATTTTCGCTCAAACAGCTCCTTGTCCACCACCCTGCCTCCCTCGTCCACTGCGAGGAAGCCCAAGACGTCCGTCAGTATGTAAACTTTCGCCATTAGGCCCCCCAAATACTATGCTTAAAAATGTAACTCAGAGAGAGCCCGCCTTACGTCCTCGGCGTCCACCCGCCCCCTGTACCTCCTCATGACCTCGCCCAAGGCCTTCTCCCTCCCCACCTCCTTGGCCACCTCCTCCACAATCTTCCGCACTTCCTCAAACGGCAGTCTAACTAGCCCAAGCCTCTTCGCAACCTCGGCGGCCGACTCACCGGGCTTCATAGCCCTCAACACGTCCTCCACGGCCTCCTTCGTAATAACCTTGTTCTCAAGGGCCTCGAAGACTGAGGCCAGCTTCTCCTCAGACACCTCCACCCCCTCCCTGGCGAGGGCCTTAGCCGTGTTCAACATGATCGACGCAATGAGCTGAGGCGGTAGAGACTTAAACCTAGCCACAAACTCCTCGAACTTCTCCAAATGCGGAGACTTCACCAGCCTGAGGGCCAGATCCTTGCTCAAGCCCATGGACGTGAGCTCGGCGATCTTCCCCTCCAGGCTAACCTTGGCCACCTCCTCAGCCCTCTTCAAAAGCTCGAAAGTCACCTTGATGGGCGGCAGGTCGGTCTCAGGGTACATCCTCGCCGCCCCCGGCCTCGGGCGGAGGAACCTAGTCGTGCCGTCTGGGTTGGCCCCCCTAGTCTCCTCCGGCACCCCCCTCAAAGCCGCGTTAAGCCGGTCCACCACGACTCTAGCCGCCTCCTCCAGCTCAGCCGCCTCGACGCCCATGAGCAAGACGTAGGAGTCCACGCCCACCCTCTGCTCCACGGCCCTCACCTCATCCGCCGAAATGCCATAGCCCGGCAACTCGTCGCTGTGGAGCAAGCCGCCGAGCTCAGTCCACGCCCTGACGTAGTCCGCCAGCTCAGTCCCAAACCGCCTCCCCGGCTGAACTTCAAACCCCAACAACTTCCTAAACCCAGGCGCCTTAACCGCGACGACTCGGCCCCCCGCCTCTAGGACCCTCTTCACCAGCTTAGACTTCGTGTTGGAGAAGACGTCTGTCACGTCCACAGTGGACAGCTCGACGGAGGCGACACCCCTCTTTTTCAACTCCTCCGCTATCTTCAACAGGTTTACCTGCCTCTGCGCCTCGTACTCAATAACCTTTGGAATTAGGGAGAGGTCCGGCACGCCCTTTATCTCGGTCTTGGCGCCCCCCGCGATGGACACGTTTACGTCCTGCCTCACTGTGCCCACCCCGCGCTTGGCCCTCCCAGTGATCTTCACGCTGTAGCCGATGATCCACGCCACCTCTTCCACCTGCTGGGGGGAGTAGGACATGGGCTCCGTCGCAATCTCGATCAGGGGGATCCCCAGTCTGTCCAGCCTATAGATCACGGCCTTCCCCTCCTCGCCCATCTTCCGCGCCGCGTCTTCCTCAAGCGCAATTGTCTCCACCCCAATGTCGTAGCCCAAGATCTTGGCCCTCCCCCCATAGGCCACTAAGACCGTCCTCTGGAAGCCGGAGACGTTGCTCCCGTCGACGACTATCTTGCGCATCACGTGCAACTCGTCGAAAGGCTTCGCATTGAACATCTTCGCAACCCCAAGCGCAGTGACCAAGGCCTCCTCGTCGGGCAGGTGGGGCGGCTCCTCGTCTAGCTCCACAAGGCACGTGGTATCCCGGTACCCCTCGTACACGTACCGGCGCCTCTTCCTCACCTCCCAAACCACCGCCGGGTCCACGGCGCCCAGCTCGCTGAGCGATATGTGAAGCCGCCTTTCCAGCCTAAAGTGAGGCTCGTCGTCTCGGAGCACGGGGGGACAGTGGCAGAAGAGCTTCCGCCTGGTGTTCAACTGAATGTGAATCTCGAGGCCGACCTTGAGGCCCAGCGCCCTGTAATCCATGCGTGGGACTACAAGGCCGTTTAAATCCGTTAAGGCCCCCTCGTCCTCTTGTACAACTCCACGATCTCCTCGAGGGAGAGCTGGAAGATCCTCTTCTCGGAGTCCGCGAGCTTGAGCCGGCGCAGCGTCTTACGCCTCGCGGAGAAGAGCGCCGCGGTGAAGCGCTGGAAGCCCTCGAAGTCCTCTATGCAGGGGGGCCTCGGCGTCAGCCTCACGACGGCGGAGTACACCTTCGGCGGGGGAGAGAACGCGTGTGGAGGGAGGACCCTCACCACTTCTACGTCGTAGTGACAACGCACCGCCACGGTGAGCCTCCCGTACTCCTCGGTGCCCGGCTCGGCGGCGAGGCGGTCTGCCACCTCCTTTTGGACTGTGACCACGGCGGGGAGCCTGTGCCTGGCCAGCTTGAGCAAGAGGGGGGAAGTGATCTCGTAGGGGACGTTGGAGACGAAGTACTGGGCGGGCGGCCACTCCACCTCGAGCGCGTCGCCCACGATGACCACCACGTTGGGCGGAGCCGCCCGCCTGAGCTCCTCCGCGAGCCCCCTGTCGATCTCTATGGCGTATACCACGCGGGACTTCTCGGCGAGGGGGATGGTAAGTGCGCCTCGGCCGGGCCCCACCTCTAGCACGTCTAGGCCCGGCGGCACTAGGCCCACTATGAACTCAGCCACCTCCCTGCTCTTGAGGAAGTGCTGGCTGAACCTCCTCCGCCGCCCCACGGCCCACCTTGAACACGTTTATATAAGCCGGGTGGTTTTGCCGTGCCTCTCCTGAAGCTGGTCTTTCTAGGCACTGGGGGCGCTGTGCCTAAGGCTGATAGGATGCTCCCGGCCATATACTTGGAGGACTGGCTAGGGCACAGAGTGCTCCTCGACGCCGGCGAGGGGGCACAGTACAGACTGTTACAGGTGGGGGTGTCCCCGGCCTCTCTCACACTGGTGGCAGTCACCCACGGCCACGAAGACCACGTCTTGGGCCTGCCCGGCCTCGTGATCACGAGCCGCTTCCTGGGAGGCAAGGTGCGGGTGCTCGCCCCCCGCTCAATGCACAAGGCGCTGGAGAGGCTGGGGGTAGAGGTGCTGGAGGGCTACGCCGCGGAGAGGCTGAAGATCACTTGTGTTGAGGTGTGCCACACAGTGGACGCGTGCGGGTGGCTCTTTGAGTGGGACGTGGGATACAAGTTGGACTTGCAGAAGGCTACGGGGCTCCCCAAGTGGGCTCTCACCAGCCTAATAAAGGGCCACCCAGTGGAGGTGGAGGGGAGGGTCATTAGGCCGGAGGACGTGGCCGACCCGGCCCACAGGCGGTTTAAGAGGCTGTTGTACACCGGCGACACGGGGCCCTGCCCCCGCATGTGGGAGACAGTGGGCGAAGTCGACGTGTTGATCCACGAGGCCACTTTTGCCGACGACGTTGAGTCCCAGAAGGCGCACGAGGAGGGGCACTCCACTTTCGCAGACGCCCTAGAGGCGGCGAGGGCCCTCAGGGCAAAGGTCCTCATTTTGACGCACATAAGCGCGCGGTACCCCGACAAGAGCCGCCACAGGCAACTGGCCGCACAAGTGACGCCCCCACCCCACGTCTATGTGCCCGACGACTTTGATACTTTGCTCGTACAACTTTGACTGCGCGCGGGGGCTAGGGCTTCTTGGCCACGTATATCACGGTGGTGGCTAGGGGGGCGAGGGGCTTTAGTAGGTCTAGCTTCTCCAGGGGCTTTGTCTTGAAGTCGCGCTGTAGCACGCGGCTGGGGAGCAGGGGGAGGAGGTAGATGGGGCGCGCTTCGACCAGCTTGAGCCCGGCGCTGTGTAGGACCTTTTTTACGTAGTAGTAGGTGTAGTAGGTGAAGGGTATTTCGCCGTCTGCGGATTCCCATACGCCTCTCACCGCTCCGCGCTTGAGGGCTTCGACGAGTTTTCCAAGGCCTTGGAAGAGGGCGTATTCGTACAACATGTCTAGGCAGAGGGCGTTGTCTACGTCGGCTATTAGGACGCCACCCGGCCTGAGGGCCCGCGATGCCTCTCTCACGGCGCGCGCGGCGTCTGGCATGTGGTTGAGCACGCTTCCCAGCGCCGTCACTGCGTCAAAGCGGCTTCTCCTCGCCGGCAACGACTCGCCATCGGCGGCCACCCGGTCGCCGCATTTGCACTCGCGGAGCGACTTGGCGGATATGTCCAGAGCAATTACGTGGGCCCCCTTGGCGGCCATGTAGGTGGTCCAGAACCCAGTCCCAGCCCCCACGTCTAGGATGGACATCCCCGGCTTGACGTATTTGTCTAGGACCTCGCCCACCTTCCTGTACAAGGTCCTGTAGTACTCCATTTTGAGATACTTGTCGCCGTACCTCTTGGCGGCGGCGTCGTAGTACGCCGCTACTGCCTTGAGCACCGCCTAGCGCGGCTCAATGCGAAAGTCCAACGCCAGCTTCCTCCTGAGCTTCTCCAGCTTGGTGACTCCCCGGGACAAGACGACCCCGAGATACTCCTCGGGGACCTTCACCACGACTACGCCGTCCCGCTCCTCCAGCTTTATCTCGCTGGGCGGCACGTAGCGCTTCAGGGCAGATATCACCATGGAGTACACCTTCCTGCTCGGCGCCCTGCCCTCCTCGCCCCGCTTGACGGGCACCACAAAGGTCTCCTCGCCGAATACGTAGATCTCGTACTCCACCTCCCCCGTGAGGAAGTCTTTCACGAGAATGACGGGGCGGGCCAAGTCCTCCTCTCTCATGCCCGCGGGCACCTTCACCACCATGGAGAGGGCGTAAACCTTCCTCACCTCGCCGTCTTTCATGAAGATGACGGTGTCAATTATGGAGGGGATCATGCCTAGCTCCACTCTCCGTATGAACCTCTGTATGGCGTCGATGGGGGACGTGGCGTGTACCACGCCCACCATGCCCACGCCGGCGAGCCTTAGGTCTACGTAGAGCTGGAAGTCCGCCGTGTCTCTCATCTCGTCGAAGATGGTGTAGTCGGGGCGGGAGAGGAGGAGTATGTCGTGGACCTCCTCCGACGTGGCCAAGTTCTTGGAGAGCTGAGTTATGGGAGGCGGCAACACCATGTCTCTGGGCGACTCTAGAGTCTTTACCACCTTGCCCCGGGAGAGGTAGAACTCGGCGAGGGCTTGGGCAAAGGTGGTCTTCCCAGCGCCGGGGGCCCCCGCTATTAGGATGCCCTCCGCGCTTTTCTCCAGCCGCTCCAACACCTTGGGGTCTAGGCCGTAGTCCTCAATCCTCTTGCGCACCACCGGCCTCGTCGCCGTTATCTCCAGCCGCTCGCTAACCGGCGGGAACACGACGACGATTCTGTACTCCTTGTGCTGAATGATGAGGGAGTGGGGCCTCCTAATCTCTATCTTAGTCCTCGGGGTGAGCCTAGAGGCCTCCGACACCAGCTCTCGCACAATGGTCTCCAGCTGCTTCCTGCTGAGCGGCTCCTGGGAGAGCTGCACCATCTTCCAGTTGCCAGGCCTGCCCACTTTGCCGAACGGCGGGAGGCCCTCCTTTAGGTGGACAGACATGACGTCTCTGTCGAAGAACTTCTCTATTGTCAAGACGTCGCGGGGCTTGCCCAGGTACAGGACCTCTATCCCCTGGGCCTTGGCCGCGTCTCTGGCGAGCTCGTCGCTGGTCACGTATATGCAGCCGTTCTCCTTGGCGAACCTCCTCACGTAGGCGTCGAGGTCTCCCTCCACCCTCCTCCCGGCCGCGACGGACTCCACGCGGAGGAAGTCGGAGAGGCCCAGCTTCTCCACCACCTCGTGTATGTCCCTCAGCTCCTCCATGGCCACAATGCCTATGCCGTCCCCCTGGCGCGCCAGGGAAGCGAAGTGCTCCACCAACTCCGAGAGGAGGAAGAGGGTGCCGCGTATTTTGCCCCCTACCACCGCCTCCTTCAGCGAGCCGTCCAAGATCACGGAGCTGTCTGCCACGTATTTATCCACCGCCTCTGAGTAGGCCTAGGTATAAATCTTTTGTCAATTAGCCCCCGTGCGCTACTTGTTAACAACGGTGCCTGGGCTCGAGGACTTCGTCGTTGAGGAGCTGATGCGCCGCTTCGCGTTGAGGTGGAGCCGCGCCACTTATCTTACTGGGCGCGTCGCCGCGGAGGTGGAGGCGGAGCCCCCCTCCCTCTTCTCTCTCAGGACCGTGGAAAGGTTCGGCGTATTCCTCGGCGACGGCTACGCAGAGACGCTGGACGAGGTAGTTGCAGTAGCGGAGGCGCATCTTCCACAGGCCGTGCGGTATTTGACTAAGAACACCACTGTGGGCATACGCACGGAGAGAGTGGGCGCGCACCCCTTTACGTCGCGCGACGTGGAGAGAGAGGTTGGCAAGTGGCTAAAGCGGCGCGGCTACGTCATAAGCCTGGTGGACCCAGACGTGGAGATAAACGTGGACGTGGTGGAGAAGTACGTGGTGGTGTGGATCACGGTGGCGAAGAGGAGCTTGAAGGATAGGCCGTGGCGCGTCTATGAGCACTACGCCAGTCTAAACCCCATAATTGCCTACGCCATGGCCATGTTGGCTAAGCCGAGGCCGGGGGAGACCGTCTGCGACTTGACCTGCGGCGGGGGCACAATACCCGCCGAGGCCGCAGAGGCCGCGCCCTGGGCGCGCTACATCTGTGTCGACATCTCGCTGAAGCACGTCAAAGGCGCCGTGGCTAACACGAGGCGGTACCCCCAGGTGGACGTGCTGTGGTTTGACTCAACGAAGCTTCACCGGGCCATGAGGCCAGTCTGCGACAAGTATATATTCAACCCGCCCTACGGCTTTAGAATCCCAGGCCGCGTCGGCAGGCTGTATAAACTCCTCGGCGAGGCCATGAGAAGGCTGGCGCGGGGCCCAGAGGCGCTCTACGTGGCCATCACCCCCCGCCACAAGACGTTCATAAGCCAGGTAGGGGGGCAAGTGCTCTTCCGCAGAGTGATCTACCAGGGGGGCCTCTACAGCCACATAATAATGGGGAAGCTATAGGAGAGACGCCGCGGCTAAGAAGAGGAAGGAGGTGAGCGGAACGAGCACGTTGTCGTCGATAGGGGGGAACTCGAGCCTCTCCACAAGGCTGGCGAGGAGCCCCGCCACTGCGCCAATTGGCCCCATGTAGAACCACCCAATGGGCAGAGAGACGGCGGCCATGGCCACGTTGCCGGCCCAGTGCTTAGTCCGCCTCTTGAAGAGCAGATTTCTCACCACCCCCGTCGCCGAGTCTCCGACGGCCATGAAAAGCGCCGGCACTACGCCGAGTCTCCAGTCGCCGAGTAGGCCCCAGCCCAGCGCCACCACGACCCCCCAGGCAATTGCAAACGAGACCTCATACATGTTGTCCGGGTCCTGAAACCACCAGAGGAGCCAGCGCCTCCTCACCAAGTAGAGAAACGCGGCTAGAACTAGGGCAGACGCCGTGGGGACAACCCAGCTTGAGAAACACGGCACGCACACTGCGGCGACGCCGCCGGCCAACACGTGGATAATCTTCCTATTGAAGTAGACGGCCCTCATGTGGCCGAAGCGGGCCGCCAGGGGCCCGTACGTCCACCTCGTCAAGGCCAAGACCACGAAAAGAATCCAGGCCCCCAGCGCAAGCGCCAGCCAGATGTCTGTCACTGGAACTCCACCCCCTCCGTCGTAGTCAACGTGACTTTGTAGAGGAAGTCCATCTGCCGCAGCGCGGCGGCGTAGTCGAACTCGTTGAGTGCCGCTATTGCGTCTATGGGGACAACCACGTCGTAGAGCCTAAGCCTGGCGCTGGCCACCGTGTGGAGGACGCATATGTTGGCCACGGTGCCCGTCACCACTAGGTGTCTCACGCCGTACATACGGAGTATGTGATCAAGCGGCGTGCCAAAGAAGGCATCGTAGCGCATCTTCTCGACCACGATGTCGCCCTCGGCCGGCTTGAGCTCGTCCACTATCTGCCATCCCCAGCTACCCTTAACCACATGCGGCCCCCATATGGGAAACTCCACCGGGTCGTCGGGATAGTGAGTGTCCTGGGTGTATATGACCCTCACCTTCTTCTCCCTGGCCTTGGCCAAGAGCTTGGCTATCCTCGGGATAATCTCCCGCGAGGAGGGGGAATACAGCCTTCCGTTGGGGTGGGCAAAGTCGTTCTGCATATCTACTACAACCACCGCGGTCTTATCCGCCGGGAGGACCACCTTGTCCACCACCGTCACCCTTGGCACAGAGACAGTGGCCGGAAGCATGGAAAATACGACCACCAGTTATAAAAATTGCACGCCCCGCCCCACGCCGATGCCGCAAAAAAGGATTTATACACGTTCGCAGAGACGTATATGGGCGGAGAGGCCTCTCTGACAGTCTCCAGGGCCGGGGCCTTCGCCGCCGCGGTCTGGGTCTTCCTAGGGGCTATAGTCATTGCCGCGGCGCCCGCCCTCATCGGCCACTTAAGCGAGGTCGGCATCGCCATATTCGCCGCCGTGGGCGGCTTAGTGGCAGCGCTGGGGCTCTACGCCGCGTGGACTCTGGGCAGGCTTAGGCTCCACGGCTACTTCTTCGCGGCCTACCTCTTGGCTCTGGCATCCGCCGCCGCTTGGGCGAGCCCCCTGGGGCTACTGCTCGCGGCCGCCTCGCTCGCCCTCTATATAGCCGGCGCCTGGCGCCCAGCCACTGCGGCAGAGGGGCGCTGGGCAAGGAGGGCCGCGGCGACGTTTTTAGCCTCCCTCGTCTTCGTAGGCGTGGCCTCGCTTCTCCCGGCTCCGTTTCTGCTGGTCTCGGCCTGCGAGGGGGGCGCGGCCACATATGTCCCCCTTGGCGCCGACGTGTGGAAAATCCGGCAGTTGGGCTACGTGGCCACCGACTACGGCGTCTGTGGCGACGTGACTCGAGACGCGAGGTTGCTGTCTGCGTTGAAGGAGCTCGGCGTGTACGAGGTGGGTGTAGTGAGCTGGGTCCCCGCCCTGTTTTTAAACATCCCGCCGTGGAGCGGCGAAGTGGCGGTGGACGGGCTTAGAGTTGTGTACACGTCCCTCTTCACGCTATCCGCCTTCCTCCTAGCCTTCTCGTCCCTGGGCATATTCGGCGCGTGGGCTCTCGGCAGGTGGGGCCTCCGGGGACACTTCCTAGTTCCCTACGCCGTTGCCTTCGCGCTGGTGGTGGCCGAGGTAGGCTCCGCGGTTGTCCTCGGCGCCTCGCTATCTCTGGCCGCTGGCGCTTTCTCTAGCGCCGCCGCTTGCCTACTACGCGGCTAGGCGGAGGGCTAAGTATTAAAACCCGGCCCCAAGTCTCCGACATGAAGGAGGTTATATACACTGAGGCGGCTCCAAAGCCCATCGGCCCCTACTCCCAGGCGGTGAGAGTGGGGAACCTACTCTTCGTGGCTGGGCAAATACCGGTGGACCCCAAGACAGGGGAGGTGGTGGGGAGGGACATAAGGGAGCAGACAAGGCAAGTGTTAGAGAACATAAAGGCCGTGCTAGAGGCGGCGGGGTACACCCTCGACGACGTGGCAATGGCCTTCGTATTTCTAGCCGACATGGGGCACTTCCCAGCCTTCAACGAGGTCTACGCCCAGTACTTCAAGGAGAAGCCGCCAGCCAGAGTCACTGTGCAGGCGGCGAGACTGCCGCGAGACGTCCTCGTAGAGATAGCGGTAATAGCGGCGAGGGGATGATTAAGGCCTCGCAGCGCTGACCGGTGACGAGGAACTGGGTTATGACCCCCAACTGGGGGGCGTTGTGAAAAAGGTCTTTATCCTCGGCGGCGGCAAGAGGGGGCTGGCGCTGGCAAAGAAGTGCGGGGGCATCCACGTCGACTACTACGCTGAGGTAGACCCGGCGGAGGTGGAGGGCGGCGTGCAGATACACGTGGAAGACAGGCTACAGGCCTTCCTCTTCCTTGACGTAGCAGAGGCCGTTTACGTGTTTCCAGACTATGCAGAGCTGTTGCCCCACCTGCCCCATGCCGTAGTGGTGGCCCCGCCGGGCCACCCCCTCTGCTCCGAGCGCCCCTGCGTAGAAGAGCCGTGTTCATAGCCACCACCTCTCTCACCCTCGCGGGCGTGGAAGCGTGTACAGACTTCCTCGAGGCCGTGGCGCCTAGGCTGAAGGAGGTGTGGCTCCCCCTCCCCGTGGAGGTATGCAGGGGGGAGCATGTAGACCTAGGCCCCCTGGAGAGGTACCTGGAGCCCCTCCTCTCCCTCTACCACGAGGTGCGGGGGCGGTGGCGCTGTTATGGAACGGCAGAGGAGCTCAAGAGGCGGGAGCTCGCTGCGGTGAAGCTGGCGGCGCTAGTGATAAAGGCGAGGGTGTACGGGAAGATCGACTTGGCCGAGTGGGACAGATACTTCTCTACGCCGCCCCCCGCCCCGCCGCCGACCCCCGCGCTGGCCATCGGCGCAGTCCCGAGGAGGGGGTACATAATCTGCGGCGCCCACCCGCCCAACCCAGTGGAGACCGCCCACGAGCTGTGGAACACGCTGAGCCCCCGCCAAAGGCTAGAACTCGCCCGTTGGATCGTCAAATTCATAACTGCAATAGTAGAAAGCACGGGGATAGACGAGGCCTACTTCAAGATAGCGAGAGAGGGCTGGCCTCAGGCATACCACAGCTTGACCAGCGGCTCGTCCGCCTAAACGCGTCGCTCTAAAGCGCATCTACCTCCTCTAAAGACAGACGCCGATTTCACATTCCTCTTCCATAGAGGACAGAAGAGTGGAGCCCCGGCCGGGATTCGAACCCGGGACCTCCTCACTCGACGGATGCGCCATTACCAGTGAGGCGCTCCACCAGGCTGAGCTACCGGGGCCGTCTGAACATTTTAGCGGTCTTAAAAAGTTTTACAAGAGCTGGTGGCGTGGCGGCGTGGTGGAACGCTGGTGATCACACCTCGTGGGGCCCCGCCGCTCAAGCGGGGCAGTTGCCCAAGGAGGCTCTATACATATGGGCTGGACTACGGTTATATGAATAGGGTGCCGTTTAGTGGAGGGAAACGTAACTCATATATAGCAATACATTTCGGTGAGTATGAGGTTGGCGTTGGTGATATTAGTAGCGGCGTTGGCGTGGCTTGTGGCGGCTCAACAGTTCCCCGCGGTGAGCGTTTCCGAGGTACGGTTTATCTACAGGGTGTATGAAGATGGGTCAATACAACCGTTTTACAACGCCTCGTTCAGCATTAAGCTGGCCGAGGTAGTGCTGAACGGCTCGCTTTTGTTAGAGGGCTTTGAGAGATATGTGTCTGGGCTTCTTGTGGGCGGCTATACGCTCAGCGGTGCCTTTTACGGCAACTTTACGCCGGGTGTCTACTTTGCCTTCGACATGTCGTGGAAGAACTGGTACAGGGGCGGCTTGGGCAACTTCTCCTACCTGTTCAACGTTGCGGCTAGCAACGCCACGTACAGGACGGAGGTGTTCAGCCTGGCGCTGGAGGGGCGGCTCAACGGCGGCGTTGTGAAATTCAGCCTCTCTCTACGCGCTCCCAACACGCAGAGTGGGCCCCTCGTGTTGCCGACGCCAGAGGCGGTGAACAACAATTTGACAAAGGCGGGCATTGACTACCTGAGGATCACATCGCTGAGGGGTGTAGAGGAAAGGGACGTGGTGCACATCTACGTGGAAGGCCTAGTGGATGTGGCTAAGGCGGCTGCGAAGGCGCGGGGGGCCGGCGCAGAGGATGCAAGCGTCAAGGCCCTCGTGGAGCTGGCCGCTGGGCAGTACACAGTGGAGGGAGAGGGCGCCATCTCGTTCACCTTAAACTCGACGGGCACCGCCGTGGTGCTGAGGGGGCATGGATCTTGGCGCTCTGCGGGCGACGTCGAGAAGTCGGACGTCCTCTCGGCAATGGCCACTCCCGCAATTGCTACGCTGGTCCAAAACGCCACTCTGGGCATACTCTCACTCTTCATGCCCACGCCGCTTCCCGCCCTCGGCATGCCGACGGCGGCCGTCGAAGCTGTGCCTCTGGTGAAGAGGCCGCCCAGCAACGCGTCGCTTAGGCTAGTCGCCAGGGCCGAGTCGGCGCCCGGCGGCTCTACAATAGCCGTAGGCGTAGTGTACGTGGGCCACAGAGAGGCTGTTGTAAACAAGTCGGGGGACCCGGCCAGAGACGCAGAGGCGGCCCTCTCCTACGCGGCGATACAGTTCCGCGAGACGGCCAACTCGATGGCCTCCCTGGCGATGCTCTTGCCAGGCGCACACCGGCTTGTCCCAACGCAAGTGGAGATAAGGCCCGCCAGCCCCGCAGTCAAGGTGCAACCAGAGACGGCAAGGCCGCTGGACCTCCCGAGGGTAAAAGTAGAAATAGCCACTACTCCGACACAAACCGCAACGACGACCCCATCACCCACGCCAACGCAGACGTCGGCGACCACGCCCGCTCAGACAACAGCCACGGCCCCAACTGCACAGACGACCACCATAACCACTACGCATACTGTGACCACAGCCACAACTACAAGCCAAGCTCAACCATCTATCGAGACAATAGCCGCGCTGGGCGCGATAGTCGCAGTGGTAGGAGTCGCTGTAGCCCTCTTGGCTAGACGGCGCAAGTCGACTAAAGGCTAAAAGCCGCCGCAGTATAATTAACACGCCTTTCTTTTTGTGAAATCTTCTGGGAATGCGTACGCCTAACGCTATACGTTATACGTATAGTATAATGTGGCCCGTCAATGTATCTAAGAATAAGGCCAGAATTAGCCATGCGGGGGGTGGGATTTGAACCCACGCAGGCCTACGCCACAGGGACCTCAACCCTGCCCCTTTGACCTGGCTCGGGCACCCCCGCCGCTAGAAAATACGCATGGGGTTTTAAATTTTAAGAGCCTTTTAATGGCTGGTGACGGCCACGGGGCTTTCTGTGACTGCGACCTGCGTCTATAGTGCGGCGCCTAGGCTTGGCCTACTCCTAGATAGGGCACAGCTCGAGCGCATGCGTTGTTTCGTACGATATTTGTGCAACCTGGGGATGCGCTAGCGCGATTCCGCCGGCGTTGCCGTCATCTTGCGCTAAATTTTTACGCAACTCTATACTTGTTTGAGCGTGTTTGGGTTTGTCTCTGGGCGTGGGGTTAAGTTTTTTAGTTGGTGGTGATTTGTCGGCATGCGGCTTGTGAGGGAGGCGAGGCCTCATGGCCGTGAGAAGTTGCGGTCTAATTTGATGGAGTGGTTTCACTGGCTTTTGAGGGAGGCGGAGATCTACGATGTGCGTTACCCTGTGAAGGGGGCGTACGTGTGGCGTCCTTATGGGATGAAGATTAGGCGTAACGTTGAAGCCTTGATCAGGCGGCTACACGACGAGACGGGGCATGAGGAGGTGTTGTTCCCCGTGTTTATCCCCTACGAGTTCTTTGGGAAAGAGTCTGAGCACATACGGGGGTTTGAGAAGGAGGTGTTTTGGGTGTCGAAGGGCGGGGAGGGGGGCGAGCGGCTTGTGCTTAGGCCTACGTCTGAGACCGCTATTATGCCCATGGTGAAGTTGTGGGTGCAGGATTACAAGGATCTGCCGCTTAGGCTTTACCAGATTGTGAGCGTGTTTAGGGCTGAGACTAAGATGACGCATCCCATGATTAGGCTTAGGGAGATCAGCATGTTTAAGGAGGCTCACACGGTGCATGTGGATAGGGAGGACGCGGAGAGGCAGGTGAGAGAGGCCGTGGAGATCTACAAGAGGATTTTCGACGAGATGTGTCTTGCCTATATGATCAATAGGAGGCCCGACTGGGACAAGTTCGCCGGCGCCGTCTACACCATCGCCTTTGACACAGTGCTCCCGGACGGCAGAGCGCTTCAGATAGGAACAGTGCACTACCTGGGGACTAAGTTTACCGAGGTTTTTGAGGTCACGTATCTGGCGCCTGACGGGAGTAGGAGGCTGGCCCACACCACCTCATACGGCATTTCGGAGAGGAGTATCGCGGCCATGCTTATTACGCACGGCGACGACGCTGGCACTGTGATTCCGCCTAAGCTGGCGCCCATCCAAGTGGTGGTGGTGCCCATCTTCTACGGCGAGGAGGAGAAGGGAGTCGTCATGCCGGCGGCGGAGCAGGCCGCAAAGGCCCTCAGAGAGGCGGGGTTCAGAGTACATGTGGATGGGAGAGACGACAAGACTCCTGGGTGGAAGTTCTACTACTGGGAGCTGAGGGGAGTGCCGCTTCGGGTGGAGGTGGGGAAGAGGGACGTGGAGGGGAGGCAGGTGGTGGTGGCGCGGCGCGACACTCTGGCCAAGTACGCCGTGGCCGTCGACGAGTTGGTAGACGCCGTGAAGGCGCTCCTTAGCGAGGTGGAGGCAAATCTTAGGAGGAGGGCCGTGGAGGAGCTGAGGGGCAGGATTGTGCGCGTTGAGACCGTCGAGGCGGCTAGAGCAGCGATTAGGGAGGGGAAGGTGGTGGAGCTGCCGTGGAGTGGGGACAACGACTGTGGGCTAAAGCTTCAAGAGCTCGTGGGGGCCGACGCCTTGGGCGTTCCCATGGACTCCGAGGCCTCCGTGGGCGGCTTCGACTTGCGGGACCCCGCGTGTGGCAAAAGGGCAGAGGTCTGGCTTAGGCTTGCCGAGCGTTATTGAAAAGTTTAAAAAGGGCGCATTTAAGAGTGGCGATGCCTAAGAAGAGGAAGAACCGAGGCCGTAAGAAGGGGGATAAGGGCCGTGAGCCGTATGTGTACTGCGACAACTGCGGCAAGGTTGTGCCAAGGTCTAAGGCTATTAGGCTCACTGTGCCCTACTCCCCGGTGCCTCCCGACCTCGCCAGAGAGTTGGAGAAGCAGGGCGCAATAATATCGAGGTACCTCGTGACTAAGACGTATTGTATAAACTGCGCCGTGTTCTTCGGCATTATAAAGGTGAGGCCTAGAGAGGAGAGGAAGAAGAGGGTTCCGCTTCAGCAGGTTATTTGAGCTTCCTGATAAAAAGCGACACTGTCTGCCCCTGGACTATAGACGTCAAGGCCCTGGTAAAGGGGCGTTTCGACGTCTTGGTGGACTTCGCCGCGGAGTCCATTCGGGGCGGGGCCCGGGAGGTCTACATAGTGCTCTGCGACGGGACCACATACCGCGTGTCGTCTGTGCCAGCCGGCCCCGCCGTAGAGGTCGCCTCTTGGCTTCTCTCACAGCCGAGCTTCAAGGCCTCTCTCGAGGCAATCCTCGCCAACTACCGCCGCGTCTACTACCTCCACGAGAGGGGGGTGGACATCTTGAACGCCGACTTGTCTGGAGATGCCTTGTACGTCTTCGGCGACCACGACGGCTTGTCTAGGGAGGACGAGGAAGTCCTTGCCAAGAGGGCGCAGTGGCTCTCCCTGGGCCCAGTGCCCTACATGTCTTGGCAGGCGGCGGCCTACGTGGCCTTCCTCTTGAGGAGACTTAATAAGCTGTAGTTGGTTGGAGCCGTGGTCTCCGAGAGACTTAGAAGGTATGTAAGGCTGGAGGGCTTGGGCAGGCTGATGCCCGTGGACCCCAACGTCTTAACTCTACTATCGGCCGTCGTAGCGTGGCTGGGAGTCCCCCTTGTCCTTCTCCACGGTGTCCCGCCTTGGCTTTTCATCGCCGTGTCTGGGGTCTTAGACGCAGTGGATGGGGCTGTGGCTAGGGCGCGGGGGCTTGCATCTAGGAGGGGGGCCTTCCTAGACTCGTTCGCAGACAGATATACCGACGCGGCTTACCTCTTGTACTTCTGGCGCCAAGCGGATCCGCTGATTCTGCTCGTAGCCATGGTGGGCACCTTCACCATAAGCTACGCGAGGTGTAGAGGCGAGGCTCTTGGGGCCGAGGTGAGGGGGGTTGGGTTCATGGAGAGGGGGGAGAGGGTGGCGTACCTCTTCGTCGCCAGCTTTTTCGGCGGAGACCTCTTGCCTTGGCTCCTGGCGGCGTATGCGGTATTGGTAAACGCCGCGGCGCTGTACCGGGGGTTCGCCGTGTTTAAAAAGCTTAAATAGGCAATCTCACACCTCGGCAATGAGCGTCGTAGCCACAATATCCAAGAGCACCGTGGTAAAGAAAGAAATAGTCAAGGGGGATGTGTATGAAGTTGTTAAAAGCGTTGCGTCTGAGCTTTTGAAGAAGTGGGAGCCGTCGGCCTCCGACTTCATAGTCCTTAGAGACTTCTACACTGTACAATACCCCATCCCCGTCAGCAGGGAGCTGCTTGAGAAGATTAGGAGGTTTTCGCCCAAGCGCGTGGAGAACAGCGTCGAAGTGTCTCTGCCAGTATTTGAAATTGTGTACGGGGCGCAGTGGTCTGGGGATAATGTAAAAGTGGAGGACGCCACGGTGGTCTTCCCCTACATCGATGAGGAGACAACCGAGAAGGTTCTCAGAGGAGTTGTGGAGGGGTTCTCCGCAGCCTCCGAAGAGGAGGAGCCAGAACTAGAATAGGCGCATTGCCCCTCTCAGCTCTTCCATCGAGACTCCCATCGCCTCTAGCACTTGTTCTAGGGACGTGCTAATGTACTCTAGGTACTTCTTCTCGTCTATTTCGTCTATGCGCGCCAGCTGTATCGGCTTTACGCCCATGGCGTCTTTCGTCTTTATGAGCACGATGGCGTCGCCGCGCCCCACCTGAATCCCGTACTTCAGCAACTGCTCTGCCGCCTTCACATGCTGCGGCTTGTTTTTGGTGTACTCGTTGAGGTTTTTGTTGAGCACGATCTTTATCCCCAGCTTTTCTAGCGTAATTTTTTTCTCCCTAATCTTGGCCTCGGTCTCCTTCACCATGGCTATTACCTCCTCCCTGATTTTGAGCATGTCGTCCACCGTCGCCACGTTCTTAAGCCGGTCGATTATCTCTTCCACGAGCTCTTTCACCAGCGGCGGGGCGTTGCGCTTCTTGGCCACAATGCCCTTTACTACGACGCCTCCGTCCGCGGTTACGCCTAGGTAGTTCTTCTTCCTGCCGCTGAACATGACGAACCTGTACACCTTGTCCAACTCGATGTCTATGCCCAACTCCTCTGTGTACTCAATCAACTTCTTTAGCTTGTCCTCGGAGACGTCCCATAGGAAGAGGGAGTCCGTGTCTCCGTACAGGGGGATTAGCCCCAGCTGCGTGGCCTTTAGCACAGTGCTCGTCATGACGTACCTGGCGAGGGCAGTGGTCAACTCGGCGACCGGCGGGCAGTACAGCGGGAAGTTCTCCGCCCCGAAGACGCCGTAGGACGCGTTTATGAAGACCTTCATGGCGCTTTGGACGACGTCGTACAGCTGCCTCTCCGCGGGCGTGGGCGCCGACTTGGCCAACTTCTTGTACACGTGGACTCTCAAGTCTCTAAGGACGCCGACCAGGGTGCTGGTCATGCCCGGCCTATCGCGGCACACGGTGTGGGGGAGCTCCGGGATTGGCCTCTCCCCACCGCCCTTGCAGTTGACAGTCTCGTAGGAGAGGTTCCACTTGCTGATTATGGAGGGGTACAGAGAGGCGAAGTCTAGCACATACACGTTGAAAAACACGCCGAGAGGCGGGTCCAGCACCACGGCGCCGGCGTACTTCTTCCCCTTGATAATGGCCTTGGTGTAGACTTGGCCCTTCTCCGCTAGTATGTCCTCCTTGTTTGGTATAAGCCAGCCCCTCCTCCTGTGCTCGTAGTACAACATGTTGCGGATCCAGGCCGACACCTGCGACCTAGTGATGTCCTCAATGGGCATCTTCGCAATTCTAGACATCAAGAGTATTAGCTTCATCACCAGCTCGTTATTGTAGAGAGTGAAGTAGAGGGTAATTAGGGCGTCTCTGTAGTTGTACTCGGCGAGCTCCCAGTAGCCCATCTTAGATACGTTCTTCTGTCTCTCCACCTTCCCCACGCCCAAGATGGCGTAGGCGATGCCGTCGAGCCCCCTCTCCCCCCTATATACTCCGCCGAAGGCGTAGGCCTCAACCGCCTTGATGGCGAAAAATTTGAAGAGGTCTATGTGTATTCCGGGGACCACGCTTACGTAGTCCCGCTTAGCCGCTATCGGCAACTCCTCCTTGGGTATGCCGAGGGCCAAGGCGCGGTTGTAGAGATATGGGAGGTCGAAGTTGTCCCCGTTGAAGGTTATCACCACGGGGTACTGGACAATGACCTTCAAGACCTCTCTAATTAGGTCGTACTCGCTGTCAAAGAAAAACACCTCGTAGTCCGGCCTATACCTGAGGTCCGCCTCGGCGCCGGGCCTCTTCAAGACAAAGACGCGCTTGAGCCCATCGCTACCCACCACGGCCACGGAGATTACCTCGTAGAGGGCCTCCTTTGGGTCAGGGATCTTGTTCTCCTGCGGCGTGTAGACCTCCACGTCTATTGCCACCCTCCTCAGGTGGGGTATTGGCGCCTGGAAGAGGGGCATCCACTCCTCGGCCACCTTGGCGTGCTCCTGCTTAAACACCTTGCCCAGAGAGGACTTAACCTCGGGGGGTATGAATATCTCCACTGGGACAAGGCCAGAGCCGTTGGACCTATACCACATGCCGGGGATTATGCCCCGGTCGAAGAGGTAGCTGTGGTGGTACTTTATCCGCGACTCCCAAGTGGCGCCAAGCATATCCCTAAAGGACTTCTTCCCCCCTCCCACAGTGAGGGGGTCCTTCGCGTAGACCTTTGTCACAACAATCCTCTCGTCGTGCAACGCGTCGTATTTCTCCTCTACGTCTATGTGGCTAAAGCCAGGGTGTTTTAACAAGTCTGGAAACTTCTCCACAAGCTCCTCCGGCGACATCTTTACGATTAGGTACGGCCTATGGCCAGTGTTGTCGTACCAGTAGTAAACCACGTCGCCGACGGGGTCGTAGAACTTCACCAAGGCCTTTCCCTCGGCCCCGTCGTAGACCACGGCGAGAACCAGCGAGGGGGGGATCGTGACTGAGACAACGCCCTTTAGCTTACTCTCCTCGATGGCCTCCCCCTCGTACTCCTGTACTTCTTCTTCAAATTCTTCAAACTCAAACTCGTTCTCCACGCTCTCTACAACCTGTGGGTTAAAAACAAACCGCCGTATTACCCTCTCCTTAAGGAGCTTAAAAGCTTAAATACTACCTCAAAGGATTTGTCGTGGTAATTTATGTTTCGCCGCATAAGTCAGACAACAAGCCGTCAGCTGCCACAGACTTAAAGCGAATTATCATATCAGAGATTATTAACGACGCCATCCACGGCGTGACCATACTAGACCAGCGAGGCGTGCCAGTGATTCACCACCTCCCCAACACCCTCACCGCCAAGACACTTCGACAAGTGACAAACCTCGTGGAAGTAATCAACATCATCAAGCAGAACCAAGACGAGAGCCTAGGCGAGTTTAACTACGTCGTGGTAAAATACGCAAACTACAAAGTCGGAATATTTGAAATACCCAACGGGAAGGGGTGGCTAATAGTCTTCGTAAACCCGCTATGGCACGTGGAAAACCTCATGCCTAAAATCCGGCAATTTGCCCACAGAATTTCTCAAGCCCTTTCCTGAGGCCTTGCGCGGCCCAGCCGCTCGTGGGCAGTGGCAAGCTCATTTCTAGCGAGAGCCACCAGCAGGTTAAGCTCCCCAGCCAGCACCGCCGCGGCGGCGATCTCGGCAAACTTCAAGGCATTTGTGCCAGGCGGGTCCCCCGGCCCGGCGACGCCTAATAGCGCAAGCGCCTCCCTCTGGGTGGGCAGTCCCGTGCCCCCGCCCACTGTGCCCACCTCTAGGCTTGGGAGAAACACAGAGATGTAGAGCCCCTCCTCCCTCGGCTCCGTGGTGGTGATGCCCATGCTAGACTCCACCACCTGCGCCACGTCCTGCCCCGTGGCTATAAACAGAGCCGCAATTATGTTTGCGAAGTGGGCGTTGAAGCCGTAGGAGTGAGCCAAGGCGGATCCCATGAGGTTCTTTCTCACGTTGACCTCGTGGACTGCCTCGGGGGTTACCCCCAGCCGCCCCAGAACCTCCCTCTTGACCACAGCCTCCGCCACCACCGTCTTGCCTCTGCCCAACAAGAAGTTCACGGCGTTTGGCTTCTTGTCAACACACATGTTTCCACTGAGGGCCACCAGCCGCGCGTTTGGGAACTTCTCCTGTAGATACTTGGCCACGGCGTCGGAGGCCACGGTGACCATGTTCATGCCCATGGCGTCCCCCGTGGAGAAGACAAGCCTCAGCCAGACGTAGTTACCCACTATGAAGGGCTGAATCTCCTTCAGCCTGCCGTGCCTAGTGGTAGACTCGGCAACCTTCTTCACCTCCTCGAAGTTTTGAAGGACCCAGTTTACGAACTCCACCGCCTCCACGAGGGAGGGCAAGCGGAAGAGGGGGGCCCTCGCCATGCCGTCCTTCAACACCTTGGCCCTAGCCCCGCCCGACTCTGTCACAAGCTTGGCCCCCCTGTTCACCGACGCCACGAGGGCCCCCTCAGTCGTGGCGAGAGGTACGTAGAAGTGGCCGTTGGCGTAGTCCCCCCTCACGAGGAGGGGCCCCGCCACGCCCACGGGGACTTGCACCGCGCCTATTACGTTTTCAATGTTGCGCCCAACCACGGTGTTTAGGTCTATGATCGTCTTGCCTATGTTCTCAAGCTTGGCCCCGGTCACTCTCTCCAAGTACTTCCTCCGCTCCTCCGCCGCCTTGTTGGCGTCGCCGTATATTTTCTCAAACTCGTGGAGCTTTACTTCCATGAAACATTTTAATACATTTGGCTTTAAATCTCTTCGATGAAAGACGTATACGTTGTAGGCGCAGCCCTTCACCCAGTGGGCCGCCACTATTCTAAAAACATCGACGACATGGCCGCCGCAGTGTTAGACAAGGCCATTGCAGACGCGAAGGCCGACATAGAGGCCCTATACGTGGCCTCCTCCACCACCGAGTTGGCAAATAAGCAACAGCTACTCGGCGTCTACATCCTAGAGGCGCTGGGGCTGGACGGAATCCCAGTGTACAGAGTGGAAAACGGCGACGGGTCTGGAGGCTCCGCAGTGGCGGCGGCATACCACGCGCTGAGGGCCGAGGAGTACAACTGCGTTGCAGTAGTCGGCGTCGACAAGCCCAACGACGTCTTAAGCAACCAGCAACAGGACATATACGCCACCACGTTGGACACGTACTTTGAGAGATACTTCGGCTTCACGCCCCTCTCCCAGGCGGCCCTCATGGCCAAGATGTACCTAAGGAAGTACGAGTACAAGTACGAGGACTTGGCCCAGTGGGCCGTGCTCATGCACAACCGCGGCGCGGCGAACCCCTACGCCTACTTTAGAAAACCCATAAAGCTAGAAGACGCCGTCAACAGCGAGTACGTCAGCGAGCCCCTCCGGCTATACGACGTCGGGCCGCTCGCAGACGGCGCCGCCGCGGCCGTGCTGTGCAACAACAGGCGAGACGGAGTGCGCATACTCCACGTGGCCACGGCCACCAACCCCACGCCCTTTAACCTACGCCAAGACTACGACAGGCTGGTCAGCCTGGAGAAGGCGGCTGAGCAGGCATACTCCAAGGCAAAGATAACCCCCAGAGACGTGGCAACGGCCGAGGTGCACGACTCGTTCTCCATCTTCGGCATCTTGGCACTTGAGGCCCTTGGACTAGCTAGGCGGGGCACAGCCCCCCTCATCATAAAAGAGGGCAACGCCCCCGTGAACTACAGCGGCGGGTTTAAGGCAAGGGGGAACATACTGGGGGCCACCGGTGTGTACCAACTGGTAGAGGTGGCTTGGCAACTGCAGGGGAGAGAGTTCAAGCGCGTAGACGGGAGCTACGGCCTCGTCCACTCCATGGGCGGCGTGGACAAAATTTCGACTATTGTCCTAATGGGACTGTAGCAAAAGTATAAAAATGTCGAAATAGTGAGGGGCAATGAAACACGAATCTGTGCCAATCTACTGGAGGAACATCCCCCAGTACTACCGCCTTGTCGCCAAGAAGTGCAAAAAGTGCGGAGCCGTGTACTTCCCGCCAGCGGCAAAGTGCAAGTGCGGATCCACGGAGCTGGAGGACTACGAACTTCCACGCGAGGGCCGCCTCGTGGAATACACAGTCTTGTACCAAGTGGGGACAGACTTCTTGAAACAGAAGCCGCTCGTGTTAGGCCTAGTGGAGCTAGACGGAGGCGTGAAGGTCAGCGGGCAAATTGTAGACGCGCGGCCCGAGAGGCTCAAGCCGGGGGTCAAAGTGGAGGTGGTGTTCAGACGCGTCGTAGTCGACGGGAAACACGGCCTCGTCATGTACGGCTACAAGTTTAGGCCAGTGGAGAGGCCATGAGCAAGCTCGGAGTAGTAAGCTGGGGCGCATATATACCGAGATACAGGGTGAGGACCGAGGAAGTGTCGAGGATCTGGGGCGACGACCCGTTGCGAATTGTAGACATGTATCTCGTCGATGAGAAAAGCGTGGAAGGAATAGACGAAGACGCCGTGACCATAGCCGTGGAGGCGGCCAGGAGGGCCATAAGGAGGGGCGGCATCGACCCCCGGAAGATTGGGGCAGTCTACGTGGGCACAGAGTCTAAGCCCTACGCAGTCAAGCCCATCTCCTCCATCCTCATAGACGCGCTCGGGCTGACCAACAACGTCTTCGCCGTCGACATGGAGTTCGCCTGTAAGGCGGGAAGCGACGGATTGGTGGCCGCCATAGGCCTAGTGGAGGCCGGGCGCGTGGAGTACGGCATGACCGTGGGCACAGACACGTCGCAAGGAGAGCCAGGCGAGCATTTGGAGTACTCCGCCAGCAGCGGCGGCGTGGCGCTTATAGTGGGCAAAGACGGCGTGGCGGCCGAGCTCGAGGCCATGTACGCGTTTGTATCCGACACGCCGGACTTCTGGAGGAGGGAGGGGTCGCCGTATCCCATGCACGGCGAGGGCTTCACAGGCGAGCCCGCCTACTTTAGACACGTGATCGGGGCGGCGAAAGGCTTGATGGAGAAATATGGCTACAAGCCGTCGGATTTCACATACGTCGTATTCCACCAGCCCAACGGCAGATTCCCCGTCCGCGCGGCGTCTATGCTCAACATCCCCCTAGACAAGGTCAAACCCGGCATTGTGGTGACGCACATTGGCAACACCTACAACGCCTCGGCGTTGATGGGATTTGCAAAAGTCCTCGACATAGCCAAGCCCGGCGACAAGATCTTGCTCGTGCCATTCGGCAGCGGCGCGGGGTCCAACGCCTTCGTCTTCACAGTAACCGACGTGGTCAAGGACAGGCAGAAGATGGGCGTGCCAACGGTCGAGGAAATGCTCCAAGACAAAATACTCGTTGACTACGCCCAGTATCTAAAGATGCGTAAAATGATTAAACTATTCGAGTAATACCTTTTTTTAGCGTAGGCAGAAAAATACCTCCACATATTTTTACATGCCGCGGAGGCAGACAGACAAGGTGCATGAACGCAAAGAACAGGTAGTCGAGCTTCTTAAGACGTACGGCGAACTTACCACCAGCCGCCTCATCCAACTCACGGGGCTTACGCACTCCCAGATCTTTTACATACTCAAGCTACTTGAGAAGGAAAACGTAGTAAAAGAGGTAAAGAGGGGAAAAATTGCCTACTGGAGACTTGTAGAAGTTAAAGAGGCTTAATTTTTTAACGCGCAGAAATAGTTGTGATCTCTGAGCTATACAAGGCGGGGAAAGTCAAAGAAGACCTACTCGGCACATTGGCAAAGACCATAATATGCGCAAAGACCGGATGCCTGGCAACAGGCCCCGAGGTTGTGTTTGGAAACGTTGTCTTACAACTCGCAGAGTCAATAATCCTCGCCCCAAAGCCGCAGACAAGCGCCAGCACAAAGCAGAGGCCCACCACCAAGACAGAGCAAAGGGCGCAGAGACCTACGGCCGCTAAGACAGAGCAGAAAGAACAAAAGCCCGCCACGCCGCCCCCCGTTGCAAAAGTTGAGACAGAGAAGAAAGAGGCAAAAGAGCCACCGCCTCAGACTGAGACAAAGAAACCACTACCAACGGGCGAGGCAAGGCCTGGGGTGAGGTGGGAGGAGTTAGTGTCTATACTGGCCCGAGAGGCCAAGGTAGACGGAGAGAGAGCCGACGCCGTGTTGGCAGGCATTTTAGACTACCTCTCTGTATATCCAAGCGTCGGAGTCTTAAGGCTTATAGAAGACGTGGCTAGAAAGGCCAAGGCAGATCCCCGCGTCGTTAGAACCGCACTTGAAATCTTAAGGGGGATAGACGTGGTGGAGATGAAAGAAGAGGGGGTAGTCAACTTGAAGAAGTTGGTGAAAAGAGGGGGGACACCGCTTTAGCTCCTCTTTGGCACATACACCTCTGTGCGGTGCCCCTTAGCCACTAGGACTAGGTCCCCCCTGTCTCTCAAAGCCCGCAGTACTTTGAACGCCAGCGACATCTTTATGCCGTACTTAGTGGCAATCTCGTAGGGAGTCACCGCCTTGAGAGACTGCACCTCCTTGGCAATGGTCTGGAACACCTTCTCGTCTAACGTTTGTATAGTCCTCTTAGCAGGAGCCTCCTCCTTCTTCACCTCCTTCTTACTCTTTTGCTGCTGCGGCTGAGCTTTCTCTTTCTCAGCCTTCTTAGCCAACTGGCTTAAAGTGGGTCTCTTCTTCCCACCCATCGAGTGTCGTTTCTCACGTGTTTAAATACTTGCTATTCTCAGTGGTGCATATTTAAATAGAGGTATTTAAATCCACGTATGTCTTCTAAGGGCCCTTCTTACCGCATTGAGAACATAGTGGCGACGGTTAACCTAGGCGTAGAGCTAGACCTAGAGAGTCTGGCAGAGAGACTCCCCATGGCCGAATACAATCCAGACCAATTCCCCGGGTTAATCCTCAGACTCACCAAGCCCAGAATCTCCGCTTTGATTTTTCGCACTGGGAAAATGGTGTGTACGGGGGCGAAGAACGAGGAGGATTTGAAAAACGCCGTTAGGGCTTTGGTGAAGCTTTTGAATGACCACGGGGCCGAGGTCCCCTTTGACCCAGAGGTCCAGATTCAGAACATTGTGGCAAGCGGCAACTTACACGCTGAAGTAGATCTAGAACAAGCTGTGTTTATGCTTGAAAATGCAATGTACGAGCCAGAGCAGTTCCCAGGACTTATTTATAGAATGTCGTCGCCTAGGGTTGTCATACTTATATTTGGGTCAGGCAAAATTGTCTGTACGGGGGCCAAGTCTGAGAAGGATGTGGCCACGGCGGTGCAGAAGTTGTATAACCAGCTGAAGGAGCTTGGCGTATTGTACATAGAGGAAGGCGGAGGAGAGGAAGAAGAGGAAGAAGAGGAGATGTGATTCTGCTGTACACTGACAAGTTGCTAGATGTAGAAATCCCCCAGATTGTCCCTACTTGTGAGGCTTTTGACGGCAGGGTACTGCCGCTTGTGGGAGAGGACTTGCGTTGTCTCTACATGGCCCTTAGAACTGCGACGCGCGGCGTCGTTGTAAAGTCTAGGGGGCGGCTTTGGATCGCGCTTGCGAGAGAGCTGAGGCCTGACCTCGTTATATATCTTTGGGGGTTGCCGCTCCGCGGGCGGGGGCTTGTGCCTATATACATAGGTCCTGAGTACAGGGGGCCGGGGCTGTACTATGTGAGAACCCGGGGTGAGCTGGAGAGGCTGAGGGGGTACGCCGTCGACGGCGTGGTGTTAGATGCCCGCGGCTTTGACCCGCGCCTCGTGGAGCTCATCGTCAGGGGCAAGGTGCGGTGCGACTGTGAAAAGTGCGGCCTAGTGGAGCGGCTGGCCTGTGAGGTGTATAAAGAGGTTGAGGTTCTATGAGTGTCAAGCGTAAGGGCTCGGCGAAGGAGAGAGAGTTGGCGAATTACCTCTGGGAGCGGGGGTGCGCTGTGCTGCGCGGCTGTTCTTCGGGGGCGGGGGTTAGGAAGAGGTATGTCCCCGACATAGTGGCCATCTGCAGGGGGAGGGTCTTGGTGTTTGAGGTGAAGTACCGGTCTAAGTACACAGCGGTTAGGATTGAGGAGGAGAAGTTGGAGAAGCTTGTCAAATTTGCAGAGAGGGCGGGGGGAGAGGCGTTTATTCTCGTGAAATTTGGCCGTGGCCCTTGGAAGGTGGTGAAGCCCACTGCTAGGGTGGGGAGGGAGGAGTACGAGGGCGCGGTGGAGCTGAGGGCCTTCCTGGAGTCTATATTCGCCGCGAGGATTGACCAGTATTTTTAAACACGGCAAAGTTTCTGCCTTGTGAAAGAGCTGGAGAGAGCTGTTGAGGTGGTGAAAAGGGTGGGGGCCGGCTATGTGAAATATGTCAAGTACAGCTACGCGCCTGCCACCGGCCTGTACCACCTAAAGATCTACCTGGTAAAGCCCATGGAGTTCAGAGCGCTTGTGGAGGTGGTAAGAGAGCTTGAGAGGTACTTCTCTGTGAAAATCTTCGCCCCCCACAGAGGCGCCATTAGGCTGGATCTTCAGAAGAGGGGGTAAACGTCGCCGCGCAACAACTGCAGGGTTATATCGCGCGGGCGCAGAAGAGTTAATAACCCGCACAGTTCTACGGTTATGCAGATCAAGTGGTTTGGGCATTCGGCGTTTATGGTGGAGGCCGCGTCGCTTAAGTTGTTGATAGATCCCTGGGTCTCTAACCCTCTGTCCCCGGCCTCTCCTCAGGAGGTGGCCGCGGCGAAGCCGACGCATATCTTGATTACCCACGACCACTTTGACCACTTGGGCGAGTCTGTGGATATTGCCAAGGCGACGGGGGCTCCCGTTGTGGGGACTTACGAGCTTACCCTCGAGGTGGCGGAGAAGGGGATTCCCGAGGCGCAGACTATGCCTATGAACATTGGGGGCACTATTAAGCTCGGCGATGGGGTGGAGGTCTACATGACGCCAGCGCTTCATACTGCGAATAGGGGCGCACCGTCTGGCTTCGTGATAGCGACGCCTGAGGGCACGGTTTACCACGCGGGGGACACGGCGCTGTTTAGAGACATGGAGCTGATAGGCGAGTTGTATGACATAGATGTGGCGCTTCTACCCATTGGCAGCGTCTTTACCATGGGCCCACGCGAGGCGGCCATTGCGGTGCAGCTGTTGAGGCCGAGGAGGGTCGTGCCTATGCACTACAACACCTTCCCGCTCATAAGGCAGGATCCGGAGGACTTCAAGGCGCGGGTGGAGGCTGTGACGCGGGCCAAGGTGTACGTGATGAAGCCAGGCGACGTGTTGAAACTCTAAAGTTTTTTATATACCAAGGTCTTTACTCTGCATGTCCAGTGAAAATTTCGATGTAGTGGTGGCTGGAGCGGGCACCGCCGGCTCCTACATCTCCTATCTCTTGGCCAAGGCAGGGTTTAAGGTGGCGCTCCTCGAGTCTAAAAGTGGCAACGAGCTGGGTGTAAAGACCTGCGGCGATGGGCTTGGGCTACACCACGTGGAGCGCATGTCTAGGCACCTAACGCCTAACCCCAGGGTGTTTCAGAACAAGATAGAGGGCGTGGAGCTCATAAGCCCCGACGAGAGGACTAGGCTCTTGATAAGGGGGGAGGGCTACGTGCTGGACCGTTTTGGCTGGGGCAAGTGGCTTATAGAGGAGGCCGTGAGGGCTGGGGCGACTTTGTTTGAGGGCCACACGGCCACTGCGCCGATCGTGGAAAACGGAAGCGTCGTGGGGGTCAAGGCGGTGGAGAGGAGGACGGGCTCGACCAAGGAGTTTAGGGCGAGGGTGGTGGTGGACTCCACGGGCTCTGCGGCGGTGCTTAGGACGAAGCTGAGTGGGTGGCTTATCTCAGAGCCGTTGCACCCAGAGGACGTCTCCCACGCCTACAGGGAGATTGTATACACGGAGGACGAGCACGAACGGCCTCAGTACATCAAGATATACCTCGACATGGTGGTGGCGCCCGGCGGCTACTGGTGGATTTTCCCGAGGAGTAGCACCATGTTGAACGTGGGGCTCGGCATATGGGGCGTCCTCAAGCTCAACCCCAGGGCCCACTACGAGAAGTACATATTGCCCAGGTTCAAGGTGAGAGAGAAGTACCACATTGGAGGAGGCTTTATACCTACGAGGAGGCCGCTTAAGTCCCTCGTGGGCAACGGCATTGTTGCCCTAGGCGACGCCGCGGCCGCCGTAAACCCCATCCACGGCGGAGGCATTGGGCAAGCCCTTCTGACCGCGGAGCTCGCCTCGAGGACCATTGAGAAGGCCTTCGCCAGAGGCGACTTTTCGGAGGACTCGCTGTGGGAGTACAACGTGGCGTACATGAGGGAGTGGGGGTATAGGCAGGCTCAGTTGGACGTGTTGAGGCTGATGTTGCAGACGTTGGACAACGACGACTTGAACTTCGGCTTGTCGAGGAAGATCCTGAACGAGGATGAGATATACCACCTAGCCGCGAAGGGGACAGACCTCTCCCTCTTGGACAAGTTTAAGATTATGATGCAGTTCATCGGCAGGCCCGGCCTCCTCAAGAAGCTCTCCACCTCTGTCCAATACGCAAAGGAGATCGGCGACTTGTACTTACGCTACCCGCAGAGCAAGGCAGACATCGAGAGGTGGTACGCCGAAGTGGTGGCCAAGTACAACGAGTATCGGGAGAAGATTGGTCTCGGCCCTCTGCCCTAATGGAGGAGGAGTTTCTACGGTACGTAAGGCTGTTGTACGAGAGGGGGCACATAACGCTTTTGTCTGGCAACGTCTCGGCCAAGAGCGGGGACTTAATCCTCATTACGCCGACGAATTGGCCGAAGCCCTTCTTGACGCCCGAGGACTTGGTGTGGATAAACCTCTCCGGCGAAGTGGTGAAGGGTAGGCTGAGGCCGACTAGCGAGTGGAGGCTCCACGTGGAGGTGTACAAGAGGCGGCAGGACGTGGGGGCTGTGGTTCATACGCACGACGTGTTGCCCACTGTGTTGGCCGAGAGGATAGACGCCTCTGCCTTGTCGGAGGCCGAGGCCTATCTGGGCTCTGGCGTGGCTGTTGTGCCGTATATAAAGCCGGGCACGAGGGAGCTCGCGGAGGCGGCGGCCGAGGCGCTTATCCACAGCAACGTGGCTGTGTTGAAGAGACACGGCGTGGTGGCCGTGGGGAGAGACTTGGCCGAGGCTGTGAATAGGGTAGAGGTGTTGGCAGACTTAGCTAAGGCGACGTTGTACACGACTATTTTAAAAATAGTGGAGAAGTATGCGCTGTGACAGAGCTCTACTGTGAGAGAAAGACGCTGGCCGACCTCATAGCTTTTGCCTCTGTAGAGGGCTTGCCTGTGGGAGAGGCGGCAAAGAGGCTCTGTATGTCTAGGCAGGGCGCGTATAAGGCCGTGAAAGCGCTAAGGGAAGCCGGCTATTTGTCTGAGGGGCCTGTCATAAAGCTTACTCAGAAGGGCCGCGACGCGTTAAGCATAGTCTTGCGCAACCTTCTCCGCTACTTTGACATAGCTTCTATTAAGCTCGTGGGAAGAGTGGTGACGGGGCTCGGCGAGGGGGCTTTCTACATGTCGCTGGAGGGCTACAGAAGGGCGATTGAGAGAGAGCTGGGCTTTACCCCATACCCCGGCACTTTGAACATAAAGCTGGAGCCCCAGTCTCTGGCACATAGGAGGTACCTCGACGGCCTCCCCGGCATTCACATACCGGGGTTTACAAACGGTATGAGGACGTACGGCGCTGTGAAGGCGTTTAGGGCTAGGCTGGCAGACGTGGAGGGCGCAGTGGTGATGCCAGAGCGTACTCACCACCCCGTCGACGTGATTGAGTTCATTGCGCCTGTCCGCGTCCGAGACGTGCTAGGGTTGAAAGATGGCGACCGAGTGGAGCTGGAGGTGTACCTATGATCGAGATTGGGTTTGTGGTAAGCGGCGCCACTGTCGGGTCAATTCCGGTTCAAATCTACCGCGCGGCAGAGCGCTACGCGGTTGAGGAGCAGCTTGTCGGCGTGGTGGACAGGGAGAATCCGGGCGAGCTCGTGGTGGGATTTCTCAGGAGGATTACCAAGCTGGAGCCCGTTGTGAGGGATAGGGTGCGGACGCCCTATGTGGACCGGCCTGAGATGGTGGACTATGGGATCCTCCTCCCCTACACCACGGCCATAGTCAAGCCCTACGTCACCATTAGGGGGGGCGCCGTGGGCGAGGTTTCCCATGTGGTCACGCCTGGCTCGAAGGTGTATGTGCTAGACGCCTCGACTCTCGGCGACGTGTTTAAGGGCGACTACATCTATGTCGGCCACCATAAGTACTCTGGGTGGCCCCTCCCCCTCGACGCTAGGTATGTAACGCACCACGTGGGGGTGTTCGGCGCCACTGGCATGGGGAAGTCGAGGCTTGTGAGGGCGCTGGTAAATGAGCTAGTGGGCAAGGGCTACCGTGTCGTGATTTTCGACCACACGGGGGTGGACTATGCCCCCTATTACGAGGCGGCGGTTAAGTCGTCTGAGGTCAAGATACCGGCCAACATCTTGGCGTCTGTGATCGCGAAGGTGGCGCAGTTGCCTTGGCAGACCTACGGCGAGTATATAGAGATTGCCGCGATGACATACGAGGGCCGGTGGGGAAAAGACGCCTTTATTGCCCACCTCAAGCGGACTATGAAGAGGCTGAACGCGCGAGACTCCACGGTGGAGAAGGCAGAGCTCTATCTGAGGCAACTGGTGGACAGTCTCTTCTTCGAGGAGCTTAACGCCAGGGTTAAGGAGCCAGAGGAGGTCTTAGGCCTTGGTGCAAACCCCGTGGTGGTGGACTTGAGCTATGACACAGACATATCGGTGAAGCAGGCGATTGTGGCCTCCGTTATGGAGACGGCGTGGGAGAGGGTGAAGAGGGAGAAGGCCCCGGCCAACATCGTGTTTGTAATTGACGAGGCTCAGAACTACGCCCCGCAGACGTGGACGCTTTCTAAGGACGTCATTGAGACCACGGTGAGGGAGGGCAGGAAGTGGGGCCTCTCGGTGGTTTTGGCCAGCCAGAGGATCGTGGGCGACATTGACCCATCTATAAGGGCCAACTTGGGCACAATATTCTTCTCCCGCCTCACTGCCCCCACCGACGTGAGAGAGATTTCCACGTACTTAGACATCGCCGACGTAAACGAGAGCGTTCTCACACAGCTGCAGCCCCGCGACTTCTTCGTGGCTGGCCTCATGAACCCCCTCAGAAGACCTGTGCTACTGAGAGTAAAAGAGGTGGCGTAGCTATGCGCTATATAAACGCGCTACCTGGCTTGTGACATGTACGAGGGGCCCGACACCCTTGACTACTGGCTTGAGCCCGATCTACTGGCCGCGCTTAGACACGACATGGAGAAGTACGTCGAGAAAATCGCCAAGCTGGAGCGCGTCGCGGAGGAGCTAAAGGCGCTGAGGCAGGCGCTTGAGATAAGGGCCATAAGCGGCGGCAAGCAGTTCTCCGCATATGCGGTGGACTCCTCCTACGGCTCGCCGCCTCTGGAGCTCGTGGGCGGGATCTTCACCGTGGTGGCATATGGATATGTGGGCGTGGTGAATGGGGCGCAAGACCGCTTTCTCTCGGGCACGCTCTACTTCAGCGACTCTAGGGAGGGGGACATATCTCGATTTGCCTCACTGCTGGAGAGAAGACTTGCCGCACGCCTCTTGGAGGCTAGGGCAAGGGGGAAAAAGAACTTCGACGTCCTCCTCCTCGACGGAGACATTGCCATTCACCCCCTGCCGTACAATTTAGCCGTCAGGGGCGGGAAGTACGAGGAGGTAAACCGAGTTGTAGACCGCATGCTGGCCGCCGCCGAGGCGGGTAGGGCGACGGTCGTCGGCGTGGCCAAGAGGGTGAGGTCTAAGTACTTGTCCGTGGCCGCCGGGCGCTGCCTCCCCGTAAACGACAAAGTGGCCGCGTCAGTTGTGCTAAGCCCCGGGGAGTACTTCTCCCTTGGGAAACTCCGCGACCTCTTGCCCAAGTGGGCCCCCATACACTACGCAGAGTGTGAAGGGGGCGCGCTACGCGACGAGGTTCTAAGGTGTTACAGGAGCGAGGCGCCTGCGCGGGGGGAGAAGGCCGAGAGGCTCTGCAGGCGGCTGAGGGAGTTCTACGAAAACTTCAACAAGGTGTTAACCAACTCCGCGTACCCACACCTCCGCCTGTTAGGCGACGTCGAAGTGGTTTACTACAAGCCCCCCGGCAGTAGGACGGCCGTGCGGGCCGAGGTGCTGGACTTGGGAAACCTCGGCTTAGAAAACGTGGTGGGCTACCTGGCCTCGACCGCCTCCACGGTTACGGGGTACCCCCAGCTGCTGGACTCGGTGGACCAGTATGTGAGAGTCTCGCCGGAGCTCGTGGAGGCCGTCTTGACGAGCTTAATGCTGAAGGCGCCGGGAGAGCTGGCATTCACCCTGTGGCCCACGAACCCCCAGAAAAGGCTGTCGGGCAGATTTTAACGCCGCTTGTCCTCCACTACCCTAAGGCGGGTGGCCTGTTCTAGAAAGGTCTTGTCCGCCTTTGAGAGCTTGGCGGACACGCGTATGACATCGTCCACATGTACCTTAGCCTTGTACCCCCTCGCCTCAAGGTACTCCTCCACCTCTCTCTGTTCCACCTTCAGCTTCTTCACGTCTCCGCAGGGGCCCCAGTGGCAGAGGGCGCATGCTTGGCCGTGTGCGGCCACGTTGGCCGCACAGGAGGCGGGGAGGACTTCAAAGCCCAAGTCCCTCGCCATGGCCACGAATTTCTCCTTGGGGAACCTTATTGGCGTCTGCCTCTTTTCGTCAAGTCTTTTGACGTACGGCGTCACGTCTACGCCGAATGCCCTAAGCCGGCGCACTATTCCAGTGGTGACCCGCAGAGTTCCAAACACGACCCTCCGATAGCCCAGCTCCCTCGCCGTTATTAACAGCCTCTCTATTTCCCTGTCCGTGACGCCGGGGACGATCGGCCGCACAAACAGTGTGGCGTGGGCGCCGCGTCTTATAAGCTCTGCGCCTGCCCTCAGCCTCTCCAGAGGCGGCGGGGCCCTGGGCTCTAGCCTCCCGCTTAAGTCTGTGACGCTTATGAGGACGTCTAGCCCCTTCTGAATCTCCGCCAGCTTTAGAGGGGGCGGCATCTTCGTGGCGACTTGTATGGGGTTGCCGAGCCACTTGGCTATTGCCTCCATGTAGGACAGAGCCAAGTCCCTGGTCTCTGGCAGAAACGGCTCTGTGACCGATCCGACGGCTACTAGCGAGCCCCACTCGCCTACCGCCACATATGGGTTGGAGGCTATGGCGAAAGCCATCTGGAGCGGGCTTAGCGGATACGGCGTGACGCGGCCTGGGAAGCCCATGTCGTATATGTAACAGTAGGCGCAGCCGAGCGGGCATCCTATGCCTGTGTGAATAGTGATGCCGCAGGGCCTGGGCGGGCGCTTTGCGTGGTGGTCGCGGAGGGCCTCTCTCCGCTCCTCGGGAGAGAGGAGGGCCTCCAGCTGCCTAATTGTCTCTATTTTTCTCCTCCAGGCCTCCATTGATCAACTTGGCCGCGGCTTTTCTTAGCACTTTCCGGATAACCCCCCGTTTCTCTATTGTTCCAAAGAGCTTTAGGGCGGCCTTCCTCAAGCTCTTGGTCTCAACCACCGCCTTGAGGATCTCTCTCTCCCGCCTGCTGAGCTCCAGCTTGTTCAACGCCAACGTCGCTATTTCAACCGGCGTTAATCCGCCATAGTGGGCGTCCTCGGGCATGTCTACTTCCTCTACCTTGCTAAATTTTATCACTGTGACGACGGAGCTGTCCTTCAGCCCTGGGTAGCGCCTCTTTAGAAAGGCCACAAGCTCATCTCTGCTGCTGAAGCCGTCTATCTGCGCATCCTCGTCGGTGAGCTCGCCAACCCTCTTGTATACAACCTCCTCCACCTCGGCGACTGCCACAATGCGCCCCTCGCTGTGTATATACACCTTCTCCGCCACTTTTAACACGCCAGGCCTAATAGTGCTCCTCTTCTTCCCACTGAGGAGCAATTTTACATATTTGCGAGACATCATGAGGTGCCTAATCACGCCGACTTAACACGTTGTGTGATATATTCTTTGTGCACAAAAACGCGAATACGTAAAGTCCTTGCTCTCTCCTTTTTAAACGATATACGGCAGATAAGGCAACCCCTTCTCTAGCGCAGTTACCCTTTTCTTTGTTACCACTACAAAGTTTTTTGTTTGGAGAGTTACTCTCTTATGCCCCTGTGCAAAAAGGATCTCATAGTCGTCTATGGTCTCTTAGCGAGTGGGATTGTTGCCGTGGTGTTGTTTTCTCACTGGCTCATAGCCGTAGTCATTGCTCCCGTTCTGCTTCTGCCCCTTGTGTTGATGCCTGTGGAGTGTAGGTACGAGGGGGGCAGGCTCTACGTTCGCTTCCCCTTGCGCACGGCGTCGTTTGACGCCTCTATAGAAGCGAGAGGGGAGGGGCCGCGCGGCGTTGTCTGTCTCTCTGGGTGGCGCCTTTGGTCTTTCTACGCCAGCTGTAGTAAGAAAGGCAACGAAGTCCTCGTAGTTAAAACTTGTGGCTGTAAAGAATGGATAAGGCTGAGGGGTAGGTCTGTTATCTATGCCTGCTGTTGAAATCTCCACGGCAGTTTTGCCCAGCAGTATAATAACGTGGATGGGTATTCTCACTACGGCGCTTCTCTTGCTCTCGCTCGGGCTAGTGGTGGCTCTGCTAGAGAGAGCAAGGCGGCGTGGCACACTTGACAAGACGACTTTACGCATCCTATACGCGGTAGTCTTAATCCCGGTTGGGCTTCCGCTCGTCCACTTCGTGGGCACGCTGGTCTTTCAACCGTATGGGTACTGGGTGGAGGGGGATGTGCTTTACGTCAAAATGCCGCCTGACTTCCCCTGGGTGCTCCCCCACGAAGTTACGCTCGACTTGTCGAAGTGTGAAATTGAGGTGGTTAAATGGGGCGAGGTGAAGAGAGTCGTCGGCGTCATAACTCCCGACCTTAAATACGGCTTGTACTCTGTGAGGGGGCTCCAGGCGAGGACTCTCATGTACAAGGTGGAGGAGGGGCTTTTGCTGAAGTGTCCAGAGGGGGTCTACGTAATTGGAATCAAATCTTAAGCGCGGGGGTTTTGCCAAATCCTGCCACGTCGTATTCCTCGTCGTCCACTGGGAAAATTCTTACGCCTATTGGCCGCCCCTTCGCTTCGGCTATTGCCACCAGGTCGTACAACAAGCGCTTTAGCGCATCCCAGTCTTTGACTCTTATGGGAGCCATGTCTAGGCCTGGGACGCACACGGCAGTATAGCTTACGAAATCTCTAAGCGTGAGGGCCCCCGCTCTTACCAAGCGTTTTAGTTCCTCGTCTTCTGCCAGTGGTAGCATGACCTCGTTGAAGCCGACCTTCTTCACCTCCGCGCTTTTGATGGCCTTGTTCAACTGCCAGATCGCGTAGTGGGAGCCCGGCGTGCCCAGCCTTATGCCAAAGAGGCGCTCCACGGCCTTTGCCACAGACTCCTCGCCCCACGGCGAGAGCGAGCCGTCTACGCCTAGGAATTCTAAGCCCAAGGCGGAGGAGATGTACATGCCCAACTGCTCCCCCCTCTTTAACGCCTCTTCTATGTCGCTTAGCGTCTTTATGTCGTTGGGGTAGAGCAGTGAGAGCGAGATTCCCCTCCTGGTGGTTATAGAGGCGGGGAAGTATGGGGAGTTGAAGACCAGGCCCCCCGCCAGTAGTGAGACGTATCTCGATAGGTGGGCCTCCCCCTTGTCGTATATTGTCTTTAGGAACTTGAGGTACTCTCCCACGTCTGTAAATGACGCAAAGACTCCGTATTCCGCGACGTATTTGTACACCTCCTCGGCGCTGTAGTAGAGGTGGAGCGCGGATATGTAGTTTATGCCCATGTCTCTCAGCTTTGCCACAGCCCTCTCGGCGGCCCTCGGCGGAGGGGGCGAAATTGAGACTCTCACAGTGGCCGGGTTTAACTCCTCGGCGGCTTGTTTAAACTTGGCCACTATGGAGTAGTCGTCGTCCCAGGGGAGGTGGAGCGTAATAGACCTTATCCTCATGCCCCTCTAAACCTCATATCTATTAATAGTACCATGTGGCTAAGTGGAGGTGCTCTGGGGGGTAGCGGCCCAGCTTGTGCGCCTTGCACACCTCTCTTAGGGGGCATTGGCCGCAGTTGGGCCTCTCCCTAGTGCAGATAGTCCTGCCGAAGTTCCACAGGAAGTCGTCTAACGCGAATGGGTGGAGGTCTGCGAATTTGGCCACTATTCTCCACGCCGTTTTTACAGTTTCCCTGAGCCTTATATCCTCCTCGCGGTTCGTCTCTACGCCGCTTTCTAGAAAGTCGTAGTCCACTTCCACTATGCCCAGCCGGTAGGAAATGCGGGAGAGGTGGTTGTCGACGGGCACGTCTGCCTCATTTACGTCCTTGAAGTCGGCCAGCCTTCTCCCGTCGAGGAATTTTGCCAAGAGGAGTGTCTTCTTGGCCACTGGGTCTTCATACGCCCTAACTTTGGCGAGTCTCTCCTTGAGCTCTTTTATCGTGTCCACGGACACGAGTCCCTCGAAGCCCCCCTGCGCCAGGGCCTTCTTGCCCAAGTCTCTCAGGAGGTAGAGCCTCGTGTAGAAGTCCCACACAGTCTTTCCCCCCACTGAAAACAGCTTAAGGGCCTCCCTCGGCGTGAGGTTGGCCAACCTCTCCGCCTTGAAGAGCCCCTCGTCGTAGGCCAGTCGGCCAAGCCTGTAGAGCACGTCTGCGCCGTGGTAAAACTCGCCGCCTATGTACCCCTCAAAGGATTCCCAGGGGGTGGACGTCCTGTGGTCCACCGCCACCATAGCGGTGAAGAAGGCCAGTTGATCCTCCCGGGGGTCTCCCACGGGGGGATAGAGCCGGGGGTTTTCGTACCTGTCGCGTTCTATGCGCAACTCCCTTAGGCGGCTGGCGACTTCCTCCGCCTTGTCTACATCGATGGCTATCACGCCGTTGCCAAATACTTTATTTATAAAGCTGTGATTGCCCCCTATGCGGACGTGTGTAGAATTGAGGGGCTCTATCTCGGTTGCTCATAAGCCCTCTTTTTCGCCGGGGTGGGCAAGGGTCCACGGCCATGACTACTTCATCACAGTGGGCATATGCGTCGAGGGGTATAGAGACCTAGTGGTAGACGCCGACGAGGCCTCGAAGAAGTTTAGAGAGGCCCTTGCGCGTATGGACGGCAAATACCTCGCCTCTCCCCAGGAGAAGGTGGCCTTAGACGCCGGAGAGATATACGTGGTGCCGTGTAATCTGCCCGGCGTCAGCGGGGAGTGCCTCGCTAAACACATCGCAGACCTAGTAGGCGCCGCTTGGGTGAGAGTGTGCGAGTCCTCGCTAGGGGGGCCCTGCTTCTACTTCAGCAAGAGTTAAGCGCGGGTAATCTTATAAACTCAGAGCCGTACACACCAGTGAGATTGCGGGTGAAGTTTTTGGCTACGTTGTACGACTTGACGGGGGTCTTGAAGACTGAGGTAGAAGTCCCCGACGGCATCACTGTGAGAGAGTTGATAGACGTGTTGGATCAAAAGTTTGGAAAGTTGAAGGCGGAGATCCTTGAGGGCGACAAGCTCAAGCCTATGTACAATATATTGGTCAATGGGAGAGCCGTGGAGTGGTTGAATGGCCTAGAGACAAGGCTGAAGGATGGGGACGAGGTTGTCTTTATTCCGCCTGCCGCTGGCGGTTGATAGTGCAGGGATCCCATACAGCGTAGTCGCCGCACCCGTAGGCGGCTTTGACTTGGCAGAAGACGAGGACGTGTTCTCCCACCTCTACCTCTCCTTCGTATAGGCATTCTACGACGCGGCTTGCGTCTCCAAGCGTGTTGCACGGCAACGTCTTGCATTTGGACGCGGCGCCCCATTTGGATAGCTTGTCTTCGCCTGGCTTTCCAAATATTTCAAAGGCCCTCTCGGCGTCTCTTACAAAGTTTATGGAGAAGGCCTTCTTCTCTCTTATGAGCGCCAGGGTCCTCCGCGTCTTGTGCAGAGGAAGGGCCAGCAGAGTGGGTTCGCCTGGTATTACTAGGGGCCAGCCGACCACTGCCCCGTGGCTGTCTACTACCACTACTAAAACCGGCGTGGGTATTGGCGATTTTTCGCACATTAGAGGAATTCGTACTTCCCGTCGGGGTATACTCTGGCGCCTGCCCTCCTCGTGGCCCAGCAGCTGAACACTATGCCTATGGAGAAGGTAGCTGGGTGCCTATATGCGTACTCTATGTGTACGTCTAGCGCGGTCACGTTGCCTCCGACGCCGTGGGTCCCTATGCCGAGCTTGTTTATTGCCTTTAGAAGCTCTGTCTCCATCTTGGCGATCTCTGGCTCTGGGTGGCGGGAGCCCACTGGCCGCAGTACAGCGGCCTTCTTTGCGAGCTTTGCCGCTATGTCCACAGAGGGGCCTATGCCCACGCCCACGATCACCGGGGGACAGGGCATGGGGCCTGCCTCTACCACGGCCTCTAGCACGAGTCTGGGCAACTCCCTCATGGCTATCCCCGGCGGGAGGGTTAGAGCTTTGCTGGGGAGCTCGGTGCCGCCGCCCTTTGGGACATAGTGGAACTCTAGGTAATCTCCGTCGAATAGTTCTACTTCAAACCACGGGGCGTAGACGCCTGTGTTGTCGCCGGGGTTTTTCTCGGTGAAGGGGTGGGCCGTGTTTGGCCTAAGTGGCAGTTCTTTGGTCACCTCGCGCACGGCTTGTGTAAGTATGTCGTATAGCCTGCTTCTTATTGGGAAGCGGTCTCCCAGTTTTATGTAGAAGTTTGGGAAGCCGGTGTCTTGACACACGGCGGCCTTCTCCCTCTCGGCGAGCTCGATATTCTTCAATATTGCCTCCAGTTGCGTCTTCGCCGTGTCGCTTCTCTCTTCGCCTAATGCCCGTTTAAGGGCTGTAGAGACGTCGAAGGCGGGGCCCACGCTTGCGCGTGTTACCACTTCTTTGGCCACTTTTAGAATTACTTGCTCTAGCATATAGATGGACCCTAAATCTCTTAATATGTGTTCTTATGCCGACCTGCGGCAAATGTGTCGTTACTTGTTTTATTAATGCTTTTAATACCGTGCGTAGTTTGTGCTATGGCTGTGTATCGGTTGAAGACTCCTCTTTCGGACAGCGACGTGTCTAGGCTTAGGGTTGGGGACACTGTCTACATCTCCGGCGTAGTGGTGAGCGCGAGGGATTCTGCCCATAAGCGGATGGTGGAGCTTTTGCAAAAGGGGGAGCCCTTGCCTGTTGATCTACGCGGAGGCGTTATTTACCACGCGGGGCCCGTAGCCCAGCGGGTGGACGGCGGGTGGCGCATCATCAGCATGGGGCCCACCACCAGCGCCAGGATGGAGGCGTTTGAGGCGGAGGTTATTGAAAAAGCCGGAGTAAAGCTTGTGGTGGGGAAGGGGGGCATGGGCAAGAGGACTGCGGAAGCCATGAAGAAATACACGGCGGCGTATGCCATTTTCACCGGGGGGGCTGGGGTACTGGCGGCGAGGGCGATAAAGAGAGTCATAGATGTTCACTGGCTTGACTTGGGCGTCGCAGAGGCCATGTGGGTGCTGGAGGTGGAGGATTTCGGGCCCCTGACCGTGATGATTGACTCCACTGGGAGGAACTTCTACGACGAGTTGCGGGAGGACGCCAAGAGGCGTATCCCAGAGATACTTAAGGAGATTGAGTGGGGCCATTAGCCGATTAGTGGCCAAAAGCGCGGGGCGTAAGCGCTCAGCTTGAGTTAGGCAGAGCGTCTGCCGGCAGTGGGCTAAAGGTTAAGAAGGGGCTGAAGATGTAGCGACGTGGATAGGGGCTCGGACGTTTTTGCTAAGCTCCACCCCCGTGTTAGAGAGGCTATCTACAAGTTGGGCTATGTTGAGCCGACGCCTGCGCAGAGGGAGGCTATTCCCAAGGTCTTGGAGGGGCGCCACGTATTGTTGATTGCCCCTACGGGTTATGGGAAGACGGAGGCGGCGCTTTTTCCCATCTTCTCTAAGATGGTGGAGGGCGGGGGGTCTGGGCTTCGTTGTCTCTACATAACTCCTCTCAGGTCTCTTAACAGGGACTTGCTTAAGCGGCTGGAGAGTTTAGCCGCGGAGTTGGGGTTTTCCATAGCTGTGCGGCACAGCGATACGCCGGAGCGGGAGAGGCGTATCATAGCCTCTAGGCCGCCTGATGTCCTCATCACCACGCCTGAGTCTCTTCAAATTCTTTTGCTTAACAAGCGGCTTAGGCCCGCGCTGAGGGAGGTCCGATACGTGGTGGTCGACGAAGTTCACGAGCTTGTGAACAGCAAGAGGGGGGTCCAGCTCGCCGTTGGGCTCGAGAGACTTGTGGAACTCGCGGGGGAGTTTCAGCGTGTGGGCCTCTCCGCCACGGTGGGCTCGCCCCGGCTGGTTGCTGAGTACTTGGGCGGGGGGAGGCCAGTGGAGGTGGTGGACGTGTCTGGGGAGAAGAAGTACGAGGTGGACGTAGTTCTGCCTACGCCCTCTGAGGAGGACTACCTCGACGCAGAGCGGCTCGACGCCACGCCAGAGGCTGTGGCCAGGATTAAGAAGGTGGCGGAGTATATTAAGTCGGCGAGGGGCAGAGTTCTCGTTTTTACAAACACTAGAGATGGGGCAGAGTTCCTCGCCTCTAGGCTGAAGTCGCTCGGCGTAGATGTGGAGGTGCACCACTCCTCTCTTGCCAGAGAGCATAGAGTAGCCGTGGAGGAGAAGTTCAAGAAGGGGGAGCTCAAGGCGGTCGTAGCTACCTCCAGCTTGGAGCTGGGGATTGACATAGGCGAAGTGGAGCTGGTGGTCCAGTATGGATCGCCTAGGCAAGTCTCTAAGCTGGTGCAGAGAGTTGGGCGTAGTGGCCATAGGCTTGGCCTCGTCTCTAGGGGGATTGTCGTGGCGGCAGATGTGGAGGACTTGGTGGAGTCTGAGGAGATTGTGGAGAGGGCTCTTCGGGGGGAGCTGGAGGGAGAGGTAGAGTATCACGAAAGCGCCCTCGACGTGCTTCTACACCAAGTGGTGGGCATAGCCCTTGAGGCTAGGATAGATGGGCGAGAGATCGGCTTTGAGTATTTGATGGGGGTTTTGAAGAGAGCTCACCCATACAGAAATCTCACGGAGGGTGATCTCCGCCTTGTCTTAGATTTTGCCGAACGCCATGGGCTACTGAGGGGGCTGAGGCCTAGGAAGGGGAGCGTCAAGTACTACTTTGAAAACGTGTCCACAATACCCGACGAAAAGAGCTACAAGGCCGTCGACGAGACTACGGGGAGAACTGTCGGCGAACTTGACAGAGAGTTTGTCTACTCAATCGAGCCCGGGACTAAGATTGTCCTCTCTGGCAGAGTGTGGGTTTTCGCCAAGAAGGAGGGCGATGCGGTCTATCTATACCCGGACTACGACGTGGCGGGGGCTCTCCCCGCCTGGGTGGGGGAGCAGATACCTGTGCCCTTCGAGGTTGCCCAGAGGGCTTGTGAGCGTAGGAAGGAGCTCGTTATATCTGCGCTCCGTGGCGAGGTGGACTTGCCCATAGACTTGGAGGGTTTGGACATAGAGCTCGTGCCGGGGCTCAGCCCGGTGCATGTGCACGTAGTTAGTGGCAGGTATGTAGTTGTACATAGTTGCCTGGGTCATAAGGGTAACGAGGCCTTGGGGCTCTACCTCTCCCATGCCTTGTCTGGCTATGTGGGACCAGTGGGCTATAGGGCAGATGCGTATAGGGTGCTCTTGATTTTTAGGGACTTCTTCCCAGCGCAGGCATTTGACGAGGTTTTAAGAAAGCCCCATAGCTTTGTCTATAAGACGTTGCAAAACGCTGTGAAGAGCTCTAAGCTGTTTAGATATAGGTTTCTCCAGGTAGCTAAGCGGGCCGGTGTTATTTCTAAAGACGCCGAGGAGATTCCACAGAGACTCGTAGACGTATATGTAGACGACTTGCCGGGAATAGAGGCCGTGAACGAGATATTTGTGGAGCGGCTCGACGTGAGGGCCTTGTTTTCTTTCCTAGAGAGGGCTACGGAGGGGGGCTACGTGGTTAAGAGGCTGGCCAAGCCCACTGCCCTGGAGAAGCCAATACTGGAAGAGGCGTTGCGTCTGGATTTCTCGTTTAGAGGACTCTCAAGGGAGACGCTGGCAGACCTAGTGCGGAAGAGGATTTTGAACAAACCTGTGACACTTCTTTGCATAAACTGCGGCTGGACTCTTACGACTAAGGCAGTTGCCCTCCCAGAGGACGTGTTTTGCCAAAACTGCGGCATGAGGGTCTTGGCCGTGGTTAAGGGAATTGACTTGGCCAAGGCTAGGCAAGTATTAAGCAAGCTTAAGATACGCCAGAGACTGTCGCCCGAGGAGAGGAAGGTGGCGGAGTATTTGCAACAGAGCGCCTCCATTGTTCTCCAACATGGTAAACTTGGCGTGTTGGTTCAACTGGCCCATGGAGTGGGGCCAAAGACCGCCGTTAAGATACTCAACAAGGTCGTAGAGGGGGGAGATCTCTGGAGCGCCGTCTTGGAGGCAGAAAGGCAGTACGCTTCTACCAAGGCTTTTTGGGACTAGCCTTTTCCGTAAATTTCCTTGTTTCGACGCAAAATAGGCTATCGCCAGGAGATATCTTGTGCCTTTGACGTAGAAGCAATCACTATGGGAAATCTGGGTCTCTGACCTCCTCCCCGCCCTAAAGGGCGAGTCTTTCGGTGTAAAGAGAGTTGAGAAGACGCGCCAGAGACTGTTAGGCCCCCTCTCCCCGCATCTTTAGAAATTCGTCGAAGAGTCTTTTTGCTCTCTCTGCCACTGGGCCTACTCCCTCGACTCCAATTTCGCTTACGCGTACCTTATCCCCTATTAGGACTGTGTTTGTCTCTTCTACGTACTTCACCATGCCTGGGAACACCTTTTCGGCGTATTTTGCGAATTCTCTTAGGTCTATTCTCTTCTCAACGCTGTCTATGTGTACAATGTATCTATACATTATGAAGACCCGGTTGTACCTATCCCCGGACTTCGCCGTGGCGTTTGCCAGGAGTATGTTGAGCTGGCTGTCCACGGCGTGTAGAACGCCCTTGTACACTTCGCCGTTTGATAAAACCACCTGCACCTCTCTTCCAATTAGGCTGTTTAACTCTGCCACGAATCTCTTGTTTGCCTCTGCAAGAGTTGTGGCCATGGCTGTGCCTATAGGGGTGTATAAAAGTTTTAGAGAATTCCTATGTATACCTTTTCGCCTATTGCTAGGGGGAGCTTCTTCTTAATGTCCAGTTGCAACCCGCCAATGGATATTCGCGTGAGTTCCTCTGCGACGTGGTAGACAATACCCCACATGTACACCTTGTATTTGGAGAGGTCTCCGTCTTTTTCTTTGCTTAGTACTAGGCGTATCTTATCGCCTTTCTTAAGTGCAACGCCTAACTTCTCCAGAGGTAGCTCTACAGTGGCCTCCACATCTCCGCTGAGCTTTATTACGTTGGGAAAGTCGCTTGTGATGTCGACTACTGAGAGGGAAAACTCCATAGGAGCCTCGCCCGCCCCAGCTATTAAAATTTTCTCAGGAGCTGATCTAAACTTTTAGTTAACTCTCTTAGTGTAAAAAATTGTAAATAGTAAATTTAAAAGAATTGGAAGAAATGAGGCACATGAAATGTACGTATTGTAACTCTGACAAAGTTATACTAGTGGATGGTGAATACGTGTGCACTGAGTGCGGCACAGTGGTGGGATATGAAGCTCTGCCGCCTATAGTTACAAAAGTTCAACCAATTAAAAAGATTAAGCAGATACTTATGATATTAGAAAAAGAAAAGAGAGAAATAATAAAGACTAAGTATAGTGACATAGTTAAATACTACATAGCCAAGATTTGCCGCGAGCTTGGAAGCCCAGAGCTAGAAAGAGAGGCACTAGAGCTTCTTTCCACGATAGACAAAAGGGTGTGGCAGGGAAAGAGTCCCCGCGTCATTGCGGCCTCTCTGGTATACCTTGCCGCAGAACGTCTCAACTACCACTTTCACAAGAGGCAAATAGGCGAGATTGTAAAAGTCAGCAAATTCAGCATAAGAGACACCGTGGTTAAACTCCGAAAGTATGTATGATGTAGTTTTAAGAGTCCTCGAATGCCTAGAGTGTAGATATGCCTGCGCCGAAAAACAAATATGCAACTTTAAGGAAGAAGAGCTGGCCGCTGTAATAAAAGTAGTGTCGCGAATATATGCCGCAGATCTTGACAAAACCCTAGAGGCTAGGTACAACTTGCTAAAGAAGATAAATAAAGACTTCGCCTTGGAGGCGACCTTGGCCACAGTTGGCCTAGCCAAGCTCGCCCCATATATCAGGGATGAAGAGGTCGAAGACCTAGTCCTCATACCCAACCGACCTATATACATTGCCACTAGGCGCGGCAAGTTAAAGACTAATACCACTGCCACAGCAGAAATGATAAAGAACTTTTTGCGTCTTGCACATTTGAAAGGGGTGGAGTTGACATATGCAAGGCCTTCTCTCAGATTTGGGCTACGCTTCGGCGTGTATAGGCTTAGGATTTCGCTTGATCTGCCTCCAATAGTCCCCTACCCCCATGTATATGTGAGAATACACAGGAGAAAGTTGAGGCTCAGCCACCTCCTCTCTAGCGGTTTTCTAAGCGTAGAACAGCTGAAGACTATCTACGCCGCCGTTAAAGGGGGAAAGCACCTAGTAGTCGCCGGCCCTCCCGGCGCTGGCAAGACCACTCTGCTCGTGGCAATTGACGAGCTAATTCCACCAACGTGGCAGAGGGTGTACATAGACGAGGCTGACGAATTTGACGAAGACCCTGACAAAAACCAAATAAAGATCGCCGATGTAAACAAGAGTAGGGAAATCTACGCATCGCTGAATAGGAATATCGACGTGGTTTTCATAGGCGAGTTACAGTATGAGGACCACTTCAACGCCTTTAAAACAGCCACTGAGATAGGGCTACAGACCTTTGCCACAATGCACGCCGCCACTATAGAGGACGCGTTAAAAAGACTGGCGAAATACGTAGAAGTGAAGAACATGGCGGTTGTGCTTGTGGAAAAGAAGTACGGGGATGTAGTAAAGAGGAGGGTAGCCGACGTCTATGTTAGCTGACTACATTGTCCACAAGATACAGACTCTGCAGGAAAAGGCCTATAATAAGCTCGTCTTGATACTCGCCGCGAGTTCGCTTGGGAGCGTCTTAATCAGCGGCGTCTCGCTTATCTTCAACTCCCCGACGAAGTACCTCGCCTACGTTGTACTACTCGTGGGCGCCCTTGCCGCCAAGGCCGTGTTGAAAAAGACCGAGAGAAAGATTAGGTTGCTTTTGGCAAAGCCGGAGAAGGAGATATACGCAAAAAAGTACTTAGCGGCGCTTAAGGACGAGTACGACGAGGAAGAGCTCCTCCGCCGACTGGCCACAGAGCCGAAAGTGGAAGACCCCCTCGCCAGGCGCGAGAAAAAGCCCCTAGAGGCCGCGAGGTTCTTCATACGGGGAAGGTATGCCGCGTTGAAGGCCAGGGTGAGAGTGGTGTTGCTATCCACGGCGATAGCCGCCGCTCTGCCTCACTTAATTGTGGTAAAAGACGTGGGGGTTGTTATGGTTATGTTGTTAATCGTTTGGCTATTAAAAAATTAGTCGAATTCCTCCTTCTTCTCCTCCTTCTTTTCTTTCTCTTCTTTCTCCAGCTTAGAGGCCGCGATTATCTCGTCTATTCTCAGGATCATGCTGGCGGCCTCGACGGCCACTTTAAGCGCGTTTATCTTTACCGTAAGCGGCTCGATTAGGCCAAGGCTCATCATGTCCACGACTTTGCCTTGGTAGACGTCTAGGCCGTATCTCCATCCGTCTGGCTGCTCGTGCTTGTGAGTCAGCTCTGTCAATATGTCGATGGGGTCGAGGCCGGCGTTTTCTGCAAGTGCCTTGGGTATTGCCTCTAGGGCTCTTGCGAAGGCCTCAACTGCGTACTGCTCTCTGCCGCCTACCTTGGGGGCAAACGCTCTAACAGCCTTGGCGGCCTCGATCTCCGCTGCGCCTCCTGCCGGCAGTATGTACGGCTCTTCTACGACGTCGGCAACTACAGATAGGGCGTCGTCGAGATTTCTCTCAGCCTCGTCCACGAGCCTCTCAAAGCCGCCGCGCACCAATATGGACACCGCGCGCGGGTTCTTACACTGCTCCACGAACACCATCTTCTCATCTCCCACGCGGCGCTCTTCCACCAAGCCGGCGAAGCCTAGGTCTGCCTCTGTGAGGTCTTCGAGGCTTGTGACAAGGCGGGCGCCGGTGGCCCTCACCAGTTTCTCAATGTCGCTACGCTTCACTCTCCTCACGGCCAAGATCCCGGCCTTGGCCAAGTAGTACTGCGCTATGTCGTCAATTCCCTTGGTGGTAAACAGGGCAGTTACGCCGAGGGACTTCAGCTTGTCGACATAGCCCTTCAGTATCTTCTCCTCCTCCTCCAAGAAGGCCCTCATCTGCGTCGGATCGTTGATTCTGATCTCCGCATCTATCTCGGGCTTCTCCACCTCAAGAGGCGCATCTAAGAGGGCTATCTTGGCGTTTACCACGCGCTTCGGCATAGCGGCGTGTACAACCTCCTTGTCTATCACAATGCCGTACACTAGCTGTGTGTCAAGGAGGGAGGCCCCGTGCTTTTTCACAATTTGGATGTTGTCCAAGTCCACGTACCACTTCCCATTCCTCTCCTCGGCAACTTGCAGTACGGCCCTCACGGCCAAGTCAGCGAAATACTCCTTCACAGTCTCGCTTATCTTGCCGCCCATGGAAGTCATGGCGATCTTCTTAAGCGTATCTACGTCGCTCCTATTCACCGGCACGGCCACTTTTCTCAAATGCTCAGTGGCTACGTCAAGCGCCTTCTTGAAGCCGCTTACAATTACCGTCGGGTGGATGTTCTTCTCTAGAAGCTTCTCAGCCTCCTCAAGAAGCGCGCCGGCGAGCACCACCGCGGTCGTAGTGCCGTCTCCCGCCTCCTCCTCCTGCGACTTAGAAATCTCAACAAGGAGCTTGGCGATGGGGTGTTGTACATCCATCTCGTCTAGGATCGTGGCGCCGTCGTTTGTGATAGTTATATCGCCAAGCGAGTCTATGAGCATCTTGTCCATCCCCTTTGGCCCAAGCGTCGTCCTCATGACCTCGGCAATTGCCCTCGCAATCATTATATTGAGCCTAAGCGCCTCTTTCCCAAACGCCCGTTGTGTGCCCTCCTTGAGCACCAGCACTGGAACTCCACCTATCTGAGTCAACACTGCCTGGCTCATGGGTTTGACAAATTTCGCGTATATAAAAACTTTTCGCCCTACAATAACTCGAGCGTGCGGGCCAGCGGCACCGCTCCCTCCTCGCCTATGTAAACGGTGTCCTCAAACTGGGCCACGTATCCCCTACTCCGCTCCACGAGCACCTCATAGCCGTGGATTACGCCCAACTTAAGCGCCTGGGTAAACACCGAGTCGTCTAGCCGAGGAAACCAACGCGGAGTAAACGGGAGAGGCCCCACCTCGGCGCCGACGACGTCTATGAACTGCTGTAGAGACTTGTGCCTCATCTTCAGTAGCCTGAAAATAGTTACCTCCCTCCCATCAACCACCTGCCCCTCTCCGTTGGTGACAAACGGCTCTATGGCGTACACGTCTCCGGGCATCAACTGCTGCGAGGCGGTTTTGTCTGGGTAGTTGGGCACCACGTGCCCCGCGTGTAAGATGAACCGCTCTATCTTGTGCCCCGTCAAGTTGTAGATAGGCCTAAACCCATAGCCCTTGGCCACCCTCTCCACCGCCTCGCCTATCTGCCACGCCCTTACCCCGGGCTTCGCCAAGCTCAACGCCGCCTCCAACGCGCCGCGCGCCGCCTTGACTAAGCTCTCAAACGCTGAGCCAAACGCTATGGAGACGGCGGCGTCGACGATGTAGCCATCCCGATGTGCGCCAACATCTATCTTCACCACCCCGCTCTTTGGAATCTCAAGGGCATCTCTACGCTTGGCAGTGTAGTGGGCGGCAACCTCGTTTATGCTCACATTGACGGGGAACGCCGGCTTTGCCCCGTTAGCCCTAATAAACTCCTCCACTTTCTCACAAAGCTCAAGAACCGGGACCCCGGGCTGGGCTAAGTCAAGCGCGTACTTGAGCGCCTTGTGCACTACATCGCCCACATGGCGCAAAATCTGCAACACGACAGCCCGTTGATGGGGGTTTAAATCCTTGTGAAAACATTTAAAACATAAAGCCCCAACAGCCCACATGGGCGCTTTAACCATAGTAGCCAAGTACATGATAGTGGCGCAAATAGAGGTAAACGGCGGAGTAGATAAATCAGACATCATAGGCGCACTGTTTTCCCAAACCGAAGGCCTACTAGGAAAGGACATGGACCTCAGAGAGCTACAAATGATGGGGCGCATAGGGAGAATAGAGGTGGACATACAGGAGAAGGACGGGAAGACAAAGGCGAAGATATACATACCGAGTAACTTAGACCGCTACGAGACCGCGCTAGTGGCCGCTTTAATCGAGAGCATAGAAAGAGTGGGGCCCTACCCCGCCACCGTAAAAGTGCTAGAAATCAGAGACCTGAGAGAGGAAAAGAGGAAGAAAATCGTTGAGAGAGCCAAGGAGCTGATTAAAATGATAGAGGAGGAGATACTGCCAGACACCAAGGAGATAATTGAAAAGTTGAAAGAGGATGTGGCAAAGGCAGAGGTTGTGGAATATGGGCCAGAAAAACTGCCGGCAGGCCCAGACGTTGATAAGTCGGATTGGATCATCGTAGTCGAGGGGAGGGCAGACGTCGTAAACCTTGTAAAACACGGCTATAGAAACGTAATAGCGCTAGAGGGGATTAGCCGCGGCGTGCCTCAAACCATCATCGATTTAAGCAAGAGAAAATCCATAACATTATTCATAGACGGCGACAAGGGAGGCGAGATGGTGTTAAAGGAGTTAATGAAGGTTGCACACATCGACTACGTAGCCCGCGCCCCGCCCGGCAAAGAAGTAGAACAACTGACCGCTAAGGAGATAGCAAAGGCGCTGAGGAATAAGGTAACACTGGAAGAGTGGTTGGCGCAACAGAAGGCGGGAGCTGAGAAGACCGAGGCCGCCGCTCCCCCGCCGCAACAGCCGACAGCCCCTCCAGCGGCCCCCTCGCAACAGCCCATTGCAGAGGTGCCTCAGGAGATTGTAAAACGGCTAGGCGACATGCAAGGCACGCTCGAAGCCGAGCTCTACGACACTAACTGGTCTCTAATAAAGCGCATAGCCGTGAGAGAGCTGCCCGACGAGCTGGCAAACTCCACAGACTCTATCTACGCCATATTAATGGACGGCATTGTCACACAGAGGATAGTGGATTTAGCCGCAAAGAAGGGCGTAAAGATCATAATAACGGCGAGAGTGGGCCCGCTGACAAAGGTGCCAGAAGACCTAAAAATTGTAACCTTTGAACAACTGCAGAAACTAGCCTAGGAAGTCCAAGAGTGATTTTTCGACTCTGCCTGTCTTCAAGTCGCTCTCTTTTACGCCGAGGACCTCTGCTATTCTGAGCGCGGCTGGGATAACTTGCTTCTCAATGTAGTAGTCCACGTCCACTTTACTCGCGTCGTCGACGAATATGTAGGGCATGGCGCGTTCAGAAACCTTGCCGGGCCCCCTCACTATCACATACCCCACAGTGGTCCCCTTACCCACTTTGTAGCCCCTCCTCTTAAGCTCCAACGCGGCGTGGACGTGGGGGCCATAGGCCTTGTACTCATCCAGCTCCTTGTCCAACGTCTTCCAGATGATCAAGTCGTCTAAGTCGAATTTATACGCCTTTAGGCGCTCAACTACTTCGCGGACATATTTCACAACCCGCTCCCTGGCCTCGCCCACGCTCTTCGACTTAAGAATAAGTTCCACCACGTTCAGCTGGACCTCCTTGGCCAACTCGCACCAGTCCCCCCTAACTACTTCAAACCCCACGATGTCTATTCTCCCATCTCTCAACAACCCGGCGTACCTCTTCTTAGCCTCAGTAAACAACACTCTCTCATAGTCCTTATCCACCTTAATCTCAATGCCGTGCCGCTCTTCCACATATTTCACCAGCCTGTCCACCGCCCCGCTCTTCTTAACGAAGAGGCTGTCCGTGTCGCCGTATATCACCTCGATGCCAAGCCTCTTCGCGTACTCCACCACGTCGAGTAGAATGGCCCGCGCAAACGCCGTAACGGACTCCGCGACCTCTTTCTTGTACCACCGCGCACCAACCCAGCCTAAGTAGCCGTACATGGCGTTTGCCATGACCTTGAGAGCCCTCTGCCTCTCGTCCAAGAGTCGGTACTCAGGCGAGTCGGGGGGATACTTCTTCGCCTCCTCTCTAACCGCCCTTCTAAGCTCCACTAAGTGCTTCAACACGGCGGGGATAAAGCCGGTTGGAGCCTTTCTAAAGCGGTGCCCCACCTCGGGCGCCACCACTACCCCCTCCGGGGGATCTGGCTCATGCGGCTCCAAGTAAGTATCGGGCGAGAGGTTGTACTTCATCATTATGTTGGGGTACATTGAGGAGAAGTCTAACACAAGCACGTCGCTGTACAGCCCGGGCTTTGGCTCTAGCACAATCGCCCCCTTGTAAGGCTCGTACTCCCTCTCCTCCCTATTCGGCGCCACCTCGCCCATGCGGTAGGCGTAGCGCAAAAGCATCCACTCCACTCTATTCCCAACGCTGGCCGCGGCCACTTGGTCGAGCGGCAGTCCAGACACGGAGGAGAGCTGGATTAAGAATGGGAGAAGCTTCTCGGCGAGGCCCAGAGTGGATCTAACGTCGTCGAGGACGTAGCGCATAAGCGTGGGCCTCTTCGCAGGGTCGTTCCAATACTCATACACCTTGTGGCCAGGTATTAACACGCGCTCACTCCTCTTCATGACGCCGAAGTACTCAGCCACGCGGTCCAGAGTCTTCACCTTAATCTCTGGAAACTCGTCCACTATGTTGTACAAGTCGACGTTCGCCCTGCCTACCACAGACCAGTGGCCGTAGACACTCTGCTGAGGCACGCCGCCCAGCCTATCCACCCTCAGCGGAACACCCAACGCCTTAGCCCTCTCGGAGAGGTAAGGCCAGTCAAAGCCGTTGGAGTTGTAGCCAACTATTACATCGGGGTCAAACTCTTTTACAAAATCCACAAACCCCCTAATGACCCTCCTGTCGTCTCTGCCCTCCGCCTCGAAGACCTCCTCGCGGCCGTCGCTGGTCTTGACAGCGAGCATCACCACGGGATCGCGAAGCGGGTCTGGGCTCCCCCTCTCGTTGTACACCTCTATGTCGAAGGCCAAGACGCGAAGAGGGGGCGGAAAGCCCTCCTCAACGCCGGCCCACTCCACAACTTCGTACAACGGCAGAGGGCCGAGCTTGCCCGCCTCTCTCGCCTCTACCACGTTCCAAGCGCAGGGGACAACTCCCTTATCTATCATGTAACGCATGTAGTACCTAATATCGGCCTCGTACACGTCTACGACGCCGGGGGCTCCCAAGGCCGCCTCCCGCAACTTCCGCACATCCTCAGGCACCTTAGCCACCACCTTTAGAAAGATCGTGGGCCTGCCGAAAAACCGCCGCTCCACCACCTCCACGGCCTCCACAGGAGCCACACGGGAAAGATACGACTTGGCCAAAGAGGCGTCGCACTTGTCACACTTGGCGTAGAAGTACGGCCTAAAACGCCTATCGACGAGAACAACCCTCCGACCCTCGCCGTCGACGCCGAAGACCCTCACCTCAGGCACCCCGCCAACCACAGAGTACGTGGCGTCTAGAGGCCAAAACCTCACACAGTTAAATACAGGTCTAATTAAAAGGTATGGCCGACAAGAAGTGCCTAGAAGAGCTACCGCGGCGGAGGGGCACAGCTCATGCGCACATAGTGGAGTGGTTAATTAGAAAACTGGAGGAGACATGAAGCTCTACTTCGCCCTAGCCGCGCTAACTGCCGTATACGCGGCAGCCATCACGCCGGCCACAGACCCATACGCGGTCCTGTGGAACGGGGTAGTAGGCGCCATGCTCTCCATAGCACTAATCCTCTCAGTGATACCAGCGGCGGGGCCCCTCATATACGAGGTGGCGCTACGGGCTCTGTCAAATTCCCTCCACGTAGACCTAGGGCTTGTGTACACACTCCTCCGCACGGCGTCTTGGGCGATAAATATCACATTTACCGCAGCCCTCGCCCTATACCTACTCCAATGGCAGAGAGCACGCGCCAGACGAGTAATTAGGCTCCTCCTCTGGTAGCCGACAATAGTTAGACAACACAAGCCCCAACTCCCCGGCGGCCTCACCCCGACCGCTAGCGAGACGCAGTACACCCTCTTCGATGCACTTGCCGCTGTAGTCGGCGCTACTGCGCCGTAAACAGCCCCTTAAAACTTATTAAGACACCTAAACATAGACACGGCCCCGGTAGCTCAGCCCGGTCAGACAGCGGTAGCTGGGCCAAAGCGCCCGCCTTGTAGGCGGGCCGCCGAGACAGCGGGCGGCCCCGGGAGGGGACACCCCGGGAATTCAAATCCCGGCCGGGGCTCCACCGTTTTATATCGGCGTCGTTGCGGACGTAAGCTTGAATGCGTCTCAACTCAGCGCCTTGTACAACCCTACTCCCTTCCTTGGTCGTGTGTAGAGGGCGTCGCCTTATCGGCGCTTTAGTGCGCCTTGTTACCGCTCTTCGCGGATGTAGGGCTTGGCGAGCCATCGAGGCGCCGATGTCTTAAATGCTCCGCGTCTCGCCGCAATGTATAGGATTACCAAAACGGCTATGGAGGCTAGGTATGGCGTTGTGTTTAAGAGGTGGGGAGAGATCTGTAGATACCGTTGGAGTGTGTATGAGAGAGATATAAACGTGGATGGCACAAGTGAGGCGGCTATTGCAAGTAGGGGCCGCCATAGGGCTATCATTGCTGTGACAACTGCAAGAAAGCCCCAGCCCATGACCAGTTGGTCGCTCCAGCTACCGTAGTATGCCAACACCAAGTAGGCGCCGGCCGCCGATGCCAAAAGGCCCTCCACTGCGCCTGCAATTTTTCTAACGCGATATACGTCAATCCCCATTAGGTCAAGCGATGCTGGGTCGTCGCCGGAGGCCTTTATCGCCACGCCGAGCCTCGTCCTTAGGAGAACATGCACCACCACTGCCAATACAACCGCCGCGGCGAAGGCCTCGGGGCCGTACAGCGCCGGCTTCTGCAACGGCACACCAACTCTGCTCTGCGCCACTTGGGAGCCCACGCCGTATGCCACCATAGTGAAGGCAAAGCCTAGCAGGACTTGGTTGAGCGCAAAGTCGTTTGCAAGGAAGTAGTAGAGAAGGTTGTACAAGGTGCCCACCACCACGGCGAGTAGAAGGCCCCAAGGGGGGCCCAGAAGGGCGGCCACGGCGGCAGATAAGTAGACGGTGCCCTCAATGCCTAAATTGAGCACACCCGCTCTTTGCCCCACCGCCGCCCCCAGCGTCGCCAGCAGTATAGGCGTAGCCGCCTTGAAGACCTCGAAGAGTACGCCGAGCTCTACCGCCATACGACTCTATACTTGTAGAGGACGTAGCCGGCGAGGCCCCACGCCATGGCGCTTCCCACGAGAGCGTTTGCCACAAGCGCCGGTAGGCCGAGGACTTTGAGGTTTACGCCCACTTGGTAGAGCCAGGCCACATAGGCCGAGGCGGCTAAGGCGCCCAGGGGGCTCAGCCCACCCAGCCAGGCGGCCGATATGCCGTATAGCCCAAACCCCGTTGACACCTGCTGGAGCGTCATATATCTGCCTGCCTCTCTGCTTGAAATCTCTACCGCGCCCCCCAGGCCCGCCAACGCGCCGCTCAGCGCCAGCCCCAACAAGATATACACAGTGGGCAATGCGCCGGCGTACCTTACTACCTCTTCGCCGGAGGCCAGTAGGCGGAGGTATAAGCCGAGCCGCGTCTTATACAGTACTAATACGCCGATAGCTACAACAGCCAGTGCTCCCACAGCGGCGGCTAGGCCTAGGTGGGGGGCCTCAACCGATGCCACAAAGCCCCTCTTGGCCGGGTCTCTCAGGGGGCCCTCTATGAAGTAGCGGGCGGTGTAGACTGCGACAAAGGTTAGGAGGAATGTGGTAACTGCCTCATTTACGCCGAGGAAGGCCCTCAGCAAAGCCGGGGGCAGAGCCCAGGCTAGGCCGACTAAGAAGCCGGCGAAGAGGGCCCCCAGCGGGTCGGTGGACGCCAGGGCGGCGAGCGCGCCTACCACTGCCTGGCCCTCTTGGCCGATGTTCCAAAGACCAGCCCTATACGACACAACCCCCGACATGGCCACAATGCCCACCACTGCGAATACCCTTAGGTAGAATCCCCAATCTGTGATGGCCAGCACAGCCAAGGCCGAGTCTAGTCGGTTTGTGGCCAGCAACACTGCGGCGAGCGTCGTGGCTAAAGAGCCGGCCAAGGCCACTGCGTAGCCGAGGGGGTACGGCTCTCTTCTCTGGACGAGCCTCATGAGGCCATGGCCTCTGCGATCTGATCGACGTCGTAGGGCGGCGTGAATGAGGCAACAACGCGGCCTCTGGAGAGCACGTATATCCTATCGGCCTTTTCCACGGCCTCCTCCACGTCTTCCAAACTCACCACAGCCGCGCCCTTGACCACCTTTCTAACAATGGCATAGAACTTCTCGCTGGTTTCTAAGTCGAGGCCGCGGGTGGGGTAAGAGGCCACGACTATGTAGGGGTCGCGGAGGAGCAGCTCTCTGGCCAGGAGGAGCTTCTGCTGATTTCCGCCCGACAACGCGCTTACCCTTGTGGACAAGCTCGGTATGTCTATGTCAAGTAGCTCCCTAAACTCTTCAAGTTTTTTCACGCAGTCCTTGAAACAACGCATCTTAAAGTTGTCGATTACGCTTAAATCTCTCGCTAAGGCGCGGCCTCTATCCTCTGGCAAATAGACGACGCCGCGTCTTAAAAACTCTGCGAAGGGCCGGCCCGTCATATCTACGCCGTCTAGCACAATTCTGCCCCTCTGCGGCCTCTTGAAGCCCGCGAGGAGCTCCATAAGCTCCTCTTGCCCATTCCCTGCAACTCCCAAAACTGCGACAAGCTCGCCGCGCCTCAGCTCAATAGACATGTCGCGAACTCTCTCGCCCGTTAGCCCCTCGGCGCGGTATATCACCTCGCCGCCTGCCGCCGACTTGTAGACGCTCCTCTGAATCACTTTGCCAAACATAGCCTCCAACAACTCGCCCTCGTCAAACGGCTTTTTAAACACGCCAACTCTGACCCCCCTCCTAAGCACAGTTATCCTATCAGCCACCTCCACCGCCTCCCTAATCTTATGTGTCACCAACACCACCGCCTTCCCCAGCTCAGCCAGTCTCTTAGCCGTGGAGAGGAGAGCCTTCGACTCCCTTGGAGAGAGGAGGGCCGTGGGCTCGTCCATTAGGAAGAGCACGCTCTCCTTCGCAAGCGCCTTCACTATCTCCACCCTCTGCCTCTCGCCCACGGTGAGCTCGGCGACGTACTTGTCCAGAGGTAGCTCTACCCCAAGCATGTCCGCCATCTCTAGAGCGCGTTTTACCTCCACGCCGGCCAGTTTTAAGTTCTCCTCGACCGTCAGCGTCTCCACTAGGGCGAAGTGCTGCGATATAAGCGAGATCCCCATCTGCGCCGCGCGGCGTGGCGACGTAATTTCAACCCTCTTCCCCTCTATGTAGATCTCGCCGCCGTCTGGGAGATACACCCCGTAGATAATTGAAACCAGGGTAGATTTCCCAGCCCCGTTCTCCCCCAGGAGGGCGTGGACCTCGCCTCTCTCCACCTCAAAGTCTACTCCGTCGAGAGCGACAACGCCTGGAAAAAACTTCCTAATTCCGACCGCGCGGAGGAATGGCATTACGCCGGAAGCTTCCCGTAGCCCTCCACGTACCAGTCCATGTTGTACAACTCGTCCTTGCTAAGGCGCCTTCTCTCCGGCACCCTCAACCTCCCCTCTCTATCCCTAATTGGCCCAGTGAATGGGTCCCACACGCCCTCAATGATCTCCCTCCTCCTCTGATCTACGTACCTCCTCACCTCCTCTGGCACAGCTGAGTTAAGCGGCAAAATTATGTCGGCGGGATTCTTGTCATGTCCATATCCCGCGTAGGCGTTTTTCATGCTCCACCAGTAGTCCCGGGGCCTCTCTGGCGGCCACTCGCTCCACAACGTAATATCGCCAGAGACCCACGCCAAGTAGGCCCTAATCAACATCTCCACGTACAACGGCCCCCAGTTCACCACTTGCCCAGTCAAGTGGGCCCTCGGCCCATACTTGCTCATATCCGAGTAGTGGGAGAAGGACCACACGGCCTTGCCCCTCTGCTGATACTCATCTGCCACCTGCAACACGGTGGGGCTATCCTCAGTGAAGGCGAGGACGTCGACACCGGCCTCTACTAAATTCACTGCGGCGGACCTGGCCCTGTCTGGGGCGTACCACGCGCCGAGCTCTACCACGTCCATTTTCACGTTGGGATTCACCTCCCGCGCGCCTATTAGGAAGGCGTTCATGTGGCGTATAATCTCGGGCAACTTTGGAAACGCTGCGACATACCCAAGCTTGTTAGTCTTAGTCATTTTCCCAGCCACAATGCCGTTGAGGTAATAAGCCTCGTAGAGGTCAATGAAATACTCGGCGAAGTTCTTCAACTGGGCCCACTCCTCCGGGCTCGCAAAATAGCCGGAGCAGTGGGCAAAGAACCTATCTGAGAACTCCTTCGCCGCCTGCTTTGTGCCATCCATAAAGCCATACGACGTTGTAAACACTATGTGAGCCCCCTCTTGGACAGCCCTCTTCACGTAAGTGTAGGCCTGGTCCTCGGGCACGCTCTCCACGTACTTCGTCTCCACAATACACCACCTCTCGCTGGGGCAGAGGGCACGTTCGGCAAACCGCCGCCCTCTGTCGTGGGCATACGTCCAGCCGTAGTCGCCGACTGGCCCCACGTAGATGAAGTAGGCCTTCATCTTGGGCAAGCCCGCTTGCGAGGGCGCAACCGTGGCTGTGGGCGAGGTGGTGGCCACCTTCTCCACTGCTCGCCCTATACTCTGCAAGGCGGCGTACGTGGCGCCGCTACCCACAATTGCGCCTACGGCAAAGGAGGCGACGGCCTTAAGCCACTCCCTCCTACTTGCCGACATGAAGTGAAGAATTAAACATCAATATAAATCTTATCCTTAGGACCGTTGCCAAATTTAAGCAAGGTGTTAATCAGCTACCCCTGGAAAAATCACCGGTCATACGGGCATGACTCACATCACCGTGTTAGACGGCGCGCGGAGTATATAACTATTTCAGAAATCTGGACAGCCCAGCGGCGCCTGGTATTGTGTAAGCCCTGTGCCCAAGCCGCCTAAGGCTACGGGCAAGGCGCTCTGAAAAGCCGTATACAGTGTATACAAGCTTAGGCGCCGACGCGTTGACAAACTCTATAAGTCCCACATAATCGCTGTGGTCGCTGAGGGGCACGCCATATATCCCCCTCTCGGCGCTCCTTCTTCTGTACTCTTCGTCGGAGTACCACCCCGTCGCCTCCACTTTGACAAAGCCTGGAGGCGCCGCCTTGAGGCTGGGCACTACGACCACGTCGCCGTCGGTGCCGCTCCTAATGCCCAAGGCCCTGTTGTAACGTGCCACGAGGGGGTGGGCCTTGGCCCTGCTCCCGAGCAGTGCAGAGACCTCCTGTGCCTTGCCCAGGGGATATGCCGCAATGGCCACGCCCCTCTCCCCCGCATGTCTCTCCACTAGGTCGAGGAGTTCGTTGTACACATCGGCCTTGTTGGGGAATACGTAGGCCGGGTCCCCATAGGTGGCCTCTGTGATGAGTATGTCGGGCTTTTCCACGGGCTCTGCCCCGTCTGTGAGTATTGAGCCGTAGACGCTGTAGTCGCCCGTAATTAAGATCTGAACCCCGTCCAGCTCCACTAAGTACATCACGCTACCCACGATGTGCCCTGCGTCAAACACGGCCACCTCCACGCCGCCTACCTCAAAGACTCTGCCGGGCGCCGTCACGAGCCGCCTCGGAGGCACGCCGCCAAATTTAACCTCAATGGCCTTAAACGTCTCCGCCGTGGCGACCACCAAGTGTTTAAACATGTACCGAGAGACGTGGTCGCTGTGGCCGTGGGTCACGAGAACGAAGTCCACAGGCCCCTCCACCGGGCCCACGGGATCGACAACAAACCTCGCCCTCCTGCCCTCGACATATATGCCGCGGTTCCAGTATATATTCACGCACTGGCGCATCTACACAGTTTTTAAGGATGGGGCCTCCGGTGATATGTGATGAGCTGTCCCTTAGCAGACCAGTGACGAGTTACGCCACAGGCTGAACACGTCCATCCACACGGCGTCTAGGAGCAGAAGTCGCCAATACGGCGTCGGGACTTCCATAGGAAGCTAGCCTCCCTGCTATGATAGAACACACGCCGTAGCGAGGGGAGAGAGTCAGACGAGGACTCGTTCAAGTGTGTCTGTCTTCACTCACGGTCGAGCCTTAGCCTTAGCGAGTACGCCCTTATTCCCTGTTTTCTCAGCGCCTCGGCGACGTCGATGCTTAGGCCCCCGCTGTAGCAGTAAAAGACGTAGGTCTTGTCTCTCCCCAGCTTGTCCACCAGCTTCGCCACGTCCTCTACGTCGGCTCTCACGGCGCCGGGGTAGTGCCACCTCTTGTACGACTCCTCGTCGCGTAGGTCCACCACCACCGCGTCCGGGGGCGGCTCCTCCACCTCGAGGTCCGTCGGCGGCGACAACGTAGATATGTAATCCGCGAGCTCCCTCTTCCGAAGCACCTTGGCCGCCGACGCGACTTCTCTAGCCACGTCCCCCACCGCCAGGTCTATCTCCTCTACCTCCTCACGGGTAGCCCACTTCTTTGGCCTCCTGCTGAAGATGGCGCAGTACTCTGGCATGTGGGCCGACAGGTCGTAGGTCCCTATCCTCTTCGCCAGTTGTACAATTTCCTCCTTGTCCATGCCGATGAGGGGCCTCAACACCGGCATGTCGAGGCCCTTCTCGACCGCGGCGAGGGCTTGCAACGTCTGAGACGAGACTTGCCCCAGCGACTCGCCAGTTGCCAGCGCTAAGGCTTTGACTCTCCGCGCCGCCTCGGCCGCCGCAAGGTACAAGGCCCTCTTGAAGGCTATGTTCCACAGCTCCTCCCTCACCTTGGCCCTAATGGCCTTTGCCACTGGCGAGCAGTCTGCCACAATTACCCGGGCGTTGTAGCCGTAGGACCATGAGAGGAGTTGCCTTATGACCTCCAGCGACCTCTTCAGAGTGGGGGTGCCCCCAAGGGCGCAGTGGAAGACGTCTACGTGGGCCCCCCGCCTCATCAACATCCACGCGGCCACGGGGGAGTCAATGCCGCCGGAGACCAGCGCGAGCACCTTGCCCTCGGAGCCCAGCGGGAGGCCGCCGGGCCCCTCCACCACCTCGGTGTAGAGGTAGGCCTTGTCGCCCCTCACCTCCACAAAGAACTCCACCTCGGGGTTCTCCAAGTCCACTGTCCCCCCGGCGGCCACAAGCGCGGCCCCCACAGCCGCCGCCACGTCCCGCGACGTAAAAGGATGGTCGCCCACCCTGTGCACCCTCACTGCGAATTTTCTCCCAGCCGCCGCATTTGACCACAACGCCGCCGCGGCAGACGCTATGTCCCCCACCTCTTTGAACGTCACCACGTGGGCTGGGCTCACCGACTTTACGCCGAAAACTCTCGACAAAGCCCTCTTTAGGCACTCGACGTCGCCCTCGGCATATATCCTTCCCGGCTCTCTGCGAAACCTAGCTCCTCCACACTCACCAGCGGCCTCCCTCGCCGCCCTCAGGAGCAGTCTCTCCATCTCAAGCCTAGTGGCCCCCCGCTTGACTGTGAGCTCCCCCGGTCTAATTATCAGTATCACAGAGAAGTGTGAGTGTCGCTTTTATTCTTTATAGTGGTAATCGCGAAACAGCCGGTCCATGGAAAAGTACTGGCGGAATGTGACATAGGCGTTGTACGCCACTTGCCAATACTCGCCGCCGTAGTAGCTGTTCAAGGCCTCTTCCACCTTTTTCTTAAACTCGGCGTATTCGCGCTCGTCTACGTCTCTGCTGTCCAGCGGCAGTAGGACGGGGCGGTCTTCGCCGAAGAGCCACCCGTTGTAGCCGTCGCGGACGGCTTCGACCACTGCCCCATCTCTAGAGGCAACTGAGGGCACGCCGTTTATGCCAGCCTTCATAAAAGACGTGCCGCTGGCCTCCCAGCCGCTGAAGGGGGTGAAGAGCCATATGTCCGTCGCCCAGATGATCTTCCTTATTGTGTCTATGTCGAGCTGGGGGAAGTAGTACACGTTGGCCGCGGCGTTAGCCACCTCCTTGAACTTTTTCATCATCTCTACGCCGTAGCCGTCCTGGGGATGGGCCCTGCCGCCTAGGATAAACACCACATCTCTGTCCACGTCCTCTATCAATTGTAGCACGAAGTGGGGCCTCTTGTAGTGTGTAATGCGGCGCGCCCACGATATCACAACCTTGCCCTCTGCCTCGACGCCGAGGGCCCTCAGCGCCTCTCTCTTCACCTCCTCTCTAGCCTTCCGAAGCTCTTCGGGGCTTTTGACCCTGGACACCTTGGGGTGCTCCCAGCGGGGCACCTCCACGGCGTTTGTCACAGGCCTAATCTTGTGGCAGAAGTGGGGAAAGGCGTTGCACACTAGCCCAACCATTTTCTTCGACACGACTATCCCCTCCACAGACGCGGCGAGACCCACCTCTGTCAGCACCACGGGGTCCATGGCCATGTCGAAGCCGAATTCCTCTTTGAAAAACCGCTTAGAGAAGGCGGGATGGCCCCACGGCGCAGGCGTGTGAATTACAATTCTAGCCCTCGCGTGGCGTTTCACAAGCGGCACTAGGGCAGTGTAGGCCTCCTGCAAGTCCAAGTAGCGCACGTTGTCCCACCCAATGTACCTCTCCACGTAGTCCACAGCCGCCTTAGCCAAAATAACGTATCTGTAGAAGCGGTCCGCCTCCTTCTCAGAGATGTAGAGCTGTTGCACAGCTCTCACGGCCCACTCGGGAGCCTTCACTTTTACAAAAACCGCAGTGGCCGTGTTAAGCCTATATGCCAGATACGCCACGGCGACCTTCTCACCCCTCACCGCCACCTCCCCCTCGCCCACGACCTCGAGGCCCTCCTCTACGTTGCCCTCCTCCACCGGCACGGCCTCGCCGTTTTCGAACCTGTAAGCCACGTAGCCGCCGGGGTACCACAGAGTAATCACCGTGTAGGGCACCCCCAGCCTAGCCGCGGCGTAGAACTTATCCCCCTCAAGCACGCCGAGGCCGCCAGCAAAATTTCTCCCAACGTCGATGCCCAGCTCTGGGGTAACACTGACAATCACGGCGCAGGGGCCGTACTCCCTTTTAAAAATTGACGCTTGGAGGGGGCCTAGGCCAGCTCTACCACTTTCTCGAGGGTGGGGATTACGTAGTCTAGGCCGAGCTTTCTCAGCGTCTCGCGCGTCGGCACGCCGCGCCTGTCCCACCCCCTGATCTCGTAGTAGTAGTCCAGGAGCTGGTTGTAACCGTCGTAGTCGAGCCGCGCCCCCTTCAGTGGGCCGCGCGTCAGCGGCTGTTTAAACCACTTAGCCGGCGGCATGTCCATGTCCCTGCTCCACTGCCCGTACTCTCTTATCCAGAAGGCCCTTATCAGGGCGTATATCCTGTCTCCCACCTCGTTGAAGTAGTCGGGGGTTGCGTCTACCCCCGTGGCGGCCTTGAACAACTTGGCGTACCACTCAAGCGGCAGGCCCACCTCGACCCAGGGGAAGCGGCAGCCCACAAAGGTTTCAAACCACCCGCCCCTAATCCTCTGCAACTCCACCACTTTGGCGGCCTTCTCCCTCGTGTAGCCGAAGCGGTCTGTCTTAACCTCCCAGGATATTACCCAGGCATCCTTGTGGTGGGCCCCAATCGGCGATGTGGCATACGCAAGCGCCATGGCTGGCGCGGCGTGGCAGTCGTAGGCAGAGACCTCGAGCCCCTTGACGTGTATCGCAAAGTCGGTGCCCCCGATCCTCTCCGCCACTCTCTTGACTCCCTCGGCCAAGAGGTCGCCGAATCCCCTCCTATGCGCAATATCTAGGGCCAGTTGCCTAGCCGCCTCGAAGTCGCCCCACTCTACCACAAAGCCGAGCTTGTCCCCAAGCCCCCTCTCGGACGCCTCCATGGCGTAGCCGAGCACGTTGCCGAGCGATATGGTGTCCATGCCCATTACGTCGGCGATTTTGTTCAACTCGGCTACCTTCTGCAAGTCGCCTATCCCCAGGTTGGATCCCAACATGGCTATGTTCTCGTAGTCCACCTCCGCCGTGCCCTCCACCGCGGGGACCCAGTGGCCGCACGCCATGAAGCACAGGGGACACGACTTGAGGTCTGTCTCAAACTTCTCCACGGCGGCGCCCCCAATTTTCTCAAACTCCTCGAACTGCCCCTCCGAGAAGTTGTACGTGGGAAGCACGCTGGCCTCCTGCGCCCACTCCACCGTCGAAGTTGTGCCCTGCCGCATCCAGAAGCCGTAGCTTGGGCTAGAGGAGCCCTCCTTAACCGCCTCCACGGCAAGCTTCTGGTAGGCAGATTTGTCAGCTATGGGAATTTCGCCCTTGCCCTTGACCACCACCGCCTTCAACAGCTTAGACCCCATGACCGCCCCCATCCCCGGCCTCCCCCCAGAGCGGCCCTTTTGAGACACCACTGTGGCAAACCGCACTAAGTTCTCGCCGGCGGGGCCTATTGTCACAACTGCGGCATCTCGCCCGTGTATCTTCTGGAGCTTCTCCTCAGTAGCCCACGCGTTTAGCCCCCAGAGGTCCCGCGCATCGTAGATCTCCACCTTATCGCCCTCTATGTAGATATAGGAGGGCTTCTCGGCCTTCCCCTCTACGACGAGTGCGTCGTACCCCGCTTTGCGCAAATTGACGGCGACCCACGTCCCAATGTTGCCGTCGCCGTAGCCCTCGGTGAGGGGGCTCTTAGCCGCTACTACTAGTTTCCCAAAGTTGGGACCAGGGAGGCCGGTGAGGGGGCCTGCCGCGAAAACCAGTTTGTTGTATGGAGAGAGGGGGTCTACGCCGGGGGGAAGCTCGTCCCACAAGATCTTCACGGCGAGCCCCCTGCCCCCAATAAACTGACGCGCCACAGAGGCGTCTAGCTCTTGCACCACGACCTTCTTTCTTGTTAAGTCCACCCGAAGAACTCTTCCCTGCCACCCAGCCATATGCCACAAATCTATACTTCTATATAAACTATGCCGCCCGCGTCAGGTATCCGTTAAATGTATATTCACGGCCCTATCTGCGTCTGTGGATGTAGTACTATTTTTCGAAGTACACCAGCCGAGGCGTATACGCCCAGACCTACGCCGAGTGTTTCCCCGTACGCCAAGCGAGCACGAGGTGTTTTACGACGAGCTCAACGCCTCGATCTTCAAGAGGGTCGTGGAAAAGGTCTACAGGCCTGCAACGCGTATAATCCTGGAGGCGGCAAGGGAGGTTCCGGGCTTCCGCGTCACCTTCAGCGTCAGCGGCCTCGCCTTGGAGCAGATGCGCAAGTGGGCGCCCGACGTATTGTCAATGTTTCAAGAGCTCGCGGCCCTCGGCTCTGAGTTCGTGGCGCAGACCTACTATCACAGTCTCGCGTGGTTTATAGACAGAGAAGAGTTCAGGGAGCAGGTGGAGGAGCATGCTAAGGCTGTGGAAGAGCTAGTCGGCTATAGGCCGAGGGCCGCGGAGAACACCGAGTTTATATACAACAACGACGTGGCGTGTGCCCTCTGGGAAATGGGCTTTTCCACAGTGGTGACCGAGGGAGTGGAGTGGGTTCTGGGCTGGCGGTCGCCCAACTACGTCTACAAGGCGTGGGGATGCGACGCCAGAGTTTTAACAAGGAACTATAGGCTCAGCGACGACATTGGCTTTAGGTTTGGGGCCAGGTGGTGGGACCAGTGGCCCTTGACCGCCGACAAATACGCCGCCTGGCTTGAGGCAACGCCGGGGGACGTAGTGCTTATCGCCGTGGACTACGAGACATTTGGCGAACACCACTGGCCAGAGTCGGGGATACACGAGTTCTTGAAGTGGCTCCCCCGAGAAGTCGCGAAAAGGCCTAGGCTCTCCTTTGCCACGGTGTCCGAGGCAGCGCAACGCTACCCGCCGCGCGACGTCTACGATGTGCCGCCCTGGAGCACCATCAGCTGGGCCGACGAACGCGACCTATCGGCGTGGCTCGGCAACGAGCTCCAGAGAGAGGCCTTCTCCCTACTAGCGTGGCTATACCCATACGCCAAGGCACTAGGCGGCGATGTGCTAAGGCTCTGGCGCCTCCTCTCCACAAGCGACCACTTCTATTACCAAGCCACTAAGATGGGGCCCGCGGGGGAGGTGCACTCATACTTCAGCCCCTACGGCTCCGCCTACAAGGCTCACGACGTGTATATGTCGGCGTTGACGGCGCTTCTGTTCCACATACGGGAGAAGTGGACTGTGGAGGCCGCCGAGCGACTATCGTTCAAAGACGAGAGGTGTTTCTGGGCCGAGGGCCTCCGGCTTTGCTCCCTGAAAGACCTCAAGAGCGTCGACCGCTCCTTCAAGGAGAGACACAGGGAAGAGCTTTTGAAGTGGCTCACCGACGTCTTCCTACTACCCCTCCCCGCCGCAGAGCGGTATGTACGCTCCTGAGAAAATTCGCCGGGTGTACATACTCACGTTTGAATTTGCTGGCCTCGTGAAGGTGGGGGGTCTTGCCGAGGCCGTACGCCAGTACGCTGTGGGGCTGGCCAAGAGGGGGTACGACGTAACGGTGCTCATGCCCAGCCACGGGAGGCACCTCGACCCCAACAGAGGTTTTGACCTATTCCCCCTCGACTTCCGCGCGTGTGGAGAGAGGTGGGGCGTGGACGGCAAGGCATATCCGTACTGCCTGGGGGCAGAGATCACGTGGGTGCAGGGCGTTAAGATCGTCATGTTTAAGGGTCTCGACTACGCCACAGGCCACGTCTTTGACAGATGGGGCGTCTACGAGTACGCCGAGGAGAAGTCTGCCCTTCTCGCGAGGGCGGCTGTGGCCTTCGCCGAGAGGTTCGGCCTCCCTGACTTAGTGCACGTGAACGACTGGCCCACCGTCTTGGCTGGCGTCGCTTTAAAGGACTTAGGCGAGAGGAGGGGGGTCGCCCTGCCTCTGCTCTACACCATCCACTTGTCGTGGGACTACGCCTTTCCTTGGCACTACGCGGAGTGGGCCGGACTTGTGAATAGGCCACACCCGGTGTGGCGAGTCTGTTGCCACCGCTATGAGTACTACGACGCCGTGTGGAACGAGGCGTGGGGAAACGTGGAGAAGTTCGGGGTGCTGGAGGCCGACGTAATCTCCACAGTGAGCTACGGCTACCTCGAGGAGCTGTTGAATAAACATGGGCAGTGGCTGAGGGATAAGTCTTGTGTTGTGTATAACTCCACCGATTGGTCTATAGACGAGGTGGCTGGCGTTTCAGAGGGCGACGTGTGGAAGCTTGTGAAAGAGGCCGAGGGGCTGGGCGCCGTGGGACACGTAGAGCCTGGAGGGGCGCTTTTTCTTGCGGTTGGCAGACTCTCGTGGCAGAAGGGCATAGACTTGGCCGTCAAGGCGCTTGACTTCAGCTCCTCGGCCCGCCTGCTCATCTTGGGGATGCCCGCGGGAGAGCCCGGCTACGAGGAGTACGTGAAGCGTCTTGTGGCCGAGCGGTGGGGTAAGGCGGCGTTGGTGACCTCTAGGGTCCCCCCCAGACTGTACAAGGCGCTTCACTATGTGGCAAAGGCCTTGGTAATGCCCTCGCGGTGGGAGCCCTTCGGCATATCGGCGATAGAGGCCATGGCCCTCGGAACCCCCGTGGTGGCCGCCAGAGTCGGCGGCTTGCCTGAAGTAGTAGACGGCTACGGCGTCTTAGTGGAGCCAGAAGATGTAGAGGGACTTGGCAGGGTGCTTGAGGCGCTGGCCACAGGCGTCTACAAGACCCCTCCGCGTCACGAGATCGTTAAGTACGTGGATAGCAGATTTCGGCTTGTACATACTGTCGATATGTTGGAGAAGTGCTACGAGAGGGCCAGGACCTTTGCCTACTACAGGGCTGTGACTGTGAGATAGGCGTGGAAAATAGTTATATACGCATGTAGTAAGTAGTATGGGCGTTAGAGTTGCCATTATTCCCGTCGGCGGCGAGGCTGTGCGCCTTCGTCCTCTCACGGTTGAGACGTCGAAGGCGATGGTGAGGTTTCTCAACAGGCCCCTAGTTGAGCTAACGATATTACAACTGGCTCAGCAGGGCGTAGAGGAGGTGTACTTCGGCGTGAGGGGTTACTACAACTACCGCGACATATACGACTACTTTAGGGAGGGCGCGTGGTTCTATGCGCGGTATGGGAGAAAAGTCCGCATTAGGTACATGCCCCGTGTAGAGACTCGGGGCAACGCCGAGGCTGTGTTGGCCACCATGGAGTACTACGACATCAAGGAGCCGGCGCTCGTGGTGCAGGGGGACAACGTGTTTAAGCTGGACTTGGAGGAGATGTATAAAGTACATAGTGAGAAGAGGGCCTTTATCACCATTGCCCTCAAGGAGGAGGAGGAGGGCGACTTAAGCGAGTTCGGCGTGGCCGCCGTCGACGAAGAGATGCGCATATTGAAGTTCGTGGAGAAGCCGAAGAGGCGGGAGGACGCGCCCAGCAACTTGGTGAATACTGGGATATACCTCCTCTCGGAGGACTTCAGAGACTTCTTCGAGGGCGAGCTTGGGCAAAAGCTGTACATGGAGGGCAGGCTGGACTTCGGCGGCGACGTAATACCAGCGGTGGTGGCAGCTGGCCTGCCGGTGTACGGCTATGTCACCCGCGGCTATTGGTTCGACGTGGGGACTCCCGGCCGGTATCTAAAGGCTGTGCAGTACCTCTTGGAGAATTTGACGCCGCAGGAGCTAGAGGCTGAGGAGATAGCGCCGTCTGTATACGCCCAGGGAACAAGCAGACAGTCAAAGGCGCTGAAGGAGAAGATACGTGCCGACATCGCCAGTGGGGCGGTAAAAATAGAGGGCCACATATTAATAGGGCGGCATGTGCACATTGGTGCAAACAGCTACATCAAGTCCTCTGTGATAGACAACTACGTTGTATTGAGAGAAGGGGCCACCGTCGAAGACTCAGTGATAATGGATAGGTCCTACGTGGGCAGGGGGGCCGTGATTAGGAGATCCATCATAGGGCGGCATGTCTACGTGGGAGAGGGGGCCGTGATAGAAGACTCCGTGATCGCCGACGATGCGACAGTTGGCGATGGGGCTGTGCTGAGGCGCGTGAAGGTGTGGCCTCACAAGACGTTGGAGAGGGGGGTCAAGCTCGAGGACTACAACCTCGTCTAGCGCCGCAATTGGCTAAGTAGTGCAACACGCCTAAGACAATAAAGGCGGCTTCTTCTGTCCTAATAGTCTCAACTCCCTGCCCAGGCACAAAGTTCACCAGATCGCCGGGGGGCTTCAGCCCCGCCTCTCTGTATATTTCGTCAACGCCCTTGCGCGGACTGCCAAAAACTATAAGCGTCTTTTCTCCCAGTCTAATGTTCGTTTCGCATATAGACTTTCCCTCCTTGCCCGTGAGTACCACAGTGTCGAAACCCTCTGTCAGAGTCTCCAGGGGTCTTACCTCGACGCGGTAGCCCCAATACGCGGGCGGAGGCCCCTTGAACACCGAGGCTCTGAACGTGTCAGACCTCTGGGTGGGCGCCTCTATTTTCACGAGGAGGCGTGTCCCTATTGGATACGGCTTTGGCACCTTGGCGTATCTGCCCCCGCCGATGTAGACGAGGGAGTAGTAGCCGTCCCACCGCTCCACCACCCCCTCGCGCACTTCGCCGACTCGGGGCTCTTCTGGCGCAACGTGGCTGGGAATCTTAAGTGGGGGAAGGAGTCCAGCTAGCTTAAGCCTCTTGTCTAGCTTATACACCTTTTTCCTAAGGTAGGGGGGCGTGGCCAAGTACTCTAACAACGTCTTCATGAGGTCTATTTCTTCTCTAAGCGGCTTCCCGTAGTGGTAGATTATGATTAGGGGGGCCTTGAAAATCGCCGCCGCCCTAGCCAAGAAGCCAATCTTCCTCACCTTGCTAGCCTCATCTGGAGACTCAGAAAGAAAATCGTGTGGAATTGCAATAGAAAACACCTACTTCTTCCCCTTCTCTTTTTCCTTTTCCTTGCTCTTCTCCTTCTTCTCCTCCTCAGTCTCTAGCCCAAGCTTCTTTGCCTCTTCCTCTGTAGTCATAAACAGCGAAGTCCTCTGCCTACCGCCCATGAGCGACCAATAGGACCTGCTTTAAATTTTTAACGCGCCTACCTGCTTAGAACCTCCTTGAGGCCTGGGTACATCTCGAGCAACTGCTCCCGCATCACCAAGGCGTAGTACTGTAGGGCAATTTCGACGAGCAGTATTAGCCCCACGCCGCCGCCCCACACGCCTAGCACGTTTCCAAGAGACGCAAAGGTGCCTGCTATAAATCCGCTTATGATAGTCAACGCGTTTATAGGCCTCTCCAAGATTTTGGCCAACACGCGCTCGCTCTGCCTAAACCCTGGGACGTGTAGCTGTGACTGCGTAAACTGCCTTGCTTGATCCTCGGCGCTTAGCCCAGCCAACTGCACCCAAATCCAAGCAAAGGCTATGGCGAGGGCCACGTACAGGGCGAAGTTGAGTATTATGAGAAGCGGGTCGAAATATCTATGCGGCAGAAATATCACATTGAGGACCGTAATTAGCGCCGGGTTGTTTGCGGCAAATGGTTGCAAGAGTTGCCCCACCAGCAGTAGCGAGTAGGTGGTGAATATTATTGGCAGTACCGACACGTAGACGAAGCGCAGGGGTATTGTGAACTTAATTCCACGGTACTGCGCAGAGGCGACGGGTATGTTCACTTTCATCATTTCTAGGTAGAGTATTATGTAGCCTAGGAGGATTGTGGCGACAAGCCCTACGAAGTCGGGGAGGTAGGTGTTGACGGTTAGTGGGCGGTTTACAAGCCCCAGCAAGGTGTTTGCATTCCCAGAAGTAAAGAGGTCGTACAAGGCTACTCCAAGCGCGGGGAGAAGACCGAAGACTTGCGTATTGCCGTTAGAGTCTTGGACTGTGTCCCAGGAGAATAGGCTTAGGAATATCTGCCTAGACACTCCCAAGAATATTATTAGACTAATAGCGCTACCGATACCCCAGCCCTTAGACATCAAGTCGTCTAGGAGCAGTATTATGACTGTGGCCAGCAACAGTTGGAGGACTATTAACACTCCGCCGAGAGGCGTAACAGTGCCGAATTGGCCGCCCAGCACGTAAGCAGTCGCCTCTAAAGCCGCTATTCCCAGGGCCGCCCACTTCAGCATCAACGTAAACTTGAGCCTATCCTCCCGCTTGTTTAAATCTAGGTTCAATACGCCGGAGAACGCGAAAACCTCCATCAAGATACCGGCTATGACGATGGGACCTATGCCGAGGTGGGCAAGCGTGCCCGACGCCGTGCCGAAGATTATGGAGAGGAGTTGCTGAAGCTGAGGATTTCCCTGCGCTGCTTGGGTATGCGGAATCCCGTAGAGCGGCGTTATCGTCATAAGTATGTAGATAGTTGCTACTACGGCCGTCCAAAACAGCCTCCTAGATATCGACAACCGCCTAGGCGGCCTCGGGACTGTGGGTATGAAGGTTAGAAAATCCATCACCTGTGGACTAGGCTCACAATGCGCACCTCCCCCCCGGCCTTCGCTATTTTCTCAACAGCGGCTTTGCTGGCCACAGGCGTGTAGACCACTAGGGGCACGTCCATGTGCCCTCCGCCCAACAGCTTGTTGTAGCCAAGTTTTAACAAGTCTACAACTAGGCGGCCCTCCTCCTCTCTCACCTCGCCCCTCTCCCTAAGCTCTTTAACCAGCTCGGCCAGTCTGCCCACGTTTATGGGGCGCCACTCGACGGAGATGGTTTCGGGTTGTTTAAACCCGTGTTTTCCGTAGAAGGGCCAGCCGGTGCCGCTCTCGCCGTACTTCATGACGAGAGACCACTTATGCTTGTGAAAGCCAACCATGCCCTTGCCGCCAGAGCCGCCGCTCTTCCTATGCTGGCCCACTCGCCCCCAACCATGCGTCCTGCTCCCCCTCCTATACTTAGTAGCGCGCTTAAAACGTCTAACCATGTAGCCGCCTCAATCCCCTATATTTTAAACTTTTTCACTACGGCAGGGCGCCTATCGGGGATACCCAAACTTCTTCAATGTCTCAGGCGTCTTATACGCCAGAGCGGCGGCCCCGATGGCCACCTCGTCGTCACCAAAAGACGCCGGCCTAATCTCCGCCCCTCTTACGCCCAGGTATTTTACAAGCCTCTTGGGCAACTCCCGGCCCACAATGTCCCAGTTGTTCAAGGCTATAGATCCCCCCACTATCAAAAGCTCTGGGTCATATGCTGCAAGGATGGTGGCTACCCCCGCCGCAAGTGCGTCCAACCACACGTCTAAGAACTCCACTGCCTTGCGGTAGCCCTCTCTAGCCCGCTTAAATATCTCCTCAGGCAGGAGGGGCCCTTCCCCGGCGACCTCTTGGTAGAAGCTGGGCATGTTGGCGCCGCCGACGAAGGCCTCAAAATGGCCGAGGCCGCCGCAACCGCACCGCCTAGGCGACTTGAAGTCTATCACGGCGTGGCCGAGCTCGTGGGCGTTGCCGTCTTTGCCCAACAGCAAGACTCCGTTTACAATTGCCCCAACCCCAACGCCAGTGGACAAAGTCAAGTACGCCATGTTGTCCACGTGGTATTTAAACACGTACTCGCCCCACACCGCCGCCACGCAGTCGTTAGCAACTACCACAGGCCTTTTGAACTTCTTCAGAGGCTCCACAAGTGGAAACCGCCTAGAGGGAGAGTTCGGAGAATTTACGACCACCCCCGTTTTGAGATCCATTGGGCCAATGGACCCCACCCCCACCGCGTCGAAATCCCAACCAGCGACAACCTCGGCGATTTCAGCAACGGGGCTCACGCCAGTCCTAATCTTCGCCCTTGACAGAACGGAGCCGCCCTCATCAACTAAAATGGCCCTAGTCCACGTCGCCCCCACATCTATCCCCAAGTACTTCGCCATGGTAGGAGAGGCGGCACAGTTTTAAAAAGCCAAACTATATACCTCTATAGTGTGCCTATGTAAACGAAAATTTATAAATTCTCACATGACGAGACACGGTGGCTCAAAATCTAGTGAGCACAACCTACATAGTATCAGACTTCCTAATCAATACGCTACTGACAATTAAGCGAGGAGTAGAACTGGCCGGACTACCGCCAGAATTCTACGAAGCACTAGAAAAGCCAAAGAGAATACTAGTGGTAAACATACCGGTGAAAATGGACGACGGAAAGATAAAGTACTTTGAGGGCTACCGTGTTCAGCATAATGATGCTCTTGGTCCTTTTAAGGGTGGTATTCGTTTTCATCCGGAGGTGACTTTGGCTGATGATATTGCTCTTGCCATGCTTATGACGCTTAAGAATAGCCTCGCGGGCCTGCCCTACGGCGGGGCTAAGGGGGCTGTGAGAGTGGACCCGCGGAGGCTCTCTAGGCGGGAGCTTGAGGAGTTGGCTAGGGGCTACGCGCGGGCCGTGGCGCCTCTCATAGGCGAGCAGTTGGACATCCCAGCCCCAGACGTGGGGACAGACTCCCAGGTAATGGCCTGGATGGTAGACGAGTACTCAAGGCTTGTGGGAAGAAACGCCCCAGCAGTCTTTACCTCAAAGCCCCCAGAGCTCTGGGGAAACCCAGTCAGAGAATACTCCACAGGCTTCGGCGTGGCAGTAGCGGCAAGAGAAGTCGCGAAGAGGCTATGGGGAGGAATAGTGGGAAAAACCGCGGCTGTGCAAGGCTTAGGCAATGTGGGCAGATGGGCCGCCTATTGGCTTGAGAAAATGGGCGCCAAAGTCGTGGCAGTTTCGGACGTCAACGGCGTGGTATACAGAGAGAGGGGGTTAGACGTGGATCTCATTAGAGAAACAAAGGCAAAAGGCCCGCAGCTACTCGAAATGATAAGCCAGAAAAACGGCGTTGAAATTGTGAAAAACCCAGACCAGATCTTCTCCCTAGACGTGGACATCTTGGTGCCTGCCGCTATTGAGAATGTGGTTAGGGAGGACAATGTGGATGGGGTTAGGGCTAGGTTGGTGGTGGAGGGGGCTAATGGGCCCACTACCCCTGGGGCTGAGAGGAGGCTGTATGAGAGGGGGGTTGTGGTGGTGCCGGATATCTTGGCTAACGCTGGCGGCGTGATTATGTCTTATCTGGAGTGGGTGGAGAATTTGCAGTGGCTGTTTTGGGATGAGGAGGAGACTAGGAGGAGGCTTGAGGCCATAATGTCCAACAACGTGGCTAGAGTATACGCCAGGTGGGAGAAGGAGAAGAGCTGGACCATGAGAGACGCCGCAGTAGTCACAGCCCTAGAAAGAATATACAACGCCATGAAGACAAGGGGGTGGATCTAGTCTACCGTCGGGGCGATTAATTCGATTAACTCTTTTGGGCATTCCCGCGCAAGGGTTTCCTCGGCCTCTTTTCCAACCGCCTGTGTTACTAATCCCTGTTTGTACAGTTTGTACAATTGGTAGAGAGTTCTACACTTCAGCGCCAGGGCTACTCCATATTTCTCAGAGGCTACTTTAAGCCGTTGGTCGGCTAGGTAGTACACGCCCTATATTCCTCTAGGGCTTATAAGCCTGAGAGATGGAAAATCGTCGCAAGTCATCATACCCGCATATCTCCTGTAGTCTCTCCAAAAGGCCTTGTTGTGCGGCCTCAACGCGCCGCTTGCCGTAGACGGCACGTGGGCGAGCTCGTGGGCGAGGACTCTGGCCCTCCCCTGGCAAGACATGTGGAAAAAGGCCTCTAAAAGCTCTAATACGTACAGCGGGGGCATGCCGTATGCAAGTTGGAAAACTCTGTTTAGCCCCCACATCCGCGCCACTGCCCTAGACCTAGACCTAGGGTTGTAAACCACTGCGATCTCCACATCTGCCAAGTGGCGCAAGCCCCGGGCCCTCGCCCACGCTTTTATGTCTCGCTCAATCTCCTCTAACCGAATCACGCCGTTGGACAAGGATAAAAATTTTAGACTTTATGGCGCCAATGGCGTTCCAAGACTACATAGACGCGCTTCTCTATGTATCAATGGGAATTCCCACAACCATGTCTCTCGCGGCTCTGGCGTTCTCAATAGGCATAGTGCTGGGCTCTCTCTTGCTGTTGACAAGGTTCTTCTTGCCAAAGCCGTTGCCGTGGATCGCCACGGCGTACGTCGAGGCCTTTAGAGGGACTCCCCTGCTCGTGCAGATATTTATAATCTACTTCGGAGTGGGCGGCTACTTAAAGGCCTATGGAATCAACCTAGATCCGTTCACGGCAGGGGTCATCGCGCTGGGTCTCAACAGCGCAGCCTACCAGGCGGAGATCTTCCGAGCCGCCGTTCAGGCAATCCCCGTGGAGCAGTACCTCACTGCGGAGGCCTATGCCTTTACCAAGGCCCAGACCTTTAGGTACATAATTCTGCCCCAGGCTCTAAGAATTGCCCTGCCCGCCCTCATGAACGAGCTCGTCCTACTCATCAAAGACTCCTCGCTGGTGGCAGTCATAGGGGTCTTCCCGCCTGACGTCTTTAGAAGGGCCGACTACTTCTCAGCATCGCGGTTTATGTACTTCGAGGCGTACATGGCCGCCGCAACTGTATACTTCATCCTCTGTTACACAATGGTTAAGATAAGCCACTGGATAGAGAGGAGATACGCCATACCCGGCTACTTGAGGAGAGGCATATTGTAGGCCATGTCCGCCGTAGTCGTAGAAAACCTAGTGGTCGCATACGGCGACCACGAGGTGGTGAAGGGGGTCAGCCTCAACGTGCGAAAGGGGGAAAAGGTTGTAATAATGGGCCCCTCTGGGTCTGGCAAGTCCACTTTCCTAAGATCGCTGATTTGGCTCGTCAAGCCTAAGCAGGGCAGAATAGTGATAGACGGCGTCGAAGTAGGTCCGGCCACGTTGGCCAAGGTGAGGACTAGGGTGGGCTTCGTCTTCCAGAGCTACAACCTATTCCCACACCTACGCGTAATAGACAACATCGTCCTCCCGCTCGTCAAAGTGCACAAGCTACCGCTCAGCGAGGCGAGAGAGAGGGCAATGGAGGCGCTACAACTAGTGGGACTGTTAGACAAGGCGAATGCATATCCGCTACAACTCTCAGGCGGCCAGCAACAGAGGGTGGCAATAGCCCGGGCACTCGCCATTAGGCCCTCGGTTCTGATGTTAGACGAGCCGACCTCTGCCCTAGACCCAGAGCTGGTGGAGGAGGTGCTACAAGTGCTTGAGGACATCGCCAGGCGCGGCACCACGATGTTGATAGTCACACACGAGGTAGACTTCGCAGAAGACGTAGCAGATAGGGTGGTGTTCTTCGAAAACGGGAAAATAGTGGAGGAGGGGCCGCCAGAGATTTTGTACAACCCCCGCACAGAGAGGCTCAGGCAGTTTTTAAGGAGGCTACACCGGAGGATTTGATTTTTAACCCAAATCGGCGGGCGAGCCATGGTGTTAGCCTGTACCCGAGACTGTTATGACACATGCCTATTTGACCCAGTGACAGAGGGCGGGCTACTAAGGCTACGGCCGCGCCCAGATTTTCCAACGCTCGGCTTTACATGTGCAAGAGGCGCGGCCGATGTAAAACGGCTCAGCTCGCCCCGCCGGGTAAAAACGCCGCTTTTGAAAAAAGAGAGACAGACCGTGGAAGTGGGGTGGGACCGGGCGCTCTCTGAGCTGGCGGAGAGGATGAAGGAGGCGGAGCCTAGAAGAATTCTCCACATTGACTACGACGGAAACCAGGGCCTGCTCACTTGGTACCTCCCCGCGAGGCTTTTCAACGCCATGGGCGCCGCCTCGACAGACTACAGCATCTGCTCGTCCGAGGGGGCAGAGGCCATTAAGCTACACTGGGGCAGGGCGTGGGGGGCATTGCCCGAGCACCTCCAGGGTAGGCCTGTGGTCTTCTGGGCCCTAGACGCCGCCACGTCTTTTATACACGGCTTCGCAATTGCCAAAAGGGGGCGGAGGCCGCTGGCCGCGGTGGACGTGTTGTGGACTCGCACTATGAAGAGCGTGGACTTGCCCGTGCTCGTGAGACCGGGCACAGACGTGGTGCTCGCGCTGGGCGTGGCGAGAGAGATCATAGAGAGGGGAGCCTACGATAGAGACTTCGTGGAGAAGTATACCTACGGGTTCGACAAATTTGCCACATACGTCGAAAGATATACGCCAGAGTTCGTCGCCGCGGAGACGGGCGTTCCGCGCGAGACTTTTGAAAGACTTGTGGAATTCTACTTAGAAAAGCCTGTGACAGTGATAGGCTTTGCCATTGGCAGAACTGAGAACGGGGGAGAGGCCGCCAGGGCCATATCTCTGCTCCACGCGCTCCTCGGCGACCCTGCGGGCTTTTACTACAGCAACTCCGGGGCCTGGGGCATCGACTTTAGGTATCTAAGGGGGCTACACCTCTCGTCCCCAAGCCGCGTGGTGCCCATGGGGCTCGTCGGGTCTGAGATAGGCAACTTCGACGTAGTTTACGTGTGGAACGCAAACCCCGTCTTAACTCTGCCCCAGGGAAACCGCATCGCCGAGGCCGCTGAGAGGGGAGACATCTTCCTCGCGGTCCACACCCCTCTGATGGACGAGACAGCTGAGGCGGCCCACCTCGTTCTCCCCGCGCCCCTGTACTTGGAGAAAGACGACGTGGTGTACTCCTACTGGCACAACTACTTGGTGTACAACAAGGCCGTGGCCGATCCCCCAGGCGAGGCGAGGAGGGAGACTTGGGTTATGCAGGAGCTGGCGAAGCGGCTGGGGCTGGAGAGTCACCCCCTGTTGCGGGAGGACCCCTGGGACGCCGTAGATGTGGCAATACGAGGCACTGGGATTACACTAGACGAACTCAGGCGGCGGGGCGTGGTCAAGCTGGCCGCTCCAAACTACTACCGCTACCCGACAAAGACGGGCAAAGTCGAGTTCTATAGCGTCACGGCGGAGGAGAGGGGGCTCCCGCCCCTGCCCACATACGCCAAGCCCAGAGAGGGGTGGCTCGTGTTGACCTTTCCCCCCAGCCCGCTTTACACCAATAGCCAGTTCAGAGACATATACGGCGACCCCGACGCCGCCGTAGCTGTAAACCCTGAGGACTATGTATCTCCCTGCGTGTATCTGTACAACGAGTATGGAGAGGTGCTAGTGAGGGCGATAGCCGATTCGGCTGTGCCCAAGGGCGTCGTGGCGTACTGGGGCATAGGGAGGGGGCTGAGGGGGGAGCCTATTAACGCAGTCGCCAGGGGGGAGCCGGGGCCGTACGGCGGAACGCCGAGACTCTACACCACCTACGTCAAAATGAGGCCGGCCCCCTGCCCAGGGCAAGGTGTTTTTATACGGGGCTAAGATAACACGTGTTCGACAACCACATACACTGCCACGAGTTACCGGCTGAGGAGTTGGAGGAGTACAGGCGGGAGTGGACGCTGGTATGCGTCTCAGACGACTTAGCCACTTCTAAAAAGACACTGGAGATGGAGGGCGTGGTGAGGTGTCTAGGGATACATCCCTGGCAAGTGGAAAAGGCAGAGCCCGGGGACTTGTCCACAGTGCTTAAGCTCCTGGAGAGGCGGGAGGTCCCCTGCGTGGGAGAGGTGGGGTTAGACAAGAGGTTTGTCCCCCACAGCTTTGACAAACAGAGGGAGTACTTCAGAGCCTTCCTACGCGCGGCTCGCGAGCTAGACCTAGTGGTCAACGTCCACGCCCCAGACGCGTGGGCCGACGTGGTGGAGGAGCTTAGACGCTCCGACGTGGATAGAGCGCTAATCCACTGGTACACTGGCCCCCTACACCTTTTGGACACTATAAGGGACCTGGGGTACTACATCTCAATAAACCCAGCCGTGACCATTCAGAAAAAGCACCAAGAGGTCGCGGCAGCTGCGGACAGGAGGATTGTCCTTGTGGAAAGCGACGGGCCCTACGAGTATAGGGGGCTGAGACTCGTGCCCCCGCTGATCGAGAAGACTGTGGAGAAGATGGCGGAGCTCTGGTCCACCACGCCCGAGTACGTGAGAGAGATCGTCGAGGAGAACGCCAAGAGGCTATGGCGGAGGCTTTGGTAGACCTCTTGGCCAAAGTCCGCGAAAGGAGCAGGGGGCTTTTGTTGCGGCTTGAGGGAAGGTACACCGTCGTGGGGGATCTCCATGGGGACTACGCCACGCTTCAAAGGGTATTAAACGAGTGGCCGCCCCCGTACCTATTCCTCGGCGACTATGTAGACAGAGGCGACAAGGGGCTTGAGGTAGTTGAAGAGGTCTTCCGCCTACTCCTAGAGGGAAAGGCAGCGGTGCTGAGGGGGAACCACGAGTCGCCTGCCATGAACGTGGACGGGGGGTTCCTCGACGAGTTATGTGAGAAGTTGGGCAGGGGATGCGGCGCGGTGTACAAGGAGTTTGAAAAAACCTTCGCCGCGCTCCCCTTAGCGGCCGTGGTAAACGGCAAAGTGGTGGCGCTACACGGCGGCATACCGCTCGGCGAAAACATGAGGCCAGCCCCGCTCAACCGCTTGGCTACGCTGGAGGGAGATTTAACAATCCCAGGGGACCCCCTGGCGTTTCAAATCCTCTGGAATGACCCATGCAACTGCGACGACTATCTCCCAAGCCCCAGAGGGCCCGGGGCTTGGCTATTCGGCAGAGAGATTACAAAGACGTTCCACGCGTTGCACAACACCAGAGTAGTGGTGCGGGGACACACCTACGTCTCGGCGGGGTGCGCCACCCACCACGGAGGCTCGGTGGTGACTGTGTTCAGCTCCACCGCAGGCCCCTACAGGAAGACAAAGCCTAAAATAGCCGTCGTCAGCGACGGCGTAGAGGTATTTGACCTATATACAAAAAGCCGGGCCGCCTGCCCAGAGGACGTGGACCTACTGCTGTGAGCCCCTCTTTAGAGGCCCCACTAGGCCAGCGGCGCCTATGGCAAATCCGACGAATAGTAGGATCAGTCCCACATCCATGGGCACCAGCGCCGCCTTTTTCACCTCCTGCGACTTCTCGGCTATGGTGGCAACGAGCTCCAATGAGACGCCCTTTTTAGCCCCCGCGAATATGGGAGACAGCTCATAGACAAAGGCCCCGGCCAATGCAACAAGAGCCCCAATGACGAATATCCACATGGACTTTCTCGCGAAGCCCCTGAGGCCGTCTGCATACAGCAGAAACGTGGTGTACGCGAAAATCAGCGCCAACATGTGCCAATGCGCCACGTTGTAGGCGATTTCGTCTTCAAGAGGCCACACTACCCTGACCACGTCTCTCAGTTGCATTGTAACAAGAGGACCCGTCAAAGTCACAAAAACTACTGTGAGTACAGGAGATAGAAATATGCCAAACTTCACTGGGTCTTTCCACCCGCCGCCCCGTAGCTGTTTAAGCAAGTACAGCCAGAGGAAGAGGAGAGATATGTGCAGAGGCCCTATGCCGAAGAAGATTATCTGATGCGCAATGGGCCTTAACGGGGCCACCACTGAGACGCCCACAAGCGTGATCAAAGAGCCCACCGCGGCGAATATCAACGCCCACTTGTACATTCTGCCGCTTGCCCTCACCCACTTAAAGCCTATCAGCATGAGCGCGGCTCCCCACAGCGCCACTGCGCCATGGGCATGCCCCGTGGCCACTAACTGCAGGGTAGTCGCCGCGGGCCCTAGCCCCCTGTACTCAAGAGTTGAGTGGTGTTCTAACAACACCGCCTTTACCCCCTCGTCGAAGCCGAAGTGCGAGGCATATACGCCGCCAAACACGATGGAAAGAACTAGGCTGAGGCCAGTTATGAAAAAGGCGGCTTTCTCTAGCGCGTTCTCTCTCCAGTTAATCCTAAGCGGCGACATGGCGTATAACAGGACCACCGCCGCCGTAAACATCAACGACAGGCCAATTATCCATAAGGCGTGTATCAACGGAGACCTCCAGAAGTAGGCAAAGATGAGGCCAGAGGGTATTGAAAGCGCCCAGCCAGCCGTCACCAGCTTAGAAATAGTCGGCTTGAGGGAGTGGTCCATGTCTACATACCTAAGCGCGAGGTAGGCCAAGGCAGACGTGACGACCACAGCCGCGACGTGGTATGCCATTATTGCCCTAGCCTCAAAATCCTCAAAGGTGTCCTTAGCCTGGCCTAGAGACAAGATGGCCTTTTTGACCGGCAAAGTCTCGGCTAATGGGCCAGAGAGCGTCGCAAGAAAGGCGATGGTGAAAAAGGTAACGACTAGTAACGCCTTTTCCTCCCTCGTCATTGTTTCTTACCCAGCAAAGCCCCAAGCCCCATGAAGACCACTGTCCCAAGAAGCACGTAGGGGAGTATTGCCAGCACAAGCTCCAGCGGCAAGAGAGGCCTCCCCGCGGCTATTGTGGCAAGAGCCACGCCGCCCACCCCGATGAGCAATGCGCCAACTGAGACAAGAGAGAAGTAGGGCGGCGCAACTTTTTTGACCACAGCGTATATGGGCAGTGCCAGTAGTATTAGACCTGCCACTGGGTGAAAGACCATGACTGTCTGTCTAACCGCCGCAATTGCCGCGATGCCCACTACGACGAAGATGAGGTACAACTTCCAATACCTAGGCAACGCCACGTACACGACCCCCAGCGACATTAGGAGTGGGGGCAAGGCGCCTAAGATGGGGACCACGGCTAGGCCCAGGGCCTCGTAGCCTACGGCGGCTAATACGAGCGATAACACCCCTAAGACTAGCAAGCCTATGGAAAAACAGATGTCGCATAAATCCCTCTTTTTGACCCCCCTAAGTCCCAGATAGCCGCCTAGCGCGAGCCCAATTAAGCCGGACACCCAGAGAGCCGGCATGTGTATATAGTGTCGGCAACCACTTAAGCCTTTAGGTTAACCTCATTAACTAAAACTATTAACACTCTCCCTTGAGGCCCTTGGGCGGGGTGACCCCTCTCTGTCCTTGGTAGGCGCCGCGGTAGGCGGCGCGCCCCTCGGCCTTTATTAGCACTAGGTGGAGGAAGCGCATCCCCCTCTTGAGCACAATGGTGTTTGGGCTATTGTTCACCACCTCGATGGTTATATTGCCCTCGAACCCTACGTCTACCACGGTCGGCGGTATAGAGAGGCCGTAGCGGGCGAGAGTGGAGCGGAGGTTTGCCAAGCCGGCCACGTCCTCGGGCATTTTCACGTACTCCTCAGTCGTCAGAAGCACGAAGTTCCGCGGCGGTATAACCACCTCGTCTGCCTTAACCACGCGGAAGAGCGGCTTAGCGTCGTCTAAGTCGCACGGCCTAACCACAGCCCCCTCGTAGGCGTATATGGCGTACTCTCCGCCGATGCGGAGGTCGAGGCCATTCTCTCTCACCGCGTCGGGGTAGAGGGGGTCTACCTTCAGTTTGCCCAAGGAGATGAGCTTTTTCAACTCGTCGTTTGACAGTATCATAAACTCATGCGCCACCACGTTTTTAAGAGACGCCGCGTTATGTAAGTATACTTGCACATCCTGCGCATTAGGCTTATATTCCGGCGCCGCGAAATGTGCAATGAACATAGGAGATCTTATAAATGAGACGAGCCGCTACCTCAGCCACCCCGTCTTCGGCGGCTGGGTGTGGTTCATGATAATTGCGCTGGCCCTCGCGTTTATAGCCTCGCTACCCCCCAGGAGGCCTCTGTCCGGGTGGGTGGGTGACTTCTTCATAAGGTGGGGCCTCGCAGGAATTCTCGTGTGGTTTGTGATAAACGGCATATGGGCGATAAGAGAGGTGCTCAACATGAGACTGATAATACCCTTCTCGCCGCTGGAGGCGTACCTGGAGTACGCCACTGTGTGGAGCGCCGTCTTGACGGGCATGGCCACGTTCCTCTTCTTCGGCTCCACTCTACTGCTGAGGGCCATCTTCGCAAAGGAGGAGTGGCCAAAGGGCCTGGTCTACTACAGACAAGAGGTCGTAATTGCAAGCCCCGAGGCGGCCGCAGATGAGAAAGCTACGCAGAAAATCCCCGCCGTAGTTGTCGACAATAGAAAAAAGAAGAGAGACTAGCCCGGGTGTATATACGCCAGGATAAGCACAACGTCGTCTTTTTCAACCCTGGTCGCAAGCCCTGACAAGAGCCTAATGTCCACGTCATTCACGGCGATGTATATATCGGGCCGCAGTCTGCCCCCAGGTTCCACCACACGCTCATACAGTCTCTTAGACACTGACGCCAAATTTTCCAAGACCTCTCTCACAGTGGCCCCCTCTACCTCGAACTCAGATCTGCCCCCCGCAAGCGCCACGAGGACTCCGGCCAGTTTTACGCGCGGCACTTTTTAGAATGGGCAGAAATTTTTACGTGCTCTGCGCCTCCTACGGACCCGTAGCCGTTGGATTCGACGGTGAGAGACTGTACGTAAATCCGCGGTGTACCAGCTGGACAACTCTGGAGAGACTTGTCAACGCCGTGCCAATCGAGAAGGCGGACAAGAGGCTCTTGTACCTGCTAAGCGTGCCGAGGGGGGCCGTGACCACCTACAGCCTATACGCCGAGGCCGTTGGCGTAAGCCCCAGGCAGGTGGGCCGCCTCATGGCGTCAAACCCCTACCCAGTCCTCCTCCCCTGCCACAGAGTAGTGTACAACAACGGCGGGCTCGGGGGCTACTCAGGCGGCGGCGTAGAGGTGAAGAGAGCGCTGTTAGAATACGAGGGCGCCCTCTGCGGCGGCAAACCGTGTAGAATCGTGAAACCCCACGACGTAGACGACGTTGTGTCCGCCGTTATGAAAAGCCTGGGGCTGTCAACCACTTCGCCGACCTAGGTCCTGGAAGAGCTTCCCGTTACCTGCAGGGCTCGGAGCCTCCACAGTTGCGTGATGAAGAGATAAATAGGGGAGACGCGTGGGCCTTGTGCCTGTGCGAGTCAAGATTGATAGAGAGAGGTGTGTAGTTGCCCACTTCTGTTTCTTCTATGCGGCGACAGTGTTTATCCCAGGGGAGGGGGGAAAGCCGGTTATTTCGCCCGAGTACGCCGTCAACGGCGTCTCAGAGGGCGTGGTGCCAGACGAGTTGTACGAGCAAGTTAAAGAGGCTGAGAGGCACTGCCCCTCTAGGGCAATTAAGGTGTACCGGGAGTAGATGCCCAGCGCCCCTGCCTATAAGGCGGTAATATTAGACGTCGACGGCGTCGTGACCCCGTTTACCTCTGCCTGGCAGAGGCTACACGCGGTATTTGGAGTGGACGCAGGGTTGAACAGGAAGTTGTACAAACTCGGCCTAATCGACTACTACGAGTGGGCACTCTTAGACGTACTGCTCTGGCGCGGCGCCCCGCGGAGGTTTGTAGAAGCCCGCTTCCAGACCACCCGCGGCTTAGACACCTTATGTAATACGTTGAAAGAAGCGGGCGTATATGCCGTAGCCATATCGGCCGGGGTCGGCTACACAAGGGCTGTCTCGCACTGCTTCCACTTCTACGTGGTAAACGACCTCATATACAAAGACGGAGAGGTGGCCACAGTGGCTGTCTCTGTGAGCGACAGAAACAAGGCGGAGATAGCCGAGGCTATATTGGATCTGCTTGGGCTTAGGTGGGAGGAGGCCGTGGCCGTGGGCGACGGCGAGGCTGACTTGCCCATGTTTAAGAAGGCCGGCTACTCCATCGCATTCAACCCAGTGAACGAGGAAGTGGCCAGGGCCGCCAAGGCAGTGATTCGCGCCGAGACGCTCTACCCCCTTGCTAAGTTTTTAAAGGCGCTCCTAGATACTGCCAGGTGATGACCACATCCGATGTCGATTGGTGACAAAGCCGTCCCAGTCTGATACAGTAATATATATTACACCTAGGGTATAACGTGGAGCTCCGGAGGTTGATCAGGGTTGGAGAGAGGTCGCTCGGCATAACTATTCCAAAGGAGTGGGCCGAGGCGCATGGGCTAGGCGTGGGATCCCCCCTGAGAGTGTTCATAGACAAGGACAAGATTACTATCTTACCAGCAACGGAGGACAAAGGCGCTAAACGCATCAAGCTGACGGGAGACGACGTAGAAAAGCTCGTGAGAGACATAATCGCATACTACATAGAGGGGGTAGAGGAGGTGGAGATAGCCACGAGGCAGGTCTCCTCCGTTGTGACAAAGGTGGAGGGGAAGCTCCCAGGAGTCGTCCTCATGGAGGTGGGCGGCGTGTTAAAGCTGAAGATCGTCACGCGGGAGGACGTGGACATAGACGAGGCCATCCGCAGCATGTACACCACTGTAGACGCCATGTTCACCCTATTTATACAGATGTTGAGCAAAGGCGAGAAGGGAATCGCCGAGGAGATCTTGAAGTTGGACGACCAGTTAGACAAGCTTTACTTCTTCTCGCTGAGGACAATAAAGAAGAACATAATCCAGAGGCCGGAACACTACGTAGACTACGTAATAGTAGTCAAAAACTTGGAACACGTGGGAGACGCCATAGACCGGGCCACGAACTACTACCTAAAAAACGGCGTTGGATGCGTCGAAGAAGTCTTAGACATATTCAAAAAGGTTCACAAATATCTGCAAGACGCCTTCGACGCCTTTTACGCCACAGACGCAGAGAAGGCCCTAGGCGTGTTGCTACGGCGGGCCGCGTTGGAGAAGGAGACTGTGAAGCTGACGTGCCCCGAGGCCACTCCCGTCATGCACGAGGCCGCCTCCGTAGTGGGATTCGCCGCCGACATCGCCGAGGCGGCGTATTCAAAAGCCGTTAGAAAATGAAGATAGTAATCGCACTGCCTTTCTACGGCCCGCTAGGCATCTTCTACGCACTACTCGCCGTGCTGATGATGCCCTTCTTCGCCGCCTCTTTCGCCAAAGTGCTGTCATCTGTCGGCGTCCATCCCATTGCGGCGGTTGTCCTGGCCCTCTCCATCACGTTTCTAAGCTTGCTCACAAGCCCCATAAACGTCGTCGTGTACACGGCGTCTAGACGCCACTACGTCCCAGTGGTAGACACAGTGGTCGTGTTTGGAATACCCTTTCCTGTGCCCCGCGTGGCTGTGCATGAGGAGAAGTCATACGTCGCTGTGAACGTGGGCGGCGCAGTCATACCACTCGCCGTTGCCACATATCTCTTCGCCAAGGCTCCCAGCGCGGCTCTCCTGGCGTCAATAGCCGTGGCCTCCCTCTTGGTCAACGCAGTGAGCAGAGTGGTGAGGGGGGTGGGCGTCGTCACGCCTGCGTTTGCCCCTCCCCTCATCGCGGTGCTCTCGGCGCTTATAGCTGGCGGAGGGCCCGTGGCCACGTACGTAACGGCCGTATATGGGACAATAATAGGGGCAGATCTGTTGAACATGGGGAAAGTGCTTAGGGATATGCCGCCGCTTGTGTCAATTGGAGGCGCCGGGGTCTTTGACGGCATATTTCTAAGCGGGGCGCTGGCGGTAGCGCTCTCAGCACTGCTGTAAAGAGAAGGCGGACCACGGCAACCTGCGGCGGGGCGTGGGGGGCGTGCGCAGTTGCCGTAGCCGCCGTTCTAAAACTCGTGGAGCTTTAAATAGGTTTCTCTAGAAATATAAAAATGAAAATCTTGCGAGACATATACTATGCATAATTATATATAAATCTATGGTAAGCGGACTACTCCCTTTACTTTTACTTAGGCGCTTTATATAATTTGTTTCTTATACGCTTTATACAATTTCACCTGCGTGTGGATACCCCTGCCTAAGCCCCTTCCCGGCGTACGGGGACAAGTCGCCCCTCAGAAGCTGGTATAGGTTCCACACATGCTTCTTCGTCCTATCCACAGCTATTTCCCTCAGCCGCTTCTCGTCGCCGCCTGCCTCGTCCTCGTGAACTGTGACGTCTAGCACCAAGACGCCCGTCTGTATCTGCAACTGCATAAGGCCTATAGAGGTGGCCAAGTAGCTGTACTTGTCGGTCTGAGTGGGCCCCACCCAGCCCAGCACAATAACCGCGTCGCACCCCTCTTTTATCAGCTTGAGGGCGCCCCAGACCGTGTTCTTAATCCCGGGCACGGTGAGACGCTTAACTACTGCGTCGGGCATTAGGTTGCGCAACTCATCCACCGCAAGCGACCCCATGTCGATGCGGGCGAAGGTGGTGTCTACGACGCCTATACACGCCACGTGGAGCCCAGGGGTTGAGTATATATACGTGTACCCCACTCTATGTGTGAAACGCTTTGGCGTGTCTCTGCCGAAGGAGGTGGCCGAGGCCGTTGAGAGCATAGCGGCAGAGCTCGGCGTGACGCGTAGCGAGGTCGTGGCAAACGCGGTGCAGGCCTATTTAGAGTCTAGGCGGGGACACGCAGAGCCGTCTCACCAATGCCTAGGCGTCTTAATGGCGTTGTCCAACAGCTTCTCCGACTTAAGCGACGTGGTGGAGAGGCACAAGGAGGCCATCTTGGCGTATACCCACCTCCACGTAGAAGGGAAGTGTCTAACAATCTTCGTGGTGAGAGGCGATGGGCCTCAAGTGGAGAGGCTCTCCATGGAGGTGTCCAAGAGGAGCCACACGGCGCGGTACGTGCCGCTGGTGTGAAAATCCCAAGGGCCTTCCTAGAGGAGGCCATGGCGAGGTGCACCCCCGGGGCCGAATGTGCCGCGTTGCTGTTCGGCAGAGGAGACGTTGTGGAGGCTTGGCGGTGGATGCGCAATGTGTTAAACAGCCCAGCGGCGTTTAGGCTCGACGCAGAGGAGATGTACAAGGCCTTGGCTGAGGCCGAGGGGGCGGGGAGAGAGCTCGTGGCGATCTTTCACACGCATCCAGGGCCCCCGGATCCCAGCCCCTTGGACGTGAGGTACATGGCCGTGTGGCGCGTCGTGTGGCTCATAGCCAACGTGTACACTTGGGAGACCGCCGCGTGGATCCTCAAAAGCGGCGTAGAGCTAGTGCCCGTTGAGTACATATGATCGTCGCGACTACCACTGTGAATTTTGCATACCTGTCGGGGGTCTGGCTTGAGACGTACGAGAGGTTCAAGGCCGCGGTAAAGTGCGGCGACTATACGGCGTACGTCGTCCCAGCGCTAGATGCGGAGAGGGTAAGGGGTAATGTCTTCTCCTATAGAGACGGGGAGGACCCCGCCGAGGCGTTGAGGGCAGCCGCCTCTCCCTGTGACAGCGGCGAAGTGTACATAGACGGCGGCACCACGCTGTTGCACTTCGAGGTGGTCAAACGCGCATTTCCACGCGCCACATTTAAACTTGCGGATGAGCTGTTCAAGAAGTGGAGAGCTGTGAAGAAAGAAGACGAGGTGGCGAAGATTAGAGAGGCGGCGAGGCGCATACGCAGAGTCCTCGACGCGTTGGAGCTGGCCCAAGACGCCACAGAGAGGCAGACTGCGGCGAGGATATACCTCGCCCTATACGAGGCGGGGCTACGCCCCGGCCCCATCCTCGTCCAATTCGGCTCCAACACAGCGCTCCCCCACCAAGAGCCCACGGAGAAGAAGCTACGGCGCGGCGACGCGGTGGTAATAGACGTCTCAGCCGCCTACGAGGGGTACTACGCCGACTTGACGAACTCCTTCTTCTACGGCGAGCCCCCCAGAAAGTACCTAGAGGTGTACCAGACCGTGGAGAAGGCCCAGGCCAAGGCCATTAAGGCGGCTGCGCCAGTAGTGCGGGCCTCTGAAGTAGACAAGGCGGCTAGGTCCACCATAGAGGCGGCGGGCTACGGCCCCTACTTTATACACAGGACCGGACACGGGCTCGGCCTCGAAATCCACGAGGCGCCAGACATATCCCCCAGCTCGCAAGACGTGCTAGAAAGAGGCATGGTGTTCACCATCGAGCCCGGCATTTACATCCCCCACGCCTTCGGGGTAAGGCTCGAAGTAGACATACACTTGGGAGAAAAGGCGGAAATTCTGTAGCTCTGCTTCCTTCACCTATTGACGCTACAGGAAATAAGCGGCGGCGACCCGGGACCGACGACGCCCCCGGGCGGCGCCCGCCTCGGCGTCTCTCCCCCCGGCGCCCCAGCGAACGCGCCAGCTGCGGGTTAGGCGTGCTCCCTCCCGGACCTCCGCCGGTTCCCCGCATGCCCGGCTTGACTCGGCCCTACGGCCGAGCTAGCCGGGGACTGGCGCCCCGCTGGACCGGGGCTCCTCGGTAAGCCTGGGCGGAACGCCGCAGGAGGCGCCGCCCGGCCCCGGTTTCGGGCCCCCAAGCCTGGGTCCGCCCATCGGCGGAGCGCGGCCGGCGCGCCGCGCAGCCCCCCGCCGCATGTACATACGCGCAGGTTTATAAAACTTGACGTGGTGTACTACGTGGAGGAGCTTCTGGCAAGGGAGGAGGAGGCGAGGCGGATACGTAGAGAGAGCGCCGACTGGGAGTTCATAAACTCGCTACCCCCAAGGCAGAGGGCGGCGCTTGTGTACTACATAGAGACCGGGGACTTATATGTGGCCTCTCGAATCGCTGGCATGTCCATGGAGGAGTTCAACGAACTGCGGATAAGGGCGAAAATTCCACATGTCAACTGAGGCCATCGCAGATGCGTCGTTTATAATAGATTGGGCCCGCTACTCGCGCCGGGACCTCCTGTTCAAAGTATTTGACGTGGTCTGGATTCCGGAACCTGTTCTCGGCGAGCTGAGGTCTGAAAGGAGCGTCATGTGGGTGGCAGAAAAGCTTGCGGCAGGCGTCATGGCGCTCTTCCCAGAGCTCCCAAACTACAGAGACGAGGCACTGCGGCTCATGGAGATGAGCGGGAGGTACCCTGTTAGGCGCCTCGACTACCCCGAGGCGTACTGCATAGCAGTAGCAGGCGATAGGGGATACACGGTCTTATCAGAGAACGGTGCGGCATACGCCGCGCAGTTCCTCTACGCGAGGGCACGCGTGTGGAGGGCGCTGGAGGTATTAATAGAGCTTGAGAAAAGGGGCTTCATAGACAAGAGCGAAATATACAGATACGAAGAGGAGACAAAGCATAAATTCCCGAGACGCGACCTACAGATGTTGGGCCTATGACGCTCCCCCAGTGGTACATTGAGCGCGAAGAGGAGGCCAGAAAAATGCGCAGAGAAAGCGCCGACTGGGAGTTCATAAACTCGCTACCCCCAAGGCAGAGGGCCGCCGTGATGCTGTTCATAGAGCTGGGCGCCTTGAGGCTGGCCCAGAGAATATCCGGCCTACCCCTCGAGGACTTCATAGAACTCCTAAGAAGGGCGGGGGTCTGGATCCCCTAGCCCTTCTTCACATCGCAGAGCAGATGCAACGACTCAGCTCTAGACACGTATTCCGAAACTGCGACGACCACAAACACGCAGAGACACAGATGTAAAGTCTCAGAACTGACTTGTAAAGCACAGCAGACGCTAAATCTACTGGGCCCTTGGCTAAGTTCATAGCATGGTACAAAAGTAAAGATATCAGAGGATCATCGCTTCCCTGGCCATAACCCGAGGGTAGAGGATTTGACACGCCGGGGGTGGGATTTGAACCCACGCCCCCTGAACGGGGACGGGATATCTCGTATACATCTCCAGTCCCGCGCCTTGGGCCGCTCGGCCACCCCGGCGCCTCTATCTGTGCGAGTGTTTTTAAGTTTTGTCTCGCCAGCCCTGGCTACTCCTCTCGTCGGTGTGTTTTCATCGCTGGCACAACAATGCGACTATTATAACCCCTCGCTCCCAGCGCTGTCTTAATGACCTAGATCGTCTAGACCCGGCACAGAATCAGTTATAGAAATGAATTTAAGTGATTACAAAGTGTTGTTTATGCTTTTTGAACTGTTGCGGCTGTCATGGAAGGCTTTGTGGGAGCGTAGGGGGAGGACTATAGGGGCCATCGTGGGCGTCGTCATTGCGTTTACTGCGCTTAGCTTTTCGCTTCTGTTGACGCAAACGATGAAGGAGGCCGTGGCTGAGTTTTTTGAGAAAAACTTTGGCCTCAACATAGTCATGTTAGTCGGCTCGCTTTTCACCGACGCAGACGTGGCGTCCTTGTCCTCCATAGAGGGGGTAGAGGCGGTGGTCCCCATGGTGGCGTACAGGGGCCGTGTCAGAGTGCCCGGCAGTGGGGAGTTCATTGCGGCGAACGTGTACGCCATAAACCCGGCAGATGTCCCCCGGGTTATACCGCAAGCGGCGCTACACGACGGTCAGCTCTTTGTGGGACAGGGCTTCGCCTTGGCGGGGTACTATATCGCATACGACAGATCCACAGGTGAGCAGAGGGTGGGCCCCGGCTCCATTATTTCGCTCGACTTAGAGAAGAAGGCTGTGAGCCTGGTGGTGGCTGGGGTGCTGGCCGTGGGGAGCATAGGCTTCTTCAGCACTGCCACTGGGGTGGTTATTGACTTAAGCGAGTATCGACGGCTCACAGGCTTTGAGAAGTACAACGTGTTGGTGGTGGTTGCTAGGGACTCCTCCCTTGTTGATGACATTATCAGCGAGGTGAGGGCCAGGTTTCCGACCGCCGAGATCCTATCGCCCCAGGTTATACTCAAGTCGATCAACGCCTTTTTGACAGGTTTTCAAGCGTTTCTCGGCCTAGTGGCTGGGGTCAGCACTGTTATCACAGCGCTTTGGCTGTACGACACCATGAGCATAAGCGTCTTGCAGAGGACTAGGGAGATCGGCATTATGAGGGCTGTGGGGTTCAAGAGGAGGCACATAACCCTCATGTTCCTCGGCGAGGCGTTCATAATAGCCGCAATAGGCGTGGCCATTGGCTCTGTACTCCTCGTGCCGCTGTCCGACATAGACCTGTCTACGTTATTTAACGCTGGGCCCGATATGTCATTTCTCCCACCAGGCACGAGGCTGATAATCGACCCGACCGCAGTAGCCGCAGCCGTCATGGTGGTAGTTGCTGTCAACCTCATTGGCGCCTTGGCGCCGGCAATACGGGCAAGCAGAATAAGGCTAGTAGAGGCACTGAAATATGAGTGACGATTGCAACTTTTTGTCGTGCCTCTTAGCCTATTAGTGAGGCGCGACAGGTAGACAACGCTCTTGCTCATCAGCCCTGGCCACTTCGTTCATCTCTCTCCTTGGTGTGTCTTCATCACTGGCGCACCGTTTTAAAGTATTTATAACCCCTTCACCGCGCCTCTTATGTCTTCGATATATCGGGTCCTTCCGCTCGTGGCGCTGGCGGCCCTCGTGTTTGCGCAGTCGGCGCCTCAAGCCCCTATTAGCGTGTCCGTGTCGTACTCCCCGCCCTATGTCTACCCCGGCTCTGTGCTCCAGCTGTACATCACAGTGTTTTCGCCGCAGAGCCTCACCTATGTCTACGTCGACGTGGATTCCCCCTTCAAGGTCCTCACGGGGACGACGATGCAGATCCCCAAGTTGGCGGCTAACACGCCCACCACTCTCACGGCGGTTGTGCAAGTCCCCCTAGACGCCAAGCCGGGAAGCTACAGGGTGAAGGTCACGGCGTATACTCTGTTCACGTCCGCCGAGGCCTCCGTGGACTTTGAAGTGCTACCTTTCGACTTCTCCTCGCTAATCGTGGCGGTTCCCAGTAGCTATGTGGCTGGGCAACCTGCGCAACTCCCGGTGCTTGTGATAAACCCCACCTTGGACTTCTTGAAGGTGAACATCAACGCGACGGGGGGCGTGGTAGAGAACTACCTAAACCGCTCAACCGCCTGCGATGTCACTGTGGCGCCGAGGGGAAATGCCACGTGTTTTATAGTGTTTAAAGTGGCTGGCGGTGCCAGGCCCGGCTTTTACGACGTTACGCTGTCAGCACAGTTGAGGAGTCTGTCTGGATACGCGGGCTCTGTAAGCGTTAAAAAAGTCGTTCAACTCCCCGTGGTCAGCGCCCCCGATGTAAATATCGTAGCAACCCCGGCCCAGCCGCCTGTGGCTGGCACGCCCACTGTGTTGACCCTATACGTGACGCCGGGGAGCGCTGGCGTTCTTCAGAACGTGACGGTGAGAGTGGTCGACGGGGAGGGAGTAAGAGTGCTTTCCGGGGGGTTCGCCGTGGCGCCCATGCTCACGCAACTGCAATTGCCTGTACAAGTGGTGTTTTACAGGTATGGCAACGTCCCCCTGCCTGTGGAGATCTGCCTCTACTCTGGCACATGTATTACGAGACTCGTCTCAGTGTACGTGCCAACTCCCAAGATAGTAGTCAACGCAGTGTTCAACCCGCCGAGGGGGTACCCTGACTCTATTGTGCAAGCCACCTTTATCGCCGCCTCTAACTACACTGCCTCCGACGTGATCGTAGAGGTGCATGCGCCCTTTAAGCTCATCTCGCTTACTCCCACGCGGATCCCATTCCTCACTCCGCAAAGCCCCGCCACTATAACTGCGGCGTTTGAAATACCGCCTTCCACAAGGCCGGGGCTTTACCCAGTCGCTATAAGGGTGGGGAATGCCAACTACACCTTCTACTACGAGGTTAAGCCGCAGGAATTTACTGTGTCTATGGCGTTCAACCCGCCGATCTCCTACCCCGGCGGGCTAGTTACTGGGACGGCGACGGTTGTCTCGCCGTTTACTGCGTCTAACTTGACCATCCGAATTTCGACTCCGCTTAAGCCCCTCTGCAACGCAGAGGTTAATGTGCCAGTGCTACCTCAGGGCCAGCCGTTTACTATCCCATGCGTCTTTCAAATCCCAGAGGATGCACAGCCGGGAGAGTACCCGGTGTCCGTGGCCGTGGGCGACGCCAACTACACCTTTTACTTAACCGTTGGCGCGCCGTCTGTGGCTGTGCAAAACGTCTTGGCAACGCCGCCGAGGGTTTTAAAGGGCATGCCCGTTGTCCAAGTGGCCGTGCAGTTGATAAACACTGGGCCTGTGGCCGCCAGGGGCGTGGTTGTACAACTGTTAAACGGCACGGTGGGGCCGCGGGAGTTTAGAATCGACTACCTGCCGCCGGGATCCCCCACCACGCTCACCTTCCTCCTCGACGCCTCAAAGCTACAGCCCGGCCTCTACAGCGCCGTTGTCGACGTCAAGTGGAACGGCGGCGAGGCCCGCGGGAGCGGGAGCTTTGAGGTAGTGGAAAAGTCTACGTTTAAGGTTGAGTACGCGGTATTAAACGCCCAACCGGGGTCCACGGCCACTCTCCTGCTCAACTTAACCAACGTGGGGCCCTACGAGGCTAAGAACGTGAGACTCCTCATGACGCCCTCCCAAGTGTTTGAGCCCCACGCCTCCAACATAGCTGACGTTGCCACCGCCACTTCGAGAGTCATCGGCGACTTGGAACCCGGCTCCTCTGCCTCCACAGCGTTTTTGCTCGACGTGTCTGACAAAGCGGCGCCGGGGAGGTACTACATAACCTTCGTAGTGACGTGGAATCAGACCAACGCGTTTGGCCCCGCGGTTCAGTACATCACTGTGCCAGTGGAGGTCAGAGGCGGCCTCGACCTCTTCGTAGTAGTGCCAGCAGCCCTCACCGTCGTTTTAATCCTAGTCGGAGTCGCCATGGCTCTGAGGAGGAGGCGCCGTGGATAACTACGACGTAAAATACGCGTGGAGAGTAACGCCAATTTTGGGATCGGTGGCTCTACTCGTGATGTACACAGAGGCGATGCTAATGCCGAGTCTGCCGAAGATACAGTCGGAGTTCAACGTAACTCCCGCAGACGTCTCCTGGGTCTTAACCATATACCTCATAGTGGGCACCATAAGCGCGGCGCTCTTCGGAAGCTTGGGAGACATCTACGGCAAGAAGAAGATTTTGTCCATCATAATTTCGCTGTACGCCGCCGCGGTAACGTTCACAGGCTACGCCCCCACGTTTGAAACTCTCCTAGTGGCTAGGGCAGTACAAGGCTTGGGCATGGCCATGTTCCCACTGGCCTTTTCCCTCATAAGAGAGCAGTTCCCTCCGCAACTTGTCCCCACCGCCCAAGGCGTCATAAGCGCCATGTTTGGCGCAGGCATTATAATAGCGCTGCCGACCGGGGCATACATTGCGCAGAACTTCGGCTGGAGAGCTACATACCACACGGCGACGCCCTTGGCCGTGTTTTTGGCAATGGTAATCTGGATCTACGTAAGAGAAGGCGCGTACAAAACTCCGAGGAAAATAGACTACCTGGGGATCTCCCTCTTTGGAACTGCCGCAGCTTCAATGCTTCTGGCCATCTCCAAGGGCCCAGACTGGGGGTGGACCTCCCCCAGAGTTATTACACTGTTTCTACTTTCCGTAGTTGCGTGGGCCGTTTTTACCCTGCGCCAGTTGACCGCAGACGAGCCGTTTCTCCCGAGGGACATATTGAATAGGAACGTCGTGGCCAGTACTATTGCAATTATGATAGTGGCCTACGCCTTTCAAATGAACTCTCAAAACTTGACGTACCTCTTCCAAATGCCTCCTCCATACGGGTACGGACTCACGGTGTTGCAGACAGGGCTCTACATGCTTCCAATAGCCGCCGTACAGATAGTCGTGGCGCCGCTCTCGGGGAGACTTGTGTGGAGACTTGGCGCAAAGGCCGTGGCAGTAGCCGGCGTAGTCTTCGCAGTGGTGGGCTACCAACTGGCGGTCAGCCACTTATACAGCGGAGTGTGGACACTCATAGGATACTTGACAATCGCGTTTACGGGCCTAGCTCTCTTAAACGTCTCACTGATAAACCTGCTCACATTCTCAGTGCCCAGACACAGGCTGGGCTCAGCCACGGGGCTCAACACAGTCTTCAGAAACTTCGGCTCCGCCATCGCCCCCTCCGTGGCTGGAAGCGTTTTGACAAACTACAGCACGTATATAGCGTTTAACACGCCCATGGGGCCCATGTACTTTTCTGTGCCCTCTAAAGACGCATACGTAATAAACATCGACATAGCCACCGCCATGTTTTTAATCACGCTAGTACCAATACTTTTATCCAAAGAAGTTTTGGGAAGGGGTGGAGGGACTTAACATCCGCCTCATATTGCTCCTGGGCCTAGTGTCCCTTTTTGCAGACTGGCTTTACGAGGGTATGCGCGCCGCGGCGCCGCAGTATTTGGCATACCTCGGCGCCTCGGCCGCCTTCGTCGGCTTTGTGTTTGGGCTGGGCGATGCGTTGGGATATGCGGCGCGGTTTGTAACAGGCCCTCTCGCCGACAAGAGAGGCGGCTACTGGCTCGAGACTTTCCTAGGCTATGGGCTACAAGTGGGAGCAGTGGCAGGGCTAGTATTCGCCAGAGATGTGTGGCACGTAGCCGCGCTTATTTTCCTAGAGCGGTTCAGCAAGGCGCTTAGGACCCCCGCCCGCGATGTTATTATCGCGTCCGCCGGAGGCAAAGGGGCGAGGGGGAAGGCGTTTGGGATACACGCCGCGCTCGACCAAATAGGCGCAGTGGCCGGCGCGGTCACCGCAACCACATTGCTCTACCTCGGCCACACGCCTAGGGACGTCTTCGCCGCAGTCCTAATACCAGGCGTCGCCGCCCTGGCAATGTTGTACCTGGCGTATAAGGTGGGCAACGTGAAGCCGTCTAGGAGAGCCCCGACGCGGGGGGAGTTGGCCAACGCGTTGGCATTTGGAGCCGCGCAATTCTTCCTAGGCCTCTCGCTGGTCCACATATCGCTCTTCATGTACAAGACCGCCGACGTGGCCTGGGTCGCCTCTCTCCTCTACTTAGTGGCCATGGTGGCAGAGATCCCGCTCTCAGTGGCGCTGGGGCACCTCTACGACCGCTCCAGCCGCATGGTCTACGCCGGGCCGCTTCTGGCGGCGCTACTAGCCCTCTGCTTTATCCAAGGCGGCGCCTACTACTTCGTGGGCGCAGTGCTCTACGCCTCTCTAACAGCCTACGCCGACATAGTGGCTAAGGCATATGCCTCCAAGCTCGGCGGCGCTACGTCGCTGGGAGTCGTAAACTCGCTGTGGGGGCTGGGGCTCATGCTCGGTGGAGTCTTGTACGGATACTGGCTCGACGTAGGTCAAGAGACCTACATAGTGGCCATGGCCCTACTCTCCTCAACAACCTCGCTAGCGATCCTCAGATTTCTCCACAGCCGTATTCACCTCTAGTGAGTTTTGTTTATATTCCGCGGCAGATAGGTAGGCCATGAAGAAGGTGCTGATAGCGATAGGTGTGGCGCTGGCACTGGCCGCGGCTGTGTACGCAGCTGGGTGGCACGCCAGTGGAGCCAAGGCGAAGTGGAACACCGTCAATGCTACTAAGGTAAATTGGTGCGGCAACTCTACTGCGTGGCATCCGCCGGCCGCGTGGGGGCACGGCGGGCGGGCTACCGCGCATGGGATGCCAATTGCATGGGGGCGCGGCAAAATACACGGCGGTCTGGCTAACGCCACTCTCTACGTCTCCACTCGGCAGGTGACTATCTCGGGGGACGGCATATCTGCACAGTTGACCGTAGACGTTGTGAATAAGAATGCGACGTCTACTGCCGGCCGAGTGGTCTACGGCACGGGCATGGTGACGCTGGGCGGCGCGACGTACAACGCCAAGACTGTGTACGGCGTCGTTGGGAACAACGCGGCGCGCTTGACCATATACACGGGAGACGCCATACGATAGTGGACTTACTCCTATATGAATCCCATGCCTGGACGCAATACGCTACCCGCTGGGATTCTTGCCTTTGCTTCTATCAATGCGCCGAGTTTGTAGAACTTTCTGCCCCTCACCTCGACGGGCTCTAGTCTGTCTCTCCCCTCTCTCAGAACAGACATGGTGACTGTGTTGGGCTCCACCACTGCCTCTGGGCCAACGACGCTGTATGATATATACGAGGCGCGGCCTATCGTGGCCTTTTCGCAAATGAGGCTGTGGCTCACCTCGGCGGAGCTGCCGACAAGCGCCTCGTCTTCTATGTCTGTGTAATTGCGTATTAGCGTGTGCGCCCCTATGAATGCGCCGCTACCAATGTAGACCGGGCCCTTTACCACCGCGTAGTGGTCTATCTCGGCGCCGTCCTCCACTACCACTGGGCCTTCTAAAACGGCGGTGGGGCTTACCCTGGCCTTGCTCGATATGCGGGTGTAGGTCGGCGCCGTGTACTCCAGCAGTTGCAACAAGTCCTCTGGGTAGTTCACGTCGTGCCAGACGCCGCTCCACGGGACCACGGCTATTTTCCTCAGCTGCGCCGCCTCGTTTAACACCTCGTAGAGAGCGGCCGAGGCTACTTTTTTCACAACGTCACGGGGGAGGAGAGCCACGCCGCCGAAAATCCACTGGCCTTCTCCGCCAACTTTCGCCAAGAGGCCCCCCACCCTTGCCTCCAACACGCCGTACCCCTTTGTAATTCTCCTTGGCACTGCTAAGACAGCGCCGTCGGCGCCCATCGACGCAGTTGCTTCCACAAGGGCTCTGTACGCAGAGGACTCCACGTACACGTCGCCGTATGTGAACATGACGTGGCTCTCAGACCCCAAGTAGGCCTCCGCCGACGTCAGTGCGCCTTCTATGCCCTCGCCTCTCTCTTCGACGTAGGTGTAGCCCCCGCCCACGGGGTGTGGAGCAACTACGTACACTCTTCCGAAGAGGGATAGGAGGGCATCCGCGGCATATTGAAACAGCCTCTTGCCCCCTATCTTGACGTAGGTCTTCGGCAGGCCGCCCGTTATTTTTTCAAAGACGCCGGGGCGGCCGCCGGCTAGGACTACGGGGGCGATCTTCATTACTCCACTGTCACAGTTTTTGCCAAGTTCCTCGGCTTATCTGGGTCGTACCCTCTCTCAACGGCGGCGAAGTAGGCGAGGAGCTGTAGAGGCACTACGTAGGTCACAGGGGCCGCGAGCTCCCCTGACTCGGGCACCTCCACGGGGAAGTCAAGCTTCTTTGCCAAGTCGCTTTTTGCAGGCACGACGCCGATGGCGTATGCGCCCCTCGCCTTCATCTCTGCCACATTGCTAAGCGTCTTCTCCCTAGTGTCGGGGTCTGAAAACACGAAGACGACGGGGAACCCCTCCTCCACCAACGCGATTGGCCCATGTTTAGACTCACCCGCTGGATATGCCTCCGCGTGTATATACGCCACCTCCTTCAGCTTTAGGGCTCCCTCCATGGCGACGGGCAGAGAGAGCCCGCGGCCTAGGTAGTATGCGCTCCGCTTCTCCTTCATCCTCTTGGCCAAGTCCTTGGCTGTGCCGGCCGTGTTTTCAATAGTCTTTCTAACCGCCTCGGGCAACGCCTTGAGCTCCCTCTCCAGCTCCGACGTATCTACGCCCACCGCCTTCAGCACCGCTAAGTAAAGCGCTGAGAGGGTGGCCACTTGCGTAGTGAAGGTCTTAGTGGCGGCGACGCCTATCTCGGGGCCAGCCCGCGTATATATTACCACGTCGCTTTCCCTGGCAAGAGTGCTCCCCACGACGTTTGTCACCGCGACGACCTTTACCCCCCTCTCCCTCATGGCCCTGGCGGCCCTGATGGTGTCTATGGTCTCCCCAGACTGAGATATGGCTATCGCCACGTCGTCTCTGTCAAACAGCCGCTCATATGTGTAATACTCAGAGGCGATTATGGGCACGGGGGTGAGCCTCAGCCGTGGGAGCCGCGCCGCAAAGGTGAGGCCGGCGTGGTAGGAGGAGCCGGCCCCCAGGACGTAGATGTTTCTAGCTGACAAAAGCATGTCGGCCACGGCGCTGAGCTGAGCCCACTCAAGGCCTGCCACAGTGCTCGCGAGAGACTCCGGCTGCTCATATATCTCCTTGAGCATGAAGTGGGGGTAGCCCCCCTTTGTCGCCATCTCGGCGCTCCAGGGGATCTCCTCCACCCGCTCGTACACGGGCTGGGGCACTCCATCCGCCTCTATGTAGACCTCCGTGGGGGTTATGTAGCCGTATTCCCCATCCCTCACCGCGACTATCCTCTTGGTGTAGTCCAGCACCGTGGGTATGTCGCTTGCAACTATGTTGAAGCCGTCGCCGACCCCTATTATGAGAGGGGACAAATTCCTGGCGAAGTATATGGCATTGGGATTCTCAGCGTCTATCAACGCTATGGCGTAGGCCCCCCTAATCCTCGCCAGCGCCTTCTTAAACGCTGTAAAAGTGTCAAGGCCCTGCCTCTTGTACTCCTCCACGAGATGTACCACAACCTCGGTGTCTGTCTCAGACTTAAACACGTGGCCCTTCGCCAGAAGCTCCCTCTTCAGTTCTGCATAGTTTTCAATTATGCCGTTGTGTACAACTGCGATGACGCCGCGGCAGTCCGTATGCGGGTGGGCGTTGCTCTGGTCAGGCTTCCCGTGGGTTGCCCAACGCGTATGCGCAATGCCGACTGTGCCCTGCAAGGCGTCGAAGCCGTAGCGAGACGCTACCTCGGCCACTTTCCCAGCGTCTTTCCTAACCACAAGGCCCTTGTCCACCACGGCGACGCCGGCAGAGTCGTAGCCCCTGTACTCAAGCCGCTCCAGAGCCCTCCTCAGAATCTCCCCAAGAGGCCTCCGCGGCTTTTCAGCAAAGACGATGCCAAAGATGCCGCACACGGCACAATACGTACCCCATTATAAAAAAATAGCGGTCAGCGCCGCTGAAGGTCGTTCACCGCTCCCCTGAACCACTTCTCATCAACGCATCCAGGGACTCGGGCAATTTTATTTCTTCACACCTAGGCCCAATATTATTACAGGGCCCAAGGACGTATACAACGTCGGGCTTGAGCATTTCCACGAGCGTGCGCAACGGCCTTTCTGCGTCTAGCAACGGCGCCTTGATCTGCGCGCCTGCGGCGTACTTGTGGCCTCCTCCGCCTAGGGGCACTGCCACTTTTGTGCAATCGTACACGCCGTCTTTGTGCGCTCCGCAGTAGAGCCTGTAGCGCCGCCTGGCCCGCCTTACGAGTATGTTTACAAATTTGGCGCCCCTCTTCTGCAGCTCTATGGTGAGGGCCCTGTAGGAGATCCCTAGGTGGACCGGGTTGTATATAAACAGCGTCTCTCTCGGCGGCACCCTCTCCGCTATGGCTAAGACCAGCTTCTCCTTCTCCTCTCCTCTGGCGGCCATGGTCTTTAAGGGCTCTTCGTCCAACGCGGCTAGTCCCTTCTTGGCCAGTATCTCGATTGCCGCAAGCTTCTCCTCGGCAAAGCCGTACCTGATGGCCAGGTCGAGCTTCTTCACCGTGGGATCTCTCACATCTGCGGTGTCTGTCTGCACGGCCGCCTCTACGAGCTCCCGCGCCACTGGGTCTTCTTCAAGGCCTAGGGCCTTGGCGGCTAGTACAGCCGCGGCGGGGGCCTCGGGGTCGTAGAACTCGACTTCGGCGCAGGGGGCATTTGTCTTGTGGTGGTCTGCCCTAACCTTGGCCTTGCCGGGGCAGGGGAGGTCTGCGACGAAATCCCACGTAAAGGCCTTAATCCACCACTTCTTGACCTCGGAGGGCCCCGCTAGGACCACCACCCCCTCTGGATACTTGCGCTTGAACAACGCGGCCGACGCTATGCCGTCGACGTCGTTTGAATCGCAGAGCGCCACCGGCCTCTTCTGCAATTTAGCCGCGAGTACCCTTAACGCGTCCACAAGGCGCAGATTTTATAAATTTCTTAAGTTTATTGACACGTTGAAGCTGGCCTATGTTGGGCGGCGGAGTATATACGACGTGGTGCGGAAGATAGCGTACGGCGTGTCTCTATTTGGCGACGGCGACGTAGTCATAGTAGATGGAAGGTACAGAGCTGGCGGCGACGTAGTGTTGCCGTGCGACGACTATAGGTGTGTGGCGAAGGAGCTCTTCGCATCTGTGCCGAAGATCCTAGGCGGGGGGAAGCTGGGGGTCGACCTGGGCACTGCGAAGAACGGGGTGGTCTACGTGTGGAGGGGGGAGCTGGTCCTACACGCCGTGTTGGACTGGGCCACGGTGGAGGCCGTGTTGAAAAGCGCCGAGTCTGTCCAAATCCACATGGGCTCTTCCCCATACGTGGACATGAAGAGGGCCCTCTCCACGCTGGGGTGCCGCGAAGTCCGCCTCGTAGATGAGCTAGACGCTGGCTCCTCAAGGCCGTGGCTCAAGAGGCGGTACCCCGAGCTTGAGGAAGACGAGCTAGACGCCTTGACCTTCACCTTCCGCGAAGGCGTCGGCGTGAGAACTTGCGTGTAATAGCTAGGTACTATCTCACACTTTTAAAAGGCCATTATACACCTTGGCCGTGTTTGTCGTAAAGTGCGACTCCTGCGGCTTTGTCCTTTACAGCGACAAAGAGCCTAAGACGGTGGAGGCGGTGCTAAAGATGTGGGGCGGCGTGTGCCCTAAGTGCCTCTCGCCCCTAGAGAGGCGGCCTATCAAGATTGCGGTTGGGCTTAGGAGGGGATAGAAGGCGTCACGGTTGCGATTAGGTTGCGCTTTCACAAGCGCCGCGACATCTACTGCAGGATGGCGCGGGCCAGGATGGAGCAGGCGCAAAGAGGTACCTCATACCCTACCCACAGGCGGGGACTTTAGAGTGTTAAGGGCTTGAGAGGGGGCTGGGCTTTAAGAGGGGCGGGGGGTTAAGAAATATATTTGGGCCTGTTTTCGCGCTTGATGGATAGGAAAGAGAGGATTCTCCTCGTCACGTCGTCTCTGCTTGCCGCGTTTGCCATAGCCTTATACGCAAGAATGTACCGCGTCTTCCTATGGGGGTGGTGGCTCGACGAGTTTGACCCATATGTCCGCTACTACTTGGCCAAGTACACGTTGGAGCACGGCGCTGGGTGGTGGTGGAGCGGTGCGCAGTTTTTACAGTTCTGGTACCCCTACGGCGTCGATTGGGGCAAAGTTCTTCTGCCGGGCACCTCTTTCTACGGCTTGTTTGTCTACGCGCTTCTCCGCCCATTCGGCGTTGATCTGTGGCACGCCGTAGTAGCGGCGCCGGCGATTATGAACTCTCTCGCCGTCTTCTCCATGTTCTACCTTGGGTACAAAGTGGGCCAGGAGCTGGGGGAGGGGGGTCTCAGAGTGGGGCTGCTCTCTGCCATGCTTACCGCCGTTATGCCCGCCTTCATTGAGCGCGGCTTTGCCGCGTGGTTCGACGACGAGCCCATAAGTCTTTTTCTAATACCCCTGGGCCTAGCCCTCTTGTTGGACGGGCTGAGGAGGCCTTTGATGGGGGCTCTCGCCGGCGTAGCGCTTGGCTATGTGGCGTGGACGTGGGGCGCGCACTTCTACGTGTGGAACTTGGTGGGCCTCTACGCGCTCCTCTTGCCTACTTACTACTTCCTAAAGCTCGCGTTTACGCCGGCGGCGCCTTCTAAGGCGAAGAGGGGGCCGGCGCCTCCTGCGGTCCAGCTCCCCTTTGACGCCAGGAACTTCTTCCTCTCCTACCTCCTCTTCTACTTGCTCTACGGCGTCTTCGTGGCCACAATACCTAGATACGGCGTAAATACGCTCATAAGTGCCTTTAACATTATCCCGACCTTTGGCTTAGCCGCCGCCTTAGCTACATGGCTTTTAGACTCAAAGCTCGGCGTTACGAGGACCGTGGAGCTCTTGAGGAGGTATATGTGGCTCGTCGTGGCCGTGGTCCTCGCCGGCATCGGCATATTCGTAGCAGCGCTGGCCACAGGCGCCATAGGGGGGAAGTACCTCGCCACTCTTTTCCCCGTTGGTCGCTCCGCCATTGTGGCCAGCGTGGCGGAGCACAGCACAACTTCCTTTGTTCAAATTGTGGCTAGGTATGGCCCAGTGTTGCCGTTTATACTCGCGGGGGTGCCCTACCTCTTCACGCCCGGCGGCCTTTTGGCGCTGTCCTACTTAGCCACGGCGGGCTACGCCGCAGCGACGATGGTCCGCCTCCTCGTGCTACTGGCCCCCATAGCCACTGTTGTGGCCGCTGTGGGCATTGCCAAGGCAATGGAAAACAAGAGGCTGGGCCTACTGGTGGCCCTCGCGGCTATTATATCCGTGGCCATGTTGCTCTCCTCGGTGATGCCCGCCCTCAATGCCCAGAGACTTAACTACGGCGAGGGGCTCGCGAGACAGCCTACGCAGATTGCAACGTCGGCCGTCGGCGTTGTAAGTGAGGACTTCCTCGACATGTTGATGTGGATGAAGACGAGGCTACCGATCTACGAGCCTGTGGCGTCGTGGTGGGACTACGGCTACTGGATCTCGATAATAGGCAATAAGACGAGTCTCGCCGACAATTCCACAATAAACGCGACGCAGATTGGGAAGATAGGCCTCGCGCTTATGGCCCCGCCGCAGGTAGGCGCAGAAATATTTACCAAGGACTTCCGCACGAAGTACGTCTTGGCGATAATGCCGTACATAGCCACTCCACTGTCTGCGGGCTATCTGCTTGTTCACGAATACCCGCCCGGCGGCGACTTTTTAAAGTCCTACTGGATGGCGCGTATAGCGCTTGAGAACGTCGGCGATGCGGCCAAGATACTGGGCGCCACGTCGACGAACTTCGAAGACTTCTTCTACACAAAGGTCATGAGCTACCCAGGCCCGCCGCCCAGCGCCACGTACGCCTATTTCACTATACAGGGGAGCTACTACCCGGTCCCCCTCAGCTTAAATAGGACGCTTTACGCTATGTTGTTCAGCAAGGTTAGGCTTGTCCCCGCCTACGGCAACGCCACCGAGCAGTACGCGTGGATGTTCGAGGGCGTGTATCAACAAGGCGTCTTCACCACGTTTAGAGACCTCAAGCTGACGGGGGGCAACGTGTACCTGCCCGGGTATGCGCCAAGGCTGGCAGGGGCTCTCCAGTACACAATACAGGGGTGGACCTCCGGGAGCGTGGAGGTGGTGGCCGACCCGCTTACTGGCGCAAAGGAGCAGGTGCCGTTTATTACAACGGCGACGAGGCCTCTGAGGCTTGTCTACGTCTCTAGGCCCCATGGGTGGGTTGTGCTGTACGAAGTGGGGCCGTGAAGTCGCTTCTGAGGCGTTGTAAAAACTGCGGCTGGTACACGCTTTCGAAGGCCAGCTGCCCGAAGTGCGGGGGCGAGGTCGAGGTGCCTCACCCGCCTAAGTTTTCCCCCGAGGACAAGTACCAGCGGTATAGAATTTTACAAAAGGCGTTGCTCGGGACACTCCCCGTGAAAGAGGAAACGAGGAGGAAGATCTTGGAGGAATTCGCCGCCGTGGTGGAGGGGAGCGGCTAGCCCTGCTCTATTCTCTGGACGCTTGCAATTACCTTGTACTTCTTCTGTAGAGACTGTAGGAGGGCTGAGACCTCGTTAAACGCCGCCTCTACCTGCTTCGGCATTTTGCCCACCAAGTCTATCCGATACCGCGGCGGGCCTATCACGTAGATTTTGGCCGAGACTTGTGGATACTTTGCCTCCAGAGCCTTGAGCAACTCCGTCAATGCGGCCTTTATCTTCTCAACGCCATCGCCCTCCACGCTCACGGCCTTAATTACGCCGGAGATCTTCGTGGGTGGGATTTCCACCTGTTGCCGGGCCAGCTCTACGAGGAGCTCCTTCAGCTTGTCGTCTAGGTCTAACCCGTCTAACACCTGCGGCCCCGTTTTCACAATTTCTTCGAAGACTTTGAAGGGGTCGCCGAACTGCTCCTCTAGATACCACAAGACGTTTAAAGCCTCTTGTGGCGGCCTGTTCAGCCTCTTCATGGCGATTTCCAAGAGCTTCAACACTCTGACTCTGTGGCGGTAGAGGAGGAGCTTCTTCTCCTTCTCGTCTACTCTAACTCTCTTGAGAGAAACCTCTACCACGCGCATCTTGGGGTTTACGCTTATCACCTTAAACACCGTCTTATTGCCCTCCTTTATGTAATCCCTAATGCTGTGAAACCAAGACTGGACCACCTCTTGCGTCGGCGCAAAGGCCTCCAAGTCGTATTCGTCTAGGTACACATACGCCCCGTGCTCCGCGATCTTTTTGACTGTGCCTATGACTAACTCGCCTACGTCTGGAAAATCCTTTTTCACTAACTTCATTGAAGGAAGGGGTTTGGGGGCTATTCTAAAACTTTTACGACGTGGCCTGCGAAAATCGCCTTCCCACCGGTGGGTTGCGCCAAAACTCTGCCGCACACGAGACAGCGCACCACCATCGCGGCGTGGCTAAAGGTTACCTGCTCGTTTCCACAGTCGGGGCACCTAAGTCTAACAAACCTAGACCGAGGCTGTGGTATTAGGACTCTGCTGAACCTCTGTGGCATGGGCCTACACCAGTTCCACCTTCTTCATCCTGCCTAAGCTCTTCACAATTTTGTAGCCGCACTTAGTGCAGGTAAATACTAAGGTCACCTTTTTATTGACCTTGGCAAACCTCTTCTGCTTAGGCTTAGGAGTGGAGCCGTACCCCTTCAACTTTCTCTCATACCTCCTCTGGCCCTCCGCCAGCGACCTCCTCTGACCTCCGTGGTAGTTGGACACGCTATGCTGCGTATATGTGTTACACCGTGGACAGTACATATTTACGCTCTTGGGAAACTTCACGAAGGGGCAAAAAGGGGGACAAAATAAATTTTACTCCCACCACGCCCCGCAGGGGATCGGGCCTCAGTTAGTCTTCAAGCCGGAGGAGTCTGGCAACGCCCCTTTCCTCTAGGTCTTTCGCGTCGCGGGGAGGCAGTTTAGCCAAGTCGCCCTTGTTAAAGGGACCTATCTGTTTAAAGTCCTCAGTTATTATGGCAGGGTGGGGAGTTACGAATTGTACAATCACATACTCCTGCGCCTCTCTCCGGTGGGGTCTGGCACGGAGGATTTTCAACAACGGCCGTATGAGCCTCTCCTCTTCTGCCGTCGTATTCTTAGGCTCGCGGCCTTGGCTCAGTTCCCACAGTATCTTCCGCGTTCTAAGTTCCACTATCGTGACCAACGTGGAGTAGACATGGGCTTTAACCTGCTCCGCTATGCTCTGCGGCAGCGGCGAGTTCTGCAAATCTCTGACAAACTGCTCAGCCGCCTCTGCGTACGAGCCGTACGGCGGCTCTGTGAGAAAGCGCGAGTTAGCCTCAGCGGCTAACCAGAGCCTCAGCTTCTCAATCATATATTTTGCCAAATTCCTGTAGCTCTAGGTATATGGCCACATGTGCTGGCAGCGTCTTAATGTCGCCCTCTCTCGCCTCCACTTTTTCAAACAACACAGTGCCCTGGAACGGCTTTTCGAACCTCAGCCTCAAATTCCCCTTTCTAAAGGCGATAGCCCTCTCGACTATGTGCGCCACTTCTTTTTCCAAGTCTCTCACTGAGAGAGGCAATGCCACGAGGCCCGTCTTCCCGTTGAGCGAGCCGGGGGCCCTTATGAGCCTATGCACGTCCTGCGTCACCACCTCGTCTACCTCAACCTTCAACGCCTCGGGGTCCTCTATGCCTCTCCTAATGCGCAAGAGGTTGCCCACGGCCTCCTCCTCGTACAACACGACCTTCCGCCTCCCCACCTTCATGTGGAACTTAGAGGGGTCAAACCCGACTGCCTTTAGGTAGTTCACAAGCTCTCTACGCTCCTTTTGCCCAAGGGCCAACACCTCTTCATCGACCACGTGCACGTGGAATCCCCTGTTGCCGGAGAATACGACCTTAGTCGGCTTAAGGCCCAGCTCCTCTGTCAACACGTCTATGAGCTTGTTGGCCTCCTCCTTGGCGTCCTCTAGACACGCCAAAGACACCACCTTGCTCTCTCTACACGCCTCAGTGTCGAGGTGGTCTCCATCTATGTCAAATACTAAGTCGGCGCCTAGCCAGCCCTTTCGCTCCATGTCCTCCTCCCAAGGCCTCTCGTACCGGGCGGTGGAGTAGTAGACGTGCCGAGGCGTCTTCTCAACCAAGTGCCTCTTCAGCTCTTCGAGGTTTTTAAAGGCCTTGTGCCTAACCATGCCGCCGACAAAGGGCTGGAAGGCGAACTCCCTCTTTTCCACCTCGTCTACTTCCAGCTTCGCGTAGTTCCTGTAGTAGTTGCGGAAAAATACTTCTACAATCACTCCACCCTCGGCGCCACGTAGTAGGCAATTCGGCCGCCGGCCGGTATGTCGAAGGTGAGCAAGACAGGCTTCGCAGTGGCCAACTCCACAGTGGCTATGTCGCTTATTTTAGACGCCTTGCCCACGATGTCCACGAGGTACTCCAGCGAATAGCGGGCCGAGGCCGGCTCCTTTACGTCAAACTCGTAGACAAGCTCGCTGCCCTTGTCCAGCCGCACTTCCACCTCGCCCTTGTCGCTGGCCGCGCTTATTACAAAGGCGTCCTCGTTTGCCTCAAACTTCACCTCGTCTGCTACAGCGTCTGCGTCTTTCACAGCAGAGGCCAATACGTCGCTACTGGTTTTGACAAGCGCCGTGAAGACCACCTTAGGCGTTGGGAGCTCCTCAGACACCACCTCAATCATGGGGAGAGTTATAGATCTGACAGACTTGCCCACCAGCTTCACCTTGACTCTGGACTCCTCGATTTCAAGGCTTATCTTGTCGCCCTTCTTCACCCGCCGCAGTAGCTTCTTAAGATCCTTAAAATTGAAGCCGAGCTTTACCTCTTCCTCAACCTCTGGGAATTCCTCAAAGGCCTCCTTAGGCATAGAGAGGTCTACCATGGCCGTCCTAGACGCGTCTAACGCGCGGAGAAAAAGGCCATCGCTCCTAAGCACGAAGCTTGCCTCCTCCACCAACACCGATAGTGAGTCTATTATGTACGCGAACTCCTTGGCGTCCATATACGTTAGAACATACTTAGGCATGACATAAGGTGGCCCACTTTTTAAAAAATTGAACCCATAATACACCCCACCCTAAGGTACCCCTAAGCGCCTATGCGGGCGGCCCGCCGCCAACGCCTCCTCTGACTGCGATAGAAAAGATGGGCTATTCGTATTCCCGCCACACGTGGCCGCATTTTGTACACTTGTAGAATCTGGTGGGAGGCTCGTCGGCGGCTCTCGTCTGCTGAACCCAGAAGTAGGCCTCGTCGTGGCCGCACTTTGGGCAACCCCGCGTCTTTACCTTGGGCAAGTTAACTGCGTTGTCTGCAACTACTATGAGTTGGTTTTTGTTTTCTACTGCGGATTTGCTCTGGTACCTGCCTCTAACCTCTTGAGACACCTCCTCCTCGTAGCCGCATTTGGGACATCTAAGCACTGTGCGATCGCCCTTCTTTACTGGGATTAACAAGCTCTTGTCGTTTGGACAAAATCTCACAGAGGTCCCCCTGCCCCTGCCCTTTAAATTCTTTTTGCCCACGAAAACTTATAAACCCGGGGGGTGTGGGACACGTGACTTCGGTGAAAGACGTGCCAGCAGACTTGTTAATAGCGGAGTTGGCGAAGTACATAAAGGACAACGTGCCGCAGGTCAAGCCGCCTGTCTGGGCGCCTTTTGTAAAAACTGGGGCCAATAAGGAGAGGCCGCCCATGAGCGAGGACTGGTGGTACATACGTGCCGCCTCTATTATGAGAAAGCTTTACATATATGGACCCGTCGGCGTCGGTTCTCTTAGAACCGCCTATGGCTACAGGGCCAAGATAGGCGACAAGACTAGGCCCGAGAGAACTAGAAAGGCAGGCGGCGCAATAATTAGGAAGATTCTACAACAGCTAGAACATGCGGGTTTTGTGACAAAGACCAAGAGGGGGCGCGTGTTGACGCCAGAGGGCAAGTCTCTTGTGGACAGAGTCGCCGCCCGTATTGCAAAAGAGTTGGTGAAGCAGAGGCCTGAGCTCGCCAAATACGTCGCGCCGCCCAAGGAGTAATGGCAGAGGCCGAGGATAGAGAGCTTGAAGAACTTAGAAGGAAAAAGCTCGAGGAGCTACAAAAGAGGGCAGAGGCAGAGCGGCAGGCGCAAATAGCGGCGGCCCAGAGGAGGGCAGTGCTCAAGAGGATACTAACGCCGGAGGCCTTGGCGAGGCTAGACAACATTAGAGTCGTAAGGCCGGACATCGTGGAGGCGCTGGAGCAACAATTGATCTCCCTGGCCTCCTCTGGAAGAGTAAAAGTGCCAATAGACGACGAGACTTTGAAGAAGATCCTAGAGGCTGTGTACAGCCAAACCCGGCAAGAGTACAGATTCCGACTCTGAAAAATTTAAAACTTCGACATTTTAGGCGGCCATGGCTAGAAACAAGCCGCTGGGCAAGAAGCTTAGGCTCGCCGCGGCTTTAAACAGCAACAGAAACCCTCCCCTGTGGGTCATCGCCAAGACAAAAAGGAGGGTTACTAGGTCCCCCGCGAGGCGGCACTGGAGAAGGCAGAAGTTAAAGGCTTGATTTTATAGCTCTGACGACTTCGGCAAGCTTCTCGGGTTGCTCCTCGGCTAAGGTCCCCGTCACAATTACATTAGGCCTCTCTCGCGCCAATTGACGCGCCGCCTCGCCGCTTCTTATCCCTCCGCCCACTATTAAAACTCTTGGGAAGACTTTTCTCACCGCCCTCACCATCTCCGGCGGCACCGGCTGCGGAGCCCCGCTCCCGGCCTCTAGGTACACGGCGCCGAAGCCTATGTAGTAGGCGGCGAGCGCGTAAGCCACGGCCAAGTCCCACCGGGCGTAGGGAATTGGCTTGCTCATGGAGACAAATCCTGCCGCTCCTCCGTCGCCCACGATGACGTATGCGGTGGATATCACCTCTAGCCTTGGGAAGTGTTTGGCTATTAACACAGCGCCTTGCACCTGCGCCCCAATTATGAAGTAGGGGTCTAGGGAGTTTAATACGCTGAGGAACAAAACGCCGTCGGCCTCCTCTGTGAGCTGGCTCGGAGAGCCGGGGAATAGGACCACGGGGACGTGTGCCACAGACTTGATGTCCTTCACCACTTGCGTCATCTGCGTCTCTCTAATGCCCAAAGAGCCGCCCACCAAGATTCCGTCTGTCCCCGCGTCAAGTGCGTATCTCACTATCTTCAAATAGTCCACCGACTTGTCGGGGTCTATCAGCGTGAAGTGTTTAACGCTGCCCTCCAGTAGGTAGTCAACTAGCTTCATCTCCCCCGCCCTCGGAATGCGCGTGGCTAGGCTGGGGGGGCTGGATCTTGCCCTCTAGGTATAAGTCGACAAAGGCGTTGTAGTAGTCCACGGGCATCCACCCGGCCCTTTCTTCAAACTCGTGGCTAAGGCCGCAGCTTCCGCAGATCACTAGGTAGCCGTTCTTCGTCTTCTTCACAGTTACCAGCTGGGCGCCGCAGTGTGGACAAGTGAAGATCTTGGGCAACGTCTTCTTAGGCTTGAGAAGAATTTTCCTCCTCTTCCTACGCTTGCCCATCGACGACTTCCACAGCCCTGTATATAAATATATCAGCGATAGCGCCTCCGGTCATCTATCGCCGTAACCCTGACTCCATCACCGACGTCTCCTACGGCTTGGTATAAAAACTTTATATACAGAGCCTGGGCGACATACATGCGCTACCTCGCCGGGCTTAATCCGCTGGCGAAAGTGGCAGAGATACTGCCCCTCGTTAAGAAGATCGGCGATGTGAAGAAGATCGCAACCTGGGACGCCGTTGGCTATGTGGCAGCTCGCGACGTCGCGGCACCGCACGACTATCCCCCATACCCCAGAGCCGCCTACGACGGATACGCCGTCAGCTCCGAGGCCACCCCCGGCAGATTTAAAGTGGTTGGGAGAGTCTTGGTGGGGCAATTCAGGAGAGATCTCTCCCTCAAGCCGGGGGAGACGGTGTATGTAACAGTGGGCGCCTTTCTGCCAGAGGGGGCAGACGCGGTTGTGCCAGAGGAGGCTGTCAAAAGAGAGGGGGACTACGTAGAGGTGGAGAGGAGGTATGAGAAATACGCCAACGTGGACCCGCCCGGCTCCTACGTGCAGAGGGGGGCGCTTCTAGTTAAACAAGGCCAGGTAATTACGCCCTTTGACGTCGTCGGCCTCTTAGACGTAGGCGTGACCACTGTGCCAGTGTATAGAAAGGCTACTGTGGGCATAGTGGCCACTGGGGACGAGCTAGTGGTTCCCCCCATAGACCCAGAGGTGGCGGCTGAGCTTGTGATGAGGGGGAAAGTCATTGAGTCTACGGCGACTTTGGTAGAGTGGTACATAAGGACGTTTATGCCCTATGTAGAGGTCAGAGAGAAGGTGGTTACTGGCGATAAACATGAGGAAGTTAGAGCCGCCGTTGACCGCTTCTTGGCTCAGTACGACGCCGTGATTATAACCGGGGGGGCTGGGCCCAGCGAGATAGACCACTTCTACAAGTTGGGCTACCAGGGGCTGAGGGGGTTCCGCATGAGGCCTGGCCGCCCCACCAGCGTCGCCGTAGTAGAGGGCAAGCCCATCTTCGGCCTCTCTGGGTACCCCATAAGCGCGTTACACGGCGTAGTTCGAATCGTGGAGCCAGTGCTACGCCACATGGCAAATGTGACCCGGGGAATGGGCCAGGGCTGGACCTACGCCACAATTACCCAAGACGTGAGGGGCGAGATGGCGCAAATCGTTAGAGTGAGGCTAGAGCTGGGAGAGGGCGGCCTCTACGCCACGCCTATAAAAGTGCACCACCACAGCTTTACAGAGGTGGACGCCTGCGGCGTAGCGCTGATTCCTCCCGGCGGCGTGAAAAAGGGCGACGTTGTTGCCGTGCTTGCCTATAGAGACGTGAGGCGGCTAGGCCCTACACTTGGCTAGCCTTATAGCCCCTCTGCTCGCCAACATGTCCAAGGCGTAGAGTATGTGGCCAAAGCGCTTTTCCACATACTCCCGGCCGTACCACTCCAAGTGTGCCTGTAACATCTCGTCGAGACACCACTCAGACTTGCCAGTCTCTCTAACAATCTTCATAATGAAGCCGACGGCGTCTTCCACTGCGTTCCACGGGTAGGCAAACCAGGCCCACTCCTTCACCTCCACCGCGTAGAAGTCGGGCACAAACTTGGCCACGCTTGTGATTAACTGTAGCGCCGCCGTCTTCACCTCAGCCGGCCTACAACACCCCTCGATGCTCCTCTTCGCCAGCTCCACGCTGTCCCCCGTGTCCACTATGTCGTCCACTATAAGTACGCGTTTGCCCGAGAGATCCACGTTTACGGGATATTTCACATACGCCTTCTCGGCCACCTGCGCTGCAACGGGCCAGTGCACTATTTGTATACTGACCAAGTCGGTTACGCCCAGCCAATCACAGAGCAAGCGGGCTGGCACATAGCCGCCTCTGGCAATTGCCACAATGACGTCTGGCGACCACCCACTCCCCCTGATCTTTTCAGCCAACAACCTGCTCCACTCTACTATTTCGTCGAAGGACACCACCTTAACTGGCACCTTGGGCACTTACACAACTGAACTAGGACTTTTATATACGTTACTTACAAGGCTCAACGGCTACAAAGGGAGACCCCCAGTCTCTACATTTAACCACTCCCTTAAACTCAAAGTCCCAGGTACGCACCACGCCGCAGTGCAACTCCACACATTCGTTGAAAAGCAGAGCGCCTACTCTACACCTAGCGCCGTCGCACGACGCGTAGGAGTCCCTCCGCCGGCCCCCATCCACCATCATGTTAAAATTCCCAGCGGCCATGTAGAGGCCGGCCACGTTGAAGGCCACGAGCCACCTGCCCAAGACTCGGGCAACTACGTACGGCACAGCCCTCAGGAGTCCTAAGTCCACGGCGACGCCCCCTGGAACAGCCACTGGGTCAAGCGCGGAGTATAAGCCGAGGAGCAAGAGCCAGCTGTCTGGGCCGGGGGGCAAGTCCCACCTCAAGGCGCCGTAGATGCCGTACCTCAAGGCCACCACAAGGCCTGGCCAACTCCTCTCGACTAGGTTAAGTGCATCGCCAAACCGCAGAAGGCCGAGAAAGCCTGCAGTCCACACATCTGCCGCAGGCGGCGAGTATAGGCGGCGCTCTCTGAGGCCCCGGGCAATTAAAAACTCGGCAAACTCCCTACACCCACGGGGCGGCGTAGGCTCCCTCCTCTTGTATATATCCCACAGGAAGGCGGCCCCTCTCACAAGCCAGTGGAGGTACTCCGCGAGACAGTCGCCGCCATTTAGGCGGGACGTTGCGTAGAGCTCGGCGAGCCTAAGCCTTGGGCCAAGCCCCTCCACAAATACGTCACGGTAGAAAAACCGGGGGACCTCGGCCGGTCCTCCACAGAGGTAAAGGCCGCCCACTTTCACCGGGCACTTCAACGCCCTCCTAAACACCGCCAGCTTCCCCCCGACGTACAAGCCGTCGTCTCTCACCTCCACCTTCCCCACGGCCCTGGAGCTGCCTAGCCGAAGCCCTCCCTTGTCAACGTACAAAACCCTCCGGGGAGAGATCAGAACCTCGAGCTCGGCGTCAAACATCAGCGTTCAAATCCCCGCTCACCTTTCGCCGTCTGCCTGTCGTCACCTAACACAGTGGAGGCGCAGTTTTATAAACTTTTACGACTTCAGCCACGCCAGCCTCGAGAGGTCTACCCCGCGGCCTTTCTTCAAGAGAGAAGACATATGCCACGTAATTAGCCCAATTATTATGTGGCGGCATATCTTCCCCCCCACGGCGTTGCCTCTACATGTGCACTTGGCGCCGTATAGGCCCACCGAGGTGTAGTACCACACGTCGGTCCTCTTCCTAGACTTCACGGCCAGCCTAACTCCGACGATCTCCCCGCCCTGCTCCACCACTTCCACAAGCCTTACGGTGGCCGGCGAGACGTAGAAGTAGAGGTCTAGAACGTCCTCAACTCTCATGCCCAGCGCCTTGGCTAAAGACAGGAGAAACTGCCTAATCTCCTCGTCGATAGGCTGCTGCCTCATTCACAAAATCCTCGTCACCAGCTATTATAGATATTTTTGCATCCACAGCGCCGTCCCCGTATAATACGTACTTAAACCCGGGGACGTACTTCCCCACAGTCAAGGCGCCCGCCACATCTAACACCCTAAGCCTACCCCGGAGGTCCACAAACCCCCTGGCCACACCCTCCACCGTGTAGGCGAGCTCAGCCGCCGAACTGCCGAGGCTCCGGCCCTTGTAGCCCCTCCTCTTAACTACCTCACACGTGAACTCAGGGAACCCGTTGCTTATGGCCACAAAGACTATTCTACTACCGCCGCGGCGCGTTAGAGGGGCCCCGTTTTTCCTCGCGCCGAGCGCGGGAGACGCCGTGTAGACTTCGCCAGTTGGGGGTACGACCACTACGGCGTACTCCAAGTCTGACAAAGTGCCCTCCCTATAGGCGCCCGCCGCGAGAGATATTGAGAACATGGGTATGCCCACGGCGTAGTTGTAGGAGCCGTCTAGCGGGTCTAAGACAAAGATGTAGCGCTCGTCGCCCCACCGGTAGAAGCCCCGCTCCTCCGCGTAGAGGACGCCGCCCTCCCTAAAGTTATCCCTAAGCATCTTGTAAACCATCTCCTCCAGAGCTAGGTCAACCTCCCGCGTCACGTCGTCGCCCTTGTCCACAACCACGTCGAGACCCCTCCTAGCCCTAAAACTCTCCAAGAGGTATTGACCAGCCCTTGCCGCAATGGCCTCAAGAGCGCCGAGCACGGTGCTATACAAGAACTATTTAAATAACACCTCCTCTTAGCTGACGGCGATAAAAATAGCGGTAGGCCACTTTACATGGAGAAGATAAGAAAGAGGTTTGTAATAGCCTCGCTGGGGGTTTTTTAAGCTGTGATTTTTGCGTCTAGGAAAATCTCAGAGAGGCGGCCAACCCCCTCTCCTATTTCGAAGTCCACCACGTAGTCTACGTAGCGCGCCACGCTACTAACGACAGTTATGTAGTCCACGACGTCGTTCCCCACCATCCTCTCCACATCTCTCAGGCCCGACACCGCCAAGACCCTGGCCTTTATACGCCCAGAGTAGATGTTGTACGCGACTTCCACAATGTCTTTAAACGTCGTGGCGACCAACATCTTCTCCTCCTCTATCTCTACGGGGAGCGTGGTGGGCGGGAAGAGAGAGAGGTAAAAGACGTCGCGCTTAGCCGCAATCTCCTCCAGCCTCTTGGCCAACTTCTTCTTATCCGAGCCGTATATGCCCACTACGCTGGATTTATAGAGTTCTTCCACCCCCAGCAATGCCGCGTCTTCGGGCAGAGGCACCTTGGCCGCTTGAGGCTTCTTATTCGGATATATGTACACCAAGCCCACCCCCTCCACGAAGTCGAAGAGGAGGCGCTCGCTGGGAGGAGAAAAACGCGATTTCACAAGCTTGATGTACCTAACCGTGTGGCCCAGGGCGTTTTCCCTATACCCAACTCTCACCAAGTTGTCAGCGAGGTAGAAGATCTTTAGAGGCCGGCCCTCAACCACGGCCACGATGGGCATATCTTTTGAGAGCTGGTAGAGAAAGCCGTGCACAAGCTCCTCCAGCTTCTCCTCCCTAGGCGCAATCCCATTAACAGCGTCTACCACCAACGCCTCATACTCGTAGATGTGGTCAGCTATAAACTTGGCGATGTTCCCCCTAAACGCGCGGGGGAAATCAAATATGTAGAACTTGTCCACCTTTGCGCCAACCCGCATAAGCACCTCCTTCAACGCGCCCTGTGTCTCATTAGTGCTAATCCACATCACCCTGTTGGCCACCCTGTCCGCAATCTTTGCAGCCACGCTCGTCTTACCAGACCCAGGCGGGCCATAAATCACAGTAAAACCCCTAGACACCACGTCCTGAATCTGAAACACATACACAACTAAACAATAATTTAAATCTCTACTGCACAACGCCCGCACGTCGAGCCAGAGACACTGGCTCTACGCTCAGCCTCAAGCACAACGGGCCCCTCGTATTACACACTGTTGTGGATTTCTGCTAGAATGACGTGGACGTGGCGTCTGCGGATGCCGGCCCCGGGGACTGTTGAGACAGGAGTTTCTACATCCCCCACATGCAACATGGCCCGAGGGCCTCTGCCAAAAGCCTCAAAACGCGGCTCTCAAAAATGCCGCGGGCCCTTTTCACAAGCCTATCTGGGCTATCCCTCTCCTTGGCCATTGCAGGGACGTAATAGGCCCCCCTCTGCGCCACAACGACCCCGCCGACAGACAAGTTGAAGAGGCCGGCGTTGTAGAACTCAGCGAGGAGGCAGGCCAGGCAGTGGTAGAAGAGGCGGGGGATAAAAACCGACACCCCGTCGTCGAGAGAAAACTCGACGCAGTCTACGCACCGATCTCCCTCGCCACACTTCATCGCATACACGGCGCCCCGCTCGGTCACCACCACGTGAAAATCGCCGATAGAGGTGAGACAAGAGAAGCCGCGCCCCTTCACCAAAAACCGCACAGACAACACCTCAAACACCAAAGGCGAAACGCCACTAGTTAAAAACCCTTGTGCCACAAAACCTTTTAAAACCGGGGAAACACACCTCAAGGGGCCCGTAGTCTAGCGGTAGGATGCCCGCCTGACGAGGACACTCGGAACGCGGGTGATCCCGGGAGGACGGCGCCACGAGCCGACCCGGGAATTCAAATCCCGGCGGGCCCACCAATTCTTACACCAAAAATGCGCCAAATTCAGTTTTACAGCAGTTTTGACAGCAGGGAACTTTTTCGGCTATTTTTCTCATTGAGCTAAACTGGGGGCGGCGCTGGGTTTGACACGCCCACGTAGAAGCGTGTGAGTTGCGTAAATTTGACGCCTTAGTAAAAGCCGTGGCAATCTATAAATATCCTCAAATATCTGAAATTTATGAGCAAGAAGTTGCCACTTCTCCTAGTGGTGCTGTCGGCTGTGTTGTTATATGCCCAGGGCGTATTTGTTGTACAATCGGCCACAGACCCCACTGGCGACTACAAAGGCCCAGGCTGGTTCCTTCCGCCTCAAAACCCCGTGTTCAAGAACGGCACAGTGTTTGATCTCACAAGGTTCGAAGTTTTGTACAACGCCACGGCAGACGCGCTGGTCTTTAGGCTGACTTTCGCCGACTTGGGAGACAACCCGTGGGGCACTGAGACCGGCTTCTCTGTACAATATATACAGATATATATCCACAGAGGGTTCCCGGGCAACCCGTGGGGCACTGTCTCTTGCACCATCTTGAGGCCCGACGACGGCGACGTGGCCGCCGGCAACGCGTTTTTCGACGAAGCCACTAGGTTCTTCTGCCCAGACCCCGCCAATTTGACACAGTTTAAGTACACCCCAGGCGTGAAGTTCTCAAACGACGCGCCTTGGGACGTGGCCATATTCATAGGGCCTAAGTGGGGCAATGAAACTGTCAACTACGTGGCCGTGGCCGACGTGACTGGGGGCACGATATCCGTGGCTCCGTTGCAACGGGTATACGCCAGTGGAAACACCATAGTGGCCGTTGTCCCAAGAAGCGCCATACCCCCCACCACTAGGCTCATGAGCGACTTCCCACAGCCCAGCTGGCGCTACTACGTGTTAGTCACGTCGTACGACGGATATGGCCCCGGCCGCATTAGGCCCTTTGGACCCATGGCGCAGGAGTGGGCCGTGGGCGTCGGCGCAGCCAACGCCTCCTCAGTGCTCGCTGGGACAGTACCCAGAGTGTTAGACGTACTGGGCCCCAACACTCCGCTTGCCACATTTACACGTAATTCCTCAGCAACGCTACCCTCCACCACACTTGCTTGGGGCAACTTCCCGCTCGCAGTTACAACTACCACAGTTAACAGAATCCTGCCAGTAACTGCAACCAAGACCGCCACCTTGACTATTACCGAGACTTCCTTTGTCACAAGAACTGTGACTCAGACACAGCAAGTTATTCAGCCCGTGGTGGATCCGATGAGCTACGTGGTGATGGGGATAGGCGTTGTGGCAGGCCTTGTCGGCGCCATTGCAGCAGCCAGGCGGAAGTAGGGCAAGGCTGTTGTTAATATCAGGTTTTTTGCTTCTCGCACTCTCTTTTTTAATAGCGTTTCAACAGTCTTATGCGCAGTCTCAGTGCGGATATCAGCGGTGTATAGACCCGTTGTTTATTTTTATAGCTCTTATTTTTCTCATCGTGGGGGCCCTCGTCTTACTTGTTGGTGTAACTCTCTTTATACGTGTAAAGCTTGAGGAAAATTTAAAAAATCTAGAGAACTAAGACTCTATGAAGAGGTCTATCCTATTGGCAACAATACTACTAGCAACAGTGCTCCTCGCGCAGTACACGCCTCCGCATACAAACCCAGGCCCAGCTGCCGAGAGAATTGTGGGCAAGTCTGTCCCACTGGCTCAAGCCGGCCCTGCAGTAATTGCAGGCGACATAGACGTTTACATCTTCGGCATGAGGGCATCGCAGGCGGCGGCCCTTAAAGGCAACCCCAACGTGGCCTTCTACGTGGCAGCAGCCGGCTTCAACGACATTATCCTAAACCCCGCGCCTTCTAACCCGCCGTGTGCTAACCCGTTCTCGAATAGAGCTATTAGGCAGGCGATGCAGTACGTCATTGATAGAGATTACGTGGCCAATGAGATTTACAAGGGCTTCGCGGTGCCTATGTACCTCTGGCTGTCTAGGTACGACCCAACGTACTCCGTCGTCGCCGACATTATTTCGCAGTTGGGCATACGCTACGACCTCGACTACGCCCGCTCTATTGTTGATAGAGAGATGCCTAAGCTGGGCGCCACTAAGGGTGCTGACGGCAAGTGGTATTGCCAAGGCAAGCCTGTGACTATAATAGGCCTCATCCGTATTGAGGACGAGCGCAAAGACATTGGAGATGCCTTCGCCTCAGCGCTAGAGCAACTAGGCTTCACAGTAGACAGAAAATATGTAACATTTGACGTAGCTATACAAACCATATACGGGACAGACCCGGCACAGTTCCAGTGGCACTTCTACACAGAGGGGTGGGGCAAAGCCGTTTTAGATAGGTGGGATACCAGCTCTATCTCCCAGTACTGCGCCTCTTGGTTCGGCTATATGCCCGGCTGGGGCACGACCGGGTGGTACAACTACGCCAATGAGACAATAGACAAATTGACGGAGAAATTGTACAAAGGCTTGTACAAGTCTTTCGACGAGTATGTGAACACGTATAGGCAAGCCACTCTGATGTGTCTACAGGAGTCTATTAGGGTATTTGTTAATACAAACCTTAACGTGTATATAGCTACGCCGAAGTTGCAGGGAGTTACCGCCGACCTCGGCGCCGGGCTTAGGGCCTCTGTGTTTAACGCCCGCAACTGGTATATACCAGGCCGCGACGTGATAAACGTAGGCCACCTATGGGTGTGGACTGCCTCATCTGCGTGGAACCCTGTGCCGCAGGGCGGATTCACCGACGTCTATTCAGTTGATTGGTGGAGAATGATGTACGACCCGGCGGTGTGGAATCATCCGTTTACTGGCGAGCCTATGCCGTTTAGAGCTAGCTACGTCGTAGAGACTAAGGGTCCAGACGGCGCCTTTGACGTACCAGCGGACGCCTACAGGTGGGATGCTAGGCAGAAGGCTTGGGTGAGCGCTGGGGGCGAGAAGGCCAAGTCTAAGGTTGTGTTTAACTACGCCAAGTATACAAGCGCCAAGTGGCACCACGGCCAGCCCATTAAGCTGGCTGATGTGTTGTTCATATACGCCTTCCTTTGGGATATTGCCAATGATCCAAATAAGGTGGCTAGAGAGTCGGGCGTTGCCTCCTACGTAAACTCGTCGATGTCTCTTATAAAGGGCATAAGAATTGTCAACGACACGGCGATTGAGGTTTACATAGACTACTGGCACTTTGACCCCAACTACATTGCCTCAATGGCTGTTCTTACGCCAGATATGCCGTGGGAGGTGTACTACGCAGTTGACCAGCTTGTGTATGTGAAACAGACCTATGCCGCGTCTAGAGCTGGCGCTACTAAGTATAATGTGCCGTGGCTTTCGCTTATTTTGAGAGATCACGCTAAGGCGGCGGCTGACGTGCTTCAAGAGGCCTTGTCGGCCGGGGCCTATCCTGAGAAGTGGTTCACAGTTGGGGGCAAAGTGTTGTTGACTAAGGACGAGGCGTTGGCTAGGTATAGGGCGGCCATTGACTGGTTTAACAAGTACAACCACCTCATTATTTCTAACGGTCCCTTCTACCTCTACGCCATTGACACCGCTAAGCAGTATATTGAGCTTAGGGCTTATAGAGACCCCGCCTACCCGTATAAGCCGGGCAACTTCTACTTCGGCGTGGCGACCCCCGTGGAGGTTAGCGCAGTGAGTATACCCACCATAGCGGTGGGCCAAGGCGGCATGGCCACCGTCACTCTGAGCGTGCCGGCGGGGGCTGGGCGCATTTTCTACAAGTGGGGCATCATAGACCCAGCCACTGGCAAATTCCTCTACATCTCTAAGGAGGAGGCAACCACGGGCAACACCATTACCATAAACATGCCCGCCGACGTCACCGCCAAGTTGACGCCTAATAGGGCTTACCAGCTGTGGCTACTCACATACGCAGAAAACGTGCCCATAGTCGCCGAAGCCACCCAAGTATTTGTACCAAGAGCCGCTGCCCCAACCCCGACACCCACGCCGCCGCCCACTACGCCAGCTACAACACCAACCACAACTACACCGGCGCCGCCGCCCTCTCCAACAGTCACTGTGACCACGGCGCCTACTGCGGGCGGCACTGAGGCCATGATAGCTGCTGTGGTTGGGCTTATCGTGGTGATTGCGGCTGCGGCATTTGCGCTGATGAGGAGGGGCGGGGCTACAAAGACTAGATAGTCCTATATATCTCTGGCAGTATAGTTTTTTAATTCTGGCTTTTTACCTCCCATGGCTTCTCTTGCCAAGACTTTGGCTATTAAGGCGGTTACACTCTTCCTAGTCCTTCTCGGCGTGTTGGTACTATTAGCTGTGTTGATGGGGGCTACTGGTCTTTCCGACAGGATACTAAAGTCAATTTTAGACGAGCAAGTCAGGGCCTATCAACAACAGTTGATTCAGCAGAGACTTCCCTTGGAGCAAGTGAAGAAAGCGGTCGAGGAGTACAACAAGACTTTGGCGGAGCAACTTGGCATTAATCAGCCGTGGTATTTTAGAATGCCTCAAATGATTTGGCGCTTGTTGACCCTCGACTTGGGGGAGTCTCGGATATTGCAGTCCTCATGGGGGTCTAGGAAAATTTCAGACCTAATACTCGACCGCTTGCCTAATACAATAATTTTGACGACGACGGGGATTGTATTCACGGCGCTCGTGGGTATTTGGACGGGAATTTACATTGGCTCAAAGATTGGAAGTAGGGCCGACAGAGTTGTGTCTGTGTTGTCTGCCATCTCTTATGCACTGCCTTTGTGGTTCATGGGGCTAGTGCTTGTCTTTGTCTTGGCTTATGCACCTAAGATTCTTTGGGGGGTTCAGATATTTCCTCCCGGTGGCATGGTCTCTACGCCGCCGCCTAGCGAGTCGGTGGCCTATTTCCTAGACTTGCTGTGGCACTTGGCTCTGCCTCTTTTGGCCTCTTTTATTGTCTTTTTTGGCAGTTGGGCGTATACGACGCGGAATATAGTCTTTAACGTGTCGCAGGAGGATTTTGTTAATTTTGCAAGGGCTAAGGGGGTGCCCGAGGGGCTTGTGCGGCGGCGGTATATACTGCGGCCGTCTCTGCCGCCTATATTGACAAATTTTGTGCTCAGCTTGGCGGCCTCGATTTCTGGCTACATAATTACTGAGCGTGTGTTTAACTGGCCCGGCATGGGGTCTCTCTACTACGCCGCGATTACGGCCCTCGACGAGCCTGTGATTTTTGCCTTGACGTATGTGTTTACTCTCGTTTATGTGGTAGCTAGGTTCATCCTCGAGATATTGTACGTAATTGTAGATCCAAGGATTAGGTTGGCATGATTAGGGAGTTTTTCAGAAGCGCATCTGGCGTGGCTGGGTTTGCTATAATACTGTTGTTCTCTATCATCGCTATTTACGTAGTTGCCACATTTCCCCTGGACTATGGTACACGGTATTGGTCAAATCCTAAGTATTGGGAGGAGTACCCCAAGCTTGTGCCGCCTGTCTGGTACAACTACTTTGTGCCAGAGAAGTTGCCTCAGCACTATATATCGGAGCTGAGGGCGCCGACTGCGACGGAGGAGGATGTGAAGAGGTGGGTCTTTTCTTATAACTTTGACGCTGATAAGTTTCCCACTGGCGTTATTTTAAAATATGCCAATTTGACTTTTTATGAATCTCTTCCAATAATCTCTATAAAGGTAAAGAGGCCGGACGGGCAAGAGGTTGTATTAATGGACTTTGACTCTGGCATCCCATCGCCTCGTCCTGGTGAAAGTCCGCCGTATGTAAGATTTGTGGAGAATCCTAGGTCTATTGTCCTGTCTGTGGAGCCCGGAGTTGTGCGTAGAGCCGCGGAGTTTGCGAGATCTCAAGGCGTTAATTGTACTGTGACTGAGGTAAGAGAAGCGGTCTTACTGCCGTATATAATCTTCGGCATACCCCAGAGTAGTAAGTGTAGCGCCGAGTCTTTCAAGCCTCTAAAAGGCACGTACATCTTCGAGGTGGAGCTCGTGGGCGACCCTAGAGACCGCGTTGACTATGTTAGACTTATTGTCCAAGGCGCCGTCTACGGCGCAATGGGCACAGACTACTTAGGACGCGACTTGGCGCAGGGACTTCTCTTTGGATTCCCCGTCGCGCTTTTCATAGGCGGCGTGGTAGCCGTGTTGGCCACAGTCATTGGTATGGGCCTCGGTATAGTCAGCGGCTATGTCGGAGGCAAGGTAGATGAGGCTATACAGAGGTTTGCCGACGTGATGAACAACCTGCCTCTATTGCCCCTGCTTATTCTCTTTGTATTTGTGCTAGGCAGGAGCTTGTTTAACATTATTTTCGTGCTGGTGGTCTTTGGGTGGGCTGGCACCACGATCATAGTGCGCTCCATGGTTTTGAGCATTAAGACTAGCCAGTTTGTGGAGGCGGCTAAGCTGGCCGGCGCCTCTAGCTGGTGGATTATGTGGAAACACATACTGCCGCCTGTTCTCCCATACTCCTTCGCCTTAATGATTTTGAACATCCCCGGCGCCATACTGTCTGAGGCTAGCTTGAGCTTCTTGGGCCTCGGCGATCCCTCTATACCCACTTGGGGTCAGATTATGCAACAGGCTTTTGACAACGGCGCCTTGCAGAACTTCTCCTGGTGGTGGATACTGCCCCCGGGCATACTCATAGTGATAACCGCGGTGGGGTTTGTGCTCATCTTCTTTGCCCTAGAGCCTATAGTGAATCCGCGGCTGAGGAGGCAGTAAGCTTAAAAACCTCGGATTAGCAAGCGCCGTGGCTCAAGAGATACGTGCCATTGTCCGCATTGGGGACACGGACTTGGACGGGAACAAGACTGTGGCGTATGCCTTGGCCAAGATTAGGGGCATTGGAATTGCCACTGCCTATGCCATATGTAGAAAGCTTGGGATTGACCCCCACGCGACGCTGGGCCTGCTCCCGGAGGATCAGATAAACAAGTTGGACTGGGCTGTGAGAAATCTCCACGAGCTTGCCCCGGCGTGGTTTTTGAACAGGAGGAAGGACCCCGAGACTGGGCGAGACCTCCACTTGATAGGCTCGGAGCTTGTCCTAGCGGCTAAGAGGGACGTCGACTTGATGAAGAAGTTGAAGAGTTGGAAGGGCATACGCCACTCTCTTGGCCTAAAGGTGAGGGGCCAGAGGACTGTGACCACGGGCAGATTCGGCGCGACTGCTGGCGTCACTAAGAAGAAGGCGGCGCCTGGAGGCAAGTAAGTTTAAAAATGGGGCCTGTGGGGGTGGGCCATGGGCGGTTTGAAGAAGCCTAAGAAGAAGTACCTCGCTGGTAAGCCTAAGAAGATTTGGAATAAGCAGCTGTTGCTAGAGGAGCTTCAGCTAATGGGCGAGTATGGGCTAAGGAACAAGAAGGAGCTTTGGCTTGCTAGAGCTAGGCTTAAGTGGATTGTGAGGCGCGCCCGCGCCCTGTTGTCCATGACCGCAGAGGAGAGGGCCCCGCTGGAGGTGCCGTTTAAGGAGAAGCTGTACAAGATGGGCTTCATCGAGGATCCCAACGTGCCGTTGGACAGAATACTCTCCCTCGACGTAAGAGCCATATTGGAGAGGAGGTTGCAGACTCTGGTGTTTAGAATGGGCCTCGCCAAGTCTATCCACCACGCGAGGCAGCTCGTGGTGCACGGCCATGTGTTAGTCGCGGGGAGGCGGGTCACGTCGCCGGGCTTCCTCGTGCCCAGAGAGCTTGAGGACAAAATCACGATAGAACAATAGCTTAAAAGAGTCTATTACCGTTGTCTAGTGACGACGTTAGTTGTCCACGGAGGGGCCGGGCGGTGGGCGGTAAGTGAAGAAAAGAGGCAGGCGGTTAAGAGGGCGTTGGAGGACGCGGTGAGGGAGGGCCTTGCGGCGATGCTAAGGGGCGGTGCAGTGGACGGCGTAGTGGCGGCCGTGGAGTATATGGAGGCCAGCGGCTTGTTCAACGCGGGCTACGGCTCTGTCTATGCGCTGGACGGGCGAGTCTACATGGATGCCGGCATTATGGACGGCAAGACCGGCAGAGCGGGGGCGGTCGCCGCCGTCGAAGGGGTGAAAAGCGCCGTGCGGCTTGCCCGCGCCGTCATGGAGTTGACAGACCACGTCATTTTGGCGGGGGAGGGGGCCACGCTTTTGGCGAAGAGGCTTGGCCTAACTGCTCCCTTTTACAAGTTTTACAGCGAGGAGAAGAATAGGCAGTTTAGCCAAGTTCTTGAGGAGGCCAGGCAGGGCAAGTGGCATTTCAAGAGGGTTCTAGATTTTGCAGACACTGTGGGCGCCGTGGCTTTAGACAAAGATGGGAACTTAGCCGCCGCCACGTCCACCGGGGGCGTGTGGCTGAAGCTACCAGGCAGAGTGGGAGATAGCCCACTGCCTGGGGCGGGCTTTTGGGCTGAGAACGGCGTTGGCGCCTTTAGCGCGACTGGCGTAGGCGAAGTGATTATACTCTCCACGCTTTCTCTACGCGCTAGAGATTTGCTTGAGCAGACGGGCGACATACGCGCGGCCGTGGAGAAGGCCGTGGAGTACGTCACTCGGAGGTTTGGGCCAGACACGGCGGGCTTGATAGGCGTAGACGCCAGGGGGCGCTTCGCGTTTAGCTACAACACTAGGGCAATGGCGAGGGGGTGGGGAAAACCGGGGGAGGTACGGGCGGAGCTTTAAACTTTCTTTCTCCAAGTCTTTGTGTCTGGGTCAAACTTAAACCCCATCTTCTTTAGCTGGTTAATTGTGTCTCTAAACTGGTCCTCCGGGAGTCTCTTCCCCTTTCCGACTTTTACCACTACCTCGTCTTCGTCGTATGTGTAATCTACCGGCAACTTTCTCAGCCGCTCTTCTACACCTTGTCTTTTGTCCTCTTCCATTTGCCCAAAGGCGTTGGGGTATAAAAATTTGATGCTACAGGAGGCGCGATATTCTTACAAGTTTCTTTTTCGCGAGCTCCATCGCCCACGGCGGGAGTTCGAAGTTCTTAAGCACGTAGTCGACCAGTTTTTCAATTTCGTCGCAGTCTCTGCCCCCCTGCTCTCTGCACAGCTTGACGAGGTACTTTGACCTCGCCTCAAATAGCTCGGGCGTCATCTTTACTCTGGCACAGTCGTGGTCATACGTGTATCCCCTCTCCAGGTCCAGCATGTGCAAGTAGAGGTGTGCCGCGGCCTTTGCGAGATCCATCGCGCCGCTTTCCACGTATACGCCCTCTTTCTCGGCGTAGCAACTCCTCGCGCCGGAATATATAGACCTGCGCTCCACGTCTCAAATCGTTTTTAAAATAAAAAGGTAGTAGACATGTGGAGGTGTTAGTGGGCACATGCGGCTTTCCCAAGTCGCGCCGACAAATATACTCAACGCTGGATGTAGCTGAGCTACAAGAGACGTTCTACAATATGCCAAACAGAGGGAAGATGCAGGCCTTGAGGGAGGAGGCGCCGGGCTTCCACTTCACAGTCAAAGTCTTCCAGGGGTTGACGCACCCGGCGGATAGCCCCACTTTTAAAAGGACGAAGGGGTTCAAGCCCACTGAGAGACACGGCCTGCTGAAGCCCACCGAGGAGAATTTCCAGCTGTGGAACGAGTTTGTAGACTCCGTGGCGCCTCTCCGCCCAGAGGTCTTAGTGTTTCAGACGCCGCCTAGCCTAAAGCCGGAGCCCTACATATACGACTTCTTTGCCTCGGTGGCTGGCGCCGGGTTCAAAGTCGCGTGGGAGCCCCGTGGCGAGACTTACAAAGACCCCACGCTCATTGAGAGAGTGGCGTCTCTCGGGGTAGTCATTGTAGTGGATCCCCTAAAGAGGGCGCCGTTGCGGGGCGGGATTTACTACTTTAGGCTACACGGACTCCCGGGAGAGGTGAACTACCGCTATAAGTACACCGACGACGATTTACGGAAGCTGGCAGAAATTATCAAGTCGCTGGAGGGGGAGGCGGCGTACGTCCTCTTCAACAACGTCTACATGTTTGACGATGCGAGAAGATTCAAGTCGATAATAAGAGGGGGGTAGACACGTGGAGTAGCAGAGCTACGGAGGCTTTCCTCCACCGGATGTACGCTAGAAAGATGGTGGACCGGCCGGGATTCGAATTCCCGGGGGTCTCCCTCCCGGGATCTCCCGCATTCTGGGGCTACCACGCCAAGCGGGCATCCTTCCGCTAGACTACCGGCCCCGACCCCTACTTAAACTACCGTTTTTAAACTTAACTCGCCTTGTCTGCGGCGGGTGCAGTGCGTCTTCGGCATGTGGGTTTGACCCTGTGAAGGCGCTAAACTTTTTAAACACGTGTTTAGACACGGGTGGGGCCCGTAGCTCAGCCCGGTTAGAGCGGCGGGCTTTTAACCCGTAGGTCGTGGGTTCAGGCAGAGCCGCCTACGAATCCCACCGGGCCCGCCACGTCGTCGGTTTTCTAATATGTGACGTATATTATCTTCTGTGAGATCTCCCAGCCTAGCCTGTCTAACGTCTTCCAGTCGTCGTCTGTTAATTTCCAGCCGACTGAGCCGGCGTTTTCAATGACCTGCTCTGGCCGCTTGGCGCCTGGTATTGGCAGTATTAGTGGGTCTCGCGTGAGCCAGTTTAGGGCTATCTGTGCTGGGGTTTTTCCATATTTGGCGGAGAGGCGTTTTAACTCGTCTAGTAGCGGCAGTACCCTCGCCAGGTTATCTCTTGTGAAGAGGGGGTCGTTTCTTCTCACGTCTTCAAATGTGGGCAAGTTGTCTGGGGTGTACTTTCCTGTGAGTACGCCTTTGGCTAGGGGGCTCCAGGCGATTAGTGCTATGCCTTCGCGTCTTAGGTATGGGAGGAGTTCTTTGTCTGCCTCTCGTTCTACCAGGTTGTAGCGGTTTTGCGACGTCGCTATGTCTATTTTCGATAGACACTTCCTGGCGTGTTCAAGTAGTTGGAGTGGGAAGTTGCTCACTCCTATGTACCTAATGGCGCCTCTGTCTACCAGTTCCTCAAGCGTCTTCATAGTTTCGCATATTGGGGTGTTGTGCCAACAGGCTGGCCAGTGTATTTGCATTAAGTCTATTGCGTCTACGCCTAGCCTACGCCTCTGATTCTCTACTGCAACTAAAATGTCCACTCGGCGTAGCCACTCCCCTGGTATCTTTGTGGCAATGTAGACGTGGCCTCTGAGGCCCAGTTCTTTGAGGGCTCTGCCTAGGAACTCCTCGCTTCTGCCTCTGCCGTATACGGCGGCTGTGTCGAAGAAGTTTATGCCTACCTCATACGCCTTGGCCACGACCTCTTTGGCGGTTTGGTAGTCTATTGCGCCCCAGGCGTCTCCTGAGAATTGCCACGCGCCTAGCCCAATTCTGGAGACTTTCATGTCTGTTTTACCCAGTCTTATGTACTCCATGGCGGTGCAATGTTGCTAATTTATAAGCCTAGAAGGAAGAGATGAACTCTGCCAAGACGTAGAGTAGAATTGCGCCGAATATTAGACTTCTCCCGCTGTATTTGCTTATCCCAGAGAAGTACAGCACTGCGCCTATTAGCCCCATGATCACTGAGAGAGTTCTGGATATTGAGGACATGTGAGCCTTGAGCACGTCTTTGAGATTTTGTAGAAACTTGTCGATGGAGTTTAGCAAGTTGTCTACCATTTGCCCAATTTTTGCAAATGGGTCTGTGGAATTTGAAGCGGCGAATGCGAGGACTGATGCGACCAGAGCCAGTACTACAACTTTCACGTATATCTAGGCGTTTAAAGGCACCTACACCACCTCTAGCTCTCTTGGGCCTGTGTTGATTTTTACTCGGATGTTTCTCGCCTTCGCGCTTCTGGGGTGGTGGCCCTCCTCGTCGTATATGACTGTGCCATCGTCTTGCACATATTCCCCTGGCTTCGCCGTTGTCATAGCCAGCCTGAACAGCCTGGCGCCTATTTGTACCAAGTCCTTTGTCTTGCCTCTGCATATGTGGACGGGAACGTCTTTGACCATTTCTGCGATTTTGAGAGCCGCTTGTAGGCTACCGGGGACGTTAAGCCCTTCTACGCGGTACCCCGCCTCTCTCAGCTTTTCAACATTTGGCTCAGAAACGTCTAGCTCGTTTATGTTTACAAACTTAATGTACGGCGCCAGCGCGTTTATCGCCTCAGCTATCTGTTTTTCAAGCCCGCGCAACGCGGGGACTTCTACTCCTACGTCTTTTCCAGCGGCCGCCAGCGCCTTTACGTACTTGACCCTCCCCTCCAGCTGCGCCTTCGACGTCACGTGTATTCTCACCTCGTCTACTCTGCTTGAGGCAATTACGCCAACTCTCTTCCCGTCTAGATTGAGTATGTGGGTGTACATGTGGATGTGGAAGTTTTCGCCAAACGACTCTTTTAACAACTCGCTAACCTCTCTAACTCTCTCGGCGACGGCGGCTGGATCGCCGCCGGTTATCGCGGCCCCGTCTGAGGCAAACTGAGCCACCACTTCTGGAATCTGCCTAATGTCGGCGACGGGCACGTCGTTTACAAAAATTACGTCTCTCCCAAAGCGGTCTCTCCCCACCGGGCAGTAGAAGCAGTTCAGGGGGCAGACGCCTGTTATGAATATCACGCTCTTCGCCCCCAGTAGGCACAACTCACATCCCGTTGCTATACGCCCTCTGGCTATGTTGTAATACACAACAGAGCGTTCGGATTTTTATTTATGAGCTTTACTATACATATGGCAGAGGAGGAGAGGACGGTGGAGCGGGCGCACGTAGAAGAGCGGGGAGGTAGGCAGATACTAATCATAAGGTGGAACACTGGCAAGACGTCGGCAGGGCGGCTCTTTGGAAGATACGGAGTAGGCGGGAGGCCCGACTTCTTTAGACTTCTCTTTGGCGCAATTGCCGGCTCGCTTAGAGAGAAGTTTGGGCCTCAGGGCGAGGAGATCTTTGGCAAGATAAGGGACTCAGAGGGCTTTAGGAGGAGTAGCCGTGAGATGTTTGACGCACTGAAGGAGTGGTTTTTCAACGAAGTTGCCCCACGCTACGGGCTCGACAAAGGCGACATATTTATGATTATAACAGAGGTGGAGGTGGATTTGGCAAGCGGCGAGTTGAAGTGGCAGAAAGATAAGACGGAGTTCTACTACTGGGTTAGAAGCGACAAATGTAAACCAGCGGCGCCTAAGGGTTGCGAACAGCTTGCCGAGGAAAACGCGCGGCTAAGGCAAGAGGTAGAACAACTCAGGCGCGAGTTGGCACAAATAAGAGAAAAACTAGCCAATCTGCTAAAGTCCTAGCGGGGACTCGCCCGCGCCAAGGCCGCGGCTGTTTTAGCTAGGTTGCGGAGAGGGCTTCTCCTATCCGCCTAATTCCTTCCTCTATTCTCTCTGTGGTTTCGGTTACGAAGGAGATGCGTAGAGCCGCCTTGTATACTTCGCTGAAGTACGAGCCGGGCACTGTGGCTACGCCGTGTTTCTCGAGGAGGACTTTGGCAAATTCTTCGCCGTCTACTATATACCTAGATAAGTCTACGAATATGAACATGGAGCCAGACGGGGGCACGAACTTGGCCTCGGGTATGTACCTCTTAACTGCCGCCAGTGCTACGTCGCGCTTGTGGCGATAAACCTCCACAACTTCTCTTATGTACCTCGTCCTCGCCTCAGATCTTAAGTAGATTGCAACCATTCTTTGGGCAAATGACGGAGGGCAATACACCATCTCCTCGTTGGCGAGTTTTACCTTTTGGACAACGTCTTTGGGGCCGTATACATAGCCCAGGCGCCAGCCAGGGATGGCCGGGTCCTTTGAAAAAGTGTTTATAGAAATTGTGTGCTCTGGGGCCAGTTTATAGAAGTAGACGTGTTCCCCCTCGTATATCAACGTCTTGTACGCCTCATCTGTAATAATCCAGAAGTCGTAGTCTTGGGCCAAGTCGGCCACCGCCTTGGCCACCTCCCTGTTTAAAATTCGGCCAGTGGGATTGTCTGGCGATACTAGGACCACCGCCTTTGTCTTTCTCCCAACTAGCGTTTTAAGCCGCTCTGGGTCTGGCTGAAAGCCCTCCTCTATCCGCGTCCTCAGAGGCTTCACCACTGCGCCAAAGTATTCAAGCAGAGGCCTGTAGCCGAAGTACGTCGGGTCTGTGACTACGACCTCGTCGCCTTGCTCCACCACGGTGGCCAGCGTGGAAAACATGGCGGCCTGCCCCCCGGCCGTGACGACGATCTGATCCGGCGGCACGTCGAGGCCGCCGAGCTTTTTCAAGTCTTCTGAAATAGCGGCTCTCAGCTCGTATATCCCCTGGGAGGGGGTATAGCCGTATAGGTCCATTGAGTCGACTTTCAACAACTCTCCCAGCGCCTCTCTTACCTCTCTAGGAGGCGGGACGCTGGGCTGCCCCGTGGAGAGCAGTATTACATCGCGGTTCTCACGCCTCAGCCTTTCTCTAAGTTCATCGATCTTCCGCGTGGGGGATTCGCGGAATGCGGCAACTCTGGACGAAAATCCGCGCATTGCTGGACAAGTGGCCTCGCTATATATATGTTTACGTGTACGTTTTTTGTAAAGGGACTATAAATCTCTGTCCTTGGTTAACTTCATGGAGCGTGTAATTATTCCTGTTTCTGAGGACGAACTAGAAAGTCTCTACGAGGTCTGCAAAAAATATAACCTAGAAACACTTGATGACTGCATTAACATGGCCTTAGCACGACTTATATACATTTACAAAGGGTTATAATAATTCTCTAATGTTTATTTTTTGTGGTTTAACCATGTTCAACATCAAGTAATATATTGAATTCAGAAATTCTCTATTTAGCTTGGCCAGATGGTGTGCCACTCTAAGTCTTATCGGGTAGCGGCTTAACACTCCACATATCTCCTCGGCCCTCATACTCTTTGGAAATTCTACATATAGAACCCAGTCAGACTTGATAAAAGTTCCGTAGAAATCGCCTATTTCCACAGGCTCTAAGTAGGAGCCAGGGGGCTCGCCTTGGAGCAGGCGGCGGGCCACCTCTTTTTCTCCAATCTTCTTAGCGACGCTTACAAACTCGTGACGCAGGTCCTCCTGCGCTATTCTCGGCCCATATCTCACAAGGCGCGGGTCTTTAGATACTCCAACAACATTGGCCGTGTTTACATATGGGGTTAATGGCCCATCTACAAACACAAGGCCTCCGTGGAGGGCCTCGGCGAATTTTATCTCGTTTATGCGCGCCACATAGTGCACATCGTCGTACGCCTTCTGCACTAGGAACCTCTTCTTCACCTCTCTTCCCACCCCCACCACCAGTTGCACTAAGACGTCGTAGTCGCCCACCTCCTGTACCACGTAGCCTGAGTCAACCGCGTAGTAGTCTCTGAGACGTCCCCCGCGGCAGTAGTTGACAAGCCTTTTCAACGACGGAGGAATCTCCACCTCGTGGGGGTAGAACTCTAGTTCTACAAATCTCAACAGCTCTGAAAATACCATTAGTATATCTCCTCTAACAATTTTTCAAACAGCTTCCTTGCCTCATCTCTACTCAAGTTGCCCACTATGTCGATCAAATGCGGCGGTAGCTCGGCCACCTCGCCCTCTACGTATTTGGCCAAGATGGCCAGCGTCTGCGACCGCTTGTACCTACGCCTCTCTCTTATTACCACCTCTTTCAGTTTCTCCAACGCCACATCTGTAGTAACGCCTCTGCCCAACGCCTCCACAATCTCCCGCTCAAGTATTCCTAACTCGTAGTAGAGAGATATGGGGATTCCCCTTATTACGACTCTGCCCTCTACGACGGCCGCCACGGGCTTCTTCGTGTATTTACCAACTCCAATTGGAACCCCGCCCTCTACGGCCCCTATGGCCACCACAGATTTCAGCTCTCTCCCGCCTAGTATCACTGCGTCGAAGAACTCAGGAGGCCCGCGTGCATCTATCACCACGTCGCCGAGGGGCTCTCCGCCCTCTTTTAACACCACTATTTTAAGCGACATACCTCTTCTCCACAACCCCCGCTCTGTATAACTTCTCCAAACCCTCTTCAACCAGCGACTTGTCTAACCCAGTCTCCTCTGCCAACTCCTCTATTGTCAAATGCGCCCCTCTACCTCTGCGGGCCACAGCCTCCAACAGTCTTGCATCTACACCAAGTCTTTTAGCAACTTCTGGCAACAAGTCCAGCTCTGAGACGCCGAACTTTTCCCTCAGCCATTCCTGCACCGTCTTCCTAGCCCTCTCCTCTTCCCGCATTTTTTCATACTTCTTTTCTAGCTCGGCCACATAGAGCTTCAAATGGGCGGCGTAGTCGTCTAGCCAGGGCTCTGGAAGCTCTAACAAAAGCGAGAGGTCTCTCTCTACGTCTAGGGCAGAGCCGACGGCTTGAGCTATGTGTCTAGCGCTCTCCCAAATCCTCATTATCTCACTGGCCTTTTGAAGAATGGCCTCCTCTCTTTTGACTATCTGCTCGTCCAGCTTGTCTAATTCTATCATCTTTGCCCTCATGGGGAACTTTTCCACAACCGCGGCGAGTCTTTTAACAAGTTTTACCCTCTCTTCTACCTCTGCCTCGGCCTCCCTTTTATTCTTTTCATGGCTTTCTCTCGCGGCGGCCAGCTTGAGAGTGAGCTCTCTTACGACTTTGCCATACTCCTTCTGGTCGCGGAAGCTGTATTCTCCCTTGCCGATGTCGAGCCTCTTACGTACTCTCACGGGGCCAAGAGGCGTCTGTCTCTCAATGAATATCTCGCCCAGAGACTCTAGTTGTGATAAAAGCTCTTGTACGTGGCGCTTGGCCAAGTCCTCTCTATATTTGTATAAGAGGTCACCTACGGGGACTAATACGCCCCTCAGCTTCATTAACTCAATGACGTCGTCCTCCTTAATCTCTCTCCACAAATTAGTTGGAAACAGTGTAGCTATGAGCGACTTAAGCTCCCTCTCGTGAATAGACGCGTCAAATGCCTTGAGAATTATCTCCTCTATCTCGCGATACGCCTTCAAGCCCTCAACCTCTAGACCCTCGTCTAGGGCCTCAGCCACTTTTACCAAGACAACGAGCTTCTTCTCTTTGCCCTTCCTAAGGGCCAGCGTATACCTCAACGTCTTTTCACGCGCCTTCTCTCTGCCAAGCCGCACTGCGTCTACAAAGCTCGGCGGCTTGGCATCGCGCCTTAAGACTTTGTCTACGGCATATCTCACAAGCTCCTGCTTCAATTTCTCAAACTTGTCCGCCCCATATACCTGAACAATTGCAAAGTCTAACGCCTTGACGGGGTAGAACCTCTTCCAATACGCGGAGAAAATTGGGGCAAAGGCCCTCTCCACGGTTTCTGTGAGCAGTATTGGACTGGCGACGAAGAGGGCAAAGTAGTCCACGACGTATCCGCCTATGGACCCCTGCGCCACGACGTCCGCCAGAGCCTTAGCCGCATTTCTCAACTCATCTTCTCTGCTTATGTACATGAAGATGTACGCCTCTCTAAAGCCCATGTTGTTGTCCCAGACTGCGTATCCGCAACAGCTCCTCAGTCTTATGCCGGAGATTTCAAGAGCGCGCTCTACCTCCTCTAGGAGATACGCCGGGTTCTCCAACTTCTGCATATACTGTTTGGCAAAAGCTGCTGAGGCCAATTGATCTTCGCCGACTATAATTTTTGCAACATCGCTTGATATAATAAGTTTTTTACCAATAAAATATCTATTTAACTCAACCACTTCCTCGTCTGAGAGTAAATATATGTACAACTTCCCCCCTTCTACCAATGAGTAGTAGAGGTACGGCTCGTAGGATATGTTTTTTACATCTTTTATGTCTAGGGAGCCTCCTCTGAGGGCTATTTGCTCTCTAGCAATGTCCAAGGCCTCTTTCTCGTCGTAAGGTATCTTGTACACGTAGACCTCCCTAGACGCGGCCCTAAGGGTCTCATCGTCGTGAGGCACACCAGCGAAGGCCAGCTCTAGCACTCTGTCGTCTACCTCTGGGCTTATGCCCTCCTCTCTTAAGAGGTGGGCAAGCCTGCGCCCCTCTGCCTTGTATTGAAAAAGCCTGGCCGTCAGCTTCATTAAGTGGCGCGGCGCCGTCTCCCCCTTCCTCTTCGCCAAGTGGTATAACGCCGCCAGCTCGGCCAGAGTGAAGGGACTGAGCGGGTTTAACTCGCCTGACTCTATCTTCCGCCTCCTCTCCGGCGTAGAGTAGGCGTATAGCCTCTGTCTAACGGTCTCAACGTATTGCCAAAATGGGTATCTAGTGTCCAGCGCTATTTCTTTGTAGACACGGCCCGTGGTTAAGTCAAAGACGTCTGGAACTACGTTTTTCAATATCGTGTAGTATAGCTGGGGCGTGAGCGCTATTATTATGGCGACCTTGTTAAACCGCTCAGGTTCGCCGAGTATGTGGCGGTAGGAGCGCGGCTCTAGCAACGCCCTTATAAGCGTGGCCACGTTTTGAACTATCTTCATAAACCTCTCGTCGCTAAGCGCGCCGAGTTTGTGGACAATAGCCATGCGCGAAATCTCGTCAGCCTCGTCGATGAGGACTAGCATGGGCTCGTCGCGCTTTTTAGACGCCAAGTCTATGGCAAGGCCTTGATCAAGAGTCAACGCAGTGCGCACCACTCTGAACCCCTCCCTCTTGGCCACCTCCTCAAGCTCGTCCAACAACTCAGATTTGCCGTAGCCATACGGCGCGACTACCACCGCCAACACATTGTTATTGCCCCTCTTGGCCGCCTCCAACACCTCAAGGGCCTCCCTAAGCTCTCTCTCAAGGCCCGTGGACTTGTGAAGTCTAACTAGGTGAGTAACCCCACTGGGACTAAACGGCAAGTCCACAAAGGCGTACACGTTAAAACGTGGAGGTGGACAATTTATTTACAGTAGATAAAACCAGCGTGCTTAGGAAGTGCTCCCCCCCAGACGTGGAAGAGATCTACGGCATAGAGAAACTGTCGTTTAAGCCCGACGATATCTACAGCGTTGAGCTACTGAAATTCTTGTGCTCATTTTGCTCCGACCATTCCTATGTGTACGTGTCAAACGGAGACGTAGTGGGCTACATTATCACATGTATAGAGGACAACGCGGCCCATGTGATATCCATCGCAGTGCACCCCGAACACCGGCAAAGGGGCGTTGGAGCCGCATTGCTGTGCACCGCGCTGAAGCTGCTAACGGAGGGGCAGGTGTCTGAGGTCTTTCTAGAGGTGAGAGTAACCAACGAGCCAGCCCTCCGTCTGTACAAAAGCGCCGGGTTTGAAGTCAAGGAGAGGCTACCCGCCTACTATAGCGACGGAGAAGACGGATACAGATTGGTGCTACGCGACAAGAGAAAAGCCCAGGAGTTTTGCTCTAAGGAGCCACACCACCAACTTTAGCCAATAGGCCACCACGTTTCTCCTCTTGAGGCGGTATAGGGCAACGTATTCGCGGAGATCTATCTCGCCGTTTAGGAAAGCTTTCTTTATCACATAACTCCGTGCCATTAAAAGCCGCTATAGGAGCTTTATATGCCACACCTAACGTGATCTGTATAACGTCGGGAAGTAAAGGTGGGACTGGGAAGACCACCTTCGCCGCCGTTGCCGCATATGTGTGGAGGTCTCTTGGCGTGCCTGTGCGCGTCGCCAAGACGGCCTCCGCCGCCGGCTTCTACCTCGTTGACTTGCCCGCCTTTCGTCTCGACGACGTGCTGTTTGTGAAAATTCTGTCTAAATGCAAGGCGCTTATCTACGTCGTAGATGAGGATTTTGAGACCTTGGGATCTGTGGAACGTCTCCACGCCGCGGTTAGGGGCGAGGTCTATGGCGTTATTTTGAACAAAGTATTTAGAAAGCCGGGCGAGGTTTTTGTAAAGGCGTATAAGAGGTTTGGGGACGTATACGTCGTGCCTTTTGACGAAAAGTTGGCCGTCCACAGGGCGGTGGGCGTTCCGCCTTTCCGCGTCAAGTCGCCTGCCACGCTCGCCATGGCGGAGGCCGCCGTGGATCTGCTTCTAAAAAATAAATTCTGAAGTCGTATGCCTCTCAGTGCGCGGAATTCTGCTACAACACCGCGGCGAGAGGATATTGCTGCTAGCGGATACTCACGTGGGCTACGAGGTTGAGCTAAGGAGGGAGAGGGGGATAAATGTGGTTAGCCAAACCGCGAAGCTTGCCAACTCTGTGCTAGAGCTAGTGGATTCGCAAAACGCTACTATGGTCGCCATACTTGGCGACGTTAAACACGAGCTCCCCGTGCCTAGGGAGAGTGTGGATGAGGTAAAGGCCTTTCTCAAGACCTTGGCAAAGAAGGTGCCCGTTTTGCTTATCCCAGGCAACCACGACTCTCTACTGCAAGAGATTGCGGCGGGAATAGAGGGCGTTGAAGTGGCGTCTGCGCGCGGCGTCTTAATTGGGAGATTTCTCCTCTTCCATGGGCATGTAAAACCTCTTAAGTCAGACCTCGAAAGGGCGGACGTTGTGGTAATGGGGCATACACACCCCGCCGTGGTTATAAGAGACGAGGTGGGCTACGCGGCTAAGGAGCCCGCAGTGCTGAAGATATATGCGCGTCGCTCTAAGCTCTGCAAGGCTCTGTACGACGAGCCTTGCAGACGACGTGGAGAGCTGAAGGTCGTGGTGTTACCCGCCGCCCACCCCCTCATAACCGGCGTCGATGTAAGAGAGCTACAGACCCTAGCGTCTGAAGGCCGGACTTTTCTAAAATACGTCGAGCTTAACCCGGAGAAAGTGGAGGTATATCTATCGGACTTGACCTACCTAGGGACACTTGCCGATATCACAGAGGCAACGCCATAATTCGCGTGAGATGAGATCATCACTGCTCAGGCGCTGCCCGCACCGCACATCGACCAATGAGGAGTGCCACTTTTTATACTTATAGGTGCGGTGCGTGCTCGACCTTGAGAAGGCTTGCGACTTTCTCCACTTCGTTGAAGTTCTCGTCAAGCCTTATGAGGCCTAGTCGTATACACTTCACCTCGCCTAGCCTCTTCTCTACGTCACTTGACGTATATAGAACAGCCTTTCTCTTGTCGTAGTATATCTTTTTCATGACACCGAGCCCCACTAGAAATCCTTCGCCGTCTTCAAGCCCCACTAAGAGGCCCTTTTCAAACTCCAGCGGCATACAGACCACTTGAAAACCGCCAACCTTTTTCATAAGCCACGCGTCGTTTTGAACTAGTGCGTAGACCCTCTCGCCCACTTGATAGGCTCTGACAACCGGCACGCCGAGGGTTTTCGCAAGCATTCTCTTCAACTCGTCGCCTATCTCAACGCCTTTGAAGAGGGGGAGGTTGCAAATAGGTATTTTATCCAGCGGCACGGCCAGCTCTACTGGGGGAAAGATGTACCTCCCGTACCCCATCTCCCTATGTATCTTCCTATCCTCCCTAGACTTGGCTCTGACGTGGGGAGGCGGCGGTAGCAACAAGACGTTTGAGTAACCTTTTACAATGGGGAGTAGCTCGTTCTCCACCTGTATTCCCACTATTAGCGACGGCTTTATCTCCTCGATAAGTCTACGCTTAAACGCCACCGCCTCCTCGTCTAAGATCCACCCATCGGTGTTTATGACCACTGTGTCAGCCTTCCAGACCTCTAGCGCATACCTCGCGGCCTTGTAGATCTGTTTAACGGCCCTAGGCCATATGCGCTCAAGACTCGTGGCCTGTAGAAATATGCTCTTTTCAGCAGTTAACTGCCTCAAATGCGTTATGTACTTGTCGAGCCTCGCCAGAGATATCGTGGTCGGGGGGCCCAAGTCGTTTTGACCAACGTCGGCGTCTATTATGGCCACCCTATGCCCCTGAGACAGGGCCTTGTTGCCCAACAGAGCGGCCAAGGTAGATTTGCCCACGTCCATTACGCCGATAATCAGTATAATACCCCTCAAGTCCATCTCCGCCACGCTTTTCTCCCAGATGTCGATGACCTCCTCCCCCGGGCTTGTCTTTTCCAGAAGGGCGCCGGGGCCAAGCACGAGTTCCACTTCCGAGTCCTCCACCGCCTTTATGACGAGTTTTCTAGCCCTAAGCACTGTGAAGCTCTGCCCCTCGGAGTATACGACGCCTGTGGCATATACGCGGCCGCGTTTTACTACAACCTTGGCAGGCCCCTCTATGCGATATACGTCGCCGCTCCTCATGACGCGGATTGACATTTGGGAAACTCGCCTACGCGTTTATAAACCTGTAGAGGGCTGAATTTTTAAACTGACTCGCCGTGCCTTACGTGCGACTTTCTGAACTTCTACAGAGGAAGCCCATCGACATGCCGAGATTAGTGAGGGAGAGAGTCAAGAAAATGGGCGTGGATGAGATAAGAAGGAGAATTGGAGGCGTGCTTAAGGGACTCGACGACGTTTTACTGGACGTGTTAAGCGGCATGATGATCGGCCGGCCCGTCGTCTTAGTGGGGCCAGTGGGCCTGGGAAAGACCACCTTGGCGGAGGCCGTCGCCGAGACTCTGGCGCTGGGCGACCCTCCGTACATTGAGGTGGCATGCCACTCCCACATGACCGCAGTTGACTTGACAGGAGATATCGACATAGCGGTGGCTCTTCAAGCCGGGCTCGACCACCCCCTCTCGTACATCCCTGGGCCGCTTGTCATGGCGCATGGCACCGTGTTAATAATGGACGAGCTCAACAGGCTGAACCCCTACGCACAGGCGGCACTGCTACAGGCAATACAAGAGCACTATGTGTACATCAGGGGGTACAGGATTAGGACGGACTTTGTCTTGATAGGCACGGCAAACCCCAGCGAGTACGAGGGTGTGTACGAGCTATCGGAGGCGTTGGCGGACAGACTTAAGTTTGTAGAAGTTAAGATGCCGGACAGGGAGCTCCTAAAGAGCATCCTTCTGTGGAAGGCGAGAGAGGCCTTGGGAGACTTAGAGGTGGACATACCCTCCAAGCTTGCCGAGATTCTGTCTAAGTTTGCCCACGAGGCGAAGAAGGCCGGGTATCCGCAGTCTGTGAGATCGCTTAGCTATGCCTTGGCCGACGCTTCGGCACTTGCGTGGGCGCAGAGGAGGGAGGTTGAGCTTAGGGACTTGAAGAGGAGCTTGGTCAACAACTTGCCCTTCGACTCCGAGACCAAGGAGGCGTTGCTAAAGATATTTGACAGAGCGGCAAATGAATGACTTAGTAGAGCTCTTAGCGGCTGTATACTCCTGCCTCGGGGGCCTCTCCATACGCAGTCTTATATACGGCATTGAGGACGTCTATGTACGGGCAGAGCTCGGCGACGTGGACTGGGAAAAAGTTCTTGAAATACTTGCACAGAATTTGGCGGGCACGCTTAAGATGAGCCCCTCTGCGGCGAAGGAGGTTATAAGAGAAGCTATAACGTGTCGCCCGAAGTTGCGCGAAGGCGCGCCCACGCTAGCCATAGGCTCGGTGGGCGACGAGAAGGCGCCTACGCTTGCCCACTTGGTTAATAGACACGTCCCAGTGGACGCCACGCCCAGGGTAAAGCTTGAGGTAGTTAGGAGGCTGGGCCTTCCTAGGGACAGAATTTTGCGCTCGTATAGCAGAGTCGTGGGTAGAGGCGAGGGGTGGCACGTGCGGGGCGCCGTGAAGTCTCTGCGAGGCTATATACCCGGCACGCCTTTCGCCGATGTAGATCTGATAAGGACGGCCACGGCTTTTAGAAGAAAGCTCGTCATGAATATGCCGATTTCCGACTTCGACATATTCGTAAGGGAGTATTCAAGGACGGCGGATAAGCCGGTGTACATAGCGCTTGACGTCTCGGGGAGCATGAAGGAGTACATGTGGGGCGACGTGAAGCTTAGAGTCGCCAAGAACGCCGTGGCGAGGTACTTGCGTCAGATGGCAAGTCTCAGAGGCCGCGTCTCGTTGTTGCTCTTCAACGTCGACGCCGACTTTATGTGGACTCCCTACGAGGTTCATAAGTATCTTAGGGAGATGCTCGAAATTCTCGAGTACGTATACGCCGGGGGCGGCACCGAGCTTGCGTCTGCCCTAGAGGTGCTCTACAGCTACGGCGTTAGAGAGGCGGTGTTGATAACTGATGGGAGAACCGCCGACGTTGAAAAAACTTGGAGTCTCGTGAAAAAGTTCAAGAGACTCCACGCCGTGGCGGTTGAGAAAAGCGACTTGTTGAAACAGATTGCGAAAGCCACAGGCGGGAAATACCAAGAGCTTAGCCCCAAGTTAGACATGTCGGTAATACATGACTAGAGCTTTTAAAGCCGTAGCGGGGTAAGAGACGTGTCTTGCGATATTTCTGCCGACGTATTTGCCTGCTACTTCCCCTTTTTAAACAGGTCTGCGTCTTATTTGGCCAAAAGGGGGTACGTATTAGAGAGCGTGCTTGACGACAGAGATATGGTGGAAAAAGCCATTGAGCGCGTGAGGAGGGCTGTGGCCCGCGAGAGTTTTAACGCCAAGTCGTGTTTAGACAGACCAGAGGAGGGTGCCGTGGTGGCCAGGCTGGCCCTGTACCTAGCCGCCGCGACTGGGAGTAGCCACATACTGCGTAGATTTGCCGACTACGAGAGCAAAAATTTCGCAAGTCTCTTAGACAAAATCCCTGGCGTTCAAAGCCCGGGGTGCAAAATTGAGATTGGAAAAGACTTAGGCATCTACGCCAAGCCGTCGCAAGAGGTTATGTCAGGCATAGCCGTGGTACAATTCCCCATAGCCGTTAGATGGTCGACATATCTAAAGTATGCGCCACAGGATCCCCATTGGGCAATGATAAACCGAGTTGTAGTCAGGGGGTGGGTGCTCTTGCCCATGGCAGACTACCATAGGCTACTAGAGGAGGCGTATGAGGAGCGGATATTAAAGACGGTAGACGAAAACGAGCTGGCCGTGGGCAAAGTCGCCATGAAGGTCGATATGTCAAAACTCGAGGACCTCGTCAAGAAGTACTCCTACAAGCCGCTTCCGCAGGCCCCCGTCGCCGGAGGCCCAGATCCCCCCTGTATGAAGGCCATACTAGACGCGTTAAAGGCCGGGGAAAATCTGCCACACACGGCGCGGTTTGCCATAACGACGTATTTACTCAAGAGGGGGTGGGACGTGGAACAGATAGTCGACTTATTCCGGAACGCGCCAGACTTCAACGAGAAGATTACGCGATACCAGGTCCAACACATAGCTGGCAAAGTTGGGGGTAGGAAGGAGTACGCCGTGCCCAGTTGCGAAACCATGAACTCCTGGGGCCTATGCCCCACAAACCTTGGGTGTAATGTCCGCAATCCTCTCCAGTATGGCAAAAGAGTCGCCGTTAAGAAGAGTAGTTGAGGCCTTAGGCACGCTGGGACTAGACGCAATTCTAGAGCTTGAGAAGAGAGATCCGCAGTACATAGCCGTGTGTAGAGTGTGGGAGGCGCAGGGGGAGGAGGTCTGCGCCTCTCTTTCGATGTTGAACGCGTTGGTGAGCTACAGGCTGTCGGGCAAAGGTGAGGAGCATTGGCAGTTTTTTGGCGACTATTTCTCTAGGCAAAGAGTGACAGACGTTTGTACACAGTTCCTCGCCTACTTACGCGCCAGTCCGTTTCTTAAAATCGGAAGAGAGGCTAGGGAGAGGCGGGTGAGAAAAGTCTGTGGATATAGGCCAAACTTGGAAAATCTGCTGGAGACGTGGAGGCGCATGTCCGCGCTGTTGGACGTTGATCCTGGGCAAAAGACCGTGGTCTTCGCGGTGAAGATCTTGAACTATGTCTATAGGTGTAGTAGGGGCGTGGAGAGGGTGTTGCCGATGGAGATCCCGTTGCCAGTTGACTATAGAGTTGCCCACTTGACGTGGTGCGCCGGCCTCATAGATGTGCCTCCCGACGTCGCAATGAGGCAGTATAAGGCCGTTCAAGCGGTTTGGAACACAGTGGCGGAGGTGAGCGGAATACCGCCGCTTCACATAGACACGGTGCTGTGGCTGGCTGGCAGAATTCTCCACGGAGAAAATATACACAACATACCGCTGAAAATCATTGACGCCTTGCTGTGGCGAGAAGACTGTAAGCGGATTTCAAGACCTCGTTGAGAGTCTTAGATGGCTTAAACGGCTTGAGTAAGACCACATAGGCGCCCTCAATTTTCACATAGCCGCCCTCCACAAGTCTCTTTAACACGGCCTGTGCGACGTCGCTCCCCAGCCAAAACTCGGCCAGCCTGTAGGTCTTCCAATACTTCACCTTGACTCTGTTGCCTCTACGTAGCGCGAGCTCCTCCAACATGTGCAAGGCAAGGGACGCCAGTAGGTTTCTATCAGCACTTGACATACTCCCCACTTTCTAGGTCCAATTCTACACAGCCTTCTTCCATGACGCCTTGGAAAAGCGGCACGTTTGCGAGAACGCAAGCGGTCACCAACATGAGGTCCGGCTTCTCTGCCACCACGGCCAGGGGAATCTTGCCCCGCCTTGAGGCACTCCACATGAGGTAGGGCCCCACAGTGGAGCCCTTCACGTACGGCAGCGCCACAATTTTTCCAACTACATCGACGCCGAGGAGTCTGCCAGTCTCTGGGTCAAAATCGCCTAGGAGAGAGACCGGCTGCGTTATTTTGACAACCTCGGCCCTAACCACTCGCTTTACACCACTGGCCCTAACGACCGGTTTCACGCTAGCCACAAAACGTAGTGAAGCCCCCATATTTATCTCTCTTCCACTTAGAAGACGGCCCACGAGCAGGTTCTGCGAGGGCGCCGCCGTAGCAGTGCGAGGCCTCAAAGACTGGGACTCTGCCCCACGCGGATGTAACGGCATGCTGGCAAGTGGTCTAAAACGCTAGGGCTGGGAGGGGGCAGAACAAGCTTAGCCATACGCCAAGTCTATGCACCTCTCACGTCTACACGGAACTACTTTCACGCCGTGGAGCCTGGGTATGTAGTACGCCGCTTTGAAGGAGTCCGTGGCTATGGAGCTGAAGCGCCGCGTATGTGGCGAGACCACGAGGCAAGACCCGGCGAATATCTTTACGTTTAGCTCAGCGGCCTTTTCCACAAGTTTGCCCAACTGCTTAAGTGTCGAAGGCGAAGTAGATATGTAGATAGGCCTCTTGGCGGCCCCCCTTTTTGACACCTCGCCTAGAACCCACAGCACCGTGTCTACATCTGCAAAGGGGCAACCTATGTATACCGCGTCAACGTCGCCGGCCTCCTTTATGTACGCGTTCACGTCCTCCTCCGAAATGACAACCTTGTCCGTCGGGTCCCACATTTCTCTATACTCCCGCCAATTTGGCGTCACGCCCTCCACCACCGCGAAAACAATGGCTGAATACGTCGACAGCGCCGCCACAAACTCTCTACGGCTCTCCTCATCTTTAAACACAGCACCTCTCACATACGGCACCCCTGTGCCCACTTTTTCGCCAATTAACGCCCCCACAACGCCTGCCTCAAGAGAACCTAGGGGGCCGACCTTAACTTCCACAAGGGCAGTGGGACGCCTGCCCTCGAGCGTGTACAAAGGCGTACGAGGGACAAAGCCCGCAATTGCCCCGAGGAGGGCTAGTGGGCCTGGGTTTTTATCAGACCAAGCGTCTCTAAACGTATTTATGTAGGCGGCGGCGCTTGACTCAGCCCAGGCGTGGAAAGTGCGTTGACGTGTTAGCACAAATTCATAAGGCACACAGCTGTAAAACGTGCTAACGCCCATCGTCCTAAGCGCCTTGTTTATCCTCTCTTGGCCCCGTGCAATCTTTTCGTCGACGGAGAGGGCGCCGCCTATGTCCACGGCGGAGGGGTTAGACGTGGTAAACACAGAAACCCTTGCCCCCAGAGACGCCAAATGCTCCAAAAACTGTGTACCGTACTCGCCGATTGTTATATAAGAGACGCCGGAAATATGCGCCGTCTCTATTGGGACAACCTCCCCGCCAGATACGGCGTCGGCAATTTTGTAGACAAGCTCTTTCACATAGTCGAGTCCCACGGTGGGCAGTACAGCTCTGTTAAAAATCTTCTGGAATCCTAGCCCTCTCGAAAAGCGCAGGGTCTGCGTCTAAAGGCCTAGTAGCATCTATGCCAATCTTATGGGTAAGCCCCTCCTCGTTGAGGGCAACTGGGTCAAGAGTCGACCCCCTCACATAGGGGATTATGAAAAGGCCCCGGTCGGCCCTTAGCCTCGTGGCAATGGCCCACTCCACCGCCACTGGGTCGTCTGGGTCCACGTCGCTGTCTACTGCAATAGCAATTTTTAAACTGGGGTGAGCGGCGAAGGCTGCCAAAATGGCGTTTTTAGCATCCCCTTCCACAGACTTATCCAGCGAAATTACGGCGACTAGCCAGCCAAACCCTCCCCTGGTCAACCTGACCTTCCTCACGCCGGGCACTGCCGACTTTGCCAACTTCCAGATCTTAGCCTCTTTCTCAAACCCCATAAGCATTATGTGTTCTAAGCCAGCGGGGAGCAGGTAATGCACATATGCCTCCTCCCGCAGAACGTAAATCCTCTCAACTTTGACTACGGGCTGTTTCCTCACTCTGTCGTAGACCCCCACTATGTCGACAAAGGGCCCCTCTGTCGCCAACTCCGCCGTTAAGTACCCCTCGATAACTACGGAGGCCATAAAGGGCGCCACTGCTCCGTTGTCCATCGCCATAATCTTAAGCCCGCCCATAAGCTTGGCGGCTACGTCTAGTTCAAACACGCCGTAGGGGGGAGAGGTGGCGGCGGCGAGTAGGACGAGGGGGTGGACTCCCCACGCCAACGCTATTGGAGTCTCTCTGCCGTAGCGCAAGTTGGTTTTGTAGATTTGGTATAGGTGACGTGGGACAAGCCTCACCACGGCCCTTCTATCTCCCAGCGGCGAAAACCTGTGTATAGATGCGTTCATGACGCCTTGGGGCCCTACGCCTATTACAACTCCCGAAGTTATATACGGCGTAGCCTCTTTTTCGTAGTAGCGTACCATGGGCAATTTGCGCAGAGAGTCCACTTCTCTGTACATGTCGCGCCAGGTGGAAACCAACTCCGCTCTACCCGGGTTCTCCACAGCGGATAGGAGCTTTGTATACGCCTCCTCGTCGCTAGATACGCCTAAGAACGCGAAAAGCTTCGCCCTAGTGTCCACGAGATTTCCCACCCCAGTAAACCCATCTCCCACGCCTCTGAATACGGGCGTCTTCCTCCCCTCAGTAGCCTTCAATATTCTAGCAATGGTGAACTCGCCGTAGGGCGGGTCGAAATATTCGACGTCGAGAGAACTTACGACGTCCCGGAGGTGCATTAAAGGTGGGAAAAAATCTTAGGCCATTTCGAGCACTATCTCAACGGCCGCGACCGTGCGCTCTCTGCCGCCTTGGCCTTGCACCTTGTCGCTGAGCAACTTTACATCTCTTATCTGGACTTTGCCTGGCAGGAACCTATCTCTAACCATCACGGCTGTTGACACAGCCTTGGATATCGCGGCGCCTCTGGCCTTTAGCACTACTCTTTTAATTCCGGCGTTGAACGCCATCACTGTAGCTATTACGTAGTTTGTCGTGGGTTTCTTGCCCACTAGTATTGTCTGTTCTGTCGCCATGTCTACCGCACAACAGGTGGGGTTTATAACAATTGCGCCCTCAGCAATATTAAGCCGTGTAGTTGAACCTCCGTGGAGCGCGTAATACGTGGCGTTTTGACGGGCAGAAGGCGGGACATAATACTCTTGCTACATAGAGAGGGCCCTCTCACGCTGTCGAAACTCCGCAATGCTTTGAAAATCTCCTCGTCCACGCTTTTGTACGAGCTGTCAGCCCTAGAATCGCTCGGCGTGGTTAAAAGAGAAGACGTGGTGGTATACCTAACAGAGCTGGGGGAAAGAGTTGCCTCCATAGTCTCCACCATAGAGCCATTGAAATCGCTGAACTTCCTTTCTCTACTAGGCTTACGCCCGCTAGTAGTCTGGTTTCTGTTTTCGCCATACGCCCCCGTAGCCGCCGCCGCTTTTCTGCTCTCGTGGATTGCGGCGTTGAGCTTCGGCGCGTTGCAAGACCCCCCTCTTGCGCTTCTCGGAATAGCCTACGTGGGATACTACCTCCCCCTCTCTGTAAAACTAGAAATGCAACACGCGTTGGCCGTTTCGATCCTCTCCGTGGCTTTAATACATGTGGCGGGCTACCTCGCATCAAAAAGGAGACTAAGGCCTCTAAACATCGTGGTCGGAGTACTGCCCTTGGCCATTTACCCCACGGTCCATATGACGCTAGTGCAAGTGGCACACGCCACAGGCATTGCGTATGTAATCTCCTTCTCGCAAATTCTCCTCTTCGTTTCTCTGCTCCTCACGGCCACAGTTTTTGCAGCTGTGTACTCGCTGGAAAGCGGGGCGCCTTATGAGAGCTCTCTGGCGTACTCGCTTCTCCTCTTCTTCGTGGCGCCGGCACTCGTATACCTGTTCCCGAGATGATTTACAAACCTGCTGAAGACACAGAGCTGGCTCTAAGGGCCATAGAGGCGCTGGAGGGGGACGTCTGTGTAGACGTGGGCTCGGGCTCTTGTATAATTGCGAGAAAATTGGCGACTAGGTGCCGCTGGACACTCGCAATAGATATAGAACCTCAAGCCTGTAAGACCTGCCCAAAAGAGGTTGACGTAATCTGCGGCAGTGGACCAACCTCCCTGAGGAGGGCTGACGTGGTGGTGTCAAATCTGCCATATCTGCCCCCCGAGGAGCCGCTTGACCCGTCAATACACGACCTTGGATTAACGCAACAAGTTTTACGATGGATATCCATGTATAGGCCGAGGACTGTGGTACTAGTCTTCAGCTCCCTGGGCAGGGCGACCCACATCACAGAGGCGCTTAACGCCATGTGCACTATAGTTAGAGTAGAGAAGTTACACCTCTTTTTTGAATCTATTTACGCAGTTACTGCGGCTTGTGGACAACCTCGCCGATGACTATTGCCCTATCTTTGAGACGTATTCTTCCCAGAGATTCAAAAATGTCGGCTACATACTCGCCTATTCTAACAGCGCTTTCTTTGGCAATAGATGTGGCCGGATCAGGCGGCGTCTCCTCCCGCCTCACCTTTTGACTCCACCCAAGTATCTCGCTCTGCAGTTCCGCGATTCTCTGCGGAGGAGTGTCTCCGAGTATGGAGTTCTCCACTTGCGCGAGAAAGTCGGACACAGTCTTGAGCAGCGGCATTATTATCCGCGTGTTCACCTTCTCCTCCTGGCTAACGTAGGCAATTCTACAGACGTGGTCCGCCATCCTCTCTATCGACTTTGCGATTATTACGTACTCAACCAAGTCCCGTGGGTCGTCCACCTTCAGCTCCAGCATTACGTGGCGCGACATGGCGGCGCGTTTAAGCTGGCGCTCCATAAGCCAGTACAGCCTATCCACTTCATCGTCCCTCTCAATGATGTCCCTAAGCATGTTTACATCATCTCTCTCAAGCCCTGCCATTAAATCCTTCAACATGTTGCCCACGAGCCTGAGCATCTTAGCTGCGACATCCACCACTGCAAGCTCTGTGGCGGAGATCATAGACTGGACGATGAGCCTATCGCTGGCTTCTTCCACAATCTCCATATCTACAACCCTCCTCCTAATGAAGTCCTTAATCTGCTTACGCAACCCCATCGCCTCTTGAGAGAACTTAATCACAATAGTCTCGGCACCCCCTATGTAGAGCGCCATAAATATTCTCTCAATCTCCTCCACAGAAGTCGGCCTATTTATAGCAAGCTCGGCCGCCACGCCCGCGCGTCTCCCCAGCTTTCTAGGGATGATCACCAGCGTGTCGTCTGGCTGCGTGACCACGAGCACCTCATCCCCAGGCGATAGCGAGATGCGTTTTGCCCACTCCTTAGGAAGACTAACAATGAGGGTAGCCCCGCCAGTTAACTGGACCTTCCGAACCTCGCCTCGCATAGATCTAAATAGACAACATAAATAAATATATTACGACTAAAGAAAGGCAGCTAATCGATGAATTTGCCCCCTCTTATCTTGTCGCGTAAATAGTCGTGGAGAAACTTGAGGCCATGCGTAGAGAGAGCCTCTATCTCCACCTTCTTTTTCTTTTTCAGGAATAGGTTTATCTCCTTAGTCCACTCCGGCTTCTGGAACCAGGGATAGCGTAGAAGCTCCTGCGCCCTTTTTACGTCGCGGTCATTAGCCGCTATTACATAGTTATCGGATATTTTGTAAGCGTCAATGTCTGTGGCAGTCAAGCCCAAGAACTTAGCCTCGGGAGTTGCCAAGCGCTCACTTTCGTAGCTCAGCTTAATAGAGCCCGACTTATACACAGAGTATATATACCACCCATAGGGGTCGCCGTCTGTCAATACGTAGACGGGAAGCTTGTACTCCTCGTTGAGGCGCCTTATGAAGCGCCTCGTCGCCCTGTCGGGCATGCCCTTGGCAGTTACCAAGATGCAGTTCTCCTGGCTCCAAAACTTTTCTCTCACCAGGCGCTGGAAAATTGCGTCTTTCTCCACGACGAGTACGTAGGCGGCCTCCACTTTTACAATCTCTAACGCGTCGACGTTCACTGGGAGGCTCAGCGCTGTTTCGCCAAATTTGCTTGCATCAAGCTCATAGCCCTGAGACCTAACTATGATAGGCCCTACGATCTTCCCCTTAACATCCGCCGAGACCCCCATCTCCTCTCTCAACACATTAGTCGCGACTTCGATGTCCTCAATCACCGCGTTAGACTCGTCCTGCTCATCCCACGTATTCTCCCTATGAGTCCTCCCCAACGGGTCCTTGTATACTATCGTGTGCTTGCCGTTGTAGTACAAGTCTCTTATCGTGGGATACACGTCCTCCCTAATGGCCTCAACTATTAGGCGCAACATGAGCACAGTCTGCATAAAGCGCCTCGCCTCTTTCAAGTCTAGAAACCGCCTGTGTATCTTCTCGTTGCCCAGCCTCAAAATCTTCGCCTTCTCGTCCCAGATAGTGTTGCTCAAAGTCCTCGCCGGAATCTCCATGACGGGCTCCTTCAGCTCAAGCACGGCTTTAGCCAACTCAGCTCCCCAGCTCTCAAGCCGCTTTAAGAACTGCGACCTATCGCCCACGCACCGTTGAGAGAGGCGGTAAAAATAGTTTTACCCCACTACTGTGGGGCGGCCAACTCCTCCGCTTGAGCAGTCACAGCAGTGGCGTGCTTAATCACGTCCTCTACCGTCACGCCAAGCTTCTTCTCGATCAGCTTATACAAACTGTCGACGAGGCGCCCCTTATCTACGCCCGTTATAATGGAGAAATTGTGCGCCACCTCGTCCACGTACTTGGCGAGCGAGATGTATTTGTTTAAGAGCTCCTGCTCCCTCTCCTTCCTCGACAAGTACAACCTAAGCTTCTTTGCGGCGTCCCTCAGCGCTAGACGCATCTCTTTCTCAATCTCCGGGACCTCCGCAATTGCCTCCTTACCAGCCGAGGCGTATGGAATCTTTGTAGAACAAACGTGTATTATAACTGCGAGAGGCGCCGGGAATTTAACCTTGTAATTATCCCAGTGGAATTCGTCCACCACTTTCCTAGCCACGTCTGCGCCTTCGTCGTAGAGGAGGGGAATCTTGTTGGCATACCTCAACAAGATCGGCTTATCCGAAGGCGGTATTTGGCCGCCCCAAGCAACCGCCGCCTCGACAATGAAGGGGTGGCCGCCGTAGGACTCAGGCCTCCTAGTAACCGCGAAGACGGCCTCTGCGCCTAAGATCGCCTTGGCGCCTATCTCCAACAGCTCTGCGCCCACGGGAGACAGCCAATCTGCGCGAGGCCTCCTCCAGCCCTCGTACTGCTTCATCTTTTCCACAAGTCTCACGAGCTCCTCCGGCGTCAGCCCAGCCACCTTCGCGTTTGGGTTAAACCCAGCCCACTCCAAGAAGGCTTTTGCAGTGCCCTCCCCCACGGCGTCGAAGTTCTCCGTTAGAAACTCAAGGAGGGTCATCCCCCTGCTGGCTTGAATCATCTGCTTCAAGGTATCCACATCGACGCTTTTCGGATGGGGAAGGCCCTCCTTGGGGGCCGGGGGAAGCTTCGTCGTTCTCCTCTTAAGCCAAAGCTCTAAGTCAGGCCCCTTGAACACTATCTCCGCGTAGGGGGCAATTATGGCCGTCCTCTTAATGTACTCCTCAATCCTCTTCTTCGCCCCCAGCCAATTGCCCTCGAGGTACACCTTAACCGCAGTTCCGTGCCACTTCTGCCTATTCGGATACTCCCTCCTATCCAGGATTATTGGACTATTCTTATTCGTGTCTATCATTATCTGATACTCGTATATCTTATCAGACTTCACCGTAGCCGATCTGACATAGACAGGCTTATTCGTAGTGCTTTGGGCATACAACACCACCATCTTAAGGCCAAGCCCAAACACGCCCCTATGTTGCTTAATCCTATACTTGCTACTGTAGAAGACGCGGCCGAAGACGTTTGGAATCTCATCCCCAGGTATGCCTATCCCGTTATCCTCGGCGTAGACGGACACCCAGCTCTTCTGCTCATCCTCAATCTTCACCCGCAGATACACCGTTGGAAGTATGCCGTAGGTCTCGGTGGCGTCTAGCGAGTTCTCAGTAAGCTCTCTGATAGTCTGATAGAGCGCCCTAGTCGGGTTGTGAAAGCCTGCCAGCTCTTTGTTACGCCTAAACCACTCAGCTACAGGTAGTGCCTCATAGGTGTACAGCGACACGGCGATAGATACTCCATAGGTTAAAAGATTTTACAACTGAAAACCCCGCCCCGTATGGCTAGAGAGTGCCAGAACCAAAAGCCACTTAAGGAGCAGAAGGCCGAATTGCTCGTCTGAGGGGCATGACGCGTGCGATTAGCTAAGACACTTGGCAACTTCTAGTATCTTGCTCGCAACGTCCACCGCGTCTGTGCCAAAGACGTATGCGTTGGGTTCAATGCCTCTGCCGCCTGTGTCGTATACCACGTCGTATATTCCACTTTTAAACGCCGCTTTGATGTTCTCTACGATTTCGTCCTCGCTGTTGCTGGGCCCCACCTCGGCGACGGCCATCGTCTTTGCGACGCAGTCTTTGGCCACATATGCGATATTTGCCGCCGCCCTCACTTCGCCATGTATTGCGTTGATTTCTTCCACAAGCCGGCCTAAAAACCGCGATGCGCCGGGTCGAGGCCTCTCTCTGGCCACTAGGCGTGTCCCCTCTACGAATATCCTGCCTGGAAATCCTACGCTTCCCTCTGGGCCGAGCTCCACTATGTTCATCAAGACCTTAGGCACCAGTTTGTGGCAGTTGCCGCAGTTTTGCAGTATTGCCAAGGCGGTCTCCACCCGCTTGACGGCTTCTGTGTGCACGCTTATGTCTTTACAAATGTCGCAGGTCGGGGAGAGTGGGTACATAGATCTGTGGAGGTGGCATAGGCGTAGCGATGAGAGAAGCGACAGGGCGTAGTTGTCTATATAGCGGAGGACCTCCTCGGCGGGGGAGGACTCGGCCAACGCCGCCGCCGATCTGACAAGGCTTTGGAGCTGGCGCCTGTCTACGACTCGCATGAGCTTCTCCTCGTACTGCGCCCTCGGCGTCTTTAGATACGCGCTAACGGCGGGCTGAGAGATTCCTAGTAGTTGGCCAATTCGGCTCTGGGAGAAGCCTCTCTCGGCTAATTCGTGGGCTAGCACTCCCTTCAGCGGTGTGACAAATACCTCTACTATGAACTCGATGGGTAGCACGGTCTACATTTATAACATATTTATGAAGTTACGCCGATGGTGGAGTATGTAGAAGTCGAAATTGGGGGGAAAAGAGCCTCGGCACATTTGACAAATATAACATTTATAGTGGGGACTGGCAAAACAACATTTTTGGAAATACTATGTAAAATAATTAGTAGTATTGGTAAAAACATTCCAAAAATAAGTAGAGATGTGAATGTGTTTATACAGGCGGGAGATGTGAGTTACGGCCTCTCCCTAGATGGAAAGCGCGTTAGACAGACTATAAGCGTTGGGGGGGAGGAGGTCGTGTTTGAGTGGGTCCCGTCTAAGTCTATACACAGGCTAATTAAGCCAATCGACGTGTCTATAGCCAGCGCAGACGTCATTATGCCCACCATACGAACTCAGGAACATGTGTCTATAGTCGCCGAGGAGGACTTAGAACGGTTAAACAACCTCATACTAACTGCTAGGCGGCGGCTTGCATTAGACGCGTTGTACATAGGCCCCTACGTGGATCCCCGTTCCGCCGTAGATGCCTCAAAGCTGTCAACGAAGCTGGACCGGCATGGGAGAAACTTGGCCCAAGTCTTGTCTTACCTCGCCCTCCACAAGCCCAACTCCTTCGACGCGGTTAAGACACACGTCAAAAAGCTCGGCCTCTCGCTTGCCGTGGGATTGGCAAAGCCTGGCAAAATCGGCGCCGTGCTCTACGGTAAAAGCGGCAAGATACCCCTCTCCAAGGCCCCGTGCTCAATAAAGATGTTCCTGACGCTGGCCACAGCATTGGAGCTCGCGCCAGACATCTTATTCGTCGAAAACTTTGACTACTGCCTCACGCCCAAGACCGCCGAGGCCTTAACTCCGCTACTTAGGCAGAAAAAGACCAAGGTCGTGGCAGAGATCCACAGAGAGGAGGTAGCCGAGTGGATAAGGGCGGACAAATCGACTATAGTTGTAGATCTCTAGAGTATACGTATACGATACGTTTACACTACCAATGCCTTAAGCTCCTTTATCAATTCTACCACCGATTTCAATTCCTCTATTTCTCGAGCCGCCAATCTCTCGGCCTCCTCCAATATCTCTATGGAGGGTCCCCCGACCTCAAACTCGTAGGCGATGTAGTTCACAATGGCCCTCGACCCCAAGCCCTCTAGTCTTTGCAAAAAGTCTCTTAGCCTCTTAGCCGCGTCTTCAGGTAGACGCTCCATGGGGCGTTGGTCGCGTCTATTTTTAACGCTTCTCCTGAGCCCTCAGAGATTCTAAGAACTGCCTCAAGTCGGGCACAAGGAGGGTCCTCGCCCTTACCTCTAGGTGAATTACATCGTCGCCGTGCGACACTCTTAAGACGCCCCTATAGGCGCGCTGTTTGTCAAACTTGGCGTAGAGTCTCCCCTCGTCGATGCCTGAGAGCAGGAGTTGAAACTCGACGTCGTCTAGCCTAGACAGCAGAGACTTCAAGGCGTCTAACGCCTCGCAGTCTTCCAACTTCACCTCAACTATGTGTATCGGGTTGCCGTGGTGCCCCTGTACGCTTTTGACGACTGGCCTGCCGCGTGCCACAGACTCCAGTGCTTTTAACACGCTTTCCATGCTCTCGGTGGCGTGTACATAGGCCCTAGCGTAGAGAAGCGAAATGGGGCAGTTCACAGAGAAAAGTATATCAAATATTTCTAGCTTTACCCACGCGTGAGTGTCTACGTGGTTCAAAGCGGCGGCGCAGTGATAGAGTGCCACATGGAGTATGTAAGAGGGGGCGAAATCGTCTGCACCACGTCGGGCACATCCCCAGAGTGTTTAAGAAAGGCTGTTCAAAAGGTCTCCAGCCCAGAATTCGTCAAAGTGGACGAGGCCGCCGCCAAGTTCTACATATCCACTGCGCTTTTCGAAAGGGGGAGGACTCCTGGGGAGGTGATTAAGGAGCTTGCCGTGCTGCTCCGCCTATGCTAGGCCTTCTTAAGGCCGAGCTTGTTTATTAATTCGGTCACCTCCTCCGGCGTCATCTTCTTTACTCTCTTCTCCTCCACTGTGGCGTAAGCCACTTCCACGTTTGTGCCGTCGCTTATCTCCACTGCGGTGGCCAGAGCCCTAACTGCGAGCTCTACACAGCCGCCGATGTCTAAGTCGTGTTTGTAGTTCTTCTCTAGAAACTCCATTATTGTGCTAGAATCGGCGCCTATTGCCGTGGCGTAGTAGCCGATATATACGCCAGATGGGTCTGTTTGAAATAGGCGTGCGCCCCGCCCGTCGATGCCCGCTATTAGCAGAGCCACTCCAAACGGCCTCGCGCCGCCGAACTGTGTATATTGTTGCTTAAGGTTACACACCGCCTTCGTCAAATACTCGACGTCTATGGGCTCGTCGTAGATAAATCTGTGGCTCAGCGCCACATCTCTTGCGTAGTCTATCAATATTCTTGCGTCTGCCAGAAGCCCAGACGGCGATATTGCCACATGCTCGTCCACTAGGTATATTTTCTCAAGCGACGTGGGGTCGAACAAGGCTGAGATCTTCCTCTTCTCTGCCGCCAACACCACGCCGCCTTTGCACTTGACGCCCACGGTGGGCCACCCCCGCTTCACTGCCTCGCCGGCGTATTCCACTTGGTATATCTTGCCCTCAGGTGAGAATATCGTTATTGCCCTATCATAGCCTGCCATGGCTGGCGGAAACATGGGAGTGCCATATTATAGCTTTAAATATGTTGTAGGTAGCCGCCGCGCGGCAAGGATATAAACCTACTGCTTGACACCACCCGATGACAAAGAAAGTGGCCGTGGCCAAGCTGGACAGGCAGGGAGAGCACTTTGAAATCCTCATAGACCCCGACGCGGCTCTGGAGCTGAAAATGGGGAAGCCCCTGGGGATAGACAAAGTCCTCATACACGAGGAGGTGTACAAGGACGCGAAGAAGGGCCTACGCGCCTCTGAACAAGCCTTGAAGAAGGTGTTTGGAACTACCGACGTGAGGAAGATAGCGGAGATAATCATAAAGGAGGGGGAAATCCCCCTCACGGCTGAGCAGAGGAGGCGGCTTATTGAGGACAAGAGGCGCCAGATAGTGGAGTGGATCTCCCGCAACTGTATAGACGTTAGGACAAAGACGCCAGTTCCTCCCCAGAGGGTGGAAAACGCATTAGAACAGGCGCGGGTGTCCATAGACCCCTTTAAGCCTGCCGAGGAGCAGGTGCAGGAGATACTGAAGGAGCTACAGAGAATTTTGCCCATAAAGGTGGCCACGGCGCGCATGTCTCTTTCGGTGTCGTCTACCTACGCCCAGAAGGTGAAAGGCCTAGTGGCCAAGATGGCGAAAATTGTAAACGAGCGCTACAAGTCAGACGGGTCTTGGGAAGCCGTGGTGGAGCTACCGGCGGGGTTGCAAGACGTGTTGATATCTAAGGTAAACGACGTGACTCACGGCGACGTTGACATCAAAATACTTGAAATAGTGTACTAATGTACTACGTAACCCCCCGCCAGTTGATCTTCCCAGGGGACCTAGTGGCCACGGCAGATAGCAGAGTGGAGGGGCCTGTATATGTGGACAATGGAAAGATTAGAAGCGCCGTGGTGGGCCTCGTGGAGTTCAGAGAAGACGTCGTTGTGATAGTCCCGCTAGATGGAGTCTACAAGCCCAAAAAAGGCGACTTAGTAATCGGCTACGTAACAGACGTATTAGCCACGGGCTGGGAGGTGGACGTCCGAACCTTTATGCCGGCCTACCTCCCAGTAAGCGAGGCTCTCCACAAACACGTGGACTTAGAAACTACGCCTCTCACAACCTTCTTAAACATCGGAGACGTAATTGTGGCCAAGGTAAAAGACGTCGATTTAACAGACGAGTACCCCGTGGTGTTGACTCTAAAAGAGGAGAGAGTGGGCAAAGTGGAAAGCGGCACAGTGGTGGAGATAGCCCCGGTGAAAGTGCCCCGCGTCGTCGGGAAAAAGGGCAGCATGTTGGCGGTGCTTGCCGAGGTGGGGTGCGACATAGTGGTAGGCCAAAACGGGCGCATCTGGGTCAAGTGCAAAAGCCCAAGAGACGAGGTATTTTTAACAAGTCTCATAAAGAAGATAGAGGCAGAAAGCCACGTCATGGGGCTAACTGACAGAGTAAAGGCGGAGGTGGAAAATTATAAGAAGATGAGACAACAAGCGCAGGCATGAAGAAGCCCCCAGTGCCTTTACTCCAAAACGGGCTCCGCGCCGACGGCAGAGCGCCTGACCAAATGAGGGAGGTCCAGATACAGGTTGGCACAGTTTCAAACGCCGACGGATCAGCCGTGGTGTCCTACGGCGCCACCACGGCGGTTGCGGCCGTGTATGGGCCGAGGGAGATGCACCCGCGACACTTATCTCTCCCAGACCGCGGAGTCATGAGAGTGCGCTACCACATGGCGCCATTTAGCACAAAGGACGAGAGAAAGAGCCCAACGCCCTCGCGGCGCGAGATAGAGATCTCCAAGGTTTTAAGAGAGGCGCTAGAGCCAGCCGTCATGTTGGAGCAGTACCCCCGCTCCAGAATCGACGTGTTCATCGAAATTCTACAAGCAGATGGGTCAACCCGAGTGGCCTCCCTCACCGCGGCCTCACTGGCGTTGGCAGACGCGGGGATATACATGAGAGACCTAGTGGTGGGCGTCTCAGTGGGTCTCGTCGACGGCACAGTGGTGCTCGACTTAAACGGCCTCGAGGACAACTACGGCGAGGGCGACATGCCAGTGGGCTACATGCCGAACTTAAGGCGGTTCACGTTGCTCCAGCTAGACGGGGCGTGGACTCGGGAGAAGTTCCTAGAGGCACTCGGCTTGGCGGTGAAAGGCGCGGAGTACGTCTACCAAGTGGCAAGAGAGGCGCTTAAAAACAAGTACATGGCCATAGCGGAGGAGATATACGGGAGATAATGGCATCGATATCTCCGTACGGAAAACGCTTTATCTCCTACCTAAGGCGGGAACAGATAAGAAGACTCATTGCGTCGAAGGCCAGGATAGACGGCAGAGAAGTAGACCAAGTGAGGCCCGTCGAGGTGAAGACCGGAGTCGTAAAAACCGCCGATGGGTCCGCAGAGGTAAAACTCGGCAAGACGCACGTGGTGGCAGGCGTCAAAATAGGCCTCGGCCAGCCGTTCCCCGATGCGCCAGACGAAGGCGTGCTGGTAGTAAACGCAGAAGTTCTCCCCCATGCTTCGCCTTACACAGAGGTGGGGCCGCCCGACGAATTCGCCATAGAACTCGCCAGAGTAGTAGACCGCGGCCTTAGACACTGCGGCTACGTCGACTTTAAGAAGCTATCCGTGGAGGGGGGAAAGGCCTACGTGCTATGGGTAGACCTCTACGTCATCAACGACGACGGCAACCTCGTCGACGCCGCCAACCTAGCCGCGGTGGCCGCGTTAAAGAACGCCGCCCTCCCCGCCGTGGTAAAAGACGAGACAGGCGCCGTGAAGCTAGACCGGAACAGCAGAACCCCCATGCCGCTGGACTTAGAAAAGGCGCCGATAGCGGTGTCCGTAGGAAAAATAGCAAACGTACTATTTCTAGACCCCATATTCGAGGAAGAGCTATCTCTAGACGGCCGCATCACCTACACCTTCGCCCAGGAGAGAATAGTCGCCATACAAAAGACCCTAGGCTCATTTACACAACAAGAGCTTGAAGCCGCCCTAGACCTAGCCTGGAGAGGCAGAGAAAGCTACTTGGCGTCGCTCAAGGAGGTGCTACAATAGGCGGCTGCCGCGTTTAGGTAAGCTTTATATAGACAGATAGTACGACTCCCCATGGCTCAAGTACCACCCTCGTTGCAAGACCTTGCCAATCGCTACAATCAAGCCCAAGCCCAGCTTCAGAGCGTACTGCTGAGAAAGCAGCAGTACGAGGCAGAGCTGAGGGAAGTGGACAAGGCCATAAGCGAAATTGAGAAATTGCCGCAAGACGCCAAGATTTTCAAGAGCGTCGGCAACTTCCTCGTCCAACAGAGCAGAGACGCGGCGCTTCAGGAGCTGAAGGATAGGAAGGAGTTGCTCGAACTGCACGTGAAGACGTTGGCCAAGCAGGAGTCGATGCTCAGAGAACAGTTAGAGAAATTGAAGGAGGAGTTGAACAAGGAGCTGGCAAAGCTCAGAGGCGGCCAGGAGGCGGCTAAGGGCGGCGGGTAGTGGAAGTATCCACGTTCATCTCCTCCGAGGTTGAGAAATTTTTGGAGAAGAAGCTGGGCGACGCGCTTAAGTACGCAATAGTCGCCGTATCTTTTACGGACAAGGGTGTCGACGTTGAGGTGGAGGTAGACGCCAGCGTGTTAGTGGACGACGCGTATCTACAGAGGGTGGTGGACGAGGCCGCTGAGCTGGGCATATGTCTCGCAGACGCCGTTAGAGAGAAGGGGTGGCCGCTGGCACGGGAAGACGTAGACAGATGTTGGAAACGCTGAGGGAGTTGCTGGCCGGGGCTAGGAGGGCCGCCGTTGTGACACATAGGAGAGCTGACGCAGACGCCTTGGCGTGCGCCGAGGTGCTAAAGCTGGTCTTGGAGAGGCTGGGCGTGGAGGTAGTTGCCGTGGTTTGCCCAGAGGGATCTCTCCTCGGCGGATGCTCCGAGGATTTGCCCAGAGACGTGGACGTGTATGTGCTCGCCGACGTGGCCTCCCTAAGCCAAGTGCCGCCCCTCCCCGGGAGAGCCATTAGAGTAGACCACCACTACGCGGGAGACGACGTCCCCGGCGTCGTTGTAAATAGGCCGAGTTGTACCGAGGTTGCGCTGACCTTGGCGGAGGAAGCCGGCGTAGAGATTCCGCCAGATGTGGCAAAGTTGGCCGTGCTCGGAATTTATGCTGACACAGGCGGGCTGAAGAGGGCTGACGCGGGGACTCTCCGCGCCTTGTCTAAGCTCCTTGAAAGACTCGGCGCACCTCTCGGCGACATTGTAAAAGAGGGGGGCGAGGCGTGGAACACGTCTAAGACCATGGCGTTTTTAAAGGGGTTTCGACGTCTTGAGGTCTACAGCTCGTCGGTTGGCCTCATCTGCGCAACTCACGTGGGCGCCTATGAGTCCGACGTGGCGTCGCTACTCGTGTCAGTGGGCTGTAGAGTGGCCGTGGTGGCATCCAGGAAGGAAGACGGCGTCCACGTCGTCTTTAGGTCGAGGGACTTCGACGTCGCCTCTATAGCGAGGCGGATTGGGCAAGGCGGGGGACACAGAGAGGCCGCCGTGGCTGTGTTAAAGCGGAGAGTCTCCAAGTCTGAGCTCCCCTCAATCCTAAGAGCTGTGGTTAAGGAGATAGCTCCAGACGCCAAGCTAGTCGAGTAGTTCGACTCTCCTCGCCCTAAAACCGCAAGCTCTACACCCGTATATGCTCTCCACTGCCCTCCCCCGGTACTTTCTTGAGAAAAACCGCTCTTGCCTATACAAGCGCAGAACGTCTCTGCCGCATTGAGGACACGGCGTGTCGGTCTCAACTCCGTCGCCGAGCTTATGCGGCTTTTCCACAAAGGCCCTCCCCAAGACGTCCTCAAGCCCCACCTCTATGTCCACGGAGCTCAGCCCAAGCAACTTCACGTCGAATTTAAGGCCGTACCACCTATAGGCTCTCTCAAGCATGGCGTTGACGTAGTCCACGACAACGTACGGCCTGTAAGACACCACCACTAAGACGTCCACCGAGTCTAGAGAGAGCCACTTCCTGAGCTCTTCCACGTCTCCGAAGTGGGGGAACTCCTCCTGGGGACACCAGAACTCTATCTTCAGCCGGCCAGCGGTCGCCAAGACTAACTCCCTCCCGCGGGCCTCGGCCTTTATATTCCGCTCTTTCAACAGCTCTGCCACAGCGTTGCACTCCACGGCGCTGGAAACGAAGAGATTTTAAAACTGTGAGAAAGGGCGGCTATGCGTTGCATCTTCTACCGCCACACAGCCGACGGCCCTCGCTGCGTATTGATGCCCCCAGAGGAGTGGAAGACGAGGAGGGGGCAGTTGGAGAAGTTCTGCACAAACGGGGGGAACGGCTGCCCCGTTCTTGCGAGAGTGCTTTCCCTCAAAAGACGCTAGGTATATAAACACGTCGCTGTAACACCTCATGCTGTGTATATCGCTGGGGGAGTGTATAGAGAGCATAAGGCCGAAGTATGTAATTGCCATCTCGTCGCCTCTAGGAGGGCTTGGGCTTCTAGAGCTTGCGCGCGGCGTAAAAGTGGTGGCCTCCACCTCAGGCCCCGTGTTCAATAAGCTGGCTGTGCTAGAGGCCGTGGACAACTACAGCGCAGATGTCCGCTACGCCCCACGTCTACACACAGCAGTGTACAAACTAGTAGGAGAGCGCACATGCTACGCCGCGGGTCCCCCGCTTGTGAAATCCACAGTGGCCGGCCACTCCACAGCCATCGCCGTCTACACATGCGGCGAGATAGAGGACAAGGGGATATTCGGCGTTGGCAAACCCATTGAGCTATATACCTCCGACGTGTTAGGCGGGGGGTCCGACGGCCGCGACTACGACGTGGTTGTCCGCCTCAGGTCGCTCAAGGTGGAGGGAAGCGACGAGGAGGAGGTGGCAGACAGGATCATCAGAAGCGGCGTTGTAAAAGGCGAGGACTTAGACGCCGTGGCCGACCAAATATGGCGCCTCGTCTCTAGGTGGAGAAACAGGTCAGTGGTGTTGTTTAAAGACCCAACGACGAAGCTGGGCATCACCATACCCCTGATATACTACGCCGTGAAGGTAGCCGCCACAGGACAAGACTGCGGTGGAAAATGCATAAAGACAACTACAAAGCTCTTGGAACGCGCCCTAAGAATGGTGCCACAGAGCAAAGTCCACGAAGAATGGGCCACAGCGCTGAGAGAACCCCAGATGAGGAGACAAATAGAGGAAAGCCCCTACATACCTGCCCTACTGCTCCTCACCGGCAAAGTAGACGTAGAAGTAGAAGGCGGCGTGAAGCTGTACAAACTGAGGGGCTAACCGCTGCGTACGTAGGGAACGGCCTATACGTGCCTAAAAACGCCTAGGACATGTGGAAAATGGGGAAAAGATGTTGAGAGAGTGCGGCTTGGCGGTGAGACGCGCATCTGGCGAGCCGTTAAAAAACGTAGGCGTGGCGGCGCTGAGCCGCAGGTTGGTTGAGTGCTTGTATCTCGACGACGAGAGGTTGGGCGCACTGTTCGTTATACTCTGCACGTCGCTAGGGCTTTCATGCGACCCCTGTTGCGGCCTCGCCAGTGCGGCCGCGGAGAGGCTTCTAGACGTGGCTGAGTGTCTGCCGTATGGTCTCGACGTGACGTGGATCTAGCGGGTTACCTCTCTCCACGCCAAGCCGAGGGCGTCTGCGTACTTGTAGGCTTCCTCCATCTCCTCCTCGGAGACGCGCCTCCTAATCTCCTTGTACTTGTCCAACTTTGGCACAAGGTACTCAGGCCTGTACTGGTCCATTATGTTGACAAGGGCGTGGCGGCAGTTCTCGGCAAGCCACTTGAGGACAGGCTTTGTACAACACTCCACGTGGCCAGGGAGGACCAAGTGGCGTACAATTATGTCCTCCCCCCTCCTGCATATAACTGAGAAGTTGCGCGTGACGACCTCCCAATACCTAGGCGCCACTGAGTACCGCAAAGCGCAGGCGTTGTTCCCATACTTGAAGTCGGGAAGCCAGATATCAATTACGTGGAGGATGAGGGAGAGCCCCTCGGGGGTTAGGTACATGTTTGAGTTCCAGAGCTGTGGCACATTGACGCCGCGGCGGGCCAAAATCTTGAGCGACTTCAATATCCAGGGTATATTAGGAGTGGGCTCGCCGCCGACCCAGTTGATGTTCCTCGCCCCCTCCTCCCTGAGGCGGATCTGCATCGCCGCGAGGGCCTCAGCCGTAACCTCGACGCCTGCCTCGGGGTCCTGCGATATGTCCCAGTTCTGGCAGTAAACGCATCTGAAATTGCACCCGGCGAAGAAGATCGTGCCAGAGGGCACCAGCGGTGCCTCTTCGCCCAAGTGGTGGAAAAACGACGCAACTCTGGCCCTGGCGTCCAAGAGACACGCCCCCCTCCCCCTAGTTCTATCGACGCCGCACCTTCGTTCGCACAACATACACCTCCTCAACTGCCTCTCAGCAAGCTCAATCTTCACATCCAAAAACGAGGCCTCTGGGAGCCCCCTAGAGGCAAGGGAGAAGTCCGGCCTCGCCCTCTGCTCAGCCCACGCCTCGTCAAAGACGCGGCCCAGCTCCTCGTGCAACTTCCACAGCTCCCCGTCGCCCATTGCCGCAAAGTCACGGGGGGCCTCAACCCTAGCCGCAATGTGGTATTTGGCTGGCGCAATGTTCCGCATAACGGCGTAGTACCACCTAAGCCTCTCCCTCACCACAGGCTCCTCCCACACCAAAACTGCGTCAGGACGATAAAGACGCCACACACTCCCTATGTGCACATTTTTAAAAGTCTGTCGCCGCCACGCCGTGGAAGGCTCGCTGTTGGCCAAGGGGGCAGAGGCAGAGCTGTACCTAGTGGAGTGGTTCGGCCTAAGGGCCGTCTTAAAGTGGCGTAAGCCAAAGGCCTATAGACACCCCGCCCTCGACTACCAAATAAGGCGCAGGCGCACGATAAACGAGGTGCGCAACATGTACATAGCCCACTCGCTAGGCGTAAAAGTGCCGGCAGTCTACTTCTTCGACCCCGAGAAGGCGGCAATCGTGATGGAGTACGTGGAGGGCGCCAACTTGAGAGACCTCTTGGCACAAGGCGCCTACGACCTCTTAAGAGACGTGGGGAGGCTAGTCGGCGTAATGCACAAGGCCGGCTTAATCCACGGCGACCTGGCGCCGACGAATATAATACGCGCGGGGGACAGCCTCTACTTCATAGACTTCGGCCTAGGCGAAGTGAGGAAGGGCTGGTCCAAGCGCACCGCCGTGTTCATGGCAAGAGACATCAACGTCTTGTTTAGAACGCTGGACCTCTACGGCGACAGAGCCGAGGAAATGAAGCGCCTCTTCTGGGATGGCTACGGAGAGGAGATGGGGGAAAGGGCGGCCGCGGTAGAGCGGGAGTTGACAAAGATACGCGCCGCCGGACGCTACGCAGAGCGTGTCAGCAGTTCCTCGCGGCGATAATCCACCCCGTGTGCACCACGCCGAAAGTCTCCGGTCTTACCTCGCCCAGCGTCGGCTTCCACCTCCTCGCCAAGACCTCCTCCACAGACACTTCGCAGAACCCTGCCTCCTCCACAGCTGCGAGGCTCTTCACCAAGTGTTCCACCGTGGTGGAAAAGATCGCCAACGCGCCGCCCGGCTTCAGCGCCTCCTTGGCGTAGGGGACAGCCGCCCAGGGGTCGCCCATGTCTAAAACCACGGCGTCTAACCCCGCGAGCCCAAAGCCAGAGGCAGAGACGTCCCTAAGTTGCAGTTCCACATACGGGTCAAGCCCCACGCTCCTTATATTATCCACAGCCACCCTCAAGTGGTCAAGCCTCCTCTCAAAGCTGTAGACGACCCCCCACGGGCGGACGTACCACGCCAACACAGCCGTCAAAAAGCCAGAGCCAGTCCCCGCCTCAGCCACCCTAGACCCAGGGCCAACCCCAGCCACTCTCACAATGTGCACCGCGTCCTTCGGGTAAATGGCTTGCGCCTTACGCTTGAAGCGGTGCTCAATTACGTCGAAAATCGTCGCAGGAAGAGCCATAAACCTAACGCCGAGAGAAGAGGACAAGACAGAGCCGTAAGGCGCCCCCACCAACGCGTCCAGGTCCAAAAAGCCCCTAATAGTCTGCACAACACCCCCGCCGACTTTAGCCACAGTCCTGTACCCGCCCCCCACCTCCAAGAGAAGCGCCCAGTCCCCCCTCTTAAACACAGCGCCACCAGAGGCCCCACTTAAAAAGCTAAAACCTAGCCACCACGTACCACCGCGAGAAGTACCGTAGGACTCTCTCCAGCTCGGGCCCTCTGCCAAAAGCCGCCGCCCGATAGGCAGCCAAGAGGAGGTCCCCCTCCTCAAAGCCCCCGGCAGACGACGCCACGGCCAGCGGCACGACCACGTCGGGCAGAGCCTTATACAACGGCTCATCCCCCCTGCTCCGGAGCGCCATGCAGAGCTTGTACAACTCGGGCATAACCCCCTCCAACAACTCACAGCGGGGAACGCCGCCCAGGCGCACGCCAAGCACCGAGTTAAGCGCCACATCGGCATTGTCGCCGCCCACCCTCAGCGCCAAAAGAGACAAAAACTCAGGCTCCACAACCCGCGAGACACGCCGCCGCAGGAGGCTGTGAGGAGGCACTATACGTGTATCCACCAAAGCCATGTAAGCGAACTCCGCCGCCAGCCGCCACAGAGTCAACCTAACCCTCTCCTCCAAAAGAGAAAACACGAGACAGGAAAATGTGCCACATAAATAGGCCGTACACACTTCAAACACAGTAAACGCCAATGTCACCGTCTACCGTCAGATGCAAGGACACAAGTAAAGACAAGTGGCGGGCCCGGTGGGATTCGTAGGCGGCTTTGCCTGAACCCACGACCTACGGCTTAGGAGGCCGCCGCTCTATCCTGACTGAGCTACGGGCCCCATCGGTCTCTAAACGTGTGTTTAAAAGTTTAGCGCCGTTGCTAGACGTGGCAGGCCTATGGCTCGCGCCGCGTCAAGCCTAACGGCTCTAAATCGATGTTAGCAAGTTGGATACACGACAGTTCGTCTTTGCGCCACCTCACCTGCCCTTCACTCTACGTCTATGTAGCCATAAATGGCGTTGATTGTTGTGGACGGCTTCGCTAGTAGCCCCCTAGGGATGGGTGGGGGGTTGTTGGCGTGCGGCTATTTCCTCGACCGTGGCCACTACGTATATGGATCGGAACACCGTGTGGAGTAGGGACCTCAAGCTCGCCGCGTCGGCGGCTGTAGCTACGATTTTTCCGACTTCTAGGTGGAGCTCTCCTCTTCTGAATCTCACCTCTTTCTCAAGCGTCTTGAACACGGCGAGTGCCAAGTCCCAGTTGTCTACTTCTACGACTAGTTTATACACGGCGGTAAACCACCTTGGCAACTTTTATGGAGGAGGCGCGGGGGCCCATGTCTGGTCCTAGGAATTCCACTACTAGGTGGCCGTCTCCTCTTCTCACTAGAATTATTGTGTCGAAGCCCCTCACGTCTAAGCTGTATAGGAGGGGGTAGCCGAAGACCTCTGAGAATATTTCCCCAACCTCGCTCTGTGCTAGGTCTACCACGACTGCGGTCTTGGCCGGCGGCCTTCTGGCGACGAAGGCTGGGAAGTCCCGCCTGCTTCTTACGCCGGCGATTTTTAGGGCGTAGGGCTTCCACCTTCGCTGGGCTATGTCGTAGAACAAGACGGCGTAGGGCATGCCCCTCCTCTCCCATATCAACACCACGTGCCGCGCGCCGCACTGGACGGCCTCTTCCAGCAGGACGGTGAACGGCCGCTTCCCTCTTACCACCTTTCTGACGCCCGGCAGAGAGTTGGCGAGGTCGTTTACAAGCTCTAGAGTGCGCTTGGAGGGGGAGCGGGAGGTGGTTATCAGCGCTTTGCAGCCTCCTTCCATTTAGCCTTCTCTGCCTCGACTCCCTTCAGCTCCTCGGGGGCTATCGTCTTGCCCAAGATGGTCTGCGGCACGTAGGCGCCCCCCGCGAAAGTGTGGCCGCACTTTGGACAATGCCATATGCCAAAGGCCAGCCTCTCCAGCCTCACCAGCGACCTACAGCTCGGACACCTGTGCTTCCCCCTCTGCTTAACCTCTATAGTGGTGACTTTGCGCCTAATGCCCATCCCGTAGCGCGCCCCATATCGCCCAGCGGGTCCTACGATCTTGGTGTGGCTAAAGGGCATGGGGGAGATGTAACCGGGGCTTTATATCTTTTAAATGGAGGTCGAGTTGAGGCCATGCAGAGGAAGAGGTGGAAGTGTGTGGTTTGCGGCGACGACATAATTGAGGGGCAGTTGTTCACATTTTACTCAAAGGGCCCCGTGCACTGGGAGTGTCTGGAGAAGGAGCTTGCCCAGAGGCTGTATAAAGACGCGGACTTAGCCGCCTTGCTAAGGCTGGACCACTATATACACGAGGGAATCGTCTTGGCTAAGGAGTTGGAACACCTCGCCCAGAGCGAGGCCGCTAAGTCGAGGATTGCCGAGGTGAGGAAGCAGCTGGAGGCTCTGGCTGCGCGTCTTACAAACGAAATTACGTCTAAGGCCTTTTAAAAGCCCCGGCTTTTTGCCTATGTGCTTGAGCTAGGGAAGAAGAGCGTAAGGCTAAGGCTGGGGGAGCAATTTCTCTCTTTTCCCCTCCCCCAGGGCGAGCCCAAGCCCTCGGCCGAGTTCGACGGGAGGGCTCTCAAGGCGTCTTGTTGCGGCATAGAGGTGGAACTAGCCGTGGAGGCGCGGCTTGGGTCGACCACTGTCCGCAAGAGGCTTGGGCTCCACGAGCACGTGTTGGGCTTGGGCACTAGGGCCTACCCCGTGGATAGGCGCCGTGGGCGGTTTCAGCTCTTCAACAACGACTTGTACGCATACCAGCTCGGCATGGACCCACTCTACGCGTCGATACCCTTCATGGTGTTTGTTGAGGGGGGCAGGGCGTACGGCCTAGTGGTCAACAGCCCGGCCTATGGCTTTGTCGACGTGGGGCGCGAGAGGTACAGCGAGGTGGTGGTCTACGTGGAGGACTTGCCCGAGTTGTACATACTTTTTGGCCCCGCGCCGCTGGACGTCTACGGCCTATACAGCGAGGTCACCGGCATGCCCTTCCTCCCGCCGAAGTGGGCCCTCGGGGTGCACCTCTCCCGGTACAGCTACGAGCCGCACGACGCGGCGAGGGAGGTGGTGAGAGAGGTGTCCTCACTGGTCCCAGTGGACGCGGTATACCTCGACATAGACTACATGGACAAGAGGAGGCCCTTTACTTGGGACGTGAGGAAGTTCCCCCCGAGCTTTGTGGAAGAGATGCACGAGGCGGGGGTCAGAGTGGTGGCGATACTCGACCCCTACATAAAGGCCGAGCCGGGCTACAATCCCTTTGAAAAGCTGTTGCACTGCCTCCTAGTGACTGAGAACGACGAGCTTTTCCTAGCCCAGGGGTGGCCGGGCCTCTCCGCCCTGCCCGACTTCTTAAACCCCCGCTGTAGAGAGCTGTGGGCTGAGCTAGTGGCAGACTTCGTTAAGACCTACGGCATAGACGGCATTTGGCTAGACATGAATGAGCCCACGGTCTTCAACTGTGACATACCAGCGACGAGGAGTAGGATATACGCCTTGGCGGGGGCGACGCCGCACGGGCTCGCCCGGGAAGAGCTGTTCTGCAAGGCGCCCCGCGGCGCCTACCACGTGGTAGGCGGGGTCAAGGTGCCCCACGAGAAAGTGCGTGGCCTCTACCCCTACTACGAGGCAGAGGCCACCTACAAGGCCCTAGAGGCGGCTGGCAGACAGCCCTTCATTCTCTCCCGCTCAGGGTACCTCGGCATACAGCGCTACGCCGCGCTTTGGACAGGCGACGTCCCCAGCACGTGGGAGGGGCTGAGGCTGACGCTAATGGCCGTCCTAGGCCTCTCCGCATCCGGCGTCCCCTTCGTGGGGTGTGACGTGGGGGGCTTCGCCGGCATCGGCGACTACGAGCTCATAGCCAGGTGGTACCAAGCCGCCGCGCTCTTCCCCATATTCCGCATCCACAGAGACAAGGGGGCCACAGACGCTGAGCCCACGCAGCTCCCGGCCAAGTACAGGCAGATGGCCGTTGACGCAGTTAGGCTGAGGATGAGACTTCTCCCATACCTCTGGCACCTCGCCCACGAGGCCCACCTCGCCGGCCGCCCCATCGTGAGACCCCTCGGGGTGGAGTTCCCAGACGACGAAGACGCCTTTAAGATAAACGACGAGTACATGGTGGGGTCCCACCTGCTCTACGCCCCCATCGTGGACAAAGGCGCCATGCGCAGAGACGTATACTTGCCCAGAGGCGTCTGGATAGACGCGGCCACAGGGAAAACCCACCTAGGCCCCAGCTGGACGACCTCGGAGGCCGACATGCCGCTCTACGTTAGGGCAAACTCGGCCGTGCCCACCAGCGACGGCCTGTGGATATTCGGCGAGGGAAAGTGGACCATTTACACAGACGAGGGGGCGGTCGCCGTCTCCAGGCGGGGCAACGCGGTGGAGCTAGGCGGGGCGTGGCGCTCAGTGCACATACTCGGCGAGTGGCTAGAAGAGGTGGTGGTCAACGGAGAGAGGCACAAAGCTGTTCACACAAGGCTCGGCACATACGTCTCCATAAGTCACTAGCCTCGCCCCGGGCGGGGCCGTCAACTTAATAAACTCGGCAGAGCTATATACCGGCAGGATCGGCCCGCGAGAGGGCGCCGAGCGCCCACCGTGAAGCGGGCTCCGGATACTAAGCATTTTTACTGCTCCTAGATTACGTGGCCGTGGAGAAGAGCGAAAGAGTTAGGGTGTACCTTGAAGACGCTTGGAACTTCTTTAAGAGGGGTGTGGAGGAGCTTGAGGAGGGGGTCAAGTTGGGGGACGCGGTTAGGATTAGAGACGCAGTGGAGAAGCTAACGCCGTGGTGAGCGCTACCAATGTCCTCATTTTGCATATGCTCGACGTAGTGCCGGCGAGCCACTGGGAAAGGAGGAAGCTGTTGGATAAGCTTGAGGAGAGGCCGGAGGTGGAGCGGCTTGGCCTTAGAGATCGGTATGGGGCAAGGGAGCGTTATCTGCACCAAATGACGTTCTACGACGGCATAATTGACTTGGAAATGCTGAAGATCGAGGTGGAGAAGGTGGGGCGCTACATATCCGACGTGGAGAGGCTAATTGGACAGTGACGCGCTACGCCTCGCAAGGGCCTCTCGGGATATCCACCACGTAGGTTTTCCCATACTTGGCCAAGGCTTGGGCAAGCCGCTCTGGGTCCTCGGCGACGAAGACGTGGGAGGGCCCCGTCCCCGACACTCCGCCAACGGCCCCCAGCTTCAGCGCGTCGAGGAGGGGGTCTGGGGGGTAGCCGAGGGCGTAGCCGTAGGCCACCGCGTTTATCAGCATGGCCTCCTTCCACATGCCAAGCCCCGCGTGCGACACAGCGACTCTGACGACGGGCGCCAAGGCCCCCATCTCCTCCAGCTTGTGCCTTCGCTTCTCCCACGGCGGTATCAACACCACGGCCCTCCCCGACACGTCCAACTCCCTAATCACCACTAGCTTGAAGTTGTCGGTGAGATACGCTCTGCCGACGGCGCTGGCCACGGCGTCGTCAAAGGCCCCCGTCACGCTTATCCCCACCTCTCTGCTTATCTGCGCGTTCAGCCTCGCCGCGTCGAATAAGTCGAGTTTAACCCCCGCGAGCTCCGCCGCGGCTCTAATGACGGCGTTTAACGTGGCGCTACTCGACTTAAGCCCCCCCGCGGTGGGCAAATCGCCCTCTATCCTGACAGAGAGAGGCCCCAAGCCCAGCTTCTCTCTCACAAGGGCCACGGCTCTCAAGACAGGCCCCATGTCCACGTCGGCATATGTGGAGACGGAGTCGCGCTCCGCCTCACAGACCTCCGCCGTCGCCCTCATAGAGATGGGGAAAGCGGCGCCGAGACCTGTGGCAATGGCGTTAATTATAGTCCCCCCGCCCCACGCGCAGGCCCTCGCACACTTCACGGCCCCCCGGCGCACGCCTCGTTGAGGGCCTTAAAGGCCTCCGCCAGCCGCGGCGCCTCTTCCACCAAGGCAATTCTCACATGGCTCTTCGAGCCGTACAGACCACCCGGCAACACGGAGACGCCCCTCTTAAGCGCCTCTTCAAAACACCGGTCCCCGTCGCCCACCTCTGGGAAAATGTAAAACGCGCCGCCTGGCTCCACGAACTTGAGCTTAAGCGTCTCGGCGGCCAGCCGGGCCCTCTCCGCGTACGCCCTAGAGACCTCCGCCCTCCGCCTAGGCAGTATGTGTATAACCTCTGCCACGGCCCTCTGAACAGGCGTCGGGGGGACGTTCACCGTGGCCTTGTTGAACTTGGCCACCTCCTTCACCACCTCGCGGGGCCCCACCACGGCGCCGATCCTGAGGCCCGGGATAGAGAAGACCTTGGAGAAGCTGTACACCACAGCCACAGAGGAGCTCAGCTCAGCCGGCGATGTGAACTCCGCAAAGACGATGTCTCTGTAGATCTCGTCGCTTATGACAAAAGACGCCACGTCCACAAGCTCCCTCACCTTGGCCCTCGGGAGGACCACCCCCGTGGGGTTGTTGGGATAGTTGACCACGTAGACCCCCCGCTCGGAGAAGCTGGGAAGCCACCCCACGCCCGCCTCCACAAAGCCAAGGCCTATGCCGAAGACCTCGGCAATTTCCAAGTAGCCGGGATAGAAGGGCCTCGGCGTCAACAGCCTCTCCCTACGGAACTTCCACATAAGCGCCGCGAGGCCCAGCCTCCCCCCAGCCACGGCCGCCACCTCGCCCGGCTCAACGCCGAAGACCTCCGCCACAGCCTCTCTAAACTCGGGAAGCCCCTCGGGAGGCCCGTACCGAAAGTCGCGCGCTCTCCCAAGGGCCTCCAAGAGCTCAGGCGGCGGCGGAAGGTCGGGGTCGCCTATGTCGAGGCGGTGCCTAGGCCCCGACGCCCTAATACGCTCTAGCACAGAGGCGAAGTCCACGTTAGATATGTGCAGTATATAAAACTGGATTTTTATTTGCGGCCATTTTCCGCTTGTGGCGTGTAAGCTGTACGGCAGAGAGGGCTACCACGCGGTCTTTCTAAAGCCGCTGGCAAAGGCCCTCGGATGCGAATACGTGGAGCTGGACTACATGTCGCTCTACCGCAGATACGTCGAGGGAAAGCCGGGGGTCTACTACGTGGAGGAGCCCTGGCTCTACGAGGCCGAGGGAGAGGCGCCCGAGCCCCCCGGCCTGCTACCAAGCCAGCTGTCGCACTTGGCGGGGAGGATGTTGCCCATGCTCGGCAACGTGCAGGCCGCCTTCAAGGCGCCCTTCGGCAAATGCCTCGGCCTATTGGCAAAGCCCGGGGAGCCCCTTGTCACGGACCTCTTCCTCCCCCTGTACTTAATCCACCGCGACGTGAAGTCTGCGCTGGCCGCCGCACGGGAGGTGTACAGATGCGCCCCGAGGACTCCGAGGGAGCTCGTGGAGGGGGCCCGAGCCGGCGCATACGTCTGGGGAGTCATGTGGACGGCTTGGGCAAGCGACGTCGCGCTTGAGGCGCCGCCCTGGGGCCCCATCTCCGGCATCTGGGGGCTTACGTGGAGAGGGCACAAGCCCAAGCCGCTGTACACCTATGCCTATCCTCCCCCCTATCTGGACGCGCAGTGGGGTGAGTGGAAGCGCCACAGAGGCCTCCTAGAGGCCGCCAGGCCCCTGAGGGGCCCGGGCTGGATGAAGTTCGTAGAAAAGTTCCACAAGCCCCTCTACAAGTACCTCTTGGGGGAGGCCGAGGCGAGAGAGGCGGTCGAGGTAGCTAAGGAGGTGGAGAACTACCTAGCCTCCTCAGCGCGGCCTTGGCAGGCGCCATTTTGACCTCGGTCTCCCTCAGCTCCCACGCCGGGTTTGAATCTGCCACAATCCCCGCCCCGGCCCACACATAGAACGTGTCCCCCTCCCCATACACGCTCCTAATGACCACGGCAAAGTCAGCAAAGTCCTTGGCCAATACGCCGAAGCTACCCGCGAAGGGCCCCCGCGGCTCTTCCTCAAGCATGTCTATAAGCGACATGGCCCTCGGCTTGGGCACCCCCACCACCGTGGTAGTGGGGTTAAGCGCCAAGACTGCATCAATGGGGCGGTAGAAGCGGTCGAGAACCCCCTCCACGTAGGAGACCAAGTGCTGGACGTAGCTGTACTTCTCCACCTTCAGCACCTCCACCGGCCTCACGCTCCCCCACGCGCACACCCTCCCCAAGTCGTTTCTCACAGAGTCCACCAGCATTATGTGCTCAGCCCTCTCCTTAACGCTCGACACGAGCTCCTCCTCCAACGCCCTGTCCTCGTCGGCCGTGCGCCCCCGCGGCCTTGTGCCGCCGATAGGCCCGCTTAACACCCGCCGCCCCTCCACTCTGGCCAAAATCTCGGGCGACACCCCGGCGAGGGCCACTTCCCCAGCCTCGAAAAAGAAGTGGTACCTCCCCTCAGACGCCTCGGCGAGGGCCCTATACACTGTGTCAATTGGACACTCCACGAGGTATTTCTCAAACCGCGCCAACACGAGCTGGAAAACCTCGCCCCGGGCCAAGGCCTCCTTAGCCGCCGCCACTGCCCCAAGAAAGCCCCCCGAGCCGCCCAGGTGTTCCACGCGGCAACGCGCCGGCCTTGAGAAGATCGGCGAGGTGGGTCTCCCAACCACGAAGAGGGCCCCCGGCCACCTCTCCCTCCTCCTCACCGCAACCCCCTCCCAGGGGGAGAAGTCAAAGGTGAAGACTCCCACCGCCACCTCCCCCCGCCCCACAGCCCTAGCCACCTCCTCCACATCCCACGTCACTTGCCCCTCTACGTACACCTCCACCACGTCGCTCCTAAAGTATGCCCGCCCCTCCACGGGGGCGCATGCAAACGGTTTTAAAAACACCAGTTCTCAGAGACATGGGGTATTGATATGCGGCGCCGTGCCCGTGAGAGGCGTGGCAGACATACGCAGGGCGCTGGAGGCGCCGACGCCCTGCGTTGAGTACAGGCTGGACTACGCCGAGCGCGTCGACGAGCAAATGATGCAGGCGCTGAGGGAGGCAGTGGAGAAGAAGGTGGCCATATTCACCGTGAGAAGGAGGGAGGAGGGCGGCGCCTGGAGGGGGACAGAGGAGGAGAGGATAAGGCTCTACGCGTCGCTCCTCGACCTAAGGCCCCACTACATAGACGTCGAGGCTGAGTCCCCAGCCGCACGGGAGCTGGCCCCCAGCGGAGGCACCAAGGTGATAGCCAGCAGACACGACTTCGAACAGACGCCCCCACTGGAGGTGCTGATGCAGTGGGGCAGAAAAGCCGCCGAGGTGGGCGACGTGGTGAAAATAGCCACCTACGCGAGGAGCCCAGCCGACGGGCTCAGAGTCCTCTCCCTAATAGGCGCCCTAGAGAAGCCCACAGTGGCCTTCGCCATGGGCCCCCACGGAGTCTACACCAGGCTCGCCGCCGCCGCCCTGGGAAGCCCCATAATGTACGTCTCCCTAGGCGAAGCCACAGCCCCCGGCCAGACCACCCCCGACGCCTACTACGCCGGCCTCCTCGCCATAGGCCTAGCCCCACAAGGACAAGACCTCTCCACCCTCAGAGAGGCCCTAGACTGGGTAGACGGAGCCCTCATGCACCTACTAAAACGCAGACTAGAAATCTGCAGAGACATAGGCAGAATAAAAAAGGCCGCCGGCCTCCCAATATACGACGACGAGAGAGAGGCAAAAGTCCTAAAACGCGCAGGCGACTTCAAACAACTATTCGAAATACTAGTACAAATGTGCAAAGCAGTGCAAATAGTCGCCTAACGGGACATACAAGACGCGGCCTACTACGTCGTGAGTCTCTCGTTGACCATAACTGGCATATTAGGCGGCTAAGCTCTCCAAGAGCAGAGGGAGAAAAAGGTAAACACATGGCGCATCCATAGCGGTAGACCACGGGCAATCCCGCCCTTGTTGACCCCCCGTCCACAGCCACGCCTAGGGAGCTCGCCCTTGGGGCCAGGCCGTCGAGCCAACAGCCCGGCGCAGGGCCAATCCACCCTACTACTCTTCAGACCGCTTCTGTGGCACGGAAACCAGCGTGAAATAACAAACGGCATGCAAGGCTCCCCTGGGCGTCTCTAGGCGCTGTAAGATGGGGGGCCCGCCGCAAAATATGTAACAACGGCCGTGACAAACCACGGCGGCGCTAGGCGCGCCTTGCGAGAGGCGGTGTGCGCAGACGCGGAACGAGACAGACGGCCCCGCTTGCATGCTACTCGATGTCTGACGCCCATGGCACATGTACGTATACAACGGCACAACGTTGAATATTTAAACTTATGAGTCTCAGGCGCACATGGCGAGGAAGAAGAACTACAGACCACTAATCGCGTTGGCGGCGCTGGCAGTTGCCGCGCTGGCGATGGCTACGCTGACGTTTACTAACCTGACGTACTGGTTGATCAACGCCACACTGCCTCCAGCCATGAAGTACCCCGGCACAGACACCACAATAACTAGGTCAGACAGTAGCGGCTACAACAGATACGTCTACGTCTCCTACTACTACGACCCCTCCACCGGCTACAACGTGACGAGAATCTCGATAGTGGGCTTCACCGGCGACCCCACCAACTACACCAACGTCCTACAGCTCTGCAACAAGTACTACAGCGGGACACTATACGCCAAGCTAGTGGCCGTCGGCACAGTAGGTACCACTAACTACGAGAGCTACATAAAAGACTTCCGAGTGTACTTCGTCAACCCCACCACCACGCCTAACTACGTACAATTCCAGGGCACCAGTGTCACACAGAGCGCCACAGGTAGCGTGTCCATTGGGCCAGGCCAGTGTGCCACTGTGGGCGCCTATGTGCTAGTAGACCCATCGCTACCTACGTCGGCTAGAGACGGCAAGACTGTAATTGCCACGTACCAGGTAAACGTAGTGTTTAGCACAAGTCCGTAAGGGTGAAGGGGGAAAAGGTAAAGCGGTTTTTTCTGTTTTTCCTCCCCTCTCTAGTTTTTCTCATCGCCCTGTCCTCTCCCTACGGGGAGTATGTGTTTACCTCGGGCTCCCCGGCTGAGGTAGGGCCGGGGGTCCTCCCCTCCTACGCCGCGTGGCGCGACGGCGTGCTCTACCTCTACAGCTCGCCCTACGCCCCGTGGCAGTACGACAGGGCGGTAAAGGTGGAGCTGATGGCGCCTGTGGAGGTGCACGTCGGGGGGAACTGCCCATTTGTCCCGCCGCACTTCCTCACACCGCCGCCCGGGGCCAAGTGGGTCAACATAACGGTGCCGCCGGGGTGGGAGGGGCGCTGCGTCCTCAACTTCACCCACGCGTCGGGGTGGTGGAGGGCCGTGGAAGTCAGGGTAAAGCTCGTGGACTGGTACCCAGCGTCGCGGCGGGCGGTGGTCACGCTGGAGGGCAGGGGGTGGCAGTTTGTGCAAGTCGGCGGCGGAGAGGTATACGCCTGGGAGAGGCCAATTGGCAGAACGCCGCTTGTGGGCTGCGCCGCGGTGTACAACAAGTCGCTCCTACTGCCAGAGGCCCTGCGCTATGCGCCAGTGGCCCCACAGGTGCGCCCGCTGCCTCTCTTGCCCTCAAGGGAGGGCCAGACCCGCTACGGCTTCTTCATAAGGCTAGAGGGCAGAGGCCAGCTCTACATATACGACGCGCCGTGCCCCAACGGCGTGGGGAAGGCCCCAACCCCGCCTCCGCCCAACTACACGGCCTATGAGTACAAATTCGGCGTGCCCACCCCCGAGGGGTATATACTGGCGACGTACACCTTCAACGCCAGCTATATAAACACCACCCTGAGGAGGGTCGTGGTGGCCAACGGAAGCGGCTACGGAGAGCTGTACGCCTATTGGTACAGCACCCCCGTGGGCATGTGGGGCGGGGTACTGTACTACCACTTCCCCTCCGAGCCCCGGCTCACGACGTATGTGTCCTACTTTGCCCCAGGCAGAGGCGCCGCGCCGGTGGAGGTCTCGCCAGGCGTCTGGCTCTACAACGGCACTGTTAGATACTGGGTGGCTGGCCCCGAGGCGCCCCTCCAGCGGCTCGCCCTGCCCAAGGGGCTCCCCACCGGCTGGTTTGGGCCATTCTATGTCGTGGCCGATCCCACGGGCGGCTGGGACGGCTGGCCAGTGGTCGTAGACGTCAGAGTAGAGGGGCTTAAGCCGTGGGGGCCATGAATTGGGCAGTCCTCCTCGTGGGCGTCGCGGCGGGGCTCGCCGTGGCCTTCGGCAGAGTCTACGCCGAGAACGTGGTGGCGAAGAGGTACGGCCTGGCCCCACAGCTCATGTTCAAACACCGAGACGTCCTTGTCCCCTTCCTCGCCTTGGCGACGGCGGCCAACGTCTATGGAGTATGGATTACCGTGGCCTATGGGGGACTCGCCTCGCTTAGGCTTTCCGCAGTGCTGGGCCTCGCCCTCCTCCTCGCGGCGCAGCTCCTCCAGCTACACATCGCCCTGCGGCCCCTGAGACGCGACCTCGACCTGGCGCTCATATCATGCGCCCCCTATGTGTACCTATTCGCCCTCTACCTCGCGGCGCTGGCTTTAAATAGCTACACGCTGTGGGTCATATGAATTTCGCCGAGATGATGCTACTGTCGGCGGCTGGCGGCGCAGTGGCGGCGCTGGCGCCCCTGGTATATATATTCTACGTGGCTAGGCGCGCCACCTTCACCACGTGGACTGGGGCGCTCGTCTCCTTCATCGCCGGCTTCGTCCTAACCCTCCTCCTACAGCAGTGGCAGCTCTTCTATGCCCGCTTCACCTACCTACTCGCGGTGAGCCTCCTCGCCGTGTCTATCGCCTACACTTGGTGGGGGATGTGGACCCGGAGGTGGACCTTCTACCTCTTCGCCGCCGCGGCCTGGGTCTACATTATCCTCCTCGCCGTGGTGGCCAGGGCGCTGGGGCTAGGCGACCCGTTCCTGGTATGAAGCGACACGCCGTGTCTTTCCTCGGGGTGGGTGGAGTGGGCAAGACTACTTACATATATCGCCTGCTGGGCCTCTCCAGGACGCCGAGAGTGACGAGGAGGCCCCAGTTCTACGCGCTGAGGGTTGGGGACATGGAGCTCTTCCTGCTAGACGCCCCTGGGCAATACGCCGCAGAGGTTGTGGCGCTTTACAACGAGGCCGTTAAGACTTACGGCGCCCAGATCGACTTAATTGCCTACATGTACGATGTCACAGACCGGCGCACATTGGAGGAGCTCCTTCAGCTTGCGCCGCTTGCCAGCTATGCTCCCCGCAAAATTCTGATAGGCAACAAGCGGGATTTGGCAGAGGAGCGCGGGACGTTTGTCCGCGGCGAAGAGGCGGCGAAAGCCCTTGGCGCAACCCGCGTCTACTACACCTCAGCGCTGAAAGACAGCCCGGACACTCTGCTAAAGGTGCTCCTAGAGGGGCTTAGCGCAACACAAAACATTTAAGTACGTATGAGGGGGGTGCTATGAATGCTACTGTTTTATTGTTACTCGCTCCGCTCACCATGTGGATGTTTGTGGTACAGCCGCCTCCGGGGACGTCGGCTGTAGTGTCGGCTTCGCTTCCCCCGGTGTGCAACTTCACGGGGGTGGCTGAGGTGTACAGCCGGATGGCCATCGCCTGCGTCAACACGGGCGGAGAGCCGCTCCTCCTCTCGGGCTGGGTTGACGTGCAGTGGCGCACCCCCCAGCCGCCTCCCACGCAGTTGCCCCCCTCTGCCCCCATACTGGCGCTGGCCGTGGGCGCCGCCGCGGCGGCCGGCCTCAGCCACCTTCTCTCAAACAGGAGGGAGCTCCTCCTAGCCCCCATTGCCCCCATTTTGGCGAGGGTCAAGACGGCGAGGGCCGAGGACCCCGTCAGGCGGGAGATTGTCCGCGTCGTGGAGAAGATGGGCGCCGCCACTCTTTCGCAGATCGCCAGGGCGATGGGGAGGTCTTGGAGTTCGGTGCAGTGGCACCTCTACGTCCTCGAGCGGGAGGGACGCGTCAAGTCGGTGAGGATAGGCCCCTTCACGTACTACTACGTCAACCCCAAGGCCGCGGCTGAGGTAATACTTGCCTCTGTGAACCCCGACACACTAAGCCCAGAGGACAGAGAGAAGCTAGACTTTATGGCTTCTGCATGAGGCGCCGTGCAAGAGCCGCCTCTCTCGCCTTGGTGGCCCTCGCCGCGGCGGGGGCCCTGGCGCTCCTCGCCTACTTCAACGCGTCGCAGTGGGCTGCCAACGCCACGCTGGCCCCCATCTCCAAGAACTTGAACCAGTCGCTGTACCCACTGGCGAAGGCGTGGTACCAGTACTCTGGGCCGTACAACGTGACGTACTACTACGTCAAGTTTAAGCCGGGGTGGCCCGAGACATATACAGTGGGCATATTCGCCGCCAGAGACGCCGGCTGGCAGACAAGGCTTGAGGTAGTTGGCCGTAGCGGAAACCCAGGCGGGACGTACACCATCTCGCTGGGTAACGTCCAGCAGATAGGTAACACGCAAAACGCGGGATCCTACGCTCCCGCCCCGGCGCCTCTCGTGTGGTCTATGGCGACGACGGGGCGGTACTCCATCCTCGCCACAGCCCAGTTCAACAAAGGAGGCATATACGCCGTACAGCTGGTCAACTTCACAGCAGAGCCCATGTCGAAACTGACGTCGTGGAGCTTTTCCTGCCCAGGCCACACCTACACCCAGCAGTACACTTGCGCCGGAGGCACCTACACGGCCACGCTTCCGTCCTATAGCGACTCCTTGGCCTACAGCTCAAAGCCAACCTACATCGACGAATACGCAGTGTACAGCTCCACTTACCTTGCAGTGTCGCCGGTGCGGTACACCGGCTCGTCGATAAGGACGCAGATAGACGCAAGAAGTAGCACCGACTGGGGCCTCTCCTCAGCCATATACAGAGTGGCAGACCGCTGGGGCCTAGTAGTAGCGGCTGGGGCTACGGTGCAAGTCTCCGGCGCCTACGCCCTTAGCGGCGATACGCGTAACAACGTGGCCTACCTCTCCGTGGGCGTTGACGAGAACGGAGACGGCGTAGCCGACGTGGAGTACATAGCCTACGTCTACGACACAGCCCAGGGCAACGGCCTTATCGTGTCTATATTTATCAATAGGGGGAGTAGCGTGGCTAGTATAAATAGCCAGGGAGACCCCACCACGACGCCGCCGCCTCAGTACAGGCTGACGAAGGTTAGTAGTGTGACTAGTGGCAATTCCTTCACCATATCTATTACACTGCCCACAACGCAGGTGGGGCGAATCGTCGGCATTGCGTTTGTGGTAGTAGACGCGTCGGGCGCCGCCTCTGGTAGCCCCTCTGGCGACTTCTGGGTTGACTGGCAGAACTTCGCCATAACTGTGGTTGCTCCGGCGTGTGACCCCGGGCTGAGGGTTTGGGAGCTTGGTAGCTATCGTACTGACGTGTTTGTTAGGACTGACAGTTGGAGGCTGGTGACGCAGGTAGATGCCCGCGGTTCCTCTGGCACACCCTCCACGGACTACGGCGTTGCGGCGGCTTTCATAGACTACAAGTTTAACGCCACGGGGGCTCAGATCTCCGTAGGCGTTAGGTACATCCGGGGCGGAAACGAGGCACGTAACAACGTGGTCTATGTGGACGTGGCTGTGGACGTGGACTACGACGGGTCGGCGGATAGGGAGTATATCTATTACTACTACGACACCGTCGACTACAACGGCATAATAGTCTCGCCGTTTACACAGCAGGTGGTGTGTACAGTAGACAGCGCCGGCGCCTGTACTCCCTCGGGTACACGTTACGTGGCTACGCGGCTTGGTAGCATAACGCCGGGCGACTACGCCTTCACCATAACGCTGACTGCGCAGGGGGCTGTCACATCGGTGGCCCTAGTCGTGACAGATGCAAGCTATGCCGACTCTGATGGCACCCTAGGCGACTTCGCAGTGGAGTGGGGGCCCGTCACTGTGCAGAGCTACTCTTGTCCACTGCCGGCCGGCTGGTATAGCAACACGGCGCCGGGGGCCTACGTGTGGCAGACTAACTACGCCTTGTTCGTGGCAAACGGCGCCACGGCCTACACTCAGCTTGTCCAAGGCGCGCTTACATACGTGGCCAACTTCACAGGCAAGGGAAAGTACGTTGCCCTAACCTCAGCGCTGGGCGAGGCCTTCGGCCTCTACCTACGCGGCGCGTCGGCGGGCTGTGTCTACGGCTACTACAGCCCCTCGTCGAGGTGGGTAGAGCTTAGGCCACTCGCCGCCCTGGGCGACGTAATCGTGAGAGACTCCGCTGGTGGCCCGTTGGCCCGCTTTGGCTGCGCCGCGCCGCCAGCCGCGCAGTACATAGGCTTCAGGGCTGGGCCGGGGGAGTACTTAATAGTGAGGACTGTGGAGGCGTGGGGATGACGTCGGCGGTGGAGAGGGCTGTGGCGAAGGTGGAGGAAGAGGAGGAAAGGAGGCCTTCTCTCGCCGTGGTGGTGCTCGGCGCGGTGGCCCTCTTGTTGTTGGTGGTGTTCTCTTTGGTGGGGGTGGCGCCGGGGGTTGCGCTGGGCCTGGCGGGTGGCGGCGGCGTGTCGGCGGTTCCCTTGGCGGTGTTGGTGGGTTGGAATGGGACGCAGACTTTTGGCCTTGTGGCGCCTGTGGGTGCCCTCGCCGTGTACGACGTGTATGTGTGCAACGTGGCGGGGGCCGACGTGGCTGTCTCGGCGAGGGTAGTGGAGGCGCCGCCCGAGGTGAAGGTCTTCCTGCTGTACGTCAACGGGACAGCGTTTGGATACAGCTTTGGCAACTACACGCCGCTAAACGCAGTCTTTAAGGCGGGACAGTGCCTCCCCGCGAGACTGGAGGTCCTCATCGACGCCAAGGCACAGCCAAACCGCGCCTACCCAGTCGCCGTAGAGTTTACCTCACACGCGCGCTAGACAGACCCGGCGCGCCTCCCGCAGAGCTTGGCGGCATGGAGGCCCGACGCCCTCGACCAGTTGCCGTTGCGTTTGGCAGACGCCTTTGGAGGCGGTGGAGGGCGTCGGGGATAACCTCTTAAACTCTGTCAGGAGTCTAACCCCGTGAAGAGGATCAAGGTCTCGTTTGCCGGCCTTGAGGTTGAGTTTGTGGATAGGGAGAGGGCTCTGGAGCAGGTCAGAGAGTTTGGCGAGCGCGGGACTTTCCCGGTCTATGTCGTGTATGGGCCAGAGGGGTGTGGAAAGACGGCGTTTTTGAAACAAGCTAAGGCCATCCTAGAGGAGGAGTATGGGTATCACGTCGTTTATGCAAATCCCCTGGCCAAAAAAGCCGAGGAGGTCCTTCAGTACTCGCCGTCTGCAGAAGGCATAGTCAAAGAAGTCCTTAGCGCGACGCCGGACCCGTGGGGCAAGATGGTAGATGTCACAATAGCCGTCGCCGGCTGGATTATGAAGAGGCTTAGAAGATCGAGAGTGGCCGTGTTGATGGACGACATATTTCAGGCGGTGGGTGTGGAAAACGCAGAGGCGTACGTCAAAGCCCTACTCAACCTCATTGAGTGGCCACCCGCCGAATACGACAGAGTAGTAGTGCTAGTGGCGTCGAGTGAAGGCGTCACGAGGGAGAGGGTGGGGAGGCACAGTTGGGCGACGATCAAGGTTATGTGGAATATGGCTAGGGAGGGCTTCCGCCAACTATACGAGCAACTCCCGGGGCCAAAGCCTCCCTTCGACGAAGTGTGGAGGCTGACGGGGGGCAATCCGAGGTACCTCGAAAATTTCTACAAGGTTGGGTGGGGGGTGGAGGAAGTAGTGGCGGCGTTGGGGGGCGGTAAAGGGCTTGTGGGGTTCGTATACTCTCTGTCTGACGTGGAGAGGCAGATTCTTGAGGAGGCCGTCGAAGACCCAGACGTCCTCTTGAAGAGGTACAGGGAGGCTAAGAGCCTAATAAGCCAGCTTACTGAGAAAAACCTCATAATAGAGATAGGGGACCGCAAGCCGTTTCTCTGGATTGACCAGCCGCCGCCCGAGAGAGACCCAGAGCTGGGCATCGGCCGCTACTTTGCGTGGCAGACCCCTCTGCACAGAGAGGCTGTGAGGAGTGCGCTGGAGGTTACGAGGAAGTAACCTCTTAAACTTCTACGGGCGGTACACCCGTGAAGAGGATCAAGCTGGCCTTCGCCGGCAGAGAGACGGAGTTTACAGACAGAGACGTGGCCCTGGAGCAAATAGCCAAGCTAGCCGAGAGAGGCACCTACACAGTACACGTCGTGTACGGCCCCGAGGGCTGTGGCAAGACGGCCCTCCTCAAACAAGCCAAGGCCGTCCTAGAGGAGGAGTTCAGCTACCACGTCTTATACGCCAATCCTCTAGCCAAGAGGGCTGAGGAAATCCTCCAATACTCTCCCTCGGCGAGGGAGCTTGTGGAGAAGGCATTCAGCGTATTCTCTGACCCATTAGCCAAGGCCGTAGACCTGGTAATAAACGTGGCAGGGTGGATAATCCAAAAATTCCACAAGGCAAAGGTTGCGGTCCTCATGGACGACATATTCCAAGCCATTGGAGTTGAGAATGCAGAGGCCTACGTCAAAGCTCTACTCAACTTGATAGAGTGGCCACCCGCCGAATACGACAAAATAGTCGTGCTAGTGGCGTCGAGTGAAGGCGTCACGAGGGAGCGTGTGGGTCGGCACAGCTGGGCCACTATTTTTGTAACGTGGAACATGGCGAGGGAGGGCTTTCGCCAGTTGTATGAAACGCTACCCGACCCCAAGCCTCCCTTCGACGAAGTGTGGAAGTGGACAGGCGGTAACCCAAGGTTCTTGGAAAGACTCTTCGAAACTAGGTGGGACGTGGAACAACTGGTGGAGAGGCTCGTAATATCCAAAAGCCTCTATGATGTAGTGTCTGGACTAGACAGCGTCAAGCTTGAAGTTCTCAAAGAGGCTGTGGAAGACCCCGACGTGATATTTAGGAGGATTGGGGAGAGGGAGGTGCAAGAGCTTAGGGACATGCTCGTCGAGAAGAACTTGATTGTTAGGGTATGGGATCGCAAGCCATACCTCTGGGTCGACCAGCCGCCCCCCGAGAAAGACCCAGAGCTAGGCATTGGGAAGCACTACGCGTGGCAAACCCCACTACATAGAGAGGCTGTGAAAAAGGCGTTAGAGGTGGCGTAGAGCGCGAGGGGCAGTTAGCCGCTAACACTGGCAGGTTTCTGGGGTTGTGACGGCGCCTTGGTCTGCTTGTGACACCAACGCGGCGTATTTTGCCAAGAGGCCGCCTTTGTACTTAGGCGGTGGGGGCGTCCACTGCCTTCTGCGGCGTTCTAGCTCTTCGTCTGATACGTCTAGCTTGAGCAGACCGGCTTCGCCGTCGATGACTATCCGGTCGCCGTTTTCTACAAGCGCAATTGGGCCGCCTGCGGCCGCCTCGGGCGCCACGTGGCCCACCATGATTCCCCTGGTGGCCCCCGAGAACCTCCCGTCTGTCACAAGCGCCACGGACTCGCCCAGCCCGGCGCCTACAATGGCGGCGGTGACTTTCAACATCTCGGGCATCCCGGGCGCGCCCTTGGGCCCCTCATAGCGTATGACTACCACGTGACCCGGCTTCACCTCTCCAGCCGCCACTGCCTTGAAGGCCTCGGCCTCTCCGTCGAAGACGAGGGCCTTCCCCTCGAACTTTAGAACCTCGGCGGCGCCTATCTTCATCACTGCGCCGCGGGGCGCCAAGTTGCCCCACAGTATCCTAATGCCCCCGTGGGGCTTGTACGGCCTATCTACGTCGTACAGCACGCCGGCCTCTGGCACGGCGGGCGGCTCCCAGCGCTCGAGCAGTTTGCCGATGGGCTCCCCCTCTACGGTGAGGGCCTCGCCCCTCAGGAGGCCCGCCTTGTACAACTTTTTCAAAAGCCTGGGGACTCCGCCAACTCTGTCTAAGTCCTGCATGGCGTAGGGCCCCGCCGGCCTAAGCGCGGCTATCACCGGCACCCTTTTCCCAATTTTGTCGAAGTCTTCGAGGGCGAACTTGACACCGGCCTCGTGGGCGATGGCTAGGAGGTGGAGTATGGCGTTGGTGGACCCCGCGGTGGCGAATAGCGCGACTGCCGCGTTGTACAGTGCGTCGTAGGTGACGACGTCTCTCGGCTTAATTCCAAGCTCTAGGGCTCTCACGGCGGCTTTGCCCGACTCCACTGCGAACTTCCTGCGCCTAGCCGACGTGGCGGGGGGCGTGGCCGAGCCCAGGAGGGAGACTCCCATGGCCTCTGCCAAGAGGGCCATGGTGTTCGCCGTGAACATGCCCTGGCACGTGCCGTATGTGGGGAAGCTGAGCTCTTCCACTCTCTTGAGCTCCTCAAGAGTAATCCGCCCCGCGTAGTAGGCCCCCACGGCCTCAAACACGTCTTCCACGGTGAGCTCTCTCTCCCCCAGCCACCCTGCCTCGGCGGAGCCGCCGTATAAGTACACCGAGGGCAAGTTCAGCCTCACCATGGCCATGATGATGCCGGGCTGAGTCTTGTCGCAGCCCCCAATCCCAACCCAAGCGTCTACCCCATGTGCGTTGAACTGCGCCTCTATCGAGTCGGCGATCAGCTCCCGGCTGATCAGCGAGTACCGCATGCCCGGCGTCCCCATGTTAATGCCGTCGTTTACCACAATGGTGGGCGCCGCAAGCGCCGCGCCGCCCGCCTCCTTGACCCCCTCTTTGACGTACCGCGCAAGCTCCAGCGTGTGGTAGTTGCACGGCCCCAACTCTGACCAAGACACAGCTACCCCCACCAGGGGCTTGGAGAAGTCCTCCTCTGTAAACCCCACGGCCCTTAGGTACACCCTATGCGGCGCGTTGTCTACGCCGTCGTACCACGACGGAGAGCGTATCCTAACCCGGACCATGGTCAAAGAAGAGGGGAATATATTAGCCTTTCTTGCAAGCCGCCGGGCGGCCTCTTTCTAGCTTTTATACATGGGCAAAATCGTTTGTGTGATTGACAAGCTGAAGGCCTTTCCTTGGCGCCGCTACGTCAAATTTGCATATCTCACGGGGTCTTGGGCAGAGGGCAGGCGCGGGCGCGACGTAGACATAATCATATCCCCCGTCGACTTAGAGACGTATGGAGAGCTCCTAGAGGCCTTGTCAAACACCTCGGCGTTACAGAGGATCAAATTGACCTAATACCGCTTAACCCCGCGCACTCCCTGTCCCTTCGTCTTAGACGCATTGCCAAAGGCCATACCCCTCTACGTCGAGGACATAGACTATAAAAAGCTGAGGCCACACGAGGCGTTGTTGGAGACCATAGGATGAGACTGAGGGCGCTCTTCGAGTACTTGGTCAAGATTACGGCCGAGATAGAAAACGAGGCGGCAAAGGGGTTTGACCTCTCGTAGCTCGGCGACTTGATGAAGTTTGCCCATGCCCTACAGATTCAAGCGCAGACGCTCATAGACATGGTTCAAAGAGCCGCCGCACAGCTGGGAGAAAGCCCCCACAGCTATGCCGAGGCTGGGGAGATACTATTACGCAGGGGGATATTCGATGAGAAAAGATTACAAGAGGTATAGGGCGATCGTCGGTTTTAGGAATATCTTGGTGCACGGCTATGCCTCAATAGACATAAGCATCATAGAGGACATACTAAAAAACAAACGCTACCGCGAGACAGTAGAGCTGGCGAAAAAGATACTAGAGAGAGTGAGGGATCCCTAGAAGTTCACACGGCTACGATGTCACTGGCGTAGCTTTAGCATAAGCGCCTCTGGCCCTGGCTTATGCCTTAGGTCAGCTCCAGCGCCCTCCTCACAGCCTCTCTATGCAGAGGGGTCTGCCACGCATAATATTTCCCAATGCCGAGCTCTGGGTCTTTTTCGGGTGGTGGCTGGTCTATGCAAGCGTCTGGCCTCCTCCCCTTTAACAATACGACGAGATTTCTCTCTACGAGCTCCTTTGCCAGCCCTTCTGCCTCGGGCTCTTCCCAGAGATAGTCTGGGTCCTCCAGCGCCTTGGCCAAATGCGCCCTCCACCTCTCGGCAAAGGCCACGCTCAGCCCCTTATCAACCGCCAAGTCTTCCGCCACTTTCTCCACGTCCCAGCTGGTCCCAAAAAGCCTCTCTAAGGCGTCGGGATTGCCCCCAGTCCACCTCCACACATCGTCGAATGGGGGCTTTGGGCTTGGGAGGAGGTGGTAGAGTTGCTCAAAGCCGCTCCGCGGCATATTCCACATGACTCGCAACTCGGCCCACCTATGCTTCCCGACTCTTTCTCTTGTGACCCCCTCGCTTGATGCTACAAGTACGACTATTTTATCGTAGTCGGCCGACGGGTATTCAATGAGGTTAAGCATAGTCTTGACAAGGAGCTTGGCCCTATCAACTCCCACAGCTTGAAAGACGTCGTCGGCGAGTATGGCGACTCTCTTCTTGCCCCTCTTCAGCGCCCTAGACGCCACCGCAAGCGCGAGGTCTACAAGCGCCGGCGCCGCCGGGTTAACCACGCCGCCGAGCACCTCCTTCCACGCCCTCTTCACCACATCCCTCAAATCCTCAGTGGCGACAAGCCGCTCAGCCACCTCGCCAAGGGGATTGACGTAGACGACGGAGTAACCTTAAACAGTGCTATTGTTTGCTTCAAGAGGGCTGTCTTGCCAGCCCCGTCTAAGGAGGGCTATCTTTAGAGAGGGTAGCAGAGACTATGAGAGCCGTATAGGGGGCAGAGGTGGGGGTTGTCCCAAGGCGGTTGGCGCGTTTTGGCCTATTTTTCTGGAAGGACTATAAAGTAGAGAGGTGCCGTTGGCCACGACTTGGATATCGGCGACACGTCGTCTAGACACCCGCCGACTGCTTTACTGGCGGCGAGGGCCATTAGCCCTATGCGGTGGTCGCCGTGGGAGAGGAATTGTACATTTCTCCTCCTGGGCGGGCCCCGTATGTGCAATGCGCCGTCTTTGTACGTAGCCTCTACGCCAAGCCTCTGCAGTACGTCGAGTACAGACGCCACGCGGTCGCTCTCCTTATAGCGCAAGTGCTCTACGCCTCTAATCACTGTCCAGTCTTCTACAAAGGCGGCTACGAGGGCCACCGGCATGACTAAGTCTGGGTTTGAGCCCAGGTCCACGTCTACTCCGCGGCTGGGGGTGCCCCAAGCCGTGGCTCTTCTGCCGTCGTACGCCACATGGGCGCCCATGGCGGCGAAGATGTCTAGCACCTGCTTATCCACGTCGCTGGCCTGGCCCTCCACTTCCACTCTGCCTCCGGTTATTAGGCCCGCGGCGATTAGGAAGGCGGCTAGGCTGTAGTCCCCAGGCACGGCGACTTCCCCGGGGCCCCTCAGCCCGCCCTCCACCTCTATCACATCGCCGACCTCCACCCTGGCCCCAAACTGCTTGAGCACAGAGGCGGTGGCCTCGACGAAGCTCCACGACTTTCTGCCGCCCACCGGCCTTACGACGCCGCCCTCCCCAGCCGCCGCCAGGAACATGAGCCCGGAGATAAACTGGGAAGAAATGTCGGCCCGCATCTCTACCTCAAAGCGGCTCAGCCTCTTCCCTCTGATGAAGACGGCGCCGGGCGCCTTCGCCACGTCTGTGAGCGATCTGAGCGCTTGTATAAGTTCGTCTATGGGCCTCCCTCTGAGCGTCCCTCCGTAGTACACCGCGGTGAGGCCTGGGACCCCCGCGTACACCGCCACGGCTGTGCGCAAGGTGAAGCCGCTCTCCATCACGTTAAACGCCCTGTAGACGTCGGGCTCCCGCCTCTCAACATGTACGTCGCCGCCGTAGATGCTAATGCGGGCGAGGGGCTGTATTGCGCGTAACATGGCCACGACGTCGTCGCTTAGCTCCACGCCTTTGACAACGGTCTCCCCCTCGGCGAGGGCCCCCGCAAGGAGGAGCCGCTGGGAGATGGGCTTAGAGGGCGGCGCCTTGAAGGTCCCGGAAAAGACGCCGGGCTCTACGCAGAGCATTTTACAAAGTCCACGGCGCGCTCCACCTCTCCCACGTGGACTTTCTCCAGAACCCACTTGCCCAGTCTAACCACCACGGGCATTAGCACGTACTCGCCGCGCCTCTTCTTGTCGAATTTGACCAGAGACTTGGCCTTCTCCAGCTCCTCTGCGCTGGCCCTTATGCAGGTGGGGAGGCCGATGCGCGTTAGCAAGGTGGCCACTTCCTCGGAGGTGCCGCGAGTCAGGTACCCCAGCTCCTCGGCCATCTTAAGCTCGGCCACGATGCCCACGGATACGGCCTCGCCGTGTAGCAAGCCGAAGACTCGCTCAACGGCGTGTCCCACGGTGTGTCCCACGTTTAACACCTGCCTAATCCCCCTCTCCTCAAACTCGTCCACCTCCACGATGCTGGCCTTTATCTTGAGCGAGCGGTACACCACCTCCTCCACGGCCCTCTCCCCCCGCCTGAGGACCTCGTCCACGTTTTCCGCCAGCCACTGGTAGAAGTCGGCGTCTAGCGCCACTCCGTACTTCACCACCTCGGCCAAGGCGGAGCGGTAGACGCGGTCTGGGAGCGACTGTAGCCACTCCAAGTCGCAGAGGATGGCCCTGGGCTGGTAGAAGACGCCCACTAGGTTTTTGACGGGGCCCACGTCCACGGCCCCCTTACCCCCCAGCGCCGCGTCGACCATGGCCAGCAGCGTGGTGGGCACTAGGACGAGGCCGATGCCCCTCATGTAGGTCCCCGCGGCGAAGGTGGCCAAGTCGAGCAAGGCGCCTCCCCCCACAGCCACCAGCGTAGAAGATCTGTCGGCTCCCTGCTCTGCGAGGAATTGGTAGACTCTGAGGAGGGAGTCGAATGACTTGACCTCCTCCCCGCCCCTCAGTCTCAGGGAGGGGCCCTCCAGGGGGCTTGGGAGGCCTTCCTCGATTAGCACAAGTGGCGAGGGGGCATACGTAGCGTAGTCTAGCCTCTTGCCCACCGCCACCTCGGTCACGCCGCGGGAGTGCCGGTAGTAGAAGCGCCTCATCGCAGTTTCACCAGCTCCTCTGCCCTGGCGGCTATGTTCTCAGGCGTGAGGCCGAAGTACGTGTAGAGCTCCATTGGGCTTTTGGCAGTTCTGCCGTACGACTTGAGGCCCATTATCGCCATTTTCACGGGCCTCGTCTGAACGAGGTACTCTGCCACAGCCGAGCCGAAGCCGCCGTGCACCATGTGCTCCTCCACGGTTAAAACGGCGCCGGTGGCCTGGGCGTACTTCTCCACTGTGGCGTAGTCGAGCGGCTTCACTGTGGGGAAGTGTACCACTGCGGCGGAGATCCCCCTGTCGCGCAGTATCTGCGCCGCCTCCACGGCGAAGGGCAACACTACGCCTGTGGTGAAAATGGCCACGTCGCCCCCCTCAACGGCCACATACGCCTTGCCCACTTCAAATCTTCCGTATAGCTCACAAGTCGTGGGGATGTGGAAGTCACGCCCAACTCTTATGTAGACCGGCCCCTTAACAGCCGCCGACGCCAGCACCGCCCTATACACCTCGCACGAGTCGGCCGGGGCCAGTACTGTGAAGTTGGGCAAAACTCTGAACAGCGCTATGTCCTCCAACGCCTGGTGCGAAGGTCCGTCGTAGGCGTCGGCGAAGCCTGCGTGAGTCCCCACGAGCCTCACTGGGAGGGCCATCCTGTCCACTGAGTTACGCGCTTGCTCCCACGCCCTTGTTAAAAACGAGGCGAAGGTGAGGGCGTAGGGCATAAAGCCGGCGAGGGCGAGCCCAGCCGCTATGCCCACCATGGCCTGCTCGGCTATCCCCACGTTGAAGAAGCGCCCGGGGTGTCTCTCGGCGAAGAACTTGGCCCTAGTAGTCTCGCCCGTGTCCGCCACGATGACCACTACGTCCTCTCTCAAGTCTCCGAGGTCCGCAAGCGCCCTGCCCAAGGCCTCGCGTGGGGTTAAGCTCTGTATGTCTAACATGGCCCATTTGCGTAGCTCAGCGCCTCGTCGCGGGGGAGCCTCTGCTTTGCGGTGTCCTCAATAGACGGCACGCCTCTCCCTCTTACGGTCTTCGCCAAGATGACCACAGGCCTGTCGCTCTTCTCCGCCTTCTCAAAAGCCTCAACAACTTCTCTCACGTCGTGGCCGTCCACCTGCAGTACCTCAAAGCCCAGCGACTTGAACCGCCCAGCCAAGTCTCCCTTCTTCAACACCTCGTGGCTGTGGCCGTCCAACTGTACGTCGTTTAAATCTACTATTGTGACAAGGTTGTTTAACCCGTAGTGGGCCGCCACGGCGAAGGACTCCCAGCTCTGCCCCTCGTCGAGCTCGCCGTCCCCCGTCACTAGGTACACTCTGCCCTCCTCCCCCCTTAGGCGGAGGCCCAGCGCCAGGCCCACGGCGAGGCTTATGCCTTGGCCGAGAGAGCCTGAGTTAGGCACGTCCACGTAGGGGGTGTCGACCTCTGGGTGGTTTTGGAGGCGGCTTCCAAGGCTGCCGGTCTCTCTCAGCTCGTCGATGGTCAAGTGCCCCATTGCTGCAGCAATGGCGTAGATGGCGTGTACGGCGTGTCCCTTTGAGAGAACGAGGTAGTTCCTATTCTTGACGCCGTTTGCCACGTTGAATTTGACGCGGCCTGTGCCGTACAGCGCCGCCAATATCTCTAGCACGGAGAGCGAGGAGCCGAGGTGCATGCCGGGGTCGTAGGCCGCCATGAGCAATATGTACCTACGCGCCTTGCACGTCAGCGGCGCCAATTCTGAAACCCCTCTTTCCACCCCGACAGCGCGTACCCCTCCGATTCCATGGGCCAGGAAATGCCCACCTATTTAAAATTAACACATTTAAGGAGTTGCGTCTCTCTTTGCATGGAGCACTTACTTAAAAACGTGGAAGAGGTGGTGACCAAGGAGGAGTTCCTGCGGCTGGGGGGCGGCAGGGCGTACCTGGGGTTTGAGCCGCTGTGGCCTATACACGTTGGGTGGTTGGTGTGGGCCTATAAGCTCAGGGAGTTGCAAGAGGCCGGCTTCGACGTGGTGGTGCTCGTCGCCACTTGGCACGCGTGGATAAACGACAAGGGGAGCTTGGAGGAGCTTAGGCGGCACGGCGACGAGGTGAGGCAGTTTCTGGGGAAGGTGGCCCAGTTCAAGTACGTCTATGGCGAGGAGTTGGCAAAGGACCCAGCCTACTGGGAGCTAGCGGTGAGGGTGGCCAAGGGGGCCTCGCTTGCGCGCGTGAGGAGGGCCACGCCTGTGATGGGGAGGCGGGCGGAGGAGGTGGAGTTGGACTTCGCAAAGCTCCTCTACCCCGTGCTCCAGGTGGCGGACATCTTCTACCTAGGCGTCGACGTGGCCGTGGGCGGGGTGGACCAACGTAGGGCGCACATGTTGGCCAGAGACGTGGCTGAGAAGCTTGGCTTTAAAAAGCCCGTCGCCCTCCACACCCCCATAATAACTTCGCTCTCGGGCGTGGGGCGGATGGAGGGATCCCACCGGGAGATCGACGAGGTCTACGCCATGTACAAAATGTCTAAGTCTAAGCCGCAGAGCGCCATATTTGTCACAGACCCGCCTGAGGAGGTGGAGAAGAAGGTCTGGGCCGCCTACTGCCCTCCCAGGGAGGTGCGCTTCAACCCGGTGTACGAGCTGGCAGCGTATCTGCTGATCCCGTACCACGGGCCGCTGGAGGTGGGCGGCAGGAGGTACGAGGACCCCCAAGCCCTTGCCAACGACTACAAAAACGGCGACGTATCGCCACAAGCCTTAAAAGACGCCGTCGCCAAGGCGCTTATCGACATGTTGGCCAAGCTCAAGTGACGCCCTTGTCTCCATCTGCGGCGTGGAGCAAACAATTTTATAGAAGGTTTATCTGCCGTATATGCTTTATATAGTCGATGGGCCTGAGAGGGGGAAGGCCTTGAGGGAGGAGCTGGAGTCGAGGGGGGTACCGGCTTGGTATATAGAGCTCTGGGGGCACTACATAGTTGCCACGCCGCCGGGGGCGAGGACCGAGGTCAAGACCCCCGTCAAGGCCGTCGTGGAGCTTAAGACCGACTACCAGCTAGTGTCGCGGGAGTGGAAGAGGGATCCAACGCCCGTGTTTATAGGGGATAGAGAAGTGCGGGAGGGCAAGGTCTTCATTATTGCGGGGCCTTGCTCAGTCGAGGGAGAGGAGCAGATTATCTCTACGGCGCTGGCCGTCAAAGAGGCTGGGGCACATGCGCTGAGGGGAGGGGCCTTCAAGCCGCGGACGAGCCCCTACGCCTTCCAAGGCCTGGGGGAGGCGGGGCTTAAGCTCTTGGCTAAGGCTAGGGAGGCCACTGGGCTCCCGGTGACCACCGAGCTGATGGACCCAGAGGACCTCCCGCTGGTGGCCAAGTACGCCGACGCGATACAAGTGGGGGCCAGGAATATGCAGAATTTTACGTTGTTAAAGAAGCTGGGGAGGGCGGGGAAGCCCATACTGCTCAAGAGGGGGTTTGGCAACACTGTGGAGGAGTGGCTACTGGCGGGGGAGTACGTGGCTCTCCACGGGAATGGGGGCGTGGTGTTCGTGGAGAGGGGGATTAGGACGTTTGACCGCACTCTGCGTTTTACCCTGGACGTGGGGGCCATCGCCTACGTAAAACAACACACTCACTTGCCTGTGATAGGCGACCCGAGCCACCCCGCCGGCGACCGGCGCTACGTCATTCCGCTCGCCTTGGCCATACTGGCGGCGGGGGCAGACGGCCTAATCGTCGAGGTGCACCCAGACCCAGACAAGGCGTGGAGCGACGCCAAACAACAACTCACCTTTGACCAGTTTAGGGAGCTTATGGCTAAGGCGAGGGAGCTGGCCCGGGCTCTTGGGAAAGAGTTCCCGTAGCGTAGCCGTGAGAGTGGGCATTGTGGGAGGCGGCGCCATGGGGCAGTGGCTTAGGCGCGAGATAGGCAAGGCGCACGACGTGTTGATATACGACGTGGACAAGTCGAAGAGCGACGTGGAAAGCCTCGCGGCGCTTGTAGAGTGGTCTGATGTGGTGCTGGTGGCGGTGCCCTTTTGGGACACCGCGAAGGTCCTAGACGCCATTGCGCCCACGGCCTCTGGGCGGCTTGTGATGGACATAGCGACCTTTAAGGAGGGGCTGGCAGAGGTGTACAGACGGTTTCCCCCCGACGCAGAGGTGGCCACGGTCCACCCCCTGTTTGGGCCGGGCGCCTCCGGCATAAGAGGGCAGAGGGTGTTGGTGATGGAGGTGCCGGGGAGGAGCGGGGCTCAGCGCGCCTTTGAGTTCTGGCGGAGCCTTGGCGCAGAAGTGGAGTGGGGCGACTTGTCTAAACACGACTACTATGTCTCAAGGACGATCGCGTTGAGCTACGCGGTGGGGCTTGCACTCGCAAGACTGTACTCCGAGGCAGGCGAAGAGATCGTCAAATATGGAGGCACGTCCTTCAAATACCTCGCCACCTACGCCTTCTCGCTTCTCAGAGACAAAAACGCGCAACGGTACGCGGAGAGGGCCCCGCTGGACGAGTTCATGAAAGCTCTGCAGGAGGGCGGCGACCTTGGTAGATCGTTGATTGACCCAGACGTGGCCTACGAGAGGTTTTACAAGGCGCTGGAGTGTATAGGCGATATCTTTAAAAGGGAGTAGGGACATCGCGGTGTGTATCCTCCGGAGTTTGAATACGTAAAAGTGTATACAGTTGGCGAAGCGGTTCGCCGCCTCTCCGCCGAAGGCGCAGTGGCGCTGGCAGGGGGCCAGTCGCTGATCCCCCTCCTCAAGCTCAGGCTCATCTCTCCGACCCTTGTGGTAGACCTCGGCGGAATAAGAGAGCTGCGCTACGTCCAATACGGCGACGTGGTAAAGATAGGCGCGCTTACTAGGCACTACGAGCTGGAGAACTCCCCCTGCCCGTTGCTTAGAGAAACTGCAAGGAGGATAGGCGACCAACAGATTAGGTCGCTTGGCACCGTCGGGGGCTCTCTGGCCCACGCGGACCCCCTCGGCGATTGGCCTGTGGCAATGCTAGCGGCCGGGGCGTCGCTGGTCGCCGAGGGGCCCTCTGGGCGTAGAGAGGTGGAAGTGGACGACTTCTTCAGGGGGCCCTACTCCACGGCGCTGGAGCGGGGGGAAGTTTTGACGGAGGTGAGGCTCAAATGTCCGCCGCGTGTGGCCTTCGTAAAGTTCTCCAGAAGGCACAACGACTTCGCCCTAGTGGCGGTGGCCGTAGCGGCGGAGGTGGAGGAGGGACATGTGAAGTGGGTTAGAATCGCCGCGTCCGGCGTCGCCGACAAGCCCATTAGGCTTAAGAAGGCCGAGGCCGCCGCCCTGGGCTCCCGCCTGTCTAAAGACGCCGTCGTGGAAATAGCTGAGGTAGCTGCGAAGGAGGTGGAGCCGCCAAGCGACTTCAGGGCCTCCTCTGAGTATAGGCGGGCGCTTGTGAAAGTGGGAGTGAAGAGGGCCTTGGAGAGGCTATGAAGATCACGCTTAAGGTGAACGGAAACATACACGAGGTAGAAGTAGAGCCCAGGAGGCTGTTGGTACACGTACTTAGGGAGCTGGGCTACACCTCTGTTAAAGTAGGTTGCGACACGGCGACGTGTGGCGCGTGTACAGTGTTGATGAACGGCAGGCCTGTCAAAAGCTGTAACGTGTTGGCCGTCCAAGCAGACGGCGCTGAGATCATCACGGCTGAGTACAGCGACGAGCTCATGGAGAAGATAAGGGAGGCGTTTAAGAGGAACCACGCGGCTCAGTGCGGCTACTGCACCTCGGGCATGCTCATATCTGCCTACCACTTGGCCAAGTCCGGCGCCAAGAGCGAGGAGGAGGTTGTGGAGGGGATAAGCGGAAATCTGTGCAGGTGCACGGGATATCAAAACATCATAAACGCCATAAAGGAGGTGTTGGTATGAGGTACATCGGCAAGCCCATCCTCCGTGTCGAGGACGACGTCATTTTGAGAGGGCGCGCGCAGTATGTAGACGACATAGAACCCCCAGGCGTGTTATACGCTGGGTTCGTCAGATCTCCGTATGCCCATGCCAGAGTTGTAAAAGTGGATTTGTCGGACGTTAGGGGGGCCAAAGGCGTCGTGGCAGTGTTTGGCCCAGAGCTCGGCTTTGCCCCCGGCGGGAAAGTCCGCTACCAGGGAGAGGCCGTGGCAATGGTAGTGGCCAGAGACAGATATCTGCTCTACGACGCGTTGGAGAAGGCAGTGGTGGAATACGAGCCGCTTCCCGCCGTGTTGGACATATTTGAGGCAATGAAGCCCGGGGCCCCGCTGGTGGACGAGTCGCTTGGCTCCAACATTGCAAGCGACGAGGTATACCAAGGTGGCGACGTGGAGGGCGCGTTTAGAGAGGCGGCGCGGGTCCTCGAGGGGAGGCTGTCCACTCAGCGCGTTATACCAGCGGCTATGGAGCCGCGTGGCGTCGTGGCCATGTACGACGGAGCGACGCTGACTATGTGGAGCTCTACGCAGGTGCCCTTCGACATTAAGAAAGAGGTGGCTAAGGCGCTTGACCTGCCCCTCTCCTCTGTGAGAGTCATTCAGCCGTACGTGGGCGGCGCCTTTGGCTCAAAGCTCCTCGTCTACCCGGAGGAGGTGGCGGTGGCAAAGGCGGCCTATATGCTCAAGAGGACGGTTAAGTGGGTCGCGACGAGGAGCGAGGACTTCAAGGCCACGACCCACGGGAGGGCCCTCGTCCTAGACTACAAAGTCGCCGTTGACAACGGCGGCAGAATTTTGGCAATCGAGGGAACCGTGTACGCAGACGCCGGGGCCTACTACTGGGGCGAGGGGCTGGCGGACACGGCGGCGAAGATGTTGCCGGGGCCGTACGAGATTAGAGCGGCGAGGGTGAGGGCGGTCTCTGTGTTGACCAATAAGACCCCCCTAAGCGCGTACCGCGGCGCAGGGCGCCCCGAGGCGACGTTCTTCATCGAGAGGATAGTGGATGCAGTGGCCGACGAGCTGGGCCTAGACCGCATAGAGGTAAGGAGAAGGAACTTGGTCAAGCGTCTCCCGTACACGAACCCGCTCGGCGTCACGTACGACACGGGGGACTACCCTGCCGTGTTCGAGAGAGCGCTTGAAAAACTCGGCTACTACCAGCTCAAGAGGTGGGCGGAGGAGGAGTGGAAGAAGAATGGGAGGCTCATAGGCGTAGGGCTTTCGGCATATGTAGAAATAACTACGTTTGGCTACGAGGCCGTGGTCATGCGGGCCGAGCGCGACGGGAGTATAACAGTGTACACCGCACTCACTCCCACAGGCCAAGGGCTTGTGACCGCCCTCGCGCAAGTGGTGGCAGACGAGCTAGAAATACCGATAGAGAAGGTGAGGGTGTACTGGGGCGACACCGCCTACGTCCCCGACGGAATTGGGACCATGGGATCTCGTTCAATAACGGCGGGGGGCTCCGCGGCCATCCTCGCCGCGAGGAAGCTTAAGGCCGAGTTGTCGAAGGCGGCGGCGCAGTTGTTGAACTGCGAGCCCGTGTACAGAGGCGGCGTCTTCCACTGCGGAGACAGAAGCGCAACGATACAAGACGTGGTTAAAGCAGTGCTGAGGGGCGACGCCGAGGCGCAGCTGACAGTTGAGGCCATATACCACGCCGAGTCCAACTTCCCCTTCGGCGTACACTTAGCCGTCGTAGAAGTGGACCCAGAGACGGGGTTTGTCAAACCGCTTTTGTACAAGTCGTACGACGACGTGGGGCAAGTGGTCAACCCCCTGCTGGCCGCTGGTCAAATACACGGCGGCGCGCTCCAGGGCATTGCACAAGCCTTGTACGAGGAGGCAATATACGACGAGGGGGGCAACCTCCTCACCCCCAACCTCGCCTACTACTACGTGCCCACGGCCCACGAGGCGCCGAGGTTCGAGGTCTATTTCGCAGAGGAGCCTCACCCCTCGGCGACGCCCATTGGGAGCAAGGGCATAGGCGAGGCCGCTACCATTGCTTCAACGCCTGCGGTCATAAGCGCGGTGGAAGACGCCATTAGGAAGATAAACCCCAGGGCCAGAATTGTTAAGACGCCGGCGGACCCCGAGTACGTGTACAAGCTAATGTGGTCTGCACGGGGGTAGTCCTAGCGGCGGGGGCCTCCACGAGGTTCGGCGGGCTGAAGCTTGTGGCAGAGTACAGGGGGAAGCCGCTTGTGAGATGGGCCGTTGAGTCTGCCAAAGAGGCGCTTGGGGAAGTGTACGTAGTCTTGGGCTACGTCGCCGACGAGGTGCGCAGGGCGGCGGGGCTGGTGGACGGCTTTATCTACAACCCGTGGTGGCGCCTTGGGCTTTCCACAAGTGTAAAGGCGGCGGTCTCCGCGTTGATAGACAGGAGGTGCCTCGTGTTCATGCTGGGGGACATGCCCGAGGTGTCTCCACGCACAGTTGTCGCAGTGGCGTCGGCGTGTGAAAGAGGCATCGTGTTCCCCGTGTACAAGGGGGCGAGGGGTAACCCCGCGGCGTGTTGCAGAGACGCATACCCCCTGGCCTTGGAGCTGTTGTCAGGCGACGTGGGGCTTAGGGCGCTTGTGGAACACGCCGAGGTTAAATATGTGGAGGTGGACGACCCCGGCGTATTATTCGACGTAGATACGCCTAGCGGGGGGCGAATATATCCTCGGCAGTGATAACGTGTCCTCCTCTGGGCTCCTCCTGGCGGCCACAAGGTACACCCCCTCTCTCCCGCCGAGCTTTTCTTAGTCTCTCGGACTATCTCAAGAGCCTCGCCTTCGTCCACGCCTCCCCACTTGACTTCTATGGCCACCACTCTGTCGCCGCTTAGAGAGCTCCTCAAGGATGTGCAACTCCTCAGACCTATCTACAAACACACAAGACTAAATCTGCAAGATTCAAATCTTGCAGATTGCAATCTTCAAAACTTAAGAGCGTTGCTAGGAGGTGAGCCAAGTTTTGTGGACAATTCGGCTCTTGCCCTAGGTTAGTTTTAAAAAGCGGGTAGCTCTCTGCCACATGAGAATTGTTGTAACAGGCGGCGCTGGGTTCATTGGTAGCCACCTCGTGGACAAGCTCGTGGAGCTTGGGTACGAGGTCGTCGTCGTGGACAACCTCTCGAGCGGCAGACGCGAGTTTGTCAACCCCAGCGCAGAGCTCCACGTCAGAGACCTCAAGGACTACTCCTGGGGCGCGGGGATCAAAGGCGACGTAGTTTTCCACTTCGCCGCAAACCCCGAAGTCCGCCTATCCACCACAGAGCCCATCGTTCACTTCAACGAGAACGTGGTAGCCACTTTCAACGTGTTAGAGTGGGCGAGGCAGACGGGGGTGAGGACTGTGGTATTTGCCTCATCCTCCACCGTGTACGGCGACGCCGACGTCATTCCAACGCCGGAGGAAGAGCCGTACAAGCCGATATCGGTCTACGGCGCGGCAAAGGCGGCGGGCGAGGTCATGTGCGCCACCTACGCCAGGCTATTCGGCGTCCGGTGCCTCGCGGTTAGGTACGCGAATGTGGTAGGGCCCCGGCTTAGGCACGGCGTAATATACGACTTTATAATGAAGCTCAGGAGAAACCCCAACGTCCTCGAGGTGCTGGGAGACGGGACGCAGAGAAAGAGCTACCTCTACGTCAGAGACGCCGTAGAGGCCACGTTGGCCGCGTGGAAGAAGTTCGAGGAGATGGATGCCCCCTTCCTAGCCCTCAACGTGGGCAACGTAGACGCGGTGAGGGTGTTAGACATTGCGCAGATAGTGGCAGAGGTCTTGGGGCTAAGGCCCGAGATTAGGCTAGTCCCCTCTACCCCAGACGGGAGGGGGTGGCCCGGAGACGTGAAGTACATGACACTCGCAGTGACAAAGCTCATGAAGCTGACGGGGTGGAGGCCCACTATGACAAGCGCCGAGGCCGTTAAAAAGACGGCGGAGGACCTGGCAAAAGAGCTATGGGGCTAGACACGCTCATCACCGCATTGATATTCACAGCCGTGGTGACATACACCATAGTAAAACACCGCGGGAAGTGCGGCAAGGCTTAGCCCCTCCCGCCAGACTCAGCCAGAAGCCTCAGCACCTCCCTAGCGGTCTTAGTTAAGTCCAGCTCAAACGCCCTTTCTAACTCCACCCATGCGGCGTCTTCGGCGTCGTCCGAGGCCCTTGGCGCCCCGTCGCCCTCCACCAAGTACACGAGAATGACAAAGTGGTATTTCACCTTGTCCCCCTCCCGCTCTATGTACTCCACTGGGGCCAAGAACTTTTTTACAACGCCCTCTATGCCCGTCTCCTCCCTCAGCTCCCTAAGCACAGCCTCCTCAAGTCTCTCTCCCAACTCCACGTGGCCCCCTGGGAGAGACCACTTGCCCGCCGACGGTGGGTACTTACGCTTGATGAGAAGGACCTTCCCATCTTTGACCACGGCCGCGGCCACGGCTACTGCTGGCCTCTCCATGAGCGTCACCGAGCCGGTCAATTTAAAACTTTGACTAAGCCGCCGCTTGCGCGCTGTGGCGTTGAGTTGTTAACGTTTTTAAACTTGTGCCCTCGGTCGGTCATGCTTGACAAGCTTAAGCCGATGACTGTGGGGCAGGAGCGTGCTGTAAATGTGCTAAGGGACCCTGAGAACGAGCTTGTGGGTCTCTTTGGGCCCACTGGGACTGGCAAGTCGCTTTTGAGCATTGCCTACGGCATTTGGGCTGTGGAGAATGGGAAGGCTAAGCGGTTTATCATCGCGCGTCCAATCGTGGACGTGTCGACGGGGGAGACTCTGACGCCGGAGCGTCTCGGAGACATGTACTACAGAATAGCCTCGGCGTACTTGGGGGACATCCTGGGCCCCTACGCAGACAGCGCCTATGTGGAGAAGCTCATAAAGGAGGAGAAGGTGGTTGTCACAGACGTGTCGTACCTGCGCGGCAGGACCTTCGACGACAGCGTAATCTTCCTCGACGACGCGCAAAACGTGCAGCCGGAGAGCGCCGCGGAGATCTTGATAAGGCTTGGGAGAGGCAGCCGCCTCATTGTGGCCGGCGACCCCATTTTCCAAAAGCCCGTGGGCGTCGAGAGAGATGGGGCAACTCTTCTCAGAGAGGCGTTGCTGGGGGAGGAGAAGGCCGAGGTGGTGGACCTCGGCGTGAAGGACATCGTGAGGCCCGGCGCGAGGCGGGGGATTAGGCTTGCGCTCGAGCTGAGGATGCGCAAGAGGACGCTTTCAGACGCCGAGCGTTACATATACGAGACTGCGCGCATCTTTGCGCCAGATGCCGACATAATAACCGCCGTGGAGTTTCGCGCAGATAAAGACGCGCTGGGGATAAAGAGTGAAAATGTGCCAGACGCCCTCCTAGTCGTCAAAGAGGGGCAACTGGGCAGAGTGGTGGGCAAGGGCGGAGAGCGGATTAAGACCATTGAGGGGGAGGCGGGGGCGCGGCTGAGGGTGTTGGAAATGACCCTGGACTTTAAACAGTGGATTAGGGCGCTCCATCCCATCGGCTGGATTCAGAAGCACATCGTCGATGCAGACTTCGCAGGCCCCGAGCTGCTCGTGCAAGTAAAGAGGAGCGAGTTCGGCGCCTTTATAGGGCAGAGGGGCGCCTACATAAGGCTAATAGACAGAGTGATGAGGAGGCTTTTGGGCATCGGCGTAAGGGCAGTTGAGGCGGAGTAAGGGGGAGAGAACAGTTATAACTTGGGATTCGCACCGCCTATATGAAGGCCTTTGTCTTACGGGCCTTCGGCGAACAGCCTTCTCTTGAGGAAGTGGAAAAGCCGCGGGCGACGCGCGGCCGCGTGGTGGTGAGAGTTGTGGCCGCCGGCGTGTGTTATAGGGACTACCTGGCTTATAAGGGGTTTCAGCGGGTCAAACTGCCAATAGTGCCCGGGCACGAGTTCGCGGGAGTAGTGGAAGAGGTGGGCGAGGGCGTAGAGGGCTTAAAGGTGGGCGACGCGGTGGCTGGCATGATGTACGAGTTCTGCGGAGAGTGCGAGCACTGCAGATCTGGCAGAGAGTATCTGTGTAGGAATAGGAAAGTCCTGGGGGAGGAGATCCCCGGAGTCTTCGCCGAGTATGTGTCAGTGGATTACAAGGCCCTTGTAAAAATACCGCCAGGCGTTTCCTTCGAGGCCGCGTCTTACGCGGCTTGCGTCCTCTCCACCTTGGTTAGAGCGGCCAGAGTGGCAGAGGTGGGGCCTGGTAAGGTGGTAGTTGTGACCGGCGCAGGGGGCGGCGTGGGGATACACGCGGTGCAAGTGGCCAAGGCCTATGGGGCAAAGGTGGTGGCTGTGACTAGCCCCGCCAAGGCCGAGGCAGTGTCTAAATTCGCAGACCACGTGGTTACCACGGCTACGTTCTCCGAAGAGGTAAAGAAGCTCGGGGGCGCGGATGCGGCCATTGAAAACGTCGGAGGGCCCACGCTGGAGCAGACGGTTAGGTCGCTGAACTGGGGCGGCAAAGTGGCCCTCGTGGGGAACGTGGACCCCAAGCCGGCATCTCTGCCCCTAGGCCTCTTGATCTTGAAACAGGTGGAAATTCTGCCAGTTCTCCAGGGGAGCAAACGAGACCTCGAGGCGGCGCTCCAGATGTTGGCCTCCGGCGCAGTCAAGCCTGTGTATACACTGTACCACTTCTCCGAGTTGCCCAAGTTGCTTGAGGAGACGCCCAAGGCCTCCCACATAGGCAGGCGGGTGGTCAAAATAGGCGGCTAGGAGGTCTGTTGGCGTAATTTTAACACGCGCTCGTACGCCTTCTCAAAGGCGCTTGCTATAGCCGCCTCCGCCGGGGCTAGCTCGAGGAGGGCCTTTATCGTCGTGCCGCCGGGCGTGGCCACGTACTGGGCCACTTTCTCAAGGCCGAACTTGTCGTCTAGGTATGGGAGAGCGGTCATTAGAGAGAGGGTGATCTCCCTAGCCACGTCCCAAGGTATTCCAATGTTGACAGAGGCGCGGACCAACGCCATGGCCAACTCGGCAACTATGGCGGGCCCGCTCCCCAGGAGGATGGTCAACGGGTCTATAAGCCTCTCCTCGACCCAAATCGTCGGGGCAATTCTAGAGAGAAGCTCTTCCACAGCCTTGTCGTAGGGGCCGGCCACCGCTATGGTGGTTAGGCCAATGTTCGTCATCGCGCGGTAGGGCCTAGCCGACAGTCTGCGAAGCGCCTCAGAGGTTGCGCCAGCCACGAAGGAGATGAGCGGCTTCTCCGTGTAGAAGTCCAGCTCGGGCAAATTAGCCGGCTTCACCGCGAGTATTAACACGTCGCTCAGCTCCACGACCACTTTGTTGTCTCGGTACACCTCGAGGCCGAGGGCGGACAGGCGCTGATACGACCTCTCGCTCTTCACCGATGCCACAACTCTAACCCCGTTGCCCGAGAGTCTGATGGCTATTTGGCTACCGAGCTTACCAGCGCCTATTACCCCAACCACTTGGGGGACGCATGGAGGCTACCACTTATCTTTTTAAATAGTTTTCTTCTCTGTGTACTTCGCCGTAATTGGGAAGGGAATTAGGGGAAAGTCGGCCAGCCCAGCCATGCACACGGCCTCTTTCAAGGCGCTCGGCATCGACGCCGTGTACGTGGCGCTGGACGTGCCAAGGGAAGAGCTCGGCTGCTTTGCCCAACTCGCCCGCCTAAACTTCCGCGGGTTCAACGTCACAATACCACACAAGGAGGAGATAGTGAAGTACTTAGACGCCTTGGCGGCGGAGGCGAGGGCCGTAGGAGCCGTAAACACAGTGCTCGTGGAGAGGAACCTCTTGGTGGGCTACAACACAGACGCCCTAGCTGTATATAACCTCGCCGGGGACTATATAAAGGGAGCCGACGTGTTAATAATAGGCGCAGGCGGCGCGGCTAGGGCAGCCGCCTTCGCCGCAGTCAAGGCCGAGGCGCGGAGGATCTATATAATGAACAGGACGGCGGAGAGGGCTGAGGCTCTGGCCAAGGAGTTTGGGGAAAAATTCAGTCGCGAAGTGACAGCAGTTAGATGGGGCGAGGCTCCGCCTGCCGACGTGGTAATAAACGCGACCCCCATACACGACCAAATACTCGCCGACTTGAGCAAGGCCGCCCTCTACGTGGAGTTCGTCTACACCCCAACCCCCCGCACTAGGATGGTCCAAGAGGCGGAGAAGAGGGGGGTCAAGGTGGTGGACGGAGTAAGCCTCTTAGTGGAGCAGGGCGCCCTCGCCGAGAGGATATGGCTGGGGGTAGAGCCCGACAGAGAGGTCATGAGGAGGGCCGTGGCGCAGTTCCTCGGGCTATGAACACCTTCGGCCGGGAGTTCCGGATAACCACCTTCGGCGAAAGCCACGGCAAAGCAGTAGGCGTAGTAGTCGACGGAGTCCCCGCCGGCCTGCCCTTGTCCGAGGAAGACGTGAAGCGGGAGCTTGAGAGGCGCATGTTTTGCCACATCCCTGTCCTAAACCCGAGGTGTGAGCCAGAGGAGTTTGAAATACTCTCGGGAGTCAAAGAGGGGCGCACCCAGGGGACTCCCATAGCCATAGTCATTTGGAACAGGAAGGTCATCTCCAGCTACTACGAGGAGCTTTGGCTCAAGCCCAGGCCAGGCCACGCGGACTTGGCATACTACCTCAAATACGGCATCAACTACGACCACAGAGGCGGGGGGAGGGCCTCTGGGCGCACCACGGCGGCCATAGTGGCCGCGGGGGCGGTGGCAAAGGCCGTGCTTAGACACGTGGGGGTCGAGGTGCTGGGCCACGTGGTGGAGCTCGGCGGTGTGGAGATATCGGCCACGTACACCGTGGACGACGTGAGGAAGAGCTGGGAGAAGCCCCTCCCCGTGGTAGACGACGCGGCCCTGGAGAAGATGGTCGAGAAGATCAGGGAGGCTGTGCTGAGGGGAGACAGCATAGGAGGCGGGGTAGAGGTGTGGGCCTTGGGAGTTCCGCCGGGGCTCGGCGAGCCCCACTTCGGCAAAATAAAGGCCGACTTGGCCAAGGCCGCATTCTCCATACCCGGCGTAGTGGCGTTTGAGTGGGGCGCCGGGAGGGCCTTGGCCAAGATGTTTGGCTCAGAGGCCAACGACCCCATCACCGTCGTCAACGGGAGACCGGCGCTGGCCACCAACAGAGCCGGGGGCCTTCTGGGCGGCATAACTGTGGGCGCTCCGCTGTACTTCAGGGCGTGGTTTAAGCCGACCCCCTCCGTGCGCAAGCCGCAGCAGACCGTCGACTTGGGCAAAATGGAGCCCACCACGCTGGAGTTCAAAGGCAGATACGACGTCACCATTGTGCCAAAGGCCCTAGTGGCGCTGGAGGCCATAACCGCCGTGGTGCTGGCAGACCACGTCCTGAGAGCCGGCATAATACGCAGAGACAGGCCGATAAGCGGCTCGCTGGTCTAAACCGCAAAACCATCAGAAAAACATATATCCACAGACGTGGACCAAGACGTGGCAGAGGAAATACTCAACAAAGAATACGAGGTGGTCTACGAGGGGAAGCGATTCTTGCTCAAGCCAGCCAAGGCCTGGGTTCTACAACCCCCCGGAAAACCCGGCGTCATAGTAGCCCTATTCAAGCTCCCCAACGGAAAGACCGTAAGAAAAGTAATCGCAAGACTACCGCCATAGACGCCCCCCCCCCCCCCAGCCCTATCTTGTCTACGCTCACACAACATTCGCTAGACTACACCTGCAAGAGCCCCATCTGCCGTAGGACTGGGCCACGCCCCTCCCCCGCCTCACTCAGCGTCGTGTTTTCGCGCGGTTATGTGGCTTGGGACGCCTTGGCGGTCTCTGTCAGCGCGTTTATCAGCATTCTCACCGTTATGTGGGACCTCTCTATCGACTTCTCCAAGGCGGCCACCACCTCGAGCTCGAGAGGCGTCTTAGCGGCCTCCCTCAGTTTCTTAACCTCGGCCAAGTGCTCCTCGTAATGCGTACACATGACCTCGAGCGCCTTGATTACCTCGTCGAGAGGCCTCTTCTCCGCGGCCTCGAGCGCCATCTCGGGGAGCGACAGGGCGTCAAGCAACTTAACGCGGAGGTACGTCTCCCGAATTAGCCCGTCTATAAACTCCCTCAGGTACTCCGATTCGACAGATGCCTTGAGCTTCATCAACTCCGCCAAGTGAGTCAACTCGTGGCTCCTGACCTTGTCCATGGCACATATACGCGTTCAATATATTTTTACTCCCCGTATTTCATTATGATTGGCCAATTTGCAAAAAAGGAGGTGGTAAAGGCGACGCCCTCCACTTCAATACGAGACGTGGCAAAGCTAATGGCGGAAAACAACGTAGGCCTAGTGGTCCTAGTAGACCCAAGGGACCCCCAGAGGGTCGTCGGCGTGGTTTCTGAGCGCGACGTAGTTAGAGCAGTGGCCTACGGCATAGACTTAGACCAGCCCTGCGACATAATTGCCACCAAGAGAGTTATAACCCTTGAGTACGACAGGAGTTTGGCAGAGGCGGCAGAGGCGTTTCGTAAACACGGCATACGCCACATAGTGGTGACGCAAGGCGGGAAACTCTACGGCGTACTCTCCATACGCGACCTAATCCGAGAGGACGCGGCGCTGAGAGAGGCTGTTGCCTTCCAAGAATGGACCTTCGAGCCTGGGATGTCCGCATAGCTTATATTAGCAAATCCCCTCCCCGACGTGAAGCCACGAGTCACAGTCATAGGTCTCGGCCCCGCAGGCTCGGCCTTTCTAAGAGCATATAAAGACGCCTCCGGCGTAGACATCTCTAGGCGGTACTTTAAGGCGTGCGGCGAGGCGGTGCCAGTGGAGACCCCCCTAGTAGATCCCCGCTTCGTGGTAGACAAGGTCAAAGTCTTCAGATTCTACCACTGGACTAGCCAAGTGGGAGAAGTGGCCTACGCAAAGCCCAGGTGGTACATTGTTGACAAGGAGAGGTGGGTGGAGGCACTACGCCCAAGGGAGGTGCAGGCAGAGAAAGGCGACGTGGTAGTGAAGGCCGGCGGCCCCTACCAAAGCCGCGGCGTCAAAATAACCGTTGTGAGAGCCTACGTGGCGGGGGCCAAGGCAGACGAGGAGACCGTCCACTTCATCTTCCCACGCGAGGCTACGGGGTTCTACTGGGTATTCCCCCACGGAGGAGTGTTAAACGTGGGTGGGGGGTTCCTAGGCGTAGAGAACCCAGTCCCCCTTGTGAGGCAGTTCGTGGAGAAGTGGCTAGGCGGAGGCCGGATACTAGACGTGCGAGGCGCCCCCCTCACAGTTAAGCCAGACATTGTGCTGAACGACGGCGAGGGGTTTAGAATCGGCGAAGCGGCGGGGCTCGTCTACCCCCTAACCGGCGAGGGGATTAGGCCGGGGATACTCTCAGCCCTGGCCCTGGCCGAGGCTCTCTCCACAAAGAAGCCGCTGGAGGAGTACAAAAGGCGAGTAAAGAAGATTGTAAGACAGGTGGAGTTCCAAAGGAGCCTCCTCTCTCTAGCCGAGCGGCTCATTCGGAGCGGCGAGGGTCTGCTAGAGCTGGCCGAGGACGGAGTACTGCGAGACTACATAGAGGAGAATCTGTCGGCGAAGACGCTGTTTGTGGCGCTCGCCAAGCGGCCCCGCCTCGCCGTGAAGTTCATCGCCGCGTTGATAAAATAGTCAGCGGCCTATGTCCTCTGCATAGTACAGACCCGGGTTTCTCATCACTGTCAACACTAAATCTGGTGTATTTAAGACGCGTCGGCGAGCTTTACCGCTAGCCGGGGCGCGAGGAAGTATAGCCTCGGTATCAATAGCTGTGGGGGGAGCCTTACGTCGATGCCAAGTTCCATAAGCTCTCTTGCCCAGCGCCCGAGTCTTTCAACCGCCTTCATAAGGCGCCGAGGTGTACCGTTTAAAAATTTTTGCGTAGCGACGTGAAAGGTTATATATACGCCAGTGGACATGTGCGTGGTTGTCCTTGCGTTGCTGGCCGTTGCCTTGGCCGCGTTGCTGGGGACGCTCCCCCTCTACGTCAGACCCTATGTAGAAAAGCCGCAGATGGACACAGCGATCTACGCCACTGCGGAGACCCCGGGCGCTACTTTGTACAACCTAGCCGTGTTTTTCACACTCCTAGTGGTGGCAACTGCGGCTATATACCTACTCCTCACCCGCAGGAGGTTGCTAAGCCTCTTCCTCTACTTCGTCTGGTTCACACTGGCGTTGGGCGTCGTGCAGTTCTACGCCTGGCTCTACTACAGCTACGGGATCCTGCCCCCGGGGCCCGCCACGTGGGCCATATTGCTCTCCCCCGCAGTCGGCGTGTTGGTGGTCTTTCTCTTGAGCAGAAGGAGGGGCGACCTCTTCCTGGGCTTCCTCGGCGCGCTCGCCGGCTCAATGTTCGTCTGGATTCTGCCAAGCGTCACAGTGCTGGCGTTGCTAGTGGCGTTGCCGGTGTACGACTACCTCATGGTAAGCCGTGGCCTCCTCGGCAAATTGATAAAAAAGGCGAAGGAGGAGGCCGCCAGCGGTAGCGGGGCGGCTCCTCCCAAGGGCCGCGACACGCCGCTCTTCGGCTTCGTGGTGAGGCTGAAAGCCTTTTCGCTGGGAGTTGGCGACTTTGTAGTCTACTCAATGGCCCTGAGCTTCGTAGCGGCGAGATTAGCGGCGTTTGGAGGCGCCGTGGCCCTGGCCGCGGTGGCCCTAGGCGTCGCGACGATATACGCAGGCCTCCGCCTCACCGTCGAGGTATTCCTAAAAAGGTGGGGCTACGGCCCGGCGTTGCCCCTCCCCATACTCCTCCTCTCCCCCCTAATCGCCGCCGCGTGGCTCGTATAAGCACCTCTATTTGCGTCAACGAAACGCCAATTACGCGCAGTTAAAGACGGCGCAAACTACTGCCGTGATGACAAAGGAATGGCGGAGGGCAACGGGCGGGAAGTACGACGGCAAACAAGTGTGGGTCACCGGCGAAGCGGTCCGCGCAGTCACGGAGACCATAAACACACTGTACCGCGAAATAGGCGTGGAGAGGAAAGTAGAAGTGAAGTACGACAAAAACGGCACACCCTACATCACTCTCACCAATATAGACTTGGGGCTATTGGGCGTAGCATAGCCTGTAGTGCATAAGCCGCCGCGTGTCTTTATAAACATGCTCTCACTGGCCGTTGTGATTGACATCAGAAACCTCTACGACGACCTAAGGGCCTACGAGCGGGCAAAAGATGAAGTAGTCCAAACCTCTATCAAGGTCTCCCGCCTCTCGAAGGCCGTGGTGTACTCAGCCATTAGGAAGGACTTCGCCGCGGCTGAGAGGGCGCTCAAGGAGATGAACGACGTGGTGGCCCACTTGAGGAAGTTGATTGAGCAGTGGCCCATGTTCTATGGAAGCGCCACCACGGGTCTGCAGGAGTATGTAGAGGCCACGGCCCTCTACAGCTTGTTGAAGGAGGGGCGTCTCCCGACTAAGGAGGAGCTGGGGGTAGATGTCTACACGTACCTCATGGGGATAGCCGACGTGGCAGGCGAGCTGGGGCGCACGGCAACGGAGGAGCTACTCCAGAAGAATGTAGAAGCGGCGAGCAGGATTAAAGAGGCGGTTGAGAAGCTCTACCTAGACCTCTTGGCCCTTGAGCCGAGGGATTACGAGCTTAGGAAGAAGGTGGACTACGTGGGGTCGCAGGCCAACTGGATCTCTGAGAAGCTGTTCTACGCCACTACGTGCCGCCATGAGTAAGCTGAAGTACGTAGAGGCCCTGTTGAGGGACTTGGAGATACCCGTGGACGCCGAGGAGGTTGAGAGAGTCGTGGAGAGGGTCTTGGAGGGGCTTCAGCTACTATGATTGAGAAGAGGCTTGAGGAGGCCAAAAGGCGCGCCGACTTGAACTACTTCGTCTACATAAACGAGAGGGCGGCTGAGGAGCTTGAGGCGCTGGCCAAGGCGGGTAGGTGCGGGAAGCTGTGCGGCTTGGCGGTGGCTGTTAAGGACAACATAGAGGTGGCAGGCATGCCTATTACAAACGGCGCCCCCTACATGCGCCGGGTTGCAACAGAGACTGCGCCTGTCGTCGCCGCGTTGATGGCGGAGGGCGCGGTGGTGATTGGGAAGACAAACATGCACGAGCTGGCCCTCGGGGCCACGAACATAAACCCGCACTTCGGCCCGACTCGAAACCCGCACGACCCAACGCGGATAACGGGAGGGTCGAGCGGCGGCAGCGCGGGGGCCGTGGCCATAGGCGTCGCCGACGTGGGCCTGGGGACAGACACCGGGGGCTCTGTGAGAATACCCGCGGCCCTCTGCGGCGTCGTCGGCTACAAGCCCCCCTACGGCAAACTGCCGACTAGGGGAGTCCTCCCCCTGGCCCAGAGCCTAGACCACGTGGGGCTCATCACCAGAAGCGTAGACGACTTAGTCCGCGTAATGGCGGCCGTGGGCTGGCTTGAGAGGGAGCTCCCCGAGGTCAAGAGGTTCCGCTTCGCAGTGTTGATGGGGATTGCTGAGAACACTAGGCATGTGGAAAAGGCGTTTTGGAGGGCCGTGGAGGTCCTCGAGAGAATAGGCGGGGTGAGAGACGAGGTGTTTGTCGAGGCGCGTAAATACGCGTCGGCTAGGGCGGCCATCCTCCTCTCTGAGGCCGCCGCCAACTACTACCACCTGCTGAGGGGCGTGGGGGACAAAATGGGGAAAGACGTGGCCACTCTGCTCGCCGCCGGCGCCGCCCTGCCCGCCGTGGCCTACATCACGGCCAAGCAGGTCAAAGAGGAGGCCACCCAGTTCTTCAACAAGCTATTCAAGAAATACGACGTGGTGGCCACGCCCACGACAGCCACTGAGGCAATTCCAATAGAGGAGGCAGACAGCGTGGCGGTGAGGCCCAAGCTGCTGGCATACACAGAGCTCTTCAACCTCACGGGCCACCCAGCGATTTCAGTCCCAGCCCCCACCTCCGGCCTCCCCGTGGGCCTACAGCTCGCGGCGCGGGACGAGGAGGTGCTACTCGCCGTCGCTAAAATGTACGAAAAAGAGGTGGCCGACTAGCCTCTCCCCCTCAAGTAGTCAAGGAAGCCCAATACGCTGAAGCGGAGATAGAAGTCGAGGTAGAGGCCGCCTGCGGCGAGCACCTTCTCCACGTTTTCGTCGGCTTTGGCCAAGGCGCGGAGAGCCTCTTCGACGTCCATGTGGGGGTTCTGCTGCAGTACCTCAACCCAGGCCCTGACTTGCTCCCTGTGCCTCTCCAAGATCTCGACGTTGTGTGTGCAATGGTAGTGGGGGAAGCAGATCTTCTCCACGTCTAGCCCCCTCACCTTGTCGAGGGACTGGAGGTATACGTCGAGCTTAAAGGGCGGGGGAGTCGTCGGCACTACGACGCCTAGCTCAGGTATGTGGACCCCAGCGCCGTCGCCCACAAACAACGCCTTCTCATCTCTGTAGTAGTACATCACGTGGTGGGGGGCGTGCCCCGGCGTATGAATGGCATCAACGGCGTCGAAGAGTCTCGTCCCGTCGGCCACGCCCATCACGGCCTCGTTTGGTCTCGGCTGGCCAAACTTCTCCGCAAAGACGCCCAAGACGGCCCTACTAGACTCATAAAGCTTAGAGGGGTCGGCCACGTGGCGAGTATACCTCTCATGCACATACGTGGGCTTGCCCAAGTGCCCAGCGGAGCCGCAGTGGTCCAAGTGGATATGTGTACAAAGGACTGCGTCTACGTCCATGGGCTCAAACAACGAAGCAGGGCCAGGGTCGACGACAACTCTAACGCCACCAACTTCAAACACGTAGGCGGTAACGAGGGGAACGCCCTCAAGACGTTTAACAATAACCTCCATAGCAACTATCACACCTCATTTAAATAAGTTTGATCTAGACAAACGCCGTACAGCACATTCCCAAAGATACGCACTAGGGCCAAGGTAGCCTGGACATGTCAAGGGTCAAGCAAAAGCCATACTACGTCACAGAGACAAGGTCGCAATTGGGACTCCCAATCTGAGACCTATATGTGTGAGACCTGACGTCCGCCATTGCCAAGAGGCTACCGAAATTTATACAGCGAAAAAAGTTATATAGTTCCCCTCTATATTTCAGCCAGAGGGGGAGGGAGGTCAGCAGGCCTGGTTTCGGACAGGGACTCCTCGCCAAGTCGATCACCATCCCTCCCCCAATAAGTCCTCCACTAAGCTGGCTAATTAAATGCCGATACAGTAATGATTGGCACATTGTCGCTAATTATGTACACATAAGAGCAAATCTTGTAGTGTTAGGCGCCGAGCCCCATAGTTCTCACTTTTCACTCGGTTTACACCTCTATACATCGACCTCCCCGCCGATATTATCAAACAACCTATGTGGATTGAGAATTTGATAAAGACGTGGTGCCCCGGCCGGGACTCTCAGGGGGTGCCCCCTTTTGAACCCGGGTCACGGGCTCGATTGGCCTATACTTCCCGTATATGAGGCCCGCATCCTTAATCGGCCTAAGGCCCTTGACCGGGCTAGACTACCGGGGCCGCACTTCCCGCACACCCCGCTTTATAAGTTTTTCTCCCAATTACCGCGCACTAACTTACGGGGAGAATAGCCCCCATCACAAAACCGCCTAAGTAAGCCGATCAGCACTTGACACTTCACTTCCCAACACGCTAGCCAGCGGCACTGGCCACCCCCTACGTGCAACGCCGCTGAAAGCGTAAGACGCGCTTTCCCGTAGACTGGTGGACAAGCTCGGCGACTCCAAAACTAAGCTCACCTTTGCGCAGAACTATCCCCGCCAACGCCTTTATTGACTGTTACCATGTACGCCCTTCCTTCTCTTACTTCTACTATTTTGTTGCTGTACTGTGCTGGGCTGTCTCTATGCGACACTACTACCACTGCCTTTGCGGCCTGCCGCACTGCCTGTAGCACTTTGGTTTCCAGCTCTTTGTCTAGGCCGGAGGTGGCCTCGTCGAGGACGAGGAGCCTAGGCCTCCTCAGCAGAGCCCTGGCGATGAGGACCCTCTGCCTCTGCCCCTCGGAGAGCTCCCTACCCCCCTCCCCACACCTCTTGTCCAAGGGGAAGTCCACCCCCGCCGCCGCGGCGGCCCACTCCACATCCCCCCTAGGCCTCCCCTCCCAAAGGTCGATGTTTTCGTACACAGTGGCGTCGAAGAGGTAGTCGTCGTTGCCCACGTAGACGCAGTCCACAGCCGCCACCGCAACGCCGCCGGCGGGCTCCACAAGGCCACACAGCGCCTTAGCCAAGGTGGACTTCCCAGCCCCAGAAGGCCCCCTAACCCACACAAAGTCACCCTCCTCAACAGCCACCTCACCCACCACCTCCACAACTACGCCGTTGTCGTAAGAAAAGACCGCGTCCCTTAGATACGCCACGGCCCCCCTCACAACGCGGGGTTGTGCAGAGCGCAGAAGAGGCTCAACACGCAAAAACGACGAGGCCATAACGTAAAAAGAGCCCACCGTGGACATGAGGTGGCCGATGGGGAGGAAAAGTCCGTTGAGGGAGTTTCTCAGCGCCACTGCGTCTCCCACAGTGCCCTGCCCTTGCAGAGCCAAAAGTAGCGCTACTGCAAAGACGAAGTTGGGCCCTACTTGTGCCGGGGCTTGAAGCAGGTAGTCAATACTACGGCTGTACAGCGTGAACTTTTTGAACTTGGCGAAGTATGTGGCTGTGGCGTCTGTCAACAGCTTGGGCGCTCTCCTCAGCCCCAGCCTGTGTAGGCTGTGTGCCCCCTCCACAGCCTCTTTCAGCCTTTTGAACCAGCCGCCGTAGGCCTCTCTCTCCCTAGACCTAGCGTCCAATAGGCGCGGCCCCACCCTCTTCATCAAAACGGCGTAGAGCGCGGCGAAGGGGAGTATAAGGGGAAGGGAGAGGGGCTGAAGCCAGTAGGCGAAGAGGGCAACCGCGGCCACATCCCCGACAACGAAGAAGAGCCAAAGCGGCGTCGCAATGGCGTAAACCGCGTTCTCCAAGTCAGCGGTAACGCGAGACAAGACCTCACCAGGCGGATGCGAAGGCCCCTCAACCCTCCTTTCAACAATGCGGAGGGCCAAGTCAAGCTCCACTGCCTTCTTATACAGGTCGGAGATGTAGTCGCCGAGGAAGACTAGTACAAATCGTGATGTGACAGATAGGAGAAAGAAAGCAGTGTAGAATATTACATTATGTAACTCGCCAGAAATCGCGGAATCTACAAGCTGTTTAAGTAAGTAATTCATAAGAAGGAATACGGCCACATCTAGCAGATAGGAGATATAGAAAGGTACAGAGTATTTCCAGTATTTTTTCGTATACTCTATGTCATATTTCAATAGTTTTAAGAAGAGGCTCATGGCGATGGGCTAGAGGTTTTTCGCAAGATTTCTTTCCTCCATATAATGATCTCTGTTTCACAGTGTGCCAGAGATGGCGACGGGCTGTTCTCTGAGAGCTTTGTGATGGTCCAATTCTGTCTCATGGGCGTGCAAATCGTCAGGCTTATTATGAATTGTAAAGTAGTTGTAATTGTACGTAGTATTGTAGGTACACGTCGGTATTTACAGCACGTCCATTGAGACATTTTTGCCTAAGCTGTACTGAGAGCCCAGCGGCAAGTCCGCTGACAGACTAGATGTCACATCGGCCCGCGCTGGCGGCGGCTGAGGCGGAGTCCTGGGCCCGCGCGTATAGGAGTGGGCGCCAAGCGCGTGGCCTATAGGAGGCCGTTTAGCGAGTCTTCTAGGTTTTTGCAGATCTCCTCGTCGGCGTAGTACAGCCTCTGGCCCCCCACTTTGACCTCTTTTACCAAGCCGAGCCCGAGGAGGGATTCCTCGCGCCTATACCGCCTCCCCAGCCCGCGCAGGGCCCCTAACACGTTTTCGTAGCTTGCCCCCACTGCCCTGGCTATTAGGGCTGGGTAGAGGGGCTCCCCCGCCTCGCACAGTAGCTTGAGTATGGCCAGCCTCAGCCTACTTCTCCTGAGAGACCTCGCTATTTTGTACAGGGCCATTTTGACATCTCCGCAAGGACCTTGTCCACGAATTCCTCCGTTGGGCTTGTCCCTGCCCTAGTCTCTTGCACGTAGTCTCGGACGAGCTCTAAGGCCTTGCAGTAGGCCTCTTTCCAGTCGGCGCCCGTCAGCTTTCTCACGGCGTATATGAGAAAGGCGAAGAAGCCGTAGGCCGGAGGGAGCCATTGGGTAGGCTCTATGCCGTGTTGTCTTATGAGCTCCTCCCACCTCTTGTCCACTGGCTGTAGTGTAGCGCGGTAGAAGAGTAGTGTGAAGCGGGGCCACTCCCCAATCCAAGCCAGGGCGGGCTCCATGTCGGCGCGGGATCTTATTTCGAGGTCTATGAGCCTCGTGAGCGCCTCGTGGCGCCTGATTCTAAACGGGAGAGTTATATACGCCTCGTCGCTTAGGTAAAAGCCGCGCCTGTAGCCAGTGAAGGGGGCGAAGTAGCCCGCGCCGTATGTGACATACGACGTGTCTAAGTAGCCGAGCTCCCAGGCCCTCTCAACGCTCCTCAGCCTTACCACGTACTGGTTGCTGAGCTTAAGCACTCTGACAACTCCCTCCCTCTCCAGCCTATACACGGCACGCCTAATCGCAGAGAAGGGCATGCCAGAGCCTTCCGCAAAGCTCCTAATAGTCAAGCTGTAATCGTAATGCCCGTGTGCAAGTGTTCCGACTATCAGCCTTTCAAGCTGATTCTCCACATAACAGAATCATCTGATCTTTATAAAGTTTTCTATGGAGGGATTGACGCCGCTGGGAGGGGGTGAAAAAGGGCTAGAGTTTTAGCGTGGGGAGGAATAGGCTGAGCACCCCGTTTATTATGTAGATGAGTATTGCGAGCGCTAAGGCGCCGAGCCAGCCGACGTGCTGGATCTTCCTAAGGGCGTAGAGCCAGACGAAGAAGCCCAATATGCCGCTTATCACGGGTATGCGGAACACGGCGTGGAAAAACCAGTAGACGAGGGCGCCCACAGCCGCGGTAATCATTGCCCCTACGAAGTCCTCTCTCCTCTGCTTGCCGGGGAAAATCTTCAATGCGAGCCACACCGCGAAGCTGCTCACAAGCCACCCTACCAACAAGCCCACCACGTCTCCGACTACGCTTGGCATACCTGCTCATTGTCCCACGTTTATATGTGTTGCGCTGTTCCTTTGGACAAGCTTATATATAGAGAACGGGGCTTACCTGTGTCCTGCGAAGTTGAGCCCATTGGCCGCTACCACGTGTTGGAGGGGCCGCGGATTAAGATTAGGGCATCTGCCGGCAGGGCGCTCGTGGAGCGGCACTACGGCTTTGTGGGCCACGCCGCCGTGGAGCTCTGTAAGTGGACTAGGGAGGCCATCGAGGGGGGCAAGTCTTGCTACAAGGTGAAGTTCTACAACGCGCCGGCGGGGGGCTCCCACCGCTGTGTAGAGATGAGCCCCGTGGGGCTTGTATGTAGCAACCGTTGTGTCTACTGCTGGCGCCCCACGGAGGAGTTCGACGCCTTTGTCCTCGACGAGAGGTTCTACCTAGAGCCCGAGGAGATCGTGAGGGGGGTGTTGAAGGAGAGGGTGCGCCTCTTGTCGGGGTACTGGGGCCACCCCGAGGGGAAGAGACGCGTCAAGGAGGCGCTGGCGCCTACCCACTGGGCTATTTCCCTCTCGGGGGAGCCCACTATGTACCCAAAGTTGCCAGAGTTGATAAAGCTGATAAAGTCGCTCCCCGAGACCAAGTCCGTATTCCTTGTCACAAACGGCCAGCACCCAGAGATGATTAAGCGGCTTTGGGAAGAGGACGCCCTCCCCACGCAGCTCTACCTCTCCACTAACGCCCCCAACAAGGAGCTGTACTACAGGGTGAACGTCCCCGTGTACAACAGGGAGGACGCCTGGGAGAAGTGGCTCCAGTCGCTTGACCTACTCGCAGTGGTGCCCACGAGGACCGTCATGAGGATTACTCTGATAAGGAGCTTGAACTACGACGAGAGGTACATCCCGCAGTTCGCCGAGCTTGTCAAGAGGGGCAACCCCCACTTCGTCGAGGTAAAGAGCTACATGCACCTAGGCCACTCCACCTTCAGGCTGAAGAGGGAGGACATGTTGAGCCACGAGGAGGTCAAGGCTTGGGCATACAAGCTCTTGGAGGAGCTGAGGAGGATAGGCGCCGACTTTGTCTACATGGACGACGACGAGCCCAGCCGTATCGTCGTCTTGCAGAACATGAAGAGGTATGTAGACCGCTGGATTGTGCCCCCGGCTAGTGGCAACGGCTCTGCCCCACGTAGTTCAAAATAGACAGATCTCTCAGACCCTCAAGCGTGATTTTGACTGTGCGGTCTGTGCGGTCGCAGTAGAACTGAATTGTCAAGTGGTACCTATCGCCCCTCTCTCTCACTTGGTACACTCCGTGGTGCCCGTTGATGGCTATTGGGGTTCCCTCGGCTTTCTTCCTCCCAGGCTTTACGCTTATCTTTAACACGTAGGCCTCTCCTCCGTCTTTTACAAAGTGCATCACCTCCCCGTCCCTCACCCACTTGACTCCGTCTACTTCTCTGTGTTTAAACACGTCGGAGGCCATGGGCATTATGACGATGCGCCACGTCGGCGGAGCTGTGAGGACTAGGAAGTTGTAGGGGCCCAGCATCCTGTTTCCCACGGCTATTGCGTGCCAGGAGAACTCAGTGGACATCGAACTCCGCCAGCTCTTCAAATATGTCGTGTTCGCGTGCTGCCTCGCGCCTTAGGTCGTACAGTTCTTGTAGCGAGTAGGGGAGTAGGCGTAGGGAGTAGTATGTGGTCAAGAGCGGCATACCCACAAAGTCGCCGAAGGTCAATAAGTGGAGCAGCAGTTTGTACTGTAGGTACGTCTTGGCTGTCTCTCTGTATAGGTCTAGGAATAGGAGGCCGTAAAAGAAGTCGCGTACAGCCTGCCGAACTTTCATGAAAATAGCTCTTTTGTAAACATCCTCAGCCTCTCCAAGCCCACTATCTCCTCGGGGAACTGCTTCACCACTGCGAGTATGTGGGGGCCGAAGGCGGACCTTATCAGCTCCAAGTTCTTCGCCTGCTCCTCGTACTTGCTCTTTATGTAGCCAGTGGCGTCGGCCTCGGCCTCCTCGCGGGGTATCACCATATTTACAACGACGCCACCGAACGGTATCTCATAAGCCTTAACCATTTCAACGAATCTCTGTACTACCGAGATGGAGAGGATTGTGGGTATTGTTACAAAGACAAACCGCGTAGAGGACGGGTCTGTCAAGACGGTTCTAACTTTCATGTAGCGGTTGTATAAGTCTTGTAGCTCGAGGAGGATTGGGTCTTGCTCAATCTCCTTGGCCACCTTCTCTTTTCTAAATGAGAGCTGTTCCTTTAGCGAGAGGGTCTCTCTGCGCATCTTTATCGTCCTCTGAAGCCAGGCGCCATACAGCTTCGAGAGGCCTATCAGCCTCACCGCGTTTGCCACAGCGGCCATGTCGAAGATGACTCTGTCGAAGTTGGGCCCCTCCTTTAACACCACGTCCATCATTTTGTCAAAGGCAGCCGCCTCGTGGAAGGCCGGGTTTGTAGTGGCTATGTCCACAAGAGGCTTTATGTCGATCGAGAGCTCCGCCATCTTCAACATCTCCTTGAGCAAGTTCGTGATGCGGGCCTTGTACTTTTCCACAATGTCGTCGTACTGCACCTCTATCGCCCAGAGGTTTTTCACGCCTTGCACCTGCTTTATGACTCCTCCGGAGAGGTCTTGCTGGAAGAGCGACGTGAGAGAGTGGACGGGGTTGAAGCTGGCCAAGAGCGTCCTCTCGCCCAGATTCTCGGCGGCATAGAGGGCCGTGGCTGCGGCGACCACGGTCTTCCCCACGCCGCCCTTCCCGCCGAAGAAGATGTACTTAATGCCCCGCTGAGATAGGAGCTGTCTCATATGTAGTCCTCCAGTCTCTTCTTTGGGCTCCAGAGCTCCTCGGCCACGATTTTTAAGGTGTCTAGCCCCTTGGGCTCTCTGTTTAACATGGGCGTAACTGCTATCACATACTTACCGAACTTGTCCGCTATCTCGGCTATGTACTTCTTCTGCTCTTCCACCTTCTTCTTTAGGTAAGACGGCGCATCTGGGCGAGAGGCGAGCTCTGGCGGGTATACTTGGTTCACCACTATGCCAGTCAACTTCAGTCCCAGGGACTGGAACATCTCAAGTGCCTTTTCCGTATCTAGAATAGTCATCTTCTCGGGGGTCATGACCATGAGAAACGCCGTGGTTTCCGTATTCATTACGATGTCTCTAAACTTGAGGATCCTCCCCCGGATGTACTCCAGCTCTTGCAAGATCTCGTCCTCGTAGGTCAGCTTGCTCCTCTTAAGCGACGCGGCCACTCTGCCGTATTCATAGGCCTGCCGCCTAAGCTCGGTGATCTTGTCCACCCACTTGCTTATAACGTCTGCTATCGCGATCATTCTAATTCCGTGGCCAAAGGGCGGCATGTCGAAGACGTAGTAGTCGTACTTCCCCTCGGTGACTACGTCAACCATGGCGTCGTAGACCGCGGACTCGTACATGGCCGGCTCAGCCGCCGCGCTGTCTATGTACTCCTCGATGTCCTGGGGCAGGCGGTCGAGCTTGTACATGTCGATGATCTTCTTCTTGATGGAGGAGACGTACTCGTGTATCCTCTTGTCCGCGTCTATCTCCATCACGTATAAGTTCTCCGCGATCTTCACCTCCCCCTTGCCGAACACGTTTTGCTCAAACACGTCGCTGAGCGAGGCTTGGGGGTCTGTGCTAAATACGAGGGTCTTCTTGCCTAAAGAGGAGAGCTTTACTGCCGTGGCGGCGCTGAGGGTGGTCTTGCCTAATCCGCCTTTGCCGGCATAGATGAATACCTTGAGCCGCGGGTTCTCCTCTAAAAGTCCCTTAAGGCCCTTCATGACACTAAGTCTGTGACATCTCTCTCCCTGAGCATGTAGCGCTTCCAGTTCTGGATGTTGGGAAAGACGTAGGGCATTAGCCTAAGGGAGTAGTACGGCGGAAGGATGGGCACGCCCAGCATGTCGCCAAGGGTAATCAACATGAACAAGTTGTCTATCTGCGCCTTTACTCTAAGTATCGCGGTAGACTGGCCGTGGACCGTGAGACCCTCTATCACCTCCCTTAGCTTATCGAAGATTTTCATAGGAAAAAACGTGTACGGGTTTTTATTTCTTTACCGCCTCCCCCCTCTTGTATTTAACCCAGCCTGTGATTAGGTAATACGTGGTTATTGCGCCTAGTACAAGCAACAGCGCTCCAAACGCCGCGGAGATCAAGTTGGAAATTGTAACTATGTCTTTGCCGTACAAGGCTGCGACCGCCGCTTGAACCCCTATCGGCTTGCCTAAGTATGCGTATAGGCCATATACGTACGTCTCCCAAGCCAGCGCAGCAAGGGTGGTGATGGCCATGAATATGCCCGGCACAAAGACGTAGGCCGTGGGCTTCTTTATGCTGGCGAGGAATATTGCCACTAGTAACAGCGCTAGGCCGGCCAGTAGCTGGTTGGTGCCGCCGAAGAATATCCAGAGATTTGTCCAGCTACCCACAAACGCCAAGAAGCCGGAGATGGCCAGTATCACCAGGGGAGATATGTACTTGTTGCCAAGCGGGCTTTCCTCAAACAGCTCCGCCATTATCAGCCTGAACACTCTCACAAAGAGCATCGATGTTATAAGCCCCATCACCGTCACGAAGATGCCGTACAAGATGTTCATGTACACGTCTGGGACGTTCAGAAGCTTGGTGGTGAGCAGAGTCGCACCTTGCACATACGCCGCGGCGCCCGCCGGGGGCTGTGATAGCACCATTATTGCGGCGATGGAGGAAAGGGCCACGGCGCCCTCGGTCATCATGGCCCCTCCGCCCACTGGCAAGGCGTCTGTCTCATACTCAAGTTGCTTAGGCGTTAGACCCGACGAGACTAGGCTGTGCCAGCCAGAGATCGCTCCGCAGGCAATTGTCACAAAGAGTATTGGCCACAGCGGGCCGCCCTGGGGGTTCTGAAGCGGATCTACGTAGAGAGCCTTTACGGGCGTCTGCTGTATCGTCAGCCCCGTCAACGGCGTAAAGATCGCGGCAATTAAGACGAGCACTAGGGCGATAATGCTCGGAAGATATCCCACGTACACGGTGGGCAGTAGGAACTTGGGCATCGGAGTCACAGCGGCTATGTAGTAGAGGATGGAGAGTACCACCAGCCAGAAGGCCACGGTCAACGTGCCAGGCCACGTCAGAGCTGGGTTGAAGTTGTGTGCCTTGAAGAAGTCCGGCGGGTCCAGGAAGTTGGTCCCCGGCGCCCTAACTGCGGGAACTAGTGCCACGGTGAAGTAGCCCACGAACACTATAGCGAGGGCTATGAGGGTCGCCAAGAGTACGTCCATCCTCATGCGGAAGATAAGAACGCCGAATATTACGCCGCCGAACAATACAAACAACACGGCAGTGAAGGTCCCAGGCACTCTGTTCAACACGTCGATGATCACCCACTCAAAAACCGCCGTGATAATTATCAAGTAGAAGATTAGATATATTAGCAAGATTTTCCGAACTCTATCTCCAAGCAGTCTGTAGGTTATCGGCCCCATTGAGCGGCCCTCATTTCTTATGGAGAGCATCATGGAGCTGTAGTCCTGTACCCACCCAATGAACATGTTGCCAAATATCACCCAGAGGAGGGCAGGCACCCAGCCGAAGAAGAGGACGGCAGTCAAGGGGCCCACAATGGGGCCAAGCGCAGCCACCGACTTGAACTGGTAGCCGAAGAGCACGTACTTAGACACTGGGAAGTACTCCACGCCGTCGAAGTAGAGCTTCGCTGGCGTGGGCCTGTTGGGGTCGCTTTCCCAAATCTTCTTGTCCACCCACCTGGCGTAGAACCAATATGTCAAAAAGTATAGTATTAGCCCCAACAAGATATAGGGGGCCGGCGTGTTTAACATGGAACAACATTTTATTCTGTTTTTAAATCTAGTTTCGTTAACTTCTAAAGAGAAAAACAGGGTGTCCCAAGTCTTTATCGTTCTTTGGCTATATTTTTAATTATAGATAATGCCTTTTCCACATAGCTGCAGTCTTTGCCGCGCCATAGGAGCTGGACCAATTCCCCGGACACTGTGACTCTCCAAACTCCAGCCTCATCGGCGAGGCTTAACAGCCTCTCCGCCAGCTCCCGGGGAGTCGATATATTAACCACGTAGTAGTTTCCAACTCTTCTCCCAGCGCCGCTCCGCGAGGCGTCAATTACGCCTGCGTCAAATCCCAGGCTAAACCGCACTGCCGTGTAGGCGCTCCTCCTGAGCAGATAGAATGCGGCCAAGTTGAGGGGGTTGTCCCACGGCTCTCTCCTTATGTACACCTCCACCTTTTTCCCACCGCAGTTGAGGTTCACGTAAAGCGAGGAGGGATCCCCCAGATAGCGCACCACTTCACATGGGCATTTGGACACAACCCTCCTATTGGCGAATCGGGCTAGAAAAGATGCCAGGAGGTACCAAGCGGCTAAGAGCAAGACTGCGTAAAGCACGATGGCCGCGGGCTCCATGGCCGTTGCTTTTTAGCAGTATTTCAACATAGCGGTATGAGACTTCTAAGACTTGTCAATAACACAAGAGGAGGTAAGCGTCTACACCGGCACGGGGGAGTTAAGGCTAGGCTACCGAAGACACAAGACCTCAGGTGTCTTTCCCCTTTGTCCAGCTCTATACGGTAGCTGTCGCCCACCGCTATGATATGTGGTTGGGGGCTCGTCGAGACTTTTAGCGGCAGAGGAGAGGTTCAAAAATATCGGCATGGGGCGCATTCTACGCGGCTAAGTAGTGGACAGAGCTGGGACAAGAGCTCGTCGTTTTTAAGGCCACTCAGCGGCCCTTAGCCCACGCGGCTCTTCTCAAAGGAGCAACACTAGGAAGCTCCAGGATCCAATACGCCGTTGAACAGCTATGCGACTAAGCACGTAGAGTTTTTAGAATCAGTATGAGCTAAGTCGATTCAAACGCCGCTGACAAGAACAGCTTTGAAAGTAATCTATAGCGGCCTGCTGACCGTCGAAGCAAGCCATCTACTTCAGGTTGTTTGAGTCGTTTTCCAGGAGATGACATATTAGCTCATGTTGCGACCCTCAAGCTCGGGGTAAGGCACAGAGGCTATGGTCTCAGATAGATTTGACAAGAGGCATAGCGCTCTCTGGGGAGTTTGCCAAGGCGGCGTCTGTCTGCGAGATTGGCGTAGGGGCAGACTTAGCTTCTCTCCTTGAAAAACTACAGCGTTTCACAGACCCGGTAAGAGGGCTACGATGCTTATACAACCGACTTAAACAAGGCGGCGCGGCTCTAGTTGCCAAGCCGGACGTGGCTCTATCACCGGCGTATGTGGCACTTTAGACGACCTTAAGCGCCTTAGGCGTCGCGACGCGGAGGCTGATGGCCAAATTCTTAGCCGTGGGGTTTGTGTGAGAGACAGAGGCTAACTTGCCCCTTACTACTTGTCGGTCTGGAGGAGGCCGGCCTGCATATTCTTAGCGCTCTCAGAACAGAGGATTAAGACTTTTACCCCCTAGACACATACCAGCTTGTGGCCTATAGCTGGCCGCGCGCATCGCCGCCTCCGAGCCCGAGGGGGCCTCATGTGGTTGAAACTCCCCTTTTTGAGCGCGTGGGCTCTGGCGTGAGGTGCCTCGTCTGTAGACGTAGGTGTATGTTGCGCGAGGGGACTTGGGGCCTTTGTAAAAACCGGTTCGCCAAAGGGGGGAAGCTCTACGTCGCCACTTACGGCCTCCTCTCCGCGGCGGAGTCGAGGCCAATGGAGATTAAGCCGATGTACCACTTCTACCCGAGGACCTCTGCGTTGACGATAAGCGGGTGGGGTTGCAACTTCCCCTGCGCTTGGTGTCAAAACTGGCACTTGAGCAAGGTGGTGATGTACTCCGGCGTATATACACCGCCGGAGAGGATAGTGGAGTGGGCCTTAGAAAACGGCGACTCTGGAATCAACGTGAGCTTCAACGAGCCGACTATGCTCCTGGAGTACACAGTGGACGTGTTTAAACGCGCCGCGGGCCTCCACAAGACGATTAATACAAACGGCTACTTAACCCGCGAGGCCTTAGACGCGCTTATAGCTGCGGGGATGGAGGGGGCAAACGTGGACTTAAAGGGGGGACCTGAGACCTACAGACGCTGGCTGGCCGCGGATTTTCACGGCGTAGTGGATACGATACAGTACCTCTGGGGCAGAGGCGTACACGTCGAGGTGACGTACTTGGTAATACCCGGGGTCAACGACCACGAAGCAGACGACGTCGTAGAGGCCGTCGCCAAGGTGGATAGGTCAATACCGTTGCACATCACGGCATTCCACCCGGCGCACTTGATGCCCCACGTGCCGCCCACCCCCGTCCAACTCTTGGAGGAGATATGGCAGAGGGCTAGGAAGGAGCTGGACTACGTATACGTGGGCAACGTCCCCGGCCACAAGGCCCAACACACCTACTGCCCCAAATGCGGCGCCCTGCTAATAAAGAGATTCGCCGACAGAGTTGTCGAAGTGAAGCTGGACGGCAAAAGATGTCCAAAGTGTGGCTACGAGATAAAAATCAGGGGGCACATAGGCCACTACGGCAACCTCTACAGGCGATTTATCTAAAAACGGCGTAATGCCAAAGCGGCATATTCTATACGCTTAAGAGAGCGGTTAAGATGCCCATTGCGATAATAGCAGATGCCGGCGACAATACGGGCCGTGCCCAATCGCCCCCTTGACAAATACCGGGTCTCCATGGGGCGGCACTGGATACGAGCTACTCATCCAGTCAAAACCTCTGAGAGTAAAGACCTCCGCTTGTTCTACACAATGAGAATAGACAAAGGTATTCCTAAGGGCTTCTGGAGTAGCCGCGTTCCAGAGAGAGCGTGTTATCTAACGTGTCTAAGGCTACCGAGCACTCCGCGCATAGTGATAAAAAAGTGTAGGTAGACGTAGGTGTGAGAGAAGAGGGGCTGATTTGGCTTAGGGGAGGCCGTCCACGAGTGCAAAGTTGCCAAGATATTACTTGAAAATGGGCTTTACAACTTTGTCGCATTTCACTCACATCAAGCGGCGGATAAGGCTCTGAAATCCCTCTTCTACCTCTTCTTGAGAAAGGAGCCCCCCAAGAGGCACAATTTGCTAGAGCTATACCGCGAGCTGAGGGGCGCTGGCGTCGAGTTTTCGCCAGAGCTCGTGGAGGGGCTCGCCGTTTTGACAAAGTACTACGCCACGTCTAGGTACCCGGACGCGGCCGGCGGCCCGCCCTCTGAGCTTTTCACAAGGCGAGAGGCGGCGTACGCCGTCGAGATCGCGGCAGAGGTCGTAAAACTGGCGTCGCTGGCATATGGCGGAGGAGAAAGTTGTTAGAGCAGTTAAGCTACTGGTGGAGGAGCTAGAGCGCATGGGTATAGTGGTTGAGGCGGCTTACCTCTTTGGCTCATGGGCCAGGGGAGACTGGCTCGTGGACAGCGACGTAGACGTAGTCATTGTGTCGCCCAGCGTCCGGGGCATGCCGTGGCTTAAGAGGCTTGAACTCGTGGCCAAGGCGGAGGCCAGGCTGGATCTGCCGCTCTCGCTAGACGTACTGCCCTACACGCCTGAGGAGGTGATAGAGGCCAAATCCGCCGTGCTCCGCGACGCCATGAAGTACTGGAAGAGGATAGTGTAGACAAGGGGGACCCGACGCGGCTCTTCACGGCGCCGCTGGCGCGGCCCTCTGAGCCCTCTCTACCTCTACCCCTCTTTATAACTCTTTCCCGCAGTGCACCGCTTAGCCTTTTGAATTAACTCCTCGGCGATAGACAATTCGTCCTTTAGCACTACTCCAAGCGCAATGTCGTAGGCGATGGGGTAGCACTTTTCCACGGCTCTAAGAGCCTCCTCCGGCGTTAAGGCTATGACTTCCACGGGCAGAGTGAGGCGCAAGAGCCTCCGGTGCGGCGGCTCTGTGAAGTGTGCAATCACTAGGAGGTCTACGTCGCTGTCCTCGCCGAAGTCCCCCCTCGCATATGAGCCCACGAGGAACACAGTGCCGTGTACCTGCGCCGCGGCCTCCAAGGCGAGGCCGAGGGCCCTCTTCCTTAGCTCTTCTCTCCACCTAACGACCTCCATAGTCCCTTCGCAAACTCAATAATCCTCCTCGCAGCCTCTATTGCTAACTCGGCGTCGCGCCTCGTGTAATACTCATACGGCACGCCCTCGCTCCACGCATCCACATACCTAGTGGGCACGTAGAATTTGTCTAAAAGCGCCGCGTCCTCGAACGCATCCCCTCCCACGGGGACAAACGCAGTGAGCTCCCTCAGAAGCCGAGTAATAGCATGGCCTCTCGCTGGCTTCCCTATGCCGTACAGGACGGCCTTAACGGCGAACTCCCCGGCCTGGTGCGCCTTAAAACAAGCCCAGTTATAGTCGCCGCCCTCCATGTCCCTAATGGCGGACTCCAACGTGCGTTCCGCCATGAACATCCACCTCTTAAACTCGGCGACGTCCACATACTTAAGTAGTTTTAAATTAAATAAAAGGATAGGTCTCGTGGTCTCCATACTCCAGGTCGAAGTTTCGACGGCGTGTACCTCTCGTTGTATTTACTGTCCCGTTGCACTTTACAGCGACTGGAGGAGGGAGTTCATGGATTTCTCGCTTTTCCAGAAAATAGTCCAAGAGGGGAGAGAAGTCGGCGTAGAACACCTACATCTACAGGGCTGGGGAGAGCCCCTATTGCACCCACGCTTCTTAGACATGTTAAAAGAGGCGAGGCGTTACTACAAAGTCAGCTTTACCACCAATGGGCTACTGCTGGGAAGAGTAGCGGAGGATGTTGCAAAAGTAGGCGTAGACGTTGTGGCAGTGACTTTCGCAGGGGCGACGGCTGAGACGCACAACAGAGTCAGAGTGGGAAACGACTTCGACACTGTCCTTCAAAACCTCAAGACCTTTGTAAAGGCGGCGAAAAACGCCTTGGCGAAGACGAGAACCGTCGCCATATACATGATGTTGAAAAACACCTACCGCGAATTGCCCCAGTTCGTAAAACTAATGGCCGAGGCAGGGGTGGACGAGGTACGCCTAAGCAACCTCAGCTACATCCCCCGCCCAGACCTCTGGGGGCTCAAGGTATTTTCAAAGATGTTTGAACCACCACCAGACGACGTGTTAGCCGTAGTAGAAGCCGCAAAGAGAGTGGCAAAGGAAGTGGGTATAACGCTCTTCCACCGCCTATACACGCCTTGGGAACACGTGGAGTGTCCAGAGGCCCCCACTTCGACGCTGTTCATAGGCGTCGACGGCTCAGTCTACCCCTGCGTATACCTAGGCCTCTCTACGCAGTCGGCGGAAAGGTGTTTTGAAGAAAGGTGCGAAAAAGCTCCGCGACTAGCCTTTGGAAATATACGACACGAGAGACTGGCCGATATAATTAGGAAGAAGAGCTACAGAGAATTCGTCTACAGATATGAGATTAGAAAAATAGAGACAATTCCACCAGAGCCGCCGGAAGCTTGTAAAAAATGTTATAGGCTGTATTGGATTTAAAAAATTAGGATTTGGGAAGCGGCACGCCTGCAAAGAAGGCAATAGACAGCGCCAGTGCAATGACTATAATTATCAACAGCGAAATGGCGTATGCCAATACCGCCTTGCCAGCGCCAATCTCCTTAAATTTTCTAAAGTTTGTAGTTAGCCCAATCGAGGTGAAGGTGATGAGGAAGAAGAACTGCCTCAACACGTCTGACTGTCCAGCAATTGCGTTAGCTAAATCTGCGGCTTGTTTAAGCGGCATAAACCACGCCAGTCCCATAAGCGCAAGCATAGTGACAAAGTAGCCAATTACAAACTTCGGGAATCTAAACCAGATAACTATGGCGGACACCTTCTCCCCGGGCTTTCTCTCCACTCTAGTGACCCACCACAGCGCCATTATAAAAGCCCACAAGCCTATCCATATGTCGATAAACACCTTGACTGTAACCGCCGTCGCAGTAACCCAGTTCTTAGCCTCTGGAACCACGACCGATATGAGTGCGTCCGCCACTGCGCCCGACGCGGCGGCGGCACCGTCGGTTTTAACGGCGAGCCCCATCCAAGCGCCAGCGGCTAGGGGAGCCCAAGTCAAAATCTGTGCAGCTATCCACGGGAGGATAATAAGTTCTACTACGGCGAATATGACAATTATAGAGGCTATGGTGCCGGGTATCACCGCGGGCGCGCCTATTGCGCCAGCCGTGGCGATAGCTGCAGACACGCCGCATATACTCACGCCGGAGGCCAACACGGCGGACCACTGTCTATCTAAGCCTAGCTTTCTAGAGACCCAATAGCTAATAGGCCAGTAGATCAAGTAGGCGGCCACTATTGCTATAAGGCTCCTAGTCAGAATCTCTGCCGCGACTTGGAGATTAGCTAGAGACTTGGCGCCGATGACTGCGCCTAGGAGGACAATAGCGGTTTTAATATACCACTCAGGCCTGGCAGCTGTCTCCAGCGGCTTTGGTAGCTTTCTAAAAGCGTTGCCAATGATCAAGCCCAGCAGAAGCGCGAAGATGTAGCCGGCTTCGCCGGTCAAGCTAAGACTCCAGTTTATGCCAAACTTGGGGTATTGGTCGGGAGTAGCGGCTATATATGCGTTGTGTCCAATCCACCACATGAGGTAAGACAGCCAGAAGATAACAGTGTAGCCAACTGCGTAGGCCTTCACGTCAAATTTCATAATCGCCGCCGCTATAGTCAAAACTACTAAAGTAAAGAAGTAGAGGAGGAGGATGCTCCAGCCCCCTAGATATGCAAAATCTTTACTGGCGGTAGAGACGCTTTTCATTGGGTCGAGCCACACACTGACCTTAGGCGCCCACCCTAGTAAAAAGGCGGCGGCTAGTAGAAACACAAATAGGCCAAGCCACAGAGCCCACCAATCCTCCTTCTTATACAAGGAACTCCAGTCGATTTTAGTTTGAGACATAGGCGTATTTATAAACTATATTAAAATACATTATTACAACAGCATGTATAACAAGAGGCGTTATATTTCAACGCGAGAATATCTCTTTTAAGATTTTTAATGGAAGGTTCACGTTAAATGGGCACTTTTCTTTCTTACATTCACCATCATATAAACTTGTTGTACAAAAACAATATCGAGCCCCATTTTTGTGCATATATACACATTTGCCCCCTATTATCATCATAAAATCTATGTCTTTCAATAATTCAACAAGTAATTTTCTTATGTCATTATCATAAAAATTGAGTAGACAAAAACCAATAATTAGATAGATGTAGCCGTTATTCCCATCAAGAGAGGCCAATTTTTCTAAGACCCTATCTGCACTGTCAATTTCTAATAATTTTAAATTTAATTTTTTAACAAATAGTAGTCTTGCTAAATTCTTATTGTATTCTTTAAATAATGTAACTATTCCATAAAGAGTTAAGTTGCAGATTCTCCCTTTTTTATTCTTCTTACATATTATATAGTTTTCTTTTTCAAGTTTTTTAATAAGTTTATATGAAAAAGCTGGGTAGAGATTTAGTTTCTTCATTACATAATAAGGTGAAGCACCTCCTTTGTACAACTCTGCCTCTGCCAACGTTTCTATTATCTGGAGAGAAATCACATCCATGCATCGGCACATCTCTTGAAATATTTAATCATAACTATTACAAGTGTACATAGAATATACTTTGTGTACACATATCGGTGTTCGTAATTTTACTCAAGCGTCTTAGTTGCTTTTCCCAACGCTTTTAGAAGCTTGAGTACGATATAGAGACCTTGGCGTACTTCTTGGTCGTTAAACAGAGAAATTAGCGTGATAAGCGAGATCTTTTTTCCGTCTTTTACTTCTAGAATTGCTCTTTCTAACTCTACGTCTAGTAGCGCATTAGACAACACCTCTAGAAGCGACGTCCTTGTAAGACTGTCGGCTAGGAGGCCTACTTTCCTTAGGTTTCTTGCCCACTCGTCCACCATTCTATCTGTTACAACGTCTTGTAACATTGCAAGCGTCGCCAAGAGTTCAACTACGACGTCTAATGTGCCAGATCTTACAAGAAACTCGGCGGCTGCCTTTAAATGTTGTAGCACTACCTCGTCTGGGAGAACAGGCTTAGACTTCCCCGCCGCCGTGGCTACAACTCTCTCAGTGGCAATCCACCTAGACCTCAACTCTTTGACTAACTCGCTTACCTCACTCATATCAACCCCCTCAGAGTGAGAGGTATTGTGAGATAGTAAGTTCTCATGAGGTACCAGCCCCAGGTGGTGCCTACGAAGGGCCTGGCGTTTTTAGCATAAGTCCACCACGGCATCCACGCCCTGCCCTTATCGTAGGGCGTATAGGCCGTCTCTAGGTAGGGGCATATAACCTCCCCGAAGAACAAAATTTTGTCCCCAAATCCTTTAACTTCGCTGGCTATGTTGTGGGCAACTACGTAGGCCTCGTAGTGTGCTACAGCGCCGGCGCGTGCAACGCCTATATTAGCAACGTCGCCAACTATGTACACTTCGTCGTAATGTTCTTTCCCCCTCCTGTACGTCAACGTATATCTATCTCCCGGCAAGAAGCCGTATGGATCGCCTATTTCAGACTTTTTAATCACCTCAGGGCCTCTGTGAAGGGGTATGGTTATTAGCAGGTCGTATTTTACCCTCTCGCCGTTTGTTGCTATGACCTCTTTCTTTTTCGGGTCTACCTCAGAAGGTTCAAAGTTGTATATCCACGTATGTCCTCTCTCCCTCAGTCTCTCTTCTAGGACTTTATTTACCTCTGGCTGTGCATGTAGGTGGTCCACGGTGGTCACCACCGTAACCATGTATTTGCCGCGCAGTCTTCTCACATGGCTAAGGTAGCTGTCTATTAGGAGTGGGCCTTTGCCAGATGCTATGGGACACTTAATAGGAACGTCGGGCATGTAAACCATTTGTACAATTGAGCCCCCCGTAAAACGCTCAAGCATTTCTCTGAGCTCTTTCGCTTTTTCAAACTCGTAGTAGGTGTGGTAGTCGTCTTTAAGTCCGGGGGGTTGGCTTATGTCGTAGGTACATCCCAGCGCTATTACTAAGTAGTCATAGCTATACTCTTTTCCATCTTGTGTTTTAAACTTTCTGTTTTTCAAGTCAATATATGTAATAGTTCCACTAGGCCCTGTATAGTACTTAATTACAGGGTCGAGAAGAGTTCTCTTGTTATATTTTAAATCTTCTTCGTCAAATGCGTGTGCCACATAGGGGAGAAGCCCCGCCTCTAATATATACGTATTACTTTTGTCAAACAGCATGAGATCTACCTCTCCTTTTACAATTTCTCTACGGAGATTGCGCGCAAGTAAATTTGCCACTATTAAGCCTCCTGTACCTCCCCCTAGAACTGCTATCCTTTTCACAAAAAACCATTTTTACAATAAAAAATGATTTATTTCACTAATATGTAGAATTTAGACACGACATAAGAGCATGACGCTTAACTGCATGGCCGTGTCCCGCTCACCAAGCATGGTTTTGTGGACAAACGCCGTGTAGAGGAGCAGGATGAGGGGACTGTACTCCAGCACAACAGCGTTAAGAGTGTACAGCCCGTCCAAAAAGCCCAAGGGCCCTCCTAGCCGTGGAGGTAGAGGGGCCAGGAAACCGTGGGCAGACCACTAAGCCGTTTATAACGGCTACCACACTCCGCCATATTTCCGTCTCTGCGGTAGAGCGACAAATATGCTTGGCGCCGCCGCTATTGCCGTGGGGAGTAGAAAGACGTAAAGGGAGTCTAAGGCGACATCAACTAACCCACCTAGAGACACGGCTAGGCCAAATAGCGCGTTTAAATCCTTCATTCACCACGACGCCTGTCAGCCCTCTTTATTGGGGTAAAGAGGGGCTTACTCGCCGCAGTCAAGTTTCCGGTTACGCCGCGTCCCCTCGTCAACATATACTCTGTCATGAGGCAGGCGGCGGGAGACGGCTTGACAAGTTCAAAGATAATTTAGGAGGTCTGGGGCGAATGGGACTCAGATACTTTGATAATGCGCAGTCCGCTTTTTTAGGACTTAGCCTCTCCATTATAGGCGTCAGGTATTTCCAGGTGAAAGCGAAGAACTTGGTGGCAAAATCGTACCTCCTCTGACGTAGGTGTTACGTCTTATTTATTATAAGCGATTCTGGCCTATACCCATTGCGACAGCGCATAGGCGCTTAGATAATCGGTATTATGTACCTCATTTTCTGGTTAAAACTATGTTTAAATCTTAATATAGGCGAATTGTACCTCTACGTCGAGTAACGATAAATAAGTTTTTAAACATTTGAAATCTCAGCTCTATGCAGACAAAAAACCTAGTAATAATAACCACCATTATCGTTGTTATTATAGCTATTGGAATAGCGTCTTGGCTCCTCACGCCTCAACAGCCCGCACCGGTAACACCCACAACCGCGAAACCCACAACTACTACTCAACCGGCCACTACGCCAGCACAAACAACGACAACTCAAGCCACCTCCTCGCCTTCTCCCTCTGCTAAATGCCCCGATGAAATTGTTATAGGCACCGCAATGCCCATCTCTGGGAGATATGCGGCTGAGGGGCAGTACTCGCTCTGGGGCGCCTTGGCTGTGGTCAATTGGATTAACGACCAGGGTGGGCTAGACTGCGGCGGTAAGAAGGTGAGGGTGAGGCTTGTGTATAGGGACAGCGAATCTAAGCTAGAGCTCGCGCAGAGCATCACCGAGTCTCTTATCACTCAGGACAAGGTGAACTTCCTCCTCAGCCCCTACGGCTCCGACTTGGCGCTCGGCGTTTCGTCAATAGCTGAGAAATACGGCGTCCTCATGGCGGTGGTGGGGGCCTCCTCCGACCGCATATTCCAACAGGGGTTTAAGTACGTCTTAGGAGTAGCCGCGGTGGCGAGTCAGTACATGGTGCCCGTCCTCGATATGATAAAGCAGAGGGATCCGACGGTAAAGACTGTGGCCATTTTGTACAGAGACAGCGAGTTTAATAGGCAGGTGGCAGAGGGGGCAAAGGCGTACGCCGAGAAGCTCGGCCTCCAGGTGGTGGTATACGAGGTGTACCCCTCGTCTCCCAAGGACCTCACGCCCCAGATTCTCAAGGTTAAACAAGCGAACCCCGATGTAATAATCGTGGCGTCGCACTTCGCCGATGGGCAGTTGGCCGTGCAACAGTTGGCGGAGCAGAAGGTGAATGCAAAGGCCATCGCCCTCTCCGTGGCCCCACTGGTGCCCGAGTTCTACACGTCGTTGAAGAGCTTAGCCGAGTGTATACTGGGCCCGTCTCACTGGGAGCCCGGAGTCCGCTACACGCCGGAGTTAGCCAAGCAGAGGGGAGTCGAGTGGTTTGGCCCCACGAGAGAGGAGTTCATAACGTACTTCAAGAAGGTGGCTAAGGAGATGAGCGGCAAAGAGGTGGACCCAGGCTATCACGCCGCGTGGGCCGCGGAGGGCGTCTTGGCGCTGTTATACGGAGTCTACAAGGCCCAGTCGGCGAGCTCCAACGATGTGCTAAAGGCCTTGCAAAACGCCAGGTTTATGACTTTCTTCAGCGAGTTTAAGCTAGACCCCGCCACGAATTTAAACGTGGCCCACTCAATGGTAGTCACCCAGTGGCAGAACGGCACAAGGGTTGTGGTGTGGCCCTCAGCCGTCGCCGAGGGCAAGCTGGCCTACCCCTCGCTTACGTGGGAGGCGAAGCTGGGCGGCGCCGTCTGTAAGTAAATGGACGTACTCCCTTTTTTCCTCTCTGGGATTATCATCGGCTCTATCTACGGCTTGACTACCCTCGGGCTTAGCCTCATCTTTGGCGTGTTGAGAGTGGCCAACGTGGCGCATGGCTCCTTCATAATGATAGGCGCCTACACGGCCTTTTTCGCGTTTACGCTGTGGGGCATCGTGCCCTTCTTGTCCGCGGCCTTGGGCTTTGGGCTTGGCGCATTGATGGGGTACCTTGTCTACTTAGGCGTTATTAAGCCGCTGAGGAAGATGGGGGAGTTGCATACGCTGGTGGCGCTGTTTGCGCTCGGGATGTTCATAGCCGAGGTGGCCCGCGTGTTGTGGGGCCCCGACTTCGTGGGATATAGGTGGTCTATCGGCAGCTTCTCAGTCGCCGGCCTCGAGGTAGACTACGGCAAGGCCCTGGGCGCAGTTTTTGCGCTCGTAGTGGCCTTGGCAATAGACTTTATGTTGAAGAAGACCTACCTGGGCCGCGCCGTTAGGGCAGTGGTGCAGGACCCAGTGGGCGCACAAGTAGTGGGAGTGAACGTTGATAGGGTGTACGCCTTCGCCGCGGCCTTGGGCATCGCCATAACTACCATGGGCGGTGTACTTCTAACTCTCTTCATTCCCGTTGGCATAAATCCGTACATGGGAGGGCCCTACACGCTGATTGGGTTTGTAATTGCCGTACTGGGCGGCCTGGGCTCTGTGCTGGGCGCCTACGTCGCTGGGCTAATCTTCGGAATAATAGAGTCTGTGGGGTTCTACGCCTTTTCATACCTTGGCTTCGCCGAGCCTTCGCAAATGGCGCTTTTCACGGCGTTTGTCCTCCTGCTAGTAATACTGCTGTTTAAGCCAACTGGACTGTTGAAGCTATGAAGCCGTACCTCCCCCTCTCCATATACCTCCTACTTATAGCCGTGGCGGTTTTGTACCCTGAGTACTCCAAGGCTGTCGCCACTTTTGCCTTCTTCATGGCACTGGGGCAGGCTGTCAACATCTTCGTGGGCTTGACAGGGTACGTCGACTTCGGCTACGCAGCCTTTTTGGCCATGGGAGCCTACGGCCTCGGGATTGTCGTGTACTACTGGCCGCAGTTGGGCATATACGCTTTGCCGATGGGCCTTTTACTCGGCGTATTTATGGCGGCTGCTTTAGCAACCGCTGTGGGCGGCATAGCGCTTAGGCTGAGAGGCGCCTACTTTGCCATAGCCACAATAGGGGTAAACGAGGGGTTGAAGCATCTTATAATCGGGGCAAACATTTGGGGCGGCGGCGCTGGCCTTATCCTTGGCACAAGCATGTTCAAGGCCTTTGGTAGAGACACTGCGTTGTTCTTGGCCAATGTAGGGTCCACAACGCTGGTAATAGCCACTGGCCTAATCGCAGTGGTGGCAATGTACCTAATTCAGGCCAGTAAAGCCGGCCTGGCTCTTGCGGCTGTCCGCCAAGACGAAGACGCGGCGAAGGTCATGGGGATAAACCCGACGAAGTACAAGTTATTGGCATTTATTACAAGCGCATCATTGTCCGGCCTCCTTGGCGCGGCGCATTTCCCACTTGGTAATATGCAGATATTTCCAGAAAACGTGTTTTTCATCGAGTACATACTGGACGGCTTGGCGGTCGTTTTTCTAGGCGGCGCTGGCACAGTCACTGGGCCCATAGTGGGCGGCCTCATCTATGTGTTAGTCAGAAACCTCGTGGGGCTCTTTGCACCAGGTTACCAAGTATTGGCTACTGCGTTGTTGCTCATGGCAGTGGTAATTCTCATGCCTAAGGGCATAGTTGGGACACTGAAAGAATACCTACCAGCAAAAGTCAGAGAGTGGGTGCCATGATTCTGAGGCTTGAAAACGTGGTTAAGAAATTCGGCGGGCTGAGAGCGGTGGATGGAGTGTCGCTAGAGGTGGGCAAGGGGGAGTTTCTGGCAGTGGTTGGGCCCAACGGGTCTGGAAAGACCACACTTCTCAACATAATAAGCGGCGTATATAGGCCAGACGAGGGCAGAGTCTATTTTGAGGGCAGAGATGTCACAGATCTGCCGCCTTACAAGAGGGCGAGGTTGGGCATGGCTAGGGCCTTCCAAGTCCCCCGCCCGTTTCCAGAGCTCTCTGTGCTTGAAAATGTGGTGGTGGGCGCGGTGTTTAACGGAGGGCTAGACTTGCACAAGGCTAGGGAGGCGGCTGAGGAGGCGTTGTCCTACGTGGGTCTGGCCTCTAAGAAGGACCAGCTGGCGGGGAAGTTGACGTTTAACGAGCTTAGGCTCTTGGAGTTGGCCAGGGCGCTTGCCAGCAACCCCAAGCTCCTCCTCTTAGACGAAGTGATGGCCGGCTTAACGCCGACGGAGATAGACAGATTTGTCGAGCTTCTCCGCCGCCTCTCCGAGGAGCGGGGCATATCTGCCATCTCGCTTGTGGAACACAGGATGAGGGCCGTTGTTAGACTTGCGCATAGGGTAGTCGTAATGCACCAGGGGAAGATAATAGCGGAGGGCCCCCCTGAGAAGGCGTTAAACGATCCCAGAGTGGTCGAGGTCTACCTGGGGAGGCCATGGCGTTAGTGCTTGAAAGACTGGAGTCGGGCTACGGGAAGTTGAAGGTGTTGTTCGGAGTCTCGTTGAGGGTGGAGAAGAACACAGTGACGGCGCTCCTGGGCTCCAACGGGGCTGGGAAAACCACCACGCTTCTCACGGCCATGGGGGTGGTGAAGCCCTGGGCTGGGCGGGTGTTTTTAGACGGCAAAGACGTGACCGATGTGCCGCCGCATAAGAAGGTAGAGTTGGGAATGGCGCTTGTGCCTGAGGGCCGCCGCCTATTCGCCGATATGACTGTGGAAGAGAACTTGTTGATGGGGGCGTACACGAAGAGAGCTCGGGAAAAGGTGTTAGACACCTTGGAGTGGGTCTACTCGCTTTTCCCAAGGCTTAGAGAGAGGAGGAGGCAGAAGGCTGGGACCATGAGCGGCGGGGAGCAACAAATGTTGGCTATAGCCAGGGCGTTGATGTCTAGGCCCAAGGTGTTGCTCTTAGACGAGCCGAGCGCCGGCCTCGCGCCCAAGGTAGTGGCCGACTTATTCGACGTAGTGAAAAGGCTTAAGGAGGAGGTCTCTATTCTCCTAGTGGAACAAAACGTGGCCGCGTCTCTGGAAATAAGCGACTATGCCTACGTGCTTGAAAACGGGCACATAGTCAAGGAGGGGGCCCCACAGGAGCTCGCACAAGACGAATACGTGAAGAAGGCCTACCTCGGAGTCTAGCCAGTCTGCTGTAGAAATCTGTCGCACGCAACGCCCCTAGTCAAGCACAGGTACTTGTACATATTCTCCCTGATCTTTTTCTCCCGGTATTTCAAAATTCTTCTCAGGGCCTCGCTTTTGACAGGCCGCCAGTCTCTGCCGAGCGGCACTCTGATTTTTACTCTGACTATTACAAAATCCTTGTCGCTTTGCTCTGTGAAGTCCACAGCGACTACGTCGAAGTCCTTGAGCTCTTCTCTAATCTCGTCCGCAGCCTTGTCTAAATCGATGACAGAGAGGGGGAGCTCCACTCTCACCAGCACTATCTGGCTCTCGCTCCACGCGGGCGTGTAGTCCACTACGCCCGCGTTTAACAAGACGGAGTTAGGCACCCGTATCTCATAGCCAGTGTCCAAGAGGAGGGTGGTGTAAAAGAGCCCTATTTCCACTACTCTGCCCTTGAAGCCTGGCACAACGTAGTCGGGGGAGAAGTACTTATAGGCTGGGAGAGTTGCCAAATGATATGGCAGTTGCGACGTAGTGATTCTAACCACGTCGCCCACTGTGACAAAACGCGTTGCCAAGATCAACAGTCCGGCGAATAGGTTGCCGAGCACTGGCTGGAGAGCGAGGCCGAGCACGAGACCCGTCACCGTGCCTCCGAGCGCCGCGAATTCTACTCCGAACTTGGACGTGGCGAGGGCGAGTATTATCACGAATAGGAAGCCCACTACCTTGACCGTGTTTCCCACTGCGTATGCCCTCTCGCGTATGGTGGGCTTTAAGTATAGTATGACCGCGTTGCCTACGACGTTTACTGCGATGATGCCGGCTGCGGCTACGATCAAGCCCCTGACGAAGTCTATATACTCTGGGGGTATGGCTATGTGGAACAGCGGCAAGACTTCCTTAACTGTGTAGTATATGAGGAATGAGAGAACGGTTATAAAAAACAGTTTTATAATTACTTCGCCAATTATCCTATATTTCATTACTTGATTTTCTTATCAAGGAACATCTCTATAATATTAGGCTTAGTTTTTTCTAACACGGCGGCTAATAGCCGCGCTGCATTCACGGCGTCGCTGAGGCTCAGAACCTCCACGGGGGAGTGGACGTAGCGCGTTGGCACGGAGATTGCCGCAGTGGGCACGCCCTCTCGCCTAAACGCTATAGCCATGGCGTCTGTGGTTCCGCCGTAGAGGACTTCCAGTTGGAAGGGGATGCCCAGCTCCTCTGCAACTTTGATAATGTGGTTGCGCAGAGGCGGGTGGGCTATGAACAGCCCTCCTCTGCCGCCGTCGATGACCTTAATCGCGGGCCCCTTCCCCACTTTTACTATGTGTTGCCGCTCTGGCACCCCTGGCACATCTGCTGCAATGGTGGTATCGAGAGCAATGGCGTAGTGGGGGGACACCTTCTCCGCCGCTATCTGCGCGCCCCTCAGCCCCACCTCCTCTTGCACAGTGGCCACGGTGTATACAGTCGTGGGAGTCTCCTTGAGCATCCTCAGCGCGTACAACATGACGGCGACGCCGACTCTGTCGTCAAACGCCTTGCCAGCCACAACGTCGTTCTGAAGCTTGACCACGTCTCTGTCTAACACGGCGACAGAGCCTATGGTGACCCCCAGCTTCTCTGCCTCTTCTCTGTCTCTGGCCCCTATATCTATGAACAAGTCCTTCATCTCGGGGGCCTCGCGCTCTTTGCCAGACGGCGTAATGTGCGGAGGAGTGACGCCGACGACGCCGCGTATCCACTTGCCGTCTCTAGTCCTCACCCACACTCTCTGGCCCACTAGGGTGACCTCGTTCCACCCGCCGATGCCTCTCACGCGGAGAAAGCCCTCCTTCTCTATGTGGTCTACCACTAGCCCAATTTCGTCTATGTGGGCGGCCACCATGGCCCTGTAGTTGGTGGAGCCCCTCTTGACGCCGATTACGTTGCCCCACCGGTCTACCACGACTTCGTCGACAAACGGCTCCATTTCCCTTGCCACGAGTTCCCTCACCTCGTCCTCAAAGCCCGAGGGGCCCCTAGCCTCCGCCAATTTTTTCAGCAGTTCAAAGAAGTCGTCCATTGGAGGGAAGAGGAGGGGGCTTTAAAAAAGTTAAGGGAGTTACTTCCCCTTGAACTGCGGCTTCCTCTTCTGTAGAAACGCCGATACGCCCTCTATGACGTCCTCGGTGGTGAAGAGTAGGCCGAATTGAGCCGCCTCAAGCATCATGCCGACCCATTGCGGAGCCTCTATGCCGAAGTTTATTGCGTATTTGGCCATCGCCAGCGCCAAAGGCGGCTTCTCGGCCAGCTTATTGGCGAAGGCCCTTAGCTCTTGCTCAAACTTGTCGGCCGGGACTACTCTGTTCACAAGGCCTAGCCTCTCAGCCTCGCGGGCCGGGATTCTGTCGCCAGTGAATATCAGCTCCTTAGCCCTATCTCTCCCGATGTGTCTCGCCAGCCTTTGCGTGCCCCCAGCGCCTGGGATAAAGCCTAGGTTTATCTCAGGCTGGCCTAGCTCTGCGGTATCCGCGGCTATTCTAATGTCGCAGGACATGGCAAGCTCAAGTCCTCCGCCTAGGGCGTAGCCGTTTATGCCGCAGATCACGGGCCTATCCAGCGCCTCAATTCTCTCGAACAGTATCTGCAACTTCCTCGAAGTCTTGAATATTGTGACAGGCGTGGCGCCCATAAAGGCTGTCACGTCTGCGCCTGCGGAGAAGGCCCTCCCAGTGCCTGTGATGACGACGACGCGCACCTTGTCGTAGTCCATTTGCTCAATTTCGTCGATGGCTTTCCACAGCTCTTCCACCATCTTTGGATTTATTGCGTTGAGTCTCTCTGGCCTATTCAAGATAATCCATGCTACGCCGGGCTCGTACCTGATTATTATGGTTTCCAACTTCTTTTCTTCAGCTTTTACATACGTGTAGAAGCCCTCCCCAGTCTTTTTCCCAAGCTTCCCCTTGGCCACCATGTCGCGGAGTAGCGGGTCGGGCTCAAACTCCTCGAAGCCGGTCTTCTGTCTCCACTCTCCGAGCGCCTTAACCACCGTGTCTATGCCGAACTCGTCTGCAAACTCCAGGGGGCCCTTGGGCCAGTTGAGCCCGAGCTTTACTGCTTTGTCTATGTCTTCGCGCGTTGCTATGCCCTCTCGCAGGAGGTAGGCGGCTTCGTTTATCGCGGGGGCCAGTAGAGCGACGACGTCTATCCGCTCGCCAGCGCTCTTGGGAACCTCAGGCCACTGGAATTTGCCCGGCGCGGGGTACTTGTAGAAGCCCTCGCCTGTCTTGACGCCGAACTTCTTCTGCTGGCACTTCTCTACAATCAGCGGGCATGGGTGCGTCTTAAAGCCCCTCTTCGACATGGCGTCTCCAATGAAGCACGCCACGTCTATTCCTGTGTAGTCTAGTAGGATAAACGCGCCCATGGGCAAGCCGGCCTTGTACATAAGCGCGGAGTCCACCTCCTGCACCGTGGCCTCTTTTCTGGCCACCATCCAACACGCCGCATCGTTTACCCTCGCCAAGATTCTGTTCACAATGAAGCCGGGTACGTCCTTGTTCACTATGACGGTCTGCTTGCCTAGCTTAGAGGCGTACTCCACAATCTTTTTCACAGTCTCGTCGCTTGTATAGGCGCCCTTTATCACCTCCACAAGCGGCATCAACACCGGCGGATTGAAGAAGTGCATGCCCACTACCTTGCTCCTCCTCTCTGGCCTCACGGCCTCCGAGATCTCCGTAATGGGGAGCGAAGATGTGTTGGTGGCTAAGATTGCCTCCGGCGGGGCGCAACGGTCGGCCTCGGCAAAGACACGCCTCTTGACCTCGATGTCTTCCACAACGGCCTCAACCATCAGCTCTGCCCCCTCCACGGCCTTGCACACGTCGTTGACTATTGGTTTAACCCTCGACAGCACCACGGAGGGGTCCTCCTTGATCTGCCCCTTCTCGGCAAGCTTCTTGAGAGACCACTCAACGTTCTGCAAAGCCCTTTTGAGGTAGTCCTCCGCCACGTCGACGAGGGCAACCTCGTAGCCCGCAATTGCAAACAGCTCAGCTATTCCATGGCCCATCGTGCCAGCTCCTATTACTGCAACTTTTGGCATAGAAGCTAGTTGGAGATGTATTTAAAGTATGTATACGTCTATAGCCAAATTCACACTCTGGCAATTGTGAATGCCAACTTCTGTAAAAAGCCAGGTATCGCCCGCATAACCCCCGGCCATATGTCCCCCTCCAAGAAGGGCTGAGAGACCTCGTCTATCCGCCGCATCTCGTCCTCAGACAGCTCAAGGCCAAGCGCCTCCACAACCTCTCTAGCCTGGGCGAAGGTCTTAACCCCGGGGATGGGGATGACGCCCTTAGCCTTATGCCAAGCCAAAACCACCGCAGCCGGCGAGACGCCCCGCCTCTCTGCAATTTCTCTCACAGCCTTCACAACGGCTCTGCCCTGGGGCGTCTTGGCCCTCTTCACCGCCGGGTCCAGCCTCCTCGCCGGGTCGTCGCCCACTTGCTCCTTCACCGCCGCCCCCTTGGCGAGAGGGCTCCACGCTATAACAACGAACCCCCGCCTTCTCCCCAGCTCTATCAAGGGCTCCGCGGCCCTCTGCAATGGATTATAGACGACTTGGTCTGACACAATGGGATAGCTCTTGGTGCAGGTCAGCGCCTTTTCCATGAGCGAGGCGTCAAAGTTGCTTACGCCTATTTCGCGAGTCAGGCCTGCCTTCGCCGCCTTTTCAAGCTCTCTAATGGCTTTACAGAGGGGGACGTAGGCCGGCGGCGGCCAGTGGAGCTGAAGCAAGTCTATTCTCCCAAGCCTGCTACGGCTTCTCTCGGCGCTTTTGACCGCCTTTGCCCAGTTAAAGCCGGCGACTTTCGTCGCCACGACCACGTGGGGTCTGCTTCTCACCAGCTCGCCCACGAACTCCTCGCTCTTCCCCATCCCGTAGATCTCCGCCGTGTCGATGAAGTTTACGCCGTTGTCTAAGACGTACTCGTAGGCCTTCCGAAGCTCCGCGAGGTCGACGCGCCAAGCGGCGGCGCCCGCCTGCCAAGCCCCAACGCCTATACTACTGACGTCTAGGTTTCCAATTTTCACAACGGCGGGGTAGGGCGGTAATTTAAGCCTTTGCCGCGCTTTCCTGTAGCTTGCGTAGCTCCTCGGCCCTCAGCTCTCTTTTTAGGATTTTGCCCACGGCGGATTTAGGCAACTCGTCTCTGAACTCAACGGCGCGCGGCCTCTTGTAATGGGCGAGCTTGTCCTCTGTCCACTTAATTATGTCCTCAGGCGTTACCTTGCCCTTGCACTCCTCTCTTAGGACTATAAACGCCTTTGGTATCTCGCCTGCCTCTGGATGCGGCACGCCTATTACCGCCGCCTCTTTCACACATGGGTGTTGATAAAGCACCTCCTCTATCTCTCTGCTGAACACAGAGTAGCCCTTGTACTTAATCATGTCCTTCTTCCTGTCCACAATGTAGAAGTACCCCTCCTCGTCCATGTACCCCATGTCGCCTGTCCTAAACCACCTCAAGCCGCAACATTCAAAGAAGGCTTGGGCGTTTTCCTCAGGCCTATTATGATACCCCTTGAACACCTGGGGACCCGATATGACGATTTCTCCCACTTGGCCTGGGGGCAGGAGGATGGGCTTGTCGGGGTCTGCCACAGCGGCGTAGGTAGAAGGTATGGGGAGTCCAATGGACCCCGCCTTGGCTTTGCCATATAGAGGATTGACGTGTGTAACAACCGCTGTTTCAGTAAGGCCGTACCCCTCCCTCAGCACTGCGCCTGTTAACTGTTCAAACTTCTTAGCCACCTCCACGGGGAGAGGCGCGGCCCCAGATATGCAGAAGGCGAGGCTCGACAGTTTGTACTGTCTCGCCTTTGGGTGATTTATTATCATATTATATAGGGTGGGTACGCCGTGGAGCACATGTGCCTTGTACTTTTGTATCAACTTCATAATTTGTTCTATGTCCGGCCTTGGTACTACTACCACTGTGGCGCCGTCAAATATGCCGTAGTGCATGACTGTGACTTGGCCGTATATGTGGTACCAAGGCAGTACGCCCATCATAACCAATTGTTGTTCTCCTCTTCTCCTCTTTACAACCTCGTAGAGCGGCTTAAGTTGTTGTAGATTGGACGATATGTTGCCGTGGGTTATTTCGGCGCCTTTGGGGACGCCGGTGGTGCCGCCGGTGTACATGAGCGCGGCTAAGTCCTCCCTGGGGTCCACAGCCGCTCTGTACGACGTGGCTTTGTGGGATAGCAGAGACTTATAGGACACGATGCGTCCCCCATAGGGGATTTTTGGGGGCTTTAGCCGCCTTTTTGCTAGCGGCTTGATAAAGGCCGGCATGTACTCGGCCACTTCTACTACCACCACGCGGTCGAACTTGTGCATCTTGTCGGCCTCTTCCACGTTTTTGTACAACACGTCGGCCACGAAGATGACTCTGGCCCCAGCGTCTTTGGCTTGGTACGCCACCTCTCTTGGGGTATACATGGGGTTCATGGGGCTTACCACTGCGCCTATTTTCAAGGCGCCGTAGTAAATAATCGGAAAGGCAGGCGTATTAGGCAAATATAGCGCAACGACGTCACCTTTGCCTAGCCCCCACTCCTTGAGCGCCGCTGCCACCCTATCGCTGTGGTCTCCCACCGTCTTGAAGCTTATCTTGTTGCCGAAGTACACATACGCCGTTGCGCTCCCCCTCTCTGCGGCTTGTCTGTCTAAGTAGGAGAAGAGGGGCTCTGGCTTAATTTGAACCTCGGGGGGGACCCCCTCGTCGTAGTTCTTAGCCCATATCCTCGTTGCAATATATTTTTCAAATACTTCCTTTGTCACATTTTACAGTGTGTAGCTACTTATTAAGGTTTTTTTGCTCAGGGAACGATTGGGGTGTGTGTTTTGACGAAGTTAACACTTAAAAATAGGCGCTAGGTGGCGGTCATGGTGTTCCCATTCGACTCAGTGGAGGACTTCTCGGTGGTGTTGACGCCTGAGCATGAGATGTTTAGGAAGGCGGTTAGGGAGTTTGTGGAGAGGGAAGTGGCGCCCAAGGCCATGGAAATTGAGGAAAAAGACGAGGTTCCGTGGGATCTGTTGAAGAAGATTGCGGAGCAGGGGTTCTTCGGCATTGGAATTCCCGAGAAGTACGGCGGCCAGGGCGGGGATCACAGAATGGCGGTTATCATGTCGGAGGAGTTCTGCCGCGTTCTGCCCGGCCTCAGCGTCTACTTTGGCACCAACGAGCTGTTTTTAACCCCCATACTGCTCTTTGGCACAGAGGAGCAGAAACAGAAGTACGTCCCGCCTATTGCCCGAGGCGAGAAATTCGGCGCCTTTGCCGTCACAGAGCCCTGCTGCGGCTCCGACGTGGCTGGCATTCAGACAAAGGCTGAAAAGGTGGGCAACAAGTGGGTTATAAATGGGAGAAAGGCGTTTATCAGTAGCTCAGATGTGGCTGACTACTTCATTGTGCTTGCCAGGACATACCCGCCGCCGGATAAAAAGTTGCGGTACCTAGGTCTCACCTTCTTCATAGTGGAGAAGGGCACTCCCGGCTTTAAGATAGAGCAGTGCTACCACAAGATGGGTCTACACGGCAACCACGTCTGTGAGCTTGTGTTTGAGAACGTGGAGGTGCCAGATGAGAACAGGGTTGGGGAGGAGGGCATGGGCTTCTTGTATGCCATGGAGACTTTTGATAGAACGAGGATAGGCGTCGCGGCACAGGCAGTCGGCATGATGCAGGGCGTGTTTGAAAAGGCGTTCCAGTATGTTCACCAGAGGCAAGCCTTCGGCCTTCCCATAGCGGCGTTTCAAGCCATACAGTTCAGCCTTGTGGAGATGATGACGAAGATTATGACGGCGAGGCTGTTGACCTACTTGGCGGCTAAGCTCGCGGATGAGAATAGGAAGGAGTTCACCTTTGTGGCCTCCCTCGCTAAGTACTATGCCACCTCGGTAGCCGAGGAGGTTATTTCCGAGGCCATAAACCTCCACGGAGGCGTTGGCGTCATCGTAGAAACCGGCGTGGAGAGGTACTTGAGAGATGTGAAGATTACCCAGATATATGAGGGAGCTAACAATATCCAGAAGCTTGTGGCATATCGCCAGCTCATTAGAATTCTAAAGGAGAAGGGTCAAATACCTGACGAAATTGCCAAGTTTGTAACCTAGTTGCACTAACAAGCTAAAGTAATTTTTTATCCTCTTCCAAAGTTTTCCATATGAGAAAAGTTGCAGTCGTTGGCGTAGGAGTTAGTAAATTTGGCAATAGGACAGACGTCTCTCTGCAAGAGCTTGCCTGGGAGTCTGTGAAAGAGGCTTTAGACGACGCGAGGCTGGGTCCCGAGGACGTTGAAGCATTTGTTGTGGGGAACGTCGGCGGCTGGTCCTCCGAGGCCCTGCCTGCGGTTGTGGTGGGAGAGTACTGCGGCTTGGCGCCTAGGAGTGGGATAAGAGTCGAGGCGGCGTGTGCCACGGGCTCCGCCGCCGTGAGAACTGCGTATCACATGGTGGCAAGCGGCGAGGTGGATATAGCGATGGCTATCGGCGTTGAGAAAATGAACGAGTCCCCCACTCCAACCGTCGTAGAGTTCATAGGGAGGGCGGGGAACTACTTCTGGGAGTTTGAAAACTTCGGTCTAACCTTCCCCGGCTATTATGCGCTCTACGCCACGGCCTATATGAACCGCTACGGCGCCACAGAGGAGGACTTGTGCAAAGTCGCCGTAAAGAACCACTACTACGGCTCGTTGAACCCCAAGGCGCAGTTTCAGAAGGCTATAACAGTCGAGGAGTGTCTAAACTCCCGCTATGTGGCTTGGCCGCTTAAGCTGTACGACAGTAGCCCAATTACAGACGGCTCGGCGGCGGTGATACTCGCCAGCGAGGAGGTGGCGAGAAAAATCACTGACACACCTGTGTGGATAAAGGCCATCGGCTATGCCAATGGCACGGCCAATTTGAGCAAAAGAGTGGACTTTGTGGGCTTAGAGGCGGCGCAAATCGCCGCGCAGATGGCCTATAAGAAGGCTGGGATAGACCCCCAGGAGCCTGTAAAATACCTCGACGTGGCCGAGGTCCACGACTGTTTTACAATAGCAGAGATTATGGCGTATGAGGATTTGGGGTTTGCGAAGCGGGGGGAGGGATATAAGCTGATTAGAGAGGGGCAGACCTACATAGGCGGGTTAATACCGGTGAATTTGGACGGGGGGCTGAAGGCCAAGGGGCACCCCATTGGCGCCACTGGCGTATCAATGATAGCCGAGTTGACGAAGCAGCTTAGGCAAGAGGTCGAGAAAGGGAGGCAGGCGCCCATAAGAAAAGGCATGGCACTGGCGCACAACATCGGGGGGACGGGACACTACGCCTTTGTGACAATACTAAGTCTGTAAGGCCATGGAGGGCGGCAAACCTATTGGGGAAAACGTCGTCGCGGCTGTGACTAAGACTCTTGACAAGCTGTATAAAGAGCCGTTGGCGCAACTGGAGGCTTTGATAAATGCCACTGGACTGCCCGTGTACAAAGATCCAAAAACAGGCGCGTTGCTGTGGGTGGACGTCCGCGAGTTGCGTCTAAGGTTTACACTCTCTGTGAACAAGATCGCCAAATTTGTCGAGGGGCTGGCGGAGGGGAAGCTGTTCTACACACAGTGTAAGAGGTGCGGCGCTAAATACTTCCCGCCGCAGGCGGACTGCCCCAAGTGCAAATCCTCTGACATGGAGTGGCGCGAAGTGACTCCAGAGGGCGAGTTGTTGACATGGACTGTGATAAATGTAAAGCCAGCTAGCTTCAGCTATCACGGGGACTACGTTGTGGGCATAGTTAGAATGGCTGACGGGTTTAACATAACTGCGTGGGTTGAGGCAGACCCCAAGACGCTGAGGCCAGGGATGAAAATGAGGCTTGTAGTGGGGAGAAGGCCCGGCGAGAATTACATAACTTATTGGTTTAGGCCGCAAATTTAAATAGGGCTCACACTTTTTCCCCGATGGACGACGAATATTTGGCACTTTTAGACAGGGCGTACAAGCTAGTTTCACCAAAGGCGCAACGACGAGCTGAGATACCTAAGATAGAGGTGGTGAATATGCCCAGGAAGACGATTATACAGAACTTCGGCGCCATTGCGAAGAGGCTAAACAGAGACGTCTACTTAATGGCCAAGTTTTTCCAGAAGGAGCTGGCGGTGCCCGGCACGGTGGAGGGCGACGTTTTTACTCTCCATGGGGAAAAGTCGCCTAAGGTGGTGGAGGCGGTCTACGAGCGCTTTATTAAGTACTACGTGGTGTGTCCAGTGTGCAACTCCATAGACACAGAGCTAAGGCGGGAGGGCCGCATCTTCGTCTTACACTGCCTCGCCTGCGGCGCATCAACGCCCGTTAGACCCCTCTAATGGACCTCTTAGGGGTTCTCTCGGCCCTAGCCGCGGCCACCATCTGGGGGCTAGTGATATTCCTGTACAAGCGACACATGGCGGATTTAGACCCCGTGTCTGTAAACTTCTCCAGACTGGCCTACGTGGCTCTCTCCATGTGGCCAGCGGCCCTGTTCACAGCCCCCTCGCCGGGCATTCTAGCCGCAGTTTTCAGCGGGTTGATAACTCTCGTAGTCGGCGACAGTCTCTATTTCTATGCCATTTCCAAGGTCGGGGGGTCTATAGCGGCCCCACTGGCGTACACCTACATAATAATTGCCCAGTACTTTGCCCTACTCCTAGGCGAGTCTGTGTCCCACATGCTCTTCCTCTCCTCAATCTTAATCGTGGTGGGGGTCGCGCTTTTGACAAAAGGCGGCGAGGCAAGGCTGAGCGTGCCCGGCCTCCTGGCGGCGGCGGGGACGGCCCTGACGTGGAGCGCGGGCATGTCGGCCATAAAGCTCGCCTCTCTAGGAGGCGTACACCCAGTCGCCATAGCCTACCTAAGGGCAACCTCCGCCGCAGCCGCGCTGGGGCTTTACGGCCTCTTAACGCGGAGAATAAGAGTGGTAAAGTCCCTCCCCTTCGCGGCGGCCTCTGTGCTAGACCTAGGAGTAGGCTCGGCGTTATTCGCCCTCTCTGTGGAAAGGACAGGCCTCTCGCTGACAACAATAGTCGTCTCTCTCTCGCCCCTAATAGCACAGCTATACGCAAAAGCCACCGGCTTAGAAAGCCTCACCGCCAAGCAAATATTAGGCGGCGTAGCAGTTTTTACGGCGGTTGCAACAGCGGTGGCAACGGGATAGCCTAGCCGCTAAAAACGCCACCTCTTTCTACTTCTGACTATTGCCACTATCACCACTACGACGATCACTAAAACGATTGCAAGCAACCACTCAACTGGCGCTGTAGGGGTTGGCGTAGCGGTGGAGGTTGGACTAGGCGTTGTTGTAGTCGAGGGCGTCGTGGTGGTTGTGGCATGAGGCGGCGTACTGGTCGTCGCTGGAGGTGGGCTTATCGTCGTAGTCTGCGTAGTTTGAGGTGGGCTTGCCGTCGGAGTCGGCTGTATGGTGAAGGCTTGGTAGACAATTGTGGCTCCTGTGTCAAAGTATAGGTATAGCCCCGTCTTGTTCACAGCCACCCTCGCCGGCTGTGGCCTAGCCTCTATCACCATTACCCCGGGCGGCGCCTGTGCCACAAAGGGGCCTTCTACGGTCACGCTGTAGACTCCGCTGGAGTTGAAAAACCTCGGCACATAAACGGCCACCGCCGGCTCGCCGCCTTGCAACACGTAGAGCGTCCCGTTCAAGACCCAGGTGGGCAGAGGAGCCCCGTCGAGCGAAAAAGCCGCCACCTCAGACGCCGGAGGGACGGGAAGCGTATAATTGCCAACCAAAGCCGCCGGCAAAAACAAGAGCAAAACCGGCGGAGCAGTGAGATTGAGCAATGCCGACATGTAAGAAAGAAGGGGAGGGGTATAAAAATTGGGGTTTAGCGGCCGCGACCAGCTTGTCCTTTACCTCTTTCGACTGCTTCCCTAATTTCTCTTTCTACGATGTCTGGGCGCTCCCTTTTTGTCTTCTGGGCTATTTCTCTTATCGCCGTCAAGTTTTCAGCTCTGATGTACTTTACCACTTCGCCGCGGTTTAATCTTGCCGCTATCCATATGTCCCAGAGGGTTGAGTTTGTCTCATTTAGCCACCTCTCCGCCCGCTTTCGGACTAACTCTCGCCAAGCCAGTTTGTACTCTTCGAGCCTATCCCACAAGGCGGCCCACTCTCTCCTAAGCTCCTCCACTCTCTTCAACGCCTCCTCAATCTCCGCGTCGGAGGCATTGCCAACCGCTGTTATAATCCACCTATCGCCTTGCCGCAAAGTCCATAGAAGTCGGCGAGTGGCATTTATCCACTCCAAGTCTCTCTCTACAGCAACCACGGCCACGGGAGAGGCGTTGACTTTCCTCAAGAGTGTTGCCACGCGGCCTAACGTCTCTACTGCGCGACCTGTGGCATTGTAGGCCTCCTCTAGCCCGGTGGTGTTTAACTCTCTCAAAGTCATGTGCTGTACTTTCTTCACGTGGGCAGTCAGATTGGCCAAGGCCTTTCTCCTAATCTCCTTGAGTTCGTTGAAGACTTGCCCTGGGTTAGACACATTTAACTTTCTCAATTCTCCAACGCCTATCATTGGCAATGGCGCCTTTGTAAAATTAACTGTTCTTACCTGTTTTAGTGCTTGGTCGCATGGAATTGTGGCATTGGCCCCCGTGACGTTTAAGTAGAGCTCAATGGCCTTGCACTTGAGCCATAAGTCAAAGCTTGTGGTATTCGTATTAGTAGCGCTGGCGAACGCCACTAGCGCCACGGCCAGTACCAGTAGTAGTTTGTAGTTGGGCATGTGTCTCAACCGTACAGGGAGCTTATTTAGACTACGCGAGGAACAAAACGCGGAACATGTTTCTACAAACGCGGAACAAGCCGCAGAGGCGCAATGCTACGCCGCAAGAGACGGGGTTATATACTCAGCGCTGGGCTGTACATATTAGGCGTCGGCTTTCGCCACTAGTCTTTTTCTCGCCCTTTGACTGTCCCCACGACGAATAGGGGCACTTCGAATTCTCCTCCGTAGTAGTAGAAGAGGAGGACTTTGGCGATTTCTCTCAAGATTAGCATTAAGTCTCCTCTGCGTAGCCCGGCGGCTTCTGCAGCCTCTTTCCAAGGCCTTGCTTCTAGCACCTTGCTTATCAACGCCCTCACGGCTGGTTCGGGGAGAGTTGGCCTCCGCTGGCGCGAGCTGTAGAAGTACTGGGCCACTAGCGTGTAGATGGCGTCTGTCACATTTTCATAGGTCATTGGCCCATATGCGTATGCCACAAGTCGGTCCAACTGGTTTTTCGAGAGGGCTATTGCGCCGTCTATGTCCCACCCCCAGTCCTCGAGGAGTAGCTGGACCTCGGAGGGGGACATGTCGTTGTATGGGCCCATGAGGGAGTGGATGAGCCTCCTCCTGAACTCAACGTTGGCGTATTTCACAAAGGCCTCTGCTTTCTCGTTAAGCGGCTTTACCAACAATACACTGTACTCCCCTGAGGTGGGGTTCCGCTCCGGCGAGAGGTGTATTGGGATGTACCCATTCCTAATCCAGAACTTCAAGAGGCGGTCGTATACGCCGAACCCCACGCCGAGCCAGTCCATCCCCAATGCCCTAGCCTCTTCCTCCAGCTTCTTGAGCATAAGAGTGCCCAGTCCCATGTCCTGGAGCTCTGGGTGTGTGGCTATTCTGACTATGCGCCACCCCTTCAACTTCGCGAACTCTGGCAACCGCCAGTACTTTAGGAACCTGTCCGGTATTATGTTGCCGGGTAGCTTCAGCCCCCTAAGCGCCTGGTCTATAGACGCGTCGTCCAGCGCGCCTTCGAAGGCAAGTTCCACTGAGACTACTACTTTTCCGTTGGGAAGCGCCAGAGCCCTGGCCGTGTGGTGGGGGGCGTCTAGCAACATGCCCAAGTCGTCTGGCTCGTTCCGATAGTGGGCTTGGACGTAGATTCCGAAGAACTGTCTAAAAGTCTCCTCGTCTCTCATCACGTCCTCCTCCTTGAGATACACCACGTTGCCCGCCTTAGCAGCCTCCACGTCGGCGGGCTCTATCTTGGCAGGCTCGGCGTTTAGGAGGAAGGCGTCGAAAAGCCACTCCTCCACGGGGTCGCCTCTGCCGTAGCGGATGGGCTCCTCCATCTCGAATATGTGCACGTCTGTGTCCTTGGACTCCCTGAGGTATTTGAGGAACCGGATTGAGAAGCCCCGCCCTGCCCCCTCGTAGCCGTGAATCGTAGTGGCGAACACCAGTCTGTCGAACTTCTTATGCACCGCGTATAACACGGGGAGCGGCACTGCCGCGGCCTCGTCCACTGCGACTATGTCCGCGTTCTCCCTCTTGAGCAACATGTAGGGCGTGACCACGTCTACGAAAATGCCCCGGGCCTTAATCGCCCTAATCTCGCCCCCCTCCCTCTCCACCCCGGGCTTGTAGCCAAGCGCCTCGAGGCCCTTAATTACAAACTCCAGGAGAGTCTCTAAGTTGGAGTACTCCATGGCCGACACCACGATCTGCACCCGGGCCTTCGCCTTCCTAAGCTTGTGCCCAATCCCGGCGAGGCCCAGCCCCACCGCGGCGCTCTTCCCCCTCCCCCTATCCGCTATGATGACCAACGCCTGCTTCTTCTTAGGCTTGTTGTAAAACACCTCGAAGAGCTTGAGCACCTCCACTTGGTCTTGCGTTGCGGCTAGGCGGTAGACCTTGAGCGGCAGAACCGCCTTATCGGGGGGCTCAGGCCGCTTGGGCTCATACGCCTGTGCCTCCTCTATGCCAGAGGACTTCAGCAGGGCCCTTTTGTCGACGTCGTAGATTACGACGCCTTTGTGGCTGTAGAAGCTGCGCCACACCCGCTCCTTCAGCCTATGCCTAATGTCGTTGGGAGTAAACTGCGGCACGAGGAGAGTGGCTTGGAACTTTGTCACATAGCGCTTCCAAGCGTCTAGAGGCATCATTAGAAAGACATAAAAGCCGCCGCCCCGCACTACTCCGCCAAGCCGCCCAACGTCGTTAGGCTTGAGGTCGTTTACAAGGTCTAGCACGGCGAAGTCGTACGTAGTGCCCAGTATCCGGGGGGTGTCCTTGTAAGGCCTGAAGTCCACCTCCAGCCGAGAGCCCTCCACTGCGTCCCTAAAGTAATTCATCCGCTTATTCGCATCCGCGAACTCGGGCTGGAACATGTACAGCCCCTCCCCCCCGCCCCCAGCCGCCTCCCACCCCCTCAACACCTCCGCTGCCGCCTCCGCCAAGGCCCTGTCGTCTGTGCCAACAAGCACAAATAGCCTCCTATGTCGCGCCGCCTTGGCCAACTCGGTCTCCCTCTTGGCGAGCTCAAAGAGCACGGCTAATACAACCCCGTAATAAATTTAGATGTACTCCACTTCGCAAGGTGGTGCGTGTCCCGCCTCGGCGGCCCTCTGGAGAAGTTCTCTAATGGCTTTCTCCCCCACCGCGCCCATGTCCCGCGTGTAGGCGTTTACATACATGTCGACAAATTTGGCCGTGTCCTCCAGGGTAAGCCCCCTGGCGAAGCGCTGTGCATACCTCAGCGCCTCCTCTCTGTGCTCGTCGGCGTATCTTATGGAGTCGGCCAGCGCCTTGGCGATGGTGGCCGCCATCTCTCTGCCGAGGGCCTTGCGCACCACGTCCACGCCCAGCGGCGTGGGGAGGCCCGTCTCGTGCCGCCACCACTCCCCCAGGTCTACAACCTTGCGGAGGCCCCACCTACCGTAGGTGATCTGTCCCTCGTGGATGACTACGCCGCCGTCGACAACCCCCGCCGCCACCGCGTCAAGGACTTTGTCGAATGGCACCTCCACCGTCTTGACCTTAGGCATGGCGAGCTTGAGCAGAAGCGCCGCCGTCGTGTAGCGGCCTGGCACGGCGACCCACCGTAGCTCGCCTGTCTCTCTGGCAACGACCACTGGGCCGTAGCCGTCTCCCATGGAAGCCCCAACTCTCATCACGTAGTACCGGCCACATATGTAGGCCAGCGCGTGGACGCTCACGGCGGTCACGTCCAATAGCTCCTCCATGGCCAGCTTGTTTAACGTCTCTATATCGGCGAGAAATTCCACGTACGGCGCCGGGAGCTTCACGGCGCCAGCGGCAATGCCGTAGAACATATAGGCATCATCTGCGTCGGGGGAATGCGCAAGCTTAATCATGGGCGAGAGAAGCCGCGACTATTTATTGCTTAACGCCAGCAACGTCGCCGCGGTAATAAGGCCGTATGCGACCAGCGTGTAGACACCTGGGATTTGGCCGAAGAGCAAGGCGCCCCAGACAGCGGCTAACACTGGCTCAACAGAGGCAATCACAGAGGCCCTGGCCCCGCCGACTCTCCCCACGGCTGAGGCGAAGAGGATGTAGGGGACGAGGGTTGTAAATATGCCCATGTAGAGACCAGCGGCCACGGCAGTTGGGGTGGGCGACTTGTGGAAAGTCGCGAAGTATGCCAGGGCAAGGGGCGCCGTGACTAATGGCGTATATATCATAGCGCCTAGAGACGCCGCTTTCTCGCGCCCTGCCTTGGCGAGCCTCCTGGCGGTTGCAATGTACAGCCCGTAGAAGGCCCCCGAGGCGAGGCCTGCGGCGACGCCTATGGGCGAAATCTCCCCGTGTAGAGAGGCGAGTAGCACGACAGCAACGGCGGCTACAACAAGGGCGACACCGGCGAGGTCGGCCCTGCTTGGCCTCTCGCCCCACAGCGCCAAGGCCGTAGTAGTCCAAAGAGGAGCCGTGTACAAGAGATACGCCGCGGGCCCCACGCCGGCGAACAAGGCCGCCGCAGGATACGCTGAAAAGAGACCTCCGAGGAGGAGGCCGGGCACTAAGCCCGCCCTATTCGCCGGGGCTCTCAATGCGGCCGCAGCAGCCGCGGCCACGATGGACCGAAAAAACGCCAGCCAGATGTAGTCTCTCCCCCACACAGACGCTACGCCTATTGTAGACCACAGCGCAGCGGCGGCTAAAATCCTGGCGCTCACTACAACGCCCAGTCTTCTCCTGCGTCGAAGTCGATTGTCTCCTCTGCCTCGCCCATCGCCAACTGCCACAGAGCCAGGTCTATAAGCCCAAGCGCCAGCAGAACGGGGAGCACGGAGACCACTGGGCCTAGGAGGGCCTCCGCCTCCTCCTCTCTCCCGGCGCGCCTCAACTCCGCTGCCTTCTCAATTTTCTGCTCTACGTCCCGCTTCCACTGCGCAAAGACTTCCCACCCCCTCTCCGTGAGGGCATAGACCTCCTTCTTGAAGAAGAGGCCTCTCTCCTTCCTCTCCACTAGTCCATACGCCATTAGGGTGCCCAGCAGAGCCTCGGCGTCGTGCGGCTCTATGTCGAGCTCTGCGGCAACTTCTTCAGCCGTCTTAGCGCCGCGTGACAACACTGCAAGGACCGCGTAATGGTGCGGCTTTAGCTCCATGGAACAAAAGACAAAAATATCTATAAAAGGTTGTGGCCGTGATGTGAAGCGGCTGCTATCCGAGCTGTGAAGAGGATGGGACGAGCTGATCATAAGCGGCAAAGGTCCCCACGACCACCTTCGCCTTGCCCCGTGGTCATCAACACCGCGCTTTTCAGTGCCCTGTATATATAGCGAGCCGCCACGAGGCTACTAGGGCCTACGGCCCTGTTTTCAAGTCTTATGTAAGCCCTGCCCCCCTGACGTTCTACCTCGTGTACATTTGACGCCGGAGGGCGCGTCTCCGCCTATCCACACAGCCTTTTTGTCCATAATTGACGTTCTAGTGGGTCCTCTTAACCCCCGGCGTCGCCTTTACTACCTGAAATAGCTCCACTGCCGTGTTGCACTGAGGGTTTTGTTAGAGGCTTGGCCTCCTCTGGGACAATGCCTCTGGGCGCGGCAATTATTATGGCGAGGGCCAGAGCGCCGAAGAGCATGTAGCCAAGCCACACGGGATCGAAGCCCACGACGGCGCCTATCTCGTACTTATATACGTCGAGGAGGCGGTATATGGTGACAAATATGAGGACGCCGTTTGCCACGCCTAGGTTGTTGCCCATGCCTCCCAGTATCATGATTAGCCATGGGTAAAAGGTGAAGGTGACTCTCTCAAACCCTCTGGGGTGGACCGCACCGACGTAGTACGCATACAAGACTCCGGCCACGGCGGAGAGGGCCCCGCCCACGGCCATTGTCCAGCCCCTCAGCTCCGCCGGGTCTCTTCCCAGAACTGACAACAGCTCGGGGTCCTCTCTGTGTACTCTCAAAGCCCTCCCAAATGGTGAGTTCCCAATCTTCTCCACAAGCGCATATATCAACATCGCCATGGCGAGGGAGATTGCGGCTGCGCCGACGGCCCTGGCCGCGCCGCCTCCGAAGAGCTTCTCATAGAGGGGAGGCGCCGCCACACCTAGAGTGCCGCCAACGAGAGGTTCATAGTTCAGCCCCACGTAGTAGGCCACGTCGCCGAAGGCCAAGAGAGTTATGGCAAGGTAGTCCGCCGACGGCCTCCTCGCCGGCAGAGAGGTGAGGTACCCCACCGCGGCTCCCAACGCGGCGGCCAAGAGAAAGGCGATGGCCAAAAGGCCTGCGGCTTGGCCTGGGCTAAGCAGGCGGGAGAGGGCGGAGACTGCCGCGGGGTTGTCCGCCACGTAGTCCAAGCTCTGCCCAGTAATAAGCACTGCGAGTCGGCCCACAACTCCGCCTGCCACGTAGGCCCCAAGGGCAACTGTGAGCACTCTGCCGAAGTTTGGAATTCCCGCGATGCCCGCTTCCAAGTTCACCGTGAGGGTTATGGCCAGGTATATGGCCAGGTCCACGGCTGTCGTCAAGAGGTAGCTCTGCCAATTCCTTCCCGTGGCTGCCACCAAGGCCGCTCCGAGGAGATATACGACGAGACCTACGACTTGCCTCATTTCCCTAGGAGTCCCCTAGGCGATATCAATAGGACGGTCGCTATTGCTAGGAGGGGCACCAGGGGGCGGTACGCAGTGATCTGGTACTGCGGTATGCCGAAGGCCCAGTTAAGAAGCGTGGCGAACTGTAGCGTGGCCAAAGTCTCGACGAATCCCATTAGGAAGCCGCCGGCCAACGCGCCGTAAATGCTCCCAAGGCCCCCCGCTATGCTTGCTGCGAAGAAGCTCGCAAGCATGAGCCACCCCACGTCGGGGGTGGCCTCTATGTATAGCGGAAGATATACTCCGGCCACTCCCGCGGCGGTGCCGGCGATGGCCCACGCGATGGCATAGGCTCTCTCCACGTTTATCCCCAGCGTCCTGGCCAAGTCCTCGTTCTCTACTGCAGCTCTCAGCGCGGTTCCAACCTTGGTTTTTAGAAACAGGTACAGGAGTAGGGCAAACAGCGCAGTGGTCGCCGGCGCGATTATGTAGGCGCCGGGTACAGAGGCGATGGTCACGTCGTAGGGCCTCAGAGTTATGCCTCTCATAAATATCCCCATGGACCTGCCCGCCCAGTCGGCGTACGCGTTTAGAAGGCCTATGTAGATTATGTTGAAGGCCATGGTTGCCATCATCATCACCTCTGCTTGCGTCCCTCTCTTGTAGAGGGGGAGGAGGACTAGGTAGAGCGCCAGGGCTGAGACTACGGCAAGCGGCACGCCAATCAAGAGGGCGTAGTAAGTCGGCTTGCCAAACGCTTGGGCCACAGTCAGCGCCGATACGACGCCGACGTTTATCAAAGCGCCATGGGCGAAGTTGGGCACCTTCGTGGTTTGATATGCCAGAGTTAGCCCAAGAGCCGCAAGGGCTAGAATTGAGGAGTATAAAACTGCGTCAGCTGCCTCTCTTGGCCAGAAAAAGGCAGAAAGCCCCGCCCACGCGGCGAAGACTAGGGCAACAGTCTTGCGCATTGACGCCGTGAAACCCGTACATATAAACATTCCCCTCAGACAAAACTTAAAAATAGAAAGTTTTATAGGGGAAATGAACAGGGGAATTATAATAGGGATAGTTGTTGCAATACTCATATTAGCGGGTTTGGCGTACTTTTTAGCTTTACAAGCCCCTCCGCAACCCCCTACGCAGACGCCAAAAACAACCACAACCCAGCCTACGCCCACTAGCACGCCATCTCCCACGCCTACCTCGCCGGCCACGTCTCAGTACAAGTGGCAACTAGTCGGCATGTACATCTCAGCGGAGGATAAGGTGGCGAGGGGGACTCCTCCGCCGCAGACTCCTCCACAAGGCTACCTCACTCCGGTCATCGTAAATGTGCAACCCACCCAGGCGCAGACCGTGGTTGAGATAGGCGTCTTGCAACCGCTCAGCGGGAGACTTGCCTCTCTGGGCGAGTTGGCCGCCGCCGCGGCTAGACTGGCGGAGCAGGATGTGAACGCGTACTTGACTAAGATAAATGCCACGTTTAGGGTGAGAGTCGTGGTCGCCGACACGGCTGCGGATCCCACAAAGGCCCTTGATCAAATGAAGGCTCTTCACAGCCGCGGCATAAAATTCTACATAGTTAGAACGTCGGGCGAGGTCCGCGCCATGAAGTCGTATGCGGATGAGAACAAGCTCCTCGTCATCTCTGTCTCCTCCACTGCCCCGGCCTTGGCTATACCTGGCGACTACGTCTTTAGGCTCCCGCCAGACGACACGAAGCAGGTTAAGGCTATTTCCAAGGTGCTTCAAGACGACGGTATTAAGGCTGTTGTGGTAATTTGGAGGAACGACGACTGGGGCAATGGGCTGGTGAAGGGTCTCGAAGACATGGCGAAGTCCCGGGGCTTTGAGGTCATTAGGGCTTCGTCTTATGACCCGCAGAAGGGCGAGTTCTCCACTGAGGTCAGCGTGTTGGCCCAGAAGGTCAAAGACGTTGTTGCAAAATATGGGGCAGACAAGGTGGCCGTCGCGGCGTTTGGATTCGCCGAGCTGCAGACCATTTTTATAACTGCGAAGAACTACCCAGAGCTTGCACAGGTTAGGTGGTATGGGGCCGATGGAAGTACGGGGCTCTCCGAGCTCCTTGTCCCAGCGGCGGCGGAGTTCGCGGTCAAGGTAGGCGGCTTTGTGAGCCCCAAGTTTGCCCCAGCGCGGAGCGTATACTACGACCGGGTGCGCAACTACATATTAAGCGAGTACAAGAGAGAGCCTGACTCATATGCGTACAACGCCTACGACGCCGTGTGGCTAATAACATATTCAATACTTCAAGCGGGCTCAGCCGACAGCGAGAGGGTGTGGCAAGTGTTTCCGCAGGTGGCGGCTAAGTACTTCGGCGCGTCTGGCTATACTAAGCTGAACGAGGCTGGGGATAGAGAGAGCGGCGACTATGAAATCTGGGCCATTGTTAAAAGCTGAGCGCATCGTCAAGAGCTTTGGCGGGTTGAGGGCCTTAGATGGAGCCACCGTGGAGGTGAGGGCGGGCTTTTTTACGCTGGTGGCGGGGCCCAACGGCTCTGGCAAAACTACTCTGATAAATGTCATCACGGGGGTCTTGAGGCAGGACGGGGGGCGCATATTCTACAAGGGGCGCGACATCTCCCACACGGCGCCGTTTGAGAGAAGAAGGCTCGGCATAGTCCGCACGTTTCAGACGCCGAGGGTTGCGCAGAGGCTGTCTGTGTTGGATAATGTAATCATGGGAGTGCTGCAGCGCGAGACGCCCAAGTGGTGGGGCTGGAGGGAGGCCGAGAGGAAGCTTGCCGACAAGGCGTATGAGGCGTTAAAGCTCGTGAATTTGGCTCACATGTGGGATAGGCCTGCTGGAGAGCTTAGCGGCGGTCAGCTCAAATTGCTAGAGCTGGCAAGGGCCCTTGTGGCAGAGGCAGAGGTGATACTCCTCGACGAGCCGGGGGCAGGCCTTAACCCCGCCCTGGCCCGGGAGTTATTTGCCGCGTTGAGAGCCGTGGCGCAGAGGGGCGTGGGAGTCATGGCCGTGGAGCACAGACTCGACATAGCTCTCGACTACGTGGACTACGCCTATTTTATGCATGAGGGGAAGGTCGTAGTGGAGGGCGCCCCCAGCGAGGTGTTTAGACACCCCCTAGTGGCAGAGGTCTACCTAGGCCAATGATAGCAACGAAGGGGCTAGACGCGGGGTATGGCAAATTGCAGGTTTTATTCGACGTCAATTTTAAGGCGGAGCAGGGGGCCATAACCGCGGTGGTGGGGCCCAATGGCAGCGGCAAATCCACTCTACTGAAGGCGATAGCGGGCATTGCTAAGATTTTCCGGGGAGTTGTGGAAATAGGCGGGGTTGACGCCACGCGCATAGCGCCGCACGAGAGGGCGAGGCTGGGGCTGGCCTACCTACCCCAGGTTAAAAACGTCTTTCAAAACCTCACAGTGGAGGAGAATCTGCGCATGGCAGCCTACCACCTTGACAGCAGGGAGTATAAGGAGAGGCTTAGGGAAATCCTCGAGGTGGTGCCGATTGGGGGTTTGTTGCATAGGAGGGCGCTGGAGCTCAGCGGCGGATGGAGGCAGATGGTGGCGGTTGCAATGGCGCTGATTAGAGGCGCCAAGTACTTCATGTTCGACGAACCCACGGCCCAGCTCTCCCCCAAATTCGCCGAGGAGGTGTTGAACCTTGTGAAAAAGTTGGCGGAAATGGGCTACACAGTGGTGCTCGCTGAGCAAAATGCGAAGAAGGCCCTTGAAATTGCGCACAGCTGCTACCTGCTGGTGTCGGGCAAAGTGGCCTATGAGGGGCCGCCCTCTGGGCTACTGGCTAGGGCAGATTTGGCGGAGCTGTACCTGGGAATAAAAAGCATTTAAATTGGGTATTTGTAAGTACCATGGTCGAGGCGTTTGTGTTCATAAACACTGAGATTGGCGCAGAGGACGAGGTTATGGAGGCGTTGATAAAGTTGCCCGAGGTGAAGGAGGCTATGATAGTGTACGGCCCCTACGATGTCGTCGTTAGGATCTCCGCAGATACGGCCGAGAATTTGAGGAAGCTCATCAGCGAGAAGATTAGGAGGATGCCAAAGATTAAGAGCACTACTACCTTGGTTATAGCCAAGTCAATTGTAAAATAGCTACTGGGAGGCGGCCGCCTCCTCTGTTTTTCCGCCCTTCAGTTTTTCCAACTCCTTAGCTCCAAGAGGTATTGCCGGAGGTCCGCTGTAGCCCTCTGGATAGACTAAGACTGCGTTTATTTGCACAATTGAGTCGGTTATTGTGTCGCCTCTCACCAGCTTCTTCTTTCTCATACCCCTCTTCCGCGGCCTATAGCCCGGGGGCCCGTCGGCCAGGATGTACCTCTTGACGGGGCCTGGGACGCCTGGGTGCATTGGCGCGCCTTCGACGCCGCTTCCGCCAGTTATCCTTATTTTGACGCCCTTTGGAAGCTCTATCAGCTCTTTCAACACGGTGCCGTCTATCTCCTCGCCTATTCTAAGACCCACAAATCGCTGTGCCAAGGGATCTTTTATCTCGAACTGCCTAGCCTTGCCCGAGAGTGGGTCTGATAGCACCAGCTTAAACGTCGGCACGTCCCCCTCGCTATGCCTAGTTTATAAATATTTTTTCTCATTGGGCTGTGGAACTGATTGTGCCCCTATGCGTGCCGTGGGGAGAGTTTCAAGAAGCCACTATCATAATTAGAGAGAATGGCGCAGTGGCCGTGGGCCGCACAGCGGGGGGCTTTGACGAGAGGGTCATAGATTCTCCAGAGGCGTTGGAGCCCCTAATTAGGCCCTACCTAGAGCTGTACGACTACCTCGGCGCAGAGATAGGTAGAGTACTCTCCCTCGACTATGCGCCAGGGGAGAGGGGGGACGTGTTTACGTGGCTTAGGAACCACGTGTCCTTTATAGACGCGGCCAACGGTAGATGGGGTCGCCTGGCGGACAGGATGGGCCCCTTCTCCGTGAGAAAACACGTCAAAAAAGTCTACATGCCGTACAGCGGCCACGCTCTCACTCTGACTTATGTGGCCTACCCGTTTGAAGACGCGGTCGTGGCGGCGGAGAATAAGGGGAAGGTGATGGCGATCGGTAGCGTGGCTGTCGAATGGGGCGGCGTGAGAGTGGCCTCCGCGGGCATTAGGACCATAGCTGGGGCACTGCTTCTAGCACAAGCGGCGCCGGAACTGTCGAACGAATTGAGCGAACTAAAAAACGCGTTGGAGAGGTTTGTGGAAAAGTTTAGGTCTATCTCACCGTGTCAGTGATGTCGAACGCCAAATCGCCCCACTCCTTAGTCTTAGCCCTTATGTCAATACGATGGGCGCCTGGGGCGAGAGTCACTCCCGCTAGTAGAATGGTTACTTCGTCTCTTACGGCGAATCTCTGCCCGCTTGAAGCCAGCTCGCCAACTCCCCTCTTCTGTCCTCCGGCTATTACGTAGATCTTCTCGCTGGGCACCTTTTGCCCGTCCACTGACACTTCGAGCCCAACAACCGTCGCCGGGGCCAGCGAGTTCTTCAGCTTAAAAGTTGCCCCCTCCGGGGTATTCGTCAGACTGCCTTGCACATACAGCTGTCTTAGTACTGCAGGCGGTAGCATGACCACTATGGAAAACACATATATATACGTAGTTTAGCCAACTAGGTGAAAAACATTTACATCCCCCTGGAAAAGCTAGACAAATTAGGCGAGCAGTATGAAGTGCGGCGTGTGGGGAAAGAGGTTGAAATCGTATTTACAACGCCATCCATAGCCGAGGCGGCCTCAAACCCGGAGCTCGGCGCTGAGAGGAGGCGCATTATCATAAGAGGGGTAGTCAGCGGCGACGTTGTCAAAATCGCGGAGGCGTACGTAGAAGACGAGGCTGGGAGAAGGACGAGGGTCGACGTAGGAGAACTAGAGCTGTGGGCCGAATATGTGAAAAACTTATAAACATAAGCGCATAAATACGCACCCCGGATGGGGGCGGATGAGCGGCAGACACCTAAGGCGGCCCTGCCGCGACCAAGGGCTTTGCCAGCTCCATAATCTTCTGATAGGGGTCTTTAGCCTTGACCGCGGCGCTTGCGAGAAGGACCCCCCTTGTCCCAAGCCTGAGCGCGGCCTCCACGTCTTCTCCACTTTCAATCCCCGCGCCAGTTATCACGGCCACATTGGGGAAGTGGGCAGAGACGAGCTCAACCGTCTTTACCACAGTCTCTGGCTTGTACTTAGACACGGCGCGGCCTGTGCCAATGAGCTCCGGCGGCTCTACGGCGACGGCGTGAGGCCCCAACGCCGCGGCCGCCAGCGAGGTCAGAGGGTCTGGCGCACAGACAACGACGTCTAAGCCCATCGCCTTTCCGCCCTCCACGTACTTAGCCAAATCGTTGAGCTTGAGGGGTGCCTCGCTGTGGTTCAAGATAACCCCCACCGCCCCCGCCTCCCTCAAGTTCTCAAGAGCCACATGCGCTGTGTAGGCCCCAGCCTTCTCTACGTCGACTCCCTGGGCATACACGGGGATGTCTACCGACGCCGCTACAAGGGCCAGCTCGAGGTGGTTGGGCGCTACCGCTATACTGACGCCAAGTTCCTTAGCCACCTTCTCCGCGGCCTTGGCAAGCTCCACAGCCCTCTTCCCAGCCGCCTCGCGATACGCCTTAAAGTTTATGATAAGAATTGGTAACCTCATGCCCCCGCCTGAGTCCCCCTATTAAAATGTAGCTGGTGAAGCGTTATGCCGATGTTTAGCCCCATTTGCGGCGCCCAAGCGCAGAATGGGCCTACTGTCTCGCCAAAGCCACCGCCGTGAGTATTGACAAGATGAGGAGGTATGCCAAGAGGGGGACATGTTCAAGGGCAAGAGGCGCCCAGCCGGTGGTGGGCGACCACACGCTTCTAGACACTCTGCCGGCATTAAAGGCGAGGAGAAACAGCAATATGATGAGCGACGTCCGGCTCCACCGCCTCGCCAAGGCCAAGGCCAGCGCGGCGTAGGCCGCCGCCAGCGCCAAGTTCTCTGCCACGAGGAGCGGCGGGAGACCCACCGCGTTTATCCCCAGGTAGGCCACCGTTAGGAGGACGAGCAGGGCTATTAACAGCCTCCTCATAAGCCGAAAAAGAATTCTGTTTTAAAACAGTTCCTCGGCAAGCGCCGCAATGAGCTCCACTGCGTATTTCAAGTCGTCCCTGTGGGCCATCTCCACAGGCGAGTGGGAGTACTTGGTCAATATCCCAATTGCCACAGCCGGCACGCCGGCCATGAAAAAGGCCGCGGCGTCGGTGCCCCCGCCGCCTGAGCCCACCTGAATCGGTATCCCCCTCCTCTTGGCCACCTCGAGAACCCTCTTAGCCAGCTTGTTGTTATACGCGCCGTAGCTGTCGAAAAGGCGGAGGACTGGCCCCTGCCCTGGCTTCACGCTCCCTGTCCAATTGGGGTGGCAACATGCCATGGTGTCTACTACTATTACCGCCCGCCCCTCCAAGCTCCTAGAGAGAGCGCGGGCCCCCAACAGCCCCACCTCCTCTTGCACAGTCCACACGTAAGTAGCCTCTACGCCCTTTCTATACGCCTCCAGCAGAACCCAGCAGCCAGCTCTGTCGTCGAGTGCTGTGGCAGACACGTAGCGCCCCACCTCAGCATACCTCCTGGCAAACGCGGCAGGTGTCATGGGGCCTATCCCCATGGCCTCCACCTCTTGCCTACTGGAGGCCCCCACGTCGATGTAGAGGTCTTGCCACGTCACCTGCTGTTGCTGTTGCTGAAAGTGGGGCGGCGCCACGCCTATGACCCCCTCGACGCGCGTGGACTCGTTGTATAAGACGACGGCGGTGCCTGGGAGAATTCTGTCGTCAACGCCCCCCACCTTTCTAAACTTCAGCCTACCATCCTCTTCGACAGACGTGACGAGGAGCCCCACCTCGTCCATGTGAGCCACAAACGCCACCTTAGAACGCCCCTTAGCCACCACGTTGCCAAACTCGTCCACCTCCGCCTCCTTAACTACGCCAGTTATAACGCGCCTAACCTCATCCTCAAACCCAGACACGCCCAGCGCCTTAGTCAAAGTTTCCAACTCCATGGCGTAGATATACGAGCTCTTTATATTTCATTGGGCCGAGAGGCCTTGCGCAAACTCCCATTTTCTACTGAGCGGGGTACGACGTCCCCAGCCGCCCTTGGCGTCTGCGCAAGTTTGCAACAACGACGCCCCAACTAGCCGCCCAACAATGGCCAAGCCAGGAAACCTCTGGACATTCAGCTACGGCAAGCCTTGCTAGAAGGCGTAAACCCATTAATTGCCTCAGACCTGAAGGAGCCCTATGCTGGCCGCGAGAGAGGACATGGCAACGATCTCGTGTTCGCGGAGAGGGAGAGGGGTGGCTGGCGCGAGGCTGGGCAGAGCCTCGCCCCTTAACACCTGGCCTCGTAGAAATGCGTCTTAGACTGCGGTCGCTGTGACTGTTAGCCCATTCGCCTCATTTCAGGGCCCCACTAGACGTCCAGCACACGACCGCCTTAGTCCAGTTGGAGAAATGCAAGCCCACGTTTTCCGTCACACTTTTGAACACGGGCTATTTATAACTCATGCCTTACCACATTTGGGCAAAGGAAGGGGATATTGCGCCCCTCGTCATCGGCGTGGGGGATCCAGGGAGGGCTGAGCTCTTTGCCTCGCTGATGGAGGAGGCCCAGCTTGTGAATAGAAACAGGTTTCCCGTCTACACTGGCTGGGTTGGCGGAAGGCGTGTCACAGTAGCCGTACACGGCGTTGGCGCCCCCTCGGCGGCCATCGTCCTAGAGGAGCTAAAGATGTTGGGTATGGAGCGCTTTGTGAGAATCGGCACCGCTGGGTCCTTTGGTGACCTGCCCGTGGGCGCCGTGTTGGTGGCCGCGGCGGCTTCGGCGTACCCCGGCGGCGTCCTCGGCGCGTATTTCCCCGGCGCACTGCCGCCCCTGGCAGCCGACCCCGAGCTCACTCTGAGGCTCGCGAAGGCCCTCAATGCGCCAGTGGGGTACGTGGTCTCGAGTGACGCCTTCTACGCCGAGGATCCCAACTTCGCCGAGTATTGGAGACACAGAGGCGCCATGGCGGTGGAGATGGAGTGCGCCGTAGCCATGGCCCTCGGCTGGGCCAAGGGGTTTAAGACTGGCTGTGTCCTTGTGGTGTCCAACGTAGTGGGCAGGCACGAGGTCGTAGACTTGAGTCAGAGGTTCGTGGAAGTATTCAAGAGGGTGGCTGAGGTGGCCTAGTCGGCTCCACGTATTCGTCACTTGTCAGCAGCGACAGCCGCCCTCACCAAGCACATACTCTATGTAGTCTCTTAAACATTTTCTGCACAGCACGAGCTCTATGCCGTTGCCAACTCTGGCGTATCCCACCTCTTCTACCCTCCCGCCGCAGAGGTGGCACTTGGCCCTCGTCACGCTTAGGAGTATTTTCAGCTCACTTTCAGAACCCTCGTAATACTTTAGACTTCCCAGATTTAGAAAGCGTATCTTTCGCTCTTTTAATACTTTCAGTGAACTCCCCCTCTCTCTCACCACGTCTTTATTTGTATTTTTAAGCAACTATAGGGGCCGGAGTCGAGGGAAGGCGTGGGCCAGCTCGCCTCGCTGAGGTGGAATAGGCATTTTTACCCCCTGCAATTTCTGCCACGTGTTTGAGGTAGTGAAATACGTAGCGCCAATAGCGTTTGGGTATCTCATCGGCGTTATAATTAAGAAGAGGCCTCCTCAACTCCTCTTCACAGTCGTTGTAGTGGCTTTGGTGTTTTTCGTTTCTGCAAATGCGGCGGGCGTTGTCTTGGGAAATCTCGCCACGTTCCTCGTCGTGTCCCTCCTCTACGCCCTGGCCCTTGTGGTAGTCACCGCAGTCTTGGGCTCGCTTGTGGATAGAGGCAGCGCCGGGGGCTCAGTGGGGCGACCCTCTATCTCCATCTACGTGGCCACGTCGCTCGTGGCAGGGCTAGTTGTCGGCGGCTTTTACAAGGCCAACTACGCCGCTTTGATAGACCCCCTCCTGATCTTCCTCCTCCTCGTAGCTGGAATTGACATGGCCGGGGTTGGGCTTAAGTGGGAGAAGAGGGCCCTCCTGGCGCCCGCCGTGGCGCTGGCGGGGGCTGCGGCAGTGGCGCCTCTCTTCACCCTCACGCTCGGCATTACACCAGCAGTGGCATTTGGGCTAGGGTGGTACTCCTTCACTGGCCCCTACTTGGCGAGTGCCGGAGATGAGGTCGGCGGGGCCTACGGCCTCCTTGTAAACTTCTTGAGGGAGCAACTCACCTTCCTCCTGGGGCCCCTACTCGCCAGGAGGTTCAGCCGGGTCGGCGTACTGGCAGCCGGCGGCGCAACTACCATGGACAACACGCTCCCCCTCTACGTAGCCCTCTACGGCCCCTCCTTTTCTCTATACGCCTTCGCCAACGGCGTAGTCTTGACGTTCCTCGTGCCAGCGATTGTCCCACTAGTCCACACCCTAGCCCTACACCCCTAGCCCCTTGCCCTGGGAACGACCCCCGCCCGCTACGCCGTCCAGGGCTTAGGGTTCGAGCTCTGCAGTTAGAAACTCTCTCAATAGTTTGGATGAGGAGCTTTAACGATTATTCCCGTGGAGTTTTCATTATCTGGCCTCCTCCCCGCCCTAAAGGGCGGGGCTTTCCATTATGTAAAGGCGCCTATACCGTATGCGTTTTATAATAAGGTATTGTGTTGTCTGTGACTACTGTGAGAGAGCTCTTGGGCGTCTCTGCCTTTTCGCTTCTCCGCTATGGCATACATCCCGACGACGACATTTACCGCGCCATAGAGATCTTGGAACGGGAGGCTCCCCACGTAGCAGATTTGTTGAAAAGCGTCATGGGGGGTTGGCGCCTCTCCACCTAGGAGTAAAGTCGTGTCTTATGCCTAGTGCGTCTAATACTCTGCCGGCGAAGGTTGTCACTAGTTCGTCCAAGTTCTTGGGCCTTGTGTAAAAGCCGGGCGCCGCTGGCATTACCACTGCCCCGGCCAGCGTGGCCAATTCCATGTTCTTAATGTGGACTAGGGAGAGGGGGCTCTCCCTTACCACGAGAACTACCCTCTTCCTCTCCTTGAGCCCCACCTCGGCCGCTCTGACGATCAAGTTGTGTGTTATTCCGTGGGCCACTGCGGCGAGAGTCTTGGTAGAGCAGGGGACTATTGCCACCGCGTCTATTCCAAAGCTACCCGAGGCGGGGGGCGCCGTGAGGTCGTTCTCGTCCCAGACGTAGTGGGCCAGCGATTTTACATACCCCACGTCGTAGTCTGTCTCAAGCCTTATGACCCTCTCCGCGGTGCGCGAGATTGAGAGATGAATCTCGACGTCTGCGCGGCGGAGGAGCTCTAGAACTTTTATCCCATATATGACTCCAGAGGCGCCGGTGATGCCGACAAATACCTTCATATAAAGTGGTGCACCTCGTTGTCGAGCAACACGCCGTCGTCCACCTGCCTACCCCCGTGTAGTAGGTATATTTCCTTTGCCGCCACTTTAACCGTGGGCTTTGTCACTGGGGGCAGCGCCGCGGCTTGCCTCAGCAGGCTTGCCACATGTCTTAGGTAGATGTGGAAGTCTCTTGGCGTGTGTGGGATCCTTATTACTAGGGCGTGGCTGTACTTCAGCGTGGCGGCGCCCTCGGGGGTGTGTGGATGCGGCGTGATCTTCTTCACGGCTAGGGCGCTGGCCGCCGCCTCCGTAGTTGCGGTGACTTCGAACTCTCTTCCGCCTAGGAACACGGCCACTACCCGCGGCCTGGCCTTGTGGTAGAACTGCGTGACCTCTCTCGCTTCGGCGCTTTTAAGCTCTAAGAAGTCGAAATACGCCTCCCATCCCCCTCCACCTATAAAGGCTTTTTCGTTTACCACAGGGGCCGCCGCGGTGGGAGGAAGCTCCACCTGCCCCCTTTTCCACTTGTAGATCAATAGGGAGAGAAAGTTCGTCGCGGGCCAGTCGTCCTCGGAGAAGCCCGCCAATGCCAACACCTCCTCGTCTCCTCTGCCGAAGACCACGGGCCCTCCGCCGAGTAGCTTCGCCATAAGCGCTTTGACGTATCGCACGTCTGTCGTAGTTGAGGCGAGGGCCTTCTTGGGGTGTAGGTAGTACACAAAGCCCACTACAAACGGTATATAAATTGGTGGCTACAAGCTAAGTGCTGATGAAGGCAGGTGTGTGGCGACGATGAGCGCAGGTGACACGGCTGACGCCCCTGGGCCCTCTAGCGGAAATACTTCCACGAGTTGCCAAGGCTATTTGCAACTGCGTTGTGACAGTGGTGGGTCAGCCTGCCGGCGCCAATGAGTGCTTCACGCGGAGCAACTGCGCCAGTCTCCGCTGCTTGTGGAGTGCCGCGGAGGGTTAGGGAATTTCTATGTTGGCGTGCCGTTTTGCCATTTCGCTTTCGTTTTTGCCTAGCCGCTTCATGAGCTCTGCTATGACTGCGTCGAGGAAGACCATTGCGGTGTCTTCGAAGAGGGTGCCGAGGGGGGACAGCGGCTCGTGGATTCCGAGGATTTGTCTCGCGAAGTAGTCGTCCATTGAGGCCAGCTTTGTTCTACCTGGCACATAGACGACTAAGTCGGCGAGGCGTGCCAGCGGCGAGTCGTAGTAGGAGGTCACAGCTACAACCTTTGCCTTCATCTTCTTGGCTGCCTCTGCCACTGCTACTATTATCTGTGTAGCTCCGCTACCAGATATGGCGACCACTAAGTCGCCCTCTTCTACAGACGGCGTAATAGTCTCGCCTATTACGTAGGACCTGGCCCCCAGGTGGCGTAGCCTCATGGCGAAGGCGCGGCCTACGAGGCCGCTTCTGCCGACGCCGACAACAAGAATCTTCTTATTCGTCTTGTACGCGTCTTCTAGCGATTTTACAAATTTTTCAACTTCTTCCAAGTTAAGCTTTTCAAGAGCCTTCGCGATAAAAGTCGAAATTTCTATATACGCCTGTTTAAAATATGTAACCATATTTTTCAAAAACTTAGATGTATATAAAAATTTACTCGCTGTACATCGAGCGGTCGCCGAAGTACACCTCTACTCTGTGCGGCTTTAGCTTAGATACTATGTAGTCAAAGGCCGCCTTGGGGTCGGTGTGGTCGCCGCACGTATATACATCTACTGTGGCAAATCCATGCTCTGGCCAAGTGTGGATTGATATGTGACTCTCGGCCACTACGGCGAATACTGTGAGTCCTCCACTGGGGCCAAAGCGGTAGGACCCTATTGAGAGCAACATGGCGTTTGCCACACGCACAGCCTCTTTTACAATTGTTATAAGAGCCGCCTCGTCTTTTAACACCTCTCGGTCACACCCGTACAAGTTGCCGTATATGTGTCTCCCCACTACCACTCTGCCCCCCACGCCCCCCGCCATGTGCCCCACATATTCCCCAATTTAAAAGCTTAACCCCCAAAAACCCTTAGATTACTGCCTTGTACCTGCAGAAGCCCCACTTGTAGAACATTTACATAATACTATAAAAATGTAAAGGGTCAAAAGGGACTATTTTTGAAAAAGTTCTACCACTCCTCTTCCTCTTCCCACTCCTCTTCGAACTCCTCCCAGAGCTCTTCCTCCTCTTCCCACTCCTCTTCCTCTCTAAAGTACATCGGCATAGGCCCACGAATTGGGCTATTTATAAGTATTCAAACAAGGCCGTGCCTAGGGAGAGCTATGTGCAAGGGCTAGTGCAGAGGAGGGTCAAGTATAGAATCGACCTCGGGGCCCCCACCACGCTCCGGAGGTGGATCGCCGAGGAGTTTCCACAGCTTGCTAAATGGCTTGAGGAGAGGTGGGACGCAAAGCTGTGCCCGCTTCCCCAGCCGCCCTCCCTCGGCCTACTACTCATAAACTGGCGAGGGGGACACCTGCTGGCCGATGTCTCCATATGCGCCCCTGTGTCACACCCAGCCCCACCCGACGTGGCCTTCGACGTCTACTTCAAGCGCGTGGACGTATGCGTAGAGCCCATAGCCCCCGTGGCCGAGCCCGTGGAATATGTAACATTACAAATCCCCTCGGTTAAGCAGTTTGGGAGAATAACTCTGCGGGAGGGCTACGCGGTTGTAAAACACAGAGGCTTGCTCTTTGTCACCTCCGCCTTCTGTGAGCCAGAGGCCAGAGGCGGGGTGTTGCTCAAGGTGGGGAAATACCCCTGTTTCACATACCGCGTGGGAGAGGCGTTTAGGCTTATAAAGAGGGTGCTTGAGAGAAGGCGTTGAAGTACATAGCCTCTGTCTGTCCGCGCTGCGGCAAGGCAAGCGCCGCCAGGGCAAGCGCGAAGACTCACCAGTGCCCCTACTGCGGCGCCGCCTACTCGGTGGACAGTTCTACGATACTGCTGGTGGGTACTGCAAGGGAGGTGCGCGAAGCCGTTGTTCGACATAACTCGGAAAAATAGTTATTTATCACGTTAGTTGTACTCACGATGTCTATAGAGAAGATAGAGGTTGGAGGGAGGAGCTTCCGCATCTACTCGCTTAAGTCGCTTGAGAGAGAGGGGTACGACGTGGCTAGACTGCCCTACTCGATAAGAGTATTGTTAGAGAACGTAATGAGGAACTTAGATGGGCGGGATATAACCCGGGAGCACTTGGAGAGACTTGCCCGGTGGAATCCCAAGGCGCCTGAGGGCGAGGTGGCCATCAAGGTCTCGCGCGTAATTATGCAGGACTACACGGGGGTTCCCGCCGTCGTTGACTTGGCCACGATGCGGGATATTGTGGCCAAGATGGGGAAAGACCCCTCTATTGTGAATCCGCAGGTGCCAGTGGATCTGGTAATTGACCACTCGGTGCAAGTGGACTTCTGGGGGTCTAGAGAGGCTCTGAGGCGAAATATTGAGCTAGAGATCGAGAGGAATAGGGAGCGCTACCGCTTTTTGAAGTGGGCGCAGCAGGCTTTTAAGAACTTTAGGGTGTTTCCCCCCGGCACGGGGATTATACACCAGGTGAATTTGGAGTACTTGGCCAAGGTCGTGATGACGGAGGGGGACTTGGCCTACTTTGAGACGTTGGTGGGGATGGACAGCCACACGACTATGATAAACGGCCTCGGCGTGGTGGGCTGGGGCGTGGGCGGCGTAGAGGCGGAGGCCGCGATGCTGGGAGAGCCCATCACGATCCGCGTGCCGAGAGTGGTGGGCGTCCACATGTACGGCGAGCCTAGGCCCGGCGTCACTGCGACTGACATAGTGCTAGCGATTACCGAGGCCCTCCGCAAGGTGGACGTAGTTGACGCCTTTGTGGAATTCTTCGGCGAGGGAGTAAAGAAGTTGGCCGTCCCCGACAGGGCCACCATCGCCAACATGGCCCCCGAGTACGGCTCTACCACCGGCCTATTCCCAGTGGACGAGAACACCCTCTCGTATCTCAAGGCCACGGGCAGGCCGGCTGAGCACGTGGCGTTAGTGGAGGCCTACTACCGGGCGCAAGGCGTCTTCGGCGGCGTAGAGGGCGCGGAGTATAGCCAAGTGGTGGAGCTCGACCTCTCTGCCGTGGAACGCAACGTAGCAGGGCCAACGCTTCCGTGGCAGAGGAGGACTCTGGCCGAGGTTCCCAAGAGCTTCGCCGAGTTTCTACAGGAGAGGAAGAAGAGGGGACGGAAGGCCGTGGAGATAGAGATAGATGGGAAGAGGGTCTTGTTCGGAGATGGGGACGTGGTAATAGCCGCGATCACTAGCTGTACCAACACCAGCAACCCCTACCTCCTAGTGGCGGCTGGCCTCCTCGCCAAGAGGGCTGTGGAGCTTGGGCTAAGGCCTCCGCCGTATGTAAAAACCAGCTTTGCGCCTGGCTCGCGGGCCGCCGCCGAGATCCTCGAGAGGAGCGGGTTGCAGAAGTACTTAGACGAGCTGGGCTTCCACGTCGTGGCCTTTGGGTGTACCACCTGTATAGGCAACTCCGGCCCCTTGCCCGAGCCTGTGGCAAAGGCGATAAAGGAGCACGACATAATGGCCGCCGCAGTGTTATCTGGGAATAGGAACTTCGAGGCAAGGGTGCATCCCGACGTCCGCGCGGCGTATTTAGCCTCGCCTCCCCTCGTGGTGGCCTACGCCCTCGCTGGCACAGTCAACAAGAACTTAGACTCCGAGCCTCTCGCCAAGACGCCGGACGGCAAGCTGGTATATTTGAAGGACATTTGGCCCACTCCGCAGGAGGTGAATAGAGTCGTCGAAGAGTGGCTCGACCCCGCGATCTACGTGGAGAAGTATAGCAAAGTAGATGAGTATGTGCCAGAGTGGAAGGCCCTCGAGGCCCCCTCCGGCCTCCTCTATCCCTGGAGGGCGGACGACACATACATCCAGCCGTCGCCGCTGTTTGAGACAGAGGTCAAGCTCGAAGACATAAAAGGTGCCCGCCCGCTCCTCATCCTAGGGGACAGCATTACCACAGACCACATCTCGCCCGCTGGCGCCATTACTAAGGACAACCCAGCTGGGCAGTACCTACTATCGCTGGGGGTAAAGCCGTCGGAGTTTAACACCTTTGGCGCACGGCGCGGCAATTGGCAGGTAATGGTCAGGGGGACGTTCTCAAGCAAGGGGTATAGAAACAAGATCGGCAACTTGGAGGGCGGCCTGACGATAAAGTTCCCCGAGGGCAAGGTCATGACTGTCTATGAGGCGGCTGAGGCCTACAAGAAGGAGGGAACCCCCGTGATCATAATCGCTGGCAAAAACTACGGCGCTGGCTCTAGCAGAGACTGGGCGGCCAAGGGCCCCAAGCTGTTGGGAGTCAGAGCAGTCATAGCAGAGAGCTTTGAGCGCATCCACAGGTCCAACCTCACAATGGTCGGCATTGTGCCTATACAGCTCCCGCCCGGGGTCAAAGTAGACGACTTGGGCCTAGACGGATCTGAGACCTTTGACATACTAGGCCTCTCCGACCTGGCGCCGGGAAAGGAGGTCGTGATCAGGATACACAGGCGGGACGGACGCGTAGACGAGATAAAGGCGAGGGCCGCCGTCTACACGTGGGCAGAAGTCGAATACATTAAGCACGGGGGCATACTCCCCTACGTGTTGAAGAAGTTGCTAAGCCGGGCGTAGCGCTTTCTCGACCCTACCGCGCAATTCACCATCTTTGTGAGCTACTTGGCTCACACCATTTGGTTATGATACTCTTTTTGCGCTGACACATGGTTTGAAGAAGCCGCCCTAGGCCCTCTCTCGTATGCGGTGTTTTCGTAGGCTGGCTTACCCCGCACCGCCTTATGTGACGCCTTCGTATACAGACTTTTTCTTGAGGTACTCCTCTGCTTTGCCTATCACTCTCGCTGGCACTCCGGCTACGACGGTGCCCGGCGGCACGTCTCTAGTCACCACGGCGCCTGCCGCCACCACCGCGCCTTCCCCCACTTCAATGCCGGCTACCAATGTGGCGTTGGCGCCTATGACGGCGCCTCTTCTAATAACCACTGGTGCAAGTCTCCTGCTAGGGGGATACTTGTCGTTTGTTATAACAGCGTTGGGGCCTATGAATACGTCTTCCTCTATTACTGTGCCGTTGGGTATATACACCAAGGACTGTATCCAGGCGCCGTCGCCGATTTTCACGTCGCGCTCTATTATGGTCTGTGTGCCGATTCTCACGCGGCTTCCAATCTTGGTCAACTCTCTGACTAACACGTTGTGGCCGAACTCCACGCCGTCTCCGATTTCCACGTCCTCGTATATCACCACGCCGCTTCTTACGATAACTCCTCTGCCTATCCTCGCGCCGTTACTCACTTCGTCGGGCGGCTTGAAGGTCAGGAGCTTGGCCCTCGAGGGGTAGCCGACCACCGCCGCGTCGATGTACGAGTCCTCGCCCACCGCCGTGGGGCCGTAGATGTAGGCGTCTGGCGACACGTACCTCGCGTTAATCTTCGCCTTGGGGGATATGAACCCCATGGGCGTTGCGTTGAGTCACCTTTATAAGATGTATGCTGTAGGAGGCGTGGTTGAGGAATTTGGCTACCCGGACTACGTGGTGGAAATTCTCAACGAGCTGAAGGAGTTGCGCAGGGAAGTGGCTAAGTTGCAACAACAGGTGGCCGAGCTGGCTAAGCGGCAGTCTGAGAGCCGTGTGTCTGACGCCGACGTACTTGCCGCCCGCTTGAGGGAAGAGCTGGATAAGCTAAACGCCGCGGTGGTTGCTGTTTTGGAAAATGCCAGTTGGCTGAGGTCGGCAATTGCCGAGGGGGTGTACAAAAGAGAGGAGCTGTGCGCCGCTTTGTTGGAAAAAATATTGGCGTTGCAGGAGTTGTTGAAAAGGAATTTATAGCCGTGCGCCCAATGTGCTATGTTTAGGCGGGAGGACGCTGGGAAGAAGCTCGACGATGTTATAAAGAAGCTTTCAGACGACGTTGTCGCACTTTCGGCTCGGCTGGAGGAGGCGAAGAACGAGGTGGTGGCAGAGGTTAAGTCCAGCTCGCTTGATTTGAAGAAGTCTGTGGAGGGACTCGCATCGCTCCTCAGCCGCGTGTCGAGGGACTTGGCGGAGGGGGCGGCCCAGCTCAGCAGAACCGTCGCCCAGCTCAACGCCTCCTCTGAAAAACTTGCGGAGCTTTCGGCGCTGGCGGAGCGGCTCTCCGCCTCGGCGAAGGCTGTCACAGATGCCACTAACCAGTTCATTTCTCTCGCCGAAAAGCTTGAGGACGTGGCCGCCAAGGTGGGGGGCTTGGCCGAGCAGCTCAACGCCTTGAAGGCCCAGAGTGAGCAGATCAGAAGCGTGGCTTCGGCAATGTTGGAGCTGATGAAGGACTTCAACGCCAAGATGCAGGAGTATGAGAACAAGATGCGTCAGTTTGCGTATAAGGAGTCTGAGCTTAAGACGAGAGAGGAGGCTCTGCGGAGGAGGGAGGGCGAGCTTGCGCTTATGTTGGAAAACTTGAAAAAGACGGCGGAGCTCTCAGACCCCGTAAAGTCGGCCCTTGAGGAGGCCAAGAAGGCCTTGGCGCTGTTGGCCGCAAGGCAACAGGAGGTGGCGCAGAAGGAGGAGGAGCTGAGGGCGTTGAGAGAGGAGCTTTTGAGAAAGGAGTTTGAGCTAAAGAAGGCTGAGCAAGAGTTGCTGGTGAAGCAGAGGCAGTTGTCGGAGCAGGAGGAGAGGGCCAAGGCCCTCCTCGCGCAGGCGGCTGAGGTGGAGAAGCGGCTGGCCGAGCTTGCTCAGAAGGAGCAGGAGCTCGCCGAGTTGCAGAAGGCCCTTGAGAAGAGGAGGGCCGAGCTCGAGGAGCTTGTAGCCAAGTACAAGGTGTTTGAAGACGCCGTGGCGAAGAAGCAGGAGGAGCTGAGGAGGCTGGAGGAGGCCGTGAGGGCCAAGGAGGTAGAGCTGTTGGACAACTTGGGCAGATTTGCCAAGAGGCTGATAGAGGAGGAGCAGAGGCTCAACGAGATGGAGAGGCGCGTCGTGGAGCAGGAGAGAGAGGTGTTGGCGTTTTACCGTAGCCTCTTGCTGAGAGAGGCTATGTTGGCGCAGCTAAAGGCGCAACTTGAGGAGTGTAAAAACAAGCTAGAGAAAGGGGAATAACGACTTTAGAAAGCCGTATCCAAGAACTCCAACTGCGATCACAAATGTGGCTATTAGCAACGCTTGTAGCAACCTAACCTCTGCCCTCTCCCTCTCATCTGCGGCGATGTCGAGAGAGGCGGAGAGGTCCTTAAGCGCCACTCTGAAAAGCACAACCGCGATCAGAATGAACACGAGGTCCAGCGCGGCGGCGATCCACCTCTCTGCCCCGAGGATTAGGAGGCCGAGAGTGAGGACCCCAATCTGGTACAACGTGGCGTAGAGACTCCACCGCACGCCCAACTCAAAAGGGCCTTATTTAAGAGTGACGGATGAGGCCACAGCCAGGGCCCACCCCCGAGCTTGCGGCGGAGGGGACAGGGAGAGCGGCCATGCGCCAAAGACTGCCAGCTGTGCAAAAGTCGCCCCGCCTCTGCCGTATGCCGCTGTCGCCTCCCTTTTTGAACGTCTTAATCGTGTCGCTTGCCTATTTAAACACCGGCGCGTATGGCTATATGTTAGGACTGTTGCTCTTAGCCATAAATGCCACGTTAGCCGCGGTGCCTATACCATACGTCCCCTACGTATACACGGCGCAGATAGGCGGCTGCGTCAACTTCTCCGCGTACATCGACCCGCTTTCGCCGTGGGGCATATCCTCCGTCTACGTGGTATTAAACAACGGGGCAGTAGTTGCGCCACAGCTAAATCGGTACCCCACGCCCAAGTACGTCAGCGGGACGGCGTGCGGGGACTTTATCTCAGTTAAAGTGGACAAGTGGAGGAGCCTAGGCCCCCTAATCCCCGTGTCCGTCAAGGGGCAAGACTCGGCGTTGTTATACCAGGGATTCCCGCTGGAGGTCAACGGCACGGCCATCCTTGTGGTCAAATCGCTACTGCCGCCGAGGGTTGTTGGAGACTTTGTATACAGAGTTAACTCGACGGCTTTCCAAGGCGTCTACGTAGAGGAGTATATAGCATACGGCCACGTGGAAGTTTCGGGGTACGGCATAGTGAACGTCACGTACATAAGCCTCACCGGCGATAGGCCGGACTACTACATATATGTGCCGTCGAGGGGGGTGCGGGTAGAGGGGGTCAAGCCGTGGACGCCTGACATACCCCTGCTCTTTGCCTCAAACCAATCTGCAGTTGTGGGGAAGCCTCGTCTCGTGGTTGAGCCCATATCGATACCTGTGGTGGGCGAGTGCGCGGGCACGGCCACTGTGTCAAACCCCCTGCAACGCCCCCTCCTAGTCTACGTCAAACTGCAGAGCGGGGAGGAGTACGTGCTCCAGTACTACTATTTGCCGGACAACGTCACGACTTGGCTCTACAGAGGCGCAGAGGCCTGGAGCATAGACGGCGTAGAGCTCCCCGTCTCCTACGTAGAGGCCGAGGGGGGATATCCGGTGGGTAAATGCCTCGTAGAGGGCTTGAGATACTACGTATACATCGATGTGAATGGGACGACGTATAAATACCCCGCGGCCGTTAGACAAGGCACATTAGAAGCGCACACGGATCTTGTAAAGCCTAAGGTGGCTGTAGAAGCCCCCATTACCGCGGCGGTGGAGCCGCCCATTGCCAAGGCGGGGGACAACGTGACGGTCCGCCTCTTCATAAACGGCACCGTGGTGGCGGAGCTGAAGACCAAGGCGGCGCCTGTGATCAAGGTGAACTCTACCCTCTTCAAAGAGGTCAGAGTCGTGGACCTCTTAGGCTCGCCGATTCACGCCTTCGTGGTATACGTGGGGACGCTGAAGTTCTATGGCACAAACGGCGTGGCCAAGGTAGTCGCCGTAGACAACGCGGTGGTCGTGGAGGTAAACGGGGCCAAGTATCTGGCCCCGCTGGCGCCGGAGATTAGGCTTCCCACGCTGGCTAGGGAGAGCTTCTTAAAGATACTCGCCGCGGCCATCATAGTTGGCGTATCTGCGGCATTTGTGGTTGGGGTTAAGAAGAGGGAGTCTGGGGAGAAGGTTATAAAGGGTGGAGATGTGGTAGAGGTGTGATGAGGGGATTCTAGGTGACATGTGATGTAGCCCTCGAATTCTGAAACTTTTTAAAGACATAAGTAGCCTTAGACGATGTTTGCCCAAGTGGCTGGGGGAACAGACCCGCTGTGGTACTTAATTACGATGTTCATATGGATAGCGTTCATCTTCCTTCTGCAGGACTTCCAGATGTGGAGGTACCTCAGCCAGGTCAGCGGCTTTTTGACGTATCTGGGCCAGTTGTTGAACACGGCCTCTGCTAATGTGCTTTCAGCGCTTGAGAAAGCAAAGAAGCGCGATGTGCAAAGGCAGCAGTTGGAGTCGACGTTGAAGAGGATGGTGGATTTCGCCGTGATTGAGCCAACGTCGCTTGACCCCAGTGGGATTGTGCCTAAGTATAAGCACATCTTGAACACGTATCAAAGCACTTACGAGGGGGAGATCGGCAAAATTGTGGAAGACGGCGTCGCCGTCAAGAACTTGGCCACCGCCGTGGAGGCACTCCGCTACATGAACTTCATATACAAGGTGGTTGACCACTACTATAAGACCGCCAAGAGGTATAAGGCCTTCTACCTAGTGATTCAGCTCACGATGTTGCTACCCCTGTTGAAGGAGTTGACGGACACGGTCAACGAGGCGGTCAGCTCGTTCATAAAGGGGATCCCCATAGGCGACAGCGCGGGGCCGCTGGTGGCCTACAACGTGCTCAGCCAGTGCTCTGCCGTCAAGTACTACCACGACGTGAAAGACACCGTGGTGGCCGAGTGTGACTACCAGGGGAGGAGGGTCTACGTGGTGAAGGCGAGGGGGCCCGGTAGCACAGTGGGGAGGCTAGACGAGGCTGTGGAGTACGTCTTCAACACGCTGAAGGCGACTCCTAAGTACATTATTACTGTGGACGCGGCTCTGAGGCTGGAGGGCGAGAAGACGGGGGAGGTGGCCGAGGGCGTCGGCGTGGCCATGGGAGGGGTGGGCGTGGAGAAGTTCAACATAGAGACCTACGCCACTAAGTACAACGTCCCACTCTACGCCTACCTGATAAAGATGAGGCAGTCTGAGGCGCTGACCACAATGACCAGTGAAATATACAACGCGGTTCAGTTGACCACTAAGAGAGTCCTCGAATTTATAGTCAACAACGTGGGCGTGGGGGAGTCCGTGTTGTTGGTGGGGGTGGGGAACACCGTTGGAGTGGGGCAGCCGGAGGCTGCTTGACGGTTATTTTTATATAGGAGTATCAACACTGGGTCGTGAGACTTAGGGCCCCCTTCATAAGGCTTACCCTAAAGAACACCTACATGGAATTGGAGGTGGACGACGTGGTTGTTTTTGCAGAGAGCAGGGGCAGGGGGCTCTACGCCGAGATCTACATGGGCGACATGGGCTACATATATGAGCGTGGGAGATGGCTCTCCTACGACAAGGAGGGCCGTCTAAGGCCGCTATCGGAGGAGGACTTGGAGAAGTTGAAAAAACTCGCGAGGCGGCTTGCCACACTGCCGCGCTACGCCGTGTTGGAACAGCTTTTGAAAGCAATTGCCTCGGCCAAGCTTAAGATAAGCGCATAGTACGGGGGTATTATCGGGGAATGACCTTTATTAACGCGGGGAAAATAGTCTACATGCCGAGGAGCAAGAGCCAGGACAGAATGACGCTCATATCCGTCCACGTGCCAAAGAAAATGCTCGAGGAGCTTGACGAGCTGGTGAGACGCGGCATATTCCCCAATAGGAGCGAGGCGATTAGAGCGGCGCTGCGCGACCTCCTGTATAAAGAGGTGTTTAAGACAAAGGCGGCCAGAGAGGAGGAGAAAGAGGAGGAACCCCCACTGCCCCTCCTCAAGGGCCGCTAGTTCAATACATAAACCCACATTTTTCAGACCACATGCTCGTTTTACCTCCCCCGCTGTATGAAATTGTAAAAAGGGCGCAGGAGTGGCGGCCACTAGATGAAATAGCCCGCGAACTCGGCGTGACGCAGGAGAGCTTGATGAGATATGTAGAGGAGGGAAGGGCCAAGGGGGTGCTCCAAGTAGATAAACGTTACGCAGTCGCCTACGAGCTCACAGAGGAGGGTGCGCTCAGAGTTAGAGAGGGTCTCCCAGAGTACAAACTCCTCAAGGCGGCCGTCTGCGACGAGGCGCGATGCGTAATAGAACTTAAACACCCAGAGGCCCCCCTAGCCCTAGCCAATTTGGCAAAGCTCGGCGTCAAGCCCAGGGGCGGCGTCATTGAGTTGAGCAGAGACGTCTATGAGAGAGTACTTGCCTCAATTGAAGAAAAGCAGAGGGCTCTCGCCCAGTTGGATTCGGCGCCGCCCGACCTCCTCCAAGAATTTCTACGCCGAAAGCTCGTGAAGAAGGTGGAGAAGACCCTGATATACGTAAAAGCGGCGGCGCCGCTTGACTCAGTAAAGCCGGCTGAGGTTAAGACCGCGTTGACGAGCGAGGACATCGCCACTGGCCGCTGGCGCGAGTACTACCTAAAGCCCTTCGACCTCTCCATAGAGCCGCCCCAGTACCCAGCCCCCGTGCCCCACTTCTTCAACGAGTTTCTAAACTACGTCCGAGAGGTCATGGTGGGACTCGGCTTCGAAGAAGTGAGAGGCCCCATACTCGAGGTGGAGTTCTGGAACTTCGACGCTCTCTTCCAAGCCCAAGACCACCCAGCTAGGGAGGTCCACGACACCTTCTACGTGCATTGGGACGGGCCCCGGGAGGAGCCCCCCAGACACCTCATGGAGGCGGTGGGGAGGGTGCACGAGGAGAAGTGGCGCTACAAGTGGAGCCCTCAGAAGGCGCTCAACCTCGTCTTGCGCACGCAGACGACTGCCACCACCATAAGGGCGCTGGCGGAGAGGGGCGAGGGGGCCTACAAGGTGTTTACAATTGGCAGAGTGTTTAGGCCGGAGAAGCTCGACCCCAAACACAGCATGGAGTTCCACCAGCTCGACGGAATAGTGGTGGGGCCAGGCCTCACCTTCAAGCACCTGCTAGGCCAGCTGGAACAAATCGCCAAGGCCCTCGGCATGGGGAGAGTGAAGTTTAGGCCAGCCTACTTCCCCTTCACCTCGCCCTCCGTCGAGGTCTACGCCGAGCATCCAACCCTCGGCTGGGTGGAGTTCGGCGGCGCGGGCATATTTAGGCCTGAGGTCACTGAGCCGCTTGGCGTGAAAAACAGCAGAGTATTGGCATGGGGGTGGGGCCTAGACCGCGTGGCCATGATACTCCTGGGCATAGACGACATAAGAGACCTATTTACAAAAGACCTAGACAAGTTAAGGGAGTACTACGCCAGGTGGGAAAAGTACAGACGGGGAGTGGGGACTAGGGGAATCAAGTACACTCTGTGATGCGCGCATTGTTTCCCGGGCGCTTTCAGCCGCCGCACTGGGGCCACGTATACGCCATTAGAGAAATTCTAAGGGAAGTAGACGAGGTCATCGCCGCGGTGGGCTCCGCCCAATTTAACTACATAGCCAAGGACCCCTTCACCGCGGGGGAGAGGATATGGATGCTTAGAGAGGCCCTCAGAGAGGGCAGAGTTGACCTAAGCCGCGTCATTATTGTCCCTATACCAAACGTGGAGAACAACTTGGAGTGGCTCGGGAGGGTCAAGTCGTACGTCCCGCCGTTCCACGTGGTATACACGGGGAACCCCTTCGTAGCCCTCCTCTTTAGACAAGCCGGCTACGAGGTGCGGCAACAGCCGCTGTACCGCAGAGACCTCTACAGCTCCACGAGGGTACGTGATTTGATTATACGCAGAGACCCCAAGTGGGAAGAGCTTGTACCAGCCTCAGTGGCGGCAATAATAAAACAGGTAGGTGGAGAAGAAAGACTAAGAATAGCATCACTCGGCGAGGCAGAGCCACATATGTGGTAAACAACAGACAAGAACAAAACAATACACTATTTAAACTCTGTAAACAACAGCAAAACACAGATTTATATCTCCCAAATATTGTAAACTGGAGGTCCAATTAGGTAGACAGAAGCAGACCAAAGAGAAGGCTCTTCTTTGAGAACGTTTATTCCACAATGCCATGGCTAGACCCCGCGGCGTTTAAACTTGCATATAACAACGACGCCTCCCCTTCTAAGGACGGCCTCCGCCCCCTCAGCGTCCCGTCCAGTGCCACCAACTCGTCCCAATGGTATTCGGCGTTGAGCTACAAAGTACAGTAGTTTGTGTATGTCTTTACAATCGTCGTTCTTCCCTCTGCCGTACAGCAACAGCCAGCCACATGCTCACTTAAGCTTGCGACACCCCCCTCTTCTATTCTCATAGGAATATTCCGGTGAGAATAAAGAAAAATCTGTGCAAAATGGGTCCACACCGTCGGGCAGGGATGCGTGTGTTAGCTTGCCCAAGCTAACACGCACGAGAGAGTTGAAGGCGTAGACGGCGAATTTAAAACAGGGCCGCGTTAACCTGTAATATTTCAACTGCCTAGAGCCAGGTTAACTGGGCACAATTGAAAGCGTCGGCTTAACCCGGCGAGAGTTAACGGCGTCACAGGTGTGTAAAGCTAAGGAGCGGCAAAAATCTACAGCTAAAGGTTGACGAGTCGTAGAAGAGGTGATTTGGGCTCGTGTGTGAGCGAGTTGGGACCCATGGTAATGTCGGGGAAAGGGCATCGCGTGGGGGGTTCTGTTGTTTAAAAAGGTGTCTTGTTTTCTGTCTGTGGATCCTAAGTCTGTCGTCGACGCGGTGGACTACGACAAGGCGGCTTCAATAATTGTAGAGTTTATAGTGAGGCAGGTGGGTGAGGCAGGTGCGCGGGGCGTAGTTGTGGGGCTTAGTGGTGGGATTGACTCCACGGTGGCGGCGGCGCTTGCGGTCAAGGCGCTTGGGAGTGAGAGAGTTCTGGGGTTGATAATGCCGTCGGTCTTTACGCCTGTGGAGGATGTGCGAGACGCTGAGGAGGTGGCGGAGAGGCTGGGGATTCGCATGAGGAAGGTGGACATTACGCCGATTGTGGAGAGCTTTAAGAGGTCTATACCGGACTACGTAGAGGATAGGCTGGCGTCGGGGAACCTCCTCCCGAGGATTAGGATGACCATACTCTACTACTACGCCAATAGGGACAACTTGCTGGTGTTGGGGACTGGGGATAGGAGCGAGCTTCTCTTGGGGTATTTCACCAAGTACGGGGACGGCGGCGTGGATCTGTTGCCCATCGGCGGCCTTTACAAGCTCCAGGTGAGAGAGATGGCTAGGCGGCTGGGCTTTTCTAAAATAGCGGCTAAGCCCAGTAGCCCCCGGCTCTGGCCTGGGCACATGGCCGAGGCGGAGCTCGGCGCTACCTACGACGTAATAGACCCCATACTTTTCGCCGTATTTGACATGGGGAAGCCCGTGGATGAGGTGAAGAGGGTGTACGGCCCAGTGGTTGACCTAGTGCTCCAGAGAGTGCAGCGGAATAGGCACAAGCTTAACCCGCCTCCCATCCCCGACCTAGCCCCCGCGAGGAGGAATGTTTAAACGTAGGCGCGGCCTCTACAAGGGGGTAGTGCTCTACATGCTTAAGTCAAGGCCTCTGAGCGGCTACGAGATTCTCAAGGAGTTGGCCAAGCTTACTGGCGGTCGCTTCACTCCGTCGCCCGGCTCTCTCTACCCACTGCTCTCGTATTTAGAGGCCGAGGGGCTTGTGGAGGCCAGGGAGGTGTATGTGGGGAGGCGTAGGAAGAAGGTATACGCCTTGACGCAGGCGGGGGAGGCATATCTAAAGGAGCTTGAGGAAAATCCAGAGTTTGTCCAACTATTGCAGGAGCTTGAGAGGGGCCCCGGCGGGGCGGACTTCCTCGCCGCTATTAGAGACGAGCTGGCGTACATAGAGGAGGTCTTCGACGAAGTGGAAGACGGAAACGCCGACACTCTGAAAGAGATATACGAAATACTTAAGCGGTTGGAGGCAAAGGTATTACAGAGGCTTTCTAAATCCAGTTAGCTTCTCCGAAAAAACATATTAATTTGTTCTATTTTTAGAACGTGGAGGAGTATTTGAAGCGGAGCGTCGGCGAAAGAATTGCGGCGTTGAGGAGAGAGCGTGGGCTATCGCTGAGCGAGTTGGCGGAGAGGGCGGGTGTGTCAAAGTCTACGTTGTATGAGATAGAGATGGGTCGCGTGGCGCCTAGCGTTACTACTTTGTGGAAGATTGCAAACGCCTTGGAGGTTGGCTTTGGGGCTCTTGTGCCAGAGTGGGTCTTGGTGTCTGAGCGTTCCGTTGACGTTCTATTAATCGAACGGGGAGACGGTTTTGAAGCGTACTTAATGAGACTTAAGCCATACGCCGTCCACGTCTCGCGGCCCCACGTCGGCGTCGTAAGCGAGTATGTCTTTGTCGCAAAGGGCGCGGCGGTGGTGGGCCCCGTAGATTCGCCTATTTTTCTACGCGAGGGAGAAGCTACGGAGTTCCCGGGCAACGTCCCCCACTTCTATGCCCCGTTTGGCGGAGAGACGAGACTCATAGTTAGGCTAGTTTATGCGCAGAAGGAGTCAGCGGAGTTGCCTCTAGGCGTAAGAGTGGTGAAACGCCCGCCTGGGCCGCTGGGGCTTTGGTCTAGTGGGGACGTGAGGGAGTTTGGGACAACACGTGGGAGATACATCTATAGGTCGTTTTGGGCAGAGGTGGAAATTGCCCCATGGCTCAGTGAAATCCATAAGCGGTTGCTACAGTCGTTGAAGAATATAGACGTTGAAACTCTTAAAAAGTACGCAGAGGGGGATGGCCCCTTGAAGTTTTTGGCGGTGGAGACGTTGGCGTACTTTGGCATATATATGGACGTCAACGTGAGTGTTGGAAGCGCTGAGACGACGTTTGGGGAAATTTTCAGCCCTGCCCACTACGCGAGATACGAGGTATACCACCCAGGCTATGGGAGACAGATCGTGTACATAAACGAGTTAGTCGAAAGACTTGGCGTAAGGGAGGTACTCGACGTGGGCACCGGGCCTGGATACCACTTGTTCTACCGGGCGGACTGTGTAGAACCTGAGGCCGCGTTCTGGGAGATGTTGAAGGGCAAGTGTAGGCAAGTGTTGAAGGAGTTCGACGTCTCTAGGAGCTACAACGCCGTAGTCGCCATGGGATCCCCCCACCGTATCGGCATTGAGGTCTTTCTGGAGAAGGTGAGCGCCGTCTTAAAGTCCGGCGGCTTTTTAATAGTGGCAGACGAATTTCCAGGGGAGTTCAAAGACGAGGAGGAGCGGGTGATAAACGTGGCGAGGCACCATGCGGCGTATGTGTTAGACATTTGGCCACGCGATGTCGACCCGGCGCTCGCGGCGCCCCTCTTAGAGATATACCTAGCCCGAGATATGGCCAGGGTAGTCGAGCACGCGGCCGCTTTCAGGGCTGGCCTCGAGCTGGCGCAGGGCCACCCCTTCGTCGAATTTGCAAAACTGGAGGCTCTGTCGATGTACCTGGGGATGATGTACTACGAGGAGAAAAAGACGCACTTGGCTGAGTTTGTGAGTCTTGCCAAATCTGCGGGCTTTAGGCTTGTTGAGAAATCCAGAGTTTACCACACTTATGGAGACGGAGGCACCTATGTCCTCCTGTTTGAAAGAGTTTAAGGGGGGCGTTGCCGCTGGCTTGTCTCTACTCCTGCCGTATTTCTCGGTGTCCGTAATCTTTGGGGCGACGTGGACGGCGGCTGGCCTCCCAGCCCTTTTGGCCGTGGTTTCAAGCGCGTTTATTTTCGCAGGAGCAGCACAATTTATTTTACTCGGCTTAAAAGACGCCCCCGTCTTTGGCGCCTTGCTTGCAATTGCCGTGAATTTGAGGCACTTGGCCTACGGCTCGGCGATGGCGGCTAAGAGGCTGAGGCCCCTCTTGGCGCTTGGGCTTACGGACGAGGTCTTTGCCATTGCGCACGGTGCCGCAGACCCTTGCCGCGTCTTAGGGGTAGAGACAGTGGCCTATGCAGCTTGGGTCTTGGGCACAGCGGCTGGGGCAACGCTGGGACTTTTTGTTCCCAAGTTGAACGCCGACGCCGTGCTGGGAGTCCTCCTCCTAGCCGTCTCGCTACGTCCTCTGAAGTCTGTGGCAAATGTAAGCACCGTGGCTTGGGCAGTGACAGTGTTCGTGGCGCTCTGGTTGCTCTCCCTAGCGGCCCCAGCCCGCGTAGCATACGGACTGGGCATGGACGCCGCAGTGGCCGCCGTGGCCTTAGCCACGTACTTATTCCGCCTGTCGGGATTCTACTTGAGGCTTGGCGGCGGGGCAAAGGCGGCTCGCGCTATACTCATAGCACTGGGCTTTAAATCCCTGGCCTCAGCCCTTGTGGCGGAACCCGTGTCGACTCTCGTCGTTGTCGTCTCTGCGTCATTGGCGCTGTGGCGTGGAGCCAGGGTGGAGGCGGCCGTTGTCCTATCATCCCTCGTGGCGCTTCTCATGAGCCTTACTGCTTTTTAAAAGGGGCATTACTCTAGATATGTTTGTTGCCGTGAGGAATTTTGGCCCGTTTGAACACGTGGAAGTTGAGCTCAAGCCTTTGACCATTATCGTGGGCAAGAACAACGTGGGCAAGTCCACCTTGGCATATTTAATCTGGGCCTTGGCTGCCACAACGCCTAACTTTAGGAGGAATAGAGAGCTTGAGGCGGCCACGGCTGACGACGTGGAAGACGTGGTGGAGATGGTTAAGTCGGGGGCGGATGCCCATGAGAGACTTGTGAAAATTGTCAAGAGGTACATAGATGCCTTGCCCAAGGCCCTGGCCGTGGCCTTGGAAGAGGCGTTGCGGAAGATATACCTCGCCGACCTATTTGACTTAATTAGGAGGGGGACAGACAAGGCGTACATCTCCGTTAAAGGGGCCAACTCGGCCGCTGAGGTCGTGGTCACTGAGAAGAGAGTGGAGGTGTTCCACGCCCCCTATGCGCAGTTTCTAGAAGGACTGCGGTTTGAGACTCTCAAGCCGGGGGTTTTGAGGGTGCCCTGTGAGGAGAAGATTCAGCCGGTCTCCACGGCCTACGACGTTGCAAAAGTCATCGCGTGCATAATAGCGGCGTATATACGCGCAGCCTTTGGCCCCCTCCTCTTCTCCGCCAGCGCCGCGGCGTTTCCCGACGGCAGGGCAGGGCTTTCTAGGGCGCTTCTGAGGCTGTCGTTGCCCGTGACTATGTCCAAGGAGGTGTCGCGGGTGGACGAGCAGTACGCCGGCCTCTTCTACCGCCTCGCCGAGTACGCATACAGGGGGCGCGTAGACATGAGGCTCGTGGAACCCCTCTTGGCGGAGCTCGGCGCCTCGTTAGAGCTAGTGCAGGAGGGCGGGCTATACACAGTACACATCAGAACTTGGACCGGCAAGCGCCTCCGCCTCCAACAAGCGCCCTCGGGGCTCCGCGAGTCTATCGTAGCGGCCCTAGCCCTGGCCTCGGAGGCAGACCCCCTCCTCGTAGTGCTCGAAGAGCCAGAGGCCCGCCTCCACCCAGGGGCACAGCTGGCCCTCCTTAGAATAATAGCAACCGCCGCCAAGAGGGGAAAATACGTCCTCATAACAACACACAGCGAAGAGACAGCCCGCATCCTCGCCAAGGACGTTGGCATGGAGAAGACAGCCATATATCACGCGCACCCACAAAAGGACAAAGCTGTGTTGACACCGCTGAACACAATATAAATAACGCAATTTCGGAAAGTGCCGATGCCCCCCGTACATCCCAAGTGGCTTGAAAGACATGTGAGACACATGGAAGAGGCGCTCAGGGGGGCTGAAAGGGGAGATGCCCAGTGGGCTTGCTACAACGCATACGTGGCAGTCAGAGCGCTGTTAATGGGCCTACAGGGCTATGACCCCTACGCCCCACTTCCCCTACTAACCGCGTTGCCCTCTCTCGTCAAGAAAGTTGTGGGCAACCCCGCTGAGGGTGTCTTAGAATGTGCCTACTGCCTAGAGCGGAGACTTCACGACCCCGATGCGGTTAAGTGCGTCAAATGTGCAGACGTAATTTCGCAGGCCCTATTCCCCGCCTCTACTCAGTGGGCAAGATAGAAAAGTCGTTGAACTCCCCCTTGTACTCTTCCCACTTGACCTCGAGGTCTTCAACTCTGGCCCCGGGCGGGCCGACGCGCGCCCACTCAATAACCTTTAACACGGCGTCTTTGGGCCCCTCCAGCACAGCCTCCACGGTCCTCCCATCACGCCGGTTCCGAACCCAGCCTTTGACCCCGTACTTATTTGCTACATCTTTCATGGACTGTCTAAAGAAGACTCCCTGTACCTTCCCTCTGACAAATATATGCGCTCTCACCAGCTCCACGTCTTGGCTATAGATACGTTTTTTAACTTTTAGGGGTTGTCCCACATGCTACACTTGGTAGACTTCGCCCTCCTAAAGCCGTATCTCTCAATCGAGGAAGTGGTCAAAGGCGCGGAAAAGGCCGAGCGGCTGGGCGTCGCCGCGTATTGTGTAAACCCCGCCTATGCCGCCTACGTGAAGCCCTTGTTAAAGAGGGTTAAGCTCTGTGTAGTTGTAGACTTCCCGTTTGGCGCCTTGCCCACTTGGGCCCGGGCGGGCCTAGTTTCTAAGCTCGCCGAGGTGGCGGAGGAGCTCGACGTCGTGGCGCCCATAGGCCTTGTGAAATCTAAGGCTTGGAGGGAGGTTAGGCGGGACTTGATTAGCGTCGTGGGCGCGGCTGGGGGCCGGGTAGTGAAGGTGATAGTGGAGGAGCCCTATTTGACGGATGAGGAGAGGTACACCCTGTACGACATAGTTGCCGAGGCAGGGGCGCACTTCATCAAGAGCTCGACGGGCTTCGCCGAGGAGGCCTACGCCGCGAAGCTGGGTAACCCCGTGGCTTCAACGCCCGAGAGGGCGGCCGCCATTGCCAGATACGTGAAAGAGCGTGGGTACAAGCTCGGCGTGAAGATGGCCGGGGGCATTAGGACCAAGGAGCAGGCGAGGGCGATAGTTGAGGCCATTGGATTCGGAGAAGACCCTGCCAGAGTGAGGCTGGGCACCTCTACCCCAGAGGCCCTAGCCTAGGGCCTCCTCCTGTTGGCCCAAATGACGAAGAGAATTGCGATTATTATTATCGCCAGCCATATCAATACGTCCAGCGAGTAGCTCCTCCCGGCGTTTTGCGCCTTAGGAGTAGTAGACGTAGAGGGAGGCGCTGTGGCGGTCGAGGCCTCTGTCGTCGTTTCTACCTTGCCCCCAGCCTCCTGGTACCACTTCATGACCAGCGTTTTTAGTCTCTGGGCCAGCCCCGGGTTTTCTATAAGTAGCCCTACCTCGCGGTTCCTCTGGATGGAGTAGTAGCCGATGTTTATAGAGCCCACATACACGTAGTTCCCCACCACGATTATCTTAGCCACGAGGTCTTCATCTACGGCGGTGTTTATGTCGGCGTCTGTCCTAGCCACGACCGCGTAGTAAGGCCCGTTGACTATGTAGGGGACGAGGCCGGAGTCGACGTAGATCTGTTCCATGGCTATGTATCTGACGCCGGGCTGTGAGAGAATCCACAGGAGGCCGTCTTGGGAGTTTATCGGCGAGACTAAGACGCCTGGGTAATTGTACCGTGGGTAGACGCCGCGGTAGTCGTTTAAGACAATTGTGGCCAATTGACGCGCCAATGTGGCGTTTTTTATCACGAGCATAATGCCCTTGTTCTTTGTAAAACCGGACGCAGTGGGGTTAATGTTGCCAATGATCACAGTCTCGTTGTCAATTACGTAGAGCTTTGTATGTACATTGGGGAAGTCGCTGTTCCACTTCACCTTCACCCCGTTGGCCTCTAGGTAGCTGGCTATCTCCTTTGCCGACTGTGGCACTCCGCCGTAAACTCGGGCCGACAATACGACGACTACGTCAACACCCCTCTTGGCCGCGGAGGCGAGGGCGTCTGCCAAGGGCTTATACGTGAAGACATACACCTCCATGTAGACGGCTTTTTTAGCCGCTTTCACGTAGTCCACAATCAACGTGGTGTTGACTGGCGATACGAGCACGCTTTGGACTTCCAGCCTTATGGGGCCAACCGCGAGTACAAGGAAGGCCGCCAGTGTGAGAAGGACAACTAGCCGCATGCCCAGCCCTGCACCTCTCTTAATATATTTTGCTTAGCCGGTACCACAGGCGTTTTATTAGACCGCGTAGCCGAGCGACTTCGCCGCGGCGAGGTCGGCCCCCATCTTTCTCCTAAGCTCCTCGGCGCTGTGGGGGTTTGTCACGCCGCTTGCGTTTGGAGTCCAGTCGTACACAACGACGACTCTTCTGGTGACTCTGGCCATTTCTCTCAAGGCAGCATAGATGTCCCTAAAGTGGTGCAACGCGGCTACAGACACGGCGGAGTCGCACTCCTTGTCGCCGTAGGGGAGCGCCTCGGCGGCCCCCAGCCGCACGTCGAGCAGTCCCAGCTCGACAAATTCTCTAAGCGCCTTTTTTAGATAAATAACCGCGCCTGGGTCAATGTCCACGGCGCATACTCTCAACCCCCCGGGAGAGCAAATAGCGCGTAGTGCTTCCCCACCCAGCGCCGACATCTAACGCGGCGCCTCCCAAGTCGGAGTGTTCTAAGTCGTCGAAGATGTCCATATGGACATTGCGTACTTTGCCGCCTCCTCTGCGCTCTCGGCCTTGACCACGGCCAAAAAGCCCGAGGCGTGTTTAAACACGACTCTGTCCCCCTCCAGCCGCCTGAAGTCTATCTCTTTTGCAAATTTGTCGGGACGCCAGAGCGTGTAGGCGCCGGGGTTCCTCCTGTCCTTTACCACTATGAAGGCGGGGCCGTTCAACACGCCGAGGTCTAAAAGCGCGTTGTACAGCGGGCCGGGGGGTACGTGGTCTTCCACAGCCACCGCGGTCATGGGCCCCTTCACTACCGTGTAGCGGCCCCTCTCTGCCGTCTCTGCCGCCCGCCTAGCCTCAGAGAAGTGGCTCTCAAGCCCCCTCACTATGTAGGGCTCTAGCTCTGGCACCGCCAGTAGAGCATATGAGCCAAAGTCGATGCCGAACCCCGTCTCAAGCGCCTCCTTGGACATAGACGTGGGGAGGGGGTCGCGTGCGGCTTGGAGCATTAGGCGGAGGAGGTGGAAGGTGCGCGGGAAGCGCTCGGCCAAGTCAGCCGCCTTTAGCTTCTCGGCCACTCTGAACGCCTCTCCAAACGCCGTGAGGTCTACGTCCAGCGTGGAGTAAAAGGCGTCTGCCACCAGCGAGAGGAACTTCTCCTCTTTGACCAGCCCCTTCGGCGTAGCGTCGCCGAAGTACTTGGCGAGGCCGTTGTTCAACGAGTTTCCGTAGGGCCCCGCCCACCTCTTGGCGGATGGTCCAAAGCGGTCGAAGAGGTCGACGAAATTTATCAGGGTCTGCACCAGGGGGCCGGCCCTTGCCCCCACCGCCAGGGCCACTTGAACCACGGAGGACGGCTCCTCCGCTGGGTCTCCGACTCCGTGGTGGTCCAGCACCACGAACCGCTGTGGCAGTCTTGCCGCGAAGGAGTCGCCGATGTCGAAGAGCATCACGTCGCCTTCGACCGCCAGCGCCTCCTCCGCCTCGTTTAGCCGGTATATGGCCTCGGCGCCTGCCCTGTGGAGCAGAGCCGCGGCTATTGTATCATCGGCGTGGGCAACTCCGCCGTGCGTAATAGCCTTAAAGCCTCCCCGGCGTATGATCTCGGCCGCCTTGGCCACGTCGCTGAGCCACACTCTGGAGCGAGATATATCTTTAAAATCTCTTTGTACAGGGTACTGTGGTTTCTGTACTGGTGGAGAGGCTTGAGAAAGTCTTTCCTCCTAACACATACGCGCTGAGGGACGTGTCTGTGGAGATTAGGGATGGGGAGTTCCTAGTGGTTTTGGGGCCCTCTGGCTCTGGCAAAACGACCTTCATAAGGTGTATTGCTGGGCTTGAGACGCCGACTAAGGGCCGCATCCTCTTTGGAGACGAGCCCGTGGTAGACGTGGAGAAGGGGGTTTTCGTGCCGCCTGCCAAGAGGAACGTGGGCATGGTGTTTCAAAACTGGGCGCTCTACCCGCACATGAAGGTATTTGACAACATAGCCTTCCCGCTTAAGATCAAGAAGTTGCCCCGCCACGAGATTCAGCGGAGGGTTAAGGAGGTAGCCGAGGCGCTTGAGATAGCCCACCTCCTGGACAGGTACCCTAGGCAACTCTCTGGAGGGCAACAGCAGAGAGTCGCCATAGCCAGGGCGTTGGTCAAAGAGCCACAGGTCTTGCTCATGGACGAGCCCTTCTCTAACCTAGACGCAAGGCTGCGGATTTCTGCCAGAGAGTTTGTGAAAGGGCTTCAGAGGAAGTTGAAAATTACCACTATCCTTGTTACCCACGACCAGCACGACGCCTACGCCTTGGCGGATCGCCTCATGGTGATAAACAACGGCGAGGTGCAGCAGATAGGCACCACAGACGAGGTTCTCAACAACCCGGCGAACCTCTTCGTGGCACAGTTCTTCGGCGACCCTCCCATAAACGTGGTGGAGGGGGAGGGGAGGGGCGAGTACGTCGACTTGGGAGACTTAAAGATCCCCGTGAAGGCGCCGGAGGGGAAGTTGCAAGTTGGCATAAGGCCCACAGACGTGTACGTGGCCGAGGCCCCCCTGTCGCCTAACGACGTCGCGCTACCGCCAGCACGCGTGAAGCTCGTGGAATACCTAGGCTTTACCCCCATCGCCGTTGTGACGTGGGGCAAAACGGAGCTCAGAGCCGTGGCCTATGGCAAGGCCGCAGAGGGCGGCACAGTCAAGGTGTTTCTGAAGCCGGAGGGGGTGAAGCTCTTTAGAGATGGCAAGCGAATTAGGTAATTAACATTAGCGACAAGGCTTATTAACCCTCAGGCCCGCTGGGCCATGGGGATAGTTATTGCGGGCTTCGTTAGGACGCCCATTGGAAAGTTTGGAGGCGCCCTCAAGGACGTGAAGACTCCCCACCTAGCCGCCTTTGTCATAAAGAAGTTGCTGGAAAGGACGGGGCTCTCGGGAAAGGAGGTGGACGAAGTGGTGTTTGGCTCCACCCTCCAGGGGGGCATGGGTCAAAACTTGGCGAGGTACGCCGCTCTGTTGGCTGGCCTGCCGGTGGAGGTGAGCGCATATACGGTGAACAGGGTCTGTTCTTCGGGGATGCAGGCCATTATAGAGGCATATAGGGAAATCGCGGTGGGGGACGCCTCGGTCGTAATCGCGGGCGGCGCCGAGTCTATGTCTACGCCGCCTATATGTCTTCCAGACGACGCCCGGTGGGGGCTGAGGCACTTCATCGGGCGGCGGGCCGAGCTCAGAGACTTGATGGTATACGACGGTCTGACGGACCCCTCCAACGGGCTCCTCATGGGCGAGGAGGCCGAGCTAGTGGCTAGGGAGCACAAAATTACGCGGGAGGAGTTGGACTGGGTGGCTTATGAGAGCCACATGAGGGCGTGGCGGGCTACTGAGAACAGGTGGTTTGAAGAAATGGAGCCCATAGACGGCGAGTTAGGCGGAGTGCGCGTCAAGTTAGACAGAGACGAGGGCATTAGGCCGGACACCACGCTTGAAAAATTGGCCAAGCTTAAGCCCGCCTTTAGGCCCGACGGCGTGTTGACCGCGGGGAACTCCAGCCAGCTGTCCGACGGAGCGGCCGCCCTCCTGCTCACCACTGAGGAGAAGGCAAAGGAGCTCAGCCTCAGGCCAGTGGCGCGCATCCTTGGCTACAGCTGGCACATGGTGGAACCCTGGCGATTCGTCGAGGCCCCCCTCTACGCTGTTCAAAAACTGTTGAAGAAGCTGGGCATGGGAATTAACGACTTTGACTACTTTGAAAACAACGAGGCCTTCGCCGTGAACAACGTGCTATTCCACAGATTCCTCGATGTGCCTTACGACAAGCTGAACGTCTTCGGCGGCGCCATTGCCCTCGGCCACCCGCTCGGCGCCTCGGGGGCAAGGATTGTCACCACGCTCATATCGGTGCTTAGGCGCATGGGCGGGAGGAGAGGCATCGCCGCGCTCTGCCACGGCACAGGTGGAGGAACGGCCCTGGCCATTGAGCTTGTCTAAGTCTCGGCGTATTTTTGGGCAACTTTTACCCCGTGGACACGGTACAAGTGTATCGCGGCATCTCTCACGGTGAAAAATCTCTTTTTACACTTTATACACACTATATGCGCCACGTCCCACTGATCCACCTCCACCTGTAGATACGACTTGAGATCTTGTGGGATTTCCACAAGATTTATTGAGCAGACCCTATTTAACCGTGATCGGAGGCGTCGATGAGGCGGGTAGGGGGCCGCTGGTGGGGCCGTTGGTGATAGCTGTGGTAGTTGGCGACAGCGACGTCCTCCTAGGGGTGGGGGTTAGGGACTCCAAGGCCTTGAGCCCTGGGGCTAGGGAGAGGGTGTTTGCCAGAGTGCTGGAGGTGGCGGAGTGCGTAAACTACATAGTAGTGGAGCCGCACATAGTGGACATGTATACGTCTAAGGGCCTCCTCAACGCGCTTGAGATAGACTACACTGCCAAGTTGTTGGCCACGTGCCCTGCCGATGTGTACTACGTAGATTCGCCAGATGTGAAGCCTGAGAGGTATGGAAGCGCGTTGTCTATGGCCACTGGTAAGCGCATAGTGGCGCTTAACAAGGGCGAGCGCGTGCCCCAGGTGGCTGCGGCGAGTATAGTGGCCAAAGTGGTGAGAGACCGCTTGATAGACTTGTTGAAGAGGGAGGTGGGGGACTTCGGCAGTGGCTACCCCTCTGACCCGCGTACGGTGGAGTTTGTAAAACGCGGACTCGTGCCCAGCGAGTGTATTAGACACTCGTGGAAGGTGAGGTTTAAAGTATAAAAACTGGTCGGTTTTAGAGGCCTCGTGAGCGTCGTCGATTTAAGCCTTTGGGAGCCTAAGACGGCTCTTGGGAGAATGGTGAAAGAGGGGAAGATAAGGACTATAGATGAGATCTTTGCGAACAACCTCCTAATAAAGGAGCCCGAGATTGTGGATATTCTGCTCCCGGGACTAAAGCAGGAGCTTTTAAACCTAAACCTAGTCCAACGCCAGACGCATGCTGGCGAGAGAAACCAGTTTCAGGCGGTGGTGGCGGTGGGCAACGAGGATGGGTACGTTGGCGTGGGAATTGGGAAATCTAGACAGGTGAGGCAGGCCATTGAGAAGGCCACTAGGGAGGCCAAGTTGAACATTACGCCCGTGAGGCGCGGCTGCGGCTCTTGGAAGTGTTCTTGCGACGAGCCTCACAGCGTGCCATTTGTGGTAAGTGGGAAGTCCGGGAGCGTAGAAGTGACGTTAATCCCGGCGCCTAAGGGCGTGGGCCTTGTGGCAGGCGACGTGGCCAAGGTGGTGTTACGTCTGGCGGGGATAAAGGACGTGTGGACAAAGACTAGAGGCGACACTAGAACTACGTTGAACTTTGCGCTGGCGGTGTTCAACGCTCTTAGAAACACCTACTACTTCAAGCTATGATGGCGGCAACTGAGCAAAAGACGGTGTACCCCCGCTACGCCGTAATTAGGCTCAGAGGTATACCCACCACTCCGGGTGACATTGCCGCGACGCTTGACTTGTTGAGGCTTAGGAGGAAGTTCACCATGGTGGTGGTAGTGGGCTCTCCAAGTGTCATGGGCATGATAGAAAGGGTGAATGACTGGGTCACTTGGGGGGAAATTGACGCAGATACTCTCGCAGAGGTGTTGCGTAAGAGGGGGCGAATTGTGGGCGACAAGCCGCTTACGCTTGAATACCTCCAGAAGTGGGGGTGGAACTCCTTTGAGGAAGTGGCCCTCGCGTACATCTCCGGGGAGATAGAGACGCTTGCGTGTAAAAAGGACTTCAAGGCTAGGGAGGGGCAACGGCCGCCGTGTATTCCATACCTAAAGCCCTTCTTCCGCTTACATCCGCCTAGAGGCGGCCTCAACAGTGTAAAATTGCACTTCTCTGTGGGAGGCGACTTGGGCTACAGAGGGCCTTTGATCAACGACTTAATTAAGAGAATGCTCTAACACCGCCTCGCGGCTGTCTCCTTCAGCTTCTGCGCGGCCTCCTCGGGGGTTGTCTCAAGGGTGAATAGTCCTCCCCCTGTTTCAGCGCCGGCGGCGTATTTCAGTCTCCCGTCGGGGCGGTACATGCCGTATATTTCGAAGTGTAGGTGGTAGTAGGGGAGTCTTAGGCGGAGGGGGGCTTGGTGCATTACCATGATGTAGGGCATTGGCTTCTCCAAGACGTTTTTAAAGGCGCATAGCGTCTTTTTTAGGGCGTCTGCCAAGTCCACTAGCTCGTCTTCGCCGAGTTCCACTATAGAAGACACGTGCCGCTTTGGGTAGACGTGGGCCTCGAAGGGCCACCTCGCGTAGTACGGAGTAAAGCTCTTCCACCCGCGGTTTTCATATATGACACGTTTATCTTCCCTTTTCACAATGGCGCAGTGTAAACACTCGCCACGCCTCTTATACCACCTCTTTGAGTGGGCCAGCTCCAGGGCTACCCTAGGCGGCACTACGGGGAGTACATATATTTGGGAGTGGGGGTGGGTAAGCGACACGCCGATTTCCCTCCCCTTGTTTCTAAAGTAGAAGAAGTAGGCCAGTTTCTCATCCCGCTCTGACTCCCGCGCCGCCTCGACCACGAGCTTCAACGCTTTAACTATCTGGCCTATTGGCAAGTCGCTTAAGTCGTCTACGTCGTGTTGAGAAGTTTCCACGAGCACATAGGCGCGGCCATACGCCTCTTGAGCGACATAGAAGTCCTCGGTGTATGGTTTCGGAGGGGTGGGGGTTACCACGGGGTAGCGGTTGGGCAGCAACAAGACGTCCCAGCCGTGGCCTGTCTCAGGCGCGCCGGGGCAGAATGGGCAAAAGCCCTCGGGCTGCCACGGCCTAGAGAGTCTGTGGGGCGAGACGAGGGTGTACTCCCCAGTGAGGGGGTTCTTCCTAATCTCCATACTCCAGGCCCCTATCCACTTCCACAATCCACCACGAGGGTGCTTCTGCCTCTTTAACAATTCTCTGCGCAGTGTGAATATCAGGGGCCAACGCTATTACTACGCCGCCGAGGCCTGCGCCAGAGAGCTTTGCGCCGTACGCGCCCGCGGCCAGGGCGCGTTCTACTAGCAGGTCTAGCTGGGGCAGAGAAACTTCGTAAAGCTTTGACAATAGCCAGTGTTGTTGCGTCATTACTTCGCCCACCCGTTTAAGCTTCTCCAGCGGAGACATTTCACTTTTCAAAACGGCTACCGCCTCCTCAGTGGACTTCTCCATTTTCAGTGTAAACAAGACCCTGCTCCTCAGCGGCTCTGGCAACTGATCAACGACATCTCTGTGGCTGAGAAGCGCGCGCCACGGGAAGTCCCAATACCCCGACGCCTCCACTCTTAGCCACTCCTTTAACAACTCCACAGCCCTCTGTAGCTCCTCCTGCCTCTTTGTGTGAACCTCTGCGGTGCTGTGGCTAATCCCGCTGTGGAGCACCACGAAGACCCCGCCCGGAAGCTCCAGCCTCTCCACCTTGACTGGGGGCGTTGGGTAAATCAGCGAGACGTGGCCAAACGCCGAGCCGTACTGGTCCAGCCGCCCACAGGGCACGCCGAGTACCTCCCTCTCTGCCACATACGCGAGCTCTGCCACGTCGTAGAGAGAGGGAGAGGCGCCGTTGAGCTTTAACAACGCGGCAACGGCGGTTACCAAAATGGCGGCGCTACTCGCCATGCCGGCCCCTATGGGGATCTGTGAATACAACTCCCCCCTGAAGCACCGCCTTGCGCCCACGGCAAGCACAGCCGCCTTCATATAGTCGCAGAACCCCCTCCCCCTCGGCCTCTCGCCTACCTCAAACTCGCACACGTCGCCGGTGTTTCTAGACGAGACAACACACTTGCCGCCCCCCTCCGCCGCCGTCAAATAGGCCCTCAGATTAACGGCAATGGACACAACAGGCAGGCCCTTGTAGTCCTGGTGCGTATTTAGAAAATCCAGCCGACCAGGCGCAGAGACTCTCACCATGTAAGCCGTCTCAAAGTAAGCCACGTCAAAGCGCCGGCCGTGATAATTAACAACAGCCACATGGGCAAATTAGTTTTTATAATCTTCTCGCCGTCAAGCGGCGGCAGTGGAAGCAAGTTAAAAAGAGCAAGCCACGCATTCACATATGCAAAGCCGAGAAGTAGCCCGTACCCAGCCCACAGATATGCGGCTAGGCCCAGAGCTGCAAACACTATATTTGTCAACGGGCCAGCCGCGGAGATGAAAAATATGTCACGCCTCTCGTCGCCGCGGCCATAGAACCTAAATGGCGAAATGACCACGGCCCCCGGCGCGGCGAACACCACGCCCACGAAAAGCGGCAAAATTACGGCCAGGGGTAAGAGCCGGTAGTCGGCCTGAAAATAGGCAAAGTAGCCGAGCCTCCTGGCGACTTGCCTATGGGCCAGTTCGTGTCCAATGAAGGCGAATAGCAGAACGAAAAGCGCTATTGGGAAGAAAAGAGGAATGTGTGCAAGATTTTCAATATGTGCAAGATTTACGTTGGCCATGGCAATGGAAAATCCGAGTGCCAGCGTCAACAAAGCAACTACAATGTCCACCAGCTCCCTCTTTTTAACCTCCTCTGGAGTATACACTAGCAAGAAAAACTCGTAACTTAATATCTCTCACGTCCTAGGCCCCGTCTTCACGGCCGTTGTAGCCATCTGTGGGGCCCCGCCTTGGCAGTACCCCATCTGTGGTACAGCGCCCTGGCTCGGAGCGCTGGCGATCATTAAACAGCCTTCACCGTCTCGTGAGAGACCTGTCCCCAAGCTTTTCTTCTACGAGGAGAAGCGCGCGCCTGCCCCTCCTGCCCACAAAGCTCCTCAAAATGTTCAACGCCATATCTACCAAGTTTTTGTCTATCATGTAGACGCCGGGCTTGTGCCTAACTGCCACGCCGGCTTCCACGAGCGTCATCATTGCCACTCGCATTGCCCAGCCGCACTGCCTGTCGACGCCGCATATCTCTGCGGTGCGCACAACTACGGCGGTACCTCTGTCTGTCTTGGCCTTTTTATACACGTAGTACACCAGTGCCGCAATGTACTCATTCTTCACGTCAATATGCGTGGTTAAAAGCAACTATAGCGTTAAATAGTCCCCAATTGGCGAAGCCATGGAGTGGCTAGTGAAGCGTGCGCTTTCAATACGCTCAGCAACTTCGCCTAGGTTTGGCCCAAGAGGCGAGGTGTACTACCTCAGCGACGTGACTGGCCAAATGCAACTGTGGGTCAACAAGAGCGGCGTACACGACGTAGTTCTGCCGTGGGACGGCAGAGTGGGAGACTACCGCGTTGCGCCAGACGGCGCACTGGCGCTGGCGGCGGACCAAAACGGGGACGAGAAGTGGCGGATCTACATAGCCGTGGGCAACGATGTTGTGCCCGTTTCCACAGAGGGCGTAAACAGCCTGGGCGCCTTTTCCCCAGACGGCAGAAGGCTGGCCTTCACTTCGACGAGAGACGATCCGCAGAACTTCCACCTATACATATACGACAGGGAGAGCGGAGAGACAAAGCTGGCCCTACAGCTGGCCGGCATAAACGTGGTGGAGGAGTGGAACGAGGCAGGCATCTTTATCACGCACTATGAGACAAACTTCGACAGCACCATACTCTGGTACAAAGACGGGGAGGTGAGAGAGCTGACAAAACACGAGGGAGAAGCCCTCAACTACTCCCCACGCCTAGTCGGCGAGAGGCTCTACTTCCTCACCAACATGGCCTGGGAGTACGTGGGCGTGGCGGCCATGAACTTGTCCACTGGCGAGTGGAAGTACGTAGTACAACTCGACAGAGACGTAGAACACTTCGACGTAGACGGGGGGTACATGGCCTTTACCCTAAACGAGGGAGGCGCCTCGGGCCTCTACTTCATGCACCTCCCCTCTGCGCTTACACACAGGGCGGCGATACCCACAGGCGTGATAACCGCACTGCAGTACAGGGGAGGCAAGGCCCTGTTCTCTCTATCCTCCATAAACAAGGGACACGAGGTGTACCTCTACCAGGGCGCCGTGAGGCAGATCACCAGCTCGCCCAAGTACGGCACCCCCCTAGACGCAATACCAGAGCCGCGGATAGTCCAATACCAAAGCCACGACGGGCTGAAGATATACGCCAACATCTACAACCCCCCTGGAGAGGCCAGAGGAGTGGTCGTGTACCTCCACGGCGGCCCCGAGTCGCAGGACAGGCCCGAGTTCAAGCCCCTCGTCGCGGCCCTCCTCCTGGCAGGGTACGTCGTGGCGGCGCCGAACTACCGCGGCTCCACGGGCTTCGGCAAAACCTTTATACACCTCGATGACGTGGAAAAGCGCTGGGACGCAATTAAAGACGTCGAAGCATTCGCCAAATGGCTACAGAGCGAGGGAATCGCCAAGGAGAAGCCCTGCGTCCTCGGCGGGTCGTACGGGGGCTACCTCACACTCATGGCGTTGGCAACGGCGCCAGACCTCTGGGCATGTGGAGTAGAGATGGTGGGAATCTTCAACCTTGTGACCTTCCTAGAGAAGACGGCGCCCTGGAGGCGTAAGTACCGCGAGACGGAGTACGGCTCTCTGGAGAAGCACAGAGATCTACTACTCCAGCTAAGCCCCATTACACACGCCGAGAAGATAAAGCCCCCCCTCATGGTAATCCACGGGGCAAACGACATACGAGTGCCCGTGTACGAGGCCGAGCAGTTGGCACAGCGGCTGAGGGAGCTGGGCAGAGAGGTGAAGCTCGTAATACTGCCAGACGAGGGGCACGGCATAGCCAAAGTGGAAAACAGGGTGAGGGTCTACACCGAGGTGATACGCTTCATAGGCGAAAACTTAAGAAGAGGGTAACACATAGGGCTATGCGCAAGGTGCCCGGTCCCATAACGCTCATAGAGCCCCTCAGCGGCAACACCTCGCTCTTGATAAAGATAAACGCAATACACTCAGTTAAAAAGTCGCCGTATCAAGAGATCATAATAGCCGACACTGAGGACTACGGCCGCGTCCTCATCTTGGACGACTACATCCAGTCCTCCTACGTCGACGAGCAGTACTACCACGAGTCCCTCGTCCACCCAGCCATGGCCACGCACCCCAACCCACGCGACGTGCTAATACTCGGCGGCGGAGAGGGGGCCACGCTCAGAGAGGCGTTGAAACACGGCACGGTGAAGAGGGCAGTGATGGTGGACATAGACCGAGACGTAGTAGAACTGTCGCGGGCGTACCTCCCCCAGATGCACCAAGGCGCCTTCGACGACCCCCGCGCAAAAGTGGTAATACAAGACGGCTTCGTCTACGTGGAAGAGGCAATCAAGGCGGGCGACAAATACGACGTGATAATAATGGACTTGACAGACCCATACAGCTCAGACATCGCAAAACAGCTCTACACCCGGGAGTTCTTCGCAAAAATTAGGCGGATACTAAACGACGACGGCGTAGTGGTCACACAGGCGGGAAACAGCTTCTACTTCCCCGCCGAGTACGACATGGTCCTCGAAGGCGTAAAGGCGAACTTCCCCATAGTGGCCGAGTACGAGGTGTGGATACCCTCCTTCGGCTACGCCGTCAACTTCATACTAGGCTCTTTGAGATACGACCCACACGCCCTCACGCCCTCGGAGGTAGACGAGAGGCTAAGGGCCAGGGGGGTAAAGACCGCGTTCTACACGGGCCGCGTCCACCTAGCCCTTATGAACATGCCAATACACAGAAAACTCAGATGAGCGAAGTAGCGGCGATAAGAGGTACATACAGCTCTCTACTCAAGGGGCGCAGAGTCGTATTGCTCGTATCCTCCGGAGTGTCGCTCTACAAGTCTATCGACCTAGCCCGCTTGCTTATACGCCACGGCGCCGACGTCCACGTATTCATGACCCCCAAGGCGGCGCGCCTAGTTTCGCCCAGCCTATTCCACTGGGCCACAGGCAACAAGCCCGTCGTCGAGTTGACCGGCGCGGCAGAACACGTGGAAATATGCGCAGAGGCGGACCTGCTGGTGGCCGCGCCAGCAACGGCAAACACCATAGTGAAGCTGTCCCTCGGCATTGCGGACAACGCGGCTTTGACATGCGCAGTGGCGGCCAGCGGCGCCAAAAAGGTGGTAGTCCCCGCCATGAACTTAGCCATGTGGAACTCCCCCCAAGTACAAGAGGCCGTGGAGAAACTCAGGAAGTACGCCACAGTCGTGCCGCCAGTAGTAGAAGAGGGCAAGGCAAAGTACCCCCCGCCCGAGGAGGTGGCCGAATACGTCATAGACGCCACAGCCCCCAGAGACTACGCCGGCGTAAAAGTGCTCGTAACGGCGGGACCCACCCACGAGCACATAGACGACGTAAAATACATCACAACCCCAAGTAGCGGCTTGACGGGGTACTACTTCGCAAGAGAAGCCGCCGCCAGAGGCGCCGAGGTCACCCTAGTCACAGGCCCCACCCCCCTGCGCCCACCGCCGGGCGTAGAAGTGGTAAAAGTCGTGTCTGTGCTAGACATGCACAGAGAAGTAATGGCAAGGGCGAGGGAACACCACCTCTTCATATTCACCGCGGCGCCACTAGACTTCTACGTAGAGGGGAAGGCCGCAGGCAAAATCGACAGCTCCCTCCCCGTCTACCAAGTCACGCTGAGGCAGGCCCCCAAAACTGCGCAAGAGGTGAAGCGCGTAAACCCAAGCGCGGTGGTTGTGGGGTTCAAGGCCGAGTACGGCGCGTCAGAGGAAGAGCTCGTGGAAAAGGCCAGGGCGAGGCTGAGGGCCGGCGGCTGGCTGATGGCCCTAGCCCACGACGTCTCAAAGACGGGGTTCGGCACGCTAAAAGACGAGTACATCGTGGTGACAGAGAGCGGCGTAGAGAGACTGGGCCCAGCCCACAAGAGAGAGCTCGCCAGGGAGGTGTTGACAAAGGTCAGGCCTGCCCTCCTCCCCGGCCAGCGGCAAGTTGAAGCGCCTTAATCAACTGGTAGTGCTTCTGCTCGTCGAGCTCAATGGAGAGGACAAGCGCCCTCACCAACGGGCTAAGAGAGCGGTAAAGCTCGGCGAGGCTCTCCCTCATCTCCCACTCCTCCTCAGCCAACTTCTCCAACTCCTCAGACGACAGATCAACCTCCTCCGCCTTCACCCGCCCCCCCAGGTAGTCCAAAATGAGGGTCAAAATCTCGGCATGTCGCAAGCTGTCCGTCGCTATCTGCATGAACAGCGCCCTCACAAGGGGGTTGCGAGTCTTGTAGGAGTAGGCCATGGCCCTAGTGGCCGTCTCCTGCTCTAGCCTAATGCGCTCCCGAATCAAGTCCTCAAGGCGTGCCTCAGGACGCCTCTGCTCCACCAGCCTAGCCACCACCTTGGCCAACTCAGTCAAATCCACAGGCCCCTTGGCACCCCTAGCCGCCATGTCCACGATGGCGTCACAGTGGCTCTTGATAATGGCCATAACCCCCTCATCCCTCGCCAGCTCGTTGACAAGATCGCCGCCCCTCTTCCCAGCCACATACATCGACACAGCAGCGGGAGTAAGCCCCAACAACCTCGCCGTCTCGTTGACGCTCAGCCCCCTCGCCACCAGCTCCCTAGCCACAAGAGCCCTCACAGCGGAGAGGTAGCGCTCAAGACTCACAAAGAAAAGTACGGGCCGATATAAAAAGGCTGTGCAACAAATACGCCGGCCAGAACTTATATAAACACGACCCCGACCCACTGCCATGTACAAGACGTACGAAAGGAGGGTGGAGGTCCCCATAAGAATCTCCAAGGGCGCAGACGAGCAGGCCAGGCTGAGGAAGCTGGAACGCTGGCCACGAGAGGCGGGCACCACGGTGGTGCTCGACGAGTCTGGCTCTAACTTCGGCAAGTTGGTGCAGATATATGCCGCCGACTACGGCCTCGAGCAGGGGCAAAAGACGTGGGATGTGAAGACCGAGGGAGGCGCCATTAGGGCCAGGCTCGAGATCCCGTTGCTGAAGGGTGGCGAGGTGAAGGGCCGCGCGGTGATGGAGGCCGTCATACCCACTACGCCGACGGGGGAAGAGGGAAACAACTACGTCTACACGGCGCAGGTAAACTACTACATTGAAATAGACGAGCAAGTACTCGCCGAGTCCACCACCAGCGGCGTCGTGGAGTTCAACCTCTAATGCTCAGAGGCGCCGGGGTCCTCTTACACATCACCTCGCTCCCAGGCGGCTGCCACGTTGGGGACCTAGGCCCAGAGGCGTACGCCTTCGCAGAGGCGCTGGCATACGCAGAGCAGACCTACTGGCAGACCCTCCCCATAAATCACACACTGCCAGAATACGAAAACTCCCCATACAGCGCCGCCTCCAGCTTCGCCGGAGACCCCCGCCTAGTCAGCCTAGACCTCATGAAGCGAGACGGGCTAATAGACCAAGTCCCCCAGTGCCCGCCCACGCCCCGCGCGGACTATCAAGCTGCCTGGGAGGTAAAGACAAAGGCCCTTGAGAAGGCCTACAAACGCCACAGGAGGCTGAAGGACTTCACCGCGTTCATGGAAGAGGAGTGGGAGTGGCTGGGGGAATACGCGACATACATGGCACTGAGGGAGAGGCACGGCCCACACCCCCCACGCGGCAACGCGCCGAGAGACCGCGTGGAGTTCTACGCATTCGCCCAATTCGTCTTCTGGACCCAGTGGCGCCGCCTCAAGGAATACGTCAACAGCCTCGGAATATTCCTCATCGGCGACTTGCCCTACTACCCGGGGCCAGACAGCGCAGACGTCTGGGCACACCCACGCCTCTTCAAAGTGGGGCAAGACGGGAGGCCCCTCTACGTGGGCGGAGTCCCCCCAGACTACTTCTCGCCCACGGGGCAGCTCTGGGGAAACCCAGTGTACAACTGGGAGGAGATGGAGAGAGAGGGGTACCGGTGGTGGATACGCCGCCTGAAACACGCCCTACGCACCTTCGACTACGTCCGCCTAGACCACTTCAGAGGATACGCCGCGTACTGGGAAGTGCCAGCCGGCGAGCCCACGGCCGCCGGGGGGCGCTGGGTCCCCGGGCCTGGGAAGAGGCTTTTCGACGCCGCGGCCGCCGAGGTGGACCTGGGGCGGCTAGTGGCAGAGGACCTGGGCTACATAACGCCAGACGTGGAAGAGCTGAGGGACTCGCTGGGGCTCCCAGGCATGCGCGTGTTACAATTCGCCTGGGACGGCAACCCAGCCAACCTCCACAAGCCCCACAACCACGTCAAAAACTCTCTAGTCTACACGGGGACCCACGACAACAACACGGCAGTGGGGTGGTTCACAGAGGAGGCGACCCCCGCCGTGCGGCGGGAGGTCTTGAAGTACGGCAACTGCCGCCCCCGCGAGATAAACTGGTGCCTAATACGCCTCGCCCACATGTCTGTGGCAGACGTGGCCATTGTGCCAATGCAAGACGTCCTCGGCCTAGGGTCAGAGGCCAGAATGAACAAGCCGGGCACAGTCGGAGGAAACTGGCGCTGGAGACTGGCAGAGCAGCCGCCCCGCGCCCTCCTGCGGAAGCTGAGAGAAGTAACTCGGCTGTACGGAAGGTAACAATATAAAGGGCTATAACGTCGGCTCCACGCCTAACAGCCTCAAGTCTACGTTAGTGAGATAGATGTAGTGTCTGTCATTGTGCTTGTCGTGCTTCACCTCAACCCTTCTCTCTACTCCCTTTTCGCGGTATAGGGCGTTTATGGCTTCTACGATGACCACGGCGGCTTTGCCAGCGATCATCACATGTCTGCCGCTTTTCTTTCCGCCTGCCGCTCTCCACTCCTGCCCAGTCTTTACGACGAAGTAGTAGTGGTCGCCTTCGGCGCAGAATATGTACATATGCATGTTGCCGACATTATATACTTTCAAGAGCTTTACGCCAGGCATAACCTCGGCGGGCAACGCGCTGGGCGTATCCCTCTCAACTGCTATTGCCACGAGGGCCCACAGCGTCTCGCTGTCAATCTTGACGCCCTCTGGCGTAATCTCCACGGGCACGCCCATCTCCTTGAGCGACTTGTAAAGGGCGAGAGTCTGTACCACGTCTTGAGCCACGAGGAATTCGGCCTCCCTGTGCTTCAACAGTTTGAACTCAACCTCTGCCTTAACATTGCCTGCACTGATAACGATGTGTCTCCCCTCCAGCCGCACCTCGACAGGCTTTGCCTCTACGTGCCTAACGGCGTGCTCCAGAAACGGCTTGAGGTGGGGGCCGTATAGGAGGAGGCGGTGGCCTACAGCGCTACCTTTTTCGTCCACTCTCTCCTTCGGCTCTCCCACCTCCGCCGGGTGGCCCAGCTCCTTAAGCGCTCTCGCCACAGCGTCTCTGACGGCTTCAAGGACTTCGCGCTCTTTGCGCCAGAGCTCGAGAGCTCTCTCCTCGTACAGCCCCTCGACGGCCCTCCACACTCCCTCGTGCTTTACGGCGAAGTAGAAGCGCATACGGCCGCCCTCGGCGCTGGCGTATACCTGTAGATCATTGGAGCGGTACAGCGGCGTAAGGCCTGGCGGCGTGGCATTTGTAACGGCGAGCAGACCGAAGAAGGAGTCGCTGTCTAGCCTAACCACGTTGCCGACTATCCTTGCGTCTACTCCCACGGCCTTAAGCGACGATGCGAAGCGTTCGGCCTCCTCTCTAGACAGAAACATCGGCTCTGCGTAGAACTCTCTCGTCTTGCCAAAGACCCTCTCGCCGAACTCCACCTCTTTATCGCCCACTCTAAACCTAAGGCCGCCCAAGTACTGCACAGCTGGCGGCTCGCCCGGCGGGAGCTCCGGCCTAATGCTAAGCCTTCCGAGGACGGAGTCGCGGAAAGCGCTTGAGAATTCAAGCACTTTGCCGTCACGCACCAGCGACACGCCCTCCACCCCCTCGCGCTTCAGCAGATCGGCAATCTCGGCCAAGTGGTCTCTGAGAATACCCTTAGCCTTGTTGGCATAGACGCTACCTCTAAAGGCGATACTGTCGCCTTTGCGCTGATATGGCTCTATTTCGACGTCCACGTACGGCTGGTCTGGCCTAGTCTCGCGCCACTTGTAGAACCAAAGGCGGAACTTCGCCGTCCCATCCGCCCTAGCCTCCAGAACCTCCACGCGGAGTAGCTCCCGCCCGCCCTCCTCCACGCGGAGAGACATATTATACACCCTCCACAGTTTTAAAAACATGGGCCAGCCCACCTCTGCCGGGAGGTCGAGAGAGTTCCAATGCCACCTCGGCCACTTTTGCTTTTCGGCGGCCAGCCTCAGCCGCTCCTCCAACAGCTCCACCGCAGGCCTCAGCCACTCGGCCACAGTCTCAAGAACCCTCCTCACCGAGACCTCGTTACACGAGTCGCAGGAGAGGTGGAAGTTATGGAAGTCTGTGTACAACTTCAGCGTAGCTGTGCGCTCGACATCCTCTAAACCCCTCACCTTGAAGTAGAGGTTGACGCCCCTCTCTTCCCACTTCACTTCGCCGACGCCCTCAACTCTGGCAAAGAACTTGTCGAGCGCTTGGGCCACCTCCGGCTCCGCAAGCGTCGTTGCGGCCTTGTGGGCGAGCCACAGCTCCACGGCCCACTTCCCCTCGACTACGCCGAGGAGCTGGGCGAGGGCCAGAAGCGAGATGACCTTAGGTGTATGTGAGCCGGCAAGCCCACTCCACGACCTTGCCGAGGACTCCGCGTATTTCAACACCTCGCCCTTGAAGATGGCCCCAAGGACTTTGACTATGTCGTCGGCGCTGGAATACACGGCCATACGCTCCTTCGCCCTTATTCCCGCTCCATATGCGCCAGCCCACGCGGCCAACAGGCGGAGAACGACCTCGGCAACCTCGGCGTATTTGGCTGAGAAGCCCAGCGTTTTGCCGCCAATGTCCACTACGCCATCGCCGGCCAACAGCGAGAACCATTCCCTTGGGCTGTTCACAATGCCCAACAGAAGGCGGCCCGCCACTGCAATCGCGAGGGCATCGTCGAGGCGGCCGGCGCTTAGCGCCTCCCGCTCCCTCTCCTCAAACAAGCGCTTTAGACCCTCGACGAGGGCCTCCCTCCCCGCCTCAACGCCCTTCACCTTGCCCACCTCGGCCGCCTCATTGGCCACGCGCATGATGTCTTTGTACAACTTGCGCACAGCCTCCCGCCACATTTCTCTGGTCTTCTTCATGATTTCCCACAAGTCCTTCCCATACTTCTTGGCTATGTCGCCGAATAGCTCTTCAAACGGCTTTTCGTCCAGTGTGACAGCTCTGAACTGAAGCGAGAAGCCGGCCTTAGTTAGCGTCACCCCAGCCACCTCGACTTTCGCTTTCTCGAAGTGGTCGATGAAAAGCTTGACGAGAAGCGGGTCTGGGGTTCCTATCTCTTTCCCATAGGCGTCCGTCGCCAGTAGGCCCCTAAGCCCCTCAACGCCTGCGGCGCCGCCCCTCACCTCGACCTCCGGCTTCTCAGTAAATCTGAGCTCGATGCGCGCCACATAGTTCTTGGGCTTGTTAATCATAGCAGTGGCCAACCAAACCCACCTCCCTCCACCCCACTCCACTTCCTTAAAGCGTATTGGGAGGCCGGCGACGGACTTGGCCAACACCTCCACCCTTATGATCTTTTCACCACCCAGGAAAACCAACACGACAGCTCCCTCTGTCTTGGCGTCTCCATATGCTATATCTCCTACATCATAGCGCAGGAAGTGCACCACGTCCCTCTCGCGCACGTTGAACACTTCGGCAAACTTCTTGTCCACATGGGCGTAGTTCTCCACAATGCCGGGTCTAGCCACGGCCCTCCACTTCTGCCTCAGGGCCTCGTAAACGAGGCCAAGCGCCGTGTCTGCAACCGCCGCGGCGTTTAAGGCAAAGCGATCGAAGTCGCCCCGCGGCGCCGCCCCGCCCGCAAGCTTGGCCCTTATCAAGCGCCCGGCCTCGGCCGCCTCCGCCTCAGCCCTCAGCCTGGCCTTAACAGCCTCTTCAACAAGGCGGGCAAAGTCGGCCGACGCGTAGCCCCTAGAGACGTGGCCGGCGAGCCCGCCCCTCTCAAGGCCCTCCATTGCCCTAAGCCCGCTCAACACGTCGTCTAAGGCTTTGTCAACGTCGACCTTTTTAACGCCGGCCAAGCCGAAGAATCCGCCGGCGGCCAGTTTGGCAAACTGCGCCATGTCGACGTCGGCCAGTATCTGCTGAGCCGCCATCCACGTCAACAAGCCGGCCGCCACCGCGGCTGTGACAAACGCCAGTACGCGCCAGTGCTCGCCAAGCCACTGTAGCAATCTGGCGACGGCTTCGACTATGGCCTCATAGAGGCGCTCAACGGCGACTCTAACCTCGCCCGCGACGCGCCTCACCGCCAGCTCGACGTTGTGCACCGCTGTCTTGATGACGTCAACGGCCTCCCTGTACCTACCCGCTAAGGCGAGGGAGGCGGCAGACGACACCGTGTAGACGATCTCAGGCCTAACGACGCCTTGCAACGCCTCAGCCAATGCGACGCCGCCGGCGGCGACCAGCGTCGTGTAGAGGGCCTTGTCCACCGTCGTGACTGCCTTTTCCACAAGGCCGCCGTAGGCAAACACAGCGGCCAAGTACCGCTCAAGCGCGGCACGGTAGGCGTTCCAGAGGTGCATTACATCAACGCCGAGGGCCTCCGCCGTTTTCTTCAGCTCTGCGAAGTGCTCGCGGAAGAGCCAAAAGCCCCACTCTCTTGTCACATTGGCCGTCTTCTCCTCCCCCTCCCAAGCCCACATAGCCCTCAAAATCTCCGCATGGGCGTTTGGCAACTCGCCCTCTCTCACCCACTCCTCAAGGAGGATGCCGATTTTCACGAGGGCCGCCTGGGCCTTCTCCTCGCCGTAGCGGTAGACAAGCCTGGCGGCGTGTTTCTCAAGCTCTGCCCTCGCCTTCTCCACAGCCCTATCCTTGACTCTCTTCGGTATGTCAATGCGGCCGTGCCTGCTTGCGAGTATTGAGAGGGCCCTCTCCCGTGAGGCGGCCCACTCCCTAGCCCTCTCCAGGTAGTGCAGGTAGGCCGGCGCCAGTGTCTCTCTCAGCCTGAAGTAGGTCTCCGGCGTCAGCTTTGTAAACCAGTTCTGCGGGTCCTCAGCGGCGAAGGCCTTCACCACGGCGTCGTCTTCATAGCCCTTCTTCACCATGACTTTCCCAACGCGGACAAACTCCTCCTCTCTCCTCTCTTCAGCTTCCTTCTTCTCCTCGACAGCCCTCCTCTCCTCCACTCCGCGGGCCGCCTCGGCCGTAGGCGGCTTCTCCACGGCGGAGGGCTTCTCCTTCTCCTCAGCTTTCTCAACCGCCGGCTTGGCCTCCTCCCTCGGAGCCGCCTCCTTCGCCTCTTCACCCGGCTTCACTGCGGCCTCTCTCTGCTCAACTTCCTCCCTTGGCCTAGCTTCTTCTTTAGGAGCCGCCTCCGGCCTGAGTCTGGTGGCTCGCCTTGCCCTCGCCTTCTCCGCCTCTTCTCTCATCCTCTCCTGTAGCAATTTCCACCGCTCCAGCGCCTCCCGCTCGGCCTCCAGCTGTTGCGCCGTCTTCACCGAGGTGATGAAGGCCCGAACGGCCCTCTCGTAGTCCTCCGACGTTATGTTTCCGCGGAGGGCAATCCTCAGCGCCTCCTCATCCCACTTCGCTATGTTGTTCCTCCTAACCCACTCGTGGAAGAGGTCGAGCGCCTCTCCCCACGACAGAAAGCCGCGCTTGACGGCGATGTTCACCGCCCTAAGGACAGTGGGGTCTCTGAACTCTAGCTCAAGCAGGTCGTACAGCCTACCCCACGCCCACTTCTTCGCCCACCAGACGACGCGGGCGAGGGCCTCCGGGTCTCTGTGCACGTACTTGGCGACAAATTCGCCGCGGCTCCTCGCCCACACCGCGTAGGCCCCCTTCAGCCAGTCAACGGCGTCAAAGCCATACATCCTACGCGAAATGACGGCGGCATGGCGCTCAAGCCCCGGCGTATACCAACGCCGAAGCTCGTCGAACATCCGCTCCACGTCCCCGCCCTCGAACTTCTCCCAGCCCCTAAGCTTGCGCAAGAACAAATATGCGTTGACGGCCTCTACGCCATCCTCCCAGTGCACCAGCTCCCAGCCGTGGCCAAGTGCCTCTCTCACCACGTCCGGCCTAAACCGCTTCACCACCTCCCAAGCCTCCCTAGCCCTCGGGAGAGGCTTCTCCAAACTTAGTTGATATTCGGCGCGTGGCCTAACGACGACGCCCTTCTCTGTGCGCTCGACGACATAGCCAAGGGCTTCAACGGCGTCCCAGGAAATCCAGCGGGGCTCGCCCACAATCTCAACCCCTCTAAGCGACAGAAACGCCTCCCTAATTTCGTCTATTGGCGCATTCTTGGGCGCTAGGACGTAGACGCGGCGCGGGCCGGCCTCTGTGAGCTCATATGCCTCGTACACCAGCCCACCGCCCTTGCGCCAAGCCCTCGCCACTGCCTCGTCCGTCGTGGCGAAGATGTACGGCGTGTATTCGGCGAAGGAGGGCCACCCGACGGCCCTCTCCTCCACAGCCCTAACAGCGTCTAGCTCTGTCAACAACATCCTCAACTCCTCCGGCGTAAAGTGGGTAGAGGCCGCCAGCTCCAACAGCTCACGCGGAATGCGTCTGACACCAGCAGTCCTAATCGAGTCGAAGACTGCCCTCACAACCTCTGCCCTCGCCTCCTCCAGCGCCTTCTTGAGGCGGGCGATTACCTCGCCCCTCTTGTTCACCACGTCGGCCACTAGGTCGGCCGGGGTGATGGCCGACAGCTCTCCTCTCAACGCCTCAATTGCGACGAGGGCCCTAGAGGCGTCGCCGGGCAGTTGTAACACCAGCTTCTTCAGCTCTTTGACGTACCTCTCGATGCCTTCTAACAAGCCGTACTTGGCATACCTCGCCGGCACCCCCAACTCGGCGTAGACGACGTCTGCCACCCCTATCTCCTCCGCCATCTTTGCGTATAGGCCGCGGGGCAGCTTGCCCTCAAGCAGGTCGCGGAGAGAGCGGGGAGCGCCCGCAAACTGCTTAAACTCGGCCGCGGCCTCGCGGACAGCCCTAATGACGTCGCCACGCACTCTTTCAACACCATTTCTAGAAAATTCGTGTAAGTCAACTCCCTTCTGCCTAGCGGCCTCGATCAATTCGCTCCTCGTGATCCTACCCTCAGCAAACTGCTCAAGGAGACCGGCCACAATGGCCCTCTCCGGGCCTTCTCTGCGCAACTCCTCAGCCCTCTTGAGGACGTATTCCCGCTCGAGGAGGACGTGCCTATACTCCGGCCACCGCTTTGCCAACTCTGTCTCGTAAACCACCCGCTCAAGGCCCTCCGAGAGGGCCCTCAAAATGCGCAACAATTCGGCGTATCTGACGGCCCTCTCAGCGGCCTTGTCTAACGCCGCAAGCGCCCTCAGCTCTCTCCACGCATCCTCATCGCCAAGGCCGGCCCTCACGGCGGTGTGGAAGGCCGTGCCGACGGCAACGTGCCTGAGCTCCTCCACGTCTCTCAGAATTGCGACCTCGTTAGCCAGCTTGGCGGTTAAAACGGCGTGTATGTCCTTCAGCCGATTCGGCATCTCGATTGCCCCACACCCCTCCTGCGTGTAGGGGCCGCCGAGCTTGCGCAGTTCATCGGCTAGTTGCGACCTCGTTAATTCGCCGGCGGCGAATTTGGCCAGTAGCTCGCCCTCCCTCGCGACGCGCGGGTCTGAGTGCTTCAGGTAGCGCTGGGCCTTCAGCAGTTCAGCTCTTTCGTCGATGGTCAACGCCTTGACGTCCTCCCCCGGCACCTCCCTCTCTAGGGAGGAGAAGGCGATGTAGACCGGCCTCTCCACGTCGACCGCCTTCAGCTTCTCTATGTCGTCTAACACGGCCCTAACCCGCTCGGCCCTAAGCCTCGCCTCCTCAAGCGCGGCGGGAGACACCTCCCCAACGACGCGCTTAATTGCCTCAATGTCCTTGGCCGCAGTGGGCCTCGCCTTGGCCGCCAGCTCAGCCCACAACGCCAGCGCCACAAGCTCCCTCGGCACGGGAGCCTCCACCTTTGCCGCCGGGATATCCCTCAGCCGCTCAAGCCTAATGGCGACTGGCGCCTCCCAGAGAGTGCGGTACGTGTCCCACTCCCTCCTCATCTTTGCAACAAGCTGGCGGGCCCAATGCGCCGCAAGGCCCCTCGCCGAAGAGGCGTAGGCCACGACCTCTGCAAAGGCGTCGGGAGACACCTTCACAAGCTCCTCCACCTGCCGCCAGAGGGCCTTGGCCTTTGCGCCGCCAGCTTCAACTTCTCTCAAAAGCCTAATAACGGCCTCCCTCGCCACTTCGTCTATGGCAGAGGGCTTCACCTCTGGAAGCGGCCTCGCCAGAGCCCTAGCCACGTAGAGCGGCTGCTCCCTCGCGGGCGTTTCAAGCGGCCTGCCCCTGAGGTAGCGTTCAGCAGTTCTGATAAAGGACTGCGCCCTAGCCACAGACAAAGCCTCTTCGAAGCCCATGGCGGCTAGGCGGTACGCCGTGAGGGCCTTGGCCGTGTACTCAAGGGCCCTATCGGCGTCCGGTATCGCGTAAGTCCTCGTCAGCCCAAGCCTCTCCTCCAGGGCGTGGTAATTCGACTTGGCCCAAGCCGCCTTCAACTGCTCTACCGCCTCCTCCACGGTTCTAGGCCTCAACGCCTCAAGAATCTTGGCCTTGGCCTTCTCGCCCTCCACCTTCTCGATGAACTCGGCCCACGTGCGGTCGTACAGGCCAAGGCGGTACCTCACCTCGGCCACCACGTCCGCCAAGGGCCTTATGTCCCCCTCAAGCCTCATGTAAGTCTTGGCCGCCCGATATGCCAGGGCAATTGCCAAGGCGATTGACGCATCATCGCCTTTCTCAAGGGCCTTTCTGGCGGCTCTCAAGTCGAGGACGGCTCCGCTTGCCTTTGCCACGAGGTGGGCCAGCTCTCTCCACGCTCTTCCTCCCGAGGAGTAGTAGCGCCTGAGGTCGCCGGCCTTCACCAGCTCGTCCACATAGCTCCTAAAGTCGAAGGCCGCCGTAATGGGGCTAACAACAGGGCCAAGCTTCTGCGCCTCCCTCACTGGCAGATATACGGCGGTTGTAGCAACCTCGCGCTCATAGCGGGCGAAGGCCTGCCTAAACACCGACGCCGCCTCTCTCGCAATAGACGCCTCTATTGTCGCCACTACGTATGCGCTCAAAGGCGCCCTCAGCAACAGGCGGTCCACGCCGAAGTCCGCCATCACCCGCCTAACGGCGCCGCCCACATCGTAGGCGTACTCGTCGCCCACCCGCTCGATGGACAGCTTCACGCGGCCAAGCCTCGCGAGGGCCTCATCAACTTCGGATAGGCCTAGGGCCCTAGCCGCCCTCCTGGCCTCCGAAAGTCTGTCGTAGAAGTCTCCCTCCAACAACGCGCGTAGGCCTTCGGCGATGGTAACGGCCTTTGAGAGCTCGTGCCTCGCCGATTGTTCAAGTGCCCTAAGTCTCTTCAACACCTTCTCGTGCCGCTCGAAGACCTCTCGGGCTGTCTCAACGACGGCCTTGAAGTCTGCGGCTTTTTCGAGGAACTCAGCCGTCTTGGTGAAGCCTCCCTCCCTCGCCATCTGAGCGGCCGCCCTAAGCTCCCCAGCGTCGAGGTAGCGCCACCTCTCGACTGACTCGGAGAGGCGTTTTGCAAGCTCTGCCGTGGTCTTCAGCCTAGAGGCCTCCTCCACCGCCCTCTCGTAGAGGGGCTTTACTCCCTCCACTGCCCTGAGCCACCTCCCCACCTCAAGCCCCTCGCCGGCGGCCAACGCCACCTCCTCAGCCAGACGGCCCTTCGCCAAGCCTTTAGCCAGCCTCGAGAGAGCCTCAAACTCCCTCCTCTCAGACGCCTCCTTAGCCACCTTGCCCCACTCGGCGAAGAACTGCGCCGCCCCCCCAAGCCCAACGCCCTTTGCCAACTCGGAGAGACGCTTCGCCTCTTCGGCACCGACGTTGTACAACTCGCACAGTGACGTCAACAATTTCTCCGCCGAGGAGGCCTTTGCCACGGCCTCCTCCAGCTCCCTCCTGGCGAACGGTTCAACGGAGAGGGCCTTCTCTCTAGCCGCCTTAACCGCCGTCGCCGCAACTGAGTACTCCTCCCTCTTCGGTATGTATTTTACATACTCCTCCAAGAACCTCTCAACGCGCCTGAGGCCCAGCGCCTTTGCAACTTCAACGCCCTTTAGGGCGTCTTCGGCAGACATCTGAGACTCGAAGAGGGCCTTCAACTGATGGACGCCCTCGCCCCACCTAACCGCCTCACGCCTGATTACCTCTTTGTACTTCTTAACGGCGGCCTTGACGTCCTCCTTCGCCTTGGCCAGGTCCTCCGACACTTTCTTCAGCCTCTGATAAGCCTCGTCGAGGCGCGACGTGTCTCTCCCCTCTCTTTCGAACTGAGCCTTAAGCGCGCGGTACGCCTCTTCCAGGCTTTCGACGTGCGAGACGGCCGAAAGCCTTACAACGGCTTTTTCAACGTCCTTTAGGCCTAGGGCCTCAGCGGCGGCCTTTACCTCGGCCAGCCGCTCAAGGAGGCGGCCCTCCAACAACGCCTTCAAGCCCTCTGCCACGGCCTTTGCCTTGGAAAGCTCGCCCAGCGCAGTGTCTGACACCTGCCTCTGCTTGAGTTCCACAAAGCGCTCAATGGCCTTGGCCGCCTGCTCAAGGCCCACCTCCCTAGCGGCCTTTGCCGCCTCTCTCAGCTCGGCCACGTCAAGGGAGCGCCACTGCGACAACGCCCTCCCAGCCTTGGCAAGGGCGTCTGCGTAGCGCCTGGCCTCCTCTAGGGCGTCCAGCAACGACGTCGTGAGGGGCTCCCCCGCCCTCCACTTGATCTGCTCCTCTGCATATGCCTTAACTCGCTTGAGGCCAAGGGCCTCAGCCGCCTCTGCCAGTGCTCTATCCGCCTTCCCCTCCGCCAGCTTTCTAACCACCTCCTCAGCCCTCTCCAGCTTGACCTTGACGTCGGCCAGCGGCTGAGAAGCCGCGGCATCAGCCGCCCTAACCTCTCTCACGTACTCAAGGTATTCTGCCAGGCGGTGGAGGCCTAGCGATTTGGCCAGCCTTATGTCTTCTTCAGTAATCTCCGTGGAGAGGGCCCTCTCTAGCCTCTGCACTGCCTCGCTCCACCTCGCCGCCTCCCCCCTTATCACCTCCTCGTGCCGCTTGACGGCGTTTGTGAGCTCCTCGACTAGCCTAGGCCTAACCTCAGCCGCCACGAGGGCGTCTCTAAGCCGCCTAAACGCTGGATCTACTTCACGCCTAACGTCCTCCAAGAAGCCGCGGTATGTTCTGGCAATGCGCTCAATTGCTTCACCAGCCTCTACGCGTATGCGGGCCCTCAGCTCCCTTAGTCTCTCGGCGATGTGGGCCCTCTGGGCCTCAAGCTTTGCGAGCTGGGCCTCAAGGGCGGCCCTCTGCCCATCCGCCGTCGGTAAAAGCTCCCTCACCCTTGCGATCTCCCTCTCCACCTCTGTCAACTTCCTTTCGAGGGAGAGGGCCCTCTTCGCCATCGACCTAAGCTCCCTCAACTGCACTTCGCCGAAGCGCTCAAAGGGCTTTACGGCTTTCAACGCCTCATATGCCCTCTTAGCCTGCTCAACCCCGCCCTCTGCGGCGTACAGCCTAGCCTCTGCGAGGGCGGCGTAGAGCGGCTTGACTAACACGATCTGCCGCATTAGTGCCGCATGTCTCAACTCCTCGTAGGAGAGAGGAGCACTCTCGTAGTGCATCCGCAGTAGCTCCTTGGCCCTCTCCACCACGGCCTCAATCCCAACGCGCTTTTCCCACAGCGCTTCGGCCAGCTTGGCCGTGGTGCCGATGCCGACCCTCCTGCCGAAGGCCGCCAGCTCAAAGGCCTCTCTCACACGCTCGACGGCCTTTAGGTCGATTCTGGCCAGGTGCTCTGCGGCGCTGTACAAAGCTCTCTCTATTTCCTCTTTTGATTTAGCCTCCTTGATCTGCTCAACCGTCGATAAGACGACGCGCAACACCTTCTCCCTATGCTCAAAGTAGTGCTTCAACGCCTCTTCATTGGGCCTCTCCATCGCCACTGCCCTGGCTCGGGACTCTGCCGCCATGGCCCAGAAGAGGTGTCTAAGCCGCCTAAGCTCCTCAGCCTCCTGCGCGGTGATTCGGCCAGTCCGCAGAAGCCACCTAATTGCGCCCTCGGATACGATGGCGAATACCCCGTAGGGCCCCCTGTAGAGGGCCAGAAGAACGGCGATGGCTGGATGTGCCTCAATGAGCTTCTCCTCCATGGTGCGGAAGAAGGCGTCGGCCCTCCCCGACACCCTCCTAGCAAACTCAACCACGTCGTGGGATTGGAGGACGTACCACGTCCTCTTGACGGCCTCTTTTGCCGCCTGCTTCGCACCTTCAGCGGCCGATCTGGCGGCTTCCCGCGCCGCCTCTTCCAGCTCCTCTCCGCGTATTCGCCCTCTCTCAAGCTCCCTAAGCCTTTTCCGCAGCTCCTCCCAGAACCTCCTCTTCACTTGCTCAACCGCGCTGAGCATGTGCACTCTGACCACCCTCAGCGGCGTGGGCTCGTGTCTCACATACCAGCCAAAGGCGCGCCTAAGCCACTCTGGGGCGGGAGGTATCTTAGAGGCGACGGCCCTGCCCGCCCTATCAATGTAGACCTTCACTGGCCTCAGAAGCCTCGCCACGAGCTTGGCCCTAATCGCCACGCGTATCATAAGCCAGTAGCCCAGCTGGGAGATAATGTCTAGCACCAGTGGGTAGATGAGGCGAACCGGCGTGGGAAAGCCAAAGAGGTGGCCGAGGGCCTCAAGAGCGCCCAAAGCGTATAGGCTGCCCGCCACCATCCTAGCCCACGCTTCACCAGCAATCGAGGCCATTAGGACGAGGGCTTGAAAAACAACGCCGTATATGTCGTAGATGGGGAAGCCCCACACAGACGCCGGAAGCGCGCCCGTCTTGTTATAATCGACGGGGGTGTAGGGCAGCGGCGAGCCGTCCCACCACCACTCCCCGCCGGCGGCAAAGCGGGTGTAGCCCCTTACCTCGAAGCGCCTGTCCCCAAGCCACGCCACGAGAGTGACGTTCTTGGGCGGGGGAGGAAAGCCCTTCCTAAAGAGGCGGGCGTAGAAGTCCGCCAGCCTCCCAATCAAGAAGTCGGTTAGGTTTGTGTAGCCCAAGGGGAAGCCGGTGGCCCCGATGGTCCAAAGGGCGGCGGGCTCCATCCTCGTGGTGCCGTTTACGGCGGTCTTGGCCTTCCAGTGGAAGTTGATGCACACCACGTGGTATTGGTGTAGCTGGTAGCCCTCCGGCTCCTCGTGGGGCGGCGGGAGGAAGGCCAGCTGTCCCACGTCTATCTGCGCCATTCGGCGGTAGAACTGTACCAAGTTCCACACCACCTGGGCGTCTCTCCTCTCCTCTGGGTCGGGGGAGTTCATGGCCCTCTGGACGTCTGCCTCAAGCTTTTGGAAGGCCTCGTCGATGTGGCGCAGTTGCCACCACCTAGCCGTGAGGTTGTTGTACGTAACGCCGGCGGCGAGGGCCCTGCGGTTTATAGCAGTCAAATTGCCAATGGCGTATCTCAGCGTGGCGTTGTCAACAGCCCAGTACGGGTAGCGGTCCATGGCCAGTGCGCAGTAGGCCGACTGCACTGCGCCTTCCATCCACACGTCCTCCTGAGGACTAGAGGAGATTTGTCCAATGAGGGTGGTGGAGTTGTAGGCGTACGCCACGTCTGCCCTCGACAGCCAAGCCCAGCCGTACACGTAGCCGACGGCCGGCTGGCGGGGCGTGTGAAACACCGTCACCACCTTGTAGACGTCCGGCGCAGTGGTCCACCAGTTTGCGCAGTAGTTGCCCGGCTGGTCAGGCCACCAAGGCCCGGCCTCCCGCCACTTTACCACGACGGCGATGGCTTCAGTCCAAGGCACTTGCACCACCTTGGAGGAGGGGTGGGCGAGGTGGCTGGGCCTCCACGGCTTGTCTACCCATGCGACGGTGGCGTTGTAGTAGCGGGTGGTGTAGTTCCAGTCGACTCTATACCTCTCGTACCAGTCCCGCCACGACAGTCGCCAGTCTACGCACGTGCCGTTGACCCACTGGGCGCACCAGCGGCAGTACTCGGTGTAGTGGTAGAGGTCCACAGACTTGCTGACGTAGAAAGAGTCGGCCGCCTCCCTCACAGTGAAGTTCCACACAGACTTCACGGCGCCTGGCAACGGGTCTATCTTGGCGGCCCACTGCCCAGCCGCCGCGTCGTACTTGTAGAGGCCAGGCTTGAGGGAGGCCAGTAGCGAGCCGCAGCCGCCCTCTTTCCCATCGGCGTCGTAGCACTTCTCCCCCTCCGGCGGAACAACCCAGCCCCAAGCGCCGGCGACGCCGTAGGCTGAGCCCGCTTGAAAGCCAACGTGGTAAGTCACGTTGTAGGTGTAGGGCTGGACAAGCCGCCTAAACGCCCCATCCCACGTCAGAACCCACGTCTGCAACAAGCCGCTCCGCTCTAGGTAGCGGCAGAGGCGGTGCGCCGTCTCGTTCAACGTCTCAAACTCGCCCCTCTTGTCAGGCCTGCGCTGGAGGAATCGGTCTAGGAGAGCCTTCTCTGCGGGGGCCAGCATGCCCATGGAGCACAGGCTGGCGTTTGAGACATGGACGTCCATGTCGAGCCACACCACGAGGGCCTTCAACTCGTCTGTCGCGTTGCCCCTCTTGAAGAACCAGGTCTTATTCCCATACTCAACGGCGGCGACGAGGCCGCCGTAGAGGGGGGCGTTAGTTACGTTTCGGGCCAGGATGGTCGTGTTGTAGGCGAACTTCCACGCCTCCAGCGCCCTACGCCAAGCCTCGGCGGCCCTCGTGTTATTGCCCAGGACTGGGTCTTTGACGAGGTCTTGGTAGAGGCCCTCCAACGCCCTCGTCGAAAAGGTGTTGTTATAATGCCCTATCCAGAGGGCGGGCTGCATGTAGACGTAGGCGGGTGAGCCGCCGGCCGTTAGATTCTGCTCGGTCTGCCACTCTTTTGAGAGGTCGAGGGCCCATTTTGCAATGGCTTGGGCCCACTGCGCCGTTGCGTAGGCGTCTGCGGCATAGGCGCCAGCCACATACGACACGACTATTGAGATGACGGCCAGCGACACGAATAGGGCTCCAATCCCCCTCAGCCTAGGCACTGACAGCGCCGCCACGCCGAAGGTGATCAGCCACGGCGACCAGAGGGCTATCTGGGCCAAGTGCTTAAGCACCCCCACGATGGCCATGAAGGAGAAGGTGATGGTGAAGAAGGACAGGAGAACCTCGTGGACGCCGCTGGCCACATTGTAGGCCTTGTACATCGACCAGAGGATGGGGACGGCGGCCGCCACCCCCGCGCCAGTGAAGACGGCCATGACGAATATGGCCGTCATCAAAACGCCTATGGCCGCCGTGGCGGCTGTGACGTAGCCGTATGCGTTAGCCAGAGCCTTGGCCGCTTCTGCGAGTGCGTCGTATGCGGCGCAGGTCAGTGCGGCGTTTCGCTCAAGGGCCTCCAGCGAGGGTAGAACGAGGGTGAAGCCCTCTACCGAGTAGAGGGGGGTGGGGTGGCCGAACAGTCCCCCAATTACGAAGTTTATCACGGCGGGCGTTACGACTATGGCGATCAGTGCGCCTAGGATGGGGCGAAACCAGTCCCACTCCCGCCTAGCCCAAGCCCTCAGGAAGGAGTAGAACCCCGCGGCGGCGACTATCCACCATAGGAGGTCCCCCGGGGCGGGCGGGGCCGGGGGCGCCGGGCCACAGGTCATTCAACCCCAATGGCGTGGGGCACCCTTGAGAAGAGGTACGCCACTGCGGCCGCAACGGCGATAAACACCGACAGGCCGATGCCCGCCGTCACGGCGGCCTCGTATATGGCCTTGGCCTTGTCGACGACGGCGCCCCAGTCCCAGAACGTCACAATGTGGTGCCAGCCGGTGAGTCTGACGCTGTCGGGTGGCCACTTCGCCACCAGCGTGTCTGCCAACGTCACGAGGGCCGGCGCCGCCGTTGCCACTCCCAGCACTATTGCCCCCAGCACCCTCGTCCTCTCGTGGGTTACGGCTATGGCGGCCAGCATTAGGAGGTACATGCCGGCTACGTTTCCCAAAAGCCAGCCTGCCACCGTGGCGGCTATGGAGGCGGCCATGAGCGAAGTGGCGGCTGTGGCCGCGGCGAAGAGGATCTGCATGAAGGAGAAGGCGAACTGCTGAACCACGGGGAGCAAGCCGAGCACAGCCACGCCGGTGAACATGTCAGACAGTGTGGCCGCGGCGGCGTCTGCGTACCTTGAGAAGTTGCCCGCGGCGCACCTCATAGTGGCGTTAATCCAGCGCCTATAGTCGTCGAGCAAGCTCGGCTGGCCGGCGAGGTTGAAGCACAATTTGCTTACATTGGCATAGTCGTAGTAGGCCGAAGCGGCCTGCACCGCCAAGTTCCCAATGACGAGGGCCACTGCGAACAGCGCCGCGCCGAATATGGCGTGTAGAAAGGCGTCCACAGCCTCCTCCCTAAGGCGCCTAACCCCCATGAGCCAGAGAATTGCGCCGTATGTGGCCATGGCCCCCAGCACAGCCAGCCCCACGTCCAGCACTGGTATGCCTGTGGAGGGGAGGAAGAGGGCTAGGGAGGGCGAGGGAGTAGGCGAGGAGAGGGAAGGAGAGGTGGAAAAAAGGGGCGTGTTTGAGGTAAGCGTCATTGCCCTACCCAGTTACCACTTTTACCATGTCTACTATTGGCTGGAATATGAGGGCGTTTACTACGTCGATTGGCGATACTCCGAAGGAGGCGCCGAAGGCGTTGGCTATGGCCGCCACGCCTGCGATAATGCCGGTGACGGAGGCTGTGAAGACGAAGATGCCTAACAACACAGTCTTCACGCTCTCGATGAGGTCCACCAATGCGCCCAGCCGGAAGACCTTGGAGGGCGCCACTTGGGTCATAATGGCGTAGAAGGTCAACAAGATGAGAGAAGACCAGAAGGCGATGGCGAATATTGCCCTAAGCCACTTCCCCACGCCAGAGGCGATGTTCTGCCAAAACTCCACGCTGGTAACGCCGCCGCCACCGCCGCCGCTGGCAGGCGTAGTTGTGGCCTGCGCCACTGCGAGCTGTGCCAGCACAAGCGCGGCCAGCGCCACTGCCGCAAACGCGGGTTTGGGCATGGGAGTGGCCTACGCCGAAGGGGAAAAACCCAACGCCCCTGAAAGCCTCAGAAGAACAATAGTGGACACACGCTACGTAAACACGGCGTAAAAACTGCGGGAGAATACGTCGAAGAGAGACGGCGCAAGGGCCGTGGGAAAAGACGTCGAGGGAGAAAGGCGTCTGGAGAAAGCCTATGTGAGGACTGCGGGAAAAGGCGCCGACCGTCTTCTAGGGGCGCCTCAGCCCTCTAGGAGGGCCTTGGCCACTTTTAGGCTGAGCCTCTCCCACGCCAGCTCCACCGGCGACCCGTCGCACAACAGCTCGGCAGACGGCCCCTCGGCGATTATGTAAACTACATACCGCCTCCCCCTGGCGAAGTCGAGGAGCGACCCAGCCTTCTCGAGGGGGGTGATGCGGTGCTCCAGCGACCCCCTCACCTTCACGTTTACACACTCCACCTCAGCTGATGCGAAGTAGACGGGGCGGTTCTCAACTGCCTCCACCGCCCTCTTGAAGCGGCGATAGAGGAGGACAGAGGCCACGTGTGTGCATATGCCCCTCCGCCTCCTCCACCCCCACGTCGAATAATAACACGTGCACTCCCAACGCCCCTCCCGCCCGCTCCACCACACTTGGTAGAGGGGCTTCCAATCCCCCAGCTCCCTCACGCCCTCCACGACGTAGAGGCCATCTCTTACTTCACGCACATACGGCAGTCTCAACAAAGCCCTTTTGATCCAAGAGCGGCTTTTCCCGGGGAAGTCCCGCCTAAGCCTCTCAAGGGCTATGCGGAGGGGGTCGGCGCGCCTATTGGCCCGACTCACGGCGTTACCTCCATGGCGAACTCCGCCTTGGCGCCTCTGAGAGGCACGCCCAATGCGGCAAGAGCCGCCGCGGACCTCTTGGACGCGGCGTACACCGTCACATACGCCACTGAGGGGTGCCAGTGGACGCCTTGCCGTTGGTCCATGTCGAATTCGGGGAATCTCACCCACACCTTGACGTAGCCCATGTGCCTAGCGAACTCCCTCGGCGAGTGGCTTAGCAGGACGAAGAACCGGCCGCTGTGCCTCCCCGTCCTCAAGTGGTCCACGAGGAGTGGGTAGTACGTGGTGAAGAATCGGTGCGCCTCGTCGACGACGTAGATGACGTTGTGCGCCTTGCGGTGTAGCTCCAACAGCGTTAGGACGTATGCGACACGGGCCACTCTGTCCAACGCCGATATGTCCACGCAAGTGGACTTGCCAGCCTCCACTGGGACGTCTGTGGCTTCAAATTGCCTCGCGAAGTGGAGGAGCCTCCTCCTAACTGCGAGGGCGGTGTCCACCATGTGGGGCGGCGCGGCCTCTAACACCCTCTCGTATACCTCCGCCAGAGTGCGCGCCCTCTGGGCGGCCATTAGCAACACCTCGGACATGGCCGGCGTCCACACGTAGGCGTACTCCCCATATGTGGCGCGCAGAGACTCTTCCAAGACCTCCACCAGCTGGAGAGGCGGTAGCTCAAGCGGGTTGACCGAGAACGGGCCGGCGTAGTCACACCTGCGAAACTCGCCGGCCGTATCCAGCACAACCACGGCAAAATCCCTGGGAACGTTTGAGAGAGCCCTCTTCACAAGCGTCGTCTTCCCAGAGCCGGGGAGGCCGGTGACAAGGGCATTACCCTCAGCCGCAACGACAAGGTGGAAGAAGTACTCAGGTCTCATGGACATTTGTAGAAACAAAGAAAACTTGGTAAAGTGTGCTTATCAAGGCTGTATAGGCTGAGGCGGCGGGTTCAACTTTGCCAAGCGCTGGATAGCCGCCGAGAAGGACAATTGGCTCTCCGCTTTTGACGGCGCCGGCGGCGGTTTGACATAGAAAAGGTAAAGGGCTACTCCAGCCCCGCATCTGTGATGCGGTAGTCAATCCTCACGTCGGGGGGCATCCCCGGCACGTCCAGCGGCCACATGTAGCCCTCCGCCTTTGCCTTGTTGGGCCGGGACATCATGAACCTGGCGTTTACCGCGTGTGCCAACACGTTGCCGCCGGCGGGCCTCTTGCCCACGGAAAAGGCCTCTGGCACGTCCATGACCTGGTTAGTGAGCACCGACGTTAGCCCAAAAGTCCTGGCATGCCTCCTCAGCCAGTCCACGAGGTAGTGGATGCGTTGCTGTCTGGCGGCCAGCATCTCCCTCCCAACGAATTCGGCGCGGTACAGCGCAGTAATGGTGTCGATTACGGCGAGGCGGCAACCCTCGGCGATGTGTCTTGGCAGGTCGAACTTCACAATCTGTTCAAGCTGGACAACGTTGGCGGGCTGATAGACGACGATTGCCTCTAACGCCTTGTCGGCGTCGAAGTTGAACCTCTTCGCTACAGCCTCGACGAGGCCGTCGTTGAATGTCCCCTCCGTGTCGATGTACACCACACGCGTGGTGAAGCCTTGGGCGAGGGCCGCAACAGAGAGCTGGTGAGCCAGCATGGACTTCCCCGCGCCGAACTCCCCCGCGAATTCGTAGATAAAGGCCTCGCGTATGCCGCGCCAGGGAGTCTTCTCGTCGAACTCCGAGACGCCGGTTTTGAAGGCCCTGCGCTGTTGCGTCCTAAGCTCTCTCGCGGTCATGGGACGCGTCGTGCCGACGCGCTGTATTGCCTGCTGGAGGATCTTGACGGCGCGGTCGTACTCCACGCCAGCCTCCACAAGCTCCTCCACAGTGAACTCCGCCAGATGCTCCACAGACGTCACCCCCAGCTCCCTAAGCCGCTCCAGCGTCTTTGGCCCCACTCCCTCCAGGCCCTCCAGGGGGTCCCCCTCCCTCCTCTTGCCCACGTAGGAGATTTCTTACGCTGGAAAAAGTCTTTGCTCCTCAATAACCGCCGCTTTACTGCTCTGCACCACAAGTGTCGCTCAGCCTAGGTAGGCTACGCGACGTGTATGGGACAAAGCCGACGAAAAAAGGAGGGGGAAAGTAGGTGTTTTTCAAATTCCTACGTCGTGCCCTCTGCGTCTCTGTCAAGCGTTGAAACACCCACTCTGAAGTCTACAAACAGCGAGGGGAGCGGGTAATAGCCGCCTTGGTATTCAAACTTCACGGGGGGCAGGTAGTACACGGCGTATATGAAGTACTTCGGATTGTTTGTGTTTAGCGCAGCGGAAGCTGTTCCTAATGCGGTAATTTGTGTACTGGCGCCTACGCCAACGGCTAAATTTAACGCGGTATTCACTACTATTGTATCTTGTGGCTCTTTTATAAGCGGTATTCCCAATGCCAAAATATTTATGCCGTTATTCTCAGAGACCGTGGTAATGGAATTTACGCTTACGTCAGATCCGCCGTATTCTGTGTGGTTGTTCCAGTACTTAGATACCAAGTTGAACATGTCGCCCACATAGCTGCTCAGAGACAACACCTCGCCGTAGGACGTAGGATTAGTAACGTTAGGCCTTACCATGTACAAGATGGCGTAGTAGTTGGTTGGAGCACAGGAAGCCCCAATAGATACGATACATTGAACCTCACTATAACGCGCAACGGCGTAGTCGCCCTTAAAGCCAACAACGACGATACCGGGGCCTTGCTGATAGGGAATCATCGTTAGTCCTTTACTCAACTTGAAGGAGCTGTCACTGATAGCAAGTGTGTATATGTCAGCGGAGTAGCCTTGGGGCATGCTTACGCCGTTGACGACATACGTGATCGCCGCTCCGCCTGAAAAGTAGACGTAGTTGCTACTAGAGGCGGCTAGGACATAGTTGACGTATACATCATTTATCAGTGAGGCCTCCCACCCAGTGGACACTCTAGCCGCCACCAGCGGTATCTCTGTGTTGGTCTGATTCACGTAGACTGTGTCCAATATCCAGTAGTAGCAGACTACTACACTCCCCGTTATACACTGGGCCATCATGCCCGGTGGCCAGCTCTGTAGGGCCATTTGCCCCGGACTCTGCAGTGCCAGAGCGGCGGCTTGTCTGCCCTTGGGCGGCTGGGTGGGGGGCTTTCCCTTGACTTTTATCGTGGCTCTCACGCTCTCTCCCCTCAGCACTCGGCCCGGCTGTATTGTGAAGCTCTTCGCCGTGCGTGCCAGTGTGTAGTTCCCGTCTGGGGTTGTGCCGTTGACGTATGTCAGCAGTACTATTACCCCCACCTCCCCCGGCGAGTTTTTCCAAGCCTCTGCGTACTTCCTAAACCGCTCCACGTTTGCCTTTGCCTCTCCTCTGCCGCACACGTCGTCTAGCTTTGCGAGGGTGCCGTTGGGAAACCAGCCTATCAGCGAGGCGCAGAAGTCCACCGGGTGGCCCGACTGGTTCACCACTTGTACCACCACCTCTTGGCCCAGCCCTCTGCTGTAGGCCACGGCGAACGAGGGCACGAACTGCACCACGTGAGGCCAAGTGTAGACAGTCCACCCAGCCCAAAGCCCAGCCACAGCCAAAGCCGCCGCGAAGAGCCACCTAGCCCTCATATCCCACTCCAGTTTATACATGGCGTAGAGAACCTGCCCCTATTTTTTTTCGCTTGCCGTCTGTCGAACTCATTATAGTCCACTGCCGATGGCATTGCCGTGTGGCGGCAAGTCGCGTTAAGCTGTCTTGGCTGGCGGCTAAGGCCCATACGCGGCAAGGCTGGAGAGGCGGTTGCTGGCCAAGGCGGCCAGCGCATGGGGCCCTACTACGCGGCATCGGCCCTAACCCTCTCCTCTACGTCGAGCACACCTTAAGAAGTCCAACGCCTCTTCCCACGCCATGCACCCCACGTCCAGCCTCTTGGCCAGCTCGGCGTCTCCTACCACCACTGCGAATTTGCCCCGGACGTAGGCCTTGACGTCGACCGCCTTTTCTACGCCTTGGCAATCCGCCGTTGAGACCAGCAGATAGCCAAAGCGCCTTAGCTCGAGAAGCTCCTCTGGAGGACAGCCCGCGAAGATGAAGACGACAGACGCGTCGCGCATCACGCAATTGCCTTAAAGCTTTCGCTGGACGCGGCGGAGTGCGCCGTGGCCGCCTCCACAAGCCAAAGGCGGCCCCGCAGAAACAAAAACACTGGCACGCCGCAGTTGCCCACCGCCTTAACCACACCCACGTCTCTGCTGAGGACGGCACAACCGTCTCGGCATGCCAGCTCTGCGGCGAGGGCCTCGGCGGGTTTGAACTCCGACAAGATGCGCTCCACCATCCACTTCCTGCACAGTTCTAAGTAGCGTCTAGCCAAGGGCAAATGCGATTCGTGTCAAGCGTCTATGACGAGGACTGCGCGGCCAGGAAAGCTGGCCATTGAGCGGAAGAGCTCCTCCGGGTCGCTGAGCGCCGCCGCCACCGAGTTCACGTCCACGTATAGGCATTGGACTCCCTCCAGCGTGGCCGGCCTTAGCTTCGCCGCGATGCCCTTCCTCTTTACCTCAACCACGGCCTAGGGCGGCCTCTGTGACTTTGAGGGACATCGTCGTTGGATCATAACGCAAAAGGCCGAGGGCTATGGCCCTCGCCACGGCCCTCTGGCCGAACTGCTCTAATGCATATTTTAGAGAGATAAAGCCGCCGCTTTCCACAGCCGTGCGCACCAGCTCCTCTACCTCTTCCTCTACGCCTGGCGGCGGGGCGGTGGGCGGGGTGCACCACGGGTAGCCCCTATACTCCTTGAGGCCCAGTGCCTCTGCCTTGAAGGCGTGGTTTACCACGACGCGGTCTGCGGCCATTGCCCGCTCGGAGAGGGTGGTGGTGTAAATCCTAACCACGCCCCTCAAGGCCTTGAGGTATAGCAAAACGTCGACGTGCTGTGGCCAGGCGTCGCTGTACACCTCCACAAGCCAGCCGCCCCTCAGCCTGCGCTCAAGGGCGTAGGCAAGGGCAATGGCCACGACGAGGGAGGCTGGGTCTACCACCGGCGCCACGTACGTCGCCTCTCCCCTCTCCACCTTGAGGTCTTCAAGGTCGGCGTATTGAAACAAAAGACAGATGGGGGACGTACAGTCCTTCAACTGCCTAGTGTGAGTGATGTGGATGGGCTGGTTGTACCTCGCCGTGAGGGCGTATATGAGCATGGACGCCTCTGGCTCGAGAGACACTCCGATGCCCGTGTAGCGCTCGGTGGGGCAGAAGGTGTAGACGTAATCCGCATTACGCTCGATTAGGCCGCCCACCACGAGCTCTAGCATATCAGCCTAACCCCCACGCCGATTGACTGCAACAGTTGATTCACGGCATGGCAGTAGGCATAAGCGCCCTTGGAGAGCCAAGAAAGGGCAGTCCTCTTGGCTCCCTTGTCCGAAAGGCGCACAAGGGCAACGAGGGCCGGCGACTGTGCTATCTCTGCGAGGTCTCTGGCAAACGGTGATACTTCTGGGTCGTAGCGCCTGGGCCACTTCAGCCTGGCGCGGGGCACTCTCACCGCAACGAGGGCCGTCTTGCCCCACGCCACCTGCGCCGCGTAGTCTAGCAAGAGCTTTTGCGGTATGGCGTTGAGGGAGAAGCGCACTGCCTCCCCCCTCAGCCTTATCACCCCGTCTCCGACCCACACATCGGCCTTTGGCGCAGGCCTAAGGACGTACCAGTCCCGGCCCACTACGACGAGGACATCGCCCGGCCTAGCCTCTGCGTCTTTCAGCTTGAGGTAGTAGCGGCGGAAGAGGACACCAGTCCTCACCACCACGCCGCTAAGCTCCTCGATGGAGGGCGAAAGCGGCGTGGGATGCGGCGATGGCGGCAGAGGTGCGGGTGGCGGCTGTGGGGACGGCTCTGGCGTGGCTGAGACGCTTTGTGGGCTATTGGACGGATTGACAGAAACCGACAGAGGCGGCGATTGTGGTGACAACTCTGGCGCGCCTTGTGGATTATCGGGCGAGTTTCCGACGGCGGACAAAAGCGGCGTGTACGCCTCACGCCGCCAGTCCTCTCTCATCACGTCGTAGGTGGGTAGGCCCGTGTAGCTCCTCACGGCCTCCCTCTTCACCTCTTCGCCGTTCATGCGCATTCGAAGACGTCTGACGGGAGCTGTATCTCCAGCTTCTTCTTGATTGAGCCAGGCGCGAGTACCGCCAGCACTCTTACCATGCCGCCGGTCTCCCTCGGCGCCCTCCCAGTCATAAGCCAGGACATGTCGTCTGCCGTTAGGCGAAGGACTTCGCGGACGTGGTTCAAATACGTCCAATTGCCGCCGAATACCAGCATTAGGGAGGCCATGTTCCTAAGCGCCTCGGGTATGTCGCCGGGCATCTGGGTGATGAGGAAGACGGCCATTCCGAACTTTCTAGCGCCCCGGGCCATAAACTCCAGCATCTCAAGGACGGGCCCCCTGGCGAGGTATGCTTCATCCACCACAACGACCCGCTCAAGCCTCTCCCTGTGCTCGTCCTTCACCCTGTTCAACTCGTACAACAACCACGCCGTCACCAAGAAAGATTGGCGTAGCGGGTCTAGGCCCAAGAGCGATATTCTGTACTGCTCCGGCACCTCTCTCAGCACCTTGAAGCCAAGCTTCTCCAACGCCTCGCCGGCGGACATGCCGAACTCAGCGGCGATTTTGGCGTAGGACGCCTCGTCGAGGGGAGGCAGGGCGTTCTTGGGAAGGTCCACAAGGCCGAACTCCTCAGCAGTACAGCGGTAGTCCCCGTGGGGGTCGATAATTGCGATTCTAACTCCTTTGTCCCGGAACTGCCTCAACAGCCAGGCCATTGTCTTCGATTTCCCCATTCCAGACCCGCCGAATATCAACAAGTGCGGCGCGGGGAGGGAGTCCACGTCTATTGTCACCTCTCTCCTCGTCACGTGCTCCTCGCCCAGCGTCACGTACCTCTTTCCGCTCTCCAGGTGGGCGCCGCCGTAGAAGATGGGGAAGCGGGTTAGGCCGCCCGAAAGTGCGTCGTGCCAGAGGTCTAGCTGCCAAAACACGGCGGTGGAGATGGGGTCTTTCCGCAAGTGGGTGGTGGTGCCGTGGTAGTCGGCTTCGCCGAACACTTTGACGTAGATGTAGGACTCCCCCCTCTGAATCCTCTCCCGCATGGCCAAGTACTTCTGCACCTCCCGCGTAGTCTTCTCGTCCTCCCTAATCGACACCAGCTTCCTCCCGTATTTTTGGTAGGCGACGGCCTCGGGCATCTTCTTAAAGACGACGGCCCAGTGCCCCATCGCGCGGCTGAGGGAAGACGCCTCCTGCACAGCGTTTCCGTCGAGGGCCTCCGCCCTCTGGTCAAGGTCGTCAAACCTATAGGACATGGCCTCTAGGGGCAGGGGAGAGACGCAGTACGCCCTCTCGAACCACCTCCACTTAGCCCAGAGGGCGAGGGCGGTGGGCAAGGCGAAGAGCGGGGCGGCCCAGCGGGGCAGAGGGGCGATGTAGGGGCTTGCTGTGGAGGCTAGGGCAACCACGGCGAGGACTACGGCGGCGATGTAAAGCGGGGCGCGGGGAGGCTTCTTGATAGAGCAGAGGGGCGGCTCCTCTACCCTCTTCATGACGAAGAGGGTCTTGAGGCCCTCCTCCACCTCCAGTGCCCTCCTCAGCGCCGTGTCTTCGTCGGTTTTGCAGACTGTGAACCGTAGGTACTTGGAGTACGAGTGGATGTAGGCGAGTGCCTCGTTTTCCCTAAGCGACGCGGCGTTCAACATGTGGTGTACCAATGGCAGCGCCTCCCTTCCCAGGGCAGTGTAGAGGGGCTCTACTCGCCAGAAGAAGTGATAACAACGGCGACGCGGGTCGTATGAGGCGGCGACGTCGCCCAGCTTGCGCTCCTCTTTCTCTGGCTCAAGAGGCTCTCTGGACAGTCTGAGGAAGAGGTATTCGCCGACGAGTAGTATGCCGACGGCGACCGCCAAGAAGAGCGGTGGGAAGGCTACGCCTGCGAGTAGCACTATGAAGAGGATGGCGGGGACAGACTTGTAGTAGTTGCGAAGCCAGGAGATCATACCTCGCAGAGGCCAAGCTTTACGCAGTCTTCCACCTGCCTCGACTTGAGGCTGTACTTCACAGCCACCCTCACAGCGGCGTCTATGTCGACGCGTCTGTGGGACAGCGAGTTGAGCCACTCCACAACGGCGCGGCCGTGTTTATACAGCAGGTAGCGTATCCTCGGGTAGCAGGAGTCGGCGTTTTTGCACATTTTCGCCAGGCGCCAGGCCTCTTGGTCGCGCCAGCCGGGCTTGAACTTCTCCGTAATGCGGAGCGGCCTACGCCACTCCCTCTTGAACCTCCTCTCCTCTTCGCGAAGAAGGCGGTAAATCAGCGGCTCCCTCCCCCGCCTCTTCAGCAGAGGCGATAGGACGGCCGAGAGCACGGCCGCCGACGCGTCGATGAGACGTCTCATGGCCCCCTCTTGAGGCCGGCCAGCTCGATGACTCTGTCTGCGAGGCGGCGTATCCCCTCGACAAACTGCTTGTGCTCAGGCGAGGCGGGCCTCACAAGCACCGGCGGGACGTACTCCGCCACAGCCCTCTCCACGGCGTAGGAGAAGGGTAGCTTGACCACCTCAGACGCCGTTGTCAGCTTGAACTCAAAGCCCCTATCTTTGTTCAACACCGCGACCTTCGCCTTCGTCTTCTCAAGCGTCGAGGCGGAGAGCCAGTCCGCAACTGGCACAAGCAGGCCGCCCTCCCCCGGCTTAATGCAAGGCGGGTAGTCAACGACAACGGCCATGACGTCGTTGCCCACTTTCTCCAACAGCTGAGGAAGTTGAGAGTCGTCCTCCAAGTACACAGCAAGGACATCGCCGCGGCCCTCGTGCACCTTGCCGTCCGCCTCAACGCCCAGTATTTTCACGCCCACGGGCACCGGGCCCACCTCCACGTAGAGTGTGCGGCCCCAAGACTTTGACAGCGCTATGGCCAGCGAAGTGGCTACAGTTGTTTTGCCGGTGCCTCCTTTTGAATGCCAGACTTGGACTATCACGCCCTCCTTGTGTGTGAGAGAAGTTAAACCCAAAGGCCCATCCTTCTCGCTACCCTCAGCAGTTCCTCTTCGACGAGTTGGGCTAGGGCAATCTTGGCCTCTACCACTCTGACCGGCCCTCTGCCCAGCCTCGCCCTAACCCTCTTCACCACGTGGGGTAGGGCCTCCTCTACGGCGGTCCTAAAGGCGCCTCCGCGCCACTCCTCCACGACCCCCCTGGCTAGGGAGGCCCTAACCACCACGTAGCCTCCCCTCGCCCCCTCAAGGGCCTTCAAGAGGGCGAAGGCCGCGCAGAGCCTCGCCAGCGCAATTGGGCCGGATGAGCAGAGCCTATCCAAAACCTCAAACTCCCCCACAGCCACACACGGCGCGGCAAAGCCAAGCCAGACATCTAGCGTCAACGCGGCAACCGCACAGTTCAGCAGACACGGCGTTAGAGGCTGAGCCGCCGTCAGCGGCGGCGCCTGCTGACTCTGCGGTAACAGAGCCGCTGGCCAATTCTGCGACACCAGAGCTACCCCTCTGTCTGCCAGCGCCGCTCTTCTGTACATCGTTTGTTTCAAGGCGGCTGGCGTCGGCCGCGCCGTTCTGCGGCTTGCCGCCCAGCGGCTCTAGGGCAATTGGCCGCTTTATGACCTCCCTTATCGCCTGTGCTCTTTTGCACAACGGCTCTAGGGCCGGCGTTGGCCTTTGGCACAGTGTGGGGAACATGAGGAGTGGCGTCACGCTCAGCGCCGCTGGCGGCGCTCCCTCGAAGCGCACCGCGGCCTCGTAGAGGGAGGCCAGTCCCTCCACCCCCCTCTTTACGACAGTGGCAGTGGGGCATATGGCTGGGTCAACGGCCTTGAGGCGGCCAGCCTGCTTTCCGGGGAATAGCGTTGGGTCCGCAAGGGCGTAGGCAAAGGCGTACTTCCCCACTTCCACTAGGTAGAAGAGGAGGAGGTGGCGAGAGGCGCAAGCCGCCTTGACCTCCGCCGCAGGCCTGACAAGGGCCCTCGCCACGTTTTCGTCGAAGCGCCGGGGCACGTGGTACAGACGGAGCTCCCAGCCGAGGGCGGCCAGCTTGACAAGCTTCAGCGCCGCCACGTCCATGGCCCCGCCTTCACCCACCGCGGGTGACCACGGAATTAAATTCCGTGGACACACGCCGTGTTTCCACAGGGACGCCCACCAGTCTCCCCGTGTCTAGCCAAACAAGCCACTCGGCCAGATGGACTTGGCGGCGGCACCTCCCAAAACACCACCTTTGGTTCGCGATGTACACGACGCCCTTTTCGCGGTACAGCTCAACAAGCCAAGGCTCCCTCTCCCAGAGGAGTCGGCGGAGGGTCTCCCACGGCCTTACCCTAAGAGCCTTTATCCCCCCGAGGCGGTATATCAACGGCGCCTCTAGCCTCCACTTGTTGGGAGGGTAGCGGGACGGCGGCAGAGACCGCCTAGAGGCGGCCAAGTCTGCGTCCACCAAGGCGCATGGGGACAGCGTCACGAGCTTCCGCGACAGCCGCGGATCCTGTTCCACATCGACGTAGGGCACTTGCAGTCTGGCGTAGCCGCTTGGCCTGCCCGTTACAGCGTATTGACAGACCCGGCCGAAGTTGGCCGCCTTGCACAAGAGGGAGGCGACGGTCGTGGCCTGCGGAGGGGAATGTGCGACGTAGGACACCAACTCTTCTAGGGACATGTTCATGCACTTTGCTACTTTCACAATCGCCTCGCCGAAGGCCCCCACCCAGTCCTCCACATGGACAGAGAGGAAGATGCACGGGTCAACATCCCTCCCACCCACGCCACAACGAACAAGCCTCTAAAAATTCTTAATGCTTACAAGATGTTACATAGAGAGAGCTCTCTAAAACTTTAAATTTCCAATGTATATGTTGTTAAAGGGGGAGTAGAGTGAAAGTATTTGTGATGTGGTGGCGGCTAGTCCGTCTCTCTGTGCCTAATGAGGTAGGGGCAAGGGGCCGTCTCCAGTTTCATTAGATGTGGATTAACGCTGTTGCAAGTGTAAGAAGGTGTTTGTTTCTGGGTCAATAGTTGACGAAAGTTTTAGAAAATTCTTGCCATTAGCGCTGAAAATGTCTTCATCGAAATGGACTAAGACGCCATCCCGTTATACTTGACGGTAAAATTTAAGATTTTAGAAAAAGTTGATAATTTATTTAGCCTTAATTGCATATACCGCAGATTAGATTGCTAAATGTAGCATTTATAGTATCAACAGTAGAACTATGGAAAGGAACACGAAGCGTAAAGCGAGCTAATGCCTTAGTGGTTCCTCACTGGAAGTTTGACAAGACGGCGCGTACGAAGACTACGTGATTTCAAAGGGCACGCCTGTGTCTATGACAAAGGTTTCTGCCTGTAAACCCCTCCGCCTTAGCTCCTCTTCTGTCCGCCTACGTAGTTCAACCATGCCTATGTACTCAGTTTGGTAGTGAGTAGCCGCTATTAGGCCTATGCCGAGGTCTTTAGCCACCTCTGCGGCTTCCTCAGACAGCTCTCCCGATATGTAGACGTCGAACCCCAAGTCCGCCAACTGCACCACGAAATCTACAAAGAAGCCGCCCCCCGTCGATAAGGCCACTCTCCTCACCTCCTCTCTACCCCCGTCGACATAGGCTATGTGCCTCAAGCCCAGCCTCTCTTTGACGTACTGCGCCAGCTCCCTAAGCTTCATTGGACGAGGAAGCTCTGCTGCTAACACCGCCTTTTTCAACACCAAGTTTCCCAGCTTCAAAGGCAACGGCCTAGCCTCAAGCCCCAGGAGGCGGGCTAGTGTGTCAAAGTTGCCTCCCTCGGCGAAATCCCAGTTTGTATGAGCGGCGTAGAGGTAGAGGCGGTGCCTGCGCAGAAGTTCAAGCACTCTATCCCTATAGCTGTATATAACTGGCGCAGAGTCCTCCGCCCTGGGAAAGAGGAAGTACTCGTGGTGTACCACTAGGAGTTGCGCCCCCCTCTCCACAGCCGCCCTAATGGCCCTAATAGAGGGGTTTAGAGAAAAGCCTATTCTCTCCACGGCCACTTCCTCAAGGCCGTGGAGAGGACCTACCACCAAGCCCAGCCTATTTCTGTGCTCCTCCATAGCTAAACTAGGCGGAGCTATAGACTCCAACACCTCAACTACATCCCGTAGAGTTGGCCTACGCAGACTCATATTACACCGTGACATAACCATAATATAAAACTACTTTTGATACGACATGACGCAAACAGGGATACGCGTGAGCTTTTAAAATCCGGCAATTCTTGCCCCCAGTGAAACTAATAGATTGCCAAAGTAGTTATAACTTGGCCTCTCTACACTCACTTTAAACATTCTCCTTGTCCACCGCTTTTAAATATCAAAGAATTCCCCCCATGAGATATCTACTATTAACTAGGGCTGTTTCACTATGAGTTCCATAAAATTTTTCATATATTTTAGAGCTTTTGCACATTTCTCTCCACACTCCGCTACTAAGTCCTTTTTATCTTTTTCTTTTGGGAAGATACGCATCATAAATGTATTGATTCTTTCAGTTATCTCGTCTTTCTTTCTACCTTTCCCGGCTTTCTTTCTACCTTTGATATACTCTAGACATCTTCTAATTTCTGCTAACGAATCCTCCCATTGTACGCCTTGAGCGAACCATTTGCCTTCTATATCAAAAGTGTCAAGCTCTCTAAAGCCTATCATAAATTGCAAAAGTTGCGTATAAAACGTATCAGTAGGTTTATTGACTCTATAATAATAGTATTTATCTTCCCTTTCTCTAAACGTATTCTTTAAAACGTCTTCGTAGCTATTATATTTGTTGTCCACATATCTCGCCTCTATCACTTTTATAAATTTTGCCGCATTAGTATTAAGATATGTGTTTTCAAGCTTATTATAAATCTCACTGTATTTATTAGAAACTTTTTGCCAATAACTAGATGGTTCCCTTGGTTCGAATTTTTTAATTTGTGAAAATAGATGGATAGGGAATCTATATACTAATTCGTGATTTTTGATTAATTCTTCTATTAAACTTTTAATATCTATATCGCCAATTTTATCTCTATGTTTTATTATAAGTCTCTCTAATAGGTAAACAGCACCAAGACATAGCGCCCAATGTAGATTCTTTATGCATCTAATGCTTAGGTCTATATTATCTTGCAAGTATTCTTCTGCTGTTAGGAACTCGTATTCTCTTTTTGCAACTAATTCCCCCATTAGGTTCATTACCTCTTTAGGCTCCCGAGGTGGATCTCTCCCCATTATTGCTATTACATTTTCGCCCATAATTTCAAATAGTTTTTTTACATCACCGATCTCTTCAGTTAGAAGATTTGCCTTTATAAAGCTAGACAACACTGTATCAAAGTATATTACCTTGTAATGTCTTAATAGGGAGGTTGCGGCGGCTAGCCTTCTTACAGCAGAGGTGTTTCTTCCCCAGAGTAGTTTTGTGACGGCAAGACTCTCGATCTGAGCAAGGAGGTTATTGAGACTCTTAGGAGCCTTATTGAGGAGGGTGCTTCTAATGGAGTCGGACAACTTGAGAGCGAATACAAGAGGAATGCTAAAGTTAAGGAGCTTATTGATAGGTGGTTTAGCGAAAGAGGGTTTAAAATGCCCAGAAACGACGCTGAGCTTCGCAATTTCCTCAAATTACTTCTGAAGGAGCAAATTTATACCTTTACAATGAAACTTCTCTTCTATCTAGTTTTACAAAGTATTGATGCGGATATGGCAACCAAACTTCAAGAATCTATAAAGCCTATTGAGAATGCGCAAGACCCGGAGTATTTTAAAAATATAGCTAACGAGCTATTTAATTATGCTATAAGTAAAACAGGCGACTTTGAAGAGATTTTCGGCGTAAATACTGTAGATAGACTACCCTTTATGCTCACATCGCTTCCTAAGCTCAAGGAAATAGTCAGGTATCTCAACCAGATAAAGTGGAGCGATATAAGCGTGGACGTTATAGGAAGAGTCTTCGAAGGACTCATTTATGAAGAACGTAGACACTTGCTAGGACAACATTACACAGATACAAAAATCGTAGATTTGATACTTACTGGCGTATTTAAAAAATATGGCAAGCCCGATAAATTATTAGACCCGGCATGTGGTTCTGGTACTTTCCTTGTCAGAGCTCTAAACTATTGGAAGATCTTCTATAGTACAGAGCTTGATAAATTGAAGATGCCTATATATGAATACGTAGAAGGAGTTGACATAGATAGATTAGCATCAATGCTTGCGAAGATAAATCTTTACATACAAGCCTTAGAAAAAATAAAAGAGGGATACAAATATGTACCCAAAATATGTCACGATGATTTCTTTAAAATAAATCTCAGCTCAGACTATGCGTACGTTGTGGCTAATCCCCCCTATACTAAACAAGTAGAGATGGCTCTCGCATTTTATGATAAACAATATAAAGAGAATTTATTAAATTACGTCAAAGATATTGAAAACTGGGATGAGAGAGCATCAATCTACGCGTACTTTCTGGTTAGAGGAGGTAAATTACTAAGGAAAAATGGTAGATTAGGCTTTATTGTTGAGAATTCTTGGCTCAATGCCGAATATGGGGCCCCCTTAAAGAAGTGGCTTTTTAAAAACTTCAGTGTCGAATATGTCATTGAGTCTCTGGTTGAAAGATGGTTTGAAGACGCAGCGGTAATAACCAACATAATAATTGCTGAGATGACAGCACAGAGCAATTATGACGTGAGATTCGTTTTTCTAAAGAAGAGTCTTAGAGAACTAATAGGTGATCCCCCTCCTGCAAACGATTTCATGGCAAACATGCAGTATTACAAGAGAATAATGGAACTATATTATGAATTTGATAATTGCACGGTTGCTAAGAATAAAGAATTGAACATATGCGAAAACGAAAAGCATAGAGTAGTTACAGTAAAGAAAGATTTTATAGAAAAGATAGAGACAAAAATAGGCAGACTGGGCATACTAAGAGGACCAAAACTCTATTTAAATCTCGTAGAGAACTTTGTAAATAATAATGATAATAGGTTGATATTATTGGGCGAAATAATCGATATACGACGGGGCTTAACTACTAATGCAGATGATATATTTTATTTACCATCAAGTATTGGGAATATGTAAAAGAAACACCGACCGATCTTGTAGTAAGAAAAACGATCCAACCAAGGACAACTTTAACCATTAGTAAAAAATACTTAAGAAGGTTAATAACGCCAAGACACATAGAAAATTCTACCTATGAAATAGAGTCCCTACCTACTCTAAAGAAAGAAGATTATGTAATTTGGGTCGACGACGTAAATAATGTTACTGATTATGGAATGAGAGAGTACCTTGCATGGGCAGAAAATTTTGTCAAAGAGAAATATGTAACTAGTAATGGAAGAAAGTTTTCAACATTATATAATAAAATCGTTAACAATAATAACTGGACTAAACTAACTGATACTTCAGGTGGGCTACTCATATTTAGGAAAGGCATACACAAAAATTATGGGGTATTACTAAACAGAGTTGTCGATGCCCAGTTCCATCAGAGACTTTACATAGGCTATATAAAAGACGAATTCAGAGGAAGAGTTAGTCCTGAAGTACTATTCGCCGTAGTAAATTCTGTCATAACATATATTGGTATGGAGTTAATTGGACAAACTAGCTTGGGAGAGGGAGTTCTCGACATTAAGACGACCGACTATGAAAGAATACCGATAATCAATCCAATATGGTTAGAAAAACATCTTAGAGAAAACAATAAGTTTAGTGAATTCCTTGATACTGTCAATAATATGCTTAGGCTTAGACCTAAAGATATAGAGAATGAGGCAGAAAGACTAGAAAGGTTAGAGATGGAAAAATTTGTGCTAGGATCTCTAGGATTTGGTGAAAACGAGATAAGGGATCTATATAGAGAACTTATAAAACTTGTCCAATTTAGGACGGAAAGAGCTAGAAATGTAAGACAAGACTATTCATGAATATAGGCATATTTTTATACTATTTTTTCTGACTTATATCGGCTTTGTTTTTGTCCTACCTGGCTACATACTTAACCTATTCTTTCCTAGTGAAAGCGTAAATGTAAATAAAGATCATAACAGAACAAAGAGCTCTAGCAAATACCATGATTTGACCATTCGACGTGGTGGTGGAGAGGGGCGGCTTGAGGGCGGAGGTGAGGGGCGAGTGAGTTAGCCGCAGGGGCGGCCCCTGTTCTTCGCCGCCGCAAGGTAGACTGGGCCTCCCGCTTCGCCGACAGACACATAGTATGTGTCGCGTATGTAGACCGCGACGCGTGTATAGAAGTGGAGTGTGTACCCTTCGCCGAATTTCAAAAGAAGTGGATACCCCGCGGAGAGAGGGATAGAGCCGTTACTTGGCATACAGGCGAGAAGAAGGTTTGTCAAATTGAGCCGGTGGTAGGGTAAACGCAGACCACGTCCAGAGCCCCCTCTGCTACGGCTTTGGCTAGCCGAGGGAGCGCCGCTGGGTGGCGAAAAGATATAAAGGGCTGAGCAATATAGTATTAGTGAGGATGTGTGCCGCAACGGAGCTGTGAAGTGACCCCTGTCGGATCTGACTAATCCTTCGGCGGTATCTTGGCCACCGAGTCGGCCACCTTTTCCACGAGCCACTTAAGCTCCTCAAGCTCCTCCCGGGTGAAGTCGCTGTGCCATTTCTCGAGTACCCGGCGTAACAGCTCCAGGGTGAAGTACAACGTGGGCCAGTAGGGGTGGTGCTCGGCTATGCTCTCGGCCAGGCGCTGGAGCTCCTCCACTCTCTTCAACATCGCCGCAGAAACGTCCGACTGCATCACGCCCAAGTCGACGCCCTAAGCTCTTCAACTGCCTCCTCTCCCCCTTTCCCGCCGCGGCGGCGGGCGGATAGGTACTGGCGGAGCAACGCCGGGAGGACTACGCCCACCACCCGGTCCCAGTCCCTCTGTAGCTCCTCCCTAAGCCACCTACAGTTAACTCCGCCATATTCGGCGTAGTACATAGAAAAAGCCCTGTCTAAGAAAGTGTAGACGTCGTGGCTTTCCCCAGCCCTCTCCACCTCAGAAGCCAGCCTCCGCTCTCCCCAGCGCTCCAACAGGCGGATAACCTCGCCGTGGAGAAGGTCGAATATCACCAGCCTGCTCACACTGCCCTACTCGTATCTCTATTTAAACGTAGTCGCTCCTTTTTGCGATATTCTTCGGCGTCTCGCCCCTGGCCCATGCCAAGAGGTTTTTGACCGCCTCCACAGCCATCTCTCTCCAAACCTCCTCACTCCCGTAACCCCCGGCGACCCAGGGGGTGGCCACCACGTTTGGGAGAGCGAAAAACTCGGCGTCTTTTGCAAAGTTGTTCCTCCCCCACCACACGTCGCTTGCGAAGACAAACCGCGGCCGCTCCTTCAAAATGCGTAAGGCCCCCTCCCTGTCTACCACCTCAGCGCGGCCTACGTTGACAAAGACGGCGTCCTCTGCCATCAGGGCCAGGTGCTCGTACCGTATCAGCCCTCTGGTGTGCTTGTTGAGGGGGAGGGCGCACACGGCGGCGGAGGCCCCCCGGAGCGCCTCCTCGAGGCTCGTGGTAAAGCGCCACGGCCCCTCCCTCCTCGACCTAGAGAAGCCCCAGACCTCTGCCCCCAGCGCCGCGAGGATTTTAGCCACGCGTGTCCCTATCTCCCCCAGCCCCAGGACGGCTACCTTCCTCCCCCTAAGCATGGGGACGGCGTAGACCCGGTCGTACTCCCCCCTCTTCATCCGCTCGTTGTACTGAACAATCTTCTTATACGCCGCCAGCAACATGCCCAGCGCGAACTCCGCCACGGCGTCTGCATTACTCCCCGCGTTGCCCGCCACCACCACGTTGGGAGGAATGTGCTCCCACGGGAGGTGATCTAGCCCAGCCAGCGCCACTTGTATAAACCTGAGCCTGGGCATCTTAGCCAACTCCTCCGGCGTGAGCCTAGTCACCAATGCCGCCTCCACCTCCGACAAGTCTCCGCCGGGGCCCACCACTTCAAACCCCTCTAAGAGCCTACGCGCCTCTTCGGGGAGCTCAAAGTTGACGTAAATCTTCATGCCAACGAGAAAACCTGTGCATAAAAGTTATATAGGCGGGCGGCCTGGGGCCCGTGGCGGTGGTCTTGGCCTCGCCTCTACACGGTTCCTTTGCGGCAGAAGTTTCAGAGCTGGTCAAGCGGACGGTAGGCGAGGCGGCCCCCGGCGCAGTGGGCAAAGTGCCGCTTATCGTGCACGCCACAGGCGGCACCACGTGGGACGCGGTGGAGCTTGTGACGCAGACGGGCGCAAAGGCGGCTGTGCTCGTGGGCTTTGGAGAACACAACAGCTTCGCAAGCGCCCTCCACACCAGGGCAGAGCTAGAGGCCATGGGCATTCCGGCCGTGGTCTTCCACTGCCCCACCTACGCCCAGTGCGAAGACACGTTGAAAAAGGCCAAGAGAGTCGCCGACGCCGCTTCGGCGTTGCTGGGGGCAAAGGCCCTCCTCATAGGCAGAGAGACGGCCCAAGCCGCCGCTGCGCGGCAGAGGTTCCAGTGGGACGTGGAGGTGGTCTCCATAGAGGACTTTGAAAAGGCGGTGGAGGCCGCCCCGCCCGACTCCGCCGCGCTTAAGACCTTCGACGACGAGAAAGTGGCCAAGATAACGGCGGCCCTCAGAGACCTCGCCGCGGGGAGGGACCTAGCCGCCATCCAGTGCTTCCCCTATCTCATGAGGAACAAGGTGACCCCCTGCCTAGCCCTCGCCCTCCTAAACGCCGAGGGCTACACTGTGGCGTGCGAGGGGGACTTAGCCGCTGGCTTCGCCATGTTGATGTCCAGGCGCTTGACCGGGCGCCCCGGCTGGATAGCCAACGTGGTATACGCCAAGGGAAGGCAAGCCGCCTTCGCCCACTGCACCATATCGCTCGACATGGTGAAGAGCTGGAGAACAATGCCGCACTTCGAGTCCGGGTATCCGCACGGCCTCTCGGGGGAGCTCGCCGAAGACATCTACACCGCCGTATCCCTCTCGCCCAGGATGGACAAGATCGTCATAGGCGTGGCCAAGGTGCTGAAAAGCGGGAACTTCATAGAACGCGCCTGTAGAACACAGGCGCTGGTAGAAATAGGCGACGTAGCCGCCAAGGCCCCCGCAAACCACCACGTCTTTATCCCGGGGGACGTGACCGAGGAGGTCAAGGCAGTGGCAAAGCTGTTAAAGCTAGAAATCGTAGAGTACTAGGGGTTCGGCCTGTATTGCTAACTTTCTTCCCGCTTCCACACAGCGCCATAGAAGGGCATAGTCTTTATCAGCCGTCTCTCCAGCTTGAAATGCATTTGCAAGAGGTTTTCTACGTCTTTCCACGAATATACGTGTATGGCGCCTAATGCGGCATGTATGGCCAAGTACCCTGGCATAGACTCCACAACGGGTTGCGCCACATACAACCTCCCGCCTGGTGCCATGGCCCGCCAAATACATTCCAGCTCCCTCGCTGGGTCAGGAAACCACTGCATCTTCTCCACGAGGAGAACTACGTCAAACCGCCCCGACACATCGCACGCGGAGTTTGCCGTAACAAAAGTTCCCTCAGGCGCAGTCTTCTTGGCCAGCTCTACAAGCGACGGGCTTGAGTCGTAGCCCACATAAAGCCGAGGCCTATAATCCTCGAAGTACAGCACGGCAAGGTGGCCCTCTCTGCTGTAGGGCTCCAACACGGCACCGTCATTCCGCATTCCCACAGCCTTAAAAAACGTCTTAATCATAATGCGGTGCCAGCCCTGAATCTGCAAATCGCTGTAAAACAAGTCTAAGACATTTCTATCCACCTCATCTCTGGCGACCTTCACTACGTCGATACTGTCAAAATTTTGATGTAGCTCAACCCACTCCCGGGCATATATACCCTTGGGCATCTCAGGCTTTTTAACATCTCTCCTAACCCCTCCCTCTTCGTCAATAATCCCCCTAGTCAAAAGCGCGTTGTACAACGCCTTCACAAAAGTATTCTGGGTACGATGCGCACCGGCATCCACAAGCTCCCTCCACCACTTCACAGCGTACCACACACTCCAATCCAAGGCCTTCTTAAGCTCAAAAATGCCACCCGACGCCTCTATATACTCCTTGAAAAATCTATATACCGCGGGAAACTCTAGGTACATACCAAAGCCCCAACATCTCTCAATTTCACTAAAAGCGGCAAAAGCTCCCGAGGAGCCCTCCCAGACTCCACAGCTTGTAAAACCATCTGCTGTGCCTTGCCGCTTAGAGCAGCGATACGATCCCAGTCACGTACCTCACAGTCAAAAAGCCTCACCTCCTCCACCAGCTCTTCCACCCCCACCACCACTTGTGAGCCACACCGCCGACAATTAACAACCACGGGGGACTTCTTCTCAACTTCTACAACAACCTCATCTCCACAATTGGGGCACCTCTTTACAACAGAAAAGATAACTTGCATCAAACCTTTTTACGCATAAGTATTTACGTTTTTCGGTACTCCTCGCCGGGTATAATGCGGTAGAGGTTGTCTCTCTCCGCCGGCCTGAACCCAGCCGACTTTATGAGTTTTGCCACGTCCTCCCGCCGGTCGATGGGGGCCTCGGCCCTCTTCCACTCGAGGACCTTCTCCTCGTACAGCGTCCCCCCGAAGTCGTCTGCGCCGAAGTACATGGCCAACTGGGCCGTCTCGGGGCCCGTGGTGAGCCACCCCGTCTGAATGTGCGGTATGAGGTCCCTAAAGACGATCCTGGCCACCGCCACCATCCTGAGCAGAGTCGCCGAAGTCTTTGGGTAGGGGATCTTCTTCCCCAGCTCGCTAGTCCCCGGCTCAAAGTTCCACGCGATAAAGGCCATGAAGCCCCCAGTCTTGGCCTGAAGCTCTGCGATCTTGCGCATGTGCAACGCCACGTCGCGGAGGCTCTCCACGTGGCCGTACATCATTGTGGCAGAGGAGGGAATGCCCAACCTGTGAGCCTCCTCCATAATCCTAAGCCAAGTCTCCGCGTCTATCTTCCTCGGCGCAATCAACCGCCTCACCTCGTCCACGAGAATCTCCCCGCCACCCCCAGGCATAGACTCCATCCCAGCCTCCTTCAACCTCTCCAACACCTCTCTATACGACATCCTCTCCCGCCTAGAGAGATAGTCTACCTCAAGGGGCGATAAGGCGTGAATGGCGATGTGCGGCGCCCTCTCCTTAATCCTCCTAAAAAGCTCCTCAAAGTACTCAATCCCAATCTCAGGGTTTACCCCGCCCTGCACCAAGACCTGCCTAATGCCATACCGCGCGTCCACCTCCAACACCCTCCTAACGGCCTCCTCGACGCTGTAGGTATACACCTCGGGGTGCCGCGGCGGGCGGTAAAAGGCGCAGAAACTACACCCAACCACACAGACGTTCGTATAATTCAAAATCATGTTAGAGATGAACGTAGTCACGTCGCCATACAGCTTGGCGCGAATGGCGAAGGCCCGCCTCCCGAGCTCCCACAAGTCGGCCCTCAGAAGCTCCTCAATTTCATCCACTGTGGGAACCTCCACAGAGGGGAGACAGTTGGCACATATAAATCAAGCGGCGCCGGGCAGAGCCCAGTAAGACAGCGACGAGAGCCGTCTACGACAAGTCGTCAAGAGGTCCGACTACCCTCCCTCTGCCCCCTCTTCCTCAGAGCGATTCCCCTCATTATCGAGGCGTATATCAACAGCTTCCACGCGCCCGGCCTGTCGCCATGTTCTTTTACAAACTTCCTAGCCAGCTCCCTAAGCTCGTCAGCCTCCTCCAGGGTGAGCTCCTCCTTCTCCACAAGCTCTCTAATCCTCCTCAACTCCTCCTCGGTGAGGGGGTTGAGGCGGGCGAGCCTAGCCAACTCCCCCTTGACAAAATCCACATCCCTCGCCTCAAGAACACCCCTAAAACCCAAAAACTCAGCAAAAAACTCAAATTGGTCACGAGTAGCCTGGGCCAGCTCGTCAAACCTCCCTTCAAGCTCCAAGATACTCTTGATAACTTCTCCAAGCTTCTTGTCCATCTCTTCGAACCTCTTATCGATTCTTTCAAACCTCTTATCAATTTCTTCAAACTTTTTATCCACATACTCGAACTTCTTCTCTATCTCGGCGAATTTTCTGCCGAGCCAATAGGCAAGAGAGGCTGTTGAGGCCGCCACAGCGCCTATTGTCCCAATGGCTGTGAGCAACAGCTCAACAGACACACAAACCACTTCACACAAGTTAAAAATCTTTACTCATTGCGCTTGTCAACTGTGAGAGGTCTAGGAGCCGGTGGCCTCCAGCCCTGTACCGGCCGGTGAATGTCTGACGTCTCGATATGCGGTCAGTAGATAAGCGGCCTCTGTGCACGAGCTACCGACCTCCCCCGCTACCTGGCCTACACGCTCTCGGCAGTGCCCGGCGAGATTTATTAAATAGGGAATTCGTAACCAAGTGCTCAAGCCAGAAGACGTGGTGGAGGCCGCCCTTAGGGGGCTCTCTAGGCACGACGCAGAGGCGCTGATGCGCGAGGCGGACATGTTCACGCTGGCCCAGGCCGCCCACGCCGTCTCGCAGAAGTTCTACGGCGACGTGGTGACCTTCGTCAACAACATCGTGGTGAACTACAGCAACGTCTGTGTGGCCAAGTGCCCCATATGCGCCTTCTACCGCCTGCCGGGGAGCCCCGACGCGTATGTGCGTAAGCCCGAGGAAGTGGCCGCCGCAGTGAGACAAGCCGTGGAGCAACGCGGCGTCACGGAGTTGCACATAAACGGCGGCTTTAACCCCTTCCTAACCCCCGAGTACTTCGACCAGCTGTTCTCCGCCGTCAAGAAGGCCGCCCCCCGCGTGGTAATAAAGGGGCCCACCATGGCCGAGGTGGACTACTACGCCAAGCTGTGGCACATGTCTTGGCGAGAAGTCCTCTCCAGGTGGAAAGACGCGGGGCTAGACGCCATATCGGGCGGCGGCGCCGAGATATTCGCAGAAGAGGTGAGGAGGGTGGTGGCGCCACACAAGATATCCGGCGAAGAGTGGATCAGGATAGCCGAGGTGGCCCACGAGCTGGGGATCCCCAGCAACGCCACAATGCTCTACGGCCACGTAGAAGAGGACCGCCACGTGGTAGACCACATATTCCGCGTAAAAGAGCTACAGGAAAAGACCGGGAGGGTACTCCTCTTCATACCCGTGAAGTACAACCCGCAAAACACCGAGTTGTACAAGAGGGGGGTCGTGAAGGGCCCCGCCCCAGCCACATACGACGTAAAAGTGGTGGCCATATCCCGCCTAATCCTCTTAGACAGGCTAAAGGTAGCCGCCTACTGGCTCTCCGTGGGGAAGAAGCTCGCCTCCACGCTACTCCTCGCGGGGGCCAACGACCTTGTCGGCACCATGTACAACGAGGCCGTGCTGAGGTCGGCCGGGGCGCCCCACTCCGCCACGCCAGAGGAGCTGGCCGCCATAGCGAGAGAAGTGGGCAAAAGACCCGCCGAGCGGGACACCTTCCACAGAATAATTAGATATATATAGGAGGCGTAAAACGGGCGTGAAAGTAGTAAGGCTGAAATACGCCCACAACGACCCCCTCTTCCACCGCGCCAGAGTAGCCGCCATACCCGCCTCAAACCTCGCCTCAGCCCAGCTACTCCTAACAGGCGAGGCCTGCTGCGGCTTTGTCCCAGTCACCCTAGCCGCCAGGCACGGACTCCCAGTGGTGCCAAGGCTGGCGGTGTACAGCGACGGGCCCGTGATATCCTCCCGCCTCTTCAAAGGCGGCGGCGCGGGATACGCCGCAGTGGAAGACACCACGGTAAGCGCCCTCGCACTGAAGGCCGCCATGGGGATAGAGCTACAGCGGGTGGCCACCCTAGACGGCGCCTTCGCCAAATACGCAGGCGTGCTAGTAATAGGCGACGACGCGTTGCGCCTAGTAGACGCGGGGCGCCCACACATAGCCGACGTGGGAGAGGCCTGGCGGGAGAAATTCGGAACCCCCCTCGTCTACGCCGTATTCGCCGCCTCCCCCAAGGCAGACAGACAAGAGGTGTTCCGCGCAGTCGAAGAGCTGGAAAACTCCCTAGCCCACTTCTACGAAAACCCCACGCCCCTCGTGGAACAGGCGGCCAAGCGCCTCGGCATCTCCACACAACTAGCCGAGCGGTACTTCGCCACGGGCGTCAAATACCACGTAACCCCCCGCGTGGTGCAAGCCCTCCAAAAACAGGCAGAGATAATGGGCCTAGGAGAGCTCAACCTACTCTAGCCCACAGGGCAGAGGCCCCCCCCCCCCCACCAGAGAAAGCCGAGACCCAACGCCACTAGAAAGAGAGCACCCACCACCCTCTCCGGCACCGCCAAGCCGAGCAATTGCACAACACCAAGCGCCAGGAAGATGGCGCCAAGCCCAAGGAGGAGAGCGGCCCCAAACCGGCCCCCAGAAGAACCAGCGGGAAGAGACGGCGGGCGAGGCGTAGCCTCGGCGCCCTTTTCTTCAGCGCCCCCTCTGAGAAACGCCATTGCTATAAAGCCCAAGCCCATGCCTACAAACAGCCCCACGTCAGGCCTCTCCACTAGGAGACCAAGCCCCATTCCCAGAAACATTAATCCAACAAACACGAGGCCTCCAACGTGCCGCGAGGCCATAGAAAAAGTTGCCCCGCGATATAAATCTATTGCGCTTGTCGAGCGCTACTCCACCACCAGCTCCACCACCCCCGCCACGTTGATCACGTCGCCGCGCTTCAGGGGATAGAGGCCGCGCCCCCTTATATCTACCCCATTCACAAAAGTGCCGTTTGTACTGCCCAAGTCCACCACGTAGTAGGACCCGTCCACCCTCTTCACTGCGAAGTGGCGCCGGGAGATGTACCCGGCCAGCGGGTGCCAGGCAAAGTCAGACCGCCCAAACACCCTATACCCATCCACCTCCACCGCGAACCTCCCGTCCCTGCTCCTAAGCACGACGGCAGGCGGGAAAACCTCCACCTCAAAAACCTCCATGCACCACAGCCCACGCGGGAATAATTAGCCACCGCGCAAAAAACAGACGTAGACGCCCTACTCCTTCTCCGCCTCGTACCTCCTCACAATCTTCAACTCCTCGGCCGTGAGCTTCCTCACGCCGTACGCCACGGCCTTGAGAGATCCCCCCTCCACGTACACTCTGTAAAACGTGATTTCGCCCGGCGTCTCCCTAACGGCAAACCTCACCTCCTTCCCCGCCAAAACCTCCTCCACACCCTCTACCCCATCCAAGTAGTAGAAGATAGGCGTGTGAAGGGCGGCGAACTTCCTCACCCTCCTCAAGACAGCGACGGCGCGCCTCCCCAGCCCCTCCAAGTGGGGACTCATCAGAAGGAGGGCGTTGTCCACGTCCACGTCGAACTCGTCCGACGCGTAAAACTCCACCCTCGCCCTAGACGACGCCCCCACAGCCGCGGCCATGGCCACACAGCTAGGCGTCTTGTCGTACACGACGGCCAACTCGCCCACATCCCCCACGAGGCCCTCCGCGTAAATCTTCCCCAAAAGCGCCCTATAGGCCACCTCAGACCCCCTCATTGAAGAAGTACTACGGCACGTTTAAAAATTTGACAGAAAGAGAAAAGGGTGGGGTTTAATGGGCCTCTGGGAACACTTCGCCGAGGTATTTGCCGTGCCAGCTGTGGAACCACACCGCGCCGCTGTACCCGTTGACGCTCAACATCTGCATATCGCCGCTCACCTCGAAGTGGAAGGTGTAGTAGCCGGGGAACGTGTACTCCTCCTCAATCACGGCGCCTGGGAAGCGGCTGGCTAGCCAGCTCTCCGCAATACGCCTAGCCTCCTCCTCAGAGATCCGCATGGGAGACCCAAGCCACATCATAGACTGGGGCTCCGGATGTATAACGCCGTTGAAGAACACCAAAACCTCGCGCTGAGGGGCGCCGCCGATACCCACAACTACGTAGTAGCCATTGCTGTACTTCTCCACAGAAATAACCTCATACCCAGTAACCCGTTTTACATACTCTACAACATTGCTATCATTTACATACAATCCGCCGCCCCACCCCGCCATAGGGCAACCCCCCACTCCATACATGCCCATTGGGACGCCGGCCGGCCTGCCCCACATGCCTCCACCTCCCATTCCACCGCCCATCATGCCTCCATAAGGTGGGCTATTCCACGAGCCCCACCACGCCGCGGCCGCCAACGCCGCAAGCGCCAACGCGATTACCGCCAATCCTATACCAGTCTTATTCACCATGGTCGACACGTTCCCACGTGGGTAAATACCTGCCGTGAAACCACCGGGAGGTGCGGTGTCGGGGCAGTGAAACTTTTATGAGTATGCGCAACGGGGACTATGCGATTGGCCCCCCTCTTGGCCTTCGCCGCCGTAGCCGCCGTAGTCTTAGACTACCTCCATGTCTCCCTCATGTGTCCACTGTGCCGCTTCCCATCGCCCATGCTCCCAGTATTTTTCCTCTTAACTCTACTTACCACCGCCCTGTTAGACGTGTTTTATACAGGAGGGTTTAAACCAACTAGACAGCAGACCCAGGGCCTACCCGCCGCTGTTATAAACCTCCTCCGAGAGCCCGACCGGTCGATATATATCAAGGTCTATGAAAAGGGGGGAGAGGTGTCGCTGTCCGAAGTAGCCAAGGAACTAGGACTTAACAAACTAAGGGCGTGGAGAGCCGCGCAGAGACTTGCCGAAAAAGAGCTTGTTTACCTAGAAAAAAGGTCCGGGAGATTAGTGGTGCGGCTGAGACCCCTTGAAAATCTGCCTATAAAGCCAGAAAAGGGCAAAGACAATAAACAGCAGAAACAACACAGCCAAAGCCAGCCCTAGCAAGGCCCAGAGAAATCCCCACCAACCCATCCCAGGCCCCCAACCACCGCCCCACCACCAGCCACCACACATAGGACACTGCGCATACGCCAACACCGCAAACACCAACGCCACCAACACCAGCAACTTGCTCATGGCCACCAAAATTGGTAGCTAGCTTTAAACCCTACGAGAAACCCGTCTCCGCCAAAGTTTCACACAGGTGAAAAACACCGCCGCTCAGGGTTTCACGGTAGTCATTTATTCCACATCTCAGTCGCGCCTATGAGAAAGCAAACGGCAACTCTGATCCTCGTCACAGCCATCTTAGCGATAATCATGACAACAGCCTTAAAGCTCTACACATACCCCCCAAGCGAAAAGACACAGGAGAAACCCCCATTTTCTTCAGTGAAATTCTACTATGCCCCGCCCTGCGGCTGTTGTGAAAAATACTTGGCCAAGCTTAGGCAGTACTTCGCAGTGGAAGTGACAGTCCTAGACCCCCAGAAGCTTCAGGAGCTGAAGAAAGAACTCGGCGTGCCAGAAAGGCTGTGGTCCTGCCACACAATTGCGGTAGAGGGGGGCTTGTTCATAGAGGGACATGTCCCAGTCTCGGCTTTTACGGCCTTAGCCAAGAACGGCGTTAGAGGCTTGGCGTTGCCGCACGCCGAGACAGACCCCACGACGTGGGAAGGGCCCGGCTATTACTTGGTCTACGAAAACGGCACTATATGGCGCGTGTACTCTTAGCAGTCCTAACCCTAGCCCTGCTCCTTACAGCGGGCAACATAACTGTGATATACTTTTGGCAACCCAACTGCCCAGGCTGTAAATACATGGAAGAAGTCACATTCAAAGATGCACAAGTCCAAGCCTTCTTAGCCGCTGTCCGTTTCGAAAAGCGGGACGCCAGAGAGGTGCAGTACGTGGAGGCATATGCTCAGAGGGCGTTAGTAGTCGAGGGCGCGTCCTTGACCTTTCTCAACGGTTCTTTAACCACTTCGGGAGCCACCAAGATACGCGTAGTAGAGGTAGACGGCCGCGGCCGTTTCCCCATCTTGGCAACCCCCACGGTGGTTGTGCTAGAGGCAGATGCCGGCGAGGTATACCTCAGAGGATATCTGCTAGGCGCCCTGCCCCCCGAGCAGTTTCTCTCATTTATAAAGAACGCCACTAGCCCAACTCCTCTACAGCCGGCTGCCAGCTCGCCAGCCACGGCGTTGGCGATTGCGGCGGCGCTAGGCGCGGCGTCAGCCGCCTCGCCATGTGTGATAGTCCCCCTGGCCTTGGCATCTACCAGGAGGAGGCTCTACGTCTACTTCCTAGGAGCGGCTACAGGCTACGCCGCGTGGGCCGCAGCTCTGGCGCTATTGGGGGCGCCACTTGTCTTAGACAAGTACACAGCCGCGGCCTTAATCGCCCTCTTCGGCGCCGCGTATTTGCTGGGCCCGCGGGCGCCTCTCTGGAGGGTGCAGACTCTATTTCACAAGCTGTCCAAGGGCTCAGACTTTCTAGCAGGGGCATTTTCGCCGTTTCTGTCTCTGCCTTGCCTCCTCCCCTTCCTAGGGATTGCCGGAACTCTGGCACTGGCGCTCCTAGCCACGCCTTTAGAGAGATTTCTCGCAATGTTCCTCTTCGGCGTATTCCACGTGGCCGCGGTCTCGGCGGCTGGCGCAGCTGTGCAGAAGACCAGGCTTAGGAGATATGTAACTCTGCTTTTGCTAATAGGCGCATTTCTATACCTACTTCTCTAAGCCTCGGCGAGGCGGTCGGGGGCACTCCCGCGGTCGGCGGCCTCATTAACATCGTTAACGCGAAGTGGGTTAGCCCACTCGATATTCCCATTTAACTGAGTTAATAATGTGCCACGTTTTTTAACGAAGTTAATACTTATAAGGTATTTTCGAAGTTAATGGCATGTACCTAAGAATAGACCGGCTCCAAATACAACTGCCAGCTCCAAAAGAGCCTGACCCCAACGCCGCGGCAGCCGTCAGCGAGTTGCTTGGGGGCAGATTTGGGGAAATGAACACGTTGATGACGTACACTTACCAATCCTTCAACTTCCGCATGCACAAAAACCCAGCCATAAAGCCCTTTAGAGACCTGGTCTCCAACATAGCCACAGAGGAACTCGGTCACATCGAGCTGGTATCCGCCGTGGTAAACGCCCTATATGTGGGCTCCACAAAGCCGGCGCCCCCAGACCAAGCCCCACTAAAGCCCCTAAAAGACGTGAGAAACACCTACCACGCGATAAACACAGGCCTCGGCGCCTTCCCCATGGACTCCCACGGAACGCCGTGGCGCGGCGACTACATATTCGTAAGCGGCAACCTAGTGCTAGACTTCCTATACAACTTCTTCCTAGAGGTTGGGGCACGCCTAGCCAAAATCAGGGTATACGAGATGACAGACAACCCAGTGGCCCGGGAAATGATCGGCTACCTACTGGTGCGCGGCGGCGTACACGCCATGGCATACGGCAAAGCCCTAGAGGCTCTGACAGGGGTAGAAGTGTGGAGAATGCTACCCATACCCAAGATAGAGGACTCCAAATTCCCAGAAGCCGCCAAGTACATGAAAATGGGAGTACACAGGACACTGTACAGATTTAGCCCAAGCGACTACAAAGACATAGAAAAAATCTGGAAGGGAGCCCACCCAGCCGACGGCCAGCCGCTACAAGTACACGACGGACCTCCCGAGGGAGGAGAATACCTAGAACTACCAGAAGTCCCCGAGGAATTCGCCCCCGGCCTATACAAAGACGACTTTGAGAGAATCGCCAAGAGACTGGGAATAAACCTCTAAACCTCCAAGTTCTTTTTTCTACGTGGTTGACCTCTTGCTCTGGCTGGTGGGATTCTGGGTCCTCCTATGGGCTCTGATGAGCCTGCTGGCCGGGAGGGCCGTCAACCCCCTCGGGGTGTTGCTAGGCATAATCCTCGCCCCCATAGCCTTCATAGCGGGCGCCGTGCTGACCGCCCTGTCCATAGGCGCCCTCGCCGTGGCGGCGCCCTTCCTCCTACTACTCGCCGCGCCCCTCGCACTCCTCTTGGGCTTCCTCGCCGCCCTGTACACCCTATCCGCCCTCGCAAAGGCCGGCATGTTGGCCACCTTCCTCGCCCTACTGCTGGTGCTCCTCATCTTGGCCGCGCTGGGCCAGCTCACGTGGCACAGCCCCACGCCCCCCTCCCTGCCACTACACTTCTACCCACACGGCTGGCGGGAGATGCCCCTCCCCCGCCCCCACACCCCTACGCCCTTCTAAGCCTCAGGGCGTTCAACGTGACTGAGATGCTACTCAGCGCCATGGCCAACCCGGCGTACTCCGGGCGGAGGTACAACGCGGGGTAGAAGGCCCCAGCCGCCACAGGTATAAGCACTACGTTGTAGAAAAAGGCCCAGAAGAGGTTGAAGCGGGCCGTGCCCACGATCTTCCTAGACAGCTCGAGGAACTCCACCACCTTGGCCAAGTCCCCCCTCCTCACCACCACGTCCCCAGCCTCCTTAGCCACCTCGGTCCCCGAGGCCACCGCAATTCCCACGTCCGCCTCGGCCAGCGCAGGGGCGTCGTTTACCCCATCGCCGATGAAGATGACGCCCCCCTCCCTCTTCAGCCTCCTCACCACCTCGGCCTTGGCCGCGGGGTCGGCGCCGCCGTAGAACCTCTCAATGCCCAGCCTCGCGGCTACCTTGGCCACCGCCGCCTCGTGGTCCCCCGACACCACCACCGGCTCCAGCCCCATGGCCCTCAGCCTCTTCACCACCTCGGCCGCCTCCCTCCTCACCTCGTCCCCCACCGCAACCACCCCCCTCACCACGCCGTCCACAACCACGTACGCCACCGTGTACCCCTCCCCCCTCAGCTCCTCCGCCGCCCTCCGCAGATCCTCGGGGATAGACGCGCCAAGCCCCTCCACCAGCTTCTCATTCCCCACGCCCACCACGGCCCCGTCCACCCTGGCGTAGACCCCCTGCCCCGGGAAAGTGTCAAAGAACTCCGGCTCCGCCAGGCGGACCCCCCTCTCCACCGCGTACTCCACCAACGCCTTGCCCAACGGATGCGTAGACTTAGCCTCGGCTGAGGCCGCCAACGCCAAGGCCTCCCCGTCCCCCACAAACTTGGCCACCCTGGGGGCGCCCACCGTCAACGTGCCAGTTTTGTCAAACGCCACGTACCTAGCCCTAAGAGCCTTCTCCACAGCCTCCACGTTCTTAATCAAGAGCCCCCTCTCCGCCGCCCTCCCCACCCCCACCACCACCGCCAGAGGCGTGGCGAGGCCCAAGGCGCAGGGACAAGCCACCACGAGGACAGACGCAGTGAACAAGAGGGCCTGCGAAAGCGGCGCCCCCACGGCGCTCCACCCCACAAAGGTGGCGACCGCAACGCCGATGACCACCCAGGTGAATACACCAGCCACCCTATCCACAAGCCTCTGAATAGGCAGCCGCGCGTTCTGCGCCTGCCTCACAAGCTTAACCACCTCGGCAAGGTAGGTGTGCCTCCCAGACCTAGTGGCCCTAACCACCAGCCTCCCCCTCACCAGCGCCGTGCCAGCCAGCACCAAGTCGCCCCGCCCCTTCTCCACGGGGAGAGGCTCCCCAGTAAAGGCAGACTCGTCCACCAGCCCAACCCCCTCCTCCACGTAGCCGTCCACCGGCACCCGCTCCCCCTCCCGCACCTCCACCAACTCCCCAGCCCCAACCCCAGACGCCTCCACCTCCACCCAGCCCTCCCCCCTCTTCACCCTGGCCCTCGGCGGCTGAAGCTGCGCCAGCCTCTTCACAGCCTCCCCAGTCCTAAGCCTCATGAGAGCCTCCACGTACCTCCCCGCCAACACAAAGGCGATAACCGCCGCCGACGCCTCAAAAAAGGCGTGGCCCCCCACAGCCACGGCATAGGAGCTGTAGAGGAAAGTGGAAAGGGTCCCCAACGCCACCAACGTGTCCATATTCGCCGTCCCATTCCTAAAAGCCCGCGCCGCCCCCCAGAGAAACCTCCACCCAGAGTAGAACTGCGCCACGCCAGCCAACGCCAACTGCGCCAACGGAGGAACATGCAGGACCCCCACCATGGCCAACATCAACACCGCCGCCGCGACCGCCGCCGGGACAAGCCTCTTCCCCAAATCCCTCACCTCCGCCTCCACAGCCCTCCTATCCACGTCCACCCCCACCTCCCCCCTCCTCACCTCCCTCACCCTAAAACCAGCCCTAGCCACCCTCTCCGCCACCTCCTCCACAGACGTCTCAAGAGGGTTATACTCCACATACACCACCCCAGCCGCCGGGCTCGCCCGCACATAGAAAACCCCCCAGCCCCCCGCCGCCCTCTCCACAGCCTCCACCTCCTCCGGGCGGAAGTCCGCCACTATGTGAGCAGACTCCCTATACACGTCGTACCCCACCCCCCGCACAGCCCTCAGCAACTCCCCCCAATCCAACACCTCGGGATCAACCACAAGCCTAGCCTCGCCACTGGCAAGAGAAGCCTCAGCCCACCTCACCCCCCGCACAGAGAGAAGAGCCCTCTGCACAGTGAGAGAACAAGTGGCACAGTGCATCCCCAAAACCTTAACCACGGCACTACGCCCCCCAACCCTAACCCCAACCTTCACCTCCACACCCAGCACGATGCCCCCAAATAAATATATATGCCAGCCGCGGTGGGTACATGGTCAAAGACCCAGTATGCGGAATGGAAGTAGACCCAGCCACGGCCAAGTGGAAAACCCTCTACAAAGGCAAGCCCTACTACTTCTGCTCACCCATGTGCAAAGAAGCCTTCGAAAAAAACCCAGAATACTACCTCACCCACGGCCCACAAGGAATGCCACACCACCACTGACATGAACCCACAAGAAGTCCTCAAACGCCACCGCACAGTCGCCGTAGTCGGCGCCTCAAAAGACCCCACCAAGTGGGCCCACATAGTGCCAAAATACCTCAAAGAACACGGCTACAAAATCATACCCGTAAACCCCACAGCCACCGAAATCCTCGGCGAAAAAGCCTACCCAAACATCCTAGAAATACCACACGAGATAGAGGTAGTAAACGTCTTCAGACCAAGCGAAGAAGTCCCCAAAATAGCACAGGAAGTAATCAAACGCAAGAGGGAAAGAGGAGACGTCAAAGTACTATGGCTACAACTAGGCATAAGAGCACCCCCCGAAGTAAAACAACAACTAGAACAAGAAGGCATCACCCTAATCGAAGACACCTGCATGATGGAAACACACAAACAAATGACAAGCCAAACCCAGTAAAACGAATAAACACGAATTTTTATCAGCACGCTTTCTAGGCAACATGGGCAAGTACTGGGTATTCGCCTCCAAGAACAAAGAGAACATAAAAACCGCCAGCGAGAGGCTCCTCTGGGGCTTTTGGAAAAAGCCGCACGACAGTAAGTCAAGCAGGAAAAAGTCAACACTTGCAAAAAACTGGCGGCAATTCCTCCACCTCTACAACAACCTCTCGGCTGGCGACGTGGTATTTTTCCAACTCGCCAAAAGCGGCGACATACACGCCGTAGGCATAGCGAAGGATAGATTCTACGACGACCAGACGCCCGTCTGGCCAGAGGAAGTCAACAAGGGCAAGGTCTTATTCCCATGGCGCGTCTCCTTCTACATCATCATATACTCCGAGGAGCCCCTAGGCGCCTACTTCACGCACTTGGAAAACTACGTAGACGGCTACGGGATAGGCGAGGCCCCACCCCACGAGGCAGAGACCGTGCTAGAGAAACTCAGAGAAAAACTGAAATCAATGGGCATCTACGTTAAAATAGCCTAGACATGCCGAAGCCGAGACAAGACCAAGATTCGCAAGAGCGCAAACCTGAAAGGGTATCTCTCAGGAAATTCGTAGATAATGCCGCAGAGACGCTACACGACTACTCTCTCATAGACATAATAGCAATCGCAAGGGCCCTAGGCTTTGAAATAGAGAAGATAAGCCCAGGTAGCGAAGAAGGAGTAGACGTAGTTTTAACCTACGGCGACATAGAAGTGGTCATAGAATCTGAGGTAGGGCACGAAGTAGGTGGCAAGAAATACATAGAAAAACTGGTAAAAAAGCTAGAAAAGATGCCAAAGTCAGGGCGAACGCGCTACCTAGTAATAATGACAAACGTTCCCAGAAGGATCAGAAAAGCGCTTAGATCGATGAACGCGGAATATAGGAAAATGCTTAGAGAATACGACCTCAGAGAGGCGGAGCTCGGCCGCGACGTCTACGTAGTGCCAGCCCTCCTCTATAGAGAGGTGATGCCGGCCTTACTTGCGAAAATATCTGCATGTAAAATGCCGGAGATATAAACATGCGCGCGGGGGCGGAAGTGGAGCTGAGAGAGCTCGCCAAGATACAGGCCCAGTTCTCCGGAGAGAAGTTCCCACACTTCTGGCGCGTAGAAGGCGACCGAGACGCCGCCCTGCGGCTTGAGTACTTCACCAACGCCCTCGCCGGCGAGGTGGGAGAGCTCGCCAACGTCGTCAAAAAGGTAGTCCGCGCCACCGTATACGGAGGGAAAGGCCTCACGCTTCAAGAGGCTCTGCCAAAGATAGAGGAGGAACTGACAGACGTCTTCATCTACGTCCTAACCATGGCCAGCTTCCTCGGCATAGACCTAGAACAGGCATACTTCAAAAAACTGGAAGAAAACATGAAGAGGTTCTAAAACTTAAATAACCACAGCAATTAAATAACGTGACAGAGGCCACCGCCACAGTCGAGCTGATAAGGAGCGTGATATCGCTAGTCAAGCTCGGTCTCGACGTAGCGCCGCAAATTAGGGAATACCTAGAGACAGAGATAAAGAAGGCCAAGAAGCTTGTGCAAATCTACATAACGGCGTTCTTCAGAAGCTCCACCGCGACTAAGCACATAGACAGCACGCTGATGAGGCTCTATGTATGCAAAGACGAGAAGATACTCCCGTGTCTGTACAAGAGCGGCCGTGGGTACATATTAGCCACATGGTACACCTCCCAAGACACCATACCCGACAGCGAGCTCCTCAGAGAGGCCTTCGGCATAGAGGTGGAGGCGCCAGAGGTGGAGAGGGACCACTCAACCGACGTCACCCTCCTCCTAGTGCCGCTGGGAGCGAAGAGCGAGGACGTGGCGGCGGCAATCCGCGAATTCGTCAAATTGACATACAGCGAGCTTGGGGCAATGAGCTGGGCCGGTAGAATAGAGGTCTACTACCTAGACCAGAATAACGCACAAAAAGCCGCGGCAAAGATACAGGACTACCTGGCAAAGAGACAACTCGACCTAAAGGTGTATACACACAAAACCACGGTCGTGGTAGACCTACCGCCGTCCATAGCAAATATGGAGGAGATATACGCCGAAATACTCAACCGGGTTTAAACACGCCGAATTCCTTCAACACCTTCACCACCTCAGCCACCCGCTCCGCCACGGCGACCTCCGCAAGGCGCTGCTGAACGTAGATGCCCCTCACACTCAGTATAAGCCTCAAGCCCTCCTTATTTATGACCAGGGCCGTGACCTGCCCCCGCTCAGACAAGTCAGACACAACAGGATGCCTCTCAAGCCACCTCCCACTCACAATAGCGAACCTAATGCTCACGTCCTGGATCTCAGAGATAGAAATCCACCCGAGCTCCCCCAGCCTGCTCAACATCTCCCTAAACTTCTGACCCCTCGGAAGCTCAAGCCTAGTATCAGGCACATAGATGTGGAGCATTCTAAGCGCTTCCACAGCCCCATTAATCGCCTTAACGCCCTCTGCGGAAGTCAATACAGCAACATCTTCCAAATCCCTATCCACATAGTAGAAGAAGCTACACGTCACCTTCCTCTTCACCCTCCACTCCCCCCTAAGAGTCACCACCTCCTCAGGAACCTCCACCTCAAGCCTAAAATAGTCCTCACCCAACACCTCAGAGCCCCGCAGAGGCACGTCTCCCCTTGAGACCTTCAGCTTAAGCGGAATCACGAGCTTAATGCCCCTCTCAAAATGGCCCTCTCTATCGTCATAAGTCACAGACTCAACATCGCTCCTAGGAATAACTGTGACGATCCTATTGTAGACAAGTTCCTCCCCTGCACGTCTCTTCAACTCATCCACAACCCTATACCTAGCCTCCGCCTGAGGAAACACAACCACCTTAACCAGCGACCCCACGGCCCTTGCTCAGCCCACATTTATAAATGCATGTTTAAAAACAAAGTAGACACATCTGCATACTTAATATAGACCTAGACCCAAAGCTCAACTACATTCTTAAGTACCACAATGTGCACATCTAACGCTATTAAAGACGATTCAGGCGCCATATTATCTATATCGCATGTACATGCTTTAAAGAAGGGGCTGTAGTGTGTACGTGACCCTCCTGGAGAGGGGGCTCCCCATCGACGAGATCAACGAACTTTCAAAAGTGGAGAAGGGGCCCGGCAGGCCGCCCCACTGGGAGATGGTGTTCTGGTGGACCCGAAAGCCCCTCGCCGGCGCCAGGGCGATAATAGCCGCCGCACTCCTAGACGACATAAACCCACAACAATTCCTCACACACCTCTTCCCCTGCAGAGGCGAGCGAAAGACGGTACACACGTGCAACCCATCTCCCCGCCTAGTAGAGAGGCTAAGGGGGAAGAAGCTGTTGGACCCCTTCGCCGGCTTCGGCTCTATCCCCCTTGAGGCGCTCCGCCTTGGCCTAGACGCCACGGCCGTAGAGCTACTCCCCACGGCCTACGTCTTCCTCAAGGCCGTCCTTGAGTACCCCAAGTGGGCCGCCGAGAGGAGGATTGACTTGGCCAAGGAGGTGGAGAAGTGGGGGAGGTGGGTCGTGGAGAGGCTGAGGGAGGACCCCGACGTCAAGGGGCTTTACGGCGACGCCGCTGTTTACATTGGGACGTGGGAGGTGAAGTGCCCCGCCTGCGGCCGCCACACGCCGCTGGTGGGGAACTGGTGGCTGGCAAGGGTAAAGAAGGGCAGTGAGTACGAGAGGCTGGCCTGGATGGAGTGGAACAACGGCGTGAGGGTAGTGGACCTTGGCCGCGTTAGGGCTGAGGTTAAGGCTAGGGGCGAGGAGGGGGAGGGCGGCGTGGTTAAGGCCGGGGGGAGGGAGTACAGAGTGCCCGCCAAGAACATAGACGCGAGGCGGGAGACGGCGCGTTGCCTCCACTGCGGCGCAGAGATAAACCACCGCGCCGTCGACGGGAAGATTGTGAAGCCGAGCGCCAAGAAGAAAGTCGGCGACTGGTACGTCAAGTGGGCCCTCCGCCAGTGGAACGAGAGATACGAGCGCTACCTAAGAGGCGAGACGACGCTGGAGGAGCTCAGGGGAAGCCCCGCCAGGCCGACGCTACTCGTCAAGGTGAGGGCGGAGGGCAGAGACCTACGCTTCGAGCCAGCAGACGGCCAAGACGTGGAAAAGCTGTGGAAAGCCGCGGAAAAGCTTAGGGAGATGTGGGGAGACCCAGACATACCGACAGAGCCTGTATCGCCTTATAGCAACAGGTACCTCTTCCCCATTCTCTATGGCTTTGACGAATGGTTTAAGCTCTTCAACCCGCGTCAGCTTCTTGCTTTGCTCAAGCTGGTGAAGCTTATACGCGAGGCGGGCAGGCTGGCCGAGGAGGAGAAGCTGGGAGAGGGATGGGGCAGAGAAGACGCCCACAAATACGCAGAAGCGGTAACGACGTATTTAGCGGTAGCATTATGCAAATACGTTGATTATAGCTCAATTGTAGCTGGGTGGAATCGATCGTTGATAATGGGCCACTCTCTTTCTATGAGAGGTATTGCTATGATGTGGAATTGGGACGACATGTCGCCGTGGACAATGTGGACGGGTACCTACGTCCGGAGCGTCAACACTGTTATTGAGAGCTTGTCTTATCTTGTCTCCGCGGTCTCTGGTAGCCCTGGTGGGGTTAGGGTTTTGCTTGACGACGCAGCCTCGCTTAGCAAGTTGGAGGGCGAGGTGTTTGACGTCGTTCTCACTGATCCGCCCTACGCCGACGACGTGCCCTATGCGGAGCTTAGCGACTTCTACTACGTGTGGCTTAAGCGGGCTCTCAGCGGCGTTGATGGCGGTCGCCTCGTGCCGAGGTTTTTGCCCGAGGCCTTTTTCGACGAGTTTGGGGAGGAGGTCACTACGCAGTGGCAGTTCTTTGCGCCGAGGGAGGTGTCGGAGAACGAGGGGCGCTTCGAGTACTTTAAGATGAGGGAGGGCTTCGCCGACCTCCTCGCCAGGGCCTTCTCCAACATCCTCCGCTTCCTCAAGCCGGAGGGCCTCCTCGTGGTGTACTACGTGGCCAAGAAGCCGGAGGCGTGGGTGGCGCTGGTGGACGCGCTTTGGAGGCGCAGCGGCCTTGTGCTGACCGCGGCGTATCCTGTGGCTACTGAGAGCGAGGAGAGCGTGGTGGCGAGGGGCAAGGCGTCGGTGCTTGGGGGGTTCGTGGCGGCGTGGAGGAGGCGGGAGGCAGTGGATGGGGAGGGGATAGTGGACTTGGCGGACCCCGCACAGAGGGCCAAGGTGGTGGAGCTTGTGGCAAAGGAGTTTGAGAAGTACAGGGCGTTTTCGCATGACTTCTTTGTCTACGCCTATGTTGCTGGGCTCTCTGCCCTTTTGAGGTTTAAGGAGGTGAGGTACGCCGGCGCCGTCCTGGACGTCGAGTCGGTGTTGGGGGCCGCCACCTCGATTGGGTTCGAGGGGGCTCTGCGGTTTTTGGGAGTGGAGGTGCGGGACCCCTACGCCCTGGCGTATCTCCTGCTCCGCACCGCGTCGGAGCGCGGCGTGGTTGACAGCGACACAGTCGCGTATGTGCAGTACGCCACTGGGCTGTCAGACGGCGACATGGTTAAGGCGGGGCTTTTGGAGCCCGTGGAGTCCGGCGGCGCGAATGTGGCTAAGCGTAAGTCTTTTAGGGTGGTGGCGCCGGCCGAGGCGTCTGTGCCAGCGTATGTGTCGGCGCTGGGAAAGGTGCGGGGCAGGTCGAAGGTGTTGGAGGCGTTTAGAGAGGCCGAGGCGGGGGCCCTCAGCCCCTCGTTCAAGTTTGACCAAATCAAGGCCAAGTTCGGCGAGGAGGTGTTTAAGGAGGTCCTCGCCCTGTGCCGCGCCTTTGTAAAACTCTGCGACGCGGGGGTGTTAAGCAAAGACGACCCAGACGTCAAGGCCGCCGAGGCGATTCTAGGCGCCTCCTCCCTCCTCATGTAGGCCCAGAGGCGGCTGTCGCAAGGGCCAATCCCATCGCCCTACGTGTAGCGGCGGGTTCCTCTCTTAGTTACGTCTTGAATTTTTTATAGTGGTTTTGTGTTTGGCTTTATGCAGTTGAGGGAGTTTGTTAGGCGGCTTGATGTTGTGGATAGGTTTGTGTCTGGTGGTGTATCTCCTGCGGTTGATGTGAAGGTGGTGTTTGACTGTTTGTTTGGTGGGGGGCGGCCTGTCGCAGGTCACGAGGTGTATTGTTCGAGGGAGGAGTTTTTCTCTGTGACGTACCCCACGGCGGGGATGGTTAGGTGGCTGTCTGTGTTGTTTGGGGTTTTGGCTGGGCGGCCTGGGAAGAACGTCTTTGTGCTTCCCGCCTACCTGGGGGCTGGGAAGTCGCACTTTTTGGCGTTTGTGCTTCACGTGGCGGCTCTTTATAGGGAGTGTCGTGGGGTTGGGCAGTGTGTGGTTAAGGAGCTTAAGAGGTATGGGATTGATGTGGAGTTGCCTGACTTGGAGGGGGATTTGAGGGTGGTGCTTTTCCACGGTGGTTACGCTTCGTCGCCGCCTTGGGGGAGCGGCGTGCCGACGAAGGATTTGCTGAGGGGGGAGTTGGTGGGGCGCGGTCCTGTCCTCTACCTCTTTGACGAGGCTGGGATGTTTGACAACAGGTTTGGCGCACAGTTTGCGGACTATATGCAGCTTCTCTCTGAGGTGTTTGTGGAGGCTGGGCCGGGCAAGGCGTTGGTGGTGTCGTATAGCTTGGCCAGCGGCCAGTATTCGCCGCCTAGCTTGGAAAGGCTGAGGAGGGTGGACCCGCTGATTATTGAGATGGATGCTGTGAGGAACATTGTGCATATCGTGAGGAGGTGGGCTGGGATTGACAAGGTGCCGCCTTACCGCGAGTTTAGGGATCTCGTGGGCGTGGTGCCGGAGGACAAGGTGAAGGAGTTTCATGGGAAGGTGGCTGAGACGTATCCCTTCAACCCTGTGGCGCTTGAGACGCTCCTCCTGCTCGCCGAGGAGAGCCTTGTGAAGGCGTCTAGAATTCAGCTCACTAGGGGCCTTCTGCAGTCTGCCTTGAAGGCTTTGAAGAGCGCGGTGGAGAGGGGTGGGGGGCTTGTGGTGCATGGGGATCTGCCTGAGCCTGGCGAGGTGGTGGAGCCGCCTCCCGAGTTTAGCAAGTTCTGGAGCTCCATCCTTGGTCTGTATAGGAAGGATGAGGAGGCGGCGGGCGACGACTTTGTCCTCCGCTCGGTTCTGCGCCATGTGATTTACCGTAGCTTTGTGGGGAGGCTCATGCCTAGGAGTGGGATATACCCAGATGAGGCCGCGCTTATCTTGGGTAACTACGATGTCGTTCTTGGGGCGCTTCCTGTGTCTAACGCGGTGAGGAGGCTTGGGGATTTTAGGGTGCAGAAGACCGCGGGGGGCTACGTCTATTTGCCTCTTCCAGACGAGTACGAGGCTTTGGCAAAGGCCCTGGTGTACGTCTCAGAGGAGGAGGGGGCTAAGGCTGTCCATGACGAGGTGGAGCAACTCGTCAAGTCTGTGGCTAAGAGGTTCAAGCGCGTTGCAGTGCTTGGGTGGAAGGAGGGGAAGGCTGAGGGGGTGTCCTCTTTTGACGATGCAAAGAAGGCCGCCGACTACGTGGGGGAGCGGGACTTCTCGGCGCTTTTGGTGGACCTCAGGGGGACGGCGCAGGTGCCTAGGCGTAACAACCTGTTTGTGGTAAGGGCGAGGGAGGGGGCTGTGCCTGGGGATGTGAAAGAGTTTTTGGGCAAGGTGGCTGTGCCGCCTGATAAGCTTTCTGGGGCTTTGTACATGTTGGGCAGGGTGAAGGTGGCCGTTGACAGAGTGGCGGAGGACTTGGAGAGCTACTTTCCCGACATTGTGCAAGTGGAGGATAGAGCTCTCAGGCAGGCGCTGGAGGATGGGGTGAAGGTGCGTCTTGAGCGTATAAAGGAGGTGGCTAGGTCGTACATTAGGAGGTATGTGGAGAAGTGGCTGGACGAGGTCCTCCTGGGTAGGCGGATCTCTGCGTCTGGGGGCTTGGAGTATTTGGCCAAGTACCTTGGCAGTAGCAAGCCCGAGGCTGTAATAGAGTGGGCGCTTGGGAGGGCGCAAGTCTTTGTGAAAATTGGCGACTTGTGGGATCAGTGGCTTAACAACGACGATGCGCCGCCTTACCCGTTGTCGTTTGACGACTTTGTGGAGGGGCTTCTTAGGAGGTGTAGAGAGGATTGCAACTGTGTGGTGAGGGAGGGGGGCGAGTATCAGTGGATCTCGGAGGGGGGTGGGTGTTTCTACGAGCTGAGGGATCCCAGGAATTCCGAGGTGGCGCTGGCTTACGTGGAGGGCTCGGTCAACGAGTCTGTTGTAGAGCAGTTTCTTACCTATTTGGATAGCCGCGGGTCTGTTGAGTTTACGTATCAGAGGCTAGGCGGTGAAGAGGTGAGGCGTAGCCTCGCAGACGTTTTGAGGGAGAGAGAGGACTGGATGTATCTAAAGCATGCTAAGTACCGCATTGAAAAGCGTAAGAAGAGGCTGGACGTCAAAGTCAACGGTGTGGTTACGTCTCTGGCTGAGGTGAATCCGGGGGACGAGGTTGTGATAGCTGTGGAGTCTGATGAGAAGATTTCCCGCGTCATTTGGGAGTTTGCAGGCGTTCAACACGAGACCACGGTTAACGACGTGTTTTTCCAGTTTAAAGTACGTGTTGGGGAGGATCCGCAGTACGTGGTGAAGATTGTTGCAGAGTTTGCCGATGGTAGCGTGGTGGAGAGGAGCGTAGTTTTGAATGTGCGTGTGAGAAGGAGGCGCGAGGTGTCCACGGCGGTGGTGAATGTGGGCGACGTGGTAGTGGCCGTGTCTGCGTCGTCTGCGGCTGAGGCTGTCCGACTTCTTGAGAGGTTGAAGGAGGACATTGTAGAGGTCGTCGAAGTTAGGGCTATTGAGGCTTCTGAGGATTTGAATCTCAGGCTGGAGTTTAGGGGGCGTAGGGGCCATCTGCAGCAGGCTCGTCGGCTTATAAAGGCTGTGGAGCCGGTGACTCAGAACGTGGGGGTCACTGTCAAGTTTAAGGAGCCTGTAACTGTCGATAAGTCTCTGCTTGAGAGCTTGGGCAAGGGCGCGCTTCTGTGGACTAAGATTGTGGAGGAATGAGAGTGAGGTTTTTGTCTAAGTATGCCGTAGTGGAGTTGGGGAGGCTTAAGTTTCGGAGCGGTGTTAAGCTGGGCGAGTTTCCGCCGCTTTTTAGGCTGTTTATAGCCTTTGACGAGGGTGTAGACTGGCGGGTGGAGGGCAACGTGTTAGAGGTCAAGCACCCCAACCTCAGCGAAAGGGCCTTACTGTACATTGCGCTGAGGAGGGCGGGGTTGCGGTCGGAGGAGGCTAGGCGTATTGTGAATATGATGAGGGCTTTTGAGGCTTCGGCGCTTGCATCGGTGCTTGAGTACCGGCTTCTCCAGTGGGGGATCGACTTTTTGAGGGATTTCGGCGCCGCTATTGCCTCTCTTTATCGACGCTTTCTTTGACTGCCTCTACCACGTAGTCGAGACCCCGCTTGGTGGCCACTTTCCACGTTTTTAAGAATTGGTCAAAGGTGTAGCACTCTACGGTGTTGCACCTCGTGCCTTCTACGGTGGCTACGCATATTAGGTGCCTGTCGGGGTACTTGGAGCCCCAGTCCATCTCGTTTGCCGTCAGGGTCACAGACAGCGCCTCGCCCGGCCGTATGTAGCGCCCTTTGCACTCCACGGTGTACCTCTTTCCGCCTTTTTCTACGACCATGTCAAAGGGCCGGGGAGCGCTGTCATAGTCGCGGACAATCCTGTAGCCTTGTTTGACGAGGTACTCCTTTATGCACTTAACCGCGGTGTGCTCTGTCTTTGTCCTATAGTCACTCCTCTTCAGGGCCTCTTCCACCGCGGCGTCGAAGTCGTCTAGAGAGACGCTTGTGGTGACTATGGCTCTCTCCTCTACCTGTATTCTCAGCCTAACGCTGTCTCTCAGCCTTGGGTCTCCTATGAGTTGCTTCGCGTAGGTCCAAAGGTGGTCTGCAAAAAACTTCAAGGCGGCTTGCTCTATTTTCTTTTTCTCGTCCTGCCTTATTTCGCCTGGCTCTCCCTGTATCTCTACGCCGCTTAGCTCCACCTCTCTGTACACCACATCGCCTTTTACTTGTCTCGTCTTACTTAGCGGCGTGTCGAGCCTGGCCAGTAGGTTCTCTTCTAATGCGGGGAGCCCGCCCACTTCTACCACTAGCTTGGCCTTGTAGTACCCACCGCCGGGCTCTGGGCTCTTCTCCGGCGGCCAGCCCAGCTTGGCCTTTAGGTCTTTGAGGAGTTTTTCGCGGTCCTTGGCACCCCTCAGCGCCTCCTTGAGCTGTAGCAGTTTTTCCACTTTTTCTCTCAGCTCTTCGAGCCGTTTTTCGAAGATGGCGGCTATGGCGTCGCTTGTGGGTATGTAGACCCCTCCGAGGTCGGATATCTTGACTTTGATCTTCTCCTCTAGCTCTCCCTTGAATTCGTATATCTCGTACTCGGCGTAGGCGTGGGGAGTGAGCGCGGTGAGGTTTATCTGGTAGATCTTATCTAAGTACTCGACGTACATCTCAAACTCGCTCCTCGTCCCGGGCGCGTCTAGCGCCATGTCTACCACGGCCACGTCTTGGCTCTTCTGTCCCAGCCGCCACACTCTGCCTATCCGCTGGACGTGTTTTGTGGGGCTCCACACAACTTCGTAGTTCACCACTGCGTCGAACATCTGGAGGTTGACGCCCTCGGTGAATATGTCCGTGGTTATTAGCACTGGCCTGGGCTTGGCGGCCAGCTCCTCGATTTCTCTATTTATCGCGTCGCCGAGCTCCACCCTCGCCTTGTGAGTCGTGTACATGACCGCGCCGTCCTTGCAGTAGGCTTTGCCAAACCCCTCGCCCCACTCCGCGTCGCAGTTCTCCGCCAGCGCTTGGAAGAGGTACTGGGCCGTGGTGGCGTATTCGGTGAACACTATAGTCTTTCTGCCGGCCAGTGGGCCGTTTAAAACCCTCTTCAGCGCAGAGAGCTTCCTATCCTCGGCGGTGTACGCTTTGACGTTTTTCAAGAGGTCTTGCACGTGGGAGAGACACCCGTCTAACTCGCCCTCTTCCAGGTCCTCCTCGGTGCAGGTGCCGCCTACGACCTTGTTCAACGTCGTGATTAGGGACAGGGGGCTGGACAAGGCGCGTTTAAGGACCACGTATCTGACAATTGGCTCTACCTCCGCCTCTTCCAACAGCCTAATTATCTCCCTCAAGGCCTTGGCCTCCTCTTGCGTGGCTTTTACTCTGACGATGTAGTAGCGTATGTTGGGGAAGATTTTCCGCATTTCATACTCTTCTACGTCTCTCTTCTCTCTCCTCACCACCTTATCCACCGTGCCCCTCAAGATGGCGTAGCTCTTCTCATCGCCAGTGTGCGGAGTTGCGGTGAGTAGCAGACAGCTCTTGGCCTTCTCGCACAACGTCTTTAGTCTCAGCCGCTGTGTGTCTAGGCGGAGCTTATGAGCCTCGTCTATCACCACTAAGTCCCACGGGACTTGCTCCAGCAACTTGAGGTACTCGTCCTTCTTTGCTCTGTCCATGGTCACCACGTAGATAGGCCTCCCAGGCGCCAAGACGGCCTCCCTAGCCACGTAGACCTCTTCGTCTGTGAAGCCGAATTTCCTCAGCTCGTCTAGCCACTGGTCGAGAAGCGCGGCTGGGACAACTATAAGCACCTTGGCCAAGCGCCCGCTCTCCACGCCCAATTTCACATAGGCAAGGGTTTCAATTGTCTTGCCGAGCCCCACGTCGTCTGCCAAGAGGACTTTAAACCTGGGCAAGAGGAGGAGGTCTGACACCAAGTCTAGCTGGTGGAGGTAGGGCTCCTTTCCCGCCTGTTTAAACGCCGCCAGTACCTTTGTCGGTGTGACGGCGCTGGCCATTACCTCAGGAGGGACAACAAGGCCTTGGCCTTTTCCTCGGGCAACGGCTGCGCTGGTGAGGGCAGTACTCGGACTCCGATCTGCTGGAGCTGGGCCAGCGTCACTGGTCTCCACCGGGAGGGGTCGAGGGGGCTCTCCGCCACGCCGGGCGCTAGCCTCTCCACCTTTATGGGCAGGAGGATTGGCCACTCGCCCTCTGGCCAATACTTTTCCAACAGCTCCTCCGGCTTTTGCAAGACGCCGTATAACACGACTCCGCCTGGGAAGCCCACCTCTTTGGCGACGTATAGAAATACGTGGGCCCCCTCCTGCAACAACGAGTTTCGCCTAGAGGCGCCCCAGAGGAAGACGCCGGGCAGAAACCGCCTTATTAACGCACTTCTGCGTTCTAGGTAGTCGAGGAGGCTGTGGCTGAAGTTTGCAAGTCTGCCCTTGAACAGTAGATACATATTCAGTCTCGCTACTGTGAATATATAACTATAGCGGTAGAGAAAGATTAAAACACTGTACAATCATGTCACTATGAAGTGTCCCTACTGTGGCTCTGAGGATGTGGAGGCTGTTAAGAGCTGGGAGATGCCGAAGATGGGCTACCGCGTCACCCACTACAGGTGTAGGCGCTGTGGCGGACTCTTCAACCACTACGTGGGGAGGGGCAGAGAGTTTGTGCTAAGGGTGGGGCCGAGGAGGCAGGTGTCTCAATAGGGCCGCGCCGAAGACTCGTAGAAAGGCGGCGTTTTAAGGGCAAGTAGTCCAGGCTCTGTCTTTTGGCAAAGGCGTCGGAGGGCGTGGACCTTACGAGGCCCTTGCCTAGGGTTGTAGGGGCCTTTAAGTTGGTAAGTTGTCTTTTAGGGGCGTCTTGGACCAATGGGGAGGTGGTGAAAGGGAGCTCCAGGGGTTTCCGTCCAAACCGTTGTAGAATTATACATAGGGTTCACTTAGGCGTTGGTAAGCCTGCTGAGTATATATTTTTGTCGTGTTGTTTTGTAGGTGATTTTGCGTAGGAAGGGGGTTTCTGTGGTGTTGGCGCCGGCGTCTCTTGAGGGCGTTTCCTGTCTCTACGTGGATGTGAACTCGGTGGCGGCGGCCCTGGGCGACCCAGAGGAGCTCTTCCGCTCTATGGCCAGCTTCCCCGGCCGCGCAGTCCTCGTCGTTGACGCTTGGCACGAGTCTCACCTGCCCCTCGCCAGGCGGTACCTCGACCTGTGCAGGAGGTGGGTGGTGGACTGTGTCCTCTCTGAGTCTAAGCCGGCGGAGGCCCTCGCCGCTGAGCTGGCGTGCCGAGACCAATGCGCTGTCCTCAGCAGGGACGTGGACGTGGTTAGGGCGGTGGGTGGCTGTGGTGTGCCTGTGTTTCTGTTTGTGAGGGGGAGGGTTTGGCGGGTTGTTTCGTTTGAGCTACGTTAAATTTTTATACATGGGCGTTCGCGCCGACATGTCTTTCGTGTTTGTGTTTACGGAGTGTCCGCCGGGGCACCTCTTGGCGCTTAGGCAGTGGGGTTTCCATATTGTGGCGACTGTGGACTGCCCCGGCTTGGAGAAGGTGGTGGATGTTAAGTCGTATATTCGAGATAAGTTTGCGGTGGTGGTTGGGGACAAGGGGTTGGCTGAGGAGCTTAGGGTGGGGGCTGTGGATGTGGGGGAGGTGGAGGAGTTTTTGAGGTGGCTTTCTGGGGAGGGGGCGCGCCTGTTTAAGGCCGCTCTGCAGTAGCTTCGGCTTTTGCGATTTTTTCGTCGATGTGGAGTTCTTTGTCTAGTCTGCGGTCTATTTTTATGGTGTAGAGTATCCGCTGGGCGCCCATGTCGGTGAGGGCCTTTTCTATTGCCTGTAGTAGGTCTGCCAGCTGGCTGTAGTCGTCGAGTTCTACGTCGGTGAAGCCGGCGCCTGTCTTGTAGCGGTAGCCCTTTTGTCTGAGGATTTGGGTGGCGCGTTGTACGTATTTTGAGACGCTTGGGCTTCCCGTGCCGATGGGGACTACGGAGAAGCTTACTATCATCTTTGCCATGGGGGTGGGGGCGTGTGTTTTTATATCTGTTTTCCCGTTTTGGCGTGAGGAGGGTGTCTATCGGCGTCGAGGCTCTTGACAAGGCGCTTGAGGGGGGCATCCCGCAGGGGTCTTGGGTGGTTGTGACTGGGGAGCCTGGGGTGGGGAAGTCTATTCTCTGTATTCACTTTGCCTATGCGGGGCTGAGGGCGGGGGACCCCGTGGTGTACGTCACTACGGAGCAGGAGTTTCGGGACGTGATGGAGCAGGCTAGGCAGCTGGGGATGGACCTCTCGCAGTTCTCTGTTTTCAACATTGCGTGGAGGAAGGAGCCGGAGGAGCTCCCCGAGATCGTGGTCGTCGACATTTTCGGCCTTTTGAAGGTGGCTAGGCAGCTCACTGAGAGGGCTAGGGAGGAGAGTCCGGAGAAGGTTAGGCGCTACGCGGCGCTTTCTATCGACACGCTGATTGAGGCGATTAACGAGGCGTATGAAGTGCTCGCGGTGGCTAAGGAGAGGGGGAGCCCCGAGAGGCACGTCCGCCTTGTTATTGACTCCATGTCTGCGTTTTGGGTGGATAAGCCTGTCATGGCTAGGAAGTACTCGTACCAGTTGAAGATTGCCACGCATAGGGACAACGTGACTGCGCTCTTGACTAGCCAGTACGCGCCGACGACTAGGCAGGCCTTTGGCTTTGGTCTTGAGCACATTGCGGATGGGGTTATTCACATGTGGATGGACGACGTGGAGACTGTGAAGGAGGTGAGGAGGTGGCTCATTGTGAAAAAGATGCGTATGACTGCCCACGCCACGAGGGCCTTCCGGGTCAAGATAGAGTCTGGCAGGGGGCTTGTGCTAGAGCCCGCGTAGCCTCTTTGCCTTAGCCAAGGCGCGCCCAATCTTGTGCTCCAGCGCCTCCTCTTTGAGCCAGCGTGCGGCTAGGAGGAACAGGGGGAGGACGAGGAGGGCGGCGGCCACTTTCTTCGCCAGGGAGGGCGCGGCGAGGGGGGCCATTGCGGCGATTAGGAGGAGGACGACGGCGCCGAGCTTGAGGGCGTATTTCACCCTCTTCACTTCCCCCTCTCCACATATATTTATAAGAGTTTTGTTTGCCGTGCACCTGGTATTAGAGAGGCTTGGGAGGAGGGCTGTGGTGGGCCACAGGGGGTTTCCCGCGGCGGCTTTGGAGAACACGTTGGAGTCCTTCGCCAAGGCTGTCGAGGCCGGGGCAGACATCGTTGAGATGGATGTGCAAGTGACTGCCGACGGGGTGCCCGTCGTTGTCCACGACGAGGACCTCAGGAGGGTCTTCGGCGTTGGGCTAAACGTCAGGGCGGCGTCGTGGGGGGAGGTGGCGGCGGCTTCGGGGGGCCGGGTGCCGCGGCTGGAGGACGTGCTTAGGCTTGTGGATGGGAGGGCTGGGGCCTTTGTGGAAGTTAAACACCCGGAGGACGTGGGGCTTGTGTTAGACGTAATTAAGGGCGTCGGGGCGGCTGGGTGGGTCGCCGTGATTAGCTTCCATTTGGAGGCGGTGAGGGCGGCGGCTGGCGTGGTGCCCACCGGCCTGGTATACGCCAAGCCTCCTGGGGCTGTGGCGGAGGCCAAGAGGGCTGGGTGTAGCATTGTTCTGCCTAGGTACAACTTGGCCACTGAGAGGGCCGTCGCCTTTGCCCACAGGCTGGGCTTGTACGTCGTGGCGTGGACTGTAAACGACGTGGAGACTGCGAGGGAGCTGTGGAGGAGGGGGGTGGACGGGGTTGCCACCGACGACGTGGCGGCGATTCTCCCAACTAAGCCTTTATAAACTTGGGCGTGTTGTCGGGTGTGATGACTGGGTGACCTCGCCCGAGTGGTGGGGAATTTGCCGAGTGCTGACTAGAGGAGGGACACCCCGAGGTACGTCTTGAGGGCTATGTTGAGCCCGAATACGGCGAGCATGGCGGCTAGGGCTAGGAGCAAGTAGCCGTATCCCCTGGCGCCTAACACCTTTCCTGCGCCTCCGCCGAGGGCTCCCACGACGGCTAGCCAGGCGTAGTCTATCCACACGTGCGCGCTGTACATGGTTGCCAGCCCCACTGCGCCGAGGGCGTAGGCGTCTTGGACTAGGGGGAGGCCCACTGTGAGCCACCAGAGGAGGAAGTAGGGGTTGAGACCCGTGAATATGACGCCGGTGGCCACTGGCCCCCTTGTCACAGAGATCTGGCCTACGCGGATGGCGCCTTTGAGCGCGGCGAGTCCGTCCCGCGCTGTGAGGTAGGCGAAGAAGGCTATGAAGGCTATGGAGACCGCGGCTAGGTATGGCGTGAGGGACTTCACCACGTCGCTTATTGCGCCGTACAGTGCGGCTATTGCCAAGACGTATGGCAACTCAAAGGCCATGTGTCCCAGCGCCACGCCTAGCCCCGCGGCGGCGCCGCTGGCGGGGGTCTTTGCCCGGGCCCCGAGGACGGCCGTCGCCGTGGTTAACGGCCCGGGGGAGAGGGCGCCTGATGGGGTTATCATCAAGGTTTCTATCACGACGGTGGCGAGGGACATTGGGGCCGGTTTTCACATATTTAAATGTCTGTCTGCCGCGCCCCGTGTACTTGGTGGCTGTTTTTCTGGCGTCTGTGGCCGTGGTGCTGGGGGGTAGTCTCTCGAGGAGGGTGGACGTCTCAGTGGCGCTGGGCCTTGGGGCCCTTCTCTACGGGGCGTTGGCGCTTGGGGGCGGGGTTGTGGGGGCCACTGTAGACGCCTTCAACTTCTCGATGTTTAACGTCTTGGTGTCGCTGGTGTTCGCCATGGCGCTGGGCTTCTTGATGCGGGGGAGGAGGGAGGCCATTGCCAGTGGGCTGGTGGCGGTGGGGCCGCGTTTTGCCGCTTTCTCGATCCCCGCCGCGATTGGTCTCCTCCCCATGCCGGGCGGCGCCTACATCTCCGCGGTGGTAGCAGACCCGCTTTATGAGAAGATGGGGATGAGGCCTGTGGAGAAGACGTTTTTGAACTACTGGATGCGCCACATCTGGGTCTCGGTGTGGCCCCTCTACCAGGGGGTTATTCTCACATCTGCCATCTTGGGCGTGTCTGTGGCCGAGGTGGCGGCGCATTCGTGGCCGGCGGCTCTCGCGGCGGCGGTGGGCGGCGTGGCGGTGGGGTGGAGGGCTGTGAGGCGCGTGGGGGCTGTGGGCAGGGCGAGGGACTTGGCCGCCCTCTGGCCCCTGGGCCTAGTCGCGGTTCTCTCCTTTCTACTCCCGCTCCCAGCGGCGGTTGGCCTCACCTTGGCGGCCTTCGTTGTGGTGTATAGAGTGGGCGTGGGGGATCTGGCCGCGGCGTTTAAGTACGCCCTCACGCCGAGGATTTTGGCGATTATCGTGTTTTCCCTGGTGTTTTCTCAGTACATTAGGGAGAGTGGGTTGAGCAGGGTCATGGCCGACGCGCTGGGGCACTTGGCGCTCTTCGCCGTGTTCCTCATCCCGTTTCTCATCGGAATAGCCACGGGGGTGGAGTTCACCTTCGCCGGGCTGGCCTTCCCGCCTCTCCACGACCTTCTCCACGGCTATAGCCTCGCCGTGGGGTTCCTTGGCGGCTTCCTCGGCGTAATGCTCAGCCCCTCTCACAGCTGTTTTGTCTTAACGGCGGAGTACTACAAGGCCGACATGCGGGCGGTGTACAAGCCTCTGACAAAGGCCGCCCTCTACTCAGCCGCCGCACTTGCCCTGCTCTACCTGGCGCTTACAGCCGTTGCATCCTGAACTTAAACCCCTCCCGCCCCCCTACGTTTGTCCCCTTTGTCACATATACGCGAAGTATGTTGGGCTCAGGGGTCTCCACCTGGCCCGCGAACCACCACTCCACGATTTCTGCGCCTTGGGGGAGGACCCACACGGCCTCGTAGTCGTATTCGGCGGTCTCTGCTTCGTAGTAGTTCTCGTAGATGTTTTCCCCCTCTCTGAGGGGGGCTGGGAAGTCGCCGATGAAGGTTATGTACGGCCTGGTGGGAGACCCCCTGAGGCCTATGTACACCTCCCTCACCACGGGCCTGACCCTCTGCCCGTTTATTCTGACGATTTCCTCGTCCATGAACTTCTGCATGTTTTCCCACACTGTGGATATCTCCTCGGCGAGCTCTTCCCCGCCCTTGCGCAACAGCCTGTAGTAGTACTGGGCCTTGTCCAAGTAGTCGAAGATTATCACCATGTTTACCACGCCTGGGTTTACCACGTAGAAGCCCTGGGCGTAGACTGGGACAACCTCCTCCGCCACGCATCAACGGGGGCAACTACTTAAATCCACTATCCTAAGCCCAACAGCCATAGCTCTATATGGTGAGACGGGTGTACAGCGTGCCGTCTTCCCTTTGTCTCACCTCCTCTCTACACCTTTCTTACAGTACACGGCGTTTATGGCTTCGGCGATTGTGGGAGCAACTTCGCCGTGGATTGTCACTGCCACTTGGCGCGCTTTCCGCCCGCCGATCTCCAGCCCCGCCCTGTTTTACGGTGAACATAGCAGTGTACGCCCTCTTCGGAAACCGGAGTACGTACATACGCATCCCGCCAGCGCTGTACACGTTCAACGGCTCCGGGCATTACCTCTGCTGGAAATCCGCGAGGTGTGTTTCTCTGCCCACTGGCTACTGTTGTGCTTATGAAGACGTATGTTGCGGCGACTTCTCACTTCCACACCGTCTACACTTGCTTTAAGCTGACTTCTACTACATGGCGGCATGCAACTGTGCTCTAATCCAGGGAAGATTGTTGAAATCTCTGGAGAGAGGAAGGGCAGAGCAAAGTGACTGCTCTTGTATCTCCTATAGGGAGACTCATTGGGGGAGGGGATGATGAACGTCTTGGGAGGGGACTTCTGCCCGAACCCAGGCTAGCTGACCCTCCCCCTCTTTCTAGTAAACTCTTTGTGTAGTTAGATAAACTTTTCTCCGCCGACCCGACACTCTACTCCCAGGCGACTGTGTAGGCGTCCTCCAACTTCGGCCCGGGGAGCAAACCTACGCTCTCAATAACCTGCTCGCGCCAAGCCCTGCTACGCAGAGCCTTGGCGATGGTTATAAAGCGTGTTTTCTCAACCCCCCTCTCAGCTCGTCGTCTATCTAAATCCTCTGGGCCACCGCCTCTAGGCACTCCTTCTCCACGGGCCCCAGCTGTGCGGGTATTATCAACACGGCGGGGCCCTCCCCGTCCCACTTGGCCACGGCGCCTAGGGGGCCCACCACGACCCCGCCTCCCCAGCCCAGCCTGTGCACTACCACGGCCGGCCTCTGGGGGGTGAACACTCCGCGCCTCTCCCTCTCCTCCAGCGCCATTAGCACCTCTGCGGCGTCTCTCGGCGGCATGAAGGAGCCGTCTTCTCTCACGTCGAGTAGGAGGAGCGTGTGGAGCCCCCTGGCCAGGTTCGCCTCGGCGAGCTCGTAGGGCCTTGTGGAATATACGCCGCCTCGGGGGTACGTCACCGTGGCCACTCCCCCGAGCTTGTATATGGAGAGACACGCCGCCGAGAAGGCGGCGCATATTATCGACACGCCTGGCACAACCTCCACGGGGTGCCCCCTGGCCCTTGCGGCGGCGATGAGCGCGGCGTGGGCAGTGGCGAGCATGGGATCCCCCGCGGTGGCTAACACGGCCCTCTTCCCCTCTCTCAGGCACTCCAGCACCTTCCTCCCGGACTCGTCTTCGAGGTCCCGCCTGGTGAGGCGGATGGGGGGCGTCTTGGCGGCTCTGCGGAGGGTCTCCACGTCGATGGGGCCTGTGTAGTCTTCGTAGAATACGCAGTCGGCTTCCTCAATTGCGCGGATGGCCCTCTCTGTGGCGTAGCCGGGGCCGGGGCCTATCCCCACTATGTAGAGCACGGTGAAGATATATAACTTTATTAAAAGTGGCCTCCGTGTACGCCATTGCTAGGCTGTACGGCTACGTGGAGGAGGTGGGGTTTAGGGCGTGGCTGTCCAGCGACATAGCCAAGGCCCTGGGGGTGAGAGTGGGCGAGGGGGTGAGGCTGGAGAGCAAGATGGGCTCCTCGGCGGCGAGGGTGGTGGACGTCCGCGACGACGTGAAGGCGGGCGTCTACCTAACTCTAGACGTCTACATGGCGGTGAGCGGGTTTAGGACTGTCTTAGTCAAGCGGCTCCCCCGGGTGTTTGAGGCAGACGCCGTGGCGCTGGGCGTAGAGACCCAGAGCCCAGTGGAGGTAGACGACGTGTTGTCCCTCGTCCACCTCATGGTGGCCTACCGCGTCCCCGTCTTCTCCGGCTTCACGGGCTATTTGCAGACAGAGCGGAGCCAGTGGGTCAAGGTAGTGGTTAAGGAGGTCTCGCCCAGGGAGCCGGCCTACCTCTCCAAGGAGACTAAGATTCTGATTAGATAGGGCTGGAGCGGGTGAAGTCGAATTTGAGGAGGAGTAGGGGGTCGGCGGTGGTCCTCAGCGAGCGTATTCTCTCGAGGAGCCTCGCCGCAAGCTCCCCGCGCCTGTAGGCCGCGATGGCCTTCTCTGGCCCTAGGCGCTCTACCATGGCGTTGAGCTCGTCGCGTATTAAGTACTCGGCGATTTGCTCCACGCCGGCCACTTCGCCGTTTCTAATTAGGTTTGAGATGACGAAGAGCCTCAGCTCTGTGAGATTTATCTTCTGGAGGACTTTGTCCAGGTCTGTGGACCACTTCACCGTCTGGGTGGCGCGCTTGAACTCGTCCTCTGAGAAGACTAGGCGGACCCGCTGGTTCCACTTAACGCGCCAGAGCATGAACCACTCCGCCGCCAGGTCGACTACCTTGTCCCAGTTCTTCTCCACGTAGGTGCACAGCCTCAGCCTTGCTCTGTCCTCTGAGAACTTCCCCCAGGCGTATATCCCGGCCCGGGTGGCGAGGTAGTGCAAGAAGTCGCGGAGCATGAACTCTCTCACAGCCTCCAGCTCGCCTCTGGGCATGTCGCCGAAGTGCTCCTTGGCCAAGTCGGCCAATACGCTGTCCACCGCGGCCACCATGGAGTCAAAGTCGCAGTAGTAGAACTCCATGTCCTACTCCACTTGGTATTTAAAAAGTATTCTCTTTGGCGATTTTGTATACACCCTCCTCCACCTTCTCCAGGCGGAAGGCCCCCCTCTCTGTCTTCACCACGACGCGCCGGGGCCACTGCGAGGCGTCTACCTCTACCTGGGCGAAGCCAGCCCTCTTGAACACGTCCTCGAGGTCCCCCTTGGGGAAGTCCTCCGGCATTAGCAACGCGTAGTTAAACACGCCGGCCTTTATAAACTGGGCAACCTCTGCCCGGTCCTCCTCCGCCGTGACGTCGTAGAAGGCGCGGGGCTCCATGGCCGCGGCTGTGGACGGCTTTATAAGCTTAGAGGTCTATGGCGTAGAGGATGTGGGCCGCGTACCTCTCGGCGTAGCCCTCGGGGCTTAGCGACGTGACGTCGGCGCCCGGCGGGCCTTGTGCTTTGCCGAAGGAGAACTTTCCCACGTAGAGGCCGCCTTCTGAGACGCAGGGGGCGGCGCGGCTTAGGAGGTCCCACGGCGTTACGGCGGTGCAGACCCACGGCTCGTCGGGGAGGCACGCATAGCCCCTCGTCATGCCCAAGGCCTCTGCCACGGCCTCGTAGGCCTCAAGGCCCCCGAGGCACTTCCCCTCTCCGGAGCCGGCGGCCTTGCCTCCGTATATCTTGAGCCTCTCCTTGAACCCAACCTTTTGCACTAGCCTGTGGCTTGGGGTATTCCACTCGGCGACTAGGAGCGTCGCCACTTGGGCGCCCCTCCTCTTGGCCTCCTCGATCATGAACTTGGTGAAGGCCTCGCCGACTCCCCGGCCCCTGTACTCCGGCCTAACTCTCAGCCCCTGGAGGTAGGCGGCTTTCCCCACAATAGCCATCGCCGCCACTGCCACAACGGTGTCTCCCATCAACGCCACGTAGGCCCTCCCCTCCTCGACCCACTTCCCAATTACTCGGGGCACGTAGTCCCCCCACTCCCAAGTGTTCCGCGTAAAGGAGATTATCTCGGCCACGTCTCTCTCCTCAGCCCGGCGGAATACAAGCATTATAAACCTGGCATCCCCCACATTTTATGCCTTATCTCTACCGCGTCGCGTACGATGGGGCGCTTTTCCACGGCTTCACTGGCCACTCCAACTCCGTGGAGGCGGCGCTTAGGCGCGTCTTCGGCCATCTGCTGGGCCGGGGGAGTAGGACGGACCCCGGAGTGTCGGCGGTGGGCAACGCCGTATTGGCGCCTAGCCGCCTGCCGCTGGGGTACATAAACTCCAGGTTGCCGAGGGGGGTGTGGACGTGGGCTGTGGCAGAGGTGGGGGAGGGCTTTAACCCGAGGAGGGCCCGGCGTAGGAGGTACCTCTACGTGGCGCCCCACTGGGGGGAGGACGTGGAGGCCATGAGGGAGGTGGCCGAGCTGTTCAAGGGGACGCACGACTTCTCTTCCTTTATCCAGTTCAGGGGGGAGAGGGGGACGCCGCCTGTGACCACGGTGGATGAGGTGGGGGTGGAGGTGGCGGGGCGCCTCGTCTATCTCTACTTCGTGGGCAAGGGCTTTAGAAATAAGCAGATTAGGAAGATGGCTTGGGCTATCTTGGCGGCGGGGCGGGGCGTGGTGTCGAGGCGCTACGTGGAAGAGCTTCTTGAAAGGCCGAGGCCTGGGGCTGTGCCAAGCGCGCCGGCGGAGGGCCTCATCCTGCTCGACATTGAGTACGACGTGAAGTTCGACGTGGACCGCGGCGAGCTTAGGAAGGCCTACGTCTACTTTTTGGAAAAGTATAGGCGGTTGGAGGCCCTCGCGGCGGCTTATAGGGCGGCGGGGGAGCGGCTCCTCTTTTACGACGATTTGTAAAAGCCTAGGGCGTGTATTCCCAAGCTCCCGGCCCCGTCTTCTACCATCTTGCGGTACAGCTCGTAGGCCAGCTCTGCGCCGGGTAGCTTCACGCCGCGTTTCCGGGCCTCTTCTAAGACGTAGCCCAGGTCTTTTTTCAAGTGCTCTGCCTTGAAGCCGGGGGAGAGGTCGCCCTTGAGCAACTTGGGGAGGTAGAGCTCTATTGCGCCAGACCTCGCGGCGCCGCGTGTGAGGACCTCCGCCACCTTGTCCATGTCTAGGCCGAGGGCCTTGGCGAGCTTTAGGCCTTCTACCATGGCCACCGTGTTGAGGGCAACTACGACTTGGTTTACGAGCTTCATGGCTTGGCCGTAGCCCACGGGGCCCATGTACACGATGTCTCTGCCCATCGCCTTGAATATGGGGAGTAGCCTGTGGAAGAGCTCCTCCTTGCCCCCCACCATTATCGTCAGCGTGCCTTCTATAGCGCCTTTTTGGCCGCCTGTCACTGGGGCGTCGAGGAACTCTATGCCGTACTGCGCGAGCCGCTCTGCGAACTTCCTAGCCCAATCCGGCGAGTTTGTAGACATGTCGACCACTATGAGGCCCGGCCTCGCCCCCTCCACTACTCCGGAGGGGCCGAAGAGGACTTGTTCCACGTCGGGCGCGTCTGACACCATGACGATGACCACGTCCACTCTCTTGGCCAAGTCTGCGGGGGACTCGGCGACGTATACCCCGGCCTCTGCAAACGGCTTTGTCTTCTCCCGCGTCCTGTTGTACACGGCGGCGAGGAAGCCCGCCTTTAGGAGGTGCGTCGCCATTGGCCCTCCCATGATCCCCAGGCCGATGAATCCGACGCGCATGGTTCCCCCAAACTATATAAATAAATTTGTTCTGCGGCTTATGCTAACGCCTGTTGTGAGCTATTCCACTGTGAGAGAGGTGAAGGGGCCCCTCCTCGTCATTGAGAGGACGAGGGGAGTTTCCTACGGCGAAATTGGCGAAGTGGTTGGACCAGACGGCGAGCCGCGCAAGGTGCAGGTGATTGAGGTGGCCACGGACTACGCCGTTGCGCAAGTCCTCGGCGGCACGCTTGGCCTGCCGAGCAAGGGCTCCACTGTGAGATTCTACGGCAAGACTTTGAAGATCCCGGTCTCTGAGCAGCTTATTGGGAGAATTCTCGACGGGAAGGGGCAGCCGAGGGACCACATGCCTCTGCCTCCCCCCGAGGACTTTAGAGACGTAAACGGCGAGCCGCTTAACCCGTACTCCAGGGAGTACCCCGAGGAGCCAATTGAGACCGGCATATCCGCCATAGATGGGCTCTACACCTTGGTGAGGGGGCAGAAGTTGCCCATCTTCTCTGGCACGGGCCTCCCCCACAACATGATGGCGGCGCAGGTGGTTAGGCAGTCCACTGTGAGGGGGAGCGGGGAGGAGTTCGCAGTGGTCTTCGTGGGCATCGGCATTAAGACCGAGGAGGCCCTGTTCTTCATGGACGAGTTTAGGAAGACGGGCGCCCTTAGGAGGGCTGTGGCTGTGATAAACCTCGCCTCGGACCCGGTGGCGGAGCGCATCCTAGCGCCGAGGGTTGGCCTCACCATTGCCGAGTACCTAGCCTGGCAACTGGGATACCACGTCCTAGTGGTGATGACCGACATGACTAACTACTGTGAGGGGCTTAGAGAGCTGTCCTCTGGCAAGGGCGAGTTGCCGGGCCGCCGCGGCTACCCCGGCTACATGTACACCGACCTCGCCACAATATATGAAAGAGCTGGGAAAGCCCATGGGAAAAAGGGCTCGGTCACCCAGTTCCCCATCCTCACCATGCCCAACGACGACATTACTCACCCCATCCCCGACCTCACGGGCTACATAACCGAGGGCCAGCTGGTGTTGAGCAGAGCCATGTGGGGCAAGGGCATATACCCGCCCTTCGACGTAATCATGTCTCTATCCCGCCTGGCGAAGGACGCCATTGGCGAGGGGAAGACGCGGGAGGACCACAAAGACGTGGCCAATACCCTAATCGCCGCGTACAGCAAGGCGCTGGAGCTGAGGAACTTGGCCACGCTGGTGGGCGAGCGCAACTTGGGCTGGAGAGAGAGGCGCTACCTCCGCTTCGCAGATGCCTTTGAGCAGAAGTTCATAAAGCAGGGCTACTACGAGAGGAGGTCCTTCGAGGAGACGCTTGACATTGGGTGGGACGTCCTCTCAATACTGCCAGAGGACGAGCTCACAAACGCCAGGCCGCAGATAACCCAGAAGTTCTACAGGCGCCACATATTTGAAAGCGTGGCCGTATAAGCCCCAGCCTTTTCATGGGCCCGGGCCTCTGCGCCGGGGACCTCTGCCTAAGAATTGAAGAGGTGGAGTTCGAGGAGCCGCCGGCCAAGATCGAGGTGAGGGGCGACGGCGCAGTGGCGGTGTGCGTGGCTCCCGAGGCCGTGGGCCACTGGCTGGCCCTCGCGCAGGCCATGTACTACGCCTACCACTGGAAGGGCCCCGCCAGGAACCCCAACATCTCAGCCTTAATGTTCCTAACCCAGAGCACCCAGATAAAAGACGCGCTGGGCGCCTCAGCCGCCGGGCGGAAAAAGGCCATATGTGCAGCGCTGGCGCCGAGAGATGCCCTGGACAAAGTGGAAGTCCCCCGAGGCCGACCCACCCTGCCGCAGGGGACGTGGGACCCGTGGAAGATCACGAAATACGCCCTAGACCTAATAGAGTAGGCTTCAGCCTGTGAGACGCGGTGCGTCCACCAGCGGCCTTTGGGACAGTTGCGCGAAGAGGGGGTGGCTCAGCACCACCGCCTTCGCCCTCTTCCTCACCTGCTCTGGGGCCATGGGCACTGCCATGCGCCTCTTAACCTCAAGCCTTCCGCGCACCGGGTCTATGGCCGCCGTGTATTCCACGGCCACGGGGGAGCCGTCTATGAGGAGTATGTAGGCCTTGGCGTCGCCTCTGGTGGACACTGGGAGGTACCACAAGTTCTCCACTGCGTCTAAGTCCTCGTCTGGGGACGTCTCCACGCCGCGGCTGTTGTACTTGGCGGTGAACTTTGCGTGTCTTGCCGCAAGTAGGGCCAGCCAGGGCTGGCGAGAGGCGTCTAGAGCCTTGGGCGGCTTCCCCTCCCTAGTGAACAAGACCTCCCTAAGCGTCGCCGAGGCCTCTATGAACAAGTCCTCCAGCGGGAGCTCTTCCATCTTGGCCAACAGCTCTGACACAGAGGCCGTCCCTGTGATGAGCGCCTTTGCCCACTGGTAGAACTCGCCGTAGCGCAAGAAGACCGGCAGGCCTCGGGGCCTCAGGGCGGCCCCCCTCACCGCCACCTCGCCGCTCCCCACCTTTACGTAGTTCTTCTCCGCCGGGGTGCCTTTCTCGGTGACGGGTATCCACAGGTAGTCCCAGACCCCCTCCAGCTTGAGCCCCAGCCTCGCGCCGAAGGGCCCCCTCCACTTGTCGGCCACGTAGGCGTTTATCTCCTCGAGGAAGGCCTCGGGGTCTCTCACTTGCACGTACAGGGAGTCGGTGTCCCCGTACACCGGCTTGTAGCGTTGCCAGAGGTCGGCGTGAATCGCGTCTGTCTTTTGCACAATGTAGGCCGCCACCCACTCGTTCACCACGCCCCACCCCGCCCTTTTGCCATATATGCCGAAGCCGGAGTTCGCGAGGATCTTGACCGCTTGATCCGCCGCCTTGCCCACCGCCTTCACAGCCCTCCTGGCCTCAAGCACGGCCACGTGGAGACGCCAAATAGGCCCGCCCTCAAAGCACACCCTCCTCGATCCGCCGGTGGTCTTTACCTCGAAGCCGTCGGAGCACTCCCGCACGGAGGTGGGGTCCACCCCGTCTTGGACAATCAGCGACGGGTACATGGCCGAGAAGTCGTACTCGGCCACGTTGCAGAAGACCCCCGCGGCCCTCACCCTGACCTTGTCCCCTGCGGCGTATTCAGCCTCCTTCCGCCTATCCACGAGGACGTAGCCCAAGCGCTCCATCTCCTTGTGGATTAGAAATTCGAAGAGGTGGCCCGGCGAGGCGGTCTCCCCCACCTGGGCCACCACCATGGCGTTGCCGCCCACAGCGGCCCCCAAGCCCTCCAAGATGGGCACTACTCTGGCGGCTAGGCGGTATGTGACTTTGACGTCTGTGGCTAAGTACTCCTCGGCCTCGGCCGCCGAGAGGTGGGCAAGCCTGCTCCTCAGCCGCTTTATCCTAAGGAGCTCCACGTCCGCGAGCCCCAGCTCTCTGTGGACGCCCAGCTGGCGGGCCACGTCGTATAGCCCATACGACCTCTCGGCGAGCCCCAGAGAGGGGCCAAAGCCCCCGGAGAACAGCGGAAACAAGTCGATGTGCGGCTTATACCCATGGACCGTCTTCAGCGTGTACTTCGTGGCTGAGGGGAGGTAGAGCCAGTCGAACTGCCAAGAGTTGTACCCCACGGCGTAGTCAATGTCGCCGGGCAAGTCGGCCTCCCCAACTCTTTTCCCCCTCTCCAGCTCGACGATGGCGACGTCTTCTCCGTCTACTGTGTAGCCCACGTAGACCCGGCCCCCTGCCACCTCTACGTCGAAGGCCAGCACCCTAGGCCTGGCGTACATCGACTCTACCACCGCGGCTGAGATGTCAGGCGGCCCCGACTTGAGGCTGAGGTCGCCAGCGGCCCTCAATGCGAACTTAATATAGCTCTGAGACACTCCGTACCCCATCCCCAGGAGCTCCTCCCTAGCCCTGGGGACTAGGCCGGGTCTTTCCACGTACACAGCCCAAACTCTGCCGTCCGCGGGCACGTACCGCAGTCCGTCGAATTCCATGGGCGTCAAGTCGGCCTCCTCAACCCACGACGCAGACTTAAGCCTAGGCCGGCTCTTCCCCACGGCGTAGAAGTAGGGAGAGACGTGCACAACGGCGCCGTCTCTCACCACCCACGCCCCCTTCCCAAAGTACCAGAGACCCCTCATAGCGCCTCTCCACGCCCCCTAGGCCCCGCTGTGGCGAATCCCCAACCTGCCAAACTACTCACCCCAACTGTAAAACTGACAAATGACACAGAGCAGAAACACCACAGACATATATCTACCACGTATACACAGATTTCGGGGGAGAGTTAACTGAAAATAAACCCGCACGCACCCTCAAAAGAAATGCGCCACAACACCAACAAGCATTTAAAACGTGGTGCAACAAAGAGCCATGGAACAGGTAATTGAGAGGCCGCTTCCAAAGCCCTCCTCTGCGGACTACGCCTCTGCCCGTCTTTTGGAGGCGCTGGTGGAGGCTGAGCTGGCGTTGGAGTTCCTACGCCGAGGCTTGACACGAAACGCGGCTGGTAAGGCCTTTCAAGCGTGGAGAGCCGTCCTTGCCGCGTTGCTGAAGCTAGAGCTAGAGCGGCTAAAGGCCTTGGCCAAGTCTGAGGAGGAGAGAAGGTGGCTTGAGGAGAGGGCAGTGCCTAGGGTGCCCACCAGCAGGATGATGTCTCTGTCTAGGCTCCTCGAGGAGCTGGGGTATGAGCGTTTGACGTACATCACTGACCGCGCTCTAAACCTCCATGACTATCAGTACCACGGCCCCGACCCTGACATGGCTCTTAGCAAGTACAGGACGAGGGAGGAGGCGGCCTACTTCATTAAGAGTCTCATAGAGGTGGTGGCAGAGTACGCCGAGAAGCTAAAGAACCGCGTCGCGTGGACAGAGGAGCATGAGAGGGCCTACTCAGCCCTAGTTGGGGGGCTTGGGTGAGTATGGAGTTTGTGGTGGGTGGCGTGGTGGTGCGTCTGTTGCAGGGGGATATTACCGAGGTGGAGGCGGGGGCCATCGTCAACGCGGCAAACTCGTACCTAGAGCATGGCGGGGGCGTGGCTGGGGCTATTGTGAGAAAGGGCGGGTGGGTGATTCAAGAGGAGAGCAGGGAGTGGGTCCGGCGCCACGGCCCAGTGCCCGTGGGCGGGGTGGCGGTGACCTCCGCCGGCCGCCTAAGGGCAAAGTACGTGATACACGCGGTGGGGCCTAGGTGCGGCGTTGAGCCCATTGAGAAGCTCGGCGAGGCCGTTAAAAACGCCCTCTTGAAGGCCGACGAGCTGGGGGTAGAGAGCGTGGCACTACCGGCCATCTCCACCGGCATATTTGGATGCCCCTACCGCGACGCGGCACTGCAGACCGCCGCCGCCATTAGAGAGACGGCGCCAAAGCTGAAGTCCGTCAAGCTGATTATGGTCGTCCTCTACGGCGAAGAGGCCTACCGAGCCTTCGCAGACGTATTTAAAAAAGTGTTAGCGGGCTAGAGTTTGGAGCACCGCCTCTAGGAGTGCTATGAAGTCCCCCTCGTTTTTCATCGACTTGATGAAGCTTATCAGCTCGGGGTCGTTGCCCAAGTCGAACTTCTCCACCGCCTGCCGGGAGTACTCGGCCGAGTAGCCGGCGGGTGTTGGACACTTCTTGTACGTGCCGCTCGCCATCTCCATGGAGGCGGCGCCGCCCCGCAGAGCCAGCGTAGCCATGGCGAAGTTGCCCACGCGGCACTCTCCCTCACGCGACACGTCCTCAATGGTAAAAACCGCGTCTACGAAGTCCTCCCCCTTCTCTATTGAGAAGCTGTGAAAGTTATTCTCGTTCTTCGCTATGGTGTTGAAGGCGTTTACCCATTCTACCAACTTTTCCATTTGCCCCCCACCCCTCTACTATTTAAATATTTGGGACGCTGGGACACCACCTTTTTATAGGGTGTCTGTTCAGTGGCGTGGATATCCCACTTGTGGTGTATCTACACTCTTGTCCAAACTGCGGGGGGCCCGTCACCTCTGACAGACTGGCGGGGGGCCTCCCCTGCCGTGAGTGTCTGCCTGAGGTGGTTAAGGCCGGCGGCATTGCCGATGTTGTTAGAGCCCTCCGTAGGAGGAGGGCGTTGAAGGGCTTGGCGTGGGTTGACGAGTACTTGAGGCGGTACGAGGAGTTTTCCTCTCTATTCAAGGCGGCGGTCGGGTTTGAGATGTGGGGTGCCCAGAGGCTTTGGGCTAGGCGGTTTGTCCGTGGGAGGAGCTTCGCAATTGTGGCGCCTACGGGCTCTGGCAAGACCACGTTTATACTTGTGGCCACCTTATACGCGGCGCGGGAGGGGAAGAGGGCGCTCCTCATTTTCCCAACCTCGGCGCTTGCTAGGCAGGTTCACCAGAGGCTTTTGAGCTACGCCGAGAAGGCCGGCGTGTCTGTGAGGGCGGTGGCCTACCACTCGCTTCTAACGGAGAAGGAGAAGAAGGAGGCCTTGGGGGCCGTTGAGGGGGGCGACTTCGACGTGTTGATCGTCACCTCTGCCTTCCTCCCCCGCTACTTCGACTTGTTGAAGAGGTTTAAGTTTGACTTCGTGGCGGCGGACGACGTCGACAGCATTCTCAGGGCGACGAGTAAGAACATTGACAGAATTTTGAGACTCCTCGGCGTCTCCGACGAGGTGTTGAAGCTCGCCCTGGACGTCATAAACGCGGTGAAGGAGTTGCGGAAGGCGGAGATTGCGGGGGATTTGAAGGAGGTGGAGCGGCTAGACGCAGAGGTGACGGCGCTTAGGGCCAAGTTGCAAGAGGAGGCGAGGAGGCTTAAGTTGGGCATCTTCGTCGCCTCTGGCGCATTGGCTAGGGCGAGGAGGACGACGCGGCTCCTCTTGTTTAGGGAGATTCTGGGCTTCGACGTGGGGGGCAGGGCGGAGGGGCTTCGGAACGTGGTCGACGTGTACGTCGAGCAGGGGAAAGACGTGGTGGGGCAGGTGGTGGAGTTGCTCAAGAGGCTTGGCCCCGGGGGGATTGTCTACGTGCAGGACAGAGAGCTTGGGCTTGCCATTGTGGAGAGGGCCGTGGGGGAGAGCCTCGCAGTTGAACACTTTCTGCGGCCTAGGAGGGGGGTGCTGGAGAGGTTTGAGAGAGGGGAGCTCGCGGCGTTGGTGGGGTTGGCCTCTGCCAGGTCGGCGCTGGTGAGGGGGATAGACCTGCCCCACGTGATTAGGTACGTGGTGTTTGTGGGAGTGCCCAAGTACAAGTTTAGGGTTAGGCTGGAGGAGTTCTCCATACCCGCGTACTTGACCTTCTTCTACAACGTCAGAGCTGTCCTCTCTGGCGAGTTGAGGTACAAGGTGGACAGGGCCATTGGCCAATTGAAGCGCCTGGCCCCCTACGCGTTGAGCGTGCAGGAGGCGTTGAAGAAGGCGGCGGAGGGCCAAGAGCTCTCCAGCTTTGAGAAACACGCGGTGGACGTGGCGAAGGGTGCGGTTGAGCTCGCCAACTCCATACTCAGCGACGAGGAGTTGCGCAGAGCCATTGACTCCTCCACGGAGGTGCGCCTGGCGTACATAGGCGGGGAGTTGTACGTGTTAGTGCCAGACGTCACGACGTATATACAGGGGAGTGGGCGGACCTCTCGGCTCTACGCGGGCGGCCTCTCCAAGGGCCTCAGCGTGGTCGTGGTGGACGATTGGAAGGTCTTCACCGCCCTCCAGAGGGAGCTGAAGCTGAGGTTTGACGAGGCTGAGTTTAAGCGCCTGGACGAGGTGGACCTCTCCGCCGTTCTGGCAGAAGTGGACAGGGACAGGAGGACTATTAGGGAGATAATGGAGGGGAAGGCGGTGGTTACGGGGGGCAGAGAGCTTATGAGGACTTTGTTAATGGTGGTGGAGTCTCCCACCAAGGCGAGGACTATCGCCAACTTCTTCGGCAGGCCCAGCATGTTGTTGGTCGACGGGGTGCCCGTCTACGAGGTGTCCACTGGAGACGCCGTATTGATGGTGACGGCCTCGCTGGGCCACATATACGAGCTCCCCACCTCCCTCGATAGAATCTCTAAGGAGGAGAGAGAGGTCCTCAGGAGGTGGTTCGGCGACTTTAGGCGGGGGGACTACGACGGAGGCGAATACGCCGTGTTGGCGACAGAGGGGGGCTTTGTGCCTGTGTACAACAAGATTTGGCGCTGTAGGGGGGCCGTGTACGTGGACGACGTCGACGTGCCGCCGGACTGCCGGCCGCTCGACGTCTTGGCTGCGATTAGGAACCTCGCCGTCGAGGTCGACGCCGTGCTCATCGGCACTGACCCAGACTCTGAGGGCGAGAAAATTGCCTTTGATCTCTACCTCGGCCTTAGGCCCTACGTGGCCGACATTAGGCGTGTGGAATTCCACGAGGTGACCCGCCGGGCGATTATAAGCGCCTTGGCTAACCCCAGGGGCATTGACTACTCCCGCGTAAAGGCGCAGATCATTAGGCGTATTGAGGACCGGTGGATAGGCTTTGGGCTAAGCAAGATTCTTCAGAGGGAGTTCGGGAGCCCGAACTTGTCGGCTGGCCGCGTCCAAACCCCCGTGCTAGGCTGGGTTGTCACGACGTACGAGGAGTCGCTCCGGCAGAGGATGTACAACGTGGAGCTACAGCTAGACGACGTTGACCTGAGGCTACAGCTGCCTCAAGAGGCGCTGAAGGCGCTTAGGGAGAGGCGGAGGGTGGCCATTAGGAAGGCTGGCGCCGAGACGCGGGTCGTAAACCCCCCGCCCCCGTATACCACCGACGAGCTTTTGAGAGACGCCGTGAATAGGCTGGGCCTCTCAGCCGACTACGCCATGAGGATAGCCCAAGACCTCTTTGAGAGCGGGCTTATAACTTACCACCGCACCGACAGCACTAGGGTCTCCGCGGCGGGGATCGCCGTGGCGCGGGAGTACATAACGAAGAGGTTTGGAGAGGGGGCTTTTAGGCCGAGGACTTGGGGCGAGGAGGCAGAGGGGGCCCATGAGGCCATTAGGCCCACGAGGCCCATAGACGTGGAGGAGCTGAGGGGGCTGGTAAACGCCGGGGTGTTGCAGTTGGCCATACGCCTCACGAGAAGCCACTACCAGCTCTACGACCTCGTGTTCAGGCGGTTTATGGCTAGCCAAATGGAGCCGAGCGAGGTGGAGGTAGAGCGGTACGAGGTGGAGATAGACGGGTACGTGGCCCAGGTGGAGAGAGTCGTGGACATCAAGCGCCAGGGCTTCCAAGTGATGTACCAAGTGACGGCGGTCGAGCCCGGCCTCCCCACGGGCACCATAGAGGTGACCGTGAAGAGGTACCGCGTGATTAGGAGAATTCTCTCAGAGGCCGACGTGTTGGCCTTGATGAGGCAGAGGGGGATTGGCAGGCCCAGCACCTACGCCCGCATCCTACAGGTGCTCGCCAAGAGGTACTACGTATACGTGGCGGGCCGGAGGAGGCTAATGGTTCCCACGAAGAGGGGGATAGAGGTGTACCACTACCTCGAGCAGAAGTTCGGCAAACTTGTAAGCGAAGACCGGACTAGGCTAATAGAGCAACACATGGACGCAGTGGAGCAAGGCAAGGCCAAATTCGAGGAGGTACTGGGCGAGCTGTTCGACGAGTTTAAGACCGAAGTTCTGCCAAATCTCTCAGGCGCCTCGCCTAAATCGTAGCCCTAGCCTACTTCTATGAATATGCCGGGCTTTAGGGGTAGCGCCGCCTTCTTCTTTCCGCCTAGGTCTGGCGCCTGGGGGTCGTCTGCCTTGTATATGTCCACTGGAACTCCAAGCGCCTTTTCTACGTACCTCTTGTACGACTGGAGGGCGGCGTATTCGTCGAATTGTTCCACGCGCTCTACGAGCCCCCTCACCTCTTCGCCCATGGACTTGGCGAAGTCTACGAGTCTCTTGGCCAACTGGGGCGGGGCTCCCGCCTCAATGGCCGCCTTGACGTCTTTCCCCACGGCGGCTCTCAGCCACTGGTAGTTGCCGTTGACGTATATCGCCACCCTCTTCGCCCCGGCCTTATATGCGGGGATGTTTTTCACATCTTCAATCAACATGTCCACATACCTCTTGGCCAAGAGGGCGGCTGGGTCTGGGCTCAGCTTTGGCCAAGGCGCCGTCGCGGCAAACCCCTCGCCACCGAGAATTTGCCAGAGCTCCTCGGCGAAGTGCGGCACTATGGGCTCCAGGGCCACTACCCACGCCTTGGCGGCCTCCACCGCGCTTTTAGACGGCTTGTCCACCATGGAGAGGTACTGGCTAAAGACGGCCTCGGCGTTGTACAACAGCTCCACGGCGGCCTGCCTCAGCCTCACTTTCTCATACGCCTCTCTAGCCCTCTCGAGGACGTGCGCCACCTCGGAGATCAGCCACTTGTCAAGCCAAGTCTCCTCTCTCTCCACGGCGCTCTGCGCCAGCCTCTGCACGAGGTTGTAGATAGACATGAGCTGCTGAGAGTTTCTCCTCGCCTCTGCGTCTCTGAAGTCTAGGTCCTGCTCCACCTCCGCCGCTATTGCCAACGTGGCGCGGAGCGGGTCTGGGCCGTACAACGCCACCGCCTTGTCCAAGGGCAAGACGTTCCGCTTAGACTTAGACATCTTCTCCCCCTCCCTCAGCACCCAGCCGTTGGCCACGATCTGCCTTGGCCACTTCTCCCTGGGGAAGATGGCCACGTGGTTGAATATGAAGAAGGTGAGGTGGTTGGGTATGAGGTCTTTGCCCGAGTTCCTAGAGTCCAGGGGGTACCAGTAGTCAAATTCGCGCCTAATCTCCTCAAGGGCCGCGGGGTCTACGCCTATCCTCTTCGCCACCTCTGCCGCGCTCCCCTGGCCGAGGAACACGTAGTCCCAAAACTCCTCTGTCAACTGCTCCGGCCTCAGCCCCAGGGCCCTGATCTTCTTGATGACCGTGTAGAAGGCCATGTAGATGGTGGAGTCGCTTAAGCTCTCGATAACCCACCCCTGGCTCCACGGCAGAGGCGTGCCCAGCCCCCTAGTCCTGGCGCAGGCCCTCTTATCCAGCCAGTCTATGGTGGCCAAGAACTGGGCCTTGGCCTCCTGCGGAATTATGGCCATCTCCTCTACCAACTGCCTCGCCAACTGCTTCCAGCCCCTCTCCCCGTAGTTTATAAACCACTGGTCCTCCAGCACCTTCACCACGATCTCAGTACCACATCTGCAGTACACCGGCTTGTTCATTATGTCGTACATCACGCCGCCTAGCCCAGCCTCGGCGAGCCACTTGGAAATGAACTCCCGCGCCTCTTTCACAGGCCTCCCGGCGAAGTACAGCTTAAACACGGCCCTCACCATAGACCTCGCGGGCTCGGGGAGGTGAGGCGCTATGCGGTCAACCACGTCTTCTCTAACCACGCCCCTCGTATACTCCGCGGAGTAGACCTCCCTAGTCGCCTCCTCGAGGGCTGGGTCGGTCTGGCTCTTTATCCCCATCCGCTCCACCACCTCCTTGGCGGGGTACTCGCCGTACCCCTCCACCCTTATCAGGGGGATGAGCTTCACCTCCCCCATGTCCCTCAGCGCCGCGTAGTCGTACGGCGCGTGGGCGGGCACGGACATCACTACCCCAGTCCCCACCTTGGGGTCCACGAACTTGGCCTCGTAGACCGGCACCCACTCCCCCGTCACTGGGTTTAACACCCGCCTGCCCACGAACTCTCTCCCCCTGGCCTCTCTAATCACTTTGACGTTGCCTTGGAAGGAGAGCCTATACGCCGCGTCTTTGCTCAACACCATCTTCCTCCCCTCGAACTCGGCCACTACGTACTCCGCGTCCGGGTTAATCCAGATGTTCGTCACGCCGGGCACAGTCTCAGGCCTGAGAGTAGCCGTGGGGTACACCAAGCCCTCCCCATCAACGAAGTATATGAGAGTCCACTGGCCGATTTCGGGCTCTTTGTCGTCCTTAGTGTCGTGGGCCCCCACGGGCATTTGATGCCGCGGGCACCACCCCACTGGGTGCCTCCCTCTCACAATTAGGCCCCTCTTCCTCAGTTTCTCAAACTGCCACTGGATAAAGCGCTGGTACTCTGGGTCAATCGTGGTAAACTCCCGGCTCCAGTCAATGCCGAGGCCGAACTTGATCATTGCCTCCTTAGACCTGCGGTGGAAGTACTGCGCCAAGTAGAGCGGGTCCCCCATCTTCTTAATGTCGTCGTCTGACACGCCGTATATCTCCTTGTACTCCTCTATGACGGCCTTGTCCCCAGCGGCGATGACCTCGGCGATGGTCAAAATGGGGGTCCCGGTGTAGTGGAAGGCCATGGGGAACAGCACGTTGTAGCCCAGGTGGCGGCGGAAGCGCGCCATTACGTCTGCGACTAGGTATGTCCTGCCGTGGCCAATGTGTATAGTCCCGTTGGGGTAGGGATACGCCGCCGTTATGAAGAACTTAGGCCTCCCAGGCTGCGGCGAGGGCTCAAACACCTTGGCCTCGGCCCACCTCCTCTGCCACTTCTCCGCCACCTCGATAAAGAACTTGGCAAGCTCGCTCACAGGCCACAAAACCCCAGTATTAATAATACTTTTCCTCAAAAGTAAGGGATAAGTAAAGCGTTGTAATATTCACGTCTTTTAGTACAAATGGCGGCTTTAATAGGTAGCTCATCTCCTCTCTCCGTGGACCTCTACTGGCTCGTCTTGATGGACAGGGACCACTTCCTCCACGCGGTTTCCTACGGCGTCTTCGGCGTGCCGATGGACCAGGCCCGGGTGCGGGGGTTTATCAAGCCCTACTTCAGACTCATCGCAGTTATGGTGGACAAGCGGTGCGGCGCGGCGTGCGGAAGCCAGGCCGCGGTGGCCGAGGTGACGCACAGGTGGACAGAGTCCCAGGGCCCCTACTGGCCCGACGAAATTGCGGCGGGCAGAGTGAAGTACCCCTGGATGTTGCGGGCGAGGGTTTTAACCACGGGGGAGGTGGACTTGTCGCACCTCCGCTGTCTTTATCCAAAGCTGGAGCTCTTGCTCAACGCCTACAGAGACGGGGGGTACGGCATATACTTCGACGACGAGGCACTCCCGCAGTGCATAGGCGAGCTCATTGAGACTAGGCTGATCTCCAACCCCCTCCCCGCCGCCACCTACGACGAGGTGGTAAAAGCCGCCGCGGCCATGGGGGAACTGCTCGGGTTTAACGTGGCTAGAAAACACCTAGTGGGGCTACACCGCGTGGACTTGGCCTTCCTCACCGGGGACGGCCGCCTAGCCGCGGCTGTGCAAGTAACCATGAGGGATAGGTCAGTCATCGCAGATTTAAACGCCCTGAGAGACGCGGCGGAGAACAGCGACGCGGCCTTGGTATACGTGTTGACGAGGTACGACGTGGAGACCTTGGCCACGCTGCGGGAGCTTCTGGAGGGGAGGTACAGAGACCTGGCCAACCGCGTGACAGTGATAGAGGCGGCCCAGCTCATTAAGCTGTACCAACTGCTACAGAGCCTCTCAGTGAGAGAGCTCTTGTCTAGGCTCTTCAGGGCGCTTGTAGATGTACACGCGCAGGGCGGGGTTGTGGGCGACCAAGGCTAGGCCGGGCACCTCCCACATGTACGACACCACGTAGGCGCCTGGTCTCAGCTCCCTCCTTAGCTTCTCGGCGAGCCTGGCGTTGACAGAGGGCCACTGGAATATGTAGACGACGTCGGCGTTTGACACGTCGAATTTAAACATGTCCCCCAGAGCCACCCTACACCGACACCTCGCCGTGCAGATTAGCCAGCGGATTGGGTCAATCTCCACCCCCGCCACCGAGGCGGCGCCCATGGACTTAGCCAACGCCAGCACTCGGCCATAGCCGCAACCCAAGTCCACAACCCTCTTCCCCCTCACCCCCACCACTTGAAACGCCCACCGAGCCGCCGCAACGCTGGAAGTGCTGTAGGCCCCGCCCCTCTTCGCCAAGAATGGCCACACAAAGTGGAGAACCGCCAACAGCGCCGCCAGCACTACGGCGAGTAGCACAGCCGTCATCTCTTCTCAACGACAAGCCCCACATCCCCAACGCCCACAACCTCCACCACGTCGCCTGGCCCACAGCCAACACAAGCCGCGCGCCAGTACACACCATCCACCTTCACTAGGGCAAACCCCCCCCGACGCCTCTACCACAACCCCCCTCTTGCCCACGAGGCCCGCTGGCGAGGGCCTCTTCGACCGTGCCATCCTAAGCCCCGCGACGAGGGCTACCACGTATATGCTTAAAAAGGCCGCGCCAAGGGGATAACCAAGCCAAGGCGGCGCAACGTCAAGTAGAGACAGTCCCACGAAAAGCCCGCCCAAAATCCCTATCAACACTGGCGGAACCACGTCTCACAACACTCGCCAGTTTATAACCTCTCTAGGGTCGCCCAAAACCGCCTTTAGACACAAACACGGACATTGCGACCTCTAAGGCGCATACCCAGACTACAATGGTGGCACGCGGCTTTATCTAACGCGCTAAACGGCTTGCGTGTGTACGCCCCTTGGAGGGGGCGTGTTCACCGGCGCCTGTGCGGCGGCTCGACACCCCACGCCAGGGGCACTAAATATTATGCCAATGTTTAAAAAGTTACTCACCATAAACCATAAATAAGAGAGAGATCTAGACTCCGTGCTTGATAATGTGAAAGTGGAAATCCTCAAGATCGTCGCCTCCCAGGGCTACACGACGGCTAGCGATGTGACTAAGAGGTTGGGCATAACCTGGGGCGCGGCGCAGTGGCACCTCTTCTGGCTTGAGAACAATGGGTACATAAAGTCTGTAAAAGTGGGCGAGTCCACGATATACATCTTGAACTGCGCAAACGTCATGAGGAAGCTGGAGGCAGTAGAGAAGGCTCTGCAGGCCAAAACAACGACAGATAAGAGACGGACCTCCTCGCTCCGCCAGGGCTACGGCCAATAGTAGTAATACACAACCCTCCTCCTACGGCCCCTCGTGGCCAGCGCGGTTAATGCCCCCGCGACGAATCCCCCTATGTGGGCAAAGTATGCGACCTCTACCTTCTGCAGGGCAAAAAAGTCTATGAATCCGTAGATAAGCTGATACAGGAACCAGAAGCCTATATACGCCCACGCTGGCACCTCTATCAACGTAATCACGATGAAGAAGGTCAAGGTGAGAATTCTGGCACGGGGATACAGCACAAGATATGCCCCAAGAACTCCGCTTATGGCCCCGGAGGCGCCTACCGCCGGCATCTTTAGGAGGTAACTCTTGAGGTAGGGGTTCTCGATCATCGACGCCTGGGCGATGGTCGACGCCCAGTGGGCGAAGGCAGCCGCCACTCCCCAGAAGAGGTATAGGAAGAGGAAGCGGAGGTGTCCGTAGTAGTCTTCCACGTTGTCGCCGAATACCCAGAGGTAAATCATATTTCCAGTTATGTGCATTATGCCGCTGTGGAGAAACATGTGTGTTACCCAGCGGTAGAGCTCCGAGGAGGCTTTTTCTGGGACAAAGGCATACTTCGCCGTGATTGCGGGGTCGAGTATCTGGTATATAAACACGGCAATGTTTACAAAGACGAGAGCCTTAGTCACAAAGGGGAAGCTCCTCGTCGGATTTATATCGCGGATAGGTAAAGCCACTCTAACCTCTCCTCACCAATTTTAAATTTTCCCCACTTCAGCGCTGCAGTAGGTGGCTGCCGTCGCAGTAGGCGCCCGGCGTGTTCAAGTCGAGGAATTCCTCACGGCAGATTGTGAACTGTAGGCCGTGTCGCCTGGCCGCCTCCGCCGCGGCGGCGAGCACGCGCCTCCTGTAATCGGCGGGAGCATACCACTGGCCGTGGAAGTACTGACCTTTCTCAAAATACAGGTCGCGCCAGAGGGGGGCCTTGTCTGGGAAGGCGTTTGCCAGTCGCGCGAAGTTGTCTCGCTTTGCCTTGTACGTGCTTGCCACTAAGTGTACAGCGCCGGCGGCGGCCGCGGAGGAGGCGACTTCTTCGATGTTCTCCTCGTCGTCGTTGAGGTAGGGGATGAGGGGGTCGAGTCTCACGGTGACTTTGATGCCGGCCTCGGCGAGCTTCTTAACGGCGTCGAGTCTGCCGCGGGGCCTTGGGGCGCGCGGCTCCAGCCTCTCTGCCAGCTCCTCCCTCAGCGTTGTAATAGTGATTTGCACGGCCACCCTCTCCCTGTGCTTTGCCAGGATGTCTAAGTCGCGTAGGACTAGGGGGGACTTCGTGGTTATAAGCACTCTGTACCCCCTTTCTAGGAGGGCTTCCAGGACCTTCCTCGTGAGGCCTAGCTGGGCCTCGGGCGGGGTGTAGGGGTCTGAGGAGTTTGACAGGGCGACTACGGCCCCCCTTGGGATCTTCTCCAGGTCTCTCCTGACTAGCTCCATGAGCCTCTCCTTGGGCCTTGGGTTAAAGGCGTTGGGAATGTACGAGGTGATGTAGCAGTAGAGGCAGCCGTGGCCGCACCCCGTGTAGGGGTTGAGGCCGTACTTGGGGGGACATGTGCACAGCGGGTTGCGCCAGGGGTCGAAGGGCCGGACGACGCTGAGGGTCACGCGCACGGTAGGTTGGAGATGTGTATTTATCTGTATTACGGGGAATGTTATTATACCCCGCGCCTCTATGCACATGGGTTTAAAGACTGGGGTGGGGCCTCTTGACGAGAATCTGCCGGAGGGCATTCCGCCTGGCTACCTAGTGCTGTTGGAGGGCCAGCTGGGCGTTGGGAAGTCCTTCTTCGCCACCATTATGGCGGCGACGGCGGCTATCTCCGGCGCGCCTGTCTTAATATTCGCCGTGGACTCCATGGCAGATGAAGTGGCTGAGGAGCTCAAGGCCCGGGGCGCGCCCCTGGACCGGGTGACCATCGTCGACGGGTTCGTGGCGCCCAGCGAGCGCTTTTCTAAGCTTAAGCCCCCGGCGAGGCACAGGCTGGAGTCTCTCGACGCCTACACCGTGGTGAACAAGTTGTTGGAGTTCGTGGACGAGTTCAGAGGCGGCCTCGTGGTGTTTGACTCTTTGAACGAGGTCTTGATGAGGAGCCCGGGCGCGTCGCTTGACCTCTTCCGCGCGTTTAAGATCTTCGCCAAGCGGACGGAGTCCGTGGTGCTGGTGACCGCGCACACAGACGTGGAGGAGATATACGGCATGGTGGTGGCGGCAGAGCACTTAGCCGACGTAATCATCGCCCTGGAGGTAGACCCCCAGCTCGAGGAGATGGGCCTCCACGTGAGGAGGATGAGGATAGTGCGGGCCAGGAGGATGAGGGTGCCCCACGACTGGATCCACTTCGAGACCGTGGACAGCCGAGTGGTAGAACTCGACGTAAAGGCGATGCTCAAGCGGCTCAACGCCGCGTTGAAGGACATGGGTATCGAGATAAGGCATACAGGTTAATACACCGCCCTTTTTCTGCTCAACAAAGGCCCGAGACGCGGACAAACACGTCACAAGTTGGCCTTACAACTTCTATATCAAGGGAGGCGTCTCTGGAGCGCTGATGTGCGCATATGATATCACGAGGGCGAGGTAGTTGCTCGGTCGTAGAGTTGCACAAAGTGTGGCAAGCCCAGTGGGACAACGTGTAGAAATAGCATGAGACACTACATAGTAAAGCGGGGTATGAGCACGCCTACGTGTATTGTCTTTTGCTTGTACTCTAGGGCTTATCGGCGCATACTAGCAATAGGTGTTAGCAACATTAAGCAGACCTAGGACAAGCGCCTAGCCCGCCTCCTCTCGGCGTGTAGGTCACACCTCGGCGTGCCCTGAAGTAGGTGGGGCCGTCGTCATATACGCCTTCCCCTCTTTTACTTCATATTATTTTGTTGCTGTACTGTGCTGGGCTGTCTCTGTGCGACACTACTACCACCGCCTTTGCCGCCTGCCGCACAGCTTGTAGCACCTTTGCCTCTAGCTCCTTGTCTAAGCCGGAGGTGGCCTCGTCGAGGACGAGGAGCCTAGGCCTACGCAGCAGAGCCCTGGCGATGAGGACCCTCTGCCTCTGCCCCTCGGAGAGCTCCCTACCCCCCTCCCCACACCTCTTGTCCAAGGGGAAGTCCACCCCCGCCGCCGCGGCGGCCCACTCCACATCCCCCCTAGGCCTCCCCTCCCAAAGGTCGATGTTTTCGTACACAGTGGCGTCGAAGAGGTAGTCGTCGTTGCCCACGTAGACGCAGTCCACAGCCGCCACCGCAACGCCGCCGGCGGGCTCCACAAGGCCACACAGCGCCTTAGCCAAGGTGGACTTCCCAGCCCCAGAAGGCCCCCTAACCCAGACGAAGTCACCCTCCTCAACAGCCACCTCACCCACCACCTCCACAACTACGCCGTTGTCGTAAGAAAAGACCGCGTCCCTTAGATACGCCACGGCCCCCCTCACAACGCGGGGTTGTGCAGAGCGCAGAAGAGGCTCAATACGCTGAAAAGACGAGGCCATAACGTAAAAAGAGCCCACCGTGGACATGAGGTGGCCGATGGGCTCAAAGAGGCCGGTTAACACATTTCTAAGAGCCACGGCTCCGCCCACAGTGCCCTGCCCCTGCAGAGCCAAAAACAGCGCCACCACGAAGACGAGGTTTGGCCCCACGTAGGCTGGTATCTCCATGAGAAAGAAGGCGGAGCGGCTGTACAGCGTGAACCTCCTGAATTGGGTGAAGTATGTGGCGGTGGCGTTTGTCAACAGCTTGGGCGCTCCCCTGAGGCCTAGTCTGTGTAAGCTGTGTGCCCCCTCCACAGCCTCTTTCAGCCTTTTGAACCAGCCGCCGTAGGCCTCCCTCTCCCTAGACCTAGCGTCCAATAGGCGTGGCCCCACCCTCTTCATCAAAACGGCGTAGAGCGCGGCGAAGGGGAGTATAAGGGGGAGGGAGAGGGGCTGAAGCCAAAAGGCGAAGAGGGCGACCGCGGCCACTCGCCCAACCACAAAGAAAAGCCAAAGCGGCGTCGCAATTGCGTAGACGGCGTTCTCCAAATCGGCGGTGACACGAGACAAGACCTCCCCCGACGGGCGAGAGGGGTCCTCCACCCTTCTCTCTACAACGCGGAGGGCCAAGTCAAGCTCAACGGCCTTCTTATACAAGTCGGAGAGGTACTCTGTGAAGAAGTTGACGACCATGGCGGCGCCCAGCGTGGAGAGGAAGGCCGCGGTGTAGAAAACTGCGGCGTGGAAATCCGCCGCGAGAGTAGTGTCGATTAACACCATCAACAGGTAGTTCAAAAGCAGTTGAAAAACGACGAGTAAGACGTAGGTCACGTAAAACGGCACAGCGTACACCCAATACCTTTTGACGTACCCAACGTCGTATTTCAAGAGCTTTAAGAACATGGACGTCGTCACGTGCAACTTGCGCAGCCTCAATTAAATGGGACATCTTGTATGTACATGTGTATGTGGTATTGTATTTGACGGCTTGTGCGCCGCCTGCCTTAGAAGGTGAGGCTACAGGCGGCGAGGGGCAAGGCCACAATCCTATGCAAGCTTTGAGCCAGGGCTATATGGGGAATGATAGAAGGCTGTCGGCAGCACTACAGCGGTAAATATGTGCCCATGGCACGTCGAGGCGATTGCAGAAACTACCAACGCCCTAGCCACGAGTGAGGTAAGGCGGCGCAGTCCAAATACACCGCAGTTCGCCAGCGCCGATTTAGAACTGCTTGGCGGCTACGCGTTGAAATAGTATTTAATGTACCCTCATTCACCTCCGTGTTTACGTACTCGCTTAAGTGCGATGCGGCAAAGGCCAGGGAGGCGTTGGGCGGAGACTACGCAGTGGTGGAGCTGGGCGGCGCGGTTAAAGTAGTGGAGTCCTTTGTGGCGCTCTACGGAGGCGACGTGCCGATCTGCATGTATAAGAGCTGGCGCCTCACGTACACCGACGTTGAGGCGTATGGGCTGGCTAAGGCGGAGGCCTTGGTGAGGGGGGATAGAGTGATTGTCCGCCTGGTTAGGGGGGATGAGAAGGTGGGGCTTCCCGAGATGGTGGATGGGTCTCCGCTGGTTGTACATGCCATGGACGTGAACGAGGGCGGGGTGATGTACCGGGTGTTTAGGATGGGGGGATACGTGGAGCTGGCGGCTAAGGGGGTGGCAAACGGCGTCAAGGAGGCGTTTCACCCTAAGAAGGGCGTAAACATCCTCATAGTGGATTTGCCGCACATGCCCAAGTTCCAGCACCTGCTCTCTGAGGTGTTTGAACTGGCGAGAGAGCACTACGTGGAGCTTCACACCACGATGATCTCCGACGTGTGCCCGCTGTGCGGGGGGAGGATGGAGAAGCGCGGCAGGCTGGTGTACTGCCCCCAGTGCAAAATCCAGCTCAACCGAGACGTCAACGCCGTGTGGGCCCTCGCCAGAAACATCGTGAGGAGGCTTGGAAGAGAGAGGCAATTGGCCGAGCTTAGGGAGATATTCAGGCTGTACTACCCCAACGTCTAGCGGCAAGGGGCGGGGGCGCCGTGGAGCCGGCCCCACTGGAAAACTGCGCCCTTGCTGGGGGGTCGGCCGGCAACTTTATAACCCCCCGCGTGTTTGATGCACGTGTCTGAGTTTAGAGTCCCTGGGGAGGGGGAAGTTCTTGGCAAGGTGTTGGAGATGCTGGGTGATGGGAGGTTTAGGGTTATCTGTGCCGACGGCGAGATAAGGGTGGCGCGTCTGCCGGGTAGGCTGAGGAAGAAGCTTTGGCTCAAGGCGGGGGACTACGTTATTGTGGCTCTGTGGGATTTTGAGAAGGATAAGGGCGACATAGTGCATAAGTACGACAAGAGGGATGTGGAGGAGCTTAAGAGGAGGGGCTTCGCCGAGGCTATTGAGAACTTGGAGAGGTACGCCTAGGGTGAAGAAGTGGTTGGAGTGCTGAGTGGTGACGAGTGGCGGCATGCTGAAAACTTATAAATGGATGCCCCACTTGCGTTTGTGAAATTCCCCGCGGTGGGGGTTGACCAAGTCCTTGGGTTTCTCAAAGTGGTGCACCACTTGGGTGGTCGGGCCGACGTCATGTACATAAACGACGCAGTTGACGCAGACTTGGGCGACCTGTCCCACGTAATTGACGCAGCTGAGGCGCTTGGCTTGGTCAAGTTCTCTGGTGGGGACGTGGAGCTCACTCCAGAGGGCAAGAGGGCTGTGGAGAGCCCGGTGAAAAACTTCCAGCAGTATCTCAAGAGTAAGCTTGCCTCTGTGGAGCCCTTTAGGCAGTTGGTGGAGTATGTGGCTGAGGTAAAATCCGCCAGCGTTGAGGAGGTGTTGGAGTTTATAGAGTCTCTTGGCTACGGCGAGGAGGACGCGAGGAAGATCCTCGACTGGGCTGTCTTTGCCCAACTGGTTGAAATCGATGGGGAGGAGGTAAAGCTGGCCTAGACGTAGGTGTAGAGGAGGTCGACGTATTTCTCGAACTGGGGGCTCCTCCTGTTGCGGGGGTAGGGCAGGTCTATTCTCACGTCTGCCGCCACCTTGGCCGGCCTAGTCGTCAGAACCACGGCCCTAGTGGCCATATAGACGGCCTCGTCTACGGCGTGTGTGACAAGCACCATGGTGTGCACAGAGATTAAGTTGTCGTGCCACATCTTTACGAGCTCGGCGCGTAGGCTCTCCGCGGTTAGTGGGTCCAGCGCGGAGAAGGGCTCGTCCAGGAGCAACACCTCGGGCTCCACCGCCAGCGCCCTGGCCAACGCCACTCTCTGCTGCATGCCGCCTGAGAGCTGCTTGGGGTAGGCATCTTCAAAGCCCGAGAGCCCCACGAAGGAGAGGTACCTCTGCGCCACCTCTCGCGCCTCTTTCCAGTCCATGCCTCTGGCCACCAGCGGGAGGGCCACGTTGTCGAGGGCGGTCTTCCACGGGAGGAGCGTGGGGCTTTGAAACATGAGGGCAATCTCGCGCCTGGGCTTTACCACGGGCTCGCCCCTGAACTTCACCACGCCGGCGTCTGGCTTCTCCAAGCCCGCCATCATTCTCAAGAGGGTGGACTTCCCGCAGCCCGAGGGGCCCAGCAACGCCACCACCTCGCCTTGCTCCACGGAGAGGTCTATCCCGTTGAATACCACCACTCTTCCATACGCCTTTTTTACCCCGACGACGTCTATTAGGCCCATTGCGACGCCAGGCGGTAGAGCCTCCTCCACAGTAGCCTATTCGTCGCCACGACGATTGCGGTCATGACGGCGACGGAGGCAAACAGCGCGTTGACGTCGCCTCTACCTGCGGCGTGGGCCATGTAGGAGCCTAGCCCGGACACATCGGCAAAGGGTTCGGCCACGACGAGCCCGTTCCACGCCCCGCCCCACGTGGTGAGGAGACCTGTGGCGATATAGGGGAGGGCGGCTGGGATGAGGATGTGCCAGAGGTACAGCCAGCCGGATATTTGGTACGCCTTAGCCAAGTCTCGTGGCACATCTCTCCACGCGGCCAGCGTGTTTATGACCGTGTACAGCGCCGCGGCGGGGAGCAAGAGCACCAAGACGAGAATCTCCCCCTTTATAAACGCGGCTAGTAGGGGGTAGAGAAACACGGGCGGGATTGAGGAAAGCACCGCCACGGCGGGAAACACGGCCACTTCTCTGCTCGGCTTTTCCACCACCAGCGCCGTCGTCGCCAGGCCCACCGCGGCACTTATTAAGATCACAGCAAGCACTCTGGCCAAAGAGAAGAGGGATAAATACGTGGACTCCGCCACAGCCGCCGCGAAGCCGCCCGCCGAGAGGGGGGCCGTTGCTACATACTCGGCGAATAGATACGCCAGTAGAAGAATGGCCGCGTAGACCACGTAGGCGCCGTACTTCATCCAAACGCGCCACAGGTCTACAAAAGGCAGCTGGGGCAGACGCGTCAAAACTCTCCTCCATACCAGCGCGTAGAGGGCCACGTTGCCCAACAAGGCCACGGCTATTCCCACATACGCCGTGGCCAAGTCGCCGTCTTCAAAGGCTTTGACGACCAAACTGCCGATGCCGAAGAGGTGGATCTCGGTGCCCAGGGTTATGACCTCGGAGGCGGTTATGAAGAAGAAGGCGTTTGCCCAAGAAATCGCCGCGTTGTAGTAGAGGCTCCTCAGAGTGAATGGTATGACGACGTGGGCGATCTCCAGCCTCTCGTTGAGGTATAGCCTAGCCATCTCCAGATACTCCCGCGGCAGAGTCTTAAGCGCTTGGTAGACGCCGAAGATTATGTTCCAAGCCATCGACGTAAATATTAAAAACACCGCCGCAAGCTCGGCGCCGATGCGCGGGAAGAAGGAAACAAAGACGAAAAGCGCCACGGGGAAAAAGCCCAAAATGGGGACAGACTGCATCACGTCTAAGAAGGGGAGGAGCACGGCCTCGGCCCTCCTGCTCTTGGCCATGGCGTAGCCGAGGGCGTACGCCACGGCTATTGAGACCACAAGCCCCAGCGCCATCCGGGCGTAAGTGGCCAGCAAAGCCAGGAAAGAGACTACGAGAGACTCCACGACCCCATGGCCGCAGAAGGGTAGGGGTATAAAAATGAGGAAAGGCGACGCGGCGGGGGGAGGAGGAATTAAATATGCTCATGTAATTGTCCACGGTGAAGGTCTTAGACCGGTATAGTAGACAGTTGCCCGTGATTGGGGAAGAGGGGCAGAGGGCCATTAGAAATACGTCTGTTGCCATATTTGGCGTGGGGGGCCTTGGGACGCTTATTGCACGCTACGTGGTCGGCGGCGGGTTTAGGCGCGTGATCTTGGTGGACTTCGACACCGTGTCTCTCCCCGACTTGCACAGGCAGATTCTCTATGCCACACACGATGTGGGGAAGCCTAAGGCGGAGGTGGCGGCTAGAGTGCTCCGGGAGGTGAACCCAGAGGTCGAGGTAGAGGCCGTGGCCGAGGCCATAAGCCCCGAGTTGGCCAAAGATGTCTTGAAGAGGGCCGACATTGGGGTCGACGCGTTAGACAATTGGGCCAGCCGCCACGTCGTCAACGGGGCCGCGCTTGTCCTCAGGAGGCCTTTAATCCACGGCGCCGTGCAAGAGTGGTACGGCCACGTCACCACTATTCTGCCGGGGAAGACGCCCTGCCTAGAGGAGCTGTTTGGAAAATTTAGAGAGCTTCCAGCATGCGCGGCGGGGGTCTGCCCAGTGCTGGGGCCCGTGGTGGGCGTAGTCTCCTCTCTAATGGCCCTAGAGGTGTTCAACACGGCGATTGGGGCGCCAAAGCTGGCGGGGAAACTACTAGTGGTTGACTTAAAACACATGGCCTTTGAAGAAATCACCCTGGCCGGCCATTGCGAACACGTTCCTCAGCAGTAGCATATCCGAAGGCATCTTGCAGACGGACTAATCCCAAGTGGTTCGACGTTTGGCTTGTTAGACCTTAACGGGACGGACAAGTGATGTGATAACTAACGCTTCTTCAGTATTAACAGCTCGGCCTTTCGGCCGCCGCAACTCTCCACTACCACTGTACCTAATACGTCGTAGTCAGCTAGTAGCTTCTCCACGTCGGGGCCAGGGGTCTTGATTCTGATAGTGCGCAAGTCGATATCCACGTTTCCGCAGGTGAGGCAGACGCCCACTGCCTTGTCTAACACGTTTGAGGCGCATATGTACTTGGCCTTGGCTGCCAGAGGGGCCACCTTCTCCCAGTCTGCCAGCGAGTTGAAGACTATAGCGACAGACTTTGCCTCTGGGAGTTGGCCGTTGAACGGCTCTAGCCTTTTTGCCAATCCCTCCAGCTTCCTCCGTGGGACTGACTCCGTGTACAGCACTACGTCAGCCCTGGTGACTACGGCGACTGCGTCTGGAGATAGTACGTCGCCTGCCATGTCGACTAGGTATACGCCCTCCAGCTCTGGCTCGGGGAGGAATTTGTCGAGCCTGAGTCTGTGCAACAGCCGCCTTCCCGCGCCGGGGACTAGGTAGCTCTCTATGTAGCCGCGGCGCCTTAGGGCCACGAGGGCTGCCCTGAGGGTCCTCACTGCGAGCCCAGTGCCCCTCTTAATCTCGTCGAAGGTGAACCACGTCTTCCCGTGGTAAACCGCCTCAAACGCCATGTAGTACAGCACGAGCCTCTGTGCAGGCGTCAGCTTGGGCTCAGTCATGGCAGTTTATCTAGGATGGGGACGTATTTAAGCAGATTGTCGGGGAACACCATTAGGTAGACGCCCTCTTCCTCCATCCGCTTATAGGCCGCGTAGACGGCCCCCGCGCTTGGGCCAATGAGGAGCCCGTACCTCCTGGCGAACTCTCTGACGCCCTCCATGGCCTCTCTCAGCGACACCTCTACAACTGCGGCGTCAACCCAGTGGATCCACTTCATGCCCGACTCCACACGCCTAATGCCGGGGATCCAGTCCTTGGGCTCAACGGCGATTAGCTTCGCGCCGTATTTTACGCCGAAATAGAAGCCGAGAGCAGCGGCATGGCCAGAGGTGCCGATCCCCGCCACCACGTGGGTAGGCCTCTTCCCCACCTGGGCCAACTGCCAGTCGGCCTCCGCGGCCGTTCTCACGTGGGCGACGAAGTTCGCGTCATTGTTAAACTGGTTGGGGTGCACCGCCCCCTCCCTAATGTCCTTCTCCAAGTGCTCCAACGCCTCTACTGTGAGCGTCACGTCGAGGATTTGGTGCTCTACGCCCAACACGTCGAGGAGAGGGGCCACGTAGGAGCCGGCGGAGGGGATGTATATCTTCACCCTCTTCCCCATGACGTTGCCAAGCGCCCCCATGGCCACTGCCACGTTGCCGCTGGACACCTCCACCAGCCTCTCCCCCTCCACGCTCCGCAGGAGGGCGTACACCGTCCTGTCCTTTATGCTGAAGCTGAAGGGGTTGTACCACTCCAACTTGGCGTAGGCCTCCCGGGGCGGCCCCGAAATTTTCAAAAGCGGAGTCGGCCACCCCTCGGTGAGCAACTGAAGCGGGCCCTCGTAGACTCTTGCCAAATTCGGCGCGGGGTAGAGCTCCTCAATGCGCACCACAGAGCCCTCCTCAACCCTGCGCTGGAGGAGCCACGACAGGCAGAGGGCCTCACTGCCGTTGCTTGCTCTTATCTCCCCCTCCCTAATGAGCTTAGCATATATTGGCAGACATTCGCGCACCCCACGGGGCAGAGGTAGGAGAGGGATATATACATTGTCCCCTGATGTCACTCAATAACATAGAAACAATAAAGAATAAAGGGGAGCACTAAGACTTTTGGAGGTAGTAATTGTAGTTGTGGCGGCGGCCTTCGTAAGTCTTCTCACTTCGATGGCAGGCGTCAGTGGCGCATTTTTGCTATGGTCTCAGCATTTTAGCAAGGGAAAAGGCCTGGTCGAACACGGAACTGGCATAGTTAAAGTGTTGAAAGTCGACAAGAGAGTGGAGTGCGAATTTCTAGGCCATGTTTACTCCTTTAATGCTATATCGGTTGTCGCCACCTCCTTCGCGGTGGGCATAATAGGAGGCGCCTATGGGATAGGCGGCGGCGCGCCCCTCGCACCCGTATACGCAAGCGTATTCAGCCTGCCGATATACACCACGGCGGGGGCCATCCTCCCTACGGCATTTATCTCATCGACCTTCGGCGTGGTCAGCTACTATGCCATGGGACATCCGCCGAATTGGCCCCTCGGGCTCTCCCTCGGCGTAGGCGGCCTCGTAGGGATGTGCCAAAGAGAGTATTGAGAATTGGGCTTTCCCTCTTAACTCTTGCCGTTGCCTCAGCCTACTTATTTCAACTGGCTTAACAGCCCCTGCCGTTTTGCAAAGGCTATGTGTATAGACGTCATCGCCGCGTAGACGCCCAGCGCGGCCGCCGCAAGCCCGTTAATCTCGTAGCCGCTGAAAGCCCATGAAATGACGCCAGCTAGCCAACTACCGAACCCTATCCCGAGACCGAGCACTACGCTGTATATCCCCATGACGGTGCCTCTGTACCTTATGTCGGCCTCGTCGCCTATTAGGGCCAAGATGCTGGGGCCTATGGCCGAGGTGAGGAAGAGGAGCGGCGCCGTGAGGGCGACGGCCTCCACTGGGCCTAGGCCGAGGTGCAACGCCGCGTTTAACGCCACGAGGGCAGAGAGGCCGCCCACAAGGCCTAGGTAGAACACCTTAAGCCTGCCCCACTTATCCGCCAGCCTTCCGAAGAAAATTGCGCCTGCCCCCAACAGGGCTAGCGCGCCTATGAAAAGCAAGCCGACCACTAAGTTCCCGCCCAGCTTATCCACTATTTGTTGCACTGCACCGTGGGCGCCTGCCTCCACATCTAAAATCCTCGGCGTATACATCGCAAGCCCTATTATCGTAGTTAGCGCAAACCACACGGGCAACAAGGCCACAGCAGACGGCGGAAGCACCGAGAAGAGAAGGCGGCCCTCCGCCGGGGCGACTGGGCGAGTTTCCTGCAGAAACATGGCAAAGAGCGGCGTGGATAAGGCCGTCAACACGGCAATGACTAAGTAAGCCCTTGCGTCAGGAAATATGATATACAAGGCGGAGCCCAGGAGGTAGCCCACCCCGTAGCTACCCAAGTTGACAAACTCGAAGCCGCCCATGCCCAGCCCCCTGTTGCGCACCTCTGTGAGGTCTGTGGCCATGGTCAACGAGGCGGTGAGTATAAACGCGGTGGTGAAGCCTATTATGCCGTTGAGCACGGCCTCTAGGACCGGCGACTCGTGGACAAAGAAGGCCCACGCAAGCGCCAACATGGCGAGAGACCTCACCACGTACCCCACGAGGAGGGTCTTCTTACGGCCCGCCAAGTCGGACCAACGCCCCGCAATCAGCGCGCCTATCGCCTCCAAGAATGGATAGGCGGCCAATACCGCCCCAGCCTCTAAGGCCCCGCCGCTGGCCAACTTCACCACTAGAAAAGCGCTGGCGCCTGATCCAATCCTAGCCACAAATATGGGCGTATATGAGGCGGCGAGTCTCATGCTATATTCGACGTGTTTAAATTTTTTCGAAACCCCATAAGAGGTCGTGTCGAAATCTAAAGACTTCGCGGGTCCTCTCGTCCACGATTTCGAATTCGTCGTTGATGGGCTTCACTATGTAGGGCCCCACCCTCTCCTCCTGGAAGCCGGCGGTGGCTCTGGCTACGTACATCATGGCGGCCATGAGGGGGCCCCTCACGCGGGGGCATAGGGCCAGGGCCGTCTTGCCGTCTATCGCAATCTCGTCTAGCCGGCGCATGAACTCTTCGACGGGGCTTGGGTCGTCTAGCAACTCCACTGCCCTCAGGGCCCACTTGACGGCTATCCCGAACTCTATGCCCACCCTCGCGAAGAACCAAGCGTCGCTCGTATTAGCGGCGAGCTTCGCCCGCTGGGCCTCTAAAAGCTTCAACTGCTCCGTGGTGTATCCCCCGCGGTCGCCGCCCATCAACACGTCTATGTAGCGCTTCAACGTGTCCCACCCCCCTGGGCCCAGCCTCTCCTCAAAGGCCTTGTCCACCGCCTCCCCAACCCAGTCAACTAGCTTCCTCAGTCCCTCTCTCCAGGGCGCAGGCCCGTCGCATCCGCAGTCTCTGCTCCAGCGGCCCAGCCCGTGGGGGCAACTCCACGACGTCCTTTCCACGATCTCTACCTCTCCCTTGACCCCCCTCTCGTAGAGCCAGCCGAGGTTGGCCAGGTGGTCCTTGTGCCGGGATATGAAGTCGGCGAGGAGCTTGTCGCCGCCTTTTATGTGGTGTCCAAAGGTCTCCCCGTCTAGGGCCACTACTACGTCGCCCTCTACGCCTCTGAGTGTCTCGGCGAATTTTTCAAAGCCTTGGAAGGCCAGGGCGTTGGATACCGCGTCGTTGCGTATAAAGACGGCGATGGAGCGCCCGCTGGGCAGAACCACCTTGTAGGGCCCCCCGGCCCTCCCTCCCTTCACCTGGCCTTGGGAGAGGACTGTGTAAGATATGCCGTAGTCGGCCAGAACCTCCAGCGTCTCGAGGTCCACGGCCATCTCGGGGAGCCACATCCCCTCTGGGCTCCTCTTGAAGTGCCTCTTGAAATACTCCACGCCCCAGTGGATTAACACCTCTCGGTCTCGCCTGGGGACTAGGGGCAGGATCACGTGGTAGTAGGGGTGCGCTATGGCGTTGCCGTGGCCCCACCTTTCCAGCCCCGCCTTGTCGCCCTCGAGCAAGGCATTGTACACCACCGGCCTACTCCGCCGTAGCCAGGTCAACAGCGTGGGGCCCACGTCGAAGCTGACCCACTTGTAGTTGCCCAACTCCGCGTTGGGCTCGTAGCACTCGTGCGACACGCGCTCGTTCCAGTGCCTAAAGGGCGAGGCAGAGGGCTCGGGGAAGATGATCTCGAGCCAGGGATCTGCGCGCTCGGGCTGGTAGAGGTGTAGGTGAAATACTATCACATGGACACCCCGCTGTGTAGTTAAAACAGTTTGCGCATTATACACTTAAAAAGGGGGATTGCGGCGGGGCATATGGACTTCGTAGTGGCGCTACTTGCGGCAACGGCCGTGTACGCGGTAGTGGTGTTATTGACCTACTTGGCCCTGCTCAGCGCGGCGCGTAGGAGGCCCGACCGCAGAGGCCTCGCCGTCGTTGCCGCCATGACGCTCTTCTTTTTCCTTCTTGGCCTCCTCCTCATAAACCTTGTACAACTCAGGTAAAACCGCGTCGGGGTCGTCGGGGCCCACGTACTTGACGTTTATCAACTGGACGCCGCCGCTGAACTGGAAGTAGACCAACTCGCAGACGCCGCGGAGGAGGGGCCTCCTTTTCACATACACCTTATACCGCTGGGCTATCTCCACCACCTCTGCGTCCACAGGCGGCGAGGGAAGCTGGGCAAAGACGTCCAGAGAGACGACGTAGGCGCCGTCTTCATCCACAATCCTCGCCACGGGCTCCCCACGCTCGTCAGTGTATATACGGGCAAGCGGCATGGGAGACACAGCGCAGATATTTATAACAGTGACCGACGACAAACAAGGGTCTCTCAAGTGGGAAACCTGATTCTACAAAAGAAGAAAAAGAGGGGGGTAGACGCCGATAAAAACTGGGGTAAATCGGGGAGAAGAAAAGAGAGGTTTAGATTTGTTCTACCTCAGCCACTGGCTCTTTTCTCCTTGAGAGCGCGAAGTAGAGGCCCGCCGCTGAGAGGCCGCCGGCTGTGGCTAAGGCGTCTAGCGTGGTTATCGGCACGCCGCCCACCATGGCGACTATGGGCGTCTTCACCACTTTCTCAACGTCGCCGTTTACGTCTATTGTGTCGCTTACCTTAACTCTGCCGGCCACGTCCACGTTGACTTTGTAAGTCCCCGCGAGCACGTCTGGGAATGTGACAGAGCCAGCGGAGCTGGTCTGGCCGGAGGCTGGGAAGCCCTCGAGCGACACTGAGGCTTGTGCAATGGGCTGGTTGAATGCGCCGACCACCGTCACCTTGACTGTGTATATGCCCAGAGTGATGGGCTGCGGGTTGGCCACCAGCGAGTTGACAGCCACCTGGGCCGCTTTCACACCCTTGTAACTTATCTCTAGGCTGAAGGGCTCTGGCTTATACACCTTGACCTCTACGTAGCCGGCGGAGGCCGCTGCGTCAAACTTGTCCGCGGTGGCCGACAGCTGGGACACGGGCCTGCCCTTGGTGTCAACCACTGGTATCCGCATGGGGGACCAGTTTATCATGAAGGTGTACGTGCCCACCTCCCTCGTGTCGCCCATCTGCACCACTAGGTATGCCTGCCTCCCGTCTGGCGATATTGATGCTACTCTAATGCCGCCGCCCCACACCAGCTTCACGTCTGTGGCGTTGGACAACACGGCGTTGCCGGGCGTCTTTATTGACACAATCTTGGCCAGCTCGGGCAGCTGCATCACTATTGCCGTCCACATGCCGTCGGCCACGTCGGTCTCCGTGACGTTGACAATGGCTCTGTCTTGTAGCCACTTGACTTGAGCCTCCTTGTAGACTATGGGTATGTATATCACGTTCACCGTTGTGGGCAGAGTGGAGGCGACTTTGAACCCGTCGCCGTACACCAGAGCGATCTTGTACCTAATGTTGACGTTCCACACGGGCGGTATTAGGTAGGACACGCTTCTTACAATTATGTTCTGGTTGACGTCGCTCACCGTGTCCACGAGCCCGCCCTGTATCACTATGTCGCCAGTGGGCTCCTTGCCCACCACGTTGACGTCGCCGGTGTAGGCAAACACCACGTAGCCCAACAGCTTCCAGCCCTGTGGCACGCCGACCTCGGCTCCCGAGACGGCGAATTCGCCGTTGGGAGACACTGCGGCCGTCTGCTTAGACAAACTCTTCACCAACATGGCGGCTGGGAGCGGCTGTCCCTGGCCTATCTGTATCTTGTAGGTCCCCGCCGCGTCTATTTCCACCACCTTGGGCTCTACTCTGTACACAGTGGCGGGGGTCCCGTCTGGCCTCTCCACGGCTTTTACCACAAATGGCGCGTAGGGCTCAATGGTCAACCTCGCCATGGCGCTGAAGCCGGGCGCCAGCTTGCCGTCTGGCACCTTGACCTCTAGCACTGTGTCGCCGGTCAGCGGTATGTAGGTAGCCTTTACGTAGGTGTAGGTTATCCTCACCTTTATCTCCACTTGGCTCTTGGCTGTGTTGACTATGGTGACCTTGGAGGCGTCGGGGCCCACGTAGATTGCGGAGATGAAACCGTTTTGGTCAAAGGTCTTGCTCAAAGCGCCGTCTGCCCCCACTTGGATGGAGGGGTAGGCGCCTAGGAACTCGATCTTCATCCCGGCGTATACGTAGCCCTCGCCGGGAGTCACATATGGCTTGGCAAGTGTGACAACGCCAGCGCCGTCGATCTTAAGCGCAGTTTCCTCAACCTTGTACGCTATGTTCTCCAGCTTAGCCATTGGGGGTATCACCACCGTGTTTACGGCGAACAGCAACGCCGCTAGCCCCAGTGTAAGTATTATGGTTTTGTTCATAACCACCCTACGAGCCAATATTTTAACGCCGTCGCCTAAAACCAGCTCACACCAGAAAAATATGCGAAGAATATGTCGAGCATTTTTAAAAAGTGGCCAGCGGGGGCAAAAGTTATTAACATCAACGTGGCTTTTTTACGTGGAAAAGCCAAACGCATTAGCTAAGACAAGGGAGGGCATTATCGTTACAATCATTGTTATCACTTATCCTATTAGCGTCGCCATACCTCATTCGCATGTTAATTTTGTTGGCTATCTAAATATTATATCAGCGCGCGAAAGAGAAGGAACATTAGAGAGATCGTGGGAGGAGGAAATAGATGAGGCGTTGAAAGTCATGGAGAGAATTGCCGAGAAGGCTAGGCCAAGGGAGGACGCCGCCGAGCTGGTGAGGAGGTTTAGAGATGTAAGGCGCTGGTGAGGCTGGTTCTAGACGCGAGCGCGGTAGTTAAGCTATTCAGAGAAGAGGAGGAAACGCCCGAGATGCGGCAAATAGTCGATCTATATAAGAAGAGGCGCGTCTCCATCTACGCCCCATCTCTGTTGTTTGTTGAGTTGGCCAACGCCTTGAGGTACACCCAGGGACTGACTGTGAACGACGTTTTTGATGCCTTAGGGGCCTTGAAAATGCTTCGCCTAATAGTCGTCGATGTAGAACACGTGTTGAATAGGGCTGTGGAACTAGCTTTTGAATACGACGTGACGGTATACGACGCAGTTTATGTAGCGCTGACAGAGTTAGTTAATGGGATACTTATCACATACGACAGAGAACTTCTTAGGAAGTTCCCTGCCGTGGCTAAAAGGGCCGGCGAATTTCTGGGCTCTTTTAGTTAGAGCTGGGCCAATTTGCCGAGGTATTCCCAGTATGCGTCGAGTTCTTTCTCTATTTCTGCGATTTCCTCGTCTGTGAGGTGGGCGAAGCGGCCCTGTAGCCTGAGGTACTCCTTTAGCGGCTTTCTCTTCGACTTGTCGAGGTGGGTGTTGCTGGGCGGGTTGAGCCTCAGCTTTCCGTGGTCCCACTCGTACAGTGGGAAATATCCAGTCTCAACGGCTAGTCTGGCCACCTCCACCGTCTTGTTTTCTGGGTAGCGCCACCCGGGGACGCAGGGGGCGAAGATGTGGAGGAATGTGGGCCCCTCGGCGGTGTACTCCAGCGCCGTTTTAACCTTGTTCACTAGGTCTAATATGTGTGAGATGCTGGCTGTGGCGGCGTAGGGCACTCTGTGCGCCATGACTATTCCCATGATGTCCTTCTTCCACTGCACCTTCCCCCTCACCGCCGCGCCCACAGGCGTGGTGGTAGTCCAGGCGTACTTCGGCGTAGAGCCGCTCCTCTGGATGCCCGTGTTCATGTACGCCTCGTTGTCGTAGAGTATGTAGAGTACGCCGTGCCTCCTCTCCAACATCCCGCTGAGCGACTGAAGGCCGATGTCGTACGTGCCCCCGTCGCCCGCTATTACCACCACCTTGGTATCGCCCGCGTCCCAGTACCCCTTCTTGCTCAACACCTTTATAGCCGTCTCCACCCCGGACGCCGCCGCGGCGGCGTTTTCAAAGGCCACGTGTAGGTAGGGGTGTAGCCACGCGGTCTCTGGATACGGCGTCGTTGTCACCTCCACGCAACCGGTGGCGTTGACTATCACTGCGTTGGCGCCAATGGCCTTGGTGATCCACCTCATGGCGATGGCCGCGCCGCACCCGGCGCACATCCTGTGGCCAGGCGCAAAGAGCTCCTCGCGGGGGAGGTCCCTCAACGTCTTGAAGTAGACCTTCATACCCTCACCCCCATGAATACCACTTCCCTCTTGGGGCCCTCTCTCAACATTGTGTACACCTTGTAGAAGTCTTCTACATACATAGCCCTTTGACCTATGCCGTGGATTATATTCACAGCCGGCTTATCTACGCCGTGCATATACATAGCCGTGGCTATATCCTTGTAGAGAGGCCCCTCGGCGGGGCTCCCAAACATAATCGCCCTGTCCACAACTGCAAACGCCTTCACGCCGCTTAAGGCCCTCAGCACGTCCGCGGTGGGGAAGGGGCGGTAGAGCCTTACGCGGACTACGCCGGCGGCTATGCCCCTCTCCCTCGCCAAATCTGCGGCCGCCCTGGCGTTGCCGTAGGCGGCCCCCCCGTAGGCCACTATTGCGTAATCTGCGTCTTCCATTCTGTACGTCTCCACGACTCCGTAGCCGCGGCCGAACTTGGCCTTGTACTGGGCGTCCACGTCCTTGGCCACTTTGTACGCCTCCCGCATCGCCTCCACTTGCTGGTACTTAAACTCGTAGTACCAGTCTGGGGAGGCCAACGCGCCTAGAGTCACAGGCCTCTTGGGGTTTAGAGTGTAGGGCCTAAGGGCGCGCGGCACGAACTTCCTCACCTCGTCCTCGTCGTTTAGCTCAACTGGCTCCACCGTATGGCTCATGAGGAAGCCGTCGTATGCCACCATGACGGGGAGGAAGACAGACTCTGCCACTCTATACGCCTGTATTATCGTGTCGTAGACCTCCTGCGCCGTGGCGGCGATGTAGATCACCCACCCCGTGTCGCGGGCGTTCATCACGTCGCCGTAGTCGTTGTGGATGCTGATAGGCGCCGAGATGGCCCTAGCCGGCACCGCCATGACGATTGGCAACCTAAGCCCACTCGCTATGTGCAACACCTCGTGGGCCAGCTCCAGCCCCTGGCTAGAGGTGGCCGTGAAGACTCTCGCCCCCGCCGCCGAGGCGCCCACGACGGCGGAAAGTGCGCTGTGTTCAGACTCCACGTGTATAATCTCCGCGTTCAACTCGCCGTTTGCCACAAACTCAGACAGCTTCTCCACGATGGTGGTCTGAGGCGTAATGGGATACACGGCGATTACGTCCACGTCGACCGCCTTGACGGCGTACGCCGCCGCGTAGTTGCCGGTCAGCGCCTCCCTGAGCTTGGTCTTCTCTACCTGCATCATGGCGTCTCCGGGACCATCTCTATTGCCTTTGTTGGACACTCGTTTGCGCATATGCCACAGCCCTTGCAGTAGTCGTAATTGATCTCGTACTTAACGTCGTAGGTCCTATTGCCCACTTTGAAGACGCCCTTTACCTCGACTATGGTGCCCTCGGGGCAGTAGAGCCAGCAGAGCTGGCACCGTATGCACCTGTCGTCGTGTATCACAGGCCTCAAGGTCCTCCAGCCAGCTGTCAAATTGCGCCTAGTGGAGCCCGGCTCTGTAATAGCAGTCCCTATTGGGAGTTGAGACGCCTTTGGCAGACTCATGGCACCTCTCTAGTCTCTTGGTATGCCGCTTCCACGAGTTTGAGGTTTAGGTCGTAGAGCTTCCCAGAGAAGAACTTTGCCAAGGCCTTGGCCACAGATCCCAGCAACACTACGCCGGTGGCCTTGACCACGGCGCCGATTAGGGCGGTGTTCACAATTGGCCTGCCCAAGATCTTCATTGCTAGAGAGGTTGCGTCCACGTAATAAGTCTTTACAGGGGCCTTGTAGACCCCATTTACCACTAGCACTGTGGTCTCCTTCGCCCCCTCTAGGGGGTTCTCGGCCTTAAAAAGCGACTGGTCTGCCACCACCACTACGTCTGGGCGGAGTATGGGCTCTCTTACGTATATAGGCGTATCCGCGATCCTTAGATAGGCCTTTACGGGGGCGCCACGCCTCTCTGGGCCAAACTCGGGGAAGGCTTGTGCGTACTTGCCCTCGAGTATGGCCGCCGTGGCGAGCACTTGCGCCGCTGTTACCATGCCCTGTCCGCCGCGGCCGTGAAAACGCATCTCCAGCATAGTGGAAGAGTGTTCATCACTATTTAACCTTAACTATTTAAGCTAGAGGGGAAAAATGATACGTTTTATGTTGAAAGTACAAGTCGATCCAACTGTTCCTTAAACCGTGTCCACCACTCGTAGTAGTCGTCAAAATCTGTGAACTGCCAGTCTTTTGCGCCGAGCTCCTTAGCGAGCGTTGAGACTAGGTCCCTGGCCCTCTTGCTCTCCCAGGGCATGGGCTCCGCGCCGGCTAATTTGGCGTAGTAGGCGAATTCTCTGTACAAGGCGGGGCTCGGCGGAGTTAGGCCGATAAGCTTGTAGAGGTCTGAGAGGACTGGCTCTGCCCAGCCTCTGTGGAAGCGGCAGATGCCGGCGTTGTCTATGTACAACTCGGCGACTGCCCTCTCGTAGGAGGATTTTGCGAAGTCCTCGGGTGGCATGAAGGTGGGGTTGTAATTGGACCAGTAGCGGCCTAGGATGTACATGGGCGCCACTAGGCCTGGGGCCCAGTAGAAGTTGGGCGTCATGTATCCCTCTGTGCCAAAGGCCGCGTACACTGCTAAGTCTCTGAACTTGACCCCCGTCTCTCTCACTCTGTCTTTGTATCTCCTCTCCAGCTCCCGCGCGGCTCTCCTTATCCCAAGCTTGGCCACTAGGGCCAGCACCTCTGTGGCGTGTTCCACGAGGCCGTCTATGAGCTCGGCGGCTAGCTTGGCGTTTAGCCTCGAGTCCTCCTTTGGCCTAAACTGTAGGGGGTCGAAGGCCGGCCTCTCTCCTATCCCCACTTCCTCCGGCTTGAGTAAGCCGTGGTGTACGGCGTCGAAGAGCCACGCAACGACGTGTCCCATCTCTATGGCGTCTAGGCCGAGGCGGTCTATCTTGTCGACGGGGGGCACCGCCTCCTCGAATATGTAGTTCCCGATGAAGGGGCCCACCGCGTGGAAGGACTCGTAGTCCACCTTCTTGCCCCGCCACACCTTTTTGCACACCACGGGGCACGGCTCGCCGCAGTTGTACCAGCTCTTCCCCTTTTCAAATACTTCTCGCTGGAAGGGGCGCCAGAACAGCTCTAGCACAATGTCGGCGTGTTTTATCCGCTCCTCTCGCGGCATGTAGATAGACTTGTAGCCGAAGAGGGGCAGTAAGTCGCGGTAGTGGGGGTAATTGACGCCGAAGGTGCCGCCTGTGCCTATCTTGGGGTCGTAGCGGTATTTCACAGTCTTCTCGTTTAAAACCTCGACGTAGCTCTTCCCCATCTTCTGTTTAAACAGTTGGTTTATGGCCTCTGCGTCTGCGACTTTCTCGTGGAGGGGCCTCCGGGGCCCGCCCACTACCACTGCCGCCACGTTGTGCCCCTGTGCGAGGGCGGTGCCGGGCCCGCCCCTGGCCGCGAAGTCCTCGGAGCCCAGCTTAAACTCCCCGCTCTTGGCCTCTATGTCCACCGACACAATGGCGCCGTTGTAGGTGGTGTACGCCGCTGGGCCGACTACCAACGCCCTGGCGTCGTTTGCCACGAAGAACTCTCTGTTGGACTCGTATAGCCGCCTTATGAGGGAGTAGGCGTCTTTCCCCACCTCTACCTCTGTAAAAGATACTTGTCCCCCGGCTATGAAAACCGCCGTTGGCCTCTCCGCCTTGCCGACGATGGCCACGGCCTGGGCGCCCATCCCCATGGCCTTGTAGGCGGCTCCCCCCAGCGCGGAGACGTGTAGTGTCCCGCTCTGGGGGCTTTTGAAGACGAAGATTAGGCGGTGGACTCCGTACAGCCTCCCTCCGACGAAGGGGCCGAGGCCGAACACCACGGGGATCTGTGGAGATAGGGGGTCGAGGCGCCACGTCTCCCTTTCCCTGTGCAACTGCAACGCCGCGTCGACGGGGCCGGTGGCGGATATCTCCCTCTTGGCGACCTCTCTCTTTTCCACGTCTATCTCAAGTAGTATCACGCCAGTCCGTGGACTACTCAATAAATTCATTTCGTAGGGGCTGAGTAAACTCGTTAAACTCAGTAACACTTTTAAACATGTGCCTTACCGGTTACAATGAAGGTGAGAGATTTGGTTCGAGACACCGTCATCTCGTGCTATGTCGACGAGCCTGTTGAATGTGCTGTTGCAAAGATGTACGCGGCCAATGTGGGAAGCGTGGTGGTGCTTGAGCGGGATGGGCGACTAGCGGGCATTGTGACAGAGAGAGACATTGTTAGATTTTTGGCGCAGGAGGTGGACTTAAAGACGCCGCTGGGGCAAGTGGCGCGTAAGCAAGTGATAACGGCGTCGCCGGATGAGGCTGTGGTCTCAGCCGCCGTGAAGATGATAGAGAACAACATTAGGCACATGCCCGTGGTAGAGGGCGGCAGAGTAATCGGCGTTATTAGTATTAGAGACGTGTTGAGGGCTCTCTTGGCGGCAGAGGCGTTCCCATAATCCCCCTTTTCTATGAAACACCTCTTGGCTACCCACGCGCTTAGGTACGTAAAGGGGGGCATGGTAATTGGCTTAGGCTCTGGCACCACTGCGAGGGAGTTCATAAAGGCCCTCGCCGCGCTGAGGCACTTGGACCTCACGCTGGTGGCCACCTCTGCCGACAGCGAGGTAGTCGCCTACGAGGTAGGCCTCGGGGACAGGCTCAGGCCCATGTGGGCTGTGGATAAGATCGACTTGGCGGTAGACGGCGCCGACGAGGTGACGAGGGGGAAGCTCATGCTCAAGGGCAGGGGCGGGGCTCTGCTGAGGGAGAAGGTGGTGGACTACGCCGCTGAGAAGTTCGTAGTGCTCGTGGAGCGGCACAAGGTGGTAGACTTTATCCCAGCCCGCAACCCCGTGCCCGTCGAGGTCCTCCCCTGGGCGTGGCGCCACGTGGCTAGGCAGATTGAGAAAAAATTCGGCGGCTCCACCGCGCTGAGGACTGGGGAGGGGAAGCTGGGGCCCGTGGTAACAGACAACGGAAACTACATCGTCGACTGGAGACCGGAGGGGCCCATCGACGAGAGGGTTGAGGACGAGCTAAAGCAGATACCCGGCGTCCTAGAGACAGGGATATTCTCCAAGCGGAAAGACGCCGTGGTGCTAGTCGCAGACGAGAAGGGCACAGTAGAGGAGCTCTAACGCAGAAGCCACATTAAGGCCTCAGTCCCGTAGGCGCTGGCCCCCGCCAAGGCTGAGGCGATGACCACATACACCGCAGTGGCCTTCCAGAAGCTTAAGTCGAGTAAGCGAACTACCAGCGCAGTGGGCAAGGCGCCTAAGACGATCGCCGATGAAACAACGGCGAGGTAGCCCGCCCACGTCAGCTTTGCCCCGCGGAGGCGGGCTATGCGCTCCACCACCTTACGCACATGGTGTGACATCCCCAGGGCCTCATACGTTAGGCCGTACAAGCCTACAAGCGCCGTAGAAGTGGCTAAAAAGGCTATATGCGCGTCTACGCCGACGGCGACAAGCGCAATAGGCGCCAGTGCGTCGAGCGAAAAGAACGCTGGGTAAAACCACAACAAGTGATCCCACAGCAACGGCACGTGAAGAAACCCCACTGCGGCAAAGACGGTCCAACGCACAGGTAGAATGCAATATGGCGATAAATTCCTTACCCCCACGACCGCCCAACGAGAGGGCGAATACACGGGCCAGAAATTAATGCTAAAGGCCCAGGAACGCTTCGGCGCCCATGATAATTATATCCTAGAGCTCGCGAGCAGCGTATGGGTTCCCACGGCAACGATAGATTGCCCCCTGAAGCTGGGGCTTACCTAGAGCAATACCGGCACTCTGGCCCTCCGGAGAAGCTCTCTGAAGTCCTCGTAGTCTAGGCCAGAGAGAAGTTGCGCAAGCCTAAGGTCGCCTGTCTCTATGAAAAACTTCACGGCGGCTCTTAGCCTAGGCGGCAACGACTCTATGAACTGCCAATCAGCCCGCTCCCTCCTCAGACGCCTAGCCTCCTCAAAGGCCTCCACCACCTCATCCACGAGCTCTTTGACGCGCTACTTTAAAAAGTTGCGGAGGTGGATTTAAAGGGCGAGATGTGTGTGGTGGCTGTTCTTCACCGTCGCCGTATTGGTGTTGCTCTTCATAGCAGGCGTATTGGCCGTGCTTGAAGCGGCGTACAAGGGCGCCCTTGAGGCGTACCGCCTGGCCAAATTCGCCCTCGACCAGTGGACATCGCTTACGGCGGAGCTCAACCGTGGTCTCTGCATAGCGGCTGAGGACAAGGCCGCCGAGGCAGTGAAGAGACTAGACATAGAGACGTACCGGTCATTGGGGAAACTCTTTCAAGGCGCGGTGGAGAGAGTGAGGGAGGCCAGCCTGTTGAAGAGGCTGAACGCCACCTGGGGCTTCCAAGGCGACGTGTTTTACTACACGCTGAGGTTTAGGAACAAGACTTACGAGGGGAAGGTGGACTGGCTGAGGCCCTCGGCCCTAATAGACGCGGTCAACAGCATAAAGTCCACCTCCTTTGACTTAAGCGCCGCAAGCGTCAGCGACCATCTACGCCCACTAGTTCCCAACAACGCCAGGCTTACTGGCGTGGTAGAAGGCGTGTTGACGGGCAACGGCACGTACACCGGCGTGCTGAAGGGCTACTACACCTTGACAGACAAGACACCGCTCAAGTGCACCAGCGGCTACATCTCTGTGGACTTCACAGCCGAGCACTACGCCACGCTCACAATAAACAGCACGGCACCCAGCGTCTATGTGTACGAAGCCGTCTACATAGACAAGTAAGGACGGACGCGGCAGTGAGCTCGCGCCGCCACAGGGACGGCTCGGCGAGTGGCGCTACTCTGCCCGGATGGCCTCTAGGGGGGTCAGGGAGTAGAGCTTCCTTAGAGTGGGCGCCAGGGAGAGGGCTGACGCGGCTGTGACCAAGGCCGCCGAGGCCGCCGTGTACAGCCTCACGCTTACCCCAAGCACGTCCTCCACCGAGAGAGAGGCCAATAAGACGACGAGTGCCCCAGCGGCGGAGGGGGTCAAGAAGAGGGCAGCCATTAGGGCGACGAGGCTTCTCCTCTTTAGGCCGAGGAGCCTCAACACGGCGAACTCCTTGTACGAGGCGGCTAGGGTCAGCGCCGCGGCTGTGTAGGTGAGCGAGGCGGCCGTGGCTATGCTGGAGGCCGACACCAGCGCGGTGGCCCCCAGGTATGCAAGCAGTTGAGACCAGACCCCCGTCAGCACTAGGTCTGCGTCAAAGACTTGGGCGCGGGGAAACAGCGCCTCGAGCTCCCGCGCCCCGCCGCAGTTGCCCTTCTCCACCACCAACACGTCGTACCTCGCCGGGCCCAGGAGCTCTGCGTCGAGGTAGAGGTCTGCGGCTAGGCCTGGCACAAAGACTGTAAAGTCTCTGACCTCGGCGATTCTCACCTGGTACCACCTGCCCCCAACCTCCACGTCCACGACGTCGCCTGCGGCGGCCACGTGCCTAAGCGCCACGGCGTCTAGCACCTCAATGCCGCGCATCAAGCCCCTTGGGACAAAGGCCGCGGTAAATGTGGCCACGCTGCCGTTCACATAGCGCACTTTGACGGGCCGGTACACCACGCCGTAGCCCCCAGGCGAGCAGACCGCTTGCACAGCGGCGAGCAGGTCAGCGTCTGAGAAGCTGCCCCCAAACACCACGTATCTGCCAGGCCCCAGCAACTCCGCCAACTGCCCGTAAAGCGCCCCGCCGACCCCCCACATCACGAGAGCCGCCGCCGTGGCCCCAGTGGCCAACATAGAAAGGAAAAACAGAGCCACAGCAATCTTCCTCCGGCCCCTCGCGTAAAGAGACAGAAGAGACACAAAAAACAGTAAAAGGGAGTTTTTAACCCTGCCCTCACACCGCGCAGATTTCAATACTAAGGCAATTCTATACACCCGATGCACATCTGGACTGGGCCGATACTAATGCGGTTGGACGGTGGCGTTCCAATAGATGTGCCACACTTTTAACAGCACAAAATGTAATCAACCTTGATGTAATCACAATGTATATTAAGGCCTAACTACAAAAGTAATATGATACGCGGGCTTGTGGCTAGCTTGGTGCCTGCCCTAGTGTTGCTGGCCGTCGGCGGACTCAACAACGCACTAACGGCGGCAATCTTCGTCGTGATAGGCGTCCTAGCAGATGCCGCGCTTGGAGAGAGGGGATCCCACCTAGCCGCCCTGGCAGGCTTCGCCGCGTGGATCATCATCTTGCTGACTATTGCCTTATTGGCGTCATTCGCGGGGGGGCGAAACGATAATCGAAGGCGTCGATCTGGCGACGGCGGCGGCCATATTCGGCGGCTTCAACGCACTGCTCTGGGGCATCTACTACGCAATACACCGCGTATTAGGCAGATTTCTTTAGTTGTCAGCTACGCAGTTGTGACATTGAGGAGACTTGCACTTTGTAGTCACCCCCACCCGCGGAAGTATGCCCATCCCCTCCATTTGAGCTCTTCCCCTCTCCACCAGACCCGCCCCTCGCCAGGCACCACCTCGGCGAAGGACACATATGGCGACTCCACGGGGCAGTCCCTCCTCACAGCAAAGACGGGGAGGAACTCCTCACCTCCGTTGAAGACTATCTCTCCCACGTCGAGACCCCTCTCAGCCGCAAACTCAAGCACCTCGCGGGGAGCCGGGAGCTCCTTCACCACTATGTCCACGCCTCTCGCCATAGACCACAGGACGTCGCCAAGGCCGTCGGAGGAGTCCATGGCTGCAGTCACACACTCCGCCGGGGGGAGGGGCCAGAGGGGCTTGGGCCTCTTAAGCGCTTCGACCCCCCTCTCCACGACGGCGCCGCCCATCTGCCAAAACCTATACGCAAGAGACGTGTAGCCGAACTGAGGAATTGTCACAAGGACGTCGCCGGGGCGGGGCGCCCTCCCCACACGCGCCCGCGCCCACCCCACCAAGACCACGTCTACAACCACGTCGCGGCCCTCGTTGAGGTCCCCACCCACGTAGGCCAAGGAGAAGAACTGCGACGCCTCTCTCACCCCCTGCACCACCTCAGCCGCGGTTCCCAAGTCCGGCGCCGTCACTGAGGCCAAGAGGAGGCGCGCCTCGGCGAACTTCACCCTCACGTCGCTGTAAGCCGCCGCCACGTTCCTCCACCCAAAGTCAGCCCACGTCTGAAAGGGAAGCCTCGACGTGGAGGCAGCGGCGCCGTCGACCTTAACCACGAGCCCATCGACATAGGCCACGTCGTCTTCCTCCACCCCCAGCTCCCCTAAGAGCCACCTCAAAAACCCCTTCTCATCTACACCGCGGCCCCCAAAGCCAGACACAAGAAAAGAGAAACACCAGTATTTAACCCCCCTGGCCCACAATAGGCCAAGAAAGACAGCGAGCTCTACCGCCCTCTCGAATCCACGAGACGTCGGCGCAAGGATAAGAACTGCACAACTCGCTCAAAGGCAACTACCCACAAGTCTTAGGGGAGCGTTGCGCCGGTTGTCTGTCCTATGAACGAGGGCTTCGTGTCGTTGAGCTCAGCGCCGGTGTGTCCACACGCTTAAGGCGTGGGCGAGGTGGAAATCCCTACAGCAGGCACAATATGCTACGGCTTTAAACAGAGGGAACGGTTAGAGGTAAACAGCTACTCGGCTGTTACCTCCTCCAACATCTTCAGTGTGTCGTCGTCGCCTGACCTGAGCTTCTGCCAGAGGGGGGAGTTTTTGCACAAGACGTACCTAACCCTAGCCCGCGAGTCGTCTCTCTGCATGAGCCCGGCCTCCACGAGCTTCTCCAAGATGTGTTTCACCAAGGTGAGGGCGATGGGCATTGTGGTGTCTATGCCGCCGAACTCCAGAACTCTCCTAGGCGTAAAAGAGACGCAGGACCCCCTCGCCTCGCCCACTATCTTGGCCATGCCCGCATAGACGGTCTTTAACACGGTGCGGAAGTCAGACACGTTAAAACGGTGATTCATGAACATCTACCCCCGGCAAAATTTAACCCCGACTCTCACGCACCAGTTCGAATGATATCAATAAACCTGTAACACACCTGTCATTCCCCCAACACGACCACGACGATGGTCCTCGTCCGCGGCCCATCCATCTCAATCACCATAACCTCCTGCCACGTGCCCCTCCTCAGTCTGCCCCCCACCACGGGCATCACCAGGTGGAACCCCGTGAAGAGGTTGGCGAGATGCGCGTTGGCATTGTCATCGATCTCGTCGTGGCGGTATCCAGCACCGCGCGGAAACAGAGCCCTAAGCTTGTTCAAAATGTCCTCCCTCAGCCTCGGCTCGTTCTCATTAGCGGTGACAATGGCAGTGGCGTGGGGGAGGTATATGAGGACAATGCCGTTCTTCACCCCGCTCCTCGCCACAACGCGCTCCACTTGCTCAGTCACTACTACAATGTCCTCCCTAGCCCTCGTGGCCACTGTAAACTCCTCCACGTGAACCTTCATGACATCCACTAGACACCACTTAAAAAGTTATTAAGTGGGGAGTAATTGCACACGAGGAGAAGTGACTGCCGAGGGCGAGTCCGAGTCGTGAGGCAGCCGGGCCGGCAAGTATCCGCCTCTTTCTGTGCCAAAAACGTAGATTTAACGGGCTTCGGCCTATTGTTGCGTCTTTCTATGCCGTCTCCTGTATACCACAAGGCCCGCGGCCACGGCCACAACGGCGACAATGGCAACGGCTATTGTGGCGAGGGGCAGGCTCTGCTGTTGTTGCTGTTGTCGTGCGCCAGGCGGCGCGGTGCCTCCTGGGAAGAAGCGCGTGGTGGAGTTGCTGACTGTCACCGTCACCTTGTAGGGTATTGTGTAAATGTTGCCGTACTGGTCTGTGTAAGAGATTGTGAAGTCTATCTCGTAAGTGCCGGGCCTTGTGGCGTTGAAGCTGAAGGGCACGTTTGTGGTCTGCTGCGTGTCTAAGATGCCGACGAAGTATATGGGCGAGGTTATGGGCCTAATGCCTGGAGGCGCCCTTGCCTCCACCTGGAGGTTGGAGACTGGGGAGAAGCCCTTGTTTACTATGGTTATAGATACGTAGAATGTGCGGCGCGGCTCGGGGGTCGCGGGGACTACATTTACCGTGGTTATATTGACCGCCGGCGTCTGCAACGCCTGTATGTAGAAGGTGCCCTGAGTTGTGGCACTTGTGCCCAGCTCAGTGGTGTAAGTTATGGTGTAGGTGAAGGCTATGGCGCCGCTGAAGGTGGCTGGCACAATGAAGGAGATGGGCAACTGGGCGCTGTCAAGGGGGGCGAGTCTGCCCAACTGGTACGTGTAAGTGGAGGCCACCACGGAGGGCGAGGCGGGGGACACCGCCACGACTGCCTTTTGTATAGCCACATCGCCGCTGTTAATCACCGTAATAGTGACTGTGCGATTGCCGCCGCTTTTAACAACGCTGGGGGTGGGCAAGACGGTAAAAATGCTGGAGGACACCACGGGCAGATTGACCACGTACTGGTCGACACCGGCGCTGTGGTAGACGTACACTGTGAGAGAGACGGGCTGAGTGGAAAGCGGGGTTAAGAGGAGGTTAGCCGTGGCCTTGTCTACTCCGCCGAAGTAGTAGGGGGAGGGCTTGTCCGACGCCGCGCCGGTCACAGTCACTGAGACGTTGAAGGGGCCGGGGGCCTGCACCACCAACGTCACGTTGTTGGCTATGCCCGCTATCAGCTTGCTCGGCGCCACCTGTAGCCTTGAGAGGCCGCCGAAGGTCTGTTGCACCGCCGCCGAGGCGGCGACTTGCTCAGTCCGGGCTACCCCAGCCGCTTGGTAGGTGGCCACCACGTTGAACGTCACTACGCTTGCCGTGGGGTAGACGGAGACGGTGGCCTTCCCCACGCCGTTTACTATGGGGAAGGTCACGGCGGACTGCGGCATTATGCCTCCGGCCACTGTCGCCGTGGCTGTGCCGTTGGCGCGTATGGGCAACGCCACTGTTATGTTCACCGCGTTGTACTTATTCGCCGAGAGCATTGTGGGGCTTATGGACACCACGGCGGGCGGGGGCGGCGCGGCGGAGATGGGCACTGTGTACGTCAACGTGACGGGGTTCCCCAGCCAGTCTCTACTGTTGATGACTACTGCGAGGGCGGCCGTGTAGGAGTCGGCGATAAGAGTCGCGGGTATCTCCGCCCTGGTAGAGTTAACAACTACGGGGCCCGTGGGCGCAACGACGCGCGCACCCTGGCCTTGCACAGACACAGCTCCCGTCAAGAGGTAGGGAGACACCACAACGAGCTTTACAGTGGAGGGCAGGCCCACGTAGGCGGCGCCTTCTGCGTATACCTGCGCCGTGGGGTACGGCGGTATGTACACGGAGACGTACTCAAGCTTCTCGATGCCGTTTGTGAGAGTGGAGCCAGACGCCTTGTAGGTGGCCTTTAGGTAGACGTTTGTGGGACAGGTGGCGTTCAGCGCCGTGGCCATGACCTTCAGCGTCGCAGTGACCACTCCGGGTCCCGCGGTGGGCATCTGGGCGCTTCCAAGTGCGGTGAGATAGGGACACTGGGGGCTGAGGCTAATAGACACGTCGACATATTGGTCAGCCAGGTAGAAGGACAGCGAGATTACTCCGACATCGCCTGGAAACTTCGGCACCTGTACCCACTGAGCTCCGAGGAATAGGTAGTCCACCTTAGGCGTAAATACGACGGCCTGGGAATAGGCCAGCGCCGCTAGAAGTGCCGCGAGTATTAACCACTTTTTCATGCCCTGGCTTTTGAGGGGTTATTATAAGCTATGCTCACCTGAGGTGAGTTATAATTTTTATCTAGGAACAACGAGGCGCACATGTACGCAGAGATGTTAAGGCTGGCGTGGCAGGCGCTGTGGGAGAGGAAGGGCAGAACCATCGGCGCTATTGTTGGAATAGTCATAGCCTTCACGGCGCTTAGCTACGCCCTCTTGACAGGCCAGACGTTCAAGGACTATACCACACGCTTCTTCACGTCTAACTTCGGCGCTAACACGCTGTTTGTCACAGGTTCCCAGTTCACCGACGCCGACGTGGGGGTCCTGGCGGGGATACAGGGAGTAGACGCGGTGGTTCCTCTGGCCTCCACCAGGGGAGTCGTGAGAGTGCCCGGCAGCAACAGCCCCATACCCGTCACCGTCTACGGCGTAAACCCAGCCGACCTCCAGCGCGTGCTTCCCTCCACCGCGCTCTACGACGGGACTATGTTCGTCGGCTCCAACTTCGCCTTGGTGGGCTACTACGTGGCCTTCGACAGATCCACGGGGCAACAAAGAGTATTGGTGGGGTCTCCGCTTTCTTTAAGCGTTGGGCGGAGGTCTACCACAATTGCGGCCTCGGGGATCTTGGCCACGGGTAGCGTGGGGTTTTTCGACACGTCCCGCGGCGTTATTATGGACCTCTCAACATTCCGCCAGCTGACGGGCATAACTAGCTACAACGTGGTAATAGTGCTGGCGAGAGACCCGTCGCTTGTGGACTCCGTGGCCAATGAAATAAGGGCAAATTACCCCAATGTGGACGTGATTTCTCCCCAGGCAATACTCCAGACGGTGAATACCTACCTCACAGCGTTTCAACTCTTCATGGGCATGTTGGCTGGGGTCAGCACTGTTATCACCGCGCTTTGGCTTTACGACACCATGAGCATAAACGTGGTGCAGAGGACTAAGGAGATCGGCATCATGAGGGCTGTGGGGTTCAAGAGGAGGCACATCACCCTCATGTTCCTCGGCGAGGCGCTCATAATAGCCGCAATAGGCGTGGCCATAGGCGCAATTCTGCTAATTCCAGTGTCTCAAGCCGGCCTCTCTCTGCTGTTCGGCAACGGGGCCACAAGCGCCGGGGGAGGGCAGAGGGGGGCACCAGGCGGGCCTCCGGGCTTCGGCGGAGGCGCATTCCAGATAAGTTCGCTTGTCTTAGACCCAGTGATTTTGGCCGGGACGGCGGCGTTGGTGGTAGCAGTCAACCTCCTCGGCGCCTTGGTGCCAGCAGTGCGGGGAAGCAGGATCGACTTAGTGCAGGCGTTGAAATACGAATGATCTTTATCCCAGACTTAATCATAGTGGCGCTGGCGTTGTACATAGGCTACCTCACTCTTAGGGCGTGGAGGAGCTTGGCCGACTGGAGGCTGTCGCTGTACTCCTTCGGCATGCTGATGCTCGCCGTGTCCCTCGCCGTTGAGGCAGTGGCAGATTTCCTCCTGAGGCTAGCCGCAGGCCAGGCCCCGTGGAGATTTGTGATCCATCAAGCGGCTGGCCTCCGCGCAGTTTTACTTCTGCTTCAGCTGGCCGCCCTCGTCCCCTTGGCCATTGCCGTGACGCCCACCAGCCTCTACGCCGCAGTGCCGTTGCTCCTATTCCTCCTACCCGTCAACGTGGCCCTCTCTCTGTACATCGCCGTGGTCACACTGTTGAGGAGCTTGGAGAGGGGGGTAGCCCCGTGGATTTCCATCGCCTTTATCTTCTTCGCGGCGTCTATTATGACGCCGCTCTTCGCCTTCCAAGACGTGGTGTTTAGATCTCTCACCGCGCTCTTCCTAGCGCTGGGCTTGGCATATGGCCAGGAAAAGAAGGAGAAGTAGGCTTGAGATTGTGATAGACATCCTCGAGACAGTCAAGGCTGAGTGTAAGCCGCCGACTAGGATAGCCACAGAGGCCAACCTGGCCTACGACAGAATGGTTAAAATCCTCGAGGCACTCGTGGCGAGGGGGCTAGTGAGGGAAAACGCGGGGACTTTCTGTATCTCGGCCGAGGGGTTAAAACTGTTGGAGTCCTACAGCCAGTGGAAGTGGCTGCTAGACCTACTGGGTGTCTAGCCCGCCCTCCGCCTCATTAGTAGGTAAGCCCCCACTGCAACTGCAAAGGCGCCGACCGCGGCGGCCGTGAGCAAGGCGGCCGAGGGGGCCCCGCCGGCGGGCTTGGAGGCGAGGTAGCTCTCGAGCCGGCGTTCTACCTCTCTGTACTTGGCCCTGGCGGCTTCTCTCCAGGCTTGATACACTAGGTCTCTGTAAGTGGGGTCTGACCCCACCTTGTCATTGAGCTTCACCGCTACGTCGTATGTAAACTTGAGCCGCTCCCCCGTGGCTGGGTCTGTGAAGTTGACCGGCGCGGCGAGGAGACTCAACAGCTCTTCGAACTGCTGCCGCGTGATGTTGCCGGCGAGGTACGCCTTAACCACCTTCGTCCACACGTCTGTTAAGACGTCTTGCAAGTCAACTAGGGTGGCCTCGTAGTAGTAGATGAAGGAGTAGTAGAACGAAGCCGACTTTTCAGGCGGCACAGCCTTTACCTTCGACTTAAGCAACTCTAGGTGCCTCTTTAACACCGCCGCCTTTGTCTGATTTACATCTGGAGAGTCTAACACGGCGGGGTTGCCGGGGATTATGTAGCGATCTACAAGAGTCTTCTCAATGTCTGTGAGAAAGACTCTTGTCAAAACAGCCGCCGCGGTCATGTTGGCGCCCTTGGGGACCGCAATTGGGTCAAACAGTATGTCTGTGCCGTCCTCTGGCACACAGTAGCCCAGCCCCGCGATGAAGACATAGTAGTCCACCATGGGGCCGAAGAGGGCCTCTCCTCGCTTCACGGCGTCGCGCACGGCGCCGCTGGAGTCCACAAACCTAGCCACAGCCGCCATCGCCGTTAGGTAGCGCCAGCCCTCCTCCCACCCGTATATCTCTGTCACAAGCTGCATCATAGCCGCAGTCGAGGTAGACTTAGTGGGCTTCGCCAAGGCCACGGGGCGGCTCCCTGTCTGGAGGTAGTATTGGACAAGCTTGGGAGAGGAGAAGCCGCTCCAGCTACACACAGGCTCTAAGCCGGCCCTCTTGAGCGCCTCCTGGTTGTAGCCAATTACGTAGCCCAACAAGCCGTATACCACGTAGTACACGCTACCGTTTACCACCCTCTTGAGCGGTATGTTGCCCACCTTGTCCGGCAACGCTTGTAGCTCGGGGACATTGGGCATAGGCGCCAGCCGCCCCTCCTTCAGTAAAACCTCGTATAAAACCGGCGCGCCTGCCCACAGGAAGTCCACGCCCCCTCGGTCAATAAGGGCCCTCCACTGGGTGGGGTCCGCCGGTACTATTTTCACATCGGGGAAATACCGCTGTAGCACTGGCAACGCTCTGTCAATTGAGGCTTGGTCGGCCCTTGTTACAATTGTGACGGAAAAAGCTGCTATTGCCAGCAGTAGGACCGCCGCCAAAAGACGCATATGAGGAGGAAATAAGTTGTTTTTAAACTCTTTCTAGCACAACGGCGGCGCCTTGGCCTCCGCCTACGCAGAGGGTCGCCACTCCGTAGTCCACGCCGTCGAGCTGTAGCTGCCTCGCGAGCGTCCCTATTATCCTTGCGCCAGTTGCCCCCAGCGGGTGGCCGATGGCGATGGCGCCGCCCCTTGTGTTCACAAGCTCCGGGTCTATGCCCAGCTCCTTTATCGCGTAGAGAGTCACCACGGCAAAGGCCTCATTGATCTCCCACCTGCCTATCTGCTTCACCGTGAGGCCTGCCTTTTCAAGGGCCTTCCTAGACGCGGGGACGGGGCCCATGCCCATAACCTCTGGGGGAACGCCGGCAAAGGCCACTGCTCTCACCTTTGCCAAGGGTTGGAGGCCGTACTTCTTAACAGCCTCGCCTGAGGCTAACATTACGTAGGCCGCCCCCGAGTTAAGCGGCGAGGAGTTGCCGGCGGTTATTACGCCGTCTGGCTTAAAGGCAGGCGGCAGCTTGGCCAAGGCCTCTAGAGTGGTGTCCGGCCTAACAGCCTGGTCTCTGTCAACCACCTTTTTCTGCCCCTCTTTCTCCACGGCCACTGGCACTATCTCCTCCTTGAAGTACCCCTTTTCGTAGGCCTCTGCAGCCCTCTTGTGGCTCCTTAGAGACCAGGCATCCATTTCCTCGCGCTTAATGCCAGACACCTCGGCGAGCCTCTCCGCGGTCAGGCCCATGACGTATCCAATGTGGAGGTTGTACAAGTGGACATACTCCTCGTCGGTGAGAAACTTGGGGTTTATCTCGATGTGGGGATTCTCATACATGGGGGTCTTAGACATCTTCTCTACTCCGCCGGCGATAACCACGTCGGCCATGCCTGAGGCCACCTCCATGGCGCCCATGGCCACCGTGGTTATGGAACTCGCGCACTGTCGATCTATATGGGCCGCAGGTATTGTGTAGGGAAGTTTTGCGGCAAAGACGACGTGGCGGCCGCCGTAGAGCCACTGCTCGCCCACCGGAAGCGCGGTGCCGGTAAGCAGGTCCTCCACCGCCTCGGGCTTTACGCCAGTCCTCTCGAGGATTGCCCTGACAGGGACTGCGGCTATCTCCTCCGGCCTTAGGTCCCAGAAGTCGTCTTTCTGAGGCTCCTTCCGCGAGAACCTTGTAAAAGCCGTTCTTGCAAATGCCACTAGGTACACGTTTTCTAATCTTTTCCCACCCACAGACATAGACGCTACTTCATCTCCCCTATATTAACATTGATACGACTGTGGGCTAATCGGCCGGGGGGCGAGCGCGAAGGCCGTGTAGAGTTTTTAAAGGGGGGTTTACTTGCCCCTATGTCTCTGCCACGGGCGTTTATAACGTCGGTAGTGGGGTCGTGGCCGAGGCCCAGCTGGCTAATCGAGGCGTTTGAAAAATTTGAAAAGGGGCAGTTAGACCAGCAGACCTTCTCCCAGTACCTAGACGACGCCGTGAAGCTCGCCATTAGAGACCAGGAGGAGGCTGGGCTAGACGTGATAACCGACGGGGAGCAGAGGAGGACCTCCTTCGTAGCCTTTGTGGGACAGAAGCTCAGGGGGTTTAAGATCGTCCGCGTGGAGGAGCTACATCCAAACGCAAAGGAGATAATGAAGAAGTACAAGGCGCCTCTCACCCTGTGGAGACCCGTGATCGCGGGGTACATAGAGGACAGCATCATAGCCGTGGACGAGGTGGAGTACGCCAAGAAGGTCGCCACGAGGCCTCTCAAGGTCACCCTCCCGTCCCCCTACTTGATAATGTGGGAGGCTTGGCACCACAAGATCTCTGCGCCTTACTACCCGCGGCCCGAAGACGCCGCAGAGGCCTACGCCAAGGTGCTTCGGAGAGAGATCGCGCGCCTCATCGACAAAGGCGTGGCGTTTATACAGCTGGACGAGCCAATGTTGGGGGACTTAATAGAGGCGGAGCCCGACAAGCCGGATAGGTACAAGCAAGTGGCCTCCGAGCTCTATGGACAGCGGTACAGAGGCCTCAGAGACGAGATCCAGCTCGCCGTTGACTTGGTAAACGAGGTGGTGCAGGGCTACGGCACGTCGGTGAGGCTGGGGATGCACCTCGACAGGTGGCCCACTGAGGACTCCCCAGTGGTGGGCTATGAGAGGCTGGCGCCGCAGATCTTCGACATTAAGGTGCGGCAATACGTCGTTGAGTACAAGCACCCGAGGATGGGCAACCCCGAGGAATTCGCCAAGATACTGCCAAGCGACAAAGAGATAGGTCTAGGCTCGATAGACGTGAGAGACCCCAAGAGAGTTGAAACAGTGGAAGAGGTCGTGGCCCACGTGGAGAGAGTCGCGAAGTACGTAGACCCCACGCGGATTTGGCTAAATCCGGACTGTGGCTTCGCCCCAGGCATGTACAGGGCCTTCCCAAGGGCAGTGGCGCTGGAGAAGCTCAAAGTAATGGTAAAGGCCGCCAAGGCGCTGAGGGAAAAGTACTGGTGGGTCTAGCCGCGGATTCCCCCCGCGACCCCCACTTGACTCCCCTCTGGCGTATTTTCTTCGACGCACTGGCCTCACAGGGCGTTTCCTGCCTCTGTATCCCACGCCACTTTAAGTGTAGGGGGGAGCTGGCGCAGTGCGTGGCAGTGGGGGTGGCCATTGGGAAGTACCACGTGTGCAAGTCGCCGTGCAGGGGCTCCCCCCTTGGGGTGTGGAGCGGCGTGGAGCTTCTCCGCGCGGGCGGCGGCGCCGAGTGTCCGTGGACTCTTGCCAAGCAGTGCGCCGAGCCGATCAACGTGGATGTGTCTCTGCCAGAGGCGCCGCGCATAGTGATAGACCTCTCTCTGTGGGACGAACACACGCCTGGCGAAAAACACGAGCTTGTGGAACAGATCTTGGCAACGCTGGGGGTGGTGAGGGGGGTGCTCTGGGATGGCAATCTGTGGATTACCCACGCCCCGGCGGAGTTTGTGAGGCTATTGGAGCTACACGCGAGGGGCATGGTTCACAAGATGCGCATTGTGGAAGACATGCCGCCTCTCCAGTCGCCTGTGGTTTTAGACCCCGAGGGCCCCTGCCTATTCACAGAGGAGGTCGCCCGGAGCCATGTAGAGTTCATCATCGGCGGCATTGTGGACAAGGAACACGTGGTGAAGTCTGGCACAAGGCGGCTGGCGGAGCTCATAGGCGTAGAGAAGAGGTGCCGCATAGAGCTCAGGGGGTCCACCGTGGGGGTGCCCGACCGGATTAACAAAGTTGCAGAAATAGTGCTGAGAACCCTCGCGGGGCAGTCCCTCGAGGAGGCCATTCTAGCCGTGCAGGCGAAGCGGGACAGGGTGTACAGGCTTATGTGGGAGATACAGAAGAGGGGGCAGAGGGGGCCAGACGGCACAATTGAAATTTCCCCCGAGGCGCTGAGGGAGGCCAACTGGCTGGGGGCCTCCGCGGAGGAGGTAGAACTGGCCTTGAAAAAGGCCAGGGCAAAGGTGGCGCGGGGCTAAAACGGCTTAGCCACCATCAGCCAGAGCATTAAAACTAAGACAGCCGCCCACACGGGCACTAGGCGGTTCGCAAGTCTCACATATCGCTCAAGAGGCCACCGACGGACGGCATAGACGTGGAAGACCTCCAGCAGGCCCACCACTATCGCGATCCCCAGAGCCCAGTGTATCCACAGGGGGGACTTGGGGAAGCCGTAGAGGTACACCGCCATGGCCACCCCCGTGGCGAAGACCAAGGCGCCCGCCGCGGCCTCTAGGTGGACAAGCCTTTGATAGGACTTAGGCACTTCGCGGGGGCGCCACTCCCTCAGCACGAAATATGCCCCCGTGGTGAGGCCCGCCCACCCGACGATGCCTAAAACGTGGAGGACCAAGAGCACATCGCCGAGACCCATGCACCAAAGCCGTTTCAACCTTATAAGTTATAAGGCCCTCTTAAAGACTTGTAGCGCGTTTCTCCAAAACACGGCCTCTACCTCCTCTTTGGAAAAGCCGACCTCCACAAGCGCCTTGGCCAAAACAGCTACCTTGTCCACAGTCTCCAGCCCAGGAGGCGCCGAGGAAATGCCAAGGAAGTCTGTCCCCACGGCGAGTACCTCCACCCCAAACTTCTCCCTCACGTACTTGAAGTGCTTTACCAAGTGGTTGAGAGAGGGGGAGGGGGAGATAGTGGAGGGGATCAGTGTGAGGCCTATTACCCCGCCGTTGTCCGCCAAGGCCTTTAACACCTCGTCGTCGACGTTGCGCGGGTGGTCGTGGACGGCTTTTACGTTGGCGTGGCTTATTATCACAGGCCTCTTGGCCATGGCCAAGACGTCTAAAGCCGTGCGGCGGCTGGCATGGGCGAGGTCTATGACCACTCCCAGCCTCTCGGCCTCGGCGACGAGCTCCTCGCCGCTGGCGGTCAAGCCTCCGTCACGCTTGGCGTAGCAAGAGTGGCCCCACTTGTTGTCTAAATTCCACGTAATCCCCAAGACGCGTATGCCCAGCCTATAAAACAGCTTGAGGTCGCCAACGTCGTTTAACACGTCTGCGCCCTCCAGCGCCAGCATGAACTTAAGCGCGGGGGCCCAGAGGTCGCTTGCGCGCTCCACTATCCTCACGCCGTATCTCTCGGCGAGGGAGTAGTACACCTTCACCCCCTCCAGCGCCACTTGAGACGCGGCGGCCCACCTATCGTAGACGTGGACAAAGGGGAACACCGCGGCGACTACCACATCGGCGCCCGCCCTCCTCAGCTTAGGCAAGTCGCTCTGCCTTCCCTCCGCGTCCTCGTGAAACGGAGGGGGGTTGAGAGAGGTGAGAAAATAGTGTGCAATATCCTCGTGCAAGTCGACGAGCATCACTCCTCCAGCTCCTCAAGCAACGCGCGTAGCTCCTCTAGCGCATCCTCCACGAGGCTACAATCCCTCTCCTCCACAGCCGTCTCAAGCATCTCAATGGCGTCGCGCAGTCTCTCCGCCTTGGTGCGAGCCATGGAGGAGAAGGAGAGGGGTAAATATTTTATCTCCCCGAGGGGCTTGGAATCGGCCACACGCCAGGGCGGCTAGAAGCACCTCGCATTAGCCAGACACGTCCATGAACAGCGGCTCTCTAAGAAGCGCTATCGACAACCAGAGACGCAGTTCTTAGACACAGTCCAAGAGCCCACTAGTTTGTGACTAAAGTAAAGGAATTGAGACGCTTAGGCAAACGCGTCGGCGGATCGGCGGCGTTGCGTCGATACAGTTTTTCAATCAACGTGTCGTGTAGGCGGGGCAGAAGCCCCAGCCGTGCTGGGCTAGAGACGTAGCACATGTCGGCAGATGGCGACCTCCTCTGGCGCCGTCTTAGGCGGCCAGCGCTGTGCGCCTAGGCGCCTCTCACCCTGCGGCTTTCACACCACCTGTGTAGGTAACCCAGGCCTTTATAATGGACGAGGTAGAACACCGCGAAGGCCAACAGATAGAGGGGGAGGTCCAGGGGCTCGGGCAGGGGCAGAAAGCCCAGCGGAGGCGCCAGGGCTCGCCACGCCACAGCCGCCGCCACCACGAGGACGTGGCCCACCGCCACGGCTAATACGAGGAGCACCACAGAGGCCACCCTCTGCCCAAAGCCCCTCGCAAAAGTAGCCGCGTAAAGCACGGCCAAAGCCAGCGCCGCCAGCAACACCACAGGCGAGGCCAGCGATCCAACGCGGGGGCCAAAATACAACGAATCTAAGAGAGAGGAGGCAAACGCCGCAAGGTAGAGGGCCGGCGGAAAAATGCGGCGGCCGTGCGCCAAGTAGTAGGCAGAAAACCATGAAATCACAGACGGCGGAAGCAGATCGGGCACGGGAAAACGCAAGAAAAACAGTAGGTAAAGTGGAATGTTGAACAAATACCCTGTATATACGCCGATCTTCATAATAGTGCCATCTGGCGAAATCTGCACAGTGCCTTTTTCTTGTATGGCATTGACATAGGCGTCTAGTGCAATAGTTATGAAGGAGACGGTGGGAAACGACGAGGGAGCCTTTGCAAGATAATCTACGACGGCCTTTCCTAGATCGAGACCTTGCAGAATTATGGATGCCCACTCAATCAGCCTCGCCAACTGGCCTGTGGTACTTTGAGCATTTAAGTCGAACTGGCCGCCAGCGCTAAACTTCACAGGGTTACCATAATAATCTATACCTGTTATATTAATAGTAATTCTTCTATACCTTATATCATTTTCAACATTATTCCACTTGTATGGATTTATTGATACTACAAGTTTATGACCAGCTGAGCCGCTGAATACAAATTCCACTCTAGTCTTAAAAGAGACGCCTTTGAAGCCGCTGGACCACGGCATTACATCGTGATAGGATGCGTCAGCTCTGAGCCTTACAGTCGCATAATGGATCAACACGGCAGAGCTGGCGTTGGCCAGCTCCACGGGCCTCTCCACAAAGACATCTACTCGTGCACTGCCCTTAACTGGGTAGGCTGGGTAGTTGAAGGGGCCTATCGATATCGTGCCGCCGTACCCCCGCGTGTTTGTAATTATCCAGTGTAGGAACGCTGGGACTGTTAAAACTCCATCGAACTTGACGCCGCTGGCGGTGGATATGCCATACAGCCTGCCCATATAGAGCTGTCCCCAGTACACGTCGATGTAGTACCTGCCCTGGGAGTCCTTGCGCACAGCCTCTGGGTTCAAGAGGGCTGAGACGTAGATCTGTATGACGCTCGCCGCGTCTATGTCCACGTAGCCGGGGAAGTACAAATACGTATTAGACATGCGGTAGTTCCTCCGCTGAGACGTGGACATGTCGACATCTATGACGTTGGTATAATACGCGTCGTCTCTGATGATGTTTAGCTGGTTTCTCACGTAGAGGTATACCGTCGCCGAGACGGACCGCGTGACGTTGTCTTTGTTCTGGATGCAGAGCTGGTAGGTGGCTCTGCCGCCGGTTTCGCTGGCCCACAGAGCTGTCCCAAACGGGCCGCCAGTGTAGGAGATAACTCCGCTTGACGCCAGTGTCCCGTTTCTCTTAACCTCGTAGTAGTAGGTGCCTGGGTCCGTCCCCGGCCTAAAGTAGACTGCCACGTAGCTGGTCTCGCTGGGGACGTCAAAGTAGCTACACCTCAATTCGCCGGGCGACAGTTGCGCGCCGAAGAAGCTTCTTAGGCTGAACGAGGCCGCGTAGGAGATGGGAGAGGGCAAGGCGCCCACCTGGGCTAGCTCCACGGCGCGGCCCGCGGGGCTCCCAACCCACTGTCTCTCCACCACCTGGACCTTGGTGAAGTTCTTGGGAAGTGCGGCGGCAGCCAGCGGCTGTGCTGGCCTGTCTACGTCGGCTACGTCGACGATTAGCACGTGGCCTTCCGCGCCCCCCGCCTTGTACACGACGAGTAGTCCACGGGGCGTGTCCCGGGGCAACTTGGGAATTCCACTGCCCGGCTTGAAGCATATCAAGGTCTCGTTTTTCAAGACGCCGGGGGGCAGGACGCCCCTCTGTGCGACCAGCGAAATCGCCGCCTCGTTGCCGCGGGCAAGGGGGGCTGGCACAAAGAGGGCATCTACGCCCTCCACGTAGGCCTCCACGGGCTTCCAGCCGCCGTCCCACACCATGAACTGCACCAGCGGGCTACGCCCAGCAACGCCAAGCTCGCCCGCAGTGGCGCATACGTACTGCGCACCTACCTGCAACACGCCGAGCACTACCGAGGCAACGGTGAGCCACACGTGCAGCTTCACAGACCGTATTACAAGAGCGACTTGATAAGTTTTGCACTTTTAATCAAACTCTAAGAGCCGGTTCACCGAAGGACCCCGCCTTTAAGCCGAAGACCTTCGCCGTTCCCCACGGCGGATCCCGCCGATTGGCAGTATCTTCAATTTGCCTGCGCGCCGTGGTTAAGAGCGGAGGTTCAAGAGCGATACAAAAACGAACATCATTCAAATTGACACGGCGCGCTACAGCTGGAGCCGCCCCTGCCCACTGGTGACAGTTGAACTTGAGGAAGACATAAGATTCAGCGACCCCCCTCGCTTCCACACTGTCTACACTCGCTTTTAAACCGACGTCTGTCACGTGGTGGTATACATCTGTGTTTCAGGCCGAGGAAGTTGGCCAAGTTTTCCATGGAGAGAGGAGGAAGTGGGCAAGTGTGGTTGCTCTTATACGTCATGGGAAAATTCATTGGGGGAGGGAATGATGAGCGGATTGGCAAGGGCTCCTGCCCGAACCCATGCTAGCTGACACTCCCCTCCCCCTCTCCATATAAACTATTTGTAGGCTTAGAAAAATTTTTCCCGCCGACCTGATATTCTACTATTCATGACTCTGAACATTCACGAGTTGACAGTCGCCCCTGGCGGCTGTGCGCCAATTTCTAGCCTCGGCGGCCTCCTCCGGCCAGAGTTGCCCAACTTCGGCGATGCACCTAGCGAAAAGGGGCAGGGGGTATATGACATAGCGGCGGCCAGTATGTTCAACAGCTCTTTTACCGACTTCTCGCGTTGCTCATAGGCAATAAAGGTGGGTATCTCAACGTAGAGCGCATCTCTAAGCCGATTCTTGTTCAGCATGCCTGGGCTATATGCGCCTGCAACAAGCTCGCTCGTTTTAACTACGCCATATATGTACCCTCCTACCTTTTCGCCAGTCTATCGCCGAAGTTATGCAACGTCTGGCTAAAGGAGGTTACCGAAACTTTAATCAGCACACAACCGCCGCCAGGAGCGACTACCAACTCATGAAAGTTCAGAGTCATGAATAGTAGAGTATCGGGTCGGCGGAGAAAAGTTTATCTAAACCCACAAAGAGTTTACTAGAAAGAGGGGGAGGGGAGAGTCAGTGAGCAGGTCAACGGGCATCTGTCCCCTTAGTTCCCTCTCATCATCCCCTCCCCCGATGAGTTTCCCAGGAAATGGGACGTTTGCTTTACCGTCAGTCTCGCCCCCTCCACGTAAAATTTGGCCAATTCCCCCAAGTTAGAGCGTGGGTGCATATCACCGCGTGACAGACGACAGTTTAAAAACGATGTAGACAGCGTGGGAGTGATGTGGAGTTTACCGAAACACGCGCATTCTCCAGACCCAACTGCCACCACTGGGCAGGCACAACGGCGCCTATTTGAACAATCTAAATACATTTATGTACAGCCTTTGAATCCCCGCTTTTAACCACGGCGCGCCGTTTAGTTAAAGGCGCCGCCGACTCGGCGGAAATTCGCCGTAGAAAACAGCGAACCAATTCGGCCTAAGGGCGGGGCCCCGCGGGGAGTAGGCTTCGTAAGCCGCCTCACTTGCCCCTCGCGTTTCCCCACGCCACTATGTGGAGCCTCGGGGTTACCCTAAGGCCTGCCCTCACTGCCGCGTCCCAGATCCTCCTGAGGACCTCGGCGTGCTCCTCCGGCGTCTTCGACATGGGCATTAGCATAACTCTGTCTAGGGGGATCCCCCTCTCCCTTACGTAGGCCAGGGCCTCCTCCACGTCGGCCACGTCCGCCACTACGAATTTAAACCACACCTTGGGGCTCTTGGGGTAGAAGGGGCTCAGGGGGGCCTTCACCCCGGCGTTAGACAACTTGGGAGACACGTCGTAGAAGTCCGCACATGCGTCTAGCTCGGGCGTAGGCGCGTATACTCCGCTGGTCTCAACCTCCACCGCCCCAAGCCGCCTCAGCCCACAGACAAGCTCCTCGAGGCCCCTCCGCATCCACACAAGCGGCTCGCCCCCAGTCACCACCACGTGGCCCCTCACCCCCAGCTCCTCGGCGCGCCGCACGGCCTCCCCCGGCGACATCTCGACGCCCCCGTTGAAGTCCCAAGAGTACTCCGTGTCGCAGTACACGCACCTAATGGGACATCCGGCCAGCCTCACGAAGACTGCCGGCTTGCCCAAGTTGACGCCCTCCCCCTGCAACGAGGCGAATATCTCAAGGACCCTCACGGCGTAGGCCCATCTTGGCCAACTGCTCCAACACCGTAGATATGTAACGCTCGGCCCTAGATCTGTCAATACGCCGCTCTGCGTAGACGTGTTTAACCACCTCGTCATACCTCTTGTACAACTCGTTCAACTTCCTCCACGGCACGCCCCTGAGCCGCTCCGCCAGCTCCCAATCCATCGGCAGTCTGCCCTCAGCCATGAGACAGGCGATAATGGGATACCCCACATACCCCCTATACACAGTCCCATTGTCATCACTACTCACATACACCCCCCTCACAGCCACGTGGTACACCCTATCCCCCTCCGACGACACCACCTCACACACCCCCTCCCCCACCCTCTTAACTCTCCCATCCGCTAACGCCCCCAGCGCCTCCAACACCTTAACCCTAGGCGGAAGCCTAAGCACAGAAAAGAGGGATTGTGAAGTTAAAACTTTTGCAACCTCTCGCCCAGCCGCCCTCTCCCTAAATGGCGCATCGACTCAACCACAGCGAGATAGAAAACCCAGCTCTCAAGCTTCTCCCTCACCTTGTCGAGAGACTTGGGCCCCCAAGCCGCGGCCAACGCATCCACGGTATCTGCCTCACTGCGCGCCTCGCCGCCTCGGCGAGCTCATAGCGGCCGTCAACCTCATATGGCATTCTCAATAGCCCTAATAATCTCCGCATCGTCCATGGCCCTATCCAGATGAAGTTACGGCACAATAATTCTCAGAAACGGCCTGAAGCACATAAAGAGGCTACAACAACATAGACGTCTATATGCGCAGGCTGACGCCAACTAACAGCGCCTCACTACGGCGAGAAAGCTTAAAACCCCGTGTGTATTCACTATCGGCGGGGGTGCCCGAGCCAGGCCAAAGGGGCAGGGCTCAAGACCCTGTGGCGTAGGCCTACGTGGGTTCAAATCCCACCCCCCGCATACCCCTCCTATTCTCCATCGAAGCTTGCTCGTCCCCGGTGTCGCCGTTTAGTAAATTATTTTACGTTCTGGCAAACAATGCATTGTGGTAAGGCTTGTTGTAAAAGACTTTGGACCCTTCGGGGAGGCTGAGGTAGAGCTCAAGCCCTTGACTGTCTTCATTGGTAGAAACAGCGTGGGGAAGTCCATGTTGGCATATCTCATATGGGCGCTGACCCTGGCTATCCCACGTCCAACAAGACTTGAAAAAGCTATCGTTGATGCTGGGGGCAACAAGGCGCTGGAAGCTGTAATTGAGAAAGCTAAGCGTGGTGACGACTTTAAAGAAGAGCTTATGGAACTTATGAACATAGCAATCTATGTATTGCCCAAAGCTCTTGCACCAAGCGTAGAGGAGGCACTTAAGAAAGTCTTCACATTCGATCTAGACGAATTAGTTAGAGAGGGAGCAAACCACGCAACAATAACGCTTAAGGGGGAGAGGACTTCGATAGAAACTACTATCAATGGAAAAAATGTAGATGTTTCTATAAAAGGACCATCTATTGATGAATTTATAAGCGAGATCAAAACTTCGCAAAGAGAAGTAACGATTAGTTATGATAAAAGTCGCTTTACAATAAGTGTTCCACTAACAAGAACAAGCAGATTTAGTATTATAGAATTACTATACACGTTTGTAAGCGTTTATATAATGTTAACTCTCGGTGGACCGTTCAAACACCTTATCCCCTTACCCCTTCCCGTCGGACTTTTTCCCTTTCTTGAGCTCTTTTCTGCGCTTTTGCCTGATAGTCGCGCTGGAATATCCCGGACCCTTCTAAGGCCGTATATCCCGATAGCTATAACATACCCTGATAAGCAATACGTTGAACTATATTATGCATTAGCTGAATGGGTAGCTAAGGAAAGTATTGACTTAGCCGCTGTTAAGCCTCTGCTTTTAGAAATGGGATGTTCTGTTGAGCCTGTAATCGAGGAGGGAGTGTACACTATACACATCAAGACTTGGAGCGGCAAGCGGCTGAGGCTTCCACAGGCGCCGTCTGGAATAAGGGAGGTTTTAACGGTAGCCATTGCGCTTTCTTCAAGAGGGCCGCCACACGTGGTAATAATAGAGGAGCCTGAGGCTCATTTACACCCGCGGGCCCAGGGGGCATTGGCACGGCTTATCGCGAAGGCAGTTAATAGGGGTAAGCACGTGGTTTTGACGACGCACAGCGACTACATGCTCTATAGGCTGAACGACCTCATAGCGCTTTCGCGGTCCCCCGAGAGGGCGAGGGCCTTGGGATTCGCCGAGGATGAGGTGTTGCGCCCCGAGTCGGTGGCCGCGTACCTCGTCAAGGCGGAGGGGGACAGAGCGGTTGTGGAAAAGCTCGATGTTGGGCCGGAGGGATTCTCAGAGGATGAGTTCGCAAGCGTCGCCGTGGAGCTCGCCGAGGAGAGGGCGAGGATACTCTCTAGCTGAATGAGCGACACGTGCAGGCCCGAAAGAATCGACTTAGACGAGTTGCTGGTAATGGGCGGTCAGCAGCGCGCCGATTATTTACTCGTTGGATGGCGAGCTTTAATGGTCGTAGAAGAGGCTGAGGACGTAAGAAAACGCGACATAGACCAGCTGGTGGCCACTGTGGAAACAATTAGGAGGGGCTCTCTTGTTGACTACCAGGGCTTTGGGCTTATAGTGGCAGTTGCCCACGGGCATAGGAGGGTTGACCCCATGGTTCCCAAGATTGCGGCGGCACTGTCGAGAAAACAATCGAGGGAGGGTGTTGTATATCTCGTCGCCAACTGCGACCAACAGCTCGGCAGATTTGTTAAAGAGTATTTATGCTGACTTCTTTCTTGTCTTCAGGTACTCCTCTAAGGCCTCTACCTCGTCTTTTCTGAGGTACTGCTTGTAGCGGAATAGCCACTGTCTGGCCTGCTCGTCTGGGATATAGACGTAGAGCACGTCTCCCTCCTTTATCTGACGGCCCACTATGACGTCTCCCTGTATAGATATGGCCACCTCGTCGCCTGCCACAGCCTCTGCGACGGGTTTGCCCTGGCGCTGTATCTGCATTACCTTGCCCACTTCTCTGCCGTCTTTGGCCAAGGTGACGCCGGGCTTGAGCGTTCCGGCCAACACTTTCACGCCCACTATGGCCGGGTCGCTCCTCCTAAACACGTAGCCGGGGAGTATTTGGATTTTCGCGGGGCGGGTGAGCTGGGAGAGCACTTGCTCAACGGTCTTCGTCTTCACCTCGGTAGACCACTTGACGTACTCGTCGAATATGCGGTAGAGGATTTCCCCGCGTATTATCTTCACTCCAGAGGACTGGGCCTCGGTCTCCACCTCCGGGGGCACTTTCACGTTGAAGGCCAGGATTGCTCCGTAGGCGGGGTTCTTCCTCCTGCTCAGCACCGCCTCCACCACGTCCTTGTGCGTAGGCGGCCCCACGTCCGCCTTTCTGACGGGGACTCCCTGCTGTCTTAAGAAGAGTATTATGCTCTCCAGAGTGCCGAAGGTGTCTGCTCTAACGATTACGCCCTCCTTGTCCGACTCTATTTTGATCTCCGCTATCTCCTCCCCCACGCTCTTAAGCGCCTCGGGGAGGTCCTTTGGGTCCCACACGGCTAGAAGCGGGGCGCCCGCCACCACGCCCTCAAGCCCCTCCGCCACTACCCTCACGCCCGCCGCCGCCTCCACCTCTTGCACAGCCATGAACTTGTCCTCGGGGTCCCGCATCTCCTCCAGCGACTTCGGCATTATGAGCATCCTCACCTTGGCCTGCCGAGACCCGTCTAGCCCCGCCGTGACTATCACGTCGCCCTTCCTCAGCTTGCCGTCGTACAAAATGACGTCGGCCACGACCCCGAGGCCCCTCTCCTCCTTCACCTCCATCACGACGCCGCGCGCGGGGCCGTCTCTGACTTGGAGCTTCTCCCGCGGTATAAACCGCTGGCTAACCCCAGCAAGCACCAGGAGCAGGTCGGCCACCCCCTCGCCGGTGACCGCGCTCGTGGGGACAATCGGCACCTGCTTCGAGAAGTCTCTCACTCTGTCATACCGGTCGGCGTCTATGCCGAGGTTTGCGAGTTGCGTTATCAACTTGCCTATCTGCTCCTCCAGCGTAGCCACCGCGTGCCACTCCTGCTCCTCAACCGCGAAGAGAAACGGGCGGTTTTCCACAGACTTCCAGCCATAGATCCGGTCCAGCTTATTTGCAGCAATTACGAAGGGGACCCCCCTGCTCTGGATAAGCTTAAGCGACTCCACACCCTGGTCCTCCAAACCCGACGTAATGTCTACCACAAGTATGGCCAAGTCGGCCACTGACCCGCCCCTCTTGCGCAAGTTCGAAAAGGCGGCGTGGCCCGGCGTGTCAATGAAGAGGAAGCCGGGTATCCAGATCCTCCCCCTCAGCTTCAGCCTATCCACGAGGGGGCCCGCGAACTTCTCCACAGCCGGCCACGGGACAAGGCTCATGCCAATATGTTGCGTGATCATGCCCGGCTCCCTATACGCCACAGAGGTGCCCCTAATCTTGTCCAACAAGAGGGTCTTCCCCACATCCACGTGCCCCATCACAACCACGAAAGGCGACCTAATCTTCTGTTGCATATATCTCCTCGACGTCTGGGTTTAAAGGTTATTTCCCTAACGCCACGTTTGCTATCAGTCTCGGCTTGCCTTATGCCTGCTGAGTTCACCCCTAGTCGGGAGGCGCCCCATCGGGGGTGGACCCGTTAATATTTCCATTTGTCCTGGACGTACTTGTCCTTCAAGAGCTTGTATGCGGCGTATTCCTGGCCTAGGTAGAAGGCGTGGTCTGGGTGGAGCATTGTTGCCTCGCGTTTCACCGCTTCGTCGGATATTTCCACTTCTCTGAGCAAGACGCCCCGAGCGTCGTAGTGGCGGAGCGCGTCGGGGGAGAGGACGAAGTTGCCGTGTGGGTCGTACACGTCTCGTTTGTATACGTCGAGGCGGGCGGCGGCTAGGGCTTGGCCTATGTGCCGCTTTTGTATAAACGCAGGCGTGGCTATTAGCACGTCGTGTTTTCCGAGGCCGCAGGGCCACTCTTCGACTATGTCGCAGGGGGCCGCCGAGTATACGCCACCGTGGCCGCTGTGGAGCGCCAGCACATTGTACAAGGCGTCGCGGCTCTCTACGCCGTATGTTAATATGTAGTGGATAGCCTTGACTCTGAGGGCTTCTAGGTCTGTGTCGTAGAGGACGTGTAGCCCGAGGTAGGGCATCCTCTTCTCTGGCCGCTGTATTTCGATGGCCGCGTTGGGCCTAGCTGGCGCCTCCCTCGGCCTATAGGCCTCTTCGACTGCGTGTCTGAGGTCTTGTTCGCTTCTCCAGCGGAGGTCTACCACCGCCACGTTCAAGCCCTCGACGTAGTGGCAGGGCACTCTAACCGCCTCGGTGCAGGCGCCGCGTAGAGTCTGGACTATCAGCTCCCCCGCGCCCGTGAAGTCGGGGCCGTACACCACCACTGTGTCTACATAGTTGAGGCGCTCGTAGAGTGCCTTTACTACATAGTTCACGGCGTCCGCCGTATAAGCCGTGCCCACGTAGGCCGCCCTCTTTTTTATATCATCGGCGATGGCGCCTTCGTTTAGCCAAAGTAGGAGTATGAGGACATTAGACACGAGGGAAAAAAGGAAGAGGCTATTTGTAAGACCTGTCGGAGTAGTTGACTGTGAAGCGCTTTGGGTTTAGCTGGGAGACTATGTACCGGAAGGCGGCCATTGGGTCAGAGTGCTCGCCGCATGTATACACGTCCACGGTGGCGAAGTTGTAGACGGGCCACGTGTGAATTGCTATGTGGCTCTCGAGCACTAGCGCTATTACGGACACGCCCTCCTTGTCGCCGCCCTTGAACTTCCACGAGTTGACCTCTACTAGGTGCATGTTTGCGATGTGTGCCGCCTCTATTACAATGCGCCTAAGTCGCTCCTCGTCTTTTAGGAGACTTTCGTCAACGCCGTACAGCTCCCCGTAGACGTGTCTTCCAACCACCGGGGTTTGTACCTGGGCTGTCGCCTGCATTTCGCGTGCGCCATAGCGACCCCTATATAAACTTTTCGGACACAATGATATATCGCGTGAGGCGGCCGCCCCTGCGCCTCTAGCGTAGCCACCCGCCTTGGCGCTGTCAGCCGCGGGTGGGCCTCTGGCTGAGCAACCGCGGCAGGTATAAGGGCCTCGTGGGGTAGCCCCTGGTCTCCTCTCTAACTCTCTTTATGAGCTCCTCAGCCGTCATCTTTGCCTGCCCCTCGCCGCGGATGCGCACTGAGAGAGTGCCCGTCTCCTCCTCCTTAGACCCCACTACGCATACGTAGGGAACCCAACTGGTCTCCGCGTCTCTAATCCGCTTTGACAACGTCTCGTCTCTGTCGTCTACGTCGACGCGGATGCCCGCCTCCTCCAACTTGTCTGCCACCTCCATTGCGAATTTTAAGTTGTCTCTGGCGACGGGGATTATCCTCACCTGGACTGGGGCCAGCCAGGTGGGGAGGCGGGGCGTCTTCCCCTCTCTCTCCGCCTTTGCTATTGTGTCAAAGACGGCGTATAGGTACCTTTCCACGCTGCCGATTATGGCCGTGTGTATTATCACTGGGTATTTTACCTGGTTGTTTTCGTCGACGTATTTGATGCCGAAGCGCTGGGCGTTTCCCACGTCAATTTGGAACGTGGCAATTTCCCTCGGCCTCCCCAGCTCGTCTACTATGTGGTACTCCACGTTGAGGACCCAGTAGTACTTCTGCGTAGGCAGAATTCTCACTAGGATAGGCTTGCCCTCACGCCTCGCCAACTCCACTAAGTAGTCGCGATGGGACTTGTAGAACTCCTCCGTCACGTTGTAAAGCGAGACGTAGGTTCTGCCTAGTTTTCCAATTTCTCTGAATATCGCCTCGTGCACCTTGTAGCTCACCTCCACGGCCTCTGCCAAGTCTTTTGTAAAAATGTGCAAGTCAGGCATGTAGAATCTCCTTAGGCGGAAGAGCACCACCGTCTCCCCCGGCTGCTCGTGCCTGTACGAGTCTGCTATTTCCAACATGCCGAAGGGGAGATTTCGGTAGCTTATCACCCAGTCCTTCGCCATGGCGAACTGCTGAAAGCATGCGGCATATCTGAGGATCAAGTCTGTGTCTGACTCAACTATGTACAACCTCTCTCCGAAGAGCCGCGCGTGCGTCTCTATGGCCTTCTCCGACAGTTTGAACATGTTAGTACCGCGTATCTTAAACACGGGGATCCCCAGCGACTTAGCCACTTGGTATGCGTAGTCCTCCACGAGCTCCATCATGACGGTGGCCTCTGGGCCATAGCGCATGTGCCCCACATCTGACATGGGCTCCCACTCGAACCCAAACTTGCGCAAGTAGTCCAAGTACCGCGGCTCCCCGCCGCCCAGCTCTCTCTTAAACACCTCCTTGTCAATCAACGCCTTGAGGTCCGGGTCGGCGGGGCTATACGCCGCTGGGTCGTGCTCACGCCCGTCGGGGGTTAACACGAGGTATACGTCCCTCCTCTCTTCAACCGCCTTGGCGACCCGCGCCTCCTCAGGCTTAAAGCTCCTGCTGAGCTCTGCCAGGGGGTGGCCGAGGCACTTTACCTCAAAGGCCTTATAGTAGCCGAAGGGCGCCTTGTACACCTCTCCCTTGAACTCCGACTTCACGACCTCGTACAGCTTGTTCACCACCTCCTTCGCCACATACGGCCTGGCCAAGTCGTTTGAAAGGTGGGCGTATGGGTATATCACCACGGCCGTCGCCTTGACCTTCTCCGCCGTTTCCACCACATCGCGGGCCACTCTGCGCAAAAACTCCTCGTCGCTTGAGTCGCCGCGCTCCACTGAGACAAACACCACCAGCGCGTTGGCGGCGGCGCCGGAGCCCGGCTCGTCTCTTATATCTAACGCGGGCTCTCTCGACTCCCAGCTAAAACGCTCCGCATGTATGTACAAAACGCGCATAGGCCCTCTCTACACTCCATTTAAATTTATTCCACGTAGATGCCGTTTCGCCTCAATCTCTTTAGGATGCCCTCGGCGTCCTCTGGGAAAAGCTCCGCGAGAGCCCTTATTCTTTGGTAGTTTAGCCCAATGCCCTTGTCGAGGACTATGCGGGCTACTTCGTTTATGAACTCCTCGGCCTCCTTTGTGGCTATCTTCGCCTTGAGCACCAGGAGCTCCTCAAGGCCGATGGACGCCACCTCGACGCCGTTTATGGCCACTTTCCTTGTCTCAGAGAAGAACTCGGGGGGTATGTATATGTCTAGGATGTTTTCGAGGAGGTCTACTCTGACGGACTCTCCGCCGACTATGAGCTCGTAGTATATAGTGCCGTGGTCCGAGGTGCCGAGGTCCCAGTCGTTTTCTCTCGCTATTTCTTCGAACATCTCGTTGTCTAGCACGGTTGACTTGTTTAATATGAAGAGGTCGACGTCGCGTGGGTCGTACTCTACGCCGTATGCCAGAGGCAATACCGCGCTGCCGATTAGCACGTGTTCAATGTCTCTCTTGGACAGCTCGGTGGACACGAGCTTTAGCGCCGTTTTGTATTTGTCAAGGCGCATGGGCATATTTACACACCTGTTTAATAATGTTGAGGAAGTGGAATATATATACTATATATCTCTATATACTGAGTGTAGTCAATAACACTTATTAACCCCGATAATACCTTCTTACATGTTACTTAATGAAGTTGTAGAGAAACTGCCAAATATGTCAAAGTGTCTTGAAAGAGGGAAAGTGGTCATCATAAGAATAGATATAAATTCGCCCATTGTAGATGGAAAAATCTTGGATGATTATAGGATAAGGGCCCACGCGCAGACGCTTAGGCTGGCCTCTGAGGCGGGGGTCAAGTCCGTGGTCTTGGCGCACCAGGGGAGGCCGGGCCAAGACGACTTCACGTCTCTGGAGGTGCACAAGCCCTATCTGGAGAAGTACGTGGAGAGGCCCATAAAGTTTGTAGACGACGTGGCTGGCCCTGAGGCGAGGAGGCAGATAAGGGAGCTTAGGGATGGGGAAATCCTCCTCTTGGAGAACGTCAGGCTACTGGCCGAGGAGGTTATTGAGCGCGTGCCTGAGGCCCAGGCGGAGACCTACCTGGTGAAGAAGCTTGCGCCTCTCGGCCACTACTTCGTCTTTGACGGGTTTGCCGTTGCCCACAGGTCTCAGCCCAGCGTGGTGGGGTTCCCTATGGTTTTGCCGTCTTGTATAGGCCCCGTCTTTGAGAGAGAACTGAGGGCGCTTGGGGCCGTGTTTGAGAGGCGGGGCGAGGGGGTGATGCTGTTGGCTGGCGGCGCCAAGATACCGGACACTTTGAAGGCCGTGGAGCAACTGTTGAAGAACAACTTTGTGGAAAAGGTGGCTGTGGGGGGCCTTGTGGGGTTTGTGTTCGCGGTGGCGAAGTACGGCCTCCTGAACGATGAGATTAGGCGGGAGGTTGAGCGGGGTGGGTATCTGCCGCATGTGGAGAGGGCGCGCCAGCTCTTGGCCAAGTACGGCAACAAGATACATGTGCCGGTGGACTTCGCCGTGGAGAGGGGAGGCAGAATTGACGTGGACGTGTACTCGCTGTCTCAGGCGCCTCTGGACATAGGGAGGTCTACAATCTTGTTGTTCAAGGAGGTGGTGGAGCAGGGCGACATTGTCATTTTCAGCGGGCCCATGGGCTATATAGAGAACAAGGTCTTTGCCACAGGCACCGTGGAGCTGTTGAGGGCCGCGGCGAAGAAGAGGCTTATCCTCGGCGGTGGGCATACCATAATGGCCGCCGAGATGGCTGGGGTGTTGGATAGGGCTTTCCACGTCTCCACGGGCGGCCGCGCGTTTATACAGACGCTCGGCGGCGAGGAGATGCCGGCGGTAAAAGCCTTATTAATGTCCGCGAAGAAGTTTTGGCCATGATTAAGGTCGGCGTAGTGGGCTACGGCACAATAGGGAAGAGGATAGCCGACGCCGTTGCGTTGCAAGACGACATGAGGGTCGTGGGCGTCGTGAAGATGACCCCGGACTACGAGGCTAAAATAGCCGCCGCCAGGGGGTTCCCGGTGTACACCGCGGCCGACAGAGTGGAGAAGTTCAAAAAGGCTGGCATCGAGGTGGCGGGCACTGTGGAAGACTTGGTGAAGGCCTCAGACGTCGTGGTAGACGCCTCTCCAGAGGACGTTGGCAGAGAGAACAAGGAGAAGTACTACCGGCAACTGGATAAGAGGTACATATTCCAAGGCGGCGAGGAGGCAGATGTGGCAGAGGTCAGCTTCAACGCCTTGGCCAACTACGACGAGGCGAGGGGGAAGAGGTACATACGCGTTGTGAGCTGCAACACCACCGGCATTACGCGCGTCCTCTCCGCGCTTCTGTTGAATGGGATTGGGATTAGGAAGGCTAGGATTTTCATAGCTAGGAGGGGAGCCGACCCCAAGGAGCACAAGAAGGGCCCCATCAACGACGTTGTTCCAAACCCAACCGCTGTGCCGAGCCACCACGGGCCCGACGTGCAGACTGTGCTTAAGGACGTGGACATAGTCACAATGGCCGTGGCCGTGCCTGTGACAATTATGCACATGCACATGGCTTACATAGAGCTGGACGGTCCCAGGAGCCGGGACGAGGTCTTGGAGGCCTTTGCTAAAACGCCGCGTATATTCCTCGCCGACGTGGGGTCGGGCTTCCAGAGCTTGGCGCAGTTCATTGAATACGCCAGAGATCTGGGGAGGCCGAGGGGCGACTTCCCAGAGGTGGCAGTCTTCAGAGACTCTGTCACTGTGAGGGGGGACGAGCTGTACCTAATGTACGGCGTGCACCAAGAGTCAATAGTAGTGCCTGAGAATGTAGACGCCATAAGAGCCGCGCTAGGCGTATTGCCCAAGTGGCAGTCCATAGAGAAGACTGACAAGTCGCTTAAGCTCTTCACTGAGGGGAAGCGCTATGCCTGACGAGCCGTACTACGAGCTTGCCTACAAGTTCAGGCGGATACTAGTGCCAGTGTCGCCCATGGGCGCCGCTAGGCTGAGGGAAGTCCTCAGCGTGGCGTCAGACTTCGCGGAGAGGTACGGCGCCGAGGTGGTCTTCCTATACGTGACCCCCCGCGAGGACGACCCCTCCGCCGAAGAGCTAAAGAGGGCCGTCGACGAGTTTATGTCGAAGAGGGGCGTGAGATACTTCTTCAAAGTCAGAAGGATGGGGGAGATGGAGACCGTCGCTTCAGAGATTGTGAAAGAGCTGTCGGAGAGCAACTACGACATGGTTATCCTCCTCTCGAGGGGCTACTACGGTGCCTCTGCTCTTCTGTACAACAGCACCTCGGTGGCCGTCGCTATCGCGGCCAACACCTCCGTCTTAATACTGAGGTAGTGTTAATAGGCGCCGCCGTTTCGCCGTATCAGCACTTCGGCTTTTGCCGCTGCGATCTGCCCGACGAAAGGGGGGCGCAACACTTCCTCTTCTACGAGGAGGACTTAGACATAGCCCGGGGGATTGGGCTAGACGCCTTTAGGACCGGCGTGGAGTGGGGCCTCCTAGAGCCTCGGGAGGCCGTGTACGACGGAGAGACCGTAAAGCTCTTCAGGACGTATCTCTCCTCGGCCAAGTCGCGTGGGCTCAAGCTGTGGGTGACTCTGCACCATTTTACTAATCCCCGCTGGGTGTGGAAGTGGGGCGGCTGGGAGTCGAGAGAGGTGGCTAAGAGGTTTCTCAGCTACGTGGATCTCGTGGCTAGGGAGCTGGGGGACCTCATCGACGTGGCCCTAATATTCAACGAGCCTAACACATACGCCTATTTGGCGTACATCAGGGGCGACTTGCCCCCCTACGGCTTCCTAGCGGTCAAGCACTGGAGAAGAGCTCAGGCTGTCATAAACGCGGCCATAGCCGAGGCTAGGGACGTGTTAAAGCAGTACGGCATACCCACAACTTTCACTTTCTCATATACGAAAATCCGTGCGTCTCCGCTCCTTAGACCTGTGACGTACGCGCTGGAGGGGCACCGGCAGTACATGGACATGTTTAGAGAAATGGACTACACGGCGATAAACTACTACGTCGTGGGAAAATTCAAGGATCTCGCTCTCACCTACGTGCTGGAACCTGAGGAGCTTGGCCGAGTGAAGGCCCCTACGCCGCTTGCCGTCACTGAGTTTGGAATTGCGACGAGGGACGAGGAGCTCAGGCTTCAATACTTATGTGCCATGGCGAACATCTTCCAGAGGGTAAAGCCTGTGGCCGTGTTTTGGTGGAGTTTTCTACATGGTTATGAGTGGGGCATGGGGTACCAGCCCTTCTTCGCGTTAGTGGACGTGGTTGGGACCACTAGAGTAATTACGCCGCTTGCCAAATCTTTTAGGAAAGTGCTTGAAAGCCCCCCGCCGTGTCAACTAGGTAAACTGGACTTGGGCCTCGAGTGGCGTTGGGATTATAGGAATTTGTCAAGCGACGAGTTGTCGCCGTAGGGCGTCTCTAGCACGCGCTTAATTAAGGCGTGTCTCTTGGTGTCGATGTCCCACGACTTGTAGTTCAGCAGGGCGTTCAACGGCGAGCCGTACCGCCTCAGCAATTCCTCGGCTCGCCTTGGCCCTACGCCGGGAAGCGAGGAAAGGAAGACTATTTGAAGCCTCTTCACGTCGACGCTCTTCTTCACGCTTGGCACTTTTACGCCCCCCTGCCCCTTCTTGGCCGCCAGACAAACGAGAGCCCCCGTCTGCGACTCGTCTCTCACATAGACCACTCCCACGCCCATGGCGTAGAGACCCAGCTGTGCGCCTAAGACGGCATTGGGAGATATCTTCCTAAACTCCAGCTCCGCCCAGAGGTCGCCCTCTATTACAACTAGCGGCTTCAGCCCCGACGCCTTCAGTCTCTCCGCCTGGTCGAAGAGCCTCCCGTCGATTATCGAGTTTACAAAGTCGGAAGCGCTCTTTCGCTCAAAGACGTAGTGGCCGGCGACGTAGTCCCCCACCTCCAGCTTTGTCTTAACTACGCCACAGCCGGTCTCCTTAATCGCTCTGAGGACTGGGGACGCGTGTTCTCGCGTATCTACTAGGACTACCGCATTAGACACTTGGCAGAGTCTCGTGCTTCGCCTTCCACTCAACCACGTCTTCCTTCTTCCCTATTACCACCCACGCGATGGTTTTTGACAGCGGGCGCGTCTCGGCGATTATCACCTTGTCGCCGGGCTTAACCTCTATGCACTCGGGCACCCTGACCCTCATCCTCCTCCGCCGCCTCTCATACCTGTTGTACTTAGGCAGGTAGTGCACCCACTCGTGTGTGACTACCGCTGCCTTGTGCATCCTAACCTTCTCCACCGTCACCTCGAGGAGCTTCAGCCTTATCTTAAGGTGGCCGTGCCAGGGACAGAGCGGGTCGTCGCACACAGCCGCCGGAGGCAAGACGTAGGGCACGCCGATGTTCTTCACCTCCACCTTTTTGCCGTCTGGAAGTGTAACAACGTCGCCAACCTTTGGCCTAGACTGTAGCTTTACGACTGTCATACTACTTCGCCGCGATGTGTAGAGATGACCTAGTGGCCTTTAGACCCGGCTCGCCGTGTTGCACAATCCTCGTCGTAAGTGCAAATTCGCCTAGGTAGTGGCCGATGTGCCACGGCGATATGAACACCGGGATGTAGGTAATGCCGTTGTACACATGTATCGTGAGACCCACCATCTCGGGCAGTATAATCATGTCCCTGCAGTGCGTCTTTATTGTCACCTTCTTGCCCTGCGCCATCAGCCTTTTGGCCTTGCGGATTTTCTCAAGGAGCTTCCTGTGCTCAGGCTTAAGGCCACGCTTCAAGCTCCTCCGTTGCCGCGCAGGCAGGAGCTTTATAAACTCGTCCATAGGCATGTTTAAAAGCTCCTCTAAGGTCTTGCCCCTGTACCTAAAGCTGCCCCACTCCTCGGGCGGAATTACAGTTGGCGTAATCCACCCCTGCTTCCCCTTCTGCGCCTCCGCCTCCTTTGAAGACATCGAAGAAAGCTCAATAGGCAGTGTTTAAAACCTTTTTCATTCATCTTTAAAAACACCCATCGACTCCCCCACATGGAGGTGGACTACGACGTAGTGATAATAGGCGCCGGAATCGCCGGCCTCTCCGCGGCGCTTTACGCCGCGCGGCAGAGGTTAAAGACCCTCGTGGTGAGCAAAGACTTAGGGGGCCAGTTGAACATGACTACCCTTATAGAGAACTATCCAGCAATTCCGAAGATCTCAGGCCCAGAGCTCGCAAAGCGCGTGGAGCAACAGGCCCGCGCCTTCGGCGCCGAGATAATATTCGACGAAGTGAAGACGGTGGAGAAAAGCGGAGACGTCTTCGTCATAAAGACAGAAGGCGGCGACGAGTACAAGGCCCTCGCCGTCATCTTAGCCTTTGGAAAAACGCCAAAGGAGCTGGGAGTGCCGGGGGAGAGCAAGTTCAAAAACAAGGGCGTCTCATACTGCACAATCTGCGACGCGCCGTTCTTCAAAGGCCAAGACGTGGCACTGGTGAGCTGGGGCGACTTGGCGAGAGAGCCTGTGACAATCCTCTCCTCAGTGGCCAACAAGTTCTACTGGATCTACCCATCCGACAAGCCTATACACGACGACGAGTTCATAGAACAGACCAAGAGGCTAGGGAAGGCCGTCTTTGTCCCAAACAGCGAGGTAGTGGAGATAAAGGGCGACACAAAGGTGAGGGCCGTGGTCGTAAGAAACAAGAAGACAGGCGAAGTCCAGGAGCTCCCCGTCGCCGCAGTCTTCGTCGAAGTGGGCTACGTCACCAAGAGCGATTTCGTGCGCCACCTAGTCGACTTAAACGAGAGGGGAGAGATAATTGCCGACTGGGAGGGGAAGACCAAGACACCCGGCGTCTTCGCCGCAGGCGACATAGTGGCATACCCCTACAAACAAGCGGTCATTTCCGCAGCTATGGGCGTCGCAGCCGCGCTCTCGGCTACAGCCTACGTGATGAAGCTAAAGGGAAAGCCCATCCACAGCCTCGTCGACTGGAAAGCATCAAAATAGGAGGCTAAAAAATCCCGTAATCTAAATCTAAAGAAAAAGTGAGAGTTTGCGGCGTATTATACGGCGAGGGCCTCTAGAAGATCGGCAACTGAGTATTTCTCTAGGTTCCACATGATGTCTAGGGCTCTTTTTCTAACTTCGTCGGGGAGTATGCCTTGTGTTAGCTCGTTGAATTTCTGCTCTAGCTCGGCGTCTGTCATTGGGTTCTTGGGGTGGCCCTTTGCGTAGTCGACTCTTTCGGTGTATTTAGAGCCGCTCTTTGTCACAACTGTAATGACGGTGGGGAAGGCTTGTGGATAGAGCTTGTCTAACTCGGGGTCTAGGTTGACTTCCATCTTTTTCATTAGGGAGAGTACCGCTGGGTTTCTAATGTCGCGGTAGTGCTCAATCTTGATGGGGCCCCACACGAGGGCGGCGGCGGTGACCCACATGATGGAGTGGTCGGCCGTCTCCTTGGTGTGGGGGTCCCACTTCTCAGGATCCTTTGGCCCAATGATCGTGTACGCCGCCTCGTACGTGTCTATCCTAACCTTCTCAATCTCGTCTAGCCTCACCTTCTCCCTGAGCTTAAGCGCCGCCTCCACGGCCGTCTGGGCGTGGTACTCCACGGGGTAGGGCTTGATGTATGTGTCTAGGATTCTGCGGGGCGGCTGTAGCTCCTCCAGTCTCTTTAACACAGAGAGGTCGAAGTCCCCCTGTAACAACTGCTTGAAGAACCCCATCTCTCCCTCAAAGGGCTTGTAAGGCCCTGTAAAGCCCTCCTTGGCCAACAGCGCCGCAAAGACGGCGTTTCTGCTGGAGTTAGCCGCCGCGGCGCCCTTCCACATGGACAACTCGCCAACCCTAGTCTGGCGCATCGCGGCGTGGGGCACTGCGTATATGGCCAACGCGTGTTGCGTCTTAACCACGTCTAGGCCTAGCAACTTGGCCGAGGCCAGTAGGCTACCTATGCCGAGGAAGTTCACGTGGTCCCAGCCCCTCTTCCTAAGCGTCCCCCCGTCGCAGAAAGTGACTGAGGCCTCGTAGCCTAAGGCCACGGCCGTTATCAAGTCCGTGCCCCGCGCGCCCACGTAGTCGCCCACAGAGAGGGCGGCTCCAATGAGGTCACTTGGGTGAAGCGGCTCCTTAGAGAGGTATGTGTCGTTGAAGTCGTGGTAGCGTATCATAAGGCCGTTGACAAAGGTGGCCCAGTCGGGAGAGACCTTGTAACGAGTGCCCAAGATCCTAGCCCCCTCGGCCGTGGGGAACCTAGACGCCGCTCTCCTTGCAAGAGCTACGGGCTCGCTGGTGTACGCCGCGAAGGCAACTGCCGCCGAGTCAATGATCCTCCTCTTTACCTCATGCCGAGTCTCGGCGGGAACCTTGGAGAAATCAATATACGCCGTATATTCGGCAAGTGTTTTCGTAACTCTGTCCATGGCCTCTTAACGGACCGCCTTTTTATCTCTTATGAGGCGGTCTACGCTCTCGGCTATTTCTCTGTCCAGTTTTTCATAGTCGTAGTACCTTATCAACTCGTAGAGCTCCTTCCTTGTGAACATTTTGTCGAGCCACGCCACTTGAGTGCCCTCGGCGAGTATTGTCTTAAACACCTCCCTAATGGCGTACATGGCCACCCTAAGCGCCGTGACTGGGAATATCACAAACTTGTAGCCGAACTCTTCCAACTTCTTGGCTGGGATAAGCGGCGACACGCCGAACTCTGTCATGTTGGCCAAAAGAGGCGCCTTAACCCTCTTCGCAAATTCCCTAAACTCGTCCTCCGTGCGGAGCGCCTCTGGGAATATCACATCGGCGCCGGCCTCTAAGTAGAGCTGGGCGCGTTGCACCGCGTCTTCAAACCCTGTTACATTAGCCGCGTCTGTCCTAGCAATGATGACAAAATCGGGGTTCCTCCTCGCCTCGACAGCGGCCTTTATCTTCTTTGCCATCTCGTCGGGGGGTATCAGCGCCTTCCCCGTCAAGTGGCCGCACTTCTTGGGCAATACCTGGTCCTCCAGCTGAACCCCCGCCGCGCCAACTGCCTCAAACTCCCGGACAGCCCTCATCACGTTCAACGCCTCCCCGTATCCGGTGTCTATGTCCACTATAACCGGTATATCAACCGCATCTGTTATATACTTCACCGTCTTCACCATCTCGTCCATCGTAATTAAGCCGAGGTCTGGCAACGCCATTGAAGCAGTGACGGCGGCGCCTGACACATACACCGCCTTAAACCCGAGGCTCTGGGCCATGAGAGCCGTAAGCGCGTTAAACACACCCGGCACGAGGACAATGCCAGGCCTAGAGAGCTCCTCGCGGAGAAGCCTAGCCCCATCCACCCTCCCTTTCTTAACAATCATAGCCCTTCAACTGCGCCACATTATAAACATTGATAAAGGCAACGGGGCCCACACGTAGAAGATAAAGACCGATAACTGCAACTCGTCAAAATTGCGACTAAGGCGGGAGTCAGCCGGCTGAAAAATGCGTCACGACTCAACGCTCAGCGGCCTCATCACTATTCCAAACGATGCATTTATATTTAAAGATGGGGAAAGTATAGTGCTCATTAAGCCTTGCCTACTGTGGATGCGCTGCCCCGGCGACTCTGGAGACACCACTGTGTTTTGGAAGGGGGAGGCCAGGCCAGCTAGGAAGGACGATCCAGTGGTCAAGCTCTTCGGCGCCTTGGACACCGCAGTGGCGTACAGCCACAAGGCGGCGAACCTCCTGCAACGGCCGCAGAGCCGCATCATGCGCCTCGTGGCCTTCTCGCTGATGGAGCTAGGCTTCTACCTCGCCACCGGCAAGCCCGAGTACTTAGACACAGCCTACGAGCTATACCGCCGCGCGTTGAAGCTGGCCTATACAATTGCGCCCCCCGAGCCCCTCAGGGCGTGGCTGGCCTGCTCGTCGCCAGAGTGCTCAGCAGTAGACGAGGCCAGGGTGTGGATTCGGTGGGCCGAGCGCCGTGCTGTATCACTAGATAGCACGGCGGCAAAGCTCATGAATCAGCTCTCCAACCTGACATTCGAAGTAATGAGGACGCTCCCCCACATCCAGTACCGGCACAGGAGGGTGCGATAAGCTTATAAACAAGCTTCTACTCAATAAATGCCCTAGGCAACACCCCCGAGTGGGGCGAATGAGCCTGGCGGGTTACCCCGGCCAAATCACTTCCCTAAGCAACCTCCTCTATACCGTAGCCACGGCTCTGCCCCGCGTAAACCTGATCGCCTCTCGCCGTCATGTGAGCCAGCTGTGTGATACGCGTCGTACATCTCCACGTCCCTAAAACTTATATATCCCCGCCTATGGGCCGTCATGCCTAAGGAGATTTTCCTAGTAGAACTTTGGAAGAAATACGGCGAGAAGGCCCAAGTCGTCAGAGTAAAGCGATATGAGGACTTCGTGAAGCTAAAGGCGAGGCTCTCGGGCTATCTCTACACAATTAGGGTGCCACCCGACAAGGCAGAGCAGTTGATCTCGGAGCTGAAGGCCAAAAACGTGAAGGTGGAGGAGGTTTAATTCGCCGCTCTTTTGACAACCCGCCGGAGTTCTCTTGGACCACCAAGCGGGGCTGTGCTAGGGCTAAGTTTTTAAACCCCCTATTCGGGCCCGCCTATGGAGTACATCTACGGGGCGTTACTGTTGCACTACGCAAAACAGGAAATAAACGAGGAAAATTTGGCCAAGGTGCTCCAAGCGGCTGGCATTACGCCAGATGAGGTTAGGATAAAGACTCTGGTGGCCGCGTTAAAGGAGGTGAACATCGACGAGGCCATTAAGTCTGCCGCGTTTGCCCCAGTGGCAGCGCCTGCGGCCGCTGCGGCGCCGGCCGCGGCTGGAGGAGCGGCTCCAGCGGCTAAGGCTGAGGAGAAGAAAGAGGAAGAGGAGAAGAAGGGGCCGAGCGAGGAGGAGATCGCTGGCTCACTGGCTTCGCTGTTTTAAGGGCTTTATAATTTTTAGTAAAATACTGTCAAGTTCTTTTACGTCTTTGTAATATATTCTAAATATCTGGTTATTTAGTTTAAATTGTATAAATCGCCGCTCTGGGTTGACGGTGTATTCCTCTACCTCGATGGGGGCCTTGAGCCCGACCACCTTGTCTACCACCATTCCGCCCTCGTATATCTTGACGTTTCTCACTATCCTGGGCATTGTGGGGGGCTTGAACAAGAGCATCGAGATAGCGGAGAATATTGAAAATATTGTGACGTAGGCGAGAAATCTGGCGGGGTAGGCGCCTATTACGGGCCCCGCCGTAGATTCCAAGAGCGGCGGGAGAGTGGGGAAGAGGACCGTGGCCAACACCATGAAGGCTGGGAGGAGTAGTAGCGGTATGAGCGAGGAGCGAGTGAGCCTTCTATACTCTGCTACAAGCTCTTTGTCTTTTTCCATGACTTTCCCCACCTCTTTCTCGTCTATTTCGAGGAGGGGCTTCCCCTTGGATATTTCCTGGACTGTAGCCATGCCTCTTCTATAGGTTCTTAAACCCATGGCGATAGTTATTCCGAAGAATAGCACAAAGTAGAGCAGAATAGCTGTGAAATATTCGCCGGGGTAGAATGTGAGAATTGCAGAGAAGGCCAGTATAGATGCCAGCGAGATTAGCAACCTCCTCATGTAGGGGCCGTGGCGCATGTTTTATAAATTTTCCAATGGACCCGCATGTGGTTAAGATAACTGCCGTGTGTTCCGAGAGCCCAGGCGCGGTGGAGCCCAGCCACGGCTTTGGCGTACTAATTGACGACGCCGTGCTTTTCGACAGCTGTAGCAGAGAGGCCATGGACGCGTTTCTAAAGGCGAGTGGGGCAAGGCCCGTGGTCGGCGTCGTGGGAATGCCAGACAGCCCACACCACGTGGGCGGCTTTGAGCTTCTACGCGTGCCGCTGGTCAATCCGCCGCATGACCTCGAGCTGAGGGTGAGGGGGAGGCGCTACCTCTTGTTTAAGGGGAGGCGGGAGAACTTCATGGTGGTGGACGGGGTCGTGGTCTCTCCCTGTGGTCTGTCCACCGTGCCATACGGCGAAATGTCTCGGCGGGGATCAAGGCGAGGTGCTTCGTGGGAGGGCTTGGTGGCACTTCGCAGAGCCCCTACCTCTTACACAGAGTTGTGGCCGAGCTTAGGCTGTTGGGCGTGAGGTGCGTGGCGCCTTTGCACACGGCGCCTCAATTGGTCAAGGAGCTTGAGCGCCGATTTAACGTGTATAGGCTCGGCGCCGGGCTTTCCCTAGAGTTATAATTTTTAAGCTCCTACTGGGCGGCCTCCGTGGACCCGCTAGTGGCCTTCTTGGTGAGCTGGTTCGCCGTGGTGGGGATAGTCTACGCGGTGAATAAAAACGCGGTTAGGTACTTCGTGGCCATATACTGGAAGACCGAGAGGCTTAACCGGCGTATAGAGGGGCTTGTGAAGAGGCTCAGTTTTGTGCCGCTCAGGGCCTATCTGGCGGTCGCCCTCGTCCTCGCCCTTGCGCCAATCTTTATAGCAATGCCGTTTGTGAGGCCGGACGGGCAAGTGCAGGCGTTGCCCGGCTTCTTGTACATGCTCATCGGCGGCACAGTCACAGCCGTTCAGACTCTGCTCAGCGGAGCCCCTGTGGCCGAGGCGGCCTCGCGGTCAGCAGGAGTCACCCCCATAATACCTGGCGTGACTCTCCCCTGGGGGCAACTGCCCTACTTGGCTGTGGCAATAGCCGTGGGAGTGGCGCTTCACGAATTTATGCACGCCTATGCGGCTCTGAGGTATGGAATCCCCCTGCGGCACGTCGGCGTCTTCTCCTTCTTCTACATAATAAGCGGCGCCTTCGTGGAGCCGGATGAGGAGGCGTACAAGAAGAGTGGCGTCGAGGCCAAGGCCGCTGTGTTGGCCAGCGGGGTGGCGGCAAACGTGGCCTTGGCGTTCTTGGCCATGCTTGCGGGGGTTGCGGGTGCTTGGGCCGGGCTTTATGGGGCCGTCTTTGGAGTCTCCGCATTCGGCGTAGATGCCGGCGACCGCGTATTAGAGATAAGGGGCTGCGGCTTGGCCGAGAGGGTGTATACGCCGGACGACTTTATAACCAAAATCAACGTGTTGGCGGGCATGGGGCCCCTCATGGGCATTAATAAGACGGCGGCGTGTAAGCCAGGCGACGAGGTGACACTAGTAGTGGGGAAGTGGTGGGGCACATACGAGGTAAAGCTAGACTACTCAAACTTCACCACGCCGCCGAGGATCAACTGGCTTTTCGAAGACGGCTCTTTGTACAAGTCAGGCGTTAGGCCAGGGGACGTCGTAAAAGCAGTAGAGGGATGCGGCGTCCGCGAGGAAATAAGATGGGGCGGCCAGCTGCTTTCCACCTTGCTCTCTCTTAAAAAGCTTTGCAGGCCAGGCGACGTGATAAGAGTAGCAGTGGAGAGAAACGGCACCACTGTGGCGCTGAACGTGACCCTCGTGGGGAAGGGGGGAGAGGTGTACTACGGGCTAGGCCCTGGAAGCCTCCCGATGCTAGGCTACGACGCGGGCCCCATAAAGGCAAGCGAGATCTACAACACCGAGTTTACAAAGTTTGTATTCTGGTTTCTCGTGGTCAACTACGGCTTAGCGGTGGTGAACGCCCTCCCAATATATCCACTTGACGGAGGCCAGCTTGTGGCGGCTCTGGCGCAGAGGAGGCTGGGAGAGAGGAGGGGGCAGCGGTTGGTGAACGCCTTGTCTGTGGTTTTAGCCGCCATGCTTATCTTCAACCTCGCCCTGGGAGTACTCGGCGAGCAGTACAGAGTGCTTCAGATGATCAGATGATGAAGCTCTACGCCGCCATACTCGCCGTGGCCATCGTCGCGATGTTTCTGCCAGTGGAGTACTTAGTATCAGACGCCTTTCGGCCACCGCCCAACAAAGTGCTAACCCCAACCGGCGTCAAAGAGGTGGCGGGCACGCCCCTTTGGCTATACCCCTGGCGGGCCACCGTCGTCTTAGTAACCCTCCTATTCGCAGCAGTAGTCGCCACATTTTTTACACGGCAAACCGGCAGAGTCCGGTGGACTTTGGCGTTTCTCTCTATAACCACGGCGGTCTTCCACTACCTCACACTCCTCTTCACATCTTCGCCGCCGGGATACGGCGTCGAGGTATACCCCCTCCTCTACGTGATAAAAGTGGGCAACGCGCCACCACAGTTCTACCTAGACCTAGGCCAAATACTTATCCTATACGCCGCCTACAACGCGTACAAGGCCCGGACCCCGCCGTAGACGACGACAAAACTCAAAAAATCCCCAAAAGCCGCCCGTTTTTAAGCACTTTACTTGAGGAATTTCTCCTCGAGCGATTTCACGTACTCCACAGACTCCTTTACTGACACAAAGTGGCGCCTCACGTACTCCACCTCTTCTCTCTCTACGGAGGACTTGCCCCTCTCCTTTGCTATTATGTACGCCGGTGTTAACAACTGGAGGGCGTACCTGAGGGAGTGGTTGACGCCTATGTCGGTCAGCAGCTTCAACGCCTCGTCTGACAGAGATATGCCCTGCTCCCTGGCCTTAATGCGTATAATCTCTCTTATCTCGTCGGCGGTGTAGGGCCTCGTCCTAATGATGACGAGCCTGTCCAACATGTCCTGCGGTATGCCGTGCGGCGCCTCGATGTCGGTACCCCTAATCTTGGCGATCCCCCTATTCGTGGCCATAATTATGATGGGGGCAAACTCAGTCTCCATGGCCCTCATTAGGAAGGAGAAGCTCTCAATGTCGAGCAGATGGGCGTCGTCTATAAACAACACGCCGGGCACGAGCTCCGCCTTCCCCTCGTCCAGCGTCTTTCTCACAATTTCGTCACTCTGCTTCCTAATCTCGTCCGGTATCTCCTTCACCTCCTCCGCAAAGCCAAACAACATCGCAGAGATGAGCCCCCTCTGCCTCGCCAGCGACACGTCCACGTCGTGGAGAGTGAAAAACCGCACAATCTCCTTCTCCTTGTAGACGGGGCCCTTGGGGATCTCAATCCTCCGCCTCACAGCGACGTCGTACTGCTCGCCGCTCTCTCCCCTGCCAACTACAGACACAGCCCCCGTCTCCTCGTCGATCATAATGACGTCGCCCTCCTCAACCCCGAGCTCTATCAACTGCTCGGCGATTTCCGCAGGCACACGGAGAGTCTTCTCCTCGTCCCTAGTGCGCAACTTTATCGTGGCGCCGAGGACCCTCTGGATGTAGGGGTTATATGGGTGTCTGCCATACCTAAATTCTATGGACCTAACCTCCCCCTCGTACACCTTACGCCACTCCCGCACCTTGATGCCAATGGCCCTCCTAAGCGCCCTCATCAAGAACTCCGACTTCTTAACCTCGAGAGAGTATATCTCGCCGCCAGAGAGGGCCACGAAGGGAGTCTCCCTGCCCAACTCCCTAGCTATGCCCAAGGCAAGCGCGGTCTTGCCAGTGCCAGGGGGACCCACGATTAAGACCCCCTTCCCCGCAAACTTGCCCTCCCTAATCATCTTAACGACGATGTACGCGGCTTCTCTGGCCTCCACTTGGCCGACGAAGCCGTCGGCTATGAATTCCACCTTCCCATCCCTTACTCCGAGGCCCTTTATGTGGCTGTGCGCGGCAAATCTCTCAAACTGGGACTTAACCTCCTCTATTCTCACCGACACGGGAGCTGAAAGTATCCTATTTAAAAACTTTGATTTGTAAACACATGCGCGCCGCAAAGACGCGGGAAGTTTTATACATACAGCTACTCGCCCTCCTGCGCACCTCCCCCACGCCCCGGGGCCGGCGCAATTTGGCAGAAGAGCTCAAAATAGGCGAGGGAGTCGCCAGAGCGCTCTTAGAAGCCGGCCGCCACCTCGGCCACATCTACATCATGAGAGGAGGGGCAAAGATAACCGAGGCGGGAGACACCTTTCTAAGGGACATCTTTGCCACATGCAAAATAGGCGCCGTGGTACCCATGAACGACGCTGGGAAATACCTATGCGGGAAAAGGTGCCTAGCCTTCATAATAGACGACAAAATCCCCAACGCCGTGGCCATGAGAGACGAGCTCGTAAGACTAGGAGCCTGCGGAGCATTAATCGTAGAAAAACAAGAAGACCTAGTCCTACCCCCGACATATGAAAAACTAAGAAAGTACATACCACAGCTGGCAGAGAACTTGTCAGAACACCTCAGCCAAGGCCAGAGCGCAGTGGTGACCTGCGGCGAGACATACGCAGACGCGATGAGCTTTATACAGATAAGATGCAAAAACCTCTTGACAGGTGATGAAGAGAACCCGGCGGACATGTGACAGGAGGCATCCTATCTGATGATACGCTACCCCCACACACAACGGCCCACAATTCGCTATCCACCACGTGCCACAAATTCAAACGCAGAGTTGCTCGCGGCACCATTCTATCCCCCGCGTCGATACTATACGACGAAAATGCTGAAAGCGCGAAGTGGAAACTGCTCATGCACAAACAAAGAGCGGCAAAAATTTAGGAGGTTTTTGCGTTGGCTACATTCTTCTTCTTTTTACACGGCATATCCCTACTACTACGCCACTTTTAAAGAGCGCTCGGGCAATATGCATATACTACGCCGAAAATAAGCGTGGTGGGCCCGCCGGGATTCGAATTCCCGGGGTACGCCCTCCCGGGATCACCCGCGCTCTAAGGCTGTTGCGGGTGCGCCATGTAAGGCGGGCATCCTACCGCTAGACTACGGGCCCCTGTGCCTATCTCTGGGGCGTTTATAAAGTTTTATCGTAAGACTGGCGAAACTTGGCGCGATTAGGGTATTCTCACTCCCCAGAGGTCTCTACAGAGGCCGGGGAGGAGGTATTTTGCGACAATCTCCGGCTCTGTTACCTTTAGTTGTTTTAGGGCATTGACCACGGCTGGGAGGGGCTGGCCTTCTAGCACCAGGGGCGGGTTGTAGAACATACAGCCGGTGGGGTGTTCGTAGAGTTGCAACGGCTCTGGCGCCACTTCTCTACAGTTGCCGCTGGCGCATATGTAGACTGCGTATGGCCTTTGGACTATGTAGCCGTCTCCTAGGGGGGCTATTGGGCCTGGGGGGCAGAGGCAGCCTCCCTTGGCGGCTTGGTAGAGTTTTAACAGAGCCGCCTCTACTTTTTCGTAGCCGTGTCTCCTGCCGTAGTTTGTGAGAAATGTGGTTATGGGCTTTTTCACGTTTCCCGATATCTCTACTCCGAGGGCCCTTTTTGCCTCTCTGGGGTCGGCGCCGAAGGCTATGGCTACGCCGATTATGTCGTACGGCGAGGCGTCGAACTGGTGCATTAGGTCTATTGACAGGTCTAGGGCCTTTCTGGGGTCGAACTCTGGCTTGCAGAGTGTGAACTTGTCTTGTATGCAGGGGTTCACGTTGGGGAAAAATTTCTGCTATATATGCTTAGCCGACTTTTGAAAGCTTGCCGAACTCAAGCTCTATCACTCTGCTCAGCACCACTGCGTACTCGAAGGGGAGGTCTTTCAACACGTCGCCGACGAAGCCGAGGACTATGGCCGCCTTCGCGGCGTCTTCTGTGAGCCCTCTGGCGCGGAGGTAGGCTATCTTCTCCTCCGATATTGTCGAGGCGGTGGCCTCGTGGGTCACGACGGCGGTTTCCTCGAACACTTGGTCGTGTGGTATTGTCAATGTGGCTGAGTCCTTGTCTAAGACAAGGGAGTCGCACTGTACGTGTGACTTGGCGTATTTTGCCCCTCGCTGCACGTGGATTAACCCCCTGTACACTGCGACGCCTCCCTCTGCGGAGATGCTCTTGTTCACCACCCTACTGCTCGTCTTTGGGGCTAGGTGCCACACCTTTGCCCCATTCTCCTTCCAGTAGGGCCCCTTTGCCGCAGTTATGCCCACGATCTCCGTGGAGGCCCCCTCGCCCTTTAGCACAGTGGAGGGGAAGGTGTAGGTGGTCTTGCTACCTATCGACCCCTCTACCCAGTGCACCTTGGCGTGGGCCTCCGCTATTGCCCGCTTGTTGTTGAAGTTCACCACGTCTCTTGACCAGTTTTGCACCGTGGTGATTTTTAGAGTGGCGCCTTCGTGGGCGTAGCCCTCGACCATTCCGTCGTGGAAGGAGTACTTCATCAGCCTTGGGGCGGAGCACCCCTCTATCCAGTGCACGTAGGCGCCCTTGTCGGCCACCACTATTGAGTGCTCCATTTGGGACTCCATGGACTGCCCTATGAAGAAGAAGGTCTCCAGTGGTTGCTCTATTCTTACGCCGGGTGGGACGTATATGAAGACTCCTCCTGACCACAACGCGCCGTGTAATGCGGCGAATTTGTGCTCAGGTGGGAAGACGCGCATGAAGTACTTCTGTACCAGGTCGGGGTACTTCTTCACCGCCTCCTCCATTGGCAACATGACGACGCCTTTTTCCTGTAGCTTCTTCTTTAGGTTGAAGTATATGATTTCGCTGTCGAACTGCGCTCCGAGGCCCAGCAACGCCTTTGCCTCTATTTCTGGGAGGCCGAGCTTCTCGTAGTACTCTCTAATCTCCTTCGGCACCTGGTCCCAGCTTGTCACAGTTTCCGTCTGCGGCTTGGCGTAGTGGGCTAGGGCCTCTAGGTCTATTTCCTCCACCGCACGCACCCACTTGGGCATGGGGAGTTTTTCAAAGAGCTCTAGCATGCGCAACCTCAGCCGCCTCATCCAATCGGGCTCGCCCTTCAGCCTGCTGATCTCCTCCACCATGTCTCTCGTGATTTTCCCCTTGAGGACCACTTGGTAGGCTAGCTTCTTCTCTACGCCCAGGGCCTCTTCCACAGACTCCACGTGGCTTATGGCCGTCCTTAGAGCCTCAACTTCCATGTGCCCTTTTGCGAATGATAGATAAAAGCCTTTGTTTGAGAAGTTTTTAAAGTGCCGTTCGAGGACTCTACGATGCACAAACTAGAGGTGGTAAATCTTAGGGTGGCTGTGGGTGGCAGAGAAATTTTGAAGGGGGTCAACTTGTCTGTGTCCAGCGGCGAGGTGGTAGTGGTCATGGGCCCAAACGGCAGCGGCAAGTCGACACTTTTCCAAACAATAGCGGGCAACCCCAAGTACGAGGTGCTCGACGGCGACATACTGCTCGACGGCCAGTCTATAAAGGAGCTCGCGCCCGAGGAGAGATTCGCCAAGGGGATCTTCGTGGGCTTCCAGTCGCCGGTGGCCGTGCCAGAGGTTAGATTTGCCTTTCTGCTCCAGGCGATGGCCAACGTGCGCATGGGCAAGAAGTTGACAGACCCCAACCCGCAGGTGTTGGCTCAGGCGCAGAAAATCGCGGCGGAGCTGGGATTGAGGCCGGACGTGTTTAACCGCGGCGTAGGCGCGGGCTTCAGCGGCGGCGAGTTCAAGAGGGCAGAGGTGTTGCAGGCCCTGTTGCTGAAGCCGGCCTTTGTAATACTGGACGAGCCAGACAGCGGTTTAGACATCGACGGCATAGCAGCTGTGGGCAACGCAATTACTAAGCTGGCGTCGTCGGGTAGCGGGGTCTTGCTCTCTACGCATTATGCAAGAGTTCTGCGCTTCATAAAGCCTACTAGGGTGTACGTCATGGTGGACGGCCGCGTCGCGCTAGAGGGAGACGAAACGGTGATTAAGAGGATAGAGGAGTTGGGGTACCAGGGGTATTTCAAAGAGTTGCAAAACTTCGGCGAGTTGACTTCTTCAAAATAACGACTGCAACTACTACGAAGGTTGCGAGGACGACCAAAAGAGCGTAGGTGGCTGCTGAAAGGCCCTCGTAACTCTGCGCAGTCTCGTTTGAGGATGGCGGCCTTTCAACGGTGAGCGTTACCACTTCGCCGGGCCTCAGTGACACGGTGTATGTCACATTTACGCCGCCTAAGTCCACCACCACCTTGTACACGCCTGGGGGCAACTCCACCCTCCTGGGCATTGCCTCTCTCGCCGTATAGTTTCCGATGATGTACACCCACCGGGCTGGCTGTTGGTAGCGGAACTCGACGTACGCTGTGGGCACAGATATCGTCACCTCTTCCACGGCCCTCGACACGTGTACCGACACGCTCCTCTTAGTGTGTACTGCGTCTACCTCGACCATATACGTGGCGTTTGGAAGAACCCAGAGCTCTGCCCTTCCTCTGAAGGATTCGTTGGCGATTCTGATGGCCCAGTCGTACCTAACGGCGCCGGCGGAGTCCACCGCTGTGACTACTAGCCTACTTGCATTTGGCGTAACGTCGCCGCCGCAGTGCTTGGCTACGTCTATTCTCCACCTGTACCTTGTGCCGTTTGGCGCCACCACGTCGGTCTCTACTACGGCGTAGTAGGCCGCCGTATTGAACGTAAAGAGTGTCACATTCTGGCCGACAGCTACTAGGTTTGTCCCATTGTAGACGTATATGGCCTTAACTGGCTCTCTCGCTGAAATAGTGCACTTCTTTACTATGCCCAGGGCCGCCAGGTCTGCCCCCAGCTCCCAGAGGCTGGTCTTAACAGTTGTATTGACCGCGCGCCCCGCCACCGAGACTATATGTATTTCCGCTGGGTAATTTACATTTCCTACTGGTATCTCCCTCTCTAGTGTATTATTTCTAAAGTTAATTCTCAAGCGGGCGTATGACCCGTTTAGGAGTTTGACCCATATGTCCACATAGCCGTCGGCGGGAAGTGGAGATATGGCGACTTCGCCTACGCGGTATATTGTGGCCACCACGTGGCCTTCCGCGTAAGTTCTCCAAGCCAGGACGCCGTCGACGTATATCTCCACTGGGCCTGTTGGGACCTCTACGAGACCCGTGGCGTTTGTGTATTTGCACAATCCCTCTACGCACACCGTGGCGTTTTGCACTGGGTAACCGAGGGCATCTCTTACGTCTATTATCGCCGCCCCCGCCACAGCTAGCGGCAGGAGAAGGACTAGCGCGATGTACCTCACGTGGGGGGCTTCCCTTTGGGTAATAAACTTGGCGGAGTAAAATATTTATAGCGGAGAGAGGCTTTGTTACGCCGTATTAGATGTGTCTCCTCTTAGCTAAAAAACTGTAGGCCGCATCTTTCCCATAATTGAGCGATACATTTAAATATCTAAAATTCGCTCTCCTATTATGACAGAGGAAATGAAGTTAACAGACCGACAGTTCCAGTTGCTTAACCACTTGCTACAGAGGGCTCAGCCCATGCGAGTGTACACTGTGTACGGAGACCAAGACGAAATTGCAAGAGAGCTGGGCATGACGCGGCAGGCGTTGGCCATCCACCTTAAGCGGCTTAAGGAGCTTGGCCTCGTGAGAACTGGAAGAGAGTTCGTCGACATAACTGAAAAGGCGGTGAAGTTGCTCAAGGGCCAGTCCAACGACGTGATTATACTAGTGAAAGTAGAACCGAAATACCGTGATAAGGTGTACGAGGCTGCCAAGAAGTTGCCTATTGAAAAGGCCCTGCGTCTCGCCGGCGACTTCGATTTGGCAGTGATTACGCAGGAGACTGTGTTGGACAAAGTGTTAGATGCGATAAATAACATGGAGGGCGTCAAGGAGACGAAGACCTTTATCTCCATTGGGGCCATAAAAGAGTAGTTTTTGAGATAGATTTATAACGCCGTCTAAACGTCCACGTTTCATGAAGTACTTAGTGGGGAGGGACTTCGCCTTTCCCGAATATCTGCCTAGGCATCCGCGATCTTACGACTTCGACGTGGTTAAGATGAGCCTTGACGTTGAGGTAGATTTGGAAAATGGCGCCGTTGAAGGCGTGGTGAAGTACGTCGTTAGGGCCAAAAAGAGCGGCGCAGTGGTTGTCTTAGACGCTGTGGACATTGAGGTTTTGGGAGTTAGCCACGACTATTTCTACGATGGCGCCAAGCTCGAGATTCGCCCCGAGTGGAAGAGCGGGGAACAGGTGGAGGTGGTTGTGAGGTATCGGGCCAGGCCGAGGGTTGGCATGTTTTTCGTGAGGAGGGGCAAGGAGGTGTATATGTGGACACAGGGAGAGACCGAGTATAACCGGTACTGGGTCCCTCTGCCAGATTCGCCTAATGTGAAATTCCCGTGGTCTGTGTCCATTACCGTCCCTAAGCCGTATGTGGCTGGGAGCAACGGCGTTTTGGTAGAGGTGAAGGAGAGGGGCGACAAGCTGGTCTACGTGTGGGAGATGCGGCACCCCATGTCGCCTTACTTGTTGGCGCTGGCTGTGGGCAATTTCAAGGTGTATAAAGAGAAGTGCGGCGATGTTGAGCTAGAGTACTATCTGCCTAGCTATGTGGGAGAAGAGTGGAAGTTCTCGTTCTATAACACGTGTAGCATTATGCAGTTTCTGTCGCAGTACTTGGGCGTGCCCTATCCCTATGAGCGTTACGCCCAGGTGGTAGTGCCTGAGTTCATATATGGCGGCATGGAGAATACGACGTTTACAATTTTGACAGATTGGACTATCCACGATAAACACGCCCAGTGCCCCTACTCCGGCTTTCCGTGTCTAGAGCTGGAGGACTTCTCGTCGCACCCACTAGTTGCGCATGAGATGGCGCATATGTGGTTTGGCGACTTGGTCACGGCCAAGGACTGGGCGCATATAACTATCAATGAGTCTTTTGCCACTTTTCTAGAGGCTCTGTGGACTGAGCGCTCCAAGGGAAGAGATGAGTACCTCTACGAGATTTATACAAACTTCAAAATATATCTGGGGGAGTACTCTAGGCGCTACTCGCGGCCAATTGTGACAAATATATACAAGATACCTGACGAGGTGTTCGACCGCCACGCCTATGAGAAGGGGTCTGTGGTTTTGCACATGTTGAGGAGTCTCCTGGGCGACGAGGTGTTTAGGAGGGGGCTCAAGACGTTTCTAGAGAGGTATAGGTACAAGGCCGTCGACGTCGAAGACTTGAGGAAGGTTTTTGAAGAAGTGTCGGAGCGCGACTTGGAGTGGTTCTGGAACCAGTTCTTCTACTCAGCTGGCCACCCAGTGCTGAAGGTGTCTTGGAACTACTCCATGGAGGACAAGGCCGCGAGAGTGCAGATTAGACAGACGCAGGGGGAGGACAGCTTCCCCGTCTACACGCTTCCGTTGGAGCTGAAGATCGTGTATGAGGACGGCAGAAGGGAGGTCAAGTCCTTGGTGCTTAACGACAAGGAGTTGAGCTTTACTTTACATGGGAAGCCCAAGTACATATGCGTAGATCCTGGCTTTAAGATTTTGAAGTCGCTGGATCCTCAGTACCCCCTGGAGTCCGCAGTGGCGATGTTGGAGGACGAGGACCTCTACTGCAGGTTGCAGGCAGTGGAGGCGTTGAAGAAGAACGGTAGTCCAAAGGCCGTGGACGCTCTTGCGAAGGCTCTGCGCGACAATTTCTGGGGCGTGGCCTCTGAGGCGGCAAAGGCGTTGGGAGAGGTTGGAACTGCCGAGGCCGTGGCCAAGCTAATTGAGGCATACCCTGTCGTGGCTCATCCAAGGGCTAGGAGGGCCATCATAGAGGCGCTTGGCAATACAAGGCGGAGAGAGGCCGCCGAGTTTTTAGACAGAGTGCTCCACGACGTGGGGGAGAGCTACTATGTGAGAGCCGAGGCGGCGAGGGCGTTGGGCAAGACTAGGTGGGAGTTCGCCGAGCACAGCCTAAGAAAGGCCCTTGAGTATTCCAGCCACTTGGAGGTTATTAAGAGGGGGGCACTGGAGGGGTTGGCGGAGCTGGGTAGCGAGGAGGCTCTAAGGCTTGTGCTGAAATACGCAGAGGAGGGCGTGCCGACCGTTCTCAGGATGACCGCTGTGCAGGCCCTTGCAAAGTTTGGCCCACGTAGGGAGGTTCTTGAGGTTATAAGGAGGGCGCTGAGGGATGAGAATTTCCGGGTCAGATACGCCGCAGTCGCCGCGGCGTTGGAACTCCTAGAGCCTAGGCTCTTGCCCGACCTCGAGGAGAGGATTGAGCGCGACTTAGACGGCCGTATTAGGCGCATGGCGAGGGAGGTTGTGGAAAAGATTAGGAAGGCCATGGAACGCGGCGCTGAATACCAGCGGCTTAGAGAGGAGGTGGAAAAGTTGCGTGAGGAGTATCGCAAGCTCCTCGACCGCGTGGCTCGGCTGGAGCGCGTCTGAGATGCCTGTACGCATTATAGACCACGTATATGCCCAACACCTGTTGACAAAGCTAAGGGACAAGTCGACGAAGGGTATAGAGTTTCGTAAAGGCCTTGTTAGACTTGGCAGAATAGTGGGGTACGAGCTGGTTAAGACTTTTCCAACGCGGCAGGTGGAAGTAGAGACGCCGCTCGGCAAAGCAACCGGCGTTGAAATAGTGGGCTTGGACAAAGTCGTCATTGTCCAAATTCTTAGGGCGGCGATGCCCTTCGTAGAGGGGCTTCTAAAGGCTTTTCCACAGGCGCGTCTCGGCGTAGTTGCCGCAAGGCGGAGAGAGGAGGGCGGCGCAATATCTGTGGAGGTGTTCTACTCCAAGGTACCCCAGATAGAGGGGGACGTGGTCATAGTGGCGGACCCAATGTTGGCGACGGGGGGTACGATGATAAAGGCAATAGAGGAGGTGTACAAGGCTGGGAATCCGCAACGGCTAATAGTGGCGTCGGTCATAGCCACTCCCATAGGCGTAGACAACGTGCTTTCGAAATATCCGCATGCTGAAATTTACACCGTTGCAATAGACCCAGCGCTTAACGACAGGGCGTTCATAGTCCCTGGCCTCGGCGACGCAGGCGATAGAGCTTTTTCCTCTTAGCGGAGAAGTACAAAATTCCACAAAAGGTATGCCCAATACCCAGCGGCTAGATAGACGAGGTAGGGGATTCCGTACTTGGCCTTTATCCACTCCTCCCGTGGGGGCTCCGGCGGCTTGTAGCGCTCCATGTCACTTTCTTCGCCCACGATGTATTTAAAGGCGGTGCCTCTTGCCAATGCCTCCTTGTACTCTGCCCCTGAGATACACACGTGCGTCAGCCTCTCGACGAGCGACATCTTGCACGGCTTGCCCCTATTCTTGTAGTAGAGCCACAGGGCCGTTGCGGGGAGGAGCACCGCGCTGGCTATTACGACCACAAAGGCTGTTGGGAGAAAGGGCAACGGCAGCGGCGCCGTGGAGACGGCGGCTAGGGCGAGGGAGTCCGCGTAGCCGGTGCCCAGCGCCCTCATAAACAAGGCCAGGAGTATCCCAGCCGCCAGAGAGACGTAGTAGAATGGATTCCCCCAGTTCGCCCACGCCAAAAAAGCCGCTGGAACTGCCATGGCCGCAAAAAGCCAGACGTCTACTTCCCTAGTCTTCAAGTCTTGCCACGCCGCTATGGACAAGAGCGCGGCGAGAGACGCGGCAGCTAACTCTTGTATCATTGGAGGCGCCGTTTTAACGCCTCTATTCTTGGGGTAGCGAGCGGGTTCACTCCTCTGCTCTCTGCCAGCTTGATGGAGGCTACCCCAACTTCTCTGAGGAATGTGAGCACTCCTCTTGTGCTCATTTCAACTACATAGAGGGTGCCTCCAAGTATTTCTAAGGTCGCCTTTACTCGCTCTTGGTGTTCTCTCGGTATGTGGGGGCTTGTGAGCGCTACTATGGGCCGCTCTGAGCCCTCTATCCAGTTGTGGTGGGCCTCTGGGAGAATTTCTACAGATGGCTCAATTTTCGCATTTTCGTTAAACTCGTTTTTCACTCTGTAGGCCACGCCTCGCATAGTCTCTGGGGCAACTATAGTGGGTCTCTTCTGAAAGTCCTCCATTAGCTTGTGTATCAGTGGGTCGTTCGGCGGCTCTAATGCCTCTGGTATTTCAATGGGAATGCCATACACCTTTCTTACGACGTGTAGCGCCGCTGTTAACATCTGTGGCAACGCGGCGCGGGGGGCGCTGGCCTTTGGTATAATTATAGTGGGGACGCCCATCTGCGCCAGCTTTCCGCCGGTGGTGATGGCAACGGTTGGGATTCTCCTCTTCTTTGCGTACTCAACGGAGTAGAGGGTTTCCACGGTGTTTCCCGAGTATGAGACAGCTATTAGGAGGCCGTCCCTGGCTCTGAGGAAGTAGTCCTTGACCACTGTCACTTCGACGTCCCAGTTCCATACTATTGAAAAATCGCGTATCAAGTCTCCCACTACGCCGGAGCCGCCCATTCCGCTGACATAGAGGCGGCTACTCGGCGTTATTTCTACTTCGTCTCCGTCTACTCGATATCTCGTTGGGAATTCTACGCCGCGGAGTATAAACTTCTCCCACTGCAGATAGTCGTTTAACACTCTCGCATGGTTGCCCTACTATATAAACCTAGCTTATAAATGCGGTTCTCAGTTATTTTGTGCCGCGTTTCTGCGTTGTCATAAACGGCGTTGCAGTGTATAGAGAGTGGCAGTGGGACAAAATAGTTAAAGTAAAAGAGGAGCTGAAGCGGCTTGGCTTTAAGTGGGATGGCTCTTGTTGGTCTACTAAGACTCGGAACCTCGCTGTGTTGAGTGAGGTGAGGCGGTTGCTGAATTTAACCGGTGAAGAGTACCTCTCTCTTCTCTCCGCATTCTCATTTGACGTGTCTGGCGGCGCTGTGGCTATTTCTGGCCCTCTTCCGGAGGATCTAAGGCGGCACGTCGTAGCGTCAGACGGCGACGTCCATGTAGTTTCGCTTTCGGGGTTTTTGAGGAGTTTTGTAATGGAGAGCCGGGAGATTTCCCAAGTGGAGAGTTTTGAGGAGTTTGTGGACTTGGGCGTCAAGAGGCTTCTGGAGTTGCTCAAGGGGGCACAAGTGTGGGGGAACTTGGACGAGGCTGTTAAAAACGCGAGGGAAATTGTTCTTGCGTCTGATAGGCTTAGAGAGGCGTTTAACAGGCGGAGGAGTTGGCGAGTTGCCGTGGTGGGGCCTAACTACGCTAAGTTGAATTTCTTGGCCTCTGGCCTCTTGAAGAGGCTGGCAGAGCTTAAGCTGAAATACAACGTGGTTAAGAAAGACGGCGAGTTAGAAGAAAGAGACTTGAAGCTCGTCAAAGTGGAGAAGGGCGACACGTATTTACTTAAGTTCCCTGTCTTCGTGAGAGATAGGGTTGTAAAAATCCTAAGGGAGTTGGGCTACGTAGCCCAACTGGCTGAGGTGGAATACCCAAAGGTGAGCTACAAGAGGGAGTTTTCACTATTCCCGTTTCAGGCCGAAGCTGTGGAAAACTGGGTTGCCCACGGCATGAGGGGCACCGTGATTATACCAACTGGAGGGGGCAAGACATTTGTGGCATTGGAGGCCATGTACAGGGCTGGAGTGTCGGCCCTAGTTCTAGTTGTCACTAGAGAGCTGGCGTTGCAGTGGGTTGAGCGTATTAGAAAGTTCCTCGGCGTACAGCCGGGCATGTTGGGCGGCGGAGAGAGGAACGTAAGAGATGTCACTGTGGCGATCTACAACTCGGCTGTAAAGTACGTGGACGAGTTAGTGGGCCGCTTTGGCCTAGTCGTATTCGATGAGGCGCATCACGTGCCCGCAGAGACGTTTAAAGAGGTTGCGCTTAACATAGATTCTCCGTTTAGACTCGCCCTCTCCGCGACACCAGAGAGGGAGGATGAAAACGAGCACTTGATATTTGAGGCGGTTGGGCCGCCTGTTTATAGGGCGTCGTATCGATCTATGATTGAGTCTGGGCTAGTGGTTCCAGTAGAACACTACCGCGTTTATGTGAAAATGGACGAAGAAGAGGCGCGCGCCTACGCCTCGTTACCTCCTGACAATGCAATTTTGTTGCGCAACGTCGCCGCCAAAAGCAAGGCGAAGATCCCAGTCGTCCTACAGATTGTGTCTAGGGAAGTTGCACTTGGCTCAAAGGTCTTAGTCTTTACGCAGTTCATTGACCAAGCCGAGGAGTTGTACAAGAGGCTCAGAGAGGCGGGTATACAGGCCGAGTTAATTACCTCGGAAGAGGGGGGGCGCGAAGTTGCCTTAAGAAGGTTTAGCGCTGGGAAGAGTCGGGTGGTTGTAACAACCACAGTCCTAGACGAGGGGGTGGATGTGCCAGACGCAGATGTGGCAGTCGTGGTCAGCGGCACTGGATCTAGGCGTCAGATGATCCAGCGGGTGGGCAGAGTGGTTAGGGCGTCGCCGGGGAAGAAGGTGGCGAGGGTCTACGAAATAGTCACGCGGGGAACGATAGAGGAGGCGTTGTCTGAGGCTAGACACTTCGACGACTTTATAGAGGAGGCAGTGTGTAGGAGAGTTCTTGAGAAGGAGTTGGCCGCGCTGTTAAAGAAGCCGACGCTGTCTAACTGGTTTTAACCTCCTTTGAGTAGCTCTCAAACTTTTTCACGAGCTCGGGCGAGTCTTGGTCCTCGGGCACCAGTATTACGAACTCCACGTCTCCCTCGGCGTATCTGTACGATCTCCAGTATCTGAATCTCAGCTCCTTGGGTAGGTATATCATTGCCAGTTTCCTCTCGCCGAATGCGTGTCTAAGCTTGCAGCTGCACCCATCTATTGGCTGGTCAGAAATTATGTAGTACCCAGTGGAGCAGTCACACATCCAGTACTCCTTATCTCTTACCCTTGTGAATATGAATGTGTCAACTCTGTCATCTACTCTTCTATATATGGGCTCTACTACTCCTTCTATGTATAACACAGGCTCTATGGAGAAGTGCAACGGCGCAACTGCCACATAGCCTGAGGCAAGGCGCCAGTAGTACTTCCTATTTTTCTTGACGGGCTCTACTGTCCCCTCGAAGTACAGCTTGTTCAATATCTTTAGAACGCGGTGTCTCGGCTGGCCGAGGATTGCTACAATGTCAGATGTGGTCAATTCACCCTTCTCGCGCAACAGTTGCAGAATAGCCTCTTTTAACTCCATACATGCTGTATCACGTATTATATTTAAATTTTTAACGCTTTGACAACTGGCGTTGTATTACATCGGTGGTATTGGTAGTGATGCGCCCTCTTTTTTAATGAGGCAGATCCTCTATCGTGGCTACTGTACAGAGATCGATAACTTTTCCGCCCATTAGACTCAAGAAGATAGATGAGTACATCGCGTATGTGGCTAAGTACAGGCCGTCGCCTCATCAGCTGAAGAGCGCCGGGCTGGATATTGGGAGAGGGCGGGGAGATATCACAAGATTTCTTGAGAGAGTTGGCGTAGTTGCTTCTGGCGATGTAGTTGAGTTGACTGAGGTGGGAAAGCTCCTTGTCTCCATTAGGGAATCTATAGGCGTAGCGGTGTACCACGCCTTGCTCTACCAAAGAGTGCCGCAGTATAGACTACTTATAGACGTGGTAAAAGATGGCGTTGGCGAATTTTCTCACATATACGCGGAAGTGAATAGGAGAATCGCCGTTATTTCGCCTACTGCTTGGCTGAACAAAGTGGCGTTTAGAACTCTTCTCCAAATTGCCCAAGACCTTGAGGCGGTTAGAAAGATGAGCAGCGTCTACACCTATGTGGGAGACCCAGTGGAGCGTGCAGTTCTACAATACTTTACAAGCTCTGCCGTCAAAGTAGGCGCAGACTACTACACCTCGCTGGACAGAGTCTTGTTCAAGGAATGTGGAAAACTTGGGCCGAGCGGCTTGTACAAAGTCGATGTGAAATGTGTAATTGAGAAGATATATACCTCCTTTGTGCCTTAGCTTAGATGAAGAAAAGAAAAGAGGAGAGGAGAGGGCCCACGTTGTTTGACTTCGTTGAAGATAAGAAGAGGGAGAGGGCCGAGGCTAGAGACTTCTCCGAGGAGTTTTTACTCTTCGTAAAGTCAAGGGGTAGCGTCACTAAAACTGAGGCGCTCCAATGGGCCAAGTCTAGGGGGGTCACCACTGCGGAGTTTATAAGGGCTGTGGAAAAGCTTGTGTCTGAGAAGAAGATTAGGAAGCGGCTCAACGACGAAGGCGAATTAATCTACGAGGCGTATGGATAGGCTCTAGTGATGTTATACACCGCTACTATAAATGTGCCGTTGTAAATCACCCGTATACAGGAGGCGACAACGATGTTTCCCTCCGTGGAATTCGTAAAGCAGTTGGCGTGTCTCGTTGCCTCAAATACATACTTTTCAGAAAGCAGTGAAACTGTTATTTGACCTATATATAAAAGTAAGATAATAGCTATTGAAAATAAAGTTATACACACTATGATTTCTGCTATATTCATTTAAATGCTTTAAAAAGCAAGTCGATGTAGTAAAACGAGGTTGTTAATAAGTAGAGTAGGGCCAACGCAAAGACTAACATGACCAAGTGGTATAAGAATCTCATAGGGTTCTTGTAAAATACGTCATATATTCTATGTCGTCATATATATATTTTACTAGTTTTTCAAACTCGTCCACCGGTAGTAAATATAGCACTATAGCTATTAATAATGCAACTATCAAGGAGACAATCGTTGTATATAACGCTTCCTCTACCACCACGTGTTAAGAGTGTTTTAAAAAGTACCTGAACGCTAAAATACTTTAAATCTCCGCCACATCAATGCGCCATGGGGATTTCAAGCTTGGACACACTTACAGCCCCCACAGCGTTGAAAAAGAGGTAGCTGAGTTTTGGAACAGCAACGGCATCTTCCATAAGTGGAGGCAGTGGCGTGGAGGGCCTAGGTTCACGTTTCTAGAGGGGCCCCCTACGACGAATGGCATGCCTCATGTAGGCCACATACGCGGTAGGACGTACAAGGACGTCGTACTGAGGTTTCACAGACTTCTGGGCTACGATGTGTGGGTCCAGGGCGGCTGGGATATGCAGGGCATGCCGGTGGAGTGGGAGGTGGAAAAGAGGCTCAAGTTGCGGAGTAAGAAAGACATTGAGAAGTATGGTCTCGAAAAATTTGCCCTCGCATGTAACGCGCTAGTCGACGAGTACCTAGAGCAGTGGAAAGAGTGGGGCACTAGGAGGCTAGGCCTCTGGCTCGACCTAGATAACGCGTATGAGACGAGAAAGCCCAACTATCTTGAATACGCCTGGCGCATTGTTAAAAAGGCGCATGAGATGGGCCTTCTGACAGAGGACTACAGAGTCCTCTGGTTTTGCCCCAGGTGTGAAACCTCGCTGAGCGACCACGAGGTAGCACTAGGCTACGAGGAGCGAGAAGACCCTTCTATCTATGTAAAATTCAGAGTCGAGGGAAGCGAGAACGAGTACTTAGTTATCTGGACTACTACTCCCTGGACCTTAATAGATAATGAGGCAGTAGCTGTACACCCAGATTATACATATGCCAAGGTAGAGGTAGGCGGCGAGAGGTGGTGGGTCGCTGAACAGCTTGTGCCTAAGCTTATGGAGCTCTGGGGCATAAAGGAGTGGAAAATCTTAGAAGTAAGGAGGGGCAAAGAGCTCCAAGGCCTACGCTACGTGCATCCCTTCCACGAGGAAGTGCCAGAGAGGGGCACAAGGCCTCACTACGTAGTAGTTGCCGACTTCGTCACCTTAGACCAAGGCACAGGCCTTGTCCACATAGCGCCTGGACACGGCCCCGAGGACTTTGAAGTGGCCAAAAAGTATGGACTGAAGGTAACCAACAGCGTTGAAGTAAACGGCGTATATAACGAGCTAGCCGGCAAATTCGCCGGGAAGTACGTCCACGACGTGGATAAAGAGGTGATTGACGAGCTGAAGAAGAAGGGGCTTCTGGTCTATGCTGAGAAAATTAGGCACGAGTATCCTCACTGTTGGCGTTGTGGCACAAAGCTAATACTGAGGGCCGACCGCCAGTGGTTTATCGCAGTTTCAAAAATACGTGAAAAAATGTACGCAGAGCTTCAGAGAGTAAACGTGGTGCCCCAGAAGCTGAGGGATAGATTCGACGTATTTGTACAAAACGCCAGAGACTGGAACATAAGCAGGAGCAGGGTGTGGGGCACTCCTCTCCCAGTGTGGCGATGCAAGAAAGATGGCAGAATTCTAGTGGTTGGATCAATAGAGGAGTTAAAGCGGCTTGCAAAAGAGCTTCCGCCAGTGGACGATTTTAAGCTAGTCCACAGGCCCTGGATAGACTCTGTAGTATTAAAGACCGAGGACTGCGACGAGTGGGCCCGCGAGCCGTATGTCATGGACGTGTGGCTCGACAGCGGCGTGGCGTGGATCGCCGCAGTAGACGGCGAAAGAAACAGGGAGCTGTGGACCCAGCTCTTCCCATACGACTTTGTAACAGAGGGGATAGACCAGACGAGAGGCTGGTTTTACTCCCTCCTGGCCACCTCAGTCTTATACACAGGCAAAGCCCCATATAAGACAATTCTAATACAAGGACTAATACTAGATAAGCATGGGCAAAAAATGTCAAAGAGCAAGGGAAACGTTGTCTGGGCTAAAGACCTCTTTGAAAAATACGGCGCAGATCCAGTGAGACTTTACATACTCTCCAAGGCTGCTCCCTGGGAAGACTTGGCATTTGACCCCGACGAGGTTAAACACGTGATAAGTGACTTAAACATACTGTGGAACGTGGTGAAATTCGCAGACACGTACATGTCCCTAGACGGGTTTTCCAAAGACAAGTACCCATTAGAGGAGTGGCTCAACAAGGCCCTAGAAGAGGACAAGTGGCTTTTATCAGAATTAAACCTTCTCACGATAAAGGTAAAGGAGTATTTGAGGAACTTCGAATTCCACAAGGCCGCTAACCTGTGGAGAGAGTTCGTGGTAGAGACCTTGAGCCACAGATATATAAGACTGCTCAGGAGACGGGTATGGCTTGAGGAGTCTACTCCAGACAAATACGCAGCATACTCCGTCCTCTTCCACGTGCTTAAGAACGTGCTGATAATAGGCTCAGTCTTTGTGCCATTCGCCACAGAATATCTATGGCAAGCCTTTGTGAGAAAGTACGACAAAGAAGCAGAGGAGTCCGTCCACTTGGCCAAGTACCCAGAGGAGGGGGCAGTGGAAGAGGAGCTGATAAAAGTATACGACGAATTGTTTAAGGTCTTCTCAGTGCTTGCCGAGGCTAGGAACAAGGCAGGTATAAAGCTCAGGTGGCCCATCAGAGAGGCGTATGTGGTCGGCGCCAGCTACGTAGATAGGTATAAAGAGGCGTTGAAGTACCTGGGCAATGTAAAAGAGGTAAAAGTGGGCAAGTGTCCCGAGGGTTACGTCAAAGCAGCAGAAGAGGGAGTTGAAGTGTGTATACCTGGGAAGCTGGAGCCTGAGCTGTTCTACGAGGCGCTGAGTAGAGAGATCGTGAGAAGAATCCAAGTAATGCGCAAGGAGGCTGGGCTTCAAATAAATGACACGATACGCGTCGTCGTAGACACGGCCTCGGACGAGGTAAAGAAGGCCGTTGAGCTTTTCCGCGACTACATAATGCGTGAGACTAGGGCCGTTGAGCTGAGCGTAGAGCATGCAGACGAAGGCAAGGAATGGGACATATTAGGGGAGAAAGTTAAGATATCTGTGAAATCAGCTGGGTAGGGGCGTCTTCACATTTTCATTGTAGAACCACATCGTCATCGTTTATATTCCGCTGAGATTTTTTAAATGTGATGACAATGACCGCTGGCGACCTCGTGACCGGGGTATGCAGCGCTGATAAACACGCCACAGCTTGTGACATATGAAATACGCCGTGGCTCTCCTAGTCGTACTGGCCGTATACGCATATCTCGCATACTCCGTGGCCTCCCTAGGCGGCGTAGACGGCTTGCCCGATGGCCCCGGATACATAAGCGACGAGGTGTGGTATGTCACATCGGCGCGCAACATTTTGCACGACTTCTTCAAGACCCCCGCCTCATCGCCGTATTACACAACCACCTGGCCCTGCGTCAGCAACGCCACTGTGGTAAAGACGTACAAGGAAATAGACGCGGTGACAGTTGTGGGAAATGTCACATGTTACGTCAGGCGGGGGTTCCCCTATCCAGATAAAGAGGGCATCTTGACTTACTACAACTTAGAACATCCACCGCTCGCCAAGTACGTGATAGCGCTAATGGAAGTTGTCAGAGACGAGCCCATCTTTTGGAGAGCCCCGTCAGTTGCTCTAGGCGCTGGCACTCTGCTCCTCGTCTATTTAACTGCGCGCAGGCTAACCGGCAGACTGTGGGCCTTGGTGACCACGACATTGATGCTGTTCGATAGCACTTTCAGAGCCATGGCCGGCATCGCCATGCTTGATATATATCTCGCGTTTTTTACAGCACTTTTGACATACTTCTACGTGGCTGGGAGAGATTTGGCGACAGGCGCCGCCTTAGGTCTCGCAGTTTCTGTCAAGTACTCCGGGGCTTTTCCAATATTCGGCCTGGCCTATTTGTACGCTAAAAAGAGCTTGTGGAAATTCGTCGCAGTGGTGCTTATGGCCACCTCTGTTTTCTTACTCGTCAACATGCCAATGGCCGCCCAGTTGGGCCTACAGAGGTGGCTCCATGAAGTCCTCGCCGCGTTTGCATGGCACACGACCTCGCGGCCAGAGGGGCCAATAGCCTCAACTCCCTTGGACTGGCTAATTATGCGCAACAGCTTCGCGCTCTATCTAAACCCCAACATTTATGCAGGCGGAACGCCCGCGTACTTGCTCGCACTAATATACGCTATTTACAAACGCGACGACGTCTCAGTGCTCTACATCTCGACGTATGGGGGCTACTGGATTGTATATGCGCTTGGAAATCGCACGCTCTACTCTTTCTACACTGTCCACTTCTCCCCCATCGCCCACATACTCTTGGCACAGCTTCTAGCCTCTGTTGCTAAACCTTGGAGGACTGTATCTTAGACAACTTTTCGTAAATGTCGAGAAGAATAGACATAGACCTTAGGTGGTCCACCATCTCCGATGCGCTTAGCTTCTCCAACTCGCGGCCTAGTTGCAGAATTTTGTCAAACACGATTCTCCTAACTTCACGTAGTTGCACCACTTCAACCGCTTGCTGAGCCTCCTCGTCGCTTTTTACTAACACCACCGTGCGTTCGCAGTTTGCGCAATATAGCTCTCCGGTCTTCAGTTTTACTAAAACTGTGCCACAAACTGGACATGTATACGAGGTAAGAGTGGCGCCTGCCCTAACTAGCTGGGCGATTCTCTTCACCACATCTCTCTCCTTTTCCACAAAAGCCTATAAGCAGTAGGTATAAAAGCCTGTGGACACGGTGTATATACTTGCGTCTACGCTAGGAGGCGGGCTGACACACGCCGTTGAAGTACATAGACAACTAAGGGAGCTAGAGCTAGAGCTCTTGCCCGGCGGCGCCCTACTGCACAACGGTGTCTACGTCGTCGGCAAGGGGACGAACAGCGTAGTATTTCGGTGCAAGCCTAGGGTAGGAAATCTACAACTCGCGTGTAAAATTAGGAGGGGAGACTCCACTAGGCCGTCGCTGGCATTGGAAGGGCAGTACCTACACCTAGCCAATACAGTGGGAGTGGGCCCCAGATTGTATACGTACAGCAAAGACGTCTTGGCCTACCGCTTTATCAACGGCGTGGACATAGCCACGTGGTGGAAGTCGGCGACGCCAGAAAAACGGCGTAGCCTTGTGCAAGACCTTCTTACACAAGCGTTTCTACTCGACGAGATAGGCCTGTCCCACAACGAGTTGGCCAGGCTTAGAGACCACGTACTAGTGGAAGAGGACAAGCCCATAATCATGGACTTCGAGTCCGCGTCTCTGGGCAAGAGCCACAACGTGACTCAAGTGGCCAACGGCTTGTCACACCTCGGCTTAAAGCCTCCGCTTGAAGCACTGAGGCGATATAAGGCAGCCCCCTGTAAAGACAGTTTTACAGAGGTGCTATTAGGATTTCTTAGCCAACTCTAGGGAAATTTGCCACAGCTTATCACCAAGGTGGTGTATGTTCAACAAAACCTTCCCCTTTTGCATTTGGACTATTTCTGACTTTGAAAACAAGGCCACTGCGACTGCGATTACCCGCCCCTTTTCATCTGATACAAGCACCACATCCCCTCTGTTAAACTCGCCTACAAGCTCCCTTATTCCCGGCCTCATAATATCTGCGCCATTTACTATAGGCTTGACCGCCCCCGCGTCTACAATAGCCCTTGGGTACTGAGGAAGCAGCTTGGCCTTACTCGATTTATGAACAAAGAAGAGCGTCGGCGCGACCACTTCACCCACGTCTTTAACCGACGTTTTCAAAAATAGAGGCTCGCCGTCGATGAGATATAGCGAGCTGTCGCCAGAGAGGGGGACTACCTCGACGACCTCGGCCTCATCTAGCACGGGCCCCATATGCGGGTAAATTTCCCTCAGCTCCCTCACCTCTCTGTTGCTTAACCTCATACGTTTCACATGTGCTACAACGCTACCATATATAAGTCAGGTCGGCGATTGAACAGAGGCAGATACACCCGCCTGTATATATGGAGAGAGGCGGCTGGTGCCACAAGACGCTTGGTCAGCCCATGAATGTCTCGTCACTGTTAAGACTTGCCAGGTCTCTTCATCCAATCTCCGCGGGCGTTGAACTTTTAAAACTTGGTCTCTTGTATAGACGTTGAAGTTGCTAGAGGCTACGTTAAATATTGTGAAAGCCCGTGGAGAGCCGCTATTCCTAGACGTATCTAGGCCATATGCTTATACTTTGGTCGCCGAAATAAACCGGGAGAGGATGCTAATAAGAATTGCGCAAAATGCGGAAGACGTCTCAGGGAGTTCTATAAAAGACCTCAAACTTCTCTCCTCTTACACCAATGTCACAAGTCTATGTATTACGTCAACTGTAAGGGGGGAGGTTCTGAGGCGCGGCGTAGTATACACAAGAGATAACATAACATTTATCTCACTATCAACATTCACAGACCTTGTAGACGGCAAGCCACCGATATTTAGGCTCAACCACGGGTCTATAACTGCGGCAGTGGACGGAAAGAAGTTGCGCCAAAGACGTGAAGAGGCGGGCATAAGCCTTGGCGCACTTGCCAAAGAACTTGGCGTATCTAGAGAGACCGTATATAGGTACGAAAGAGAGGAAATAGAGGCCCCCGCTAAAATAGCGCAGAAGTTGATTGACATGTTTGGGGAAGACGTGATAAAGAAGATAAGTATTGATAAAGTGCATGTGAGCGCTGAGGAGCTTGCGAGCAGAAGCTTGGGCAAAGACACGTACAAACTCGTGGACTCGCACCCAGATGCGCTTAGGGTTCAAGACAGGGTCCTCTTCATATCGACTTCGGCAGATAAATTCCAGAAGACCGTAGAATTAGCCAACGCCCTAGGCGTAGAAGTTGAGAAAAGTGGATGACTACGTAATAAGGCGAGAGGGCAAGGCGGTATTCTACGCCCCAAACCCCAAGAAGTACGACATATATTCAGCGCCGGTGTTTTACAACCCGGCCATGGAGAAGAATAGGACACTGTCTGTTCTCTTGCTGAAGGTCGCTGGCGCTCAGATGGGGGGTGGCTTGACCGTATGTGAGCCTCTCAGCGGCACTGGCATTCGTGGAATAAGATATGTAATAGAAAGCGGAGTTGTTGGAAAACTAATTTTAAACGATTTGTCAAAAGAAGCTGTACATGTAATTCAAAAGAACTTGTCTATAAACGGCGTAGAAGCAGATGTATATAACGAAGATGCAAATGTCTTGTTGCACAAACTCAGGGGGCAATGCGACGTAGTAGACGTAGACCCCTTCGGTTCGCCGGCGCCCTTCCTAAGCGCTGCATTTAGAGCTCTCAAAAATGAGGGCATTGTATGTGCCACTGCGACAGATACCGCAGTTCTCGTGGGCAGATATCCTAGGAAGTGTCTACGGAGGTACGGCTCGGTCATAAGAAAAAGCCCCTTCTACCTAGAGATGGGGCTTCGCAACCTAGTGGGATACGTGGCACGGATCGCCGCTTCTGAAGATTTTGCAATACGCCCACTCTTGTCGTACTGGGAAGGCCACTATTTTAGAACCTGTGTCTACGCCGTAAAAAGCGCAAAGGACGCAGATGACATGTTGCAGAGAGATGTGGGCTATGTGGAATACAGAAGGTATCGGAAAGTCACAAGGCGGCAGAGCGAATATACATCAGGCCCAGTGTGGATCGGCGAGTTAGGAGATCCGTCGATTGCCTTCTTTATGGCGAGGGAAGGCCAGTACAGCGACTTTTTAAAACTCTTGGAAGAGGAATACTCTGTGTCTCTTCCATGGTTTTACAAGTTACCCGAGTTCGCCGTGGACGGGAAGAGCCCGACGCTAGAAGAGGCCATGGCGGCATTAAGGAGGGCCGGAGTATACGCGGCACGTACACATATGGCCAGCGACGGCTTTAAGGCAGAGGCCACGTACGGAGAAGTGGAAAGAGTTTTGAGACGCGTGACTTAGCCATGCAATTTGTAGCTGTGGCTGGCCTACCTGGGTCTGGGAAAACCACCGTGGCCAAAATCGTGGAAAAGAGGGGATACGTGTATATGAGTATGGGGGATGTGGTTAGGGCAGTGGCGCAAAAGACTGGAATGACGCCCGATAAAGTCGCCGTGTTTATGAGACTTGAGAAAGGGAGGAGGGCCGTTGTCAAACACATACTAGAGACGGCAAAAGGCGAGAGATTTGTCATAGATGGCTTAAGAAGTCCAGAGGAGCTAGACGCCTTAGAGGAGGTGGGCAAGACATTCCTGATCTACGTAGTCGCGAGCAAGAGGACTAGATACACTAGGCTGTATAGCAGAGGTAGAAGCGACGACCCACTTACATATTCACAGTTTCTAATGCGGGACCTTAGAGAGCTGAAATTCGGCCTCGCCGATCTGTTGGCCCGCGCCGATTACATAGTTGTAAACGAAAACAAGACCATAGAACAGCTGGAAGAAGAGCTCTCCTTAGTGATATGAGAGTGGAGGCGGTGGTGGAAGTCAGGCTGACCGAGGACAAAAAGAAGGTCCTAAAGGCGTTGGAAAACGTGTTCACACCTGTGAATATTAGAGAAGAGCCCAGCGACGTAGGCGTAGTATTGATCTCCACGTGCGATGGCCATAAGTGTTTGGAGAAGCTACGGGGGGCAATATGGCGCCAAGGCATTCAAGACGCTGCGCGTAGCGTAATATCTAAAGGCGTCGTCGGCGAGGACACGGTTATCTTTTCCATAAATAAACAAGCGGCGTACGTAGGCGTAGTCAGCTTTGTGACAGAGCCAGGAGAATCCCCGCTGGGACCAATTACGTTCACAGTAAAGACGAGCAACGTGCGCCAGTTTATAGACTGGCTTGCCCCACGTACATATAGAGGTAAAGTGTACTACGAGGCTCCTCCCCCCGACTAGAGTTTTACAAAATACACAACTCTATAGAGGCCGCCGTGTAAATACATCACACAGCTCCTCAGATATGGCAAATCTACGTAGATGGGCGACGCCAATACGACGTATCCGCCCCTTTTAACATGAGAAAAGGCCACTTCTATAAACGCGTTAAGCAGAGCTCTGACTTCCATCGTAGACTTTGTAAGACGGCCATACGGCGGATCTCCCACAACCGCGTCAAATACCTTTGAAAATGGGGGTCTCAAAGCGTCTGAGAGCAGTAAGTCGCCCCGCACATTTAGCCTGGCGATGCGCAAAGCCCCCAGATCCACATCTGTGCCCACCACATGTCCCCCCACTCTCTCTACTTCGTACGCTATCGCGCCTGTGCCCACAAAAGGTTCCCATACGACGCTACCCGGCATAACTCTCGCCAAGTTTACCAATAGACGCGCCGTTACGTAGTCAAGCGTTTTTGGAGATCTCACAAGCGTGGGTAAATGCCTCTTAATTCTCTCTCCATTAACCGACTTAATGAGAGCAGACCTGTGAAATACTTGACAGGAGGGGCAAACAAACTCTAACGACTCCCCTCTCTCTTTAAGGACACAGCCACCTATTTCGGCCAACGCAAGTGCCTCTTCTACGGCTAGACAATGGAAGCGTTTACTTACCTCAACTCTGCACGTCTCCACTTGCCTCTGAGTAGATATACTAAGATTATTATAATGAAGATAGTAGATATATATTGAGCAATAGAAAACATGAGATCGAAAATATCAATTATTGGCTTAGTAATTTTCGGGAAGATAAAGTAGAAGAAGGACGATGCAATACTTCCGGCAACTATGCCTCCATATCTAACGCTTTTGGTTCTTATGTACGACTCTGTCACATATGATACGAAGGGGAGAGTTGCCACAATGACTGCCAGGTAGTCAGGCAGTATAGAACTTCCAATTATTGTGAAAACTATATGGTACACTATGGCAAAGAGCGAAAATAGCGTAATTATAAACGTGATTTCAAATCTCTTCAGTACGTTTCTTAGAAAATCATATATACCAAAACCATAGACTACCAAGAAAAACGAAATAAATAAAAACGTCATATTAATGAGGATTCTTACGATTTCCAGATTAGCCATAGAGCTCAGCAGTATTACAAAGGCAAGAAGCGCGGGAACTCCTACAGTATATCTTCTGTACTGAGGCTCTCTTACAGCTTTATCAAAGTAATACTTAAACAAAGTAACAGTTTCCTCAACTCCTCTTGCCTGTTTTACCACAACCCTATACACAGCAATCACGGGTCGCTTTATTTGAATAGCGTGCACAGACATCTCGTCAGTCGGGCCATCTGAGATAAAGTATATAGCATCTGCGTCAAAAAGAGCCAAAACTTCTTCGAGCTCCTTAACCACGGTCAAATCTGCCAACGCCGGGTCGGGAGAGCCGCTGACAATAGCCACGTTTACGTTCCCCTCTCCGTACTCGGAAACCAATTTGTCGTACGTCTTAACAGCCGCAAAGATCGCGTTAGCGTCGGAATCGTCTGGATTCATTAAAATATACTTGATGCCTGCTCTCAGCACTTCATCTCTGCCCACAATGGGAGTGTCTATTCCATGTGCCTTTAAGTCGCCGTCTCTATCTACATATAAGACGAGGAGGCGCACTACTCTTCTGGCAAGTAGCCTGCCTCAATTAAAATCTTAATTTCCTCGTGCGTGAGCCGCTCCCCGTTCATCAGCTTGTTGAATATCGCCTCGGCCCTCTCTTTCAAGCTTTGAGTTACACGCGCCTGCACTTGGGCCTTTGCTTTACTTCTCTCGGCTAACTCCAACGCCTTGAGCAAGACGTTGTACTTTTCCAACTCCTCTTGTACGCTTCTCCTCTTTTCTCTAAGCTCCTTACGGCGCAGGGCAAGCTGGAGAATCTCCTGCTTAATTTCCTCTCTCCGTTTTTTCAACTCCTCGCGCTTCTCCTTAAGAGACGCTAGTTCTTTGTAAATTTCTTGCCTAGAAGCCTTAAGCTGGGCAATTTCCTGCTTAATCGTAGAAAGATCTTGGACAAGTTTGGCAATTTCGTTACGTATTGCCTCTCTCCTATTTTTAAGCGCATCGGCTTGGCTCTTTAGCTCAGCTATATGTGCCCTTACTTTTTCCATAGAGTCTACAACGTTCAACTCTCTCTCGATTTGACTTATGTACTTGATAAACTGGCGTTCCCACTCTGGGTTCGTCGGCGAAGTTTCAAAAAGGTACTCCAACTGCTCAATAAGCCTCTTTAACTTCTCCTTCTCCGGTACTTTACCCCCAACATATTCATTAAGAGTAGATAATAAGTTTCGATATACTACCAGTTTTTCTCTATACTTTTGAAGATTTATATTTGTCTGAAGAAGCTCAGCCCGCAAAGACCTAATCTGGTTTATTATTTGACTTTTGCGCTCCACTAAAGAACCGATAAGCTCCCTCGTCTTTTGCAACTGCTCCCTCTTCCCCTCTATAAGAGACCTGACCTCGGCCAACTGTTTTCGTATCTCATCCAAGAGAGCTCTTTTAGAATTAATCTCGTTTGTTACAGCATCTATATTCTTTTGAATTTCATCAAGCTGAGAATTAATCTCGCGAATCTTCGCGAGAAGCTCCTCTCTGCTAAGCACGCCAGTAAAAAGACCAAAGGTTTAAATCTTATTGTCCCCCTCTTTCATTCGTTTCTAGACGAAAAAATAAAAAAGGGCTTGTATACTACTCTGTGGATAACGAACACAGACACATAGCAATCTATATAGCCGGCGACATAATTACATCGGACAACCCAGGTGAGGTGATAAAGAAGTGGAGACTAGTCTTTGGACTTACTCAGACTGCCTTAGCCACTCGACTGAACACCTCGCCGAGCGTTATCAGCGACTATGAATCGGGCAGGAGAAAGTTCCCCGGCTCGCGGTTCATCAGGAAATTTGTACAAGCGCTAATAGAGGCGGATCTTGAGCGAGGCGGCCACGTCTTAAATCTACTCCAGCGCCAGCTGTTAAGAGAGAGATTTTGGACAGCTGTAATAGACATGAGAGAATTCACAGAGCCTGTGCCCATTTCTACATTTTTACAAAGCATAGAGGCAGAGGTTTTAGTGCCGCCTCCGCAGACCTTGGACATATATGGCTACACCATCGTGGATAGTGTAAAACTAGTCTTAGAAGTCCCTTCAGTAGAATACGTGAGATTGTACGGAGGCACGTCGCAACGTGCCGCAATTTTTACAAAGGTATCCACAGGCCGCTCCCCCATAATAGCCATAAAATCTATGTCTGCCGTATTAAGCGTAAAACCCTCCATAGTAGTGCTCCACGGGATAAAGCAAGAAACTGTTGACCCCTTGGCTGTGGAAATTGCAAAGAGGAGCTACATACCTCTAGCTGTTACAAACATAACACTTGAGAAAATGATTGAAAATTTACGACGATTTAAGTAAAATTATACTATTCTTTGGACTCGTTTATTATCCTCGAAATTCTCAACACATTTCCAAGTCCTTTAGTGGCCTCGTGTCTCTTCTTCAGCCTCCTCTCCTTAGCCTTCTTCTTAAACTTGTAGTTGTGGGTCTCTCTGAATCTGGTCGAAATTAAGCCGCGCGACCTCCGCCCAGCGCTCGTCAGACCTCTAAACGCCCTGCCTCTCTTCCTCTTCACTTTAACGACTTTTGGAAGCGTAGGTTCAGGCGGCGTCGCTTTGCCCTCCAATACCTCTATAAGCCACTTCCTAAGGGCTTCCACGTTTTGAGGCCACACAGAGTCACGTCGCGTATCTACTGGCAGGCCTAAAAGCCTTGCTTGTTCTGCGTTAAGACCAACCTCTTTCAACTCGCCAAGTGAAAAGCCCCTCCCCTCTTTCCACTTGGTTACTCCACCGCTCTTGATGCTTCTTGGGACTTGTACCACAGGCTTGGGTATCATAAACGGGGGGAGGTACCATACCGGTTTATAAATCTTAGCTAGGTCACTATTTAATACCCCCACCAGTTTCGCGTAGTGCACAGGGCCCTGCTGGTCATAGCGCTCTTCAAGTTCCTAGTAGCCCTAGTTGCTTTCACCATCACATCACGCATAGACCCTGTGCTACTAGTGAGTTGCGTGCTTATGGCAATTTCATCTATAATTGTTCGCGTCGTAGAAGAGGGCGAAGTAGCCATAGTGTTAGTCGGCCTAATACTACTAATAGATAGCATAGGAGTTCTTTTATCATTTACACAAGTCTCTATTCTCTACGTGCTTACATATATTTTCTTCATTGTGTGGGACATACAAATTTTAATGCTTTTTAGACAATTAATACAGTAAATTACGTTATGACTTTTATACTTCTTACAATTCTATAAAAATCGAGGAAGCCCCACGCTTCAAAAACTATTGTAATACTTCCTGTGCCTGAGATAACGTTAATAATGTCATTCTTTACTTCTATAACAAGATTTCCATTAGTTTCAATTTTATAATTAAAATTTTGGACAAAGATTTTAAGCTTACTTAAATCAACTATTCCACCTGGCCTTACTACACTGGGCAGTGTATATTGTCTAAAAATATTCACTAATTTATAATCATGTTGCACTCGTTGAGTCACATATATTCCAAACGCTACAATTATTAGCGAGGAAAGAATTTCAATTGTTAAATTCATCTCCTAACAATCTCACTACGTCCTCATTTGATAAAGGCACTACTTTTATTCCTCCAAAAAAAGCAACGTTAACATCACCACACCAGCGGGGGATGATATGTACTTCATTACCATTGATGTATATATTGAACCCCTCTGGTCTCAGCTTCTCTCTTTCTGCCGCTAGTATTCTATCAATTTTCTGCTTAAGCATAACCAGCTCAGAAAAGGTTAAGTCAAAAACGGGCTTGCCAGTTTTCAGAACCAGATGCCCGCCGTTGAATGGCTCAGGCGGTACATCAACCGAGAGCACGGAGAAAAAGCTATTTGATTGGCACTTTAATATTGAGCGCCTTGGCCAACTCCTTGTAACGGTTTCTCACAGTGACCTCGGTCACGCCTGCGGCCACCGCGAAATCTTTCTGCGTCTTGTTATCGCCAAGCATTAGTGAGGCTATGTAGACCGCGGCTGCCGCGAGGCCCGCCGGGTCTTTCCCAGCCGTGATACCCGCCTTCTTCGCCTTTTGTAAAATGTCTATGGCAAGTTTTATCGCTTCGCCGCTGAGCTTTAATTGCTCTGCAATTCTAGATATGTACAACACGGGGTCGCTTATGGGAACTTTTACATTAAGTTCTCTAAGTAGGAGGCGGTAGCACCTAGCTACTTCTCTCCTCGAGGCCTTAGTATATCTAACCAATTCATCGAGAGGGCGCGGCATTTTTAACATACGACAAGCCATGTACAACGCCGCTGCGGCCATGGCCTCTACAGATCTGCCCCGTACCAGCTCTTTTTCAAGTGCTTGCCTGTAAATCTCCAAGGCCTGCTCTACGCAGGGCCTCGGCACGCCCATTGAGCTCTTTAATCTCTCAAGCTCCTGAGCCGCTTGGATAAAGTTGCGCTCATACGAAGTTTGAACTCTCGCCCTCGTCTGCCATTTTCTAAGCCTAATAACCTCCAGCTTTCGCTTTATGTCGAGCTCTTTTCCAGACACATCTCTATCTCTCCAATCTATCACCGTGGTTAAAGCCTCTGAGATGAGCCTTGTCAACGGCGCGCCGGTACGGGCCCTCTGGCCCTTCTCCTCGGAGGTGAAGGCCCTCCACTCGGGCCCTAAGTCAAGCAACTGCTCTTGAACCACGGTGCCACATACGATGCACACCACCTCCCCCCTCTCGTAGTTGTAGACAAACTTGTCGTTTCCACACACGGGGCAACTATATACCTCGCCTGTCTCAGAGACAAGGCTTAAATACCCCTCACTATCTCGATGAATACGGAATTTTAAGGGCTTGCCGGGCGGGGTAGCTGTAGACATCGCATTTAAAAACTTTTTGAGAGTATAAATACTTTTCGTTTACTTCACAGACGGTTGGTGAAACACAACTATTTTCCTAATTTTCGCAAGCGCGCCATAAATTTGGGCAAGCCCACGCGCCCCCCTCAAAATAGCATAATGGGCCCTGCCCACTATATACACAAGCTCAGGCTTTACATACTCCGGGACGTCGAGTCTTAACACCTCCCTGTGTAACTGCCTAATTATTTCAAGCTCTCCCACTCCGCCATCGACCACAAAGCCGTATATCTGAGTCAACGCCTTGTTGAAGCTCCCCTTCGTAGCCTCTTGAAGAACCTCCCTGAGTAGCCGGGGACTAACCATCCCAAGCGCCTTCGCGACCTCTTCCTCTGTCACCTCTCTGCTCACAGAGGCCGCCACTTGCAACGCATTAATGGCCTTCCTCATGTCGCCCTGGGTAAACTCGTAAATAGCCTCTAGCGCGTCGTCGCTCACCTTTACTCCCTCATTCTCGGCGATAAATCTGAGCCGGGATATCACGGCCTCCTTGGGCAAGGGGTTAAACCTAATCATAACCACGCGCGACTGAATGGGCTCGATAATGTTACTTACGTAGTTTGCTAGTAGTATGAATCTGGTGTTTTGTGCGTATATTTCCATTATTCTGCGTAGTGCTTGTTGGGCGTCTGAGGTCATGTTGTCTGCTTCGTCGAGTATTACGAGTTTGAAGGGGGCCTTTCCCACGGGCGCCGTTCTGGCGAACTCTTTTACTCGCTCTCTTATTACTCCGATTCCTCTCTCGTCTGAGGCGTTTAGCTCGAGGGTGTTCTCACGCCAGTACTCCCCATACAGCTCTCTCGCCAAGACCAGGGCCATCGTCGTCTTCCCAGTGCCAGGAGGCCCGTAGAAGAGGAGATGCGGCAAATTCCCCGCCTTGACAAACTCCCTAAGCCTAGCCTTAACCTCCTCAAGATCCACCACCTCCTCAAAACTACGCGGCCTATACTTCTCAAACCAAAAAAGCTCACTCATACGTAGAACTCCTCTGCAAGCTCCGTTTTAATGTATTGCCCACCTTTCTGCAACACGTAGCCCAGCCTATTGAGCAATTGCAGAAGCTCGTAGTCCCTCTCGTCTAACTTCTCCACATCCTTTGCCGACATGGGCAATTTGTCCAACAGCTTCCGAGCCGCTTCCTTGAGTACCACCACTTCTCGGTTTGCGCCTTCGTCGCGGAGAACTACGACAAGCCCCTTCTCTAAGGCCTGCCGCAACGCCTGTCTAGACTTGACCTCTGAAAGCGGAAGAAGCTTCTTCTCCCTCAGCACTTCTATGAACGCACGTGGCCTCTCCTCCCTTGCCGATGTTCCACGTTTTAACTCCCTAACCTCCTCCAGCAAGGTGTTGAGCAAAATTTCTATCTCGTCGAGTCTCTCGAGGATCTTTTTAACCTCGTCGCAGCTCATGCGTGAATTTCGACAACGTCCCCATCTTGTAGGACGTAGTCTAGCCCAACTCTCTTGGGCCAGTTGGGGAAATTCTCCCTCCTCCACACCACGGCGTATTTAAAGGTCTTCACAAGCGATGAGTGGATTTGATTAGCCACATCTCCCACAGTTGAGCCGGCCTTTACGACCAGGGGCTTTTCCATGTAGGTCTTCATGTGTATAGGCTTGGTAAAAACCCTAATCCTACCCGTAAGCCTTAAGAGATTCTCCAGGAGGCTCCTCCTAGAAATGTCGCAACTAGCCAGATTTGCCTCGTAGTATGGGATCCCCAGCTTGTTTAAGTACTCCAATACCTCCCCCCTGGGCTTGTATAAATCCCTCTTGGAAAGAATCACAATGGTCGGCTTATACTGGCGTTCAATGTACAAGGCTTCCTCAACGTCGTCCAGCGTAACCTCACCGTTTATGTAAACGACCGCGTGATATATCCCGTATTCGTTTAGAAGCTTTTTCACATCATTAAGTGTTTTACCTACTACTCGTCCAGAGCCTAATATCTGTATTCCACCAAGCCCCCTCCGCTCTATTTTCACATAATTCCTCGGCTGATATAGGTATATACCTTCATCCTCAAAGTATGATATAAGCCTCTCAACTGTTTCAAGCTCTACGCCAGAATCTACCACAAGTATAACCGCGTCCGCATTTCTGACAGAGGCTAGAGTAATCACGTTCACATCGCTCTGCTGTTGCACAAGTATGCTCGGCGTCTTTACCAACTGGACATAGACACCGTCTTCTATAAACATAGATGGAACAGGCTCCACGGTGGAAAAGGGAATGTCGTCCGGCTGAAGCGGCGTATTTGTAAGACATCGGATGAGGGCAGTCTTTCCAGAGCTGGGAGGACCCACAACGGCCACTTGCAGATCCCCCTCCTTGGACACATACAGACGCGAGCCGCCGCCAGATCTAAGACTCCTCTCCTTTTCCCTTCTCTCCTGAATTTCTCTCCTCAACTCAGCGATCCTCCTCCTAACCTGCTTTATTAACTTCTCAGTGCCCTTGTGCTTTGGGACAGTGGACAAAAACTCCTCAAGCGCCTTGAGCTTATCCTCGGGCGTCTTAGCCTCCATAACCTTAAGCCAGGCAGCCTTAGCCTCAGCTGGCAGATTCGCAGGCATCCGTCAAATACTCAATTCCGGGAATTTAGCTTTTCTTAAAAAACTCCCTAAGCCGCTTTACAGTCTCCTCCCGGGTCGCCACCTCGGCCAACTTGTAAAAAACGGGAATGGCCTCATCTACGAAGGAGACCAGCCACCTCCTATGGCTTACCACCTCGGCGACGTATGCAGGAGGAGAAAACAGCTTCTTGAGCTCCAAGTCTCCTACTTGAGAGACTATCCCAAAGTGAAAAGCCTCCTCGGCCGTAAATTCTCTGTTTAGCACAACTCGCAGATGCGCCGGGGCAAACAGCCTTCTACCAACAGCGGCGGTATACGGCGGAAATACGCCGAGATTTACCCCCTGTAGCGAAAACTTGTAATCACGCTTAGCGGCTACGACGTAGTCCATGAAGTAGAGAAACTCAACCCCAAAGCCGTACACGTCGCCATTGACTACGGCAATCAAGCGCCCCTCGCAACTGAGCAACTTTTTTACAAGCCTGTGAATTCTAAAAAGGTACTCCAACACCGCGTCTCGCCCCTGTAAAAACACCGAGAGATCTAGCCCCGATGAAAATACGTTGCCGGAGTTTGTTATAACGGTAATGTCTTTACACTCTATACCCAGAAGCTTTTCAATAAGCCTGTATGTAAATGCATTCCTCTTCTCTCCCTCCAGTGTTACAACAACAGGCCGACCAGAGCCCTCAGCCATGTAACTGCCCGACGTTAGTATAATAGCCAATTAACTAATACTGAGTGATACTTAGCCTAAGTAAAACATTTTAATAGTGGGCCCTGCCTCCCTCGATGTCGATAAATCTAGATAAGCTTAGAGAGTCTATACCAAACCTCGTACCGTACAACGGTAAATACGTAGAGCCGCCAGAGGGGGAATACGTCCAATACACAGGCCCCGGCCAGTTAAAAGTCCCCGACAAGGTGGTAATAGGCTACATAGAGGGCGACGGAATAGGCCCCGAAGTCGCCTACGCGGCAATAAGAGTAGCCAACGCCGCGGTGGAAAAGGCATATGGAAAAGCCAGGAAGATAATATGGTACGAAGTGGTGGTCGGCGAAAAAGCTGAAAAGCTCTTTGGGAACAGGCTCCCTGACCAGAGCATTGAGGTTTTGAAAAAAGTCAAGGTCTTTCTCAAGGCCCCATTAGAGACCCCGGTTGGCGGCGGGTTTAGAAGCATAAATGTGACACTTAGACAGCTATTCGACCTATATGCCAACATAAGGCCTGTCAAATACTTCCCAGGTCTCCCGTCGCCACTGAAAAAGCCGCAAGTAGATTTGGTTATATTTAGAGAGAATACTGAGGACGTATATGCAGGAATTGAGTGGCCTTATAATAGCCCAGAGGCCGCCAAGCTAAGGGAATTTCTCAAGAGAGAATTCGGCATATCAATAAGAGACGACGCGGGCATAGGGATTAAGCCCATAAGCAAATTTGGCACCCAGAGAATTGCGAGACTCGCCCTTAAATTCGCCGTGGAAAACAAGAGGAGAGTGGTCACCGTCATGCACAAGGGAAACATCCAGAAGTACACCGAGGGGGCGTTTAGAGAGTGGGCCTTTGAAGTCGCTAGGAACGAGTTTAGAGACTACGTGGTGTTTGAAGACGAGCTAGCCCAATACGGAGGAAAGGTGCCACCTGGAAAAATCCTTGTTAACGACAGAATAGCCGACAACATGCTTCAGCAACTTCTCACACGTACTAACGAATATGATGTAATACTTGCACCTAACCTGAATGGAGACTATGTAAGCGATGAGGCGGCAGGCCTAGTGGGAGGGCTAGGAGTAGCCCCCGGCCTCGATGTCGGCGACTGGGGCATGATGGCAGAGCCAGTACACGGAACGGCGCCCAAGTACAGAGGAAAGAACTATGTAAATCCCACTGCCACGATCTTGGCCCTAGAGCTATTGCTCAGATTCATGGGCTGGAGAGAGGCCGCAGACTTGATAATGAAGGGGATAGAAAAGGCGTACACAGAAGGCTACTTCACCGGCGATTTAGCAAGACAAATGGACGAAGAGGAGAGAAAACAACGGGTAAAAGAAGTCTTAGGCACACAAGAATTTGCCGACAAAGTAGTAGAATTAATAAAGGAATTATAAAAACTATATTTCTTTTGCAAAGAGATACTCTATAGGCCTAAAGTTCATCTTTTTATAGAAGTTCACCGCTATTTCATTGAGGGCGGGAAACGATGCCATGATTAACTCGGCGCCTTTCTTCCTGAGAAGTTCTATCCCCTCCATCATAAGTCTTTTACCAATGCCTTTTCTCCTATACTCTGGAAGTACGTAGAATTCTCTAATAACACCGGCATAACGCGGCTTGTAAAAAATCCTATCTTCAACATCACCTTTGAAAACACCCACTATTCTATCCCCCTCTACTGCAACTAACACCACCGAAGAGGGGCTTTCGAGTGCGTTTTCTACATACTTGCGAGATGCTTCTACGATCTCCGGCACCACCTCCAGAAGAGGGTCAAATTCTGCATTTAGACGTTTAAGACGAACTATAAGTTGCGTTATTGCATCTAAGTCTTCCCTTCTTGCCGGCCGTATAACCACCGTGGGATACATGGGTAGGAAGTTGTAGCGACCTTTTTAACAATTAACTTCCTTTGTATAGAACAGTTTTATGGACAAAATCCGAAATAGGTATTTGTTCATACCCCCCACTTTGGACATCACGAACACCTATATACTTGTTGTTTAACTCTGTAACCACCTTCTCACTTCCTCCTACTATTATCAAATCTCCCACCCGGTATGTAAATAGACGCACAAGATATGTCATGTGGTACACTTTTTTCCCATCTCTAATGCCTACGACTTTGGCGGTCTCCATGGCGTAACTCGGCCATGTCTCATGAATTACGCGAGCTAAGTGTCTGGCCAAATTTGCCGAAGTAGTATATATGTCAATGCCGCTTGCCGCTTCTTTAATACTAGAAACAAATCCTATTTTTTTACTTTTTAACTTTAATAATTCTTGCTCTACTATATGCAAAATTTTCTTTTTAAATTCAGCATCCAGTGGCCTTGGACTAGCCCTAATTTGAAGAACAGCCACCTCCCTCTTACTCAACTTCTCCATACAAACATTACATATGTCAAGCTTAAAAGGTATTCTTATATTGTACTTAAGTGTACGCGGCGGTATTTCTGGATGCGGAGATCCATGCAATGTGAGAAATAATTCGGCATAGTCTGTGAAGTCTCTAGCATCTATTTGTTCTACTTTTCCAACGACCTTGCCCTTTTCACTCAGTATCTTTAAGAAGACCTGATCCCCCCTCCCCCTCATCCATTTACCTTTTAAGAACACTGCGCCACAGTACTTGCATCGAAGAATTTCTCCTTCCCTGTACTCAACGAGAGGGTGTCGCTCGATGTAGCAGTCTTCGCACAGCCCCTCTATTAGTTTATCCACGAGGCGGCCACAGGAGGGGCAGGGCACCTTAGCCACGCCTCTACTCCCGCCTCTCTAAATATTTTTTCACCTCCACGGCGATTGCATACGCAAGAGGCGGCGGGACGCTCTCCCCCACTTGGTTGAACTGCGAGTCCTTAGAGCCGAAGAAGACGTAGTAGTCAGGGTACCCCATCAATCTGGCTTGCTCACGCACCGTGAGCACGCGGTGTTCTTCGGGATGTACAAATCTCCTAGATCCCATCACCGTGGGAGCCACGTCGTCCCACACTAGGCGTATGTAGTTCTCATAAAAGCCGCCAGCTCCCCTGTACTTCATTAAAGCCTCGCCGGGCCTTAGGCGCATAATTCTCTCCTGCTTCCTTGGGCTAATGGCGACAGACTCGTGGTTGGGCAGAAGGCCGCTGTCGGGCGGCGGCATTGAGTAAATTGCCTTGCGCACAGTGACTACGCCGGTTTTGGAGGGCCTTATTTCCACGTTGGATACGAACACGCGCCTTCTCCTACTAGGCACTCCGTAGTCCTCCGCATGGAGCACGTTGAAGTAGACCTCGTATCCCCACCTCTTGAACTCCTTCTCCAAGTACGTCCTCAGGGGCTCCTCTGCCAAAGCTGCGACGTTCTCCATAACAAAGATCTTTGGCCCAAGCTCTCCCACGAGCCTTATGAACTCAAGCGTGAGCTGGCCCGCGGGGTCTACATACAGCCGATCCGCTGGGTCGTCCATCCTGTTGGGATTTGCGGCGGTGAAGGGCTCACACGGCGGGCTCCCAATGACTACGTCCACTTTCCCCCAAGCTTCTAAGTCTTTGTAATCTACATCTCTAATGTCCTCCTGTAGCACTACCACGTCTGGGTGATTAAAGCTGTAGGTACGCGCGGCGTCTCTGTCTATTTCAACCGCTGTTAAAATCCTAAACCCAGCTTGTCTAAATCCGAGGGCAAAGCCGCCTCCCCCGGCGAATAAGTCAACGACGTTCATATTATGTTTCACTAGTGAGTAAAGTATTTAAATACAAGGGCAAAGGAAGGCATGGGCTTTGCCAAGAGGCTAAAGATGCGCCTTAGCGATTTGATAAGGCTAGAGAAGCCCGATTTACTCAGCTCTAGGTACGGCAAGGCCTTTGAAAAAGCCGTCTTAATTCTCATAAAGGCAAAGGACTCCGTCGCGGCGATACGCACCTTCATAGAACACTACGGGGAGCCTCACACAGGCGCTTTTAACAAGTTGCTGAAGTTGACCCCTTGGGCTAAGAAGGTGGTGGAGATAGAGCCTGCGCCGCCTGTGTCACTGTCGCTTGACGGAGTTACAATAAGCGCCCAGGCCGACTTCATTGTAAAATATGCCGATGGAAAAAAGGAACTAGTAGAGCTGAAGTCCCATATACTTAAGAAGGGCGAGTGGAAGACGAAGGCCGAGTGGTCGCTGGCGACTAAAATAATGCGCATGTTGTACAGACGGTCCGGATACGACTACCCCCTCCGCCTAATATACTTCGTGGAGAGGGGAGACGGCGTAGTGGTGCCCGAGGAGGAGGTGTTCATATACCCCAACGACGACAAAGACGACGAGGTGTTGATAAACGTACTCAGAGAAAGAATTAGGAAGGCCTTAGGCAGGAAAACTTCTCAGTAGCGAGGCGGTGGGCCAACTTAAGCGTTGCCACGGCTTGATCTAGCTTGTCTAAGTGTCTAGCCTGTATTACGGCGTTCTCATCGCCTATCATGTATTCAACGACGCAGTCGTTGTCAGACCACGAAAAGATAATAAATAGGTAGAAATCGTCGCCAAGCTGTATCTGTGCGAGAGCCTCGTGTTGTCTCCACTCCACGGTAAAGGCCTCGGCGTCTATCTTCCCCTGCAGCTCTCTGAAGTACTGTTCAACTTGTTGCCGCATGCCTATCACCAGTTTTCTCTTTTTATACTTACATTTTCCCACATTCCGTGCCCGTAATTGATGTAGCGAAATTCGACTTAGAGCGTCTGGTAGGCCTTCGTTTTGAAGAAATTGTAAAACTGTTGGAATATGTAAAATGTGAAATAGAGGAAGATGTGGGGGAGAGAGTAAGACTGGAGGTTACACACGATAGGCCAGACCACTTCTCCGCCGAGGGACTCGCAAGAACTTTGAAAGGCGTGGCAGGCGTCGAGACAGGTCTCCCCGTCGTAAGCCTCACTACCTCCTCTGTTAAACTCGTGGCTGACTACATAGAGGAGAGGCCGTACATATCTATGGCTGTGGTCAGAGACGTCGCCTTAGACGACGAGGCCATTAGACAGTTAATACAGCTACAGGAGAAGTTACACGAGACATATGGGAGAGGGAGGCGGAAAATAGCGATAGGGTTCTACGACGTTTCTAAGATAAAACCGCCTATACGCTATACGCGCGTATCACGAGACGACGAGTATACGCCTCTCGGCTTCACATCCCCCATACCCATTAGAGAGATGTATGAGAAGACGGAACAGGGGAGGAAGTACTCCCAGCTCATAAACCGGGAAAACCCCCCGGCACTGGTAGACGCCGCGGGGCAAATAATGGTGGTTGTGCCAGTGCTAGGCTCCGAGTGTTGTAAAATAACTGAGAAGACCAGGGCTGTCCTAATAGATGTCACAGGAACAGATCTACAGGCTGTATCAAACGCCATGTCCGTCTTAATCTATGCACTCATAGAGAGGGGCAGAAGCAAGGAAGTGGAAATAGTCGAGGGGGGCAATACATATGTACACAGATACACGAGGATAAAGGTAAGCAAGGAGGACGTGGAAAACCTCTTAGGCATGCGCATGAGACAAGAGGAGTTTGAGAGATACCTAGGAAAGGCCAGGCTAGGCTACGAGGCGGGCGAGGCCGTGGCGCCGCCCTATAGAATCAACATGTTGTCGTGGGTAGACGTCGCAGAAGAGGTGGCAATAGTGCTTGGGTATAACAATTTACCACTAGAAACGCCGCCTATTTTCACGGCTGGCAGGCGCCACAAGACAGAGATCTTCACCGAGGAGCTTAGGAAGACGCTCCTGGCTATGGGTTTCGCTGAGGTGAACAACTACGTCTTGACCAGCGGAGTTGTTACAACATTCTGCAAACCCGCAACGGTGCTGAACCCAATATCGGAGCTCTATGACACAGTTAGATGCTCTATTATCCCACAGCTTATCGCCACAGCCGCCCTAACGAGGCGGAAAGAGGTAAAACTCTTCGAAGTAGGGGACGTAGTTAGAGAGGGCAGGACTAGGAGGACGTTGACGCTTCTAATAAGCAGAGAGGGGGCCACTCTCACAGACGGGCTCTCTGTAGTAAAAACCCTCTGCAGACTCCATGGCCTTACATGCGAAATAGGCCCCACCGCGGCGGAGTGGGCACTACCAAACAGATCCGCAGCCGTGAGGGGGGACGTGGAGGGCTACGTCGCCGAGGTGAATCCCCAAATATTGATATCCCTGGGATACACCGTGCCCACAGTGGTGGCAGAGCTCTTCGTAGATTAAGATTTAATACCGAGCCAGTTAACAGCCGTGGACGAGATCGACAACATCCTCAGGAAAAAGGCGCTAGAATTGGCAAAGACCCAGCTCAGGGAAGTCGCGCAACCACAGCGGAAGACATTAACGGACGAGGAGGTCATAAGAATAGTAAGACAGATCACAAAGGGAGATAGAGCAGAGGAAATTATAAACAACGCGCTTGAGCTGTACAAGCCGTATGTGCTTCCGCTATTCAGAAAAATAGCAGAACTCCACCTACAGGGAGTTATAAAGGAGCTAGCCGACTACGAGCTTTACCAAATGCTACTAAGAGCCGGCCTCAGAGTGCCAGTTAAAACAGAGGTGAGAATAGTTCGACACGGCAGAGAGTACAAACTGGGGGGAGATTAGCCAACAGGCGACATGAAGATTCGATAGAGCTCCTCCATCATCTGACTCCACATAAACCTCCTACGTCTATAATCCACAAACTTTTTCGCCAATTCCCCCTTCTCCCTTCTCACATATATCTTACACCTCCAACACCCAAACCAGAGGTACCTACCATCTTCCATAAGTTCCAACGCCCCCCCACACAAGGGGCAACGGTATGTAGTAGCCACCGCTGCCTCCACATGATTCCTATCCGCCAGATTAAAATTACCAATACACAAATTAAACCTGGCCATTTAATACTCATACAGCGGGTTGATTCATGAAGCTACTGTGGAAGATCTTCGGGGCCAAGAAAAGGCCACTGGAACACCTCAAAGAAGAGATAGAAGTAATCTAGATATCCACTGGCGTCGCTAAACCCCTTTCGACCAGCTCGGCGGGCCTAAACCGCAGGAGGCTGTACTCGTCGCCTCCCCCTCCGTAGACGTAATCCTCGGCCAAGAGCTCTCTATCTATGTACACTGGAATTCTTAGAACCGGCGGCACCCCGCCCACGTTATACCCGGTTACCTCGGCCACCTCCCCTGGGGTAGCCATGCGACACCCCAATTTGTCTAAGTCCAAGCGCTTAGTCCCCCTTAATATGTACGCCCGATACTCTTCTCCACATTTAACTACGAGCGTTTTTACAATTTTGTCCTCGGAGACCCCCACCGCTTGCGCAGCTTGTTTTACAGTGCGCACCGGAGTCGGGAGAACTATGCGCTCACCCACCTCGTCGAGTCTCATATATCAACGACGTATTGAAGAACCCAATAGTCGTCCACCTTCTTAATCTCCATCATGTGAAAAGTCATGGCCTTTACGATAAGGCCAGTAAATCCGTGTTTGTTGATGTCGTACATCTCGCCGTGCAACGTGGCAGAAATCCTGTAGCCCACCCCCTGTCTTAGCTCAACTTCAATATTCCTACCCCAGGCGAACTTCTCCGCGTCAAAGAGGAAGAGCAGCTCGTCTATCCACTTAAACAGTAGGCCCTCTAGGTCGTCGTACTCAACCTCGACCTTTTTAGCCATACGCGGCTCCACCCTCTCGCTGTAGTACGTGAGATCGGCTAAGGCCACCGCCGCGTTCTTAAACGCCTCCTCAAGCGTACACCCAAACGCCTGAACCAACACATCAGCCGTGTGTTCTCCATATCTGTAGTTGGCTGGTTTTCTACAGGACACAAACAGCGTAGGAGACTACTTTTAAAGTGTTTGGTTTATAGCCGCGTGAAACTACAAGTTGCGCTAGACCTCGTAGATTTGAGGAAGGCAATTGCCCTAACCCGAGACTTGTGCGAAGTAGGGCTTGAGATAGTGGAGGCAGGCACCCCGCTAATAAAAATGTACGGCCTCCCAGTAGTTGGCGCATTAAAAGCCGCTTGCCCACGCGCCGAGGTTGTAGCCGATTTAAAGACCGCCGACGTAGGCGCGCTTGAAGCTAGTCTAGCCAGGGAGTTTGGCGCAGACTGGGCCACGGTCCTTGGGGCAACAAACATGGAGACAATAGAGGAGTTTGTAAGAGAGGGCAAGAGAATTGGGCTCAAAACGGCCGTGGACTTAATAGGCGTGGCAAACCCCGTGGAGAGAGCAAAGGAGATACTCAGAGTGGCGACACCCGACCTTTTCGTTTTCCACCTAGGCATAGACGTGCAAAAGAGAGCTGGGCTAAGATTTGAGGAACTCCTAGACCTCGCGTACAGGGTGAAGGAGGGCGGCGTGGGGGTAGGCATCGCAGGAGGGTTGACTGAAAAAGAGATAGAGTATGTGGTAAAGAGCGGGAAGTCCATAGACATAATTATAGTAGGAAGAGCAGTAACACAAGCAGATTCGCCTAAGACAAAATTTATGACAATTAATAATATTTTAAAATCTAAGAGTTAAGTAATGTCATGGAATGAGTCCATATAGCCGTGCCAGAAAGTGAAAAAATTACTAACATAAATTTATGAAATTAGTAAAAAATTAAGTGATATCACAGTGACAAATTATTGAAATGTAATGTTGGAAATTACCAAGGAGAAATTTTGAGCACAACACAGAGACTAGAAAAGGATCTCCATGGATAAACATAGAAGTTCCTGAGAGCCAGGGGACAGAAGTCTTAAATAATTATCTATTAAGGGGCCTGTGCCCAAGGCACTGCTCTACGTAATAGACACGGCAAAAAGAGACGAGTACCCCACATTGAAAAACTTCTTAGTTAAGGGGGGCTATGAGGTAGATGTTGCAGTAGGTTCCAGAGACGTCAATGTAAATTACACAGTTGACTTAATGACTCTGCCAAGCGATAAACTACCTACGCTGTTTGAGGAATACGATGCGTTTGCTCTTGCCGGCGGATTTAAGATATATTACCACGTCCTTCAGAAAAAGCCGCCGCTAAAAATATGGGACCTCAACATAGACAAGGAGAGACTTGCCCAACTAGTGGTTGAGTTCAACAGACGTAGAAAGCTCTTAATAGCGCCAATGGCAGTCCCAGCGTATGTGGCACAGCTAGGCCTCTTAAGCGGCCGCCACGCCACTGTTTATCCAGTTACAGAACTTATAAAAATTCTAAGAGATAATAAGGTAAACTTTGTAAATAAACAAGTTGTAAGAAGTGAAAATATAATTACAGTCAAAGACATTACTACAACCAGTGAAAAAGAGTTTTTAGCCGCACTCCGTGAAAAAGGTTGAGCGATTTGAAGTACCTAGGACCATAATATTTGGACCCGGCGCCTTAGAGAAGACGCCAGAGGTAATACCCCCCTCCGGCAGAGTACTCATTATCACTGGGAAATCCTCCACGCGTAAATACGCCGAGCGAGTGGCAGAGCTGTTAAAGCAAAACTGTGAAATAATCAGCTACGACCAAGTCGAGCTGGAGAAGCCCGGCTTCGACCTAGTAATAGGAATAGGAGGAGGGAGGCCGTTGGACATGGCAAAGGTGTACTCCTACATACATAAGAAGCCGTTTGTAGCAATTCCCACGTCCGCCAGCCACGACGGAATTGCTTCTCCATACGTCTCCTTCTCTCTTACACAGCGCTTCTCGAAATACGGCAAAATATCCTCCTCCCCCGTGGCAATAATAGCAGACACATCCATCATACTAAGTGCGCCATCGCGGCTTCTAAAGGCTGGCATAGGCGACCTCTTGGGAAAAATTATTGCAGTTAGAGATTGGCAACTTGCCCATAGGCTAAAGGGCGAGGAGTACAGTGAATATGCGGCACACCTGTCTCTCACAAGCTACAAGATAGCGGTAGGAAACGCCCAGAAGATAAAAAACTTCATCCGCGAAGAAGACGTCAGAGTCCTTGTAAAGGCCCTCATCGGCTGCGGAGTCGCAATGGGGATAGCCGGCTCGTCAAGGCCTTGTAGCGGCTCTGAACACCTCTTTGCCCACGCAATAGAGGTGAGAGTTGAGAAAGAAGACGAGGTTGTACACGGAGAATTAGTGGCCCTTGGCACAATTATCATGGCCTATCTACACGGCATAAACTGGAGACGCATCAAGAGGATAGCGGACATAATAGGCCTCCCTACGTCACTACGTCAGGCGAATATAGACGTGGATCTAGCCCTAGAGGCCTTGACCACCGCCCACACCCTCAGACCAGATAGATATACTATACTCGGGGACGGCCTCAGTAGAGAAGCCGCCAAGAGGGCGCTGGAGGACGTGGAACTTATATAATCAGCATCGTCGGCCCGCTCACCTATCGCTCCGGAAACCTCTCAATCACACACACCGCGGACAAACCCATTTATAAGCTTAGTAGAAGTCGTCAACGACCACGTCTAAGAGGTGGATAATCGGCAGATCTAGCGGCACAAAAAGCGCCGAAGTAGAAGGGAGACTAGGCGCCGATACTATGCCAAATTTTCCAAAGAGTACAACCCCCGCGGCGTATCTATGCCGTGGAAATACTAACCACCCAGATTTGTACACTTCTTTATCAATTTCTATCCTTCTGCCATATATATTCACGATTTTTACTCTTATGACTTTTTTTGTATTTTTCAATTTTGATAAATATACATTTTTTCTCTGACTAGGTATATTTTTAATAATGCTACTCTTCTTACTTTTTAACATTATCATATCACTATTAAGAGTAGAGCTATATATAGTTATATGTATACGCAATTTGTTGTTATTAGTGTTCATATGGGTCGAAATACTTAATTATATTAATTTCTTTCTCTAGACATGGCAGATAAGTGGTATCGACTTTCAGTCGAAGTACACAAGAAGTACGGAGGCAAAATCGCCGTGATGCCCAAGGTCCCTATAAGATCTATGGACGATTTTGCAATTTACTACACACCTGGCATCGCAGAGGTGTCAAGACGGATACACGAAGAGCCCGACCTCTCATTTGAGCTAACCTCCCGGTGGAACGTCATCGGCGTTATAACCGACGGCACCAGGGTACTGGGGCTGGGCAACATAGGGCCAGAGGCCGCGTACCCAGTTATGGAGGGAAAGGCACTTATATTTAAATACCTCGGAGGCGTTGACGCAATACCCCTACCTATCAGAGTTAAGACCCCAGAAGAGTTCCTCTTTGTTGCACAAGCGCTAGAGCCCGCGTTGGGGGGCATAAACCTTGAGGATATAGAATCCCCCAAGTGTTTCTACCTCCTAGAAGAGCTTAGGAAGAGGGTAAAGATCCCAGTGTGGCACGACGATCAGCAAGGCACGGCGACGGCGACTTTGGCCGCGTTAATAAATGCGCTTAAGATCGTGGGAAAGAAGATAAGCGACGTCACCATAGCCCTCATTGGGGCCGGCGCCTCGAATATATACACTGCGAACATTTTGATAAAATATGGCGCAAAGCCGGGCAACCTCATCATGGTAGACAGCAGGGGCATACTACACCCAGAGAGAGAAGACATAGACAAGATGATGATTGAAAACCCGTGGAAGTACAAGTACGCAATTGAGACAAACGCCGAGAGGAGGAAGGGCGGCATACCAGAGGCCATGAAAGGCGTCGACGTGGTAATAGCCGCCTCGCGGCCGGGCCCTGGAGTAATTAAGAAGGAGTGGGTCGCCTCAATGAACAAAGACGCGATAGTCTTCGCCTTGGCAAACCCAGTCCCAGAGATATGGCCATGGGAGGCAAAGGAGGCTGGAGCAAGGATTGTGGCCACTGGCAGAAGCGATTTTCCAAACCAAGTCAACAACTCCCTCATATTCCCAGCCGTCTTCAGAGGAGCCCTAGACGTAAGAGCCACCACAATCACAGACGAGATGCTAATAGCGGCGGCCGAGGAAGTGGCAAAATTCGCAGAGGAGAGGGGGATAAATGAGGAGTACATAATACCCAAGATGACCGAGTGGGAGGTCTACGTGCGAGAGGCTGCCGCCGTCGCTGCCACGGCCTCTGCCCAGAGAGTAGCCAGAATCCCAAAGTCCTACAAAGAAGAGCTTGAACACGCCAGAGAGATAATAGGGAAAAACATACGCCTTGTAGAACTGTTGATGAAAGAGGGGATTATAGCTTAGCTTCTCTGGTCTATTGGCACATAGGGCACGTCGTGGGGGCCCATGTAGCAAGCCCTCGGCCTAAATATTCTGTTGTTCTCCCAGTACTCCAATATGTGGGCAACCCAACCCACGACCCTCGAGGCCGCGAATATGGGCGTGAAATACTCGTAGGGCACCCCCATGTAGTAGAACGCTATCCCCGACCAGAAGTCGACATTGGGATAAAGCCGCCTCTGCTGGAAGTACGGCGACGAAAGCACCTCGCGCTCTATAGCCTCAGCGATGGCGTAGAGCTTCTGGGGGTCGCCGAACTTTTTCACATACTCCTGGCTAAACTCCCTGAATATTTTGGCGCGGGGGTCATACGCCTTATACACCCGGTGTCCAACGCCCATTAGCTTAGGCCCCCCAGGCTTTGTGGCCGCCTCAACCACCTCCTTTGCCTTAGAGGGGTCGCCTATCTGTAAATAGCTCTTCACCGCCGCCTCGTTGGCGCCCCCATGCAAAGGCCCCTTCAGGGCCCCCACAGCCGCGGCAACTGCCGAGTACATGTCCGACAACGTGGAGGCAACAACCAGCGCGGTGAAGGTGCTTGCTGGAACCTCGTGGTCCGAGTGCAGTATCAGGTATAGATCTATGCCGCGGACAGCCAGCGGGTCAGGCTCTCTCCCAAACATCATGTAGAGGAAGTTTGCGGCATGAGAAAGGTCATGCCTAGGCCTCACAAGCTCAAGCCCGCGCGAAAACCTGTAGTGATACGCTATCATCGTGGGAATCTTAGCCACAAGCTTCTCAGCCACTTTTACAGCAAGCGCCTTCTCCTCCTCTTTATAACGCCCAGCCCTCAACGCCTCGGCCAGCTTCAGGTTGTCTTCATCAAAGGCCCCCTCGGCGGCCACCGCCGCCTCTAGGGCAAACATGGGATGCGCCTTGGCCAAAGACCTCAACACCTCCACAGCGGCTGGGCTCAGCTCCCGGCTCGCCTTCAGCCGCTCAGAGAACTCCTGCAACTCCCTCCTATTAGGCAGTCTGCCGCGCAGAATCAGATATGCCACCTCCTCGTAGCTACCATGCGCGGCCAGCTCCTCCACCCTGTAACCCCTAATCCACAGGATACCCCTGTCCCCATCGATGTCCGTAATAGACGTCGTCTTTACTAAAACATCCTCTAAGCCGTGGATAATCGGCCCACATGGAGACTGGAGAATTTTACCAGACGTTTCTATACACACCTTCTGCTCACTCATACCCATTTTACAAATTCAAAGCTTTAAAGAACTAAAACGATAAAAGCCAACTAAAAATCTCGACTAATAACGTACTAAACGCAAGAAGAAAACATCAACAGCTAGAAGAGCCCCCCATAGGCCGCCAGGGGCTAGGCGCTACGGAGGATTTTTTAAATTGGATGTACGGCGTACTCATGGCGTCGGTGTTAGAGTTGTTGGGGCCTCACGCCTACGGGCTTTGGAAATACGGCGTAGGCCCCACCGACGACGTTGAAACAGCCATCATCAAGCTAAAAGCCACCGCCCCGCACCTCGCCAAGTTCTTAAGCGAGATAGCGCAAAGGCGGTTTTGAGATCGCCGAGCCCGCCAATTGCACACCCTCGCCAGACTCTGTCTACAGAAATTTACAATCCCCACGGCGGCGGTTCCACCGATATTCCCAGCCGAAGGCAATATCTCAGATCTGCCGTTTTGTCACAAGCCTCTACCCCTGTCGCAATCAAAGACGAGAGTGAGGTGCGTGGTGGGCCCGCCGGGATTCGAATTCCCGGGTCGGCTCGTTGCGCCGCCCTCCCGGGATCACCCGCGCTCTTAGGCAAAGCCGCGTGAGGCGGGCATCCTACCGCTAGACTACGGGCCCCAGGTGGTGGTTTAGGCATAGTTTATAAGCTTTAACACGGCGCGTAGACGGCGGCAGTGGAAATACGGCGGTAATTAGAGCTGGAACTGTGCACAAAATAGCCTCGCCTAGTGCAACGTGATAGAACATTATACATCATAACATTTTAATCTCAAAAACGAGGCAGACGTGTGGATTTGACGATTCGGATAAGTGGGGCACAAGGAGAGGGCGTCGAAACAGTCGGAAGACTCTTGGCCAAAAGCTTTGCCCAGTTGGGGTACCACGTATTCGCCTACAGGCAGTACGGATCCATCATAAAGGGCAACCCCACCATGTTTTACCAAGTGAGAGTGTCCGACGAGAAGATATATAGCCACGGCACGTGGCGCAGCTACGACGTACTAGTCGCCCTAAACGACAAGGCGCTACAGGCGCACAGAGGTGGGGCCAGGCACGTGATCTCGGAATCTGAAATACCCTTCACGGAAATCGCGGTTAAGCACGGCGACAGAATCATGAGAAACACAGCGGCGCTTGGAGCACTGGCGGCCCTCATAGGCATGGAGCTGACGCCCATCGAGGGCGTCATAAGGAGGGAGTTCGGCGAGAGGGGGGAGAAGATAGCTGAGGCAAACATAGCCGTATTGAGGGCCGCCTACGACGCCGCACTAAAGAGGCTGGGGTCTGTCTACGAGGTGAAAAGAGTAGGCGAGCCCAGGGTGTTGATGTCCGGGGCCGAGGCGCTTGCCGTCGGCGCCGTTATGTCCGGCATGAAGTTCTACGCCGCGTATCCCATGACCCCGGCCAGCCCCATCTTGCACTGGCTGGCGGAGTGGGGGCCCAAATTCGGCGTAGCGGTAGTACAGCCCGAGGACGAAATTGCGGCAATAAACATGGCCATAGGGGCCGCTTATGCGGGAGTCAGAGCCGCGGTGGGCACCTCCGGCGGCGGCTTCGACCTAATGCACGAGGCCTTTGGACTCGCCGCCATGATTGAGACGCCTCTCGTCGTCTTTCTCGCGCAGAGGGGCGGGCCCAGCACTGGTGTGCCCACTGAGACTGAGCAGTCTGACTTGCTCATGGCGCTCTCCCCCTCGCACGGGGAGTACCCCCACGTGGTCATAGCGCCGAGGTGGATAGAGGAGGGGCTCTACGCCACCGCCAAAGCCTTTAACATAGCCGAGAAGTACCAAGTGCCTGTGATCGTGCTCGTGGACTTGTACTTCACAGAGTCGCTGGCAACCGTGGAGTTCGACCCCCACAGGTTCAAAATTGAGAGGGGGGAGCTACTGCAGGGGCCCCTGGTGTGGGAGGAGTACAAGAGGTACAAGATAGCGGAGAGCGGAGTCTCCCCGAGGGCCCTCCCGGGCACCCCCGGGGGCATGCACATAGCCACAAGCGACGAGCACGACGAGCGCGGCGACGTGATTACAGACACCCACCAGCCTGCCATAAGAAAGGCCATGCACCAAAAGCGCATGGTCAAGCTGACCAAGATCGTGGAAGAGATGGAGCCGCCGATGATACAAGAGGGGGACGTAGTGGCGCTGGCTTGGGGATCCACCGCCATGCCCCTCCTAGACTACGCAAAGGGGAGAAAGGTGGGCCTGGCGCTGTTCAGAGACCTCTACCCGCTGAGCGTCGACGGGTGGGCGCAACGGCTAAACGAGGCAAAGGAGGTGGTGGCCGTCGAACTAAACTACAGGGGGCAGTTCGCCGAGTATCTGGCAAGCAAAGGCGTCAAAGTGACTAGGCGCGTGTTAAAGTGGTGGGGAGAGCCCTTTAGCATAGACGAGCTGGGCGAGTGGCTATGAAGATACAGCTAAAGCCCCAGGACTACGCCGTCAATAGGCCGCCCATCTGGTGCCCCGGCTGCGGAGACTACGGCATATTAGAGGCGCTTAGGAGGGCCCTGGCGGAGCTCTCTGTGCCAAACCACGAGGTAGTCGTGGTCTCAGGCATAGGCTGCAGCTCGCAACTACCCCACTTCATGAAGACGTACGGCATACACGGCATACACGGGAGAGCAGTGGCCATAGCCACAGGCGTTAAACTGGCAAATCCAAGGCTCAAGGTAGTCGTGGTAGGCGGAGACGGAGACGGCTATGGAATTGGGCTAAACCACATGATACACGCCGCCAGGCGCAACGTGGGGCTGACGTACATAGTGTCCAACAACCAGGTATACGGACTCACCACTGGCCAAATGTCGCCAACCACTCTGAGAGGCGTGAAGACTAAGACGACGCCCTTCGGCGCAATAGACGAGCCGGTAAACCCACTCGCACTGGCCCTAGCCGCCGGGGCCACCTTCGTGGCAAGAGGATTCAGCGGAGACATCGCCCACTTGACCACAGTGATTAAAAAGGCCCTAACCCACAGAGGCTTCGCGCTAGTAGACGTCCTAAGCCCCTGCGTCACTTTCAACAGAATAAACACATACGACTGGTTCAGAGCCCGCGTGTACAAGCTAGAGGAGGCGGGCCACGACCCCTCCAACTACTACGAGGCCTACAAACGGGCACTTGAGTGGCCAACCCTGGACCCCTACGGAAAAATCCCAATAGGCATCTTCTACGCCACAGAAGACAAGCCCACCTATGAGGAGGAGTGGGTAAAACTGCTGGGCGGCGCCCCAATAGACCAAAAACTTCAGCCAAATCCCGCGGAGGTACTGAAGGCGTTTCAATAGCCCCGTGAAGGGGCCAGACCTCAAAGAGGTCTGGACCTCAAAGCGCAAAACCCCCGACGGCTACTACGTCGTGGCACTAGGCCTATACGCAAAAGAGGCCCTAGGACTAGAGGCAGAACGCGTGGGAAAATTCTACATATACAAAACCAAGTCCTGGGAAGAAGTCAAGAAGATAATAAACAGAGCAAAGGCGCTTGGGCTAGAGGTCAGAGAATAAAAACAGACACTTCCTTACCCCTAACCAAGTTTAGAAAGCAGCCAAAATGTAATAAAATCTTTAATGAGTACATACCCAGTATTAGCAATTAATCTCCTCAATACACAATTGGAAACTTCCATGGTCGTGCTTATATGTGACTCTTGTATTTCGCAAGTTTTTGGATATCTGGTTTGCCAATTTGTCCCTGGGAGTGTGGTCTTATTGCGCCGGTTTTTAAATCGGCGTGTTAGCTCGCACAAGCTAACACGCGTTACAAAACTCGCCGTGGTCCCCATTTTAACACTGTTAATACGGCCGCTTTACAGTGCAAGGTTTATTAAGCCGATACGTAGAACTAGGTTATGTTGCTACAGTTCGGAATTGACTGGAACCAGTTATTGCAAAACGCTATTTACTACGGAGTGCAAGCCCTTATTGCTATAGGTATAATTGTAATTGCGTGGGTTGTGGGGATTATATTGGGGAAGGCGGTTAATCGGCTTGTGGAAAGGACGGGGCTTGAGAAGGCTTTTGACAAGACTGATGTGGGTAAGGCGTTTAGGGCTGCTGGTGTAGATTTGTCGAATTTGGTGGGCATGTTGGTGACCGCTTTTGTTATTGTGATTGGTATTGTGATTGCATTGGATTATCTTAAGATTGGAGGAGAGGCGGGCAGAATTGTCGCAGATGTGGCTAGGTATTTGCCTAGGCTGATTGGCGGCATTATTCTGCTGAGCGTTGGCATAATTCTCGTTGCCATTCTTACTGACTATATTGGGAAGTTGCTTACTGGCTTGTTCCCCCAGCAGTTTGTGGAGATTGGGGAGATGTTGAGGAACTTGTTGCTGATCGGCCTCGTGGCGTTGATCGTCTCTATCGCGCTGGACTTGATGCTGTTTACTGGTCCGCTTGTCTACCCGCTTATTCTTGGCACCGTCATTATTGGCGCTGGGATATTCATTGGGCACACTATTGTGCGTAACATCGTGGAGGATCACCCAGAGTTCGCTGGGGTGGCTCCGTATGCCAAGTTCTTGGTGTACTTAGTGTTTCTGATGGTGGGTCTTGGGGCTATATTTGCCGAGTTTCCGCAGACCGCGCACGTTGTTCAGAACGTTGCCTGGGGCGTGGCTATTGCGGTGGGCATATTGCTGGCGCCGGTGATATACACGTTGGCTAAGCGAATGGTAGAGGAGGCCAAGAAGTAAGCCCCTTTTTTCACGGTAACTTTTATATAGTTTTATATACTCTCCTCCTATGCATATCGAGATTAGGGACCCGTCTCTGGTGGAGCGTCTCAGGCGTCTTCTCCCGCGGCCAGATGCGCCGTTCGATGATGTGATTGTGAAGCTTCTGGAGCAGCCTTGTAAGCTCAGGATTAGGGAGATTGTGGAGGAGGTCTTTGCCTCTGCTAATCTTGAGGAGAGGGTTGCTAAGGCGGTGGAGCAGGCCGTGTCGCGTAGTGTGGGGGATTTGGAGAGGAGGGTTGTCCACGCTGTGGAGAGGGCTGTCAGAGATTTTCTCCGTAGCTTGCCTGCGGGCGAGCTGGCGGGTGGGGGGTGGGACGCGGTGATTAGGGAGGCGAAGAGGCGCCCGGATGGCTGTCTCACGTTTTCAGAGATTCGCAGGCTTTATGGGAAGAATCTCAACAGTGTGATGTTGAGGAAGAGGGGGTTTGTGCAGAGGGAGAGGGGGCTTTGGTGTCTGCCTAAGGACTAGCGTTTTACTAGGTTTAGCTTGTAGCGTTTTGGCACAACCTCCTTGGGGAGCTCTGCGGCTACTATCTCCACGTTTACTGTCTCCTCGTTGAATGGTGTTGCTCTACCGAAGGCACGCGGCATGATGTTGGGGATTTTTATCCCCTTGTGGGCGGCGGCGTGGATAATGACTAGGCGCTCTACGTCGAGGCCTTTGAACTTGGCGTTGTTTTCTAGGTTTTCGAGGAGTTGGAGGTATCTCTTGGCCACTTTTACGGGCCACTTGGCCACTGGCCACCCCTCCCAGGGCGTTGCGTGGTGGGCCTGCTTCTTTTTGAATGTCTTTATAGGGATTGGTCTCTTTAGCTTTACCACGTCCTCTAGCCACGCCTTTGCCTGTTTAAGAGTCATCCCTTTGATAAACCTGGCCACTTCCACGCTCTTTTTCCATGACATTCTCTGCTCAGGGGCGTAGGCCTTGGCTATCTGCTCTGGGGTTATTCTTACTCCGTACTTCTTAAACACCAGCTCTGCCGCTTGTTCGTCTGTCAGAGAGTAGTGGAAGTGGGGCACGGGGCCCTTGGGAGTGTTGGTTATAAATATTTCTCTGCTCAGCCCCGTGGCGTCTCTACTGGGATTGTGGAGACTCATCAGGGGGGAGCACGGGGTTTTAGCCGCCTTAGCCTCCACAGCCTCTTACATGGTCGCGGGCGGCAGGAGCCTTGAGGCAGTTGCGCTGTTGGCAGTCTCCACGTTTTTAGCTGAGGCGGGGTTGTTTGCCCACAACGACTTGGCCAACTTGGAGGAGGACAGGGTCAATAGGCCGGGGGCTCCTCTGGTGACAGGTGAGGTGGGCTTGGGCGCGGCCAGGGCTGTGGCGTACGGCTCGCTTTCTGCAGGCGCGCTGGCCGCGGCTCTGCTGGGCCTTCTGCCGCTTGTCATCTACTTATCTGCGGCAATCCTCGGCACGGCCTACAACGCCAAGCTGAAGCGCGTGCCCTTTTTGGGCAACTTCATCGTGGCGTTTTTGACCTCTATGACTTATATCTATGGGATGGCGGCGGCTGGGGGCTTTTCGCCTGTGTTGGCGCTCCTCTTTGCCTCTTCGCTTGTGGCAAATTTGGGCAGGGAGTTTGTGAAAACGGCCATTGACGTTGAGGGCGACCTGAGGGCCGGGGTTAGGACCGCCGCCTCTCTGCTGGGGCCGGAGAGGGCCGCCAAGCTGGGGGCGTCTGTGACCGCGCTGTCGGCGGCGATTGGGCTGTGGCTGGTGGCCGCGGCTCTTGACTCGCGGTTGTACATTTTGGCAACTGGCGCCGCGGCGACTTCGGTCTTGCTCCTCTACTTCTCCGCCTCTGCGTGGAGGGGGGCTTGGGAGAGGTACAGGAGGGGCACCCTCGCGGCGTTTGGCGTCACACTAGTGGCGCTGGTCGTGGAGGCTCTATGGCTACTGTCCTAGTGGACTTGGATGGGACGCTCATCCCGCTCGACGCTTGGGAGCCCGTGTTTTTAGAAGTATGCGAGAGGATTGCCCGCCAGGTGGGGGCCACGGCTGAGGAGGTGTGGAAGAGGGCGCGGCGCAGGAATCTAGAACTTATGAGGGCCTTCGCCGTGGAGGCCTTTGACTGGCAGAGCTTGTTTCGCTCTGTGGCAGAGGAGCTGGGGGCACGGGAGGTGCCAGACTTGGTGGAGGTCTTGTACAAACACATCCACACGTTTAGGGTGAATAGGGGGGCATTTGAGGCGTTGCGCAGGCTTAGGGAGGCTGGCCACAGGGTCGAAATTGCTACCAACGGCCTTGCTGTTTATCAAATGGTGGTTATTAAACACCTCGGCTTAGACGGGCTGATAGATGGCGTCAGGACGTCGGACCGCTTTGGCTGCCCTAAGACGTGCCCTCAATACTTCCAAGGCGCCGATGTAATGGTAGGCGACAACGCCGTCTTTGACGTATATTTCCCGCAACGCTTCGGCCTCTTGACTATCTTCTACGGAGATTGGGACAGGGCGGCGCGGGTATACGGCGAGAGACTTGGCGTCGACCTCACCTCTACGAGGCCCGACGCGGAGATAGACTCGCTGGAGGAGTTGCCTGAGGCTGTGGAGACGGTGCTTAAGAGGAGGCTCAGCAAGGGGTGAATCGGTCACCCGTCGCCTTAAAGGAATCTACATCACCAGGGTGTATGTCTTAGAAAGTTTTAAAAATAGTGCCTATGTCTGTGGCGATGTCTACTGCGCAGAGGAGGTTGCCCGTCTACAAGAAGATCTTGGAGGAGAATAAGAAGAAGTGGATGATTAAGGAGTTCCTGGAGTACAGGCTTGCGAAATACGGCTACATAGACTCCGAGATTTTGAAGACTCCTCTTGGCACGCGTATTGTCATATATGCCGAGAGGCCTTCCAGGATTATAGGGAGGAAAGGCGCCATAGTGAAAGAGGTTAGTAGCATTTTGGCTAATAAGCTAGGCGTGGAGAATCCACAGATCGACGTAATAGACGTCTCCAAGATAGAGGCCCCAGAGCTGTTTCCCAAGGTCGTTGCGTATAGAATTGCCAACGCCATGGCTAGGGGGGTTAGATTTAGGCGCGTCATGTTTGTGGCAGTTAGACAGCTCATGGAGGCCGGGGCCAAGGGCTTTGAAATTGTGGTCAGCGGAAAGCTCTCCACCGAGAGGGCCAAGTTTGAAAAAATTACGTACGGCAAGTTGTATAAGATAGGGTATGATGCGAAGAACCGGGTGAGGAGGGCTGTTGTGCACGTCCTCCTGAAGCCTGGCATATACGGCATAGAGGTCAGAATTACGCCAGCGACGCTTCGGTACTCCGACGAGTATAAGATAAAGCCGCCTACGAGGCCGGAGGCCGCCGCCCAATAATTTTAATAAAGGCCTACTTACACTGGCCCTATGTCTGAGAGAAAGCTCAAGCCCAAGGCCTTGAGAGAGATGTCGCCAGAGGAGCGGAGGGAGCTCTTGAATCAGCTTAGGGCAGAGCTTGTAAAACTACAGACACAAAGGTCAAGAGGGTTCGTCGAAAAGCCCGGACGCATTAGGCAAGTTAGGAGGATGATCGCCAGGATTTTGACTATTGAGAGAGAACTGGCGAAGGCGGGCGCGCGAGCGGAGAAGGGCGGCGCTAAGGCTTGAGCCCCCGTTGTCTAGACCTATTGGGGAGAGAAGTTTCCACATACAAGTGCTCCTACAAAGTCAGGGGCGTGGTGGTTGGGGAGACTTACAACACCTTCCTAGTGCTTAGCGGCGGTAGAGTTGTGACAGTGCCAAAGGCCCCGTGCCACTTCTATATACACGACATTGGAAAACTTGTGAACGGGATCTACCTAGTGGGGTACAGAGATAGGCGGCTTTTTACCTGTGGCTTGCTTTAATCTGCTTGAGCACTTCCACAAGGGCTTCAAAGTCCCCTGGGGCAGAGATTATAACTGCGTCGACTAACCCGTCGATTTCCTCTGCCAGCTCCACTGCCCTTTGGGGCGGCACCGCCGTTTGGCGAAGTCGTTGGATTAGGGGCGCGTTTTTAGGCGTCTCAACTATTATGTAGGGGTATACATTCCGCGGCAGGCCCCTTAGCTGGTCTTTATGGCTGAAGTGTAGCGCGAGGTAGAAGTCTGCCCCCGCCTCCAGCCTTTTCGCATACTCTCTTCGTAGGCTGAGGAGCGCCCCAGCTTTGAGGCCCATCTTCTTGGCCTCGGCAATTGCCTCCTCTGTGGTCACGTCTCTCACGGGGGAGCCCTCTGCTGGAGGGTCGCCCTGAAGCAAGACGACGTATTCTAGGCCGAGTAGGCGCGCGGCGCCTAGTAGCGACTTGAGGCCTGTCTTGTTGACGTCTAGGAGGCGTATGTGGACAATTGGCTCGAGACCTTGTTGCATTGCTAACACGCCGACGGCTAAGGAGTGGGCCGTGGCCTTCCCCCCCGGCGCCTCAGGTATGTCGACCTTGTCCACAAGCGTCTTGAGCTTGGCTAATTTCTTTAAGATCAGGTCTCTGTTTAGCGATGACGTTATCTCGGCTACTACCTCCATTACGGCAGTACCAACGGCTGGAAAAGCCTGCCCTTCCCCTCGTAGAACTTAGAGAGCACCTCGTAGAAGACGAGGCGGAGCGATTGGACAAACGAGAAGAGGCCCTCAGCTGCTGCAATTAGGGCGTGTCCAAACACGGCGAATAGGATTCCGGGGGCTCCTAGGCCGAGGGCCACGCCGTTGACGAGCTTTGTGAGAACTCCGTGTATCATTATGAGGATTACCAGACGGGAGAAGCTGGGTATGTTGGCCAATGCGCCAAGTGCCCCCTCGACGATTCCCACTATAAATTCGTCTACCACCGGCGGGGCCTCCTCGTGGTGTCTATACCTCGCTCTTATTACGACGACGCCGATGGCGCTCCAAACTATGAAGAGTAGGGCTAAATACCCCCATGGAAGCCCCATCAACGGCTCTAAGTAGTACATGCCCATGGGCTGCCAGATGAGAGAGAAGAACACCATGCCAAGCGAGAAGAAGAACAACAGCTGGGGGAGCGCGATGGCGAGCGCCACGTCTCCCTCGCCCTTAAGCACAGTGTTTATGAGCTTGGAGAGGAATGCGAGCAGTAGAAGTAGGAACCCCAGCAGAAACGCCGCTGCCAGCGACGCCTTTACGCCGTCGACTTCCACAAACGTCTTGTGTCCAAATAAGGGGAGTATGGGGGCTGTGGGCAGGTGTATTCCAAACTCCTCTAGGTGGAAGCCGAAGGCCTCTTGGTAGACGAAGGCGCCGAAGAACATTGAGACAAGGCCTGTTATAGTCCATATGACCCCCCAGTCCCTATGCCTCCCCCCGTAGAGCTTTGTCAATAGTAAGATCCCGAGTAGGAAGAGGAGAGATCCGTGGCCGAGGTCTCCGTACATCCAGCCAAAGAAGACTGGGAATATCAAAGCCACGAGGGGCACTGGGCTTATCTCGATGGGCTTCGGCACTCCGTACATGTATACAATTTTTGTAAACTGCCTTATCGGAGCTGGGTACTTCTCCAGGGTGGGCCTCCGCTCCGCTGGAACTCTGTCAATGTACTTATACCTCACCCTCTTAACGATGTCTAGCTTGGCAGAGTTTTTCCTGACAAATTCCACAAGGGCGTCGTCCACCTTCTTCACGTCGCGCTCTAAGACGTAGAATATTAGCGTGGCCACGTCATTGTGCTCATCCCACCTCTTGTCCCCGTACACGGAGTATTCGCTGTAAAGCCTCTCCAAGGCCTCACGCTCTCTTTTAACGCGTTGTAGAGCCGCTTCCGTTGACTTTATCGCCTCTTCTACTACTCTCTTGCCATTTTCTACGTCCAAGAGATACTCGGAGGGCACCTCCACGCCCTTTGCCTCCCCCTTGACTAAGGCCACTTTAACCCCGTCTATCTCCTGTATTATGTGAGGTGCGTTTATAGGCATTTGTGGGTCTATGAAGAGTTTAAAGCCTTCAGGTATTTTCACGCCCCCGCTTAACGCGTCTAAGACCTTCCTAATCTTGTGAAGGTTCGACAGCTGTGCTTCCAACCTCTTTATTTCAGCTTCATAAGAGGCAAAGAGGCGGCCCATCTCTGTGCCCTCGTCTATTGCAGACCTGTTAAATACGTCAATAACTAAGGCAAGCGCCTCCCTGAGAGTGTGTGCGTAGTCTAAGACCTCTCTGTGTCTCTCCAACGCCTCTCTAAGCCCCCTCTCAGCCTGTCTCAGCTTCTCCTCCAGCGCCTCCTGAGGCTCTATCTCCTCCAGCTCTTTGAACGTGAACAGTTGTACGCCCAGCTTCTCCAGCGCCGACTTGAGCTGTTGCGCAAACTTGCGCTCCGCCGTTATCATGAAAACGTTGCCTTGTTGTACAACTGCCGCATTAAACGACTTACAGAGCTCGGCCACTTCCTTGGCGCTTCTCCCAGCCAAGACTATAAACACATCCACGGCCTCTGTGGCAGGCGGGCGAAGCGCCTTGAAGCTAGACAACTCCCGCGATATTGCGAGCTTCGTCTTAAGCTCGTCCATAAGCCTTGCATAATACGATACCTCCTTAGTCACGCCCTCCAATTTTTCGAGCACTTGGCCGATCTGCTCCTCTAGCGAGCTGAGGGGCAGGGGCACGGTCTTCGGCTGGAGGTAGGCAGATAGTTGGCCCAACATCTCGCCAAGCCTCTTCGCCTGTTGCAGAATGGCGGGATCTCTGGGCTTTGGGAGCTTCTCAGGTCTATCCTCGAACATCGCCACGCCGGCCTTCCCTATGAAGTATATCAGCTCGGGGAGGAGCTCGACGTTTCCAGCAATTCTAAACTCGACAACTCTTTCTAAAGGCACTGGGGCGGTAGTGTAGGGTTTTTAAAGTGTTGAGTGTACGTATAGAATACGTAGACGTCAGAAATAAACTTTAATAAGAGGGCATTGGGGGGCCCCTATGTTTATACCCATATTTGGGCTCATAGTTGGTGCTATAGGAGTTGTATATGCTATATACCTCGCCAGATGGGTTCTTAGCCAAGACCCTGGGAATGAGAAAATGCGCTTTATTTCACAGGCTATTGCCACAGGCGCTAGGGCGTATCTCTTTAGGCAATATAGAACCTTGGCGATACTCCTGGCGGTACTGGCCGTGTTGATACTAATAGCAATAGATCTTCCTCGTGGCACAAATGGCTTGACGGCTCTTGGCTTTGTTGTTGGCGCTCTCGGCTCCATGTTGGCGGGGTACCTAGGCATGTATGTCACAACTCGGTCGGCTTCGCGTGTTGCGCAGGCGGCGGCCATAGGCGGGATGGGGAAGGCTCTACTTGTCTCGTGGCGCGCTGGCGCTGTTATGGGTCTATCGCTTGCGGGCATCGCGCTTCTCTTAATCTCAGGATTTTACCTAGCCTTCAGGGCTGTGACATCTGACTGGGCAGTGCCGCTGGTGGCCCTTGGGTTTGGGGCAAGCTTGGTGACGTTGTTCATGCGTGTCGGCGGCGGGATTTACACAAAGGCGGCCGACCTCGGCGCAGATCTCGTGGGCAAGATAGAGGCTGGCATTCCTGAAGACGACCCAAGGAACCCCGGCGTCATTGCAGACAACGTCGGAGACAACGTCGGCGACGTAGCTGGCATGGCCGCCGACGTCTACGAGTCTTACATTGTCACAGTGACCGCCGCCATATTTCTCGCCGCCATCCTCGGGCTAGCGTCGGCATATATAGACGCCATAATTCTCTTTGCGGCTCTGGCCCTTATTGCCACGTTTATCGGAGTCAACCTGTTAAAAACCACCGGGGTCAAGCACCCGCTCTCCTCTATAAACATGGCGGTGTACTTCACCATAGGCATAGCAATAGTCCTGTTTTTTGCAGGCACGTTTGTCCTAGGCCTAGACTTTGCGAAAGCCGCCGCGCTCGCGGCCGCGGCTTCTTTGGGCGCCGCGCTGGCCCCCATTATTGTCAAAATAACGGACTACTACACCTCGTATAACTACGGCCCTGTCAGGAGAATAGCGGAGCAGGCCAAGATAAGTCCCGCCACAGTCATAATAACGGGATACGGTGAGGGCCTAATGAGCGCGATACCAGTAATTGCTATAATAGTGGCCGTGCTCGGCGTGTCGTATGCAATAGGCTACTACACAGTCCCCGTACAGGGCTTTGGAGAATGGTCTAAATACCTAGCTGGGATTTTCGGCACCGCGATAGCCAGCGTGGGTCTCTTGGTGGTCGCCGGTATAATAATAACTGCGGACTCCTACGGTCCAGTCTCAGACAACGCCAACGGCGTTGTGGAAATGGCAGGCCTGCCTGAGAGCGTGCGCGAGGTAACGGATGTGCTCGACAGCGTTGGCAACACTACAAAGGCGACGACAAAGGGCTATGCTATAGCAAGCGCGGCGCTGGCGGCGTTGGTCTTATTCATAGCGTTGATATTCGAAATAGTTCAAGCATACTCGAAGATTGTGGGCACCACAAACCTTGTAGCAGTGCTCTCGGACAGCTTAAGAGGTCTTTCAATTATAAACGTAAATGTACTAATTGGCGCATTTATCGGAGTCTCTCTCGTCTACTTCTTCACGAGTCGTACTCTGGGAGCAGTGGGGCGCACCGCGATGGAGATAGTGGAAGAGATTAGGCGTCAGTTTAGGGAGAAGCCGGGCATCCTCGAGTGGAAGGAGCAGCCTGACTACGCCAGGGTTGTGGATATTGCGACAAGGCGCGCGCTGGGCGAGTTCCTAGTGCCAGGCCTAGCCGCCATAGTGGTTCCTCTGTTGACCGGGCTGGTTCTGGGCTGGAACGCGTTGGCTGGGCTAATCATGGGCGCAATAGTGGCCGGAGTCCCCCGTGCCCTCCTTATGGCCAACGCCGGCGGCGCTTGGGATAACGCAAAGAAGTACATAGAGCTACAGGGGCTTAAGAAGACCGAGATGCACAAGGCCGCGGTCATCGGCGACACAGTGGGCGATCCGTTTAAAGACACGTCGGGCCCCTCGCTGAACCCGCTCATAAAGGTGTTAAACACGTTGTCTGTGGTCTTCGCCTACGCCATAGTGCTGGCAAACGTGGCGTTGGGCATATACCCAATGGGCCTACTGCCATTTTAAACCCCCCACTTTTTTAATTGTGGATTTTTACCCCCCGGAGTCCGAGGAGGGCAACGTCGAGTACAAGCTTGTCCTAGGCGAGGGGGATTTGGACAAGCTCGGGGGCCAGCTGAAGAGGCGCCTCTTGGAGGGCGGCGGCGAGGCCATCTACGTCATAGGCGTTTCAAACGACGGGAGGCCTCTCGGGCTTCCCGACGACGAGTTGTTTAAGTCGCTGGGAGTGTTGAGAGAAGTCGCCAAGAGGGTTGGCGCATCTCTGCATCTCTTGAGAATTTCGGAGGGCGTCAGAGGCAAAGTCGCCGAGGTGTTGATAAGGGCAGTTGGAAGAGAGGAGCCCCCGCCCACTGTGACAATAATCGTGTTGGGCAACGTGGACGCGGGCAAGTCTACCCTCGTGGGCGTCTTAACCACTGGGAAGCTAGACGACGGGAGAGGGCTGGCCAGGGCCTACGCCTCGCGGTATAAACACGAGGTGTTGACAGGCCGCACCTCCGCAGTCTCTATGAGGCTTTTGGGATTTGTAGGAGACTCCGTGGTTAATCACAAGCTGGTGGATCCGCTGGACGAGGCGGAGGTCTACCGGCGGTCCGACAAGCTCGCCCTGTTGGTGGACGTGGGGGGCCACGAGAGGTATGTGAGAACAGTCCTCAGAGGCCTCTTTAGCTCTGAGCCAGACTACGCCGCTTTGGTGGTGGCCGCGAACTCCGGCGTCCAGAAAATGACTAAGGAGCACTTGGGAGTGGCAGTGGCGCTCGGCATCCCCGTATTCGTGGTTGTGACAAGGGTAGACATAGCTCCGCCCGAGGTGTTTCAGAGGACTGTGGAGGAACTGGTCAGATTGTTGAAGATGCCGGGGGTGAGCAAAATACCCTATGTGGTTAAAGACATGGGCGACGTAGTGCTGGCCGCGAGGGCCATGTCCTCGGGACGCGTGGCGCCCATATTCTACGTGTCTAATGTAACGGGGCAGGGCGTAGACATGCTTGCAAAGTTCATCGCCCTGCTTCCCAGGAGGAGGCGCTGGGACTCGGGGGGAGAGCCCCTCCTCTACATATCCGACATATACATGGTCAAGGGCGTGGGAGTGGTGGTGGGGGGGCTCGTGGAGAGGGGCGCGGTAAAGGTCGGGGAAAGGCTGTGGCTGGGGCCCTACGAGGACGGGAGGTGGGCGCCTGCGGTAGTTAAATCTATACACTTGAACAGAACCCCCGTCGAGCGAGTGGGCGCGGGGAACTTCGTCACCATAGCCCTCGACAGAGTAGAAGACGTGGAGAAGGGCATGGTGCTGGCCGCCAGGCCGTTGCCCAGCGTGAGAGAGGTGGTGGCCGAAGTCCTCGTATTAAGGCATCCCACCGCGATTAGGGCAGGCTTCTCGGGCGTCTTTCACTACAAGGCCATCAGGGCCAGCGCATACATAAAAGAGCTCGACAGGGGGGTCCTCATGGCAGGCGACAATGGGGTGGCCCGCATAGCGTTCACGCGGCCTTGGTACATCGAGGGTGGGGTCTTCATTTTTAGAAATGGACCGACGCGTATATTTGGTAGAGTAGTGCGCCTAGAAAATGGAACTGCTATCTCCTAAGCCGCTCTGTAGCGTCGTAAACTGTGAAGACTTGGAGAAGCTCGACCACGTCAGCGCCTTGAACGAGCTGAGGAGAGAACAGGAGATATTCAAGTTGCTTCCGGGGATCTACGCACATAGGTACGACTTCAGACGTGTCTCTCCCTCAATTATAAACGACTTTGAATATTGCCCCCGCCTACTGTGGGTTCAGCACAAGCTCGGGCTCAAGTTGCTCAGCGAGAAGTCGGTGGTGTCCATAATAAGGGGTAGAATTCTGCACGAGAGATACGAACGGCTCCTCTCTCAGTACGAGAACGTGGTTGCTGAGTACAAGGTTGAGATAGGCGACCTCGTGGGCGTAGTGGACTTGGTGATTAAACGCGGCGGCGAGTATATACCTGTTGAGATAAAGACTGGCTTCAGCAAGGAGGCTCACAAGACTCAGCTACAGATATACATATCTATGTTGAAGGCCCGTTTCGGCTACCTGGTATACAGAAACCACGTGGAGGTAGTACACAGGAACGACGCCGCGCTTGACGTGCTTAAGAAAATACGTGAAATTCTCAGCGCCAGAGAAGCGCCGCCGGCAAAATGCAATAGCTGTATATTTAAACCCATATGTAAAAATCTTCTATAGAAGCTGAAACCATATTTATAAATCGCGCATATTCTGCGCCTTATGATAAACGAAGTACTACTATCGCTGTTTTTATTAACATTTATAATATTTGCAGTTTTATTATGGAAACGAATAAAGCTCTACAATAAGAAAATAGACTTTGTAAAACTAATAATCCATGAATTTAAAGAGGCGGCACGCGGCGGAGTTGGATACATGCACTTCTCAATTGCGTCAGGCGTAGTTCTCTCCGTCGTGCTAGCCCTCCTAGACTTTGCCCCCGCTGCTAAACTCGCCCTGTGGCTAATAAGCCTGCCAATAATCGCCGGGCTTATCGCGGCCGCATTATACCGAGTGGGAGTCTTTATACGTAGCGGAGTCATTCACAGAAGGCTAGGAGAAGACAAGAAATTCGTATCAGAGTCCAACAAAATGCAACTAGTGCTACTCTTCATAATAATACTGACAACCCTCGACTTGTCGTTGTCAATATTCAACTCGGCAATATCAAACACAATTGGGATACTGAGGAACATACTGCTCGCGGCGTTCTACGTAAAACCGGCTGCCAATCTAATGGTCAACTACGACAGAGAGTTGTCCCACTTCAGAATTCCCTTTAGGCTAGAGGACGTAATAGAGGGCAAGATAAAGCCCGAGGAGGTAAAATTCGGCTATGAAAAAATAGCCGACGTAGACAAAGACGTCGTCTTGTCGTGCCAGTCCTGCGGAGAGATAGGCGCATGCGACGCGGGGTGTCCAGCTGTGGCCGCTGGCCGCCTGCTCTCGCCGAGAGTCGTGGTCAGAACCGTTGCGCTGAACTCCAACAACCCCGAGTTCGAGCTTGCGGTAAAGCTGGAACAACAAGCCTGGGCGTGTACGACATGCGGCTACTGCGTCTACGCATGCCCCGTAAGAGTAAACCACCTAGACGTAATATTCGGCGTAAGACGCGCCCTTGTTGCACAGAGCAAGGTAGACAAGAAGATCGCCGATGTGTTAATGTCGGCTTCGCAATACGGCAATACCATGTCAACTCCCAACACGGGCAGACACGACTGGCTCTACAGCCTAGGAGTCAAGCACATATCGGAGAACCCAAACGCCGAGTACCTCCTGTGGGTCGGGTGTATGGGGAGCTTCGACGGCAGGGCGAGACAAATAGTGCAAGCCCTTGTCGAGGTGTTAAAGAAGGCGGGCATGTTGGAGAAAATCGCCGTGCTAGGAGACGAGGAGACTTGTTGCGGCGACCCAATAAGGAGACTTGGCGAAGAAAGCAGGTTCCAAGAAATAGTGCTAAACAATAAAGAGATATTTAACAAATATAGAATAAAGAAAATTATAACAATATGTCCACACGGCTACAACACGTTTAAAAACGACTACAAACGCCTTGGGGTAGAGCTAGAGGTATACCACCACGTAGAAATACTGCAAAAGTTGGCGGATGAGGGGAAGATATCCGTGAAAAGCCTAGGCGCCAGTCTAACAATACACGACCCCTGCTACCTGGCCAGGTACAACAAGGTGGTGGAACCCCAGAGGAAGATAGTGGTCAAGCTAGGAGAGCTCAAAGAGCCTCCGAGAAGAGGCGATAAGACGTTCTGCTGTGGCGCTGGCGGCGGAAACTACTGGTACGACGTTCCAGAGGAGAAGAGGATAAGCCACATACGCTTCGAGGAGCTGGAGAAGACCGGCGCGTCGACCATTGTGACGCTGTGCCCCTTCTGCAACGCAATGCTACTCGACGCCAAGAGGACTAAGGAGAGCAAAGTGGAGGTAAAAGACCTCGTGGAGCTCGTCGCCGAGTCTCTCGGCGGCGCTTAACCAAATTGTTTATTAACAAGTCTGTTTAGATAGACGTGTCCATCAGAGTCGGAATAGTGGGTGTCGGCAACTGCGCCTCGGCCCTGGTACAGGGGATCGAGATGTACAAGAGAAACCCAGAGGCGGAGCCGGCCGTCGCGTTTAAAGAGATAGGGGGCTACACGCCGAGAGACATAGTTTTCACCTCGGCGTTTGAAATCGACGCGAGAAAGGTGGGCCTAGACTTGGCGGAGGCCATATTTCAGCCGCCCAACAACGCCTCTGTGGTCTACAAGCCCCCGAGACTGGGCGTAGTGGTGAAGCCAGGCCCAGCCCTGGACGGAGTCCCCGAGGGAGGACTCGTGCCTAAGATCGTGGAGGGGTCCGTGGACGATGTGGTAAAGGAGCTCAATTCTACAAACACCGAGGTGCTGGTCAACTACCTCCCCACTGGGGCGAAGAAGGCCGCCGAGGCCTACGCAGAGGCTGCGCTGAGGGCTGGGACGGCGTTTGTGAACGCGATGCCGGCCCCCATAGCCACGAGCGAGTACTGGCAGAGGAAGTTCAGCGAGAGGGGCATTCCCCTGCTGGGCGACGACACCCAGAATCAGATAGGGGCAACCGTGTTGCATAAGACGTTGATAAGGCTCTTGGCGCTGAGAGGCGTCAGGATAAAGCACACATACCAGATAAACGTCGGGGGGACGCCCGACTTCGTAAACCTCATGTATAGACGCGGCGACAAGGAGAAGACAAAGACGGCGGCTGTGAAAATGATGGCTCAGGGGCAGGAATTCGACGCCTACATCTCGCCAGTGGCCTACATAAGCTTCTTGGGGGATAGAAAAATAGCGCATACGCTAATTGAGGCTGAGATATTCGGCGGATTGCCTATACGCATCGAGGCAACACTCGACGTACACGACGCCTGGAACAGCGCCGCCGTGGTCACAGACGCAGTGAGGCTCGCGAAGCTGGCGCTTGACAGAGGGATAGGCGGCCCCCTGATAGCCGCCTCCGCCTGGGGCTTCAAAAACCCGCCAGTGCACATGAGCCCCGACGAGGCCTACAGAGCGGTGCTAGAGTTCATAGAAGGCAAGAGAGAGAGGTGAAGGCCTACCAGCGGTTCAAACGTTGCATAGGTAAGGGAAACCTCTGGCTGTACGTAGTAAGTCTCTTAAACAAAAAGGGCCCACTGCACGGCTATGCGATAATACAGGAGTTGCGCAAACTCGGCTTCAACATAAGCACAGTATACGGCTACGTTTTGTTAAAGAGAATGGTCACCGACGGCGTTTTGGTAGAAGTAGAGGAGGGCGGCAAAAAGCTCTACGCCGCGTCTCCACAGGCACAAGAAAACTTCAAAAAAGCCATAGAGGAATTGCAAGACCTAATAAAAGCTCTAACATGACGTGCGTAATCCAGATAACTGGAGGGAAAGACGTGGGAAAAACGGTTGTCGCCGAGAGGCTAATAAAGAGGTTAAAAGCCAGCGGGAAGACCGTCCTCGCAGTGAAAATAAGCCACCACGACCCCGAGCCCCCCACCAAAGACACCCACAGACTGAGAAAGGCCGGCGCCGACAAGGTGCTCTTCTACAACGGCCAGATCTACGTCCTATACACGACCGCAGTCAAGTGCGAAGACCTTCAGGCAGACTACATAATAGTAGAGGGGCTACGAGACGCGAAGCTCGGATACAAGATACACATAGGCCCCGATCCTCCGCCCGACGCCGACCTCGTACTAAACAGCGCCGAGGCAGAGCCAGAGGTCGCATGCGTACGCCAAGACCCCTGCACATTACTCGAAGCAATATCAAAATACAAGCCCCCATCCCACTAAGCTTTAACTTGCCTTTGCCAGCTACAGACACCGCCGCTCTCTCTGTGCCTCAAAGAGTCTGGAATCCGACCCCTAAATTCTATTGTTTCGCATTTTGCCTTCTTCTACTCCTTTTTCCTGTCTACATGTGGCTTCTGCCGTACGTCTATGTCTGTAGTAATCCCCTGCGGGGGAAGTCTCAGAGATAGGAAACGGGCTCGTATCAGAATTAAAAGAACACGCCGGGGGTGGGATTTGAACCCACGCCCCCTGAACGGGGACGGGATCTCCCGTGGACATCTCAAGTCCCGCGCCTTGGGCCGCTCGGCCACCCCGGCGTCACTTATTGTTCTCTCTCTATTTAATGTTTTTGCCCTGTATGTTGCACACGTCTCGGTATGTTGCTTCTACTTCTAACAGGGCGTAGTACTGCTGGTCTGTTAGAGAGATGTGTGGGTTTACCCGCTCAACGTGTCTTATGGCGTCGTCGGCTTTTAGGCATCTCGTAGCTATTAGATATGCCGCGAGTAGGGTGGGGGTGCGCCCCATTCCGCCCACGCAGTGTACCAACACTGCGCCGCTTCTCGCCTTGGCCTTGACTAACTCCACCAGCTCAATGAGCCCCCTGGGCGGGTAGCCGTCTGGCGTTGGCCAGTGTATCCACTCTATGCCCCTCTCCTCGAGGGCTCTTCTAAACTCGAGAAGCCCCCACCGCCCGTAGTACTCCACTTCCCACGCCTCTGCCAGCGTTATGACTGTGCGTATGCCGGCCTTTGCCCACTTGTCTACGTCGTCTCTCCTCGGCATGCAGGAGCCGGCTACTCGCTCGTCGACCCAGTAGGGGCACTCCATCATACGAGCAGTGTTATAGTCCTGAGCCCAAACGCCTCGCCTATTAGCAATATTCCGAGCACGATTGAGGCTATCCCCACGGCGTATTCTATCCTCCTGCCCAGCCTGCTCCACTTAAGCGTGGCTGTTCTACGGGCGCTTTTCTGAACCGCGTAGACCACTGCGTAGATCACGGCGGCAAGACCCGCGGCGTAGGCCAATGTGTTGAAGAACACGGCGAGGTAGTCCCTGCTCAATGCCGCCGCGACTAGGCTTCCCATTGCGACTACGCCGAGGAAGGGGGCGACGCAAGGCATCCAGACGGCGCCTAGCGAGGCGCCTAGCGCCAAGTCGCCGACCGCGCCTGCGCCCCTCTTTGTGAGCTTGTAGGCCCTGGTCTGGAGGCTGGACACCCACATTAGGAAGGCCTTGTTGAAGCGCTCTATCACGAAGATGAGCCCAATGGCCACTAGCACCACCCCGCCTATCAGGTAGAGGGCTGTGGTCGCGGCGGCGCGGGCCCAGGCGGCGGCCGTCGTGGCTAGGGCGGCCAACGCCGCGAAGGATATTACCATGCCCAACAAGACCAGGGCCAAGTTCCTCCTGGCGAGGTATGTCGTAGCCGCTATAGTGACGACGGGCAAGACGCATGGGGAAAACACGCTAGCGGCGCCGGCCGCGAAGGAGAGGGCTATCTGTGCAACGGTTCCCAGGGGGCTCGTCGTTTGTGTCGCCGTCGTTGGCTCTGCAGTCTGCGTTGTGGATGGACGGGGGGTCGCCTCAGTGGGTTGGGTGTAGGCTAGTTTTACTAGTTCTATCAACTGGGGAGCCTCAACTGCTCCTACTATCACCATTGTTAAGTGTATTGTGCCGTTTTTTACGTAGCCCAGCACCAGGGTTGGAGTAGCGTAGATTGGCACTTCCACTTGGCCAGATGCCTTGGACACCCTCAGGGAGCCTTGGTACACGTACACAGAGCCGTCAGCGACGACCTTTATGCTTGTCACGGGGTAGGCGGCCAAGTCTATGGAGACTAGGTTTACTCCTCTGAGGGCCTGGGCCACTTGGGGCTTGGGGAATACTTCCCCCTTTAATTTGGCGCAGCCAAGGCAGTTGGGCTGGTGTATAAATATGAGGACGGGCCCGTCGACGAGCGCTCTGTTGAAGTCGTCGCCGGAGTTTACGTCTGTGAAGTGTAATTGGCCTATTGTCAGCGAGTAGGCGAGAAACGCCGCCGCCAATACTGCCAAGAGCGTCCGCATCGCCCACCCCCCATGTAGAAGTTAAATATTTTCCCTCCACTGCCTGTGTGGAAGTGCAGTGGGTGGAGGCGGGCCCGCTTCTCACGAATACCTACGTGGTCTGCGACTTGGATGAGTGCGTCGTGGTGGACCCCGCCGGCGGCGTGCGGGAGGTCTTGAGGCTCGTGGGGAAGAGGGCCGTGGTGGCTGTTGTGGCGACGCACCTCCACTTTGACCACGTCTTGTCTGCCGCCGAGGTCGTAGAGGCTGTTAATGCGCCTTTTCACGCCCACTACGATGACTGGCGCATATACCGCGAGTTAAACAGTGTGGCTGTGGAGTGGGGGTTTGAGGTGCCTGTGTTGCCCGCTCCGAGACCGCTTGGCGAACGGCTTTGGAAGCTTGAGGTAATCCATACGCCGGGCCACACCCCGGGCTCTGTCTCGTTGCTGGGGGACGGCTTTGTGCTAACCGGGGATACCCTATTCAAAGGCACGGTAGGCCGCACAGACCTCCCTTTTGGGGATTGGCGGCTTTTAGTGAAGTCCGTGTGTAAACTCTACCAACTGCCCGGCGGCTACAGAGTGTACCCCGGCCACGGCCCAGCCACGTACCTGGGAGAGGAGGCGTTGTACAACGTGGTCAACCGCTCAGTTTGTGAAAGCGGGGTGTACCGCATCACATAAATTGTTGTCCCCAGAGACGCATGTGGAGTCGCCTAGGAGAGTAGTACTGTTGCAGTACCCCCCGCCGCCGGTCGTGACGCCGCACTTGATCACAGCCGCCTCTCTCATATCGACTAAGCTCTACGGACTCTTCGACTTGGGGTCCTACATCGCGCGGCTCGTGGAGGCCGGCGTCCAGAAGTACGGCGAGCCCCTCGACCCCTGCTGGCTATACGCCGTTCTGCCGAGTGGGTATAAACACTTCGCATATTTCTCAGACCAGGCGCCGGGAGCGGAGGGGGAGTACGCCTCCCTCTACCCCGACCCCTACTTGGGCACACTCTTCGTAGCCGCCTCTGGCAGACGCGCCGTGTTTAGACCCCTCAGCGGCGACTACCTCGACGGGCTTTTCCAGTCCCTGGCCGGGGCTGAGGGCTGGAACATCCGCGTGGCCAACTACGTCGAGTACGAACTTTACGAAAATCGGCATGTGGTTAATAGGGAGTGCGTAGTTGAGAGACTGAGGCAGATTTTGCCGAGGGAGTTCACCTACGAGAAAGACGCACTGCTCTCAGTTCTAGTTCCCACAATGCCGCAGGCCTTTTTAACAGATCCACAGATGACAAAGCTCGTGGCCTTGGGGTTCATGGAGTACAGAGAGACGACCATAGTCCCAACGCCGCTCCTCGTATCTCTGCTCAGCATGATCCTATAACTTATATAGCTGGCAGCATCTGCGCCTTGTGAAAGCGGTGGTGTTGGGCGGGGGGATTGCGGGGGTATTCACGGCGTACTTCCTAAGGGAGCTCGGCTTCGACGTCGTGGGTGTGGGCGGCGATGTGGCCTATCCGCTTACTTCGCTTGTCCTCACGCTGTCTATGCCATATGGCGAAGACGTTGAGCTGGCTAAAGAGAGCTTGGAGATCTACAGAAAGTTTGTACAGCCCAGGGAGGTTACCTCAGTGGACATATTCCCCCGCTGGGTCACATTGCCCAAGTTAGAGGTTCCCCACGAGGTTACAGACAGCGTGGAGGGGCTACGGCTGGGGCCAGACGAGGTGGCGGTATTGACCAGGGACTACCTAATACCCGTGAGGAAGGTGGTGAATCGCCTTAGGAGGGAGCTGGGCTTCGCCTCCTCGTACGGCTTTTTGAAGGTTGAAGACGGCAAGGCCTACGTAGTGGCTGAGGGGAGGAGGATTGCGGGCGACGTTGTTGTACTCGCCGCTGGCTACAACAATAGGGCTTTAGCGGAGAAGGCCGGCCTAAGGCTTCCGCTCCAGCCGTATGAGTGCTACGCAGTAGCCTACGCGGCGTGGGGGAAGGGGTGGCGATACAGCGTCGGCGACCACGTGTTGGGGTGGTACGGGAGGCCCATTGCGCCGTTTATGTACGTGGCGGGCGACGGGTGCGGCAGATACGGCCAAGGCCCCCCAGCTAATTACGTGGAAAAAATGACTAACCTACTCCGCCAGAGAATAGGCGCGGCGCTCCCCCTCGGCCTTAGAGTTGGCTACTGCGAGGTTGGGCCCCACGGCGGGCCTGTATATGGGAAACACCCAGATGTGGACAACTTGTACGTAATAGGCGGCTTAGACGGCTATGGGAGCATGGTAGGCCCCTCGCTGGCCAAGAGGTTGGCTGATCTGATAGCGGGGCGCGAGGAGTTTGACGAGTTTAAAGTTGAGAGATACATGGCCCACATGGACTTCGACCCCTGCGCGGTGAGTGAGCGGCACGACTGGGGCTCTGTAATACTACGTAAGGCATAAAAATGCGGAATTTGTGTGCCACGTGGGCGAGAAGCGAGAGAAGATGGTGCTGATATCGTTTCACGTGCCGCAGTCCTACGTGGAAATGTTAGACGAGTTAGTGAAGAGCGGGGTTTTTCCAAACAGGAGCGAGGCGGTGAGAGCCGCGTTGAGGGAGCTGTTGAATAGGTATATGTCAAATGGACGTTAGCATAGGCGTCCTCTCGGCGGTTCTAGCCACAGCGGCGTTTTCCATAAACGCCCCACTGGCTAACGCGGCGACGAAGCTCGGCGTTTCTCCCACGTCGCTTGTGGCGGTGCGCAACTTGGTGGCGCTCCTCACACTCCTCCCCTTAGCCGACTTTAAGATCTCGGCTTTAGGCCTCTTGGTGGTTGTGGCATCTGCGCTACTGGGCCCCGGCCTGGGCGATGCGGCGTACTTCAACGCCATTTCTAAAAGCGGCGTTGCCGCCGCAGTGACAATTGGATATACGTACATATTCACGGCGCAGTTCTTCTCAGCCCTCTTAGGCGTAGAGCCTTTGACGAGCCGCGTGATTGTAGGCGCGGCGCTGGCCTTTTCCGGCGTGGCAGTCGCCCTGGGCGGAGTGCCGCGGGGCTCGGGGGCCTTCTACGGCCTTGTGGCCTCTCTGGCTTGGGGCCTTGCCTCAGCACTGCTCGGCGTAGCCACAAAGGGCGCGTCAGTTTACACAATCGCGGTGCTTAGGTCAGCCGTATTGGCTCCACTCTTCTTTGCCCTATCGGGCTTTAAGAGGCCGCCTCTGAGGGGCTTGATTTACGCCGTATCTTCGGGAGTGGTGGGCCTTGCCTTAGGCTCTGCGGCCTTTATATACGCAATATCGGCAATTGGGGTGTCAAAGACGGTGATAGCCACCTCGCTTACTCCCATTCTTTCACAGATATTTGACAAGGCGTTGAACAAGACTCCCATAAGGCAGAGATATATACTTGGGGCAACACTTGTCTCAGTGGGAATTGTGATCAGTGTGATGAATAACTAGACGTCGGATATTTGAAGAACTGACGACGGGCTGACTCTACTGAGTCTTTTTAAGCTCGGCGATTTTCTTGTTGATCTCGTCTAGAATCTGTTCCTTGGTCTTGCCCTCGATGGATATGCCCAAGGCCCTCGCAGTCTCCAAAAGCTTCTGGTCTATCTCCTCTCTCTTCTCTACTTTCCTAGGCTCTTCCTCTATGCCGCTCGTCGCTTTTCTAAACTCCCTAATGGCCTCGCCCAGCCCCCTGGCTAGCGAGGGTAACTTCGAGGGGCCCCAGATAAGTAATATAACCACGGCGATGAGTATTACAATCCACTCCTGTCCGCCTAGGAGTAGGTACATGGAGTACCATCATTTGCATCTTTATAAGCTTTAACGGCTGGAAGAGTTTTAAACGCCCTCGTCGTCGTTGGCGTGGAAGATAAGCCGCCTCGTGACAGAGAAATGCCTCTTTGGGAGCACCTGAGGGAGCTCGGCCAGCGGCTTAAGAGGGTGTTGATCGCCTTCGTCGTCGTGTTTATAGTCATGTGGATGCCCGCGCCGGATCTGCATGGCGGCAGTATAATGTCAATCTTGGCCTCCTTCTTCGTCACTGGCGAGTACAGGCCGCTGGCTTACTGGGCCTTCTTTGAAACAATAAGGCCGATGCTCGACGACTTGAACAAGACCGCCAACATAAAGATAGCGCTAATTGCCGGAGAGGTGTGGAATCCCCTTGGCGCAGTTATGTACGCCTCATTGTACCTAGCCGCGTTGGTAGTGTTCCCGCTGTTAGTGTATGAGATGTGGCTGTATGTACAGCCAGCGCTTTACCCCCACGAGGAGAGGGCCGTGAAGAAGTACCTATGGGTAGCTCTCCTCCTATTTTACGCTGGCAACCTCTTCGGCATATTCGTAATATTCCCAGCCCTCTTTAGATTTATCGCAGGCTTTGCGGCAATATTACGCATAGAGCAAATCTTCAGCGTATCCTCTGTGGTCAGCACCTGGATGCAGTTGGCCTTTTGGACAGGCGTAATCTTTGAAACCCCAATCGTCATAGCCATACTTTCAGAGATCTGTCTCCTCAATCCGTGGACCCTCGCCGCGTATAGGCCCGTGGTCTACGCAGTGGCGCTTATACTAATAGCAATCGTCACGCCGGACACAACCCTCGTCTCCACATTCCTCACCTTTATACCATTCGCCATACTCTTCGAGGTTGGCCTCGTGTGGAGCAGGCGGATAGTCAAAAAGTGCCCCGATATTCAGCCCTTGAGCAAGCCGTATAGGTAAATCAACTTCGCGGAGGCGCCCCAGCCCCCCGCCACGCGCTCCACAAGACCCCACTTCACAAGATACGCGAGCTGACTTGGCTGAGCCAAGTCGAGGAGGAAGCCGTGGCTCACGACCCCCTGCTCGACTAAATCTGCAAAAACCTCCTCTCCCAAGTCCAACACCTCGGCCACTCTGGCAAGAGCCTCTTTAAACGCGGGGCTCTGCTCTTCATCCACGCGGCTCATTGGCGCCACGGCCTTCAGTGCCACTGCCCTGCCCGTTGCAGAGAGGTCTCCGGGGGCTCTCACGTACCTCTCTCTGGCGTAAGGCGGTACAGAGCTGTGGAAAACCACATCGCCTGGCAAATCCAGCGGCTTAGTTAAAATTAACTGTGTCTTAGCCCCCTTCGCCGCGGCGTACCTTAGAAGGGGGCGCGGATCGCCTTGCCAAAGCCTGAGGTCAACGGCGATTGAGGATACGCCGTTGGAGACCACCGCCACGGCGGCAGTGGCGGGGTCTGGCCAAGCCGACGTGCACTGCGCTGTGTCGCGGCCGTATGGCATAAGTCTTGCCGTATACATGACGCCTAGGGGCAACTGGGCGAAGAGGAGCACGGGATCCACTCTCTCTAGGCCAAGCGCGGCTTGGTCGGCCAAGTGCTCCGACACGCCCACTCCGTACAAATCTCTAAAGAGCTCGCCCAGCGTTGCCCATGCTTCAATGCGCGGAGTCGGCGGAGGCGCGCGGCACAGGGGGCTCACCACCACGTCTACCTCATACGCCACGTGCACCTCCGCCGTGTAGTCGACTATCTGCGTAATCACAATTTTTTATATGCGCAATATTAAAGAGGTCATGAGTCTGGCTGGGATACGTTTCGACTATATACACGCCGAGCGCCTTGGCGCCCCGCCGCCGGGCGCCCAGCTACAGATGAATATGCAGGTCATGATTGAGGGAGAGCGGGCGGTTAAGAGAGGCGGCTTTGTGGAAATACCGTTCACCATAGGCATATCGTCGGTCCCAAGCGTAGTCACGGTCACAATCAGGGGCACTGCCACAGTGCAAGGCGACGTCGACTTGAAGAACTTGCCCCCCCACATAGCCACCCCCATCATGCAGGCGGCGTTGTTTGAGGCGGCGCTTATAATGAGAGAGTTGGGCTTCCCACCGCCGCTCCCTGTACAGCCTCAACAGCCCCAGGCGCCCCACTACGCGTGATGAGCCGACCCCGGCGTAGATTTGTGACGAAGATTTACACCGGCTGATGCGCCTAATTCTCGCCGCCAGGGCCTTATACGCCCTTATGTGGTTCTACGTGGCCCCAGTTCTGCCTCAGATGCTTAAAGAATTCGGCGTAGATGCCTCAAGCGCGGGGCTACTCCCGGCTATGTTCATCGTCGGGACAGGGGTTATGCAAATCCCGGCCAGCTACTTGGGGGGCAAGCTGGGGTTTAACAAGGTGGCAGGCGCGGGGATGGCCATCTTCGGCGCCTCTTCTCTCTTGCTCTCGCTGTCTAATTCGTGGTGGGAGGCCTTGTTGCTCAGGGCGTTGGGGGGCGTGGGGGCTGGCCTCTTTTTCTCAACTGCGGGGGCCCTAATTGTGGCGTATATGCCAGATGCCGTTGCGACGGCGCTGGGGTGGTACAGCGCGTCGTTCAACATAGGCGCCTTCGTTGGATTTTACTGGGGGTACGTGGCCTCGTTGACGGGTTGGCGCCTCGCGTTGGCTATCCCCGGCGCGTTGGCAATAGTCCTCGGCGTACTAATCTTCAGAGGGCCTCCTCTTAAGGGCGCGTCGAAGTTCAGCTGGAGGGCCTACTCCTTCGGTCTCGCCTCATTTCCCTTCTGGGGGTCGGTGTATGCCGCAAACAGTTTGGCCGCTACGTGGGCCCACCTCCACAGAGGGGTTGCAGAGAGCGTTGCAGGCGCCTTGTCCTCCGCGGCAATGGCCTCGGGGTTCTTAGGCGGATTCTTCGGCAGATTATACGACAAGACTCAGAAAAAACTGCGCTTTCTGACCGCGGCCCCCCTCCTTGCGGCAGGGGCTTACGCCCTAACCCCCTTTGCCCCAGTTTACGCGCTGTTTCTGCTCGCCTTTACATACGGCGCGGCCTTCTCCGCCTATATTACAGCCATATACGCAACTGCGTCAAAAGTTTCACAAGACCCCTCATCGGCTCTCGCGGTGGTAAATGTGACAAATATGGCGCTGGGCCTACATGTGAGCTATATCTTCTCCTGGCTAATGGCCTACTCCCCAGCGCTCCCCTGGGAATTTCTAGCCGCGTTGGCTGCCTCTTCTTCTCTGGCCACTTACGCTGTGGCGCAACGGACAAAGTTTATTTAGACGCGTAGATATGCGCGCAAGTGCTGGTTGTAGTAGCCTTAGGAGGCAACGCGTTTAATAGACCCGGCGACCCAATTACGCAGGAGACCCATCTAAAAAATGCAGACATTGCGGCTCGCATAGTTGCCAAGATCCTCCGAGAGGGGAACCAAGTCTTGCTTACTCATGGCAATGGTCCACAAGTGGGCTATTTAGCGGAGCTACAGAAGGGGCAAGAGGGCTTTAGACTAGACGCCCTTGTCGCGGCGACGCAAGGCCTCCTGGGCTACTTTATCGTATCTTCTTTAGACAAATACGTGGGCGTAGGGAAAACTGTGGCTCTGGTGACTAGGGTGAAGGTCGACTGTAACGACCCCGCCTTTGAAAATCCCACAAAGTTCATAGGCCCCACATACCCAGAGGAGGTGGCCAAGAGCCTTGCCGAGAGGTACGGGTGGCAGTTTAGGCAAGACCCGAGGGGAGGCTGGCGACGAGTCGTGCCATCTCCCAAGCCGCTTAAAGTGGTGGAGAGCGACGTGGTAAAGGTGCTTATTGAGAGGGGCTACATAGTCGTTGCCGCGGGGGGCGGCGGCGTGCCGGTCTGCGACGGGGCCGGAGTTGAGGCGGTGATAGATAAAGACCTCGCCTCTGCCGTGTTGGCCGCAGAGGTCGGCGCAGACCTCTTCATGATTCTCACAGACGTAGACGGCGTGTATATCAATTTCAAGAAGCCCGGCCAGCGAAAGCTCGCGTCTGTGTCAGTTGGAGAACTTGAGAAGTACTACCTAGAGGGGCACTTCCCGCCTGGGTCTATGGGACCTAAGGTGGAGGCAGCGCTCTACTTCGTAAAGCGGACTGGGAAGAGGGCGGCTATTGGGGCCCTAGAAGAAGGATACGAGGTGTACAAAGGCCTAAGCGGCACCCAAGTCTACGCGTAGCTTGGCGCGCCCATCCAAGTAGCTATGCGCCGCGTATAAACTCGTCGATGGGTTTTTCCACTTCTTCTCGTTTTTGTAAGTCTCTAACTTTCACAACGCCCTTCTCTAGCTCCTTCTTCCCCAGAATGACTAAGAACCTTGTGCCAATTTTCAACACGTATTCAAAGGCGTCTTTCAGCCCCTTATCGCCGAGTTCTACCACTGCGCTGTATCCCTTCCTGCGTAGTTCTCTGGCGATGTAGATAGCTGTCTGGTAGGCGCTTTCGTCGAATATGTAGATGTAGTAGTCCAGCGGCTTTTCCACTGCTTGCAACCCCACGGCCTCCATTAGCCTTTCGACGCCTATGGCGAAGCCTAAGGCGGGGGTTTTTACCCCGCTGTAGAGCTGGAGAAGGTCGTCGTATCTGCCGCCGCCTCCCACGGCCAGCTTATATTCGCCGGCAAACGCCTCGAAGACAACCCCCGTGTAGTAGTCCAGCCCTCTGACAATCGACAGGTCAAATATAAGCCTCTCTAGGCCGACGGCGGCTTCTAAGTATTTTACAAAGGCGGCGTAGAAGCCGCCAAGCTCCTTGTCAATACGTGTTACAAAATCCACAGCCTCTTGGAGAGGCATCTCTGTCGCCTTTTCGTACAACTCCTCGGCCTTGCTCGGCGGAACTCCGCCCCTCGTCATAATTCCCACCACCTCCTCCCGTGGCGCTTTGTACCTCTTGTCCAACGCCTTGTAAACGACGTCTTTATACGCCGCGAGGCCCATGCCTTCCAGAAGCTTGTCTACGACGCGTCTGTCGTTTAGCTTAATGACGTAGTTGGAGGCACCTGCCGCGGCTAGTGACTCAGCCAGCAGATGTACCACCTCTGCGTCTGCTCTTGGGCTTGCCGAGCCTATGAGCTCTACTCCGAATTGGTAAAACTCTCTATATCTGCCGTGCTGAGGCTCGTCGTATCTAAAGACTTTTGTAAAATAGTACCAACGGATGGGCCGCGGCAGGTCTAAGTTGTAGGAGACGACGCGGGCTATTGGCACAGTCATGTCGAAGCGCAGGCCCAGTTCGCGCCCCGCCTTGTCTCTAAAGTAGTATATCTCGTTGACGATCTCCTGCCCCGCCTTCCTGGCCAATACCTCGAAGTGCTCCACGACGGGCGTCTCCACGCGCCTATAGCCAAAAGACTCCGCCACCCGCGACAGTAGAGCCTCGAGTTGTTGAAGCGCGTAGTATTGATGCGGTAGCCAGTCGCGCATTCCTCTGACAGGCCTCCTCAAGTGGTCTGGCAACCCGCTCATAGCTCAGTCCTGGTTACGACCTCTTGGGCTATCCTCACGCCTTGTTGCTTAATCGCAGAAATTACACGTGGAAACAGCTTCGTAGACATGCCTATATACTCAGGCGGGGTCACGCCCGGGTCGAGGTCCTTAATGACGTACTGCATTGCCACAGCCACGCTCCCAGTGGCTATCTGCATGGCCGTCCACCCGCCCCTAGGCTTGACCAACGTCTCATATTGCACCCTCTTCTCGCCTTTGGCGGCCACCACTTTCAAATAGACGAGATCTGGCACATCGAATTTAAGCCTAGAGAGCAACTTAGCCGTGATGAACCTAGGCGGCGGATCGCCTTGATCAGACAGAAACCCTAACTCCCTCAGAAGACGCATCTTTTCTACGTGCGAAGGCCACCTAAGCGTCTTCTCATACATAGTCTTGGCCCTCCCCGCAAGAGTTTTCAGTAGCGTCCTTAAGCCGTCGCTGTAAAACGCCTCCAAAGTCCCCACGGGGGACGGCACTGTCTCAACTTCGCTGAGGGGGTCCACCGCAGTCACAACGCCGTCTTTTAACACGCGTGCAGGTCTGGTGTACTCCTCTATGAGATCCACCGGGCTCCACGTCACACTATAGCCGAGGGGGCCCACGGGCCTTTCCGGTATTCCGCCAACGTAGATTCCAAGCTCGTCTACGTCACCTAGCTCGGCCACAGCTCTCCCAGCAAGCATGTTGCTTAGGCCAGGCGCCACGCCGGCGTCGGGGATGTATCTAGCCCCAGCCTTTGCCGCAACTTCATGTAGCGCAAAGGGGTCCTCTGGGTAGAAAGAGACGTCTATTACGTCGAGCCCCGCCTCTAAGGCCCTTTTCGAGGCCTTAAAAGAGATGGCGCCGGGAAGCGCGTTTATCACCAAGTCGTAGCCTCCCAAGGGCACTTCCAAAGCGTCTTGTGACAAGGCGCCTGGACAACCCCCAGCCTTGTCCACAGCCACAACCTCATGCTTTGACAACATGGCGTATATGTACCTCCCAATGTTGCCACAGCCAAGTAATAACACTCTCACAAGTGGACAATACCAAGAGAATAAAACCTTATCCAAAGGTAGGACGGGTTTCCGAGTTGGCAGGCCCGCGTGCCACCGCTTATACGTTAATCTAAGATGTGCCGAGTGCCCTCGCCGTGTCTGTGGGGGGTAGCCCTCCCGCTGTCCCCAGAGGTAGCTAATGAGCGGGGGGTTTGCTGAAGACCACGAGTTCTGACAATGCGTAGTTTACAAAGTAGCCAGCCGCCACGCCTACTAAGTAGGCCAGGTAAATCCACACGCCAGCAAAGTGTAGGGCGAGGGTTGTCGCGTAGTTAGTCAAATTGCCGGCGGCGGTCGCCAAGTGGTATTTGGCCCAACCTGCCAACAGCGGTGTATGCCGCTCTGAGAATGTCCACAGTCTGTTGAGCAAGTAGTTAGTTGTTAGACTTATCTCAATCGCCAACGCCACGGAGGCCAGAGGCGTCATCCAGCTAGTCGCGGCGAGCACGGCTGTCGCCACTGCCACGCCCGTGGCGCCGACTGCGGCAAACTTGAGCGGCCGCCACTTTGAAAGGGCGAGGATCTGTCTTACGAAGTCTAATATGTGCTTGGCGCCAAGCTTAGAGCGGCCCCGCGTCCTTAGCCCAAAGACATAGGGCACTTCAACCACGCACGGAGGTCTACACTGCACGAGTACGTCGAGCAGAATCTTGTAGAGGCCGGTGGGCGTCACTGCCCTCAAGCAGTCTCTCTTATATGCGAAGAAGCCTGAGACGGGGTCTTTAACTCCCCTGGCCTCCGGCACCACAAGCCTGGCCAACAACACCGCGCCCCTAGACACCACTCTCCTAGAGAGACTCCACCCCTCGACTCTCCCACCTTTGACGTACCTAGACGCAACTGCAAGACACCCCCGCTCGGCGATTTTAGCCAACTGGGGGGCCAGCTCGGGCGGGTGTTGTAAATCTGCGTCCATGACAACTACCACGTTGCCCTCCGCGGCCCTCGCCCCCTCCACCACGGCGCTTGAGAGCCCAGCCCGCCTCTCTCTGACGACTACGCGGACTGGGTACCTCTCCCCAAGCCTCCTCGCCGTATTGGCCGTGCCGTCTGGGCTATTGTCGTCTACCACTACCACTTCGTACCCAACGCCGCCAAAGGCTCTGTGGAGTCTCTCCACGAGCTCTGGCAAATTTTCAGCTTCGTTATACGTCGGCACAACTACAGTCACGAGACCCACGCGTAGATAGAGGTGCTTTAAAGTAATTTTAAATACGTAAAATATATATTGGAGGACAAAGGGTGCTTTATGGATCTTAAGCGGATATTTGCAGAGAGGATAAGCTTCGTGTATGGGCCCAGCGGCTCTGGCAAGACAGTGCTCGTCTCAGAAATTGTGCGTCAATTCGCAGATGAGGGGAGAAGAGTCGTGTGGATTTCCTTCAATGAGAGTAGAGACGTTCTAGTGAACATGTGGAAAAGCTTCGGCTGGGACGTTGGGCGAATCACGGTTTACGACTTCCCCTTTGTGCCCCAGTATAGAGAGACGCTGTTTAACCAAGTGGTAGATCTGGCCTACAAGGAGAAGGCCGAGGTGCTCGTAGTAGACGGCGTCGATGCAGTTGTCTTTGACAGAGCGACGGCGGATGCTCTCTCTAAGGTAGGCCTCTACAGCACCATAGGCATTGACACAAAGTACAACCCCCTCGCCGATATAGCCGACACGATAGTTAGGACATCTATAAAGTTTATACAAAGCGCCGCGATTAGGCGCTTGGAAATAGTCAAGGTACGGGGGATGGAAGTGGCGACCCCAGTCTACTATCTCGCAGTGTTGCCCCAGGGGCCAGTAGTTTTAAGCCGCTACCCGCGGCATGAACCCACGCGCAAAATTGCCGCCCCTGGGCATTTGGCAAATTTCATCGGCGAAATTTACAAGGGAGTCCAAATAGCGCTGTACGGCCCATATCAGGGCGTTTCTGCGCGAGTTGTAGACGTGGCAGAGGCTGTGGCGTACATACACAAGCCCTACCAAAGAGACTTTTTCAAAAGGGCGAGGACATACCTAGTTTCGCCACAGGAACACCTCCGCCTTGAGCACTACGCGGTTAAACACGACGCAGAGTATGTAGTTGTGCTAGACGCAGAAGTGGTGCCAAAGTTCTTTAGAGAATTTAGACGGCCAGACGTGGTTTGGATCGACGTCTACACTACGCCGCCGCCTATGTCCGACTACGACTACATCTTCTACGTTTCACGCGAGACAATTCGCCTCGAGAAATCCCCAGAGCCCACGGACGTGGTGGGGCTACCTATTGCATTAGAGTGACCCTCTTAAAAAGTTTTACAGACGGCGTAGCTCACATGGTGAACTGAAGTTCACTGCGTGTCAATCGTCGTGAACTTTCCCTAGCCCTTAAAACCCCCGGCGTAGTAAGGGGCGTGGAGTTGTTGGCCTTGGCAAAAGGGCCTCTCCCCGGGCTCTACTACGTGGCAACAAGCCCGCCTGAGTGTGGCCAAATCCGCGTTAGGCTTATGGAACTCCCCACAAACGAAGAGCCCCCCTTTAAGGCTGTGGCAATTAGGGCTGGGGGCGGCGTGGCTTTGATAAATTTAACAAAGATAAGCCTAGTAGACTACTTCTTTCAACACATAGGCAATGTAATTGAGGGCGAAGTAAAAAACGGCGTGTTAGAAGGCGTGGTGTGCAACAAAAAGGTCAAGCTCAGAGTGACTGATCGAACACTTTCAGGCCCAGTTCTTGCAGTGGTTCCAGTGGCTAAGAGGCGGAGAGTATTGCCGAGGGTCGCCGTTGTCGTCTACGCCTACGAGGTTAAGATCGCCTAAACCAGTTCCTCGGGCTTGAACCAAAACCGTATTTCTCTCTCAGCCTCAGACGCGCTGTCTGACGCGTGTACAAGGTTGTAAACTACTCTGCCCTCCTCTGCGGCCAAATCCGGCGAGTCAATGGAGTAGTCCCCCCTAATAGTGCCAGGCGGCGCAGAGTGGGGGGACGTGGGCCCCACAAGTTTCCTCACCACTTCCACCGCCCTGTTCCCCTCTAGAACCATTGCTACAATGGGGCCAGAAGTCATGTACTCCACTAGCTTCTTCTTAACCATCTTCCCCACCTCCACTGGGTCATCTGTGCCCAACCTCTCCCTGGGGCTTATACCGAGCTCTTGATATGCCTTAAGCAACTTAGTTCCAACAGACTTAAGCCACTCCTCTGACGACGGGTAAAACCTCTCTATCTGCTCGGCGCTGGACTTCACCATCTTCAGACCCACAATTCTAAGCCCGGCTTTCTCAAACCTCGAAATTATCTCGCCGACGAGTCTCCTAGCCACCGCATCTGGCTTCAATATGACCAAGGTCCTCTCCACGGGCATACCCCTGGAAATATCTCTCCTATAAAACTTAATGTTAGGAAAAAGTATGCCCCATACTTTCCACTGTGCAGATAACCCTATCCGCAGTCTCGGGGCTTTTTGTGGGTTTTTCTCTAGGCCTAATAGGCGGGGGCGGGTCAATTCTCGCAGTACCACTGTTGCTGTATTTCGTGGGGCTTCAAGAGGTGCCAGACGCGGTTCACATAGCTGTCGGGTCCACCGCAATGGCCGTGGGATTAAACGCACTTATAAACTCCATATACCACCTAAGAAGGAGAAACCTCAGCGCTAGAGTGGGGACTCTCTTTGCTACATTCGGCGTCTTGGGGTCCACAGTCGGCGCCTACGTTGGCCACTTGACCTCTGGCACCGTCTTACTGGCCGCGTTCGCTGTGGCCATGGTGGCGATAGGGCTCTCAATGTTTTTACAAAGGAAAAGGAGGCAGAGACCAAGGCGTCTGCTCCACGTAGCTCTGTGAAAATAGAGCTTTTCGGCCTCTTGGTCGGATTTCTCAGCGGATTTTTTGGAATTGGAGGAGGCTTTCTCATAGTACCGACGTTGATATATGTGGCAGGTCTAGATACTAGGCTCGCAGTAGGCACCTCGTTGATCTCCGTGGCCGCCTTTGGGCTAGCCACCGGGCTGGAGTATATGTACTTTGGGAAAGTGGCGCCAGAAGTCGTGCTCTCCTATTTAGCAGGCGGCTATCTAGGGGCAGAATCGCCACCTCCATTGAGAGACGTCTGCTCCGCAAAATTTACGCCGTTGTAAATAACAGCCGTGGGAATTTATATATTTATAAGGGCGCTAGGCTAGTATATACACAATTAGTGGCATCAACAACCCTACGGCCACGGATGCCAGGGCGGTATACGCCGAGGTCACGTTGTCAGCTACGGGGCTTGGAGCCTCTGCCACCATCCTAATTGCTCTTAGGTAGTACGGGGTTGCGGTTGCGCTGTTTAACACGATCCACGACACTAGGAAAACAGAGAGCCACGTGGCGGGGTAGGAGAGGACTAGGAGGACTAGGAACAGCTTGGGCCAAAAGCCCAACAGCGGCGGTAGGCCCAAGAGCGAGAAGACGTTGGCCACGTTTAATACACTCCTTCTTGGGGGCAGAACGTCTGAGAGACTGGTGGGCAAGTACCCAAAGACTCCCGACTTAGCGATGCCGGAGGTTAGCGCTTCTAGTACAACGGTGAGGGCCGCCACGTCTGAGGCACGTACTGGGACTCCAAACAGCGAGGTGGGCCTGTCGCCGAGCCACCAGACTAGTGCAACAGCCGTCAATGCATACGACATGTGGGCCACGGAGGAGTACGCCATGACTCTGCCCAAGGTCTTCGCCGTCAAGCCGGCCACATTAGCCACAAGCATTGAGGCCAGCGCCACGATTAGAGCCACGGCACCTATGTGGCTGGGAACGCCGCCAAGCTGCCTAAATATTGCCAAAAGGACGTACAACGCAGTCAACTTGCTGAACGCGGTAAGCGCCGCCACGCCCCGGGGAGTGCCCAAGGCATACGCGTCCACCACCCACGCGTGGAAGGGGACAATGCCTAGTTCAAACAAGAAGCCCAGCACCAGTAGATAGGCCCCCTGCCACCACCCAGAGACGGCTATCACGTACCCGGCGACTATGAGGACTTTGCCTATGCCAGAGAACACTAGGTATTTAACGGCGCCCTCTACGTTCTCCCTGCGCCTATCCATGGCCAATAAGCCGTAGACGGCGGCTGTGACCAAAGCCAACGCGAGTAAGCCGTAGACAATGGACTGCCCAGCGTAGTACACATATGTTGCCAGGACCGCGGCTACTGCGGAGAAAGATAGGGCAACGCCGAAGGGACCCCAGCGCCAGTCCAGCGACAGCGACAGGGCCAGAACTGACAAGAGGACGCCCACGGGGAGCTTGTAGTAGACAGATAGCGCCATTAACACAATAGACGTCGCCAAGGAGATATACCGCCCATCTAGTCTCCACACCAGAGGCGCCGTAAGCGACAGTGCTATAACCAGGTAGAGGATTTCGACTATCATGCCACTACCAAGAGGAGGAGTGTTATCAATATCCCCACGATGGCGTACAAGAGGTATATGTTCAAAGCCCCAGCCACTAGCCGCCTAAGCCAGTTGGACACAGCGCCGAAGAGGCCCGGCAACACGTTGTGGTACAAGCCGTCGAACAGCCCCTTGTCGAATACCACAAATATAAACTTGGCAAACCACGTATACAGCCACGGAAATACGCCGTCGTATAAGATGGGCAAGTAGAATCTGCGATATGCAAATTCCCACAAAGGTCTCAAAGTCTCAGACTTAAACCCAGGAAGCGCTATGTACAACACAAAGCCAGTTAAAAAGCCGAGGAGCACGGCGACTAAGGCCTCCGTAAGTGGGAACTTAATAGAAACGGCGAAGTAGGTCCCGAGCACAATTGTGGCAAGGGCCAGCGCTGTGTAGGGTAGCCACATTAGAACTGGTGCCTCGTGCACTTCCTCTGGCTCTTTTCCGTGGAAGAACGTGAGACCAATGAGGCGTAGCCCATATATGGGCGTCAAGAACAAGAGGATGTACAACAAGGCCGCCAAAGCCTCAACCCCCAACACGTGGCCAGCCTCAAACACGTTCTCAAGCGCCAAGTCCTTTGTTATATAGCCCACAAAGGGCGGTATACCCACCAAGCTTAACATAGAGAGGACCATGGCCACTGCGGTGATCTTCATGTGGCGCCAGAGTTTTCCAACCTCCCCGAGAAACCTGGTGCCGGCCTCGTGTATAACTGCGCCAAACCCCATGAATAAAGACGCCTTAGAAACTGCGTGGCCAACGATGTGCAAAAAGGCGAAGAACAGTAGCGCGTTTAACAACTGTGTCTCATGCAGTCCTAAAACGCCGGCGGCCCCCGTGGCGGCGGCTATTATGCCGAGGTTGGCCGCAGTAGAGCCCGCGAGGACTAGCTTAAACTCCATAGAGGTTAACGCAATTATTGTGGCCAAGAGAGCCGTGGCGACACCTACCCACATCACTACCGTGAAATACAGCTCGGAGCCTTTGACCACCGCGAAGATGGGCGCAGTTACTATGAGCACATATACGCCGGCCTTGACCATGGTGGCGGCGTGGATCAGCGCGGACACGCTTGTGGGGCCTGTCATAGCCGTCAACAACCATTCGTGGAATGGGAATTGGGCGGACTTAGTGAACGGCCCTAGGGCGAAGAATAGTAGTGGCACAACGCCCAGTTGCTTAAGCGCATCTAGGGCAGGAGGAGACATGAGCCCGCTTAGAGATACTGTACCCGTGAGTACGTAGAATAGGGCTATGGCGACTAGGAAAAACGCGTCGCCGAATCTGACGGTTAATATGGCGCGGAGTCCCGCCTTGCTGGGCGTCCACCAGTAGGGGACTCCGGCGACTTTCTCCTCTTTTCCAACCCACTTGTCGTATTCGTCGCGGTACCAGTGGCCTATTAAGGCCCACGACGCTAGGCCGACCCCCTCCCAGCCCACAAGCAAGAACCAGAGATTACCGGCGTAGACTATTATGAGCATCGACGTGGCGAAAAAGCCGAAGAAGAACCAGTACCACCCCGGCCTGTAGTCCCCCTCCATGTATTTAACGGAGTAGAGCGATATTGCGGCTACAAGCCACGCCACTAAGAGGCCCATCGTCAAACTAGTCCAGTTAATCCACAGCTCGACTCTAGCGCCTATTGCCTTGATCCAGTCAAATCCATATACGCCGGGCGATACGGCGAAGTAGGCGTATGTGGCTAACAGCGCCGAGATAAAGGTCCCTAAGGTCACGGCCCAGGCCTTGAACTTCTCAGAAGTGCTAAATAGAGACACGATAGACATTATGAGCGGTGCGAAAATTGTGAAGAGAATTACCTCCATGGCCCCACCGCACCGACGGCCTTATATATGTTGTCTGCGATGGTGTTTGAGAAAGGCGGTATGAAGAGGAGCAGTGAGATGAAGGCCACGGCCACGATGGACGCCAACGCTATATCCACAGGTCCTCTGTCCTCTCTCTTGGGAGGGCCAAAGAATACCACGCGTATTGTGTTAAAGGCGTAGATTCCGGTCACAAGTAACACCAACGCATAGGGTATGTAGAAGGCGTAGTCGGTCTGGAAGTATTGGGCGTATCCTACGGTGAGCGTAATTTCTGAGATCATGCCTATGCTTAATATCCCAGCGAGGTTTAAGAAGCCCACTATGGCTGCGCCGGCCAGCTCAGGCCTCCAGCCGTAGAGGCCGCCCATTTTCTCCACGTCGCGAGTGCCCAAGTACATTATGAAGTAGCCGGCGGTCATGAAGAGCACCGCCTTGCCTAAGCCGTGGCTTAGGTAAAACAAGGCCGCCGCAGTGTACCCATATACGTTGGCCAAGGCCACCCCCAGCAGTAGGTAGCCCATTTGACTCACGGTGGAGTAGGCAAATAGCCTCTTGATGTCCCTCTGTAGAAAAGCCATTAGGCCCCCGTATATGGCGGTGGCCACCGCGTAGTAGACGAGCCACTGAGTCCACTCGCTGTTGGGCAGTACGTACATGGCCACGGAGGCTATTAAGTATCCACCGATCCCTACGAGGACTGGGCTCAGCAGCGCCGACAGAGGCGTAGGCGCCTCTGCGTGGACGTATGGAAGCCACATGTGGACGCCCAGAGTAGCCATCTTGATTAAAGACCCTATGAGTATGAGCACAAAGGCCAGGGCGTCGGGCCCAGTCCCTCTGCCGCCTATCAAAAGCGGCACATAGTAGACGCCTTTTAGGTAGAGCAGTAGGAACCCGGCCAGTACTAGAAACGCGCCTACGTGGGACCAGACCAAGTACATTACCGTAATTCTCACGCGGTCTCCGTACCCGTAGTACAAAATTTGGAACAGCGACGCGATCAAGGCCACCTCTATGAATACGTAGACCACGACTAAGTTGGCGGCGGCGAAGGCGCCCGCAAGCCCTCCCACAAAGAAGCCGTAGGTCAAGTAGAACACGGCGGAGTCTCTCCCCAGCTCGTGGCTTCTGTGCTCCATATAGGGCGGGGAGAAGAGGGCAACAAAGAGCCCCACAAGCGCCACTGTGAATATAAAAACGCCGTTAAACGGCATAATTCTAAATGCCAAAACGTCGAATCCTTGGAAGGTTCCCTCGCTAAGGTCAACTCCGCCAAAGACGACGTAGGCAGAAAGGGCGAGTAGAGGCAGTAAGGCTGCTGCCGAAATGTAGCCGGCCATGTAGGCTGACCTCTTGGCCGCGGCGTATGCGACAAAGGAAAGGATCATTGGAAATAGGACTGAGATTAGAATCATCATACCTCTCTCCCCTCTGAAAGCGCGGACAAGTCCGTGCTCTTGGTAAGGACGTAGCTTCTGTATATCAACGCCGCGAGAATAGTCGCCTCAGACACTGAAATGATCACGAGGAGTAAGACCCCGTAGAAGGCCAGTGCAGGGCTTGTTACAAGCGCTGGCGCCAGCATGGCGAAGGCGCCCACTGTGGCGAGCTCCAGCGATATCAATATGCGCACCAAGTGCCGCGTAGTCGCAATGCCGTAAACGCCGAGTAGTATTAACACGAAACCCACCACCAGCGCCGCGGTCATACCCTCCTAGCCACCTCTACGCCAGTTAACAAAGAGACTACAACAACCCCAAACAACAGCACCACCACAGTAGCCAAATCGGCAGGCAAGTAGGCCTGAGGCTTTGCCTGTGGCCCAAGCCACACCACGACGCTTAGCAACACGACTACCAACGTCACCAGAGTTGTGGCAAGGAAGTACTTCCCGCCCTGCCTCTGCACGCCGCCGTACATTGCGGCGGTCATTATCACAAGCAACATCACTGCGCCTATGTATATGACGAAGAGTAGAAATGCCGCGGCGAACTGCATGAGGTATGCGTAATATGCGCCGACGGCCCCCGCCGCAGCGGCCAGGCTAGAGGCCGAGTACACGTTGTCCCTAGAGTATACCGCAAGAATTCCGAAAAACAACGCCGCCGAGAGGAGTATTAAATCTATCATGATGGTATCGTAAGTGGCCGTTTTAAAGTATTATTTCGATTGAACTACTTTCTTAGGTACGCCGTTTATGTACTTAATCACAACTTTTACGGATTTATACGGCTCCTGTACCTTAGGCGGCTCTCTCTCCATGTCCGGCGTATATACCATCTCGCGGTAGTCGTACCAAGTCAGCTCTTTAATATCGGTGGGGTAGAGGGCGTCGGTGGGGCATATGTCTATGCAGAAGTGGCACATTATACAGCGGCCATAGTCAATGCCCGGGTAACGCTTGTTGTTTGGAGCTAGGTACATCTTTATCGCATTTGTGGGACAAATCCTTGCACATAGCATACACGACGTACATTTCTCAGTCCACAATCCGATCCACCCCCTCATTCTGCCGTAGTCGAGCTTCTCGTATGGGTAGTATATAGTTATACGCTCTGGCTTTACAAAATTCCTTGCGGCAACTCTAAGCGCGCCTACTGTTGCCTTTACTATAGAAGTCCCACTCATAGCCCCGCCAGCTTAAGCGCGGTTGACCAAAGCACTGCGGCTACGCCAAGGATCAAGAGGCCTCTCCACCCCAGCGCCAGCGTGTGATCTAGGCGCAACACTGGCATGGCGGCCCTCAGGAACGCGAAGAAGAGCATAAGGACCAGCGTCTTGAACATCACCCACGCCGCAAGCACCAAGTGTCCGAGGATGTCCTGGGGCCAGCTCCCCACGGCAAACCCTGGGAGATTCCACCCCCCGAGGAAGAGCAGAGAGGCGAGGAAGGAGTAGGAGAATGTCGCATAGTAGGTGCCGCCTGCGAAGGAGAGCACTAGAAATACGCCGCCGTAGTCGCTGTAAGGCCCAGTGGCCACGTCGCCTTCATAATCCGCGATTTCAAAGGGGAAGCGGGCGGTGGCCATGGCGGTAGCTACCAAGTAGACTAGAAAGGCAAATGGGTTAAGCACGGCGCCTACGAGGATGGACTGCTTTTCCACAATCTTCAGGGGGTCTAGAGTTCCGTAGAGTATGAACATTGCCAAGACGGAGAGCACTAGCGGCAACTCGTAGGCAGCCACGAGAAGCGCCTCGCGGGCGGCTCCTACGTATGCAAACTTGTTATTAACAGACCACCCAATTATTACAATGGCGATAGAGACTAGGAGGAGCACCACGAGCGAAAACACAAGGCCGTAGGGCAACAGGTTGGGGTCTTTAATAAGCCTAAGCTCCGGAGTCAGCGGCAGGAGGAGCGATGCGCCAAATGCAAGAGTGACAAACAGAGGCGGGCCCCACGTGAAAAGCAACTTATGCGCGCCCCTTGGCACAATGGGCTCGCTAATTATGAACTTAAAGGCGTCTGCCAAAAGCTGTAGATAGCCGCCAAGCCAGGGAGATACGTGGTAGGGCCCCACCCTCATCTGCACCCTGGCCGCTGCCTTTCTCTCAAACCACACCACTGTTAGTAGCACAATCCCAGAGACAGCTAGCATCAGTACAAAAAACCAGAGCCTAGCCGAGAAGAGGAGACCCCAGAGGTCCATAGTCCCTACAGATTCTTCATTATTAAATTTACCTGTCTTGCTCTGGGGGGAAGTAGCCGAAGGAGCCGTATATCGCGGGGAGGTCCATGAGCCGCGCACCTATGAAGGCCTTTATCATAGCTCTCAAGTTCTGCCATGACGGTGTGCTTATGCGGACGCGGTAGGGCTTCTCTGATCCGTCGCCGAGTACGTGGAAGTAGTAGCGCCCCCTCCCGCCTTCAGTGATGCCAGTGCCCTCGCCCTGCGGCAACATCATTGTAAACAGTGCCTGAAGGCGCACTAGCTCATTGACCTTTTCCCTCTGCTTTGGCGGTATCCTGTGCGCTACGGATTCGCCCACCAAAGGCCCGTCGCGGGGCGCCCTATCCAGCGCCTGTCTAATAATACGTGCGCTCTGCATAATTTCGCAGATCCTAACCATAGCTCTGGCCAGCGAGTCGCCGCCATCTTCGACGCAGACGTCCCACTCAAACTCGTCGTATATGCCGTACCTATATACCCTCCTGGCGTCCCAATCTATGCCTGACCCCCTGGCGCCGGGCCCTGTGGCCATGAGCCGCGCCGCATCTTCCTTGCTCAAGTAGCCGACGTCCTTAAGCCTGTAATAGCCGACGGGGTTCTTAATCACCACTCTGACAAACTCATCAATCTTTTTCTCAAGGTATTGGAGGAAGCCCCGCGTCTGTTCATAGAAGGCGTCGGGAGGCGCGGTCCTCACGCCGCCGGGCAGAACCCACGTGGGCGTCGTGCGCGAGCCCGAGACCATGGCCCACAGTTGCACCAACAGCTCGCGTAGGCCGTAGGCCCACATAAAGCCCGTGGATGACCCAATCATAATGGCGTGGAGGCCTAGGTCGTACAAGTGAGTCGAGATACGGCTCAGCTCCCCCATAATTACCCTCAGATACTGTGCCCTTGGAGACACATCGAGGCCGGCCAGCCGCTCGATGGCCATCGCATAAGCCCAAGTCACGTTAATGGCGTCTGGGAGAGAAAGCCGCTCGAAGAGGGGGATGTTTTGAATCCAATGACGAGTCTCGCCCAGCTTCTCCATAGTCCTGTGAACATAGCCCGGGTCTGGGGTCACGTTGACTACAATGTCTCCATCCACCTCAACTATAAACCGGGTGTGGCCAGAGGAGGGGTGTTGCGGCCCCCAAAAAATGTCGAGAACTCTGCGGCCGCCCTCCAGCCGCTCCTCCTTAAGGACAATTCCATACTCCTCCATCTTCATAGGTTTAAACATACGAGGTGTATTTATCTATGCTACCGGCCGCGCTCGCGATTTTCATATACGAGTTGGCGCACCTAGCCGCCGAGGTCAAGATGAGGAAGAAGAGGTGCGGCAGGTGTAGGGCAGTTGTGATTGTGCCCACAAAGAGGCCGCAGAGCCTCGCCGCGTTCTCAGGCCTTGTGGACTACGTGGTAGTGGACAGCGAAGATGAGGCAAGGCAGGCTGAGGCCCTCGGCTTTAGATACTTGGTGAACAAGTATGGGGGCAAGTCGGGCGCCTTGGCGACAGCTCTTGAGGAAGTGGAGGCCGACGCCTACGTCTTCGTTGATGATGACGCCGTGCCAGGCGTCTGGCTGGAGGAGCTTAAGGAGGCCGGCTGTTGCGGCTTCGCAACGGCGTATCGCTGGATTGTAGACGACTTGCTCCAAAACACTTTCTCGCTGGGAGGCCTCGACTGGATGGCGTGGCGCAGGACGCGGTTTCTATACGGCGGCGCCATGGCTGTGCCGAGGTGGGCGAAGCAGGCGGCGGTAAAGGCGCTTTTGAGTTGTCCAGTAGACGACATGGCCCTCACCGCCGTGGCGTCGGGGCGGATTGAGGTGCTCCCAGTGCTGGTGCCCATGAGGAGGGCCGGCGACGCTCTTGAGTTTATGCTGAGGCAAGCAACGGCGGCTAAGCTCGGCAACCCCCTGCTGTGGGCCGTGGAACTCCTCTACTACCTCGCGTGGACGGTAGCGGCTGTGTATATGCCAGCGCTCCTTGTTATACACGCCGCGAGGACGGCCCTCCGCTCGCGTAGAGCGCTGGGGAAGATCGATTGGAGGCAAGTAGCCCTGTCGCCAGTAGAGAGGCCGCTACAGGCGGCCATATTCATGGCGTCTGCGTTCGCGAAGTGCTTCCGCTGGCACGGCAGACGTGTATGCAAAAGGTGTTGAACCACATGGCAATAGTTTAAAAATATGAATCGACGCCTTTGCATGCTTCAGCAGAGGAAAAACGAGGCTGAGGACGCCGTTGCCGCCCTTCTTAGGCATTTGGGCGAGGACCTGAGGCGCCCGGGCGTGGCCAATACCCCCAAGCGCTTTGTAAAAGCCATGGAGGAGCTCACGAGGGGCCTTAGAGAGCCCCCTCCCGAGGTGGTCTTCTTCCCCCTAGAGTACGACGCAGAGCCGGGCCCCGTGGTGATAGAAAACATATCCGCAGTGTCAATATGTGAGCACCACCTCTTGCCCATACTCCTCAAGATATCGGTGGCCTACGTGCCCGGGGACGGCGTGCCCGGGTTGAGTAAGGTGATAAGGCTTGTGAAATGGGCCGCTGCTAGGCCAATAATGCAGGAGCGCTTCACCGAGTGGCTGGCGGACCTCCTAATGGAGAAGCTCAGAGCAAAGGCGGTCAAGGTAAAGGTCTGCGGCGTCCATATGTGTTCTCTCATAAGGGGGGTAAAAGACGAGCACCACAACATGGTGACTGAGGCAAAACGGGGCGACATAGAGGTGGCGCTCAAGTGCAAGCGGCCGCTCAACTGTAGATGAAGATACTCGTCACAGGCGCCAACGGAGGCATAGGCTCAGCCCTCGTACAGTTGGCCAAGTCGAGAGGCGACTACGTGGTTGGAGTGTCGAGGACACCCTCCACTGCTCATGTCACATACCAATGCGATGTGTTAGAGGTCTCTTGCCTAAGCCGCGCCGCGGCGGAGGTCGGCCAGCTAGACGGCATAGCGGCCCTCCATGGCCACGGCGATGCCGCGCTGTGGAATAAAGGCCTAGAGGAGCTGACGGCAGACGACTTCGTGGAGGTGTACAAAGTGGACGTGGCAGGCGCGTTCAACGTCGTCAAGGCGTTTAGAAAAAACCTAAAGCCCACCTCCTCCCTCGTCTTCGTCTCCTCAACGCCGGGCCTAGTGGGGGACGTGTACGGGCTTCCGTACGCCGCCGCAAAAGGCGCCATAGTGGCATTGGTGAAAAGCTTGGCGAAAATTCTAGCCCCCGTCAGAGTAAACGCTGTTGCCTTTGGCCCAATTGAGACGCGTTGGACTCAGTGGATCGCCGCAGAGGAGGTCGAAGAATTCAAAAGCCGCACGCTACTACGCCGCATGGGCACGCCCGCCGAGGCCGCAGAGGCCATCTACTGGCTGCTCAGCCCCGCGTCTTCATACGTCACGGGGCAGGTAATAGTCGTAGATGGGGGAGAGACCTTGGTAGGCCTATACAGGCCAACGCGGTCGCGGACGTAAATTGCTCAGTTGGCTCCTAAGTCGTCACGCGTCTGCAACCCAGCCCTCATCACGCTTCTCACGTTGTGTCTGTTTAAAAGCAGTTCAACTGTTATATAGTGTTTTGTAGTCTACATATATGCCCAAGTGGCACTGGCCAATTGACCCAGACGAGGTGCCTAGGATAGTGGTCGAGCCTCCGGGGCCTAAGGCGATGGAGATCGTGAGGCGAGACGAAGAACTGATAATGCAGTCCTTTGCCAGGTGGTATCCGCTTGTAATTAAGCGCGGCTATGGCCCCGTGGTGGAGGACGTCGATGGGAACTTGTACATAGACTTCAACGCGGGCATAGCGGTGACCAACGTGGGCCACGCGCATCCAAAGGTGGTCGAGGCCATAAAGAGGCAGGCGGAGCTTTTTACCCACTACTCTCTCACAGACTTCTACTACGAGGTTGCTGTTAAACTCGCCGAGAGGCTCGTCTCAATAGCCCCCATATCGGGGAAGAAGAAGGTGTTTTTCACAAACAGCGGCGCGGAGTCTATAGAGGGGGTGTTGAAGATAGCTAGGGGGTATTTCAAGGGCCAGCGGCCCTACGTCATAGCGTTTCTAGGCGCGTTCCACGGCCGCACCTACGGCGCAATGAGCTTAACAGCCTCCAAGCCGGTGCAACGGCGCCACTTCTCCCCGCTTGTGCCGGGCGTGATTCATGCGCCGTTCCCCCACCCAGTCCACTGCCCCTTCAAGGCCTCCACTCCGGAGGAGTGCGGCGAGTATGCCCTGGCCTTTCTAGAGGACTGGGTCTTCAAAAGGCTCGTTGACCCCTCCGAGGTGTCGCTGGTAATAGTGGAGCCTATCCAGGGGGAGGGAGGGTACGTGGTCCCGCCGAAGAACTTTATACAGGGGCTGAGAAAGCTCACGGCGGAGCACGGCATCTTATTCGCCGTGGATGAGGTACAGACTGGCTTTGGGAGAACTGGCCGGTGGTTCGCGGTGGAGCACTTCGGCGTGGAGCCGGACTTGATGGCCACGGCGAAGGCCATAGCAGCTGGACTTCCCCTTGGCGCAATAATAGGCCGCGCCGACGTCATGTCGTTGCCAAGGGGCTCCCACGCTAACACCTTCGGCGGCAACCCAGTCGCCGCGGCCGCCGCCTTGGCGACCCTAGAAGTGATAGAGGAAGAGGACTTGCTAAGACACGCGGAGTCCCTCGGCGAGGAACTAAAAAAGGTATTTAGAGAAGAGCTGGGGGAGGGCTACGACGTGAGGGGGCTAGGCCTAATGATTGGAGTAGAGATGTTGAAAAAGTCTGATTTAGAGGGGGTATTGACCAGGGCGTTTAAGCGCGGCGTCGCAGTTATAGGCGCCGGCTTCTCCACAATCCGAATAGCCCCGCCGCTCGTAATACCCCGCGAGATGGCTCTCAAGGCTGCGTCAATTATAATAGACGTGGTAAAAAGCTAGGCGAAGGCCAAAACGTGGACTTTTTTCTTGACCGCCTCGTCGTAGTACCACTCGACAATTTCATCTTCAGCAATCTCCATGGCATATTCAAACGCCTCTTCCCAATCCCCAGCCTCGTATACGATCTCCCACCCTTCGTCCAGTAGGCGCAAGTCTCTCTCCTTGCCTGTCACCAAGATCCTGTCCAAGCTCTTGTTTACCAGCACTCTATACACGGAAGTATACGTATACGTATTTAAAAAACAGCCAACAATTTTAACATATTACAAAAATAGAAGTATACGACCATCTTTCTTTTCCATATAAAGACATATTTACCAATAAGCAAAACTGCATTATATTAAATATAGTTTATAGTACAAATTAGGCAGGAAATCCGCGTCCCTGCCTCTATTTGCCTCCTATACTACAGCCTATTTTTATCTTTTGATGCCGTCAATTCTCTTGGATTAATCTTTACAAATTTCAAATTATACCTCTTTAAATATTCATATGCTGTAGAAGAAATGTCCCCAGCCACTAAAACCCCCCTCACGTCGTGCCCCCGGGCCTTATAAACCTCTACATACCTGGCCAGTTGAAACACTGCATCGTGAGTCGCCAAGTCCCTCTTAACTTCTATAACCACGTAGCGCCCCTCCCTGTCGCGGGCCAATATGTCTATGTGGCCAACCTCTGTGGGCACCTCTACGCCGACAATTTCTAGTCCCTCTTCTATGAGCCAGGGCGCCCTCACAAGGGCCTCCACCACGTCTTTCTCACTGCCGATAAGCTCAAGCTCGCTGGCCCCAACGTCGAAGACACCAACGAAGTCCACCTCTTCAAAGACCACTTTTACAGTCTCAAACGGGCGCTGTCTTACGCTTTTTACCACAAGCCGGCCGTTCTCCTCAAACGCGGCGGTGGAAGAGCCAGGGGGGTTCCATATCTTGGGCTGAGCCTTCTCAGCCTCGTGTACCAGCAGAGTCCCATCCCGCTTCACTACTAAAAGCCTCTTGCCCCGCTTAAGAGACGCAGCGGCCCTTCCCGCATAATTAACTTCACACAGTCCAACAACGACGACTATGCCCCTCCTCTTGCCCCAGTTAACGACTTGAGCCGCCTCCTTCGCAGACGGCCTCTCCAAGTACACGGTCTTAGAGACCTCCTCCTAAAAAGGTAAAGTTTAATAAGGGGTAAGACGTCCGCCGCATGGCCAAGGTGGAGATAAAGGAGGTGCCAGAGCTGAGGGGGTTTAGCACTGTGAAAAAAGTCGCGAATAGAAACGCGCTTCTGGGAGACCTAAAGCCTAACACAATTCTCATATTCCACGGTAAAGAGGGCCACGAGATGGTGGTAGAAATCTTCACCCCAGACCCAAATGGCGACAAGACTCTTCCGCCGGCCACAGTGGCCTCGACAAAATTCACAGGCCCTGTGGAAAAGGTGGACAACGCATATGCCACACTCCTCTTCTGGGCCCTGGGGCAAGGCAAGTCGCTTGGCACGCCGACTAGAGAAGTGTATCACAAGGTCGACCTTAAACAAGACCCGCCAGAGGCCGAGGTAGAGGTTCAAGCCCCACTAGCATAAAAAGTCCATTTTCAAAAGCTCTGTGCGCATCGGCATTATTAGGCCGTACGAGGTGGAGTTTAACCCGGGCGACGTCTTGGACTTAGAGGAGGCGATTAGGAGGAGGGGTCACTCGGCGGTGAGAGTTTACGTGGACATGTTGGAGGTGAGGATGGGGCCAAGCGGCGTCGAGGTGAGACACGCTGTAGGCAGAGAGGCGCCGGCCCCCGTGGAGCTCGACGGGGCGTTGTTGCGCCACTTGGGCATTTTTAGAGACTTTGAGCAGTTCTTATACAGGGTGTGGGCTGTGAGGGCGCTGGAGGAGGCCGGCGTATACGTCATGAACCCCGTATTGCCGTGGGTAGTGGCTGGGGATAAAATGGCCGCCCTAATGACGTTGTCTAAGGCCGGCCTCCCCGTGCCCCCCACAGTGGTGACAGAGAACATGTTCATAGCGTATAGGGCAGCGGGCGAGTTTGGAAAGGCGGTAGTTAAACAGATGCGCGGGGCCATGGGCTACGGCGCCTTTCTTGTGGAAGACCCCGACGTGGCCTTCCACATATTCTCCATGTTGGTTAACATTAACAAGCCTATGTATGTGCAAAAGTTTTTGGAGAAGGGAGACGGCGACTATAGAGTGGTCGTCGTGGGCAAGAGGGCCATTGGCGCCGAGTATAGGCGGGCGGCTGGGTGGAAGAGCAACGTGGCTCAGGGCGCCAGGCCGGAGCCAGCGTATCTCACGCAGGAGCTGGAGGAGCTCGCCGTCAAGGCCGTGGAGGTCTTGGGCTTAGACTTCGGCGGAGTAGACATAGCGGAGACTAAGGACGGCTACTACATACTGGAGGTAAACCCAACAATGAGTTGGCAGGGCTTTAAAGCCGCCGTGGGTATAAACCCGGCGGAGCACATCGTAGACCTCCTCCTGGAGAAAATCAAGAGATGATCAGTCCGTCGCGAGGTCTTCACACCTCAACTGATTTGATACCCCTCATCACACGTCTACATACGCACAGAATTTAAACATGAAAGTTGTGAAGAGGGGGTTCGTGGAGTGGGACTTGGTAAGAGTGGGGCCAGAGGTGGAGGCGGCGCTTTGGGAAGTGGGGGTGAGGGCCGCCGTCTTGCGCGAGGAGGCCGAGACAGAGGTAATTGCCCCGTTTGTGCGAGGGGTCGACATAAGGTGGGCGGTGGCTAGCGGCCGGGAGAAGTTCAACAAGCTTGTGTATAGAGACGATGTTCAAGTCATCGAGGTGAACCCCCAGACGCCCATCACTAGAGACCAAGCCAGGGCCGCCCTTAGGTATGGGAAATACGTGGCGTTGCCTCTGAAGCCGTTGTTGAAGGACCTCCCGCTCCTCGCCCAGTGGCTAGACGTCTTAGAGCCAGAGGCCACCGTGGTGGCAACTGGCGTGGAAAACGCGTCCGATGTAAAATCGCCGCTCGACGTGGCGGCCCTATTAGTGGAAATAAGCGGGGACGAAAACTGGGCTCTCCCTATAAAAAACTCCCTTGGCATACTCACGGAGCTAGTCGCCTCCGATGTCTAAGCGCCGCTACCTCATAATAAGGGCGGCTGATCCCCCCTCCTGCTACGTGGAGTTGCTTGAATACTACCTAGTGGTTGGCTTTGCCGCGTTGATAGAGCCGCTTCAGTTAGTCGCAATCTACGACGACGTGCTTGTGGTAGGCGTCCCGAGAGACGCTTTGAGGCGCGTGAGGGCGCTGGTGGCGCTCCTAGAGGGGTGCCGCACCGTGAGAGTTGCCGGCACTTCTAAGAAGGCCAAGGCCGTCGCGGCCTCAATGCGCAGGGCTAAGAGGAGCGGCACATCTCCCCCTTAACCCTAATCTTCAATCTCACTACGTCGTCGTGGAATGCTTGTCTAACCACGCCAGCCGCCAGCGCTTGTTTATCTAGGCGGAGGTAGTAGAGGCCCTCATCTTCTCCCCGCGTCGCCGGGATAGAGCCGTTGAACCAGCCACAGAGCTTGTCGAGCAACGTGTCGCAGTTTTCTACAAACGACGTCACTAGGTAGATCGGGTTGCCGTGGTGGCCTTCGTAGATTTCCACGACGAAGGGTAGATCGCCGAAGGCCTTTTTCAGCAGGTCAATGACTTTGTCTAAGCTCTCGGTTGCGTGTACCACCACGCTGAGTTCAACATATCTGCATCTCACAGAGTATGCAAAGCCCGGCTTTAAAGCCATTAGGCCAGGGAAAGTTTTTAAACACGCCAACAAATATAAACGCCGCGACGGGCTGTCGAGAGCCGCGTCTGCGGCGCTGTGAGACGGCCTGACGGCGTCTGGGCCACTACCTCAACTTTCTAAATAGGTGACCCACATACGCGTAGTTGAGGGGCCCCCTGCCGCTGGCGCCAAAGTCGTATAAGAAGGCGGAGTCTACAGCTCTGGCCAAGTTATACATGGCGAAGACCCAGGGCAGATGCTCAGCCTTGGCCTGTATAAACACGTACCTCGGGCCCCCCTCCTCGCCGTACATCCACGTCTGTACATCGCCCAGGTTTATCTTAGACACCTTGCCCTCTGGCCTACAGCCAATGGCCACATACGCCCTGCCGCCGCCCACGGCGTATTCAAGCCTAAGCCTCCTCTTCGGCGCCTCAAGCCCCATTAGGGAGGCGTATATGTCCACCGCCGCCGATATGCGCTCTAAAGCCCTCAGAGGGGTGTAGAGGCAACCTCCCCACGAGTCTCTGAAACTGCCGCATATGGAGTACTGGCCCCCCGTGTATAATCTGTACTTGATCCCCACCTCTTGAAACTCCCCAGTCCTCTCCCCCGGCACGTCCACCTCCACGTCGGGTAGCGGCAGAGACCAGTGGAGAGAAATTGAGGCAGAGAGCCACCCATCTCCCACCACGTAGGTAGGCTTTTTATCCCCCAGCGCCTTTTTTACACCGTCGAATCCCACCACGTCGCAGGAGTCCACGACGGCGTCGTAGTTGCCCTCGGGCTTTTCCACAAATCTAACCGCGAGGACCTCCCTCAAGAACTCTAGGGTGAACAAAGGCTCAAAAGGCGGTATGTCCAAGAGGGGGTCCGCCGGGTTAGAGGTATATATGTCGACTTCTACGCCGCTTTCTCTCAAGAGATAGGCCAGGTAGGCGGACCCGGCCTCAAGCCCTCTGATAAGGACTCGCATAGAGCCACGGCTTCTCTGGCAGTGGGCCGTGTTTCTCCTCGGCGTCTCTTATGGCGTACTCCCGGCAGTCGGCCCCCTTGGGAACCTTAGTGCAGAAGTCGCGGTGTAGGTTGGGCAAGTCCTCCCACACCAGCTTAGCCAGGGTGGGCCAGAGGCGCCACGCGTGGGCGAAAATCTGCCAACACACGTGGCGTATCTCCGCCTGGGCCGTCGCGGCGCACCTCAGTGGGACGAAGTTTAGGAGGAGTTCCCTCGCGTTCATTTGCACTGCGAACAGCACAGCGGTGGCGTTGGGGAGGGCCATCCTCGCGTACTCCGGCTTGTACTGGCCCCTAAGCGCCAAGTAGTCCTCGTACGCCCTCTTCAGGACGTCTGCGGGGAAGCCCCTGGGCACGACGAATCTGACCTCCCGCTTTGTGTAATCAACGTAGCGCTGGGACTCAGACCAGTATGAGGCTAGGCGGTGGCGTATGAACTGGGTGTGGCAGGCGCGGGAGCACTCCACGAGGAACTGTGCCCCCATGAACTCGAAGACCGACCAGTGGCCCTGCCTGTAGAACGCAGATATCCTCCTCTCGACTACGTCGGCAGACTGCGCCTTGAGCGCCTCCTCTGGTTCCACTCCGCGGTACAACATGTCGGTGAACGCAGACACGAGGGCCTCAGAGCCCCAAGCCCCAATAAGGCGAACGCGCGGAGACTCCAAAATGAACATGGAAAATGTTGGTGGGTTTAATAATATGCCTCTGTCGAGGTCAGCGTTTTACATATAAAATACCCATTACCACGGGGCGTGGCCAATATCACTTTTTTAAACATCACGATACCGCGCGACATCTTAAACGAGACTCTTCAGGTGATAAATAAGACTAGGGAGGGCCCCGTGGTAATATCCAACGCGCCTCTACTGCCAGAGTGGTTGCAAAACACGCTAATTCTCATATACCTAGCACTCCTCCTATTGTCGCTTCTGTTGATTTCGCACTACATTTACTACGCCAGGCACGCCGTCCGCGAGTCACACGCAGACCCCCCTCAAGCCTCTGGCGGCTTTCTTTCAATAATTGTACCAGTGAAGAACGAGGACGTGGATACCGTGACGGCGGCAGTTAAGAGGTTGGCCGCCCTCCCTTGCCCAGACGCCGAGGTGGTAATAGTGTCCGACGACCCGCCTGAGAAGTTTGAGAAGTTGAAAGAAGCCGTAGACGCCCTAGGGCTTACAAATGTGAGAATCTTGAGGAGGCCTAACCCCGTGGGGTATAAGGGGGTGGCGTTGAACTGGGCCGCGGAGAGGGCCAGAGGCGACGTGCTCCTCTTCCTAGACGTCGACAGCGTGCCTCCGCTTGACATGTGCGCCAGGGCGCGGGCCGTCGGCGACAGGGAAATACTCTTCCTCGGCTGGGACGGCTATGCGGCTGTCAATACGCCGATAGCCTCACTTCAGCTCTTTCTCTACAAGTATCTGCTCTACCACTTGGCAATATTGGGGAGATTCAACGCTGGGCACCCACTGCTCGCCCTGGGGTCGGGCATAGCTGTGAGAAAGAAGTTTTTTGAGGAGATAGGTGGCTTCTGCAACTGTACAGCAGACGACTATGACATATCTTTGAGGGCCTATGTACACGGCGGGCAAGTGCGCTATACGCCAGGGCCCCCCGTCTACGTAGAAGTCCCAGCTGGGTATAACGCATTTAAGAGGCAATACGCCAGGTGGACCTACAACTCGGCCTATGTATTTGCAAAATATGCATCTGCGCTTTTCAGTCTGAAAATGCCCAAGTCTCACAAGTTGAGTCTTTTTCTAAACGTAGCCACACACCCCCTAATGGTGGCGACAACTTTTGCAATTATGGCGGCGGGCCTCGCAATGGGGTACGCAGGCATTTTATTGCCCCCAATCTACGTCCTAATGGCCCAAGCGGCGTTGTTTGCACTGGCGCTTGCGCAAGTGTACTACGTCTACAAAATCGCCAAACGCGATGGATACAGCTTCTGGACAGTTGTCAAAAGAATGGCACAATCGGCCTCGTTGTTGTTAATCTTAAGCCCCTATCTGACGTTCTACGTACTCCTTGGCTTATTTAAGAGGAGGATTAGGTGGTATGTGACGCCAAAGGGACTCAGCGCGTTAGCAAAGGGGGCGTTGGGCTTGTACGAGGCGCTGATGGCGGCTCTTCTATCAATGCTGGTGGCAATAGGCGTGTACCTAGGAAACTGGGTCCTGGCGTCGAACTCGGCGTTTGTCCTAGTCGTGTTAGCCTACGTCCTATTGAAAATAGCTAAGTAGGGAGGGGGCTACTTTCTTTTCACAATGGGATACGGGATCACGTCCTTTATAGACTCGGCGTTGGTGATAATCATGGCGAGCCTATCCACTCCTATGCCGACGCCGCCCGTGGGAGGCATGCCGAAGGAGAGCTCTTCGACGAAGTCCCAGTCCAGCGGGTGCGCCTCATCCTTGGGAAACAGCTCCTCTTCGCGGACGAAGTACTCGTACTGCTTCACAGGGTCGTTTAACTCTGTGTACGCGTTGGCGATTTCGAGGCCGCCTACGAACGCCTCAAACCTCTCCACAAGGCCCTTCTTCTCCCTATGCGGCTTGCACAGAGGCGTAGACTCCTCTGGGTAGTCTAAGACGAAGGTGGGCTCCACGAGCTTCTTCTCCACCAGCTTCTCAAAGAGCTTGACGAGGGCTACGCCGCGGTTGTAGACCTTGAGAGGTACCTGCATCTCTCTAAGCCTCTGCTTAATCTCGTCGTCGGTCAACTTCTCGGGGTCTTCGCCTCCGAACTCCCTAAGCGCATCGTGGAGAGTTATGCGCCGCCACGGCGGGCTGAAGTTTATGCTCCACTCCCTATACTTAACCACCGGCGTGCCTAAGACCGCGACGATGGCCTCGTACACCACCTCCTCCGTCAGCTTCATGATCTCTCTGTAGTCGGCGTATGCCTGATAGGCCTCAAGCGACCAGAACTCGGGGTTGTGCAACGCGTCTATGTCCTCGTTGCGGAACTGAGGCCCTATCTCGAAGACCTTGGGGAAGCCGGCGATTATGTAGCGCTTGAGGTAGAGCTCGGGGGAGATGCGGAGGTACCACTCCTCGTCGATGGCCCAGACCTTCGTGGTAAAGGGCCTGGCGGCGGCGCCGCCGTAGATGGGCTGTAGGACAGGCGTGGGAATTTCCACAAACCCCCTACGCCACATGGCCTCTCTAAACGCTTGTATAAGCCTAGCCCTAGCCGCAATACGCCACCTAAGCTGCAAGTCGAGGACCATGGCCACAGACCTGTACCGCATGTAGAAGGGCGAGTCCCTATCTACCTTCCCCCACTCGGGGAGGGGCTGAACAGCCTTGGCCAATAGAGTAATAGAGGTCGCCCTCACGGCGTAGTCCCCCCTCTGCGTCTTAACCAAAGGCCCCTCCACGCCCACGTAGTCGCCCCGCCAGATGTGCTCCAACAGGGGAAGCTTTGGATCAGCCATGGCTTGAAACCGCGCCCCATCCTCGTACAAGTCTAAAAACACCACGTTTGGGTGCCTCCTAACATCCGTCACCCTCCCCGCCACTCTTATCACGGCGCCTAGCCAGGGGTCCAACAGCGCCTGCCGCCTAAGCTCGTTTAAGGCCTTTATGCTGTGGGTGGGGGAAAAGCTGTGCGGATATGGCTCAACGCCGGCCTTACGCAAGGAGTCCAAAATGCGGCGCCACTCCTCAACCTTTTCGCCGCTTTGCCTTTCGGACACGGCACCTGCAAATCCCCAATTTAAATACTACGCGCCCTCTACTTTTACAATAGCCCACCTGTCAAAGGCTAGGTCTTCAAGACCGACAACGGGTAGCCCAAGCCTCAGCCTCATTTTAGCCGCCGCCTCTAGCGCGCGGCGAGATGGGACATCTACAAAGCGCACAAGCGCGTTGCCCCTAACCTCCACAAGCCTCGACAAGGCGACGGCAACTCCGCCCTCCACCACCCCGTCTTGGAGAACAACACGCCACTTAGACTTCCCCACCTCCGCCAATTTGCGCACGGCAGAGCCCCGTGGATCGTCGCCGACGACCTCCACAGGCCTAAAGCGGGGGAGCCTATTAAGCGCCTCGACTACGTAGGCCACGTGGACAAGCTCAAGCGAGGAGGGGTCTGGAGAGGCGTATACATATAGGCGGGACGCCGCGTACTGCGCCGCGGCGTTTTCGGCGTATGCCACCACGTAGCGGCCCACTTCCCCATTTGCCACAACTACGCCGAAGGCCCACCGAGACGGCGACCGTCCCCCCCGCCTAAGGCTCCACAGAGTAAAGTCGTCGACGAGGAAGGCCTTGACCTTTAAGGCTATGTGGCCAGGCGGCACTCTCAACGCCGGCTCCTCCACCTTGGCGAGCTCCCCCCCTCTAAACTCGAGACGCCACACGGCCCAAGACCTCTGCCACCACGTCTCTAACCCGCTTAGCCACCTCGGGGTCTGGGGCCACTTCCTCGGGCCACGGCCTCCCCCCGTACTCCTCCGGCAGCTTCCTAGTGGCGTCTATGCCCAGCTTAGAGCCGTATCCAGGAATAGGCGAGCCCGTGTCGAGGACGTCCACGTGGGCCCCCGGCACCACCACCACATCCCTCTGCGGGTCGACTCTCTGCGCCAGGGCGAAGAGCACCTCGTTAAAGTCGTGGACATTGACGTCGTGGTCCACCACAATTATGATCTTAGTCAACGACATCATGTGACCAAGGCCCCACAGTGCGAACATCACCTTTTTGCCGTGGCCCGGGTACCTCTTGCGGATAGACACAACGGCCACCCCCTGGAATAGCCCATACTCGGGCAAGTTTAAGTCCACCACCTCTGGCAAGAGGAACTGGAGAATTGGGAGAAAAATCCGCTCCACGGCCTTGCCCATGTAGGCGTCCTCCAGCGGCGGCTTACCCACGACGGTGCCGTAGTATATGGGGTCCTCCCTCCGCAGAATAGCCCTCGCCTTAAACACGGGGTAGAGGCCGCCCGGGTCGTACACGCCGTAGTGGTCGCCGAAAGGCCCCTCCTTCCTCAAGTCGCCTACGTCTATACAGCCCTCCACCACGGCCTCGGCGCGGGCGGGGATGTAGAGGTCCGTGGCCACTCCCCTCGTCACCTCTACCCCCCCGCCTCTCAACACGCCGGCGAAGAGATACTCGTCAAGAGGGTATGGGGTGGGCATCATGCCGCTTAAAAGGAGGGCGGGGTCGCCCCCTATTACAATGGCGGCCTCTACACAGCCACTAGACTGGCCAAAAAGCTCAGCTGCCCTCTTGTGGACCATGGCGTGCACAATTGCCTCCGACTCGTTAACCACCTGGATCCTATAGACGCCGATGTTTGTGACCCCCTCCCTCCTAGTTACAAGAAGGCCATATGTTATATAGCGCCCGGCGTCCTTGGGCCAAGTCTTAAACGCTGGTATAGAGAGCAGATTGGGCCTCTCCTCCACAACCTCCTTCACAGGGCCGCCCCTCACCAGCCTTGGCGCGTATTTACCCAGCTCAAACAGATCAGCCGCGGCCTTGAACTTCTCCGTGAGAGTGAGGGGAGGCGGGGATGCGAGGGGCGCAAGAAGCCGCCTACCCACGTCCTCAAGCCTCTCGACGCCGAGCGCCAGCCTTATCCTCTCAAGAGAGCCAAAGAGGTTCCCCACAACTCTCCACCCCGGAAACCCTCTCACAGACTCAAACAACACCGCCGGCCCCCGGGCATACATGACCTGCCGCAACACCTCAGGAATCTCAAGCTCAGGCGAAAGCGGCTCTCTAACCCGCGCCAGCCAGCCCCTCTCCTCGAGCGCTGAGAGGAAGTCCCTTAGGTCAGAGAACACGGGTTAAATCACGATGTATAAAAATCAGATAGTCCTTATTCCAAACAACTCGCCGAGGTACGTCCCCGCGAAGTATGTCAACAGTGCAGTGCCCAAGAGAAGCCCCACGGTTTGCAAAAACTCAAACTTGAAGTCCCTATCGGCGTAGACCGAGGCTTGTAGCGTTAAGACAAACGTGAGGAAGATGCCCACGGCGATAGACGCGGCAAAGGCCACGTAGATGTCGTGTGTGAGGAAGTATGGCAGGGACATAAGGGCAACCGCCGCGATGTATCCCACACCCGTCACAAGGGCCGCCACAGTGGGCGACTTCCCCACCTCGTGCTTTGTCTGCAGAAATGAGGCAGAGGCCATGGAGATAGACGCGCCGATGCCCACAATTAGGCCAATAACGCCCGCCGTGATGGTGCTGTCAGTGGCGCCGAGAGTTCCAGCGTGGGCACCGGTGATTTCAATAATCGCGTCAGCCAGGCCCAAGACGAGCGCCCCCATATATTTGACAATAGTCTCGTCAAGCTGAGAAATAAGCGCCCTCTCGTGCTCCTCCTCATCCCTAATTATCTGCCTAAGCTCCTCCAAGTCTCTCCCAGAGAGGAGGGGCTCAACCGACCTATACCTCTCAATAGCCTTCTCCTCCCCCCGCTCCATAAACTTAGCCACAAAAGTTACGCCGAGTATAAGGCGGAGCAGCGCCATAAGCCACGCGTAGAGCCTCAGCAACCAGCCCCGGGGCTCGACGGGGGCCAGCCTGCTCCAGAACTGGAAATGCCTAAACTCCTGCTCCGCCAGACGCATAAGCACAGCCCTCCTCGCCGGATTCCGCTCAATCTTGGCCAAGGTGCTGTAGGTCAAATACTCCTTATACTCGTCCACCGCGGCCTCTCTAGCTACGAGAACTAAGTTCGAACTAGAACCTGATTCCATGACGAAGCAGATCTTATGTATATTTAAGTTTGTCCTCGCCCACGCCGAGCCTCATACAAATTCCTCGCAATGGAAAGAATAGAAGACGCCACCTCCCTCCGCTCCACCTCGAGGATCTTCAAAGCGTCCACCACGTCCATGTCGCTCTCAATGCCCAACTCCCTGAGCAACTGCCAAAAATCTCTAAAAAAGTCCCTAACCTTAAGCGTCTTAATATACGCGTCCAAAGAGTCCTTAAGCATGACAATCCTCTTCTTCCCCTTCGCCACCGAGAAGACGATGCCCTCCCGCTCCAAGACGTACAAATGCCACTGCGCCGAGCCGTAGGAGAGGCCAATGGCCTTAGCCACTTCGTACACAGAGGCACTACCCACAGACTTCAAATATTCAACAATACGCCGCCTTATCTCAGCAGACTCCACACACTATAAAACAGGCAAAAATATATCTTTAACACGACACAACGCCGCGAAGCGCCACAAGGCAAGGCGGCTACAGCATCTTAAGAAGCCAACGGAAAATCGCCGAGAGCGTAGAAAACATGCGCGCCTTTGACAAGCGGCCACAGTGGCCGACACTCGCTAGGAGGTCCATAAGCCCCGCGTAAGAGCCGCGAAGAAAGACGCTGGTAAAATCAAAACTCTCAGCGGCCCCTACCCCATGCCAGATCGATGCGACACACGGCGCCCGCTTGATGCACAACGACGGCGTGGCGCCAGACGCAGAGGCAAAGAGACCGCCTAAGCGCAGATGCACCACGCTAGTGCTCTGAGCCCAGCCGCCAATGCCTCGAAAACGGCACAATGCAGTCAAGGCCTGCCCCTCTAGCGGGGCACCAAGCCTGTCGCAGGTTATGGGTCCAGCAAGCCCTCGGCTTTTAACAAACTGCGAAGCTTGGAAACTATAGACAAGACGCGGAAATACCCCCTTGACTCAAATTAACCACTTTGTCGGGGTCGACCCAAGCTTCCTACGCGAAATCATAAAGTCGTTGCACACGCCCACGGCAAACACGAGCCGCTCTAAGCCAACCACGTCTCTGTACACAATAACCCCGTCCCTCAGCGCCTCGAGCAGTAAAAAACAGTTAACACTAGACACGTCGCCAACCACATACACGTCAGCCTCGAGACCAACCGCGTTCTCCACAGCCTCCATAACCCTCAGCGCCGCCTCGTCCTCATCCACACCCTCATCCACAAACACCAACACGTCAACATCCCTAGCCCTAGGACTACGCAGAATAGATCCAAAAACCACGGCCAGGCGGACCCCCAGCCGCCCCCACTCCACACGCCTCCACAGCCACGCCAAGAGTTCCACACCCAAATAAAAGCTCTTCCGCGCGGCAGTTCCCACAATCAAAAGTGCATCATAGAGCACCAAAAATTCATAAATTTGGTTCCCATTAGTACACACGTTAGACAGAGAGCTTGTGAAGAGGTACATAGTCGAATTCCACGAGAGAGGAGTCCCAGAGGTAAAAAGCCAAGGGAGTTAAGAATAGAGAAGGTGAAAAACAAGGCCACATGCATCGTAGGCCCCAGAAGAGCTGGAAAAACTTACTACTTATTCTCACTGATAAAAAAGGTAGAAGACTACCTCTATGTAGATTTTGAAAACCCAGTATTCTACAACGCCAGTCCCAAGGACATTATTACAATAGTTGACGCATATAAGGAGCTATACGACAGAGATCCAATAGTCCTCTTAGACGAAGTCCAAAATGTCCCGGACTGGGAGAGAATGGTCAGATACCTCTTAGACAAAGGCCTAGAGGTCTACGTCACGGGCTCCTCTTCAAAACTGCTGTCAAAAGAAATAGCCACACACCTCAGAGGGAGGTCGCTAACATACCGCCTACTCACCCTAAGCTTTAGAGAATTTCTAACCTTCAAAGGCATAGACTTCAGAGGGAGAAACTTCTACAAAAACTACAACAGAATTAGAGGCGCCGTAGAGGAATACCTACACTACGGCGGCTACCCAGAGGTAGTCCTAAGTCAGCTAAAAGAGAGAATTCTAAAAGAATACCTAGAACTAATAATAAAAAAAGACATACTAGAAAGATTCAGAATTAGAAATATTCCACTAATAAACGAGCTCATATACTACACATTAAACAATTACGCAGGACACACCTCATACGACTCGCTCTACAGGCTACTAGGACAGAGAACGGCCGCGACCAAGAGGACCATAATAAACTACCTCTCCCACCTAGAAGACGCCATGTACATCACACTCCTAAGAAGATACACGCCGTCGCTGAGGCAGAGAATAGCGGCCCCAAGAAAGATCTACCTAATAGACACGGGCTACGCGCTATTCGGCCAAAAAGACGTCGCAAGAGACATGGAAAACGCAGTACTCCTAGAGCTACTAAGACGCCACGAGCCCCCCGCAGAGATCTACTACTTCCACACCAAGGAGGGCTACGAAGTAGACTTCCTAGTAAAACAGGAGGGCCGAATAGCCCAGCTAATAAACGTGACCTACGCCAAGGCATACGACGAAGTAGACAGACGCGAAATACGGGCGCTACTACACGCCTACGAACAATTCAAACAAGACAACCCACAGCTCACCATCATAACCTGGGACTACGAAGACCAAAGAGAACACACGTGGTACAGGAAGAGGGGAGTAGTAACGTACGTCCCCCTCTGGAAGTGGCTACTAAACACCTAACGCTTATAAACAGCCACCTCACAAGCCACGTGGAGCCAGCCCTCAAACGCCAGCTACTTAAACTACTAGAAGAAGACGAAGAGTTCAGACTCGCTGTGGCAGGCCTACTCGGCCTCAGAGAAATACTCGAAGAACTAAGAAAACTAAGAGAAGACTTCAACACCCTCATAAAAGAACAGGCAAAAAGATGGGAAGAGAACGAGAGGAGGTGGCGCGAAAACGAGAAAAGGTGGGAAGAAAACGAGAAGCGGTGGGAGGAGAACGAGAGAAAGTGGCAGGAAAACTTCAGGCGCTGGGAGGAGGCGGACAAGAAGTTTAAATGGATAATGGCCGCGCTAGGCGAGATAAGGGACTCCCTCGGCGGAGCCTTTGAGTACTACACAGCCAACGTAGTCAAGGCCCTACTCGCCGAGAGGGGCATTATATGCGGCATAAGAGTCAACGTCACCCTCCCAGTAGACGGCTACAGAGAAGTAGACATCTTCTGCCCAGATCCCCTCGTCGTGGGAGAAGCCACAACCTCGCTGAAGACCGTGGAGGAGGCTGAGCGAGAAGTGGAAAAACTCCTATCCGCCGCAGAAGCCGCAGAAAAATTCACAGGCAAGAAGACCTACCTAAAAGTCCTAGCCGTAGAAAACGCCCCCACAGAAGTGGTACAACACCTACAAAAAAGAGCAAAAGAGCTAGAGATATACCTAATAGTCGGAAGAGAGTACTGACACACGAGGCCCCCACAGACCCGGCCTGCGGTCCCTACGCAGACGCGCGGCCGACGCGCCCCCTCCCCAAAGCTACGCCTAGCGAAACGCCAAGCCCAGCTTCGCCAAACAACGCGACACAAACGGCGCTGGCAAAACGCGACACCCCAGTCGCGCTACCTAGCCACCTCCTCTCTCAGATCCCCAAGGAGCTCTTCGCATCCAGCGCACTTATCCCTCAGCCTTTCCACATAGTCAACCACAGCCGACACAAGCTCCACAACCGCCCTCGCCGCCTCCTCCCTCGTCCTGTACTTGCTCAATGCCATGTCTGGATCTGGTCCGTGGTACTGATAGTCGTGGAGGTTTAAAGCGCGGTCAGTTATAAATGCAACATCCCGATACCCCAGCACTCTCAACATCTGCGAAAGCGGTATCATCTTCGTAGTGGGGACTCGGGGCACCGCCCTTTCCTCAAGCCAGCGCCGCTCTTCCTCCGTCTTGGCCAAGGCCTTCAGCCGCTCAAGCTCCAGCTTGAGAAGAGCCGCCAGCACAGTCCTCCACGCTTGAAAAGCCTTCCCAGCCGCGTTGCGAGTAAGACCACGCTCGAGGAAGTCGAGGGCGAGCTTGGCTTTGACAAGGGCCTCAAGAAGACGCGCAGAGGCGTAATCGGCGGACGTGGGCTTCGGGAGCGGCCTTTCAATCACCTGTTCCATGGCTCTTTGTTGAACCATGTTTTAAATAGCTTGTACGATGATCAAGCCCATTTAAGCTCAACAGCAGTCAAGCCTCTCACCGGCCAAGCCACCGCCGGCCTAAACGGCGGAAACCCAGCGGAAGATAAGAGAATTATTGCGCGCGTTGAGGCGAAGAGGCTGGTGGGCCCGCCGGGATTTGAATTCCCGGGGACACCCTCCCGGGACTTCCCGGTTATGAGCCCTACGCGGGGCACGGCCCCAGGGCGCTCTGCCGGGCTAAGCTACGGGCCCTAGTGTTAACGAATGCGGCGATTTAAAAGTTTACCGCCGACGTAATAGGCCGAAGTAAACAAGGCCCTGAGAGAGACGTAGGACCACGCTAGACCAGTCCGCCAGCGCCACAGACGCGCCTCAACTCTAACCACCACCGTGCGAGAGGGCACACAACTCCAGCGACCCTAGACAGCGGCCCCCGCCTAAGGCGACTGCGAGACCACAAGCGAGCATACCCAATGCACCACAGCCCTCTAAAGAATTTGCGCCAACGGCCAAAAGGGGGCCGGACAGTCGCGGAAAGAAATTACGAAAACAAGCGCGCCCCCTACAACCACCAACAAGGGACCTCACAAGCAGGAGGCTTGTCAGACGAGCAACCAACAGCCGCCACAAAGAGCTACACGGCCAACAGATTCACCCCCCGTAGTGCCATAAAGCCAACTCACCCACGCTAATTAGCACATTCACAGGCGACTTCTCTCAACGACGTAGCACCCCTCGCCCAACAACCTGAGAGACGTCAAGCTCTAGCACTCCGTTGTCCACACTCCTCCGCCCCCGTATTGCCCACCACCAGTAACCTCAGTCACTACACCACTTCGTACCTCGCTAAGACACCGCCGTTAGGCATAGCCAGCGCCTTGAAAACAGCCACATTAATCTCGGCGCCCATCCTAACGAACATAAAAAGCCACATATTTAAACACACAACATCTCTCATCTATGGACGCCGCCGCCTCTATCGCCATCGAGACCGCCGTGAAACACGTGATGGAGAAGATAAAGCGGGGCAAGAAGCTTACCACAGAGGACATCCTCATACTCTACCTAGGCTCAATATCAGAGGACGTGAGGGCAATGCGCGCCGAGGCAACCGAAAGAGAAAAAGCGCTAAGAGAGGAGATAGCGCAGTTAAGGAGAGAAATGTACGCCAGATTCGACGCCACAGACGCCAAGTTTGACGCCAAAATCGAGGAACTGCGTAAGGAAATGAACGCAAAGATCGACGCCCTCTACGCCGAGATAAACCGCAAATTCGACGAACTCTATCGACTCCTAATAACCGCCCTCACACAGAAAAGACAGGAGAGCTAAACCGCACGCCGCCCCCACAGGCCTAGAGAGGCCCCTCCCCAGTCCACGCCACACGCCCGGACGACCCCCAGGGCAACGGCTCATGTGCGCGACCTCTCGCCAATCTCACTCGCCACAAACCTTTCTTTGATACCGCATACTGCCCCCAGCACCCTCTTCCACGGACATCTCCACCCCCACCGCGAGCCGCCGTTCACGTTAACGACCACCACGCCCCCTAGCCGGCGTCAGCCCTCCACTACTACGCCGACGCGGTACATCACCACGATCCACCACACCCACAACGCCCGCCCACCCATGACATAGCCGCATTTACGGCCCATCTGCAGTACAGAAGCTGACTTCAAAGGCAGTACAAAATAATTGATAAAATTGACACAGCACGCTACAGCTGGAGCCCGCCGCCTGGCCGCTGGCGGCAGTTAAGACTGAGGGAGACGTAGTTTCAGCGAACTCCCCCTCACTTTCACACTCTCTACGTCTCGTTTTAAACCGTCGTTGCCACGCAGAGGCATGTATCTGCGCTCCGAGGAGTTGGCCAAATTTTCCGTGAAGAGAAAGAAGCTAGCTACAAAACGTGCGTCCACGCGCTCTAGGGGGAAACTCATTGGGGGAGGGGATGATGAACGACTTGGGAGGGGTCCCTGCCCGAAACCAGGCACGCTGACCCACCCCCTCCCCATGTGAACTACTTATATGTTTAGAAAAACTTTTCTCCGCCGGGCCGCAATTTCACAAACATTGGGACAGGTATTTCCCACCACAATCGCTTTAAGCAGAGCCGTGCGCTAATTCCAGCCTTAGCGCGCCTCCTTTAACTTCAAACCCCCTTTGCGTTAACCTGCACGAGGTGAACAAACTCAGAGTAAAGCCTACACACAAGCCGGCCCAAGCGCCCCTCGCCAAACCGGCACCCAACCACCTCCCCATTACGCCCAGGAGCGCCAGTCCCGCCGGGAAGCCTATAAACCTCCAACACTGCAAAAGGCCTCCCCCACGTCAAAGATCAACGGGATGGGAAAAAGCCGCCCGCTCAAAAGCCTCCGCTCCCCAACCACAGACCCAACCTCGCCTCACGTCATAAAGCCCTCCACCGGGCTAAACCCGATAGACATCACCTCCCTATAGGGACTCCTAATGGGAATCCCCCCGGGCCCAGGGCAGGCCCCAGCTCCAGCCTAGGAAGCCCATCCGCCAGCGCCGCGGCCTCGTCCAACCCCTCCACCACTCTGTAGACCAGCCTACCCCCGTGAGACTCCATACTCAACCCTCTCCAAGACAAAGCCGGCGAGCACCTCCGCATTCCTCTCAGGAGGGGGCTCCGCGTTGTCGAGCACCAAATCCGGCGAGAGAGGCTCCTCGTACGGGTCGTCAACCCCCGTGAACCCCCTCAACTCACCCCGCAGAGCCCTTGCGTAAAGCCCCTTGGGATCCCGCCTAATCGCCACGTCGAAAGGCACTCTCACATACACCTCAAAAAACGGCACCTCTCTACGACCCTTCTCACCTCAGTCCTCACGTCTCTATATGCTATATGCGCCTATCCTTCTAAGAAAGTTTATGGTGAACAATTAAGATATACACATCTGCCTTGTAAACTACAGTTTCGCTATTCATCACTATTTAATGTTTTATTTAAAAACATTTCTAGTTTATATAGAGTTAACCTTAAATTACTCTTCTAAGTTTTTGTATATTCTCATATGGTAAAACGTTGGACTTTATTAAAATACCTAACCCTATTACAGTGGCTTGTAAAACTTTGAATAGAATCACTAAAAATAGGCCTGGCAACCATTTCCTCCCAAGGTGTCCTATAAAGCTCTTCCTAAAGAAAGTGGGCCTTAAAGGTGTCATATGGCGAATATTTGGATTTTTCCTAAAGTATGTACTAATATTTGATGCATAATACAAATTCTTAATTATGAATTCTTTTATACTTGACGGTTCACCTATATGTATTTCAAAACTATTTTTTGTTTTGGCAATCTTTGCACCAGCCCTTAGAAGTCTTTGATGGAGTTCATAATCTTCATTTGCGTAAAGCCTTATATCAAAACCGCCAACTTTTAAAAAAAGATCTTTCTTAATAAACCTCGCTGCTTCATACATTTCACTGCCGTAATAACTCAATCTTTCATAAAACCTAATCTTTGCCACAAGACTAGGGCGAGGATCGCTTATGTTCAAAATTACTACTGCGTCGTATCCCTCCTTAGCTAAGGAGACCGCTTCCTCTACTACGCGGGCGTGGAGGACGAAGTCTGCGTCTATGAAGTAGACGTAGTCTCCCTGGGCCTTGAGTGCACCAAAGTTTTTTTGCGCAGACCGTTCAGGGCCCTTGAAGTACACTCTCGCACCATAGGATTTCGCAATTTCTACAGTCTTGTCTTTGCTGTAATTGTCTACTACAATTACTTCAATATTTTTATATGTCTGTTTTTCAATAGATCTTAAACATAGGGGCAGTGTCTTCTCTGAGTTGCGTGTAGGTATTATTATTGATACTAATGGCTCTGTCATATTTCCCTTCGTAAGGCCCATGATAAATATGGCATGGTTGCGGCTAGAGCCATGGCAGAGATTTTTACCACCACATCATAAGGTCTTTGGAAGATGTGCCGTAATTCGGCGTCATCTATCCAATAGCCGCTGGCTATGCCGTTCGCCAAGACGGGCTTCACGACCTCGTTGAATTTCCAATGCATATATACATTTTTGCGATGCAAGGTTATAATCTAGAAAACCTTTTCGAGACGGCTCCTATAATAAGTATCTCACAACCCAGCCCACCACTGTCATGTTACTCCTTCGTAGATCTTGGTTTCGCGAGTCTCTACGCGTCTTCCACATAGGCCACCTTGTCTCCTAGCACGGCCTTCGCCTTTTCCAACGCCACGGGGTCGTGGACGTAGACCTCCGCTCCCTCCTCAGCCAAGAGCTTGGCCACCTCCACGCCGCGTGACTCTCTCACGTCGTCTGTGCCAGGCTTAAACGCGAGCCCCAAAACTTAAAATTTTCACGATTTACATTCTCAGCGCGGTGTATGGCCTATATAATTAATCATTTTTATGTATTTTATTGAAGAGGATCGCCTTTTATGTGAAAGATAAAGAAGATGAATATTGAGAGAAAAATAAATGAAATCAACAAAAATAGTATAAAAAATTCTTGCAGTTTATATTTAACTACTATGTATAGATTACCAGTTTCATTTATCCAGAAGGCATTAAAGATGCCATAAAAAGATATTGGCTTAATTGTCCTAACTAATGTCCCGTTTTTGTATATATATGCTTCCCAATATTGGTCATAACTGTTTGCAAATATAAGATAAAAGGGCGTGTCAGAAGAGACATTAAGCTCCCAGGTAGAAGGATCAACCTTTGAGGCAACTACAGCTCTGCTGGTCAACAAGACATTCAAGATATCAAGATTAGAATCCTCTGTGGTAGTGGTAGTTAGTATAGCAAATCTGCTTACTGTTGCATTTTTTATCTTAAATAAAGCAAAACGTTCAGTTTCTAGAACTTTTATTATATTACTCTTATTTTCAAGAATGGTCTTGATTACTATTGCGCGGTCAACTAAATAGCGTTGACAAGTTTGCTTTCTGATAAGAATATACTTTACACCTAATCTACTGATTATATCAACAAAATTACTTTGCCTTATAACTGTTACATTTTCTAATATATTTTCTAAAAATTTTATTGATTCTAAACTATTTGTGTGAGAGAGCGTAGAAATAGTATTGAAACCATATAAACGTAAAATATCACTTCCTAAATAGCCATTTTCACACCAAAGTGTATTAGTAAAAGGATAGACTAAAATTCTGTCAATTGAATGATTGAAAGAATTATCATTTTTCAATATTTCTATAACACGAGAATAGTCGTAGATTACCTGTGTAAAAGGAGTAATAATGGTGTTTTCGTAAGTTAAACTTTCTGGAATGAAATTTAAAGTAAAAAATGGAAATAAATAAAATAGTAAAATTGGCATAACTAATAAATAAATAAATAACCTTATATAGTTATTTTTAGCAAACAGTTTTATTAGAAGCTGAAGTGATTTAGAGAAAATGAGACTTAAGCTTAAAGCAATGATAAAACCAAGCTTATGATATGGATCACGCCATGGTGCTAATAAATTAATTAAGTTACTAAATATGTAATGTCCAAATTCATTATTAAATGTAAAAAATGAAGCAAATAAGAAGAGTGAAATATAGGGAAGTAGATCATAAATTAGTCGATTTTTTTGAATAATTGAAGATAAGGTTAACATAAAAACTATAAAAAGTCCCAAAGCGATAGTGAAATTATTAGTTTTATATAAATCTTGGAAAGGATACCATTCAATATTTTCATAGACAGGTGGCATAGCAGTTAAAGTGAAGAGGTTGAGTAAAGTTACATTATGAGTATTAAATTCATATATTTTTACTAAGCTGTGAATTACATCTTTTGTAAATATATTATTTTCTTTAACTGCAAAATATAGATTAGTATAAACAGGAAATGTTAGAGTAAAAATGGGAAAAATTATTATAATAAAAGTAGCAAATGTTTCGATAAGGCTCTTCTTTATAAGTACCGATAATGTTAGCAAATAAATTAATAATGCAACAAATAGAGACAAGAAAAAGGCTGGATTAGTAAACGAAGGATATGCAATTACAGTAGAGATCAATATCAGTACTACATATTTGTATTTTTTATCTCGGTATATTTTGTTTATGGATAAAATATAAAGTGGAAAAACTGAATATAGAAATATATTAGTATTAAAAATCCTCCAACAGTAATAAAGCGAGTAAGGGTTGAACGAATATAGAAGCGATGCCACTAAGGCTAGTGAATTATTTAAACCAATATCTTTCGCTAACAAATAGATCGAGTATAATGCTAATAAATTTAATATAAATAAAAGTAGAATCTGCGCTAGAGCTTTATCAACAGTTATTGTTTCAAGTATATAAATAAAAAGATAAAATAATGATAATGGTATACCTGTAACATCAGCTATACCGAAATTAAAATTATCGCGCCAAATATAAAAGAATAGGTAGGCGAGTTCCTTTGAATTTAACGGATACGGTGAATCGTGGAAAATCACAATTCTAAAATCATTATCATAGTAAATGAGTACAAGAGGTATTAAACTTATAAAGATGTATAGCAATAATATGATCAAATTATTTTTCATAATTTTTCCAATGAATTCTAACGCTTGTGTTTGTTGAAAGTCTTTTATAAATACTTGATACAACTTTTAGTATGAGGTATATTGTACCATCAAATGGTTGTTTAATATAAGATTTTATAAACGATTTAATTGCTATTGAAGGATTTATTTTAAGTTCATCAATTGCAATTTGTCCAAATTCTTTTACAAAAACTTTTGGAATTCGAGTAGCACGAAGTTGTCTATATAAAAATGTTTTAGTTGTCATTTTTTCATATATAGGTATAATTACTCTTGCGTTTGGACAAAACACATACTTTTTTCCATTTTTTACTGTATAGAGATAAATATATGCATCATCCCTCACAACATTGTGTGGCAGTGATAGTTTTTTATAAATGCTTTTATGTAAAGCCATAATAGCACCAGTGGCACTATACAATGGTTTCTTTTTGCTTAGATTTTCGAGTAATATGTTTGAAAATCTATACGCTCTTGCAATTATATTTGTTGATTTAAGCGGCTCCATTATGTACCATCCGCTTACTAATCCTATGTTTTTGTCCATTTGAAAGCATCGTAACAATTCTTCTAATGTATTGCTTTTTATAAGAATTACATCTGCATCTAGGATAATCAATATTTCCGAATTTGCTTTGTTAAAAATTATGTTTAGCGCATTTGCTTTTCCCATGTTTTTTTCTAAGTTAATTATATGTAAATTAAGTTTGTTTTTTATTGAGGTATTAAGTTCATGTATTTTTGCTGTTGTATTATCTGTAGAACCATCATTAACGATGATTGTTTGATCTATATTAACATTTTTTTGAATGGCCAAACTTTTAAGAAGTCTTTGTATATTTTTTTCTTCGTTGTAAACCGGTATTCCAATTGTAACCCCTTCTTTATTTTGCATATTTTAACTTGTATTAATTTCTTTTAAAAATAATTTTGCTGTAAAATCCCAACTAAATGTCTGTGCATACAAATAGGCCATCTCTCCTAGCCTTTTCCCTAATTCTTCCTCTGTCATTACAAGTACTATTGTCTTTGCTAGCTCTTCTATGTTCCCTGGCTTTACTATTACACCTGTTTCCATGTGCTTTACGGCGTCTCTTAGGCCAGGTACGTTGTATACCACTGATGGTGTCTTGCATGCCGCAGCTTCTAGGATTGTTTGTCCCCAGCCTTCGCGGACGGATGTGTATACGAGGAGCTTTGCCTCGGCTAGTAGTGCCTTTTTTTCTTGCTGGGTAATGTTAGCCTTTATGTTGACGCGGCTAAGGTCTAGTCTTTTGGCTAGTTTTGTGAGTCTGGCTAGGTAACGTGGGTCGGCCCGGCCTGCAATGATCAGCTCGGCGTCGTAGCTTTTTTCCACAGTTTTCCAAGCTTTTAGGAGGTCTTCTAGTCTTTTGTAGGGGGTTATTCTCCCCACGTAGGTGACTAAGTCACGCTTTTGGCTGTTGCAGTCTTTATATAGCTCCCAGTCTAGCCCATTTGGGACTATGGCTACTGCGTAGGGTGGGTAGCCTAGGTCGTATAGGTCTTGGGCTGTGCTGGGGGAGACTGTGATTACCTTTAGGTTGCCTCTCTTTGCCGCTTGTATGTATGGCTTGTGTAGGCGTTGTTCTAGCCACCATCCTAGGGGCTGTGCGAGTGGGTGTACTGCGTATTTCCAGCAGTCTTTGCATAGCTGGTGTATCAGGGCTACTATTGGCTCTTTGACGTATTTGGGGGTTAGGAATGGCACTGTGTTTATTTCGTCTATTACCACGTCTGGGCGCCAGCCCTCCTTCTTTAGCTGGTGATAGAGGCGGCGGGCTTCTAGGTATACGGTGTACTTGCCTCCTCTCCTTATCACTGTGTAGCCGTCTATCTCCTCTCTTGGGGGGAGGCCTTTTGGCCTCGAGGTGACGAGGATGATTTCGTGGCCGCGTGCGGCGAGGCGTTTTGCCACTTCGTGTGTGTACACCTCTGCGCCTCCTGCTAGTGGGTGTTTTATGTCGCGCCAGTTTAGCCAGAGTATTCTCATGGCGTGAATATTATGACTTCTTCGAATCCCACCTCCTCTACCGCCCTTATGGCTTCTGGGAGCTTCTCGTCGGCCCAGAGTATTGGGATGGCTCTCTCTCCGGCCAGCTCTCTGGCCTTCTGCGCCTCTTGCTTTAGCACACGGATTGGCACGCCTGCCTTCTCCACCGCGTCTGGGTCTATTCCATATGGGTTGTAGCCGAAGCGGGCGAGCATTGCCAGCTCTCGGTTTAGGCAGGCTGGGCCTGGGCATTTGCGGTATAGCATTACCTGTAGTCTGTCCACGTGTCTGAGGAATGTGTGGTAGTCTTGGCCTGCTAGGTGGGCTATTGTAGGGGCGTGTACTGCCGCCTCTAGCCTCAGCCCGAGGCCTTCGGCGTATTGGGCCACCTCTCTCAGCACGCTCCTCACGAGGTCTTTCCGGACCTCGGCGAGTCCTTGGAGGTCGCCTTTTTTGAGCATTTTTAGCCGTGGGCTGTGGGTTAGGCAGTATTGACAGAAGCAACTGTAGAAGAGCTCGCCGTCGTGTGGGGTGGGGTAGTTGAGCTCGTCGAGGACTGCTAGGGAGTACCCCAGCCGCCTCACTCTCTCTATCTTCTTTTTTAGGTGTTGTACTACGGCTGGGTTTCGTGGACAGCCCGAGTTGTTGAAGGCGAATAGGCCCCGCGTCCCGTCTATGGTTACCACGGCGGCTTCCGGCGTTGGGGCTTCTGGGGCCCAGATCACGGGCACCACGTATGGCTCGTATGTGGCTATGGCTTTTTCGTCTATGTAGGCTATCTCTGGGGGCGTGGGCTTACCCCCGTATCTTCCCACTATCTTAGCCACATCACTAGCGCCACCTCGAGGGCTGAGGCTATTAGCCAAGCGAGAGGTAGCCCGATGAGGGAGGCGGAGGCGATTTTTAGCGCTGTGGAGGTGGCCTCGGCCGTGATGAGGCCCAGGGGGTTGATTAGGCGTCTTAGTGGGATGTAGCGGATGGCTAGGCTCATGGCGAGGGAGGCTATGCCTATGGCTGGGTTTAAGACGTGTGCTATGAGGGCTGCCACGAGGGCGATTGCGATGTATTTGGGTATGAGCCAGTCGGTAAGGTCCATTAGCTCTTTCAGGTAGGCGGTTATCCATTTGGTCTTGAAGCTACTGGAGCCGTGTTGCCTGGGGGTCACCTCTACTGGCACTTCGGCTATTCTGTAGCCGAGTTTTGCTGTGTGGCGGAGGGCCGCTGTTATGGGCTTTATGTACTTGGCGTATTTTTCAAATCCCACCTTAACCAGAGCTTCTTTTTTGGCCAGTATGAGCTCGGTGGTGGGGTCTCTTAGCCTCCTCAGCTCTCGTATCATTAGCTTTGCTAGGAGTTTTGCCCCCCACGATATTACTCTTCTGTGAAGTGGCCTTTTGTCTATCCTAGCCGCGGCGATGATGTCCGCATTCGTTTCAAGCGCCTCATGGTACATTTGGGCTATGGCCTTGGGCGGGTATTCCAGGTCTGCGTCTAGGAAGGAAATGTATCTGCCTCTGGCCACCTTTAGCCCTATGGCGAGGGACTCCGGCTTTCCCGTTCTTTTTGGCTTCCTATATACAACTAAGTGCCCGCTGATAGGAGTGGCATTAGCTACTTCAATGGTCTTGTCTTGGCTTGCGTCGTCCACTATCACCACTTCGTAGGGTATTCCGTGTAGGGCCTCGTCGAGGGCTCTTAGCAGAGTCCCGATGTTCTTCTCCTCGTTATAGGTGGGAACAACTACGCTAACCTCAATTCCGCCTACGGCGCCACTGTCCATGTGAGCAGCATCTCTCCTCTATACCTTTTTGGGGTGTTTATCCATTGTATTCCTAGGGCGATGGCTCTCTCTTCGTCTACTGTGATGCCGAGCTTGGCGGCTATGGCGTATCCCAGGGCCTTCGCCTTTACGCGAAGCGGCGCGGCGAGGGAGAGGGCCTCTTCCACGGCCCTCTTGAGGGCGTCGATGAGGGCGGGCGACTTCACCCGGCCGCCCCTTCTGAGGTGTATGATTACGGCGTCTATTAGCGCCCTCGCCGCCGGCCTAACCCTAAACCAAACACCCCTACGCAGCGCCAAAGACCTAACAGCCAACAACCTGTGCAACACCAGCGGCGAGGGCATACACGCCACAACGCGGGGATTTTTTAAGTTTTTTCGTGGATTTCTAGGTATTTGTCCATTGGGAATGTCGGCTCGATGTGGGGCTCTCCGCCGAGCCTTATCTCGTGTCCGTCTATTGTGACTGTGCCGTCTATCCGGGTAGGGATGCCTCTTTGTAGGCAGAAGGTGACGTCGGCGGCTACGACTCTGCCGGCGAGTTGGGTGGGTTTTAGCTGTGCGTGGTAGCACCCGCCTCCCCTGTCTTCTATGACGAGTTGGCCCTGTGCCTTGAGCTGGGCGTATAGCTGGATGGCGTTTATGTTCTGGCTGGTGCACCCGCCGTCGCATATCACGATTTTCCACAGGTTGAGGGCCACCCTGTAGGGGCCCAGCTCCGCGTATGCGTGGCTCCCGTCTGCGGCGACGAGGCCCCAGGGGTAGTGGGCGGTGTAGGTGGCTGAGCGTAGCTGTGTCAACAAGTCGGTGGGGGGCAACAGGGCGGCTACCAGCGCGATCAGCGTGGCGGTTATGGCCACGGTGGCGGTAAGCCTCCAGCTCATTGTTTGGCGGCTACTGCCAGATATATCACAGTCGCGGCGGCGAGGAAGTAGTAGGCGTATTCGGCGAGCTTGTTCGCGGTCGGCGTGTCTCCCACGGCTAGGAAGTACGCGGCGGCGGAGAGGGTCGCGGCGAAGGCTATTGTCAGCCCCCTGGCCGTTGCCTCTAGTCTGTCCCAGATGGTTGGGCGCCTCCTGGGCTGGGGTGGTGGGGGTGGTGGGAGTGGTGGGAGGCAGTCTGTGGGCTCCTGTCTGGGGGTGGCGCGGGCGATTTGTGCCCTCAGTCTCACCACGGCGGCGGCTAGGGGGGCTAGGGCGAGGGAGACCAACCCGAGTAGGAGTAGGCCGAGGGCTAACAAGCCTAGCATGTAGTGGGGGACTCCCTGGTAGAATAGCCTGTAGGCGACCCATCCGCCTAGGGCGAGGCCTGGCGCGGCGAGGAGGGCTCCGGCGAGGTATAGGGCGAGGAGTGGGTTGGCGGTGTAGGCGGCTCTCACTGCGCGCCAGAGGATGTGAAGGCCGTGCCATGGCTTTAGCTTTTTGCGGCCTAGCCTCTTCCTGTACTGGATGGGCACCTCTCTCACCGACGCGCCCTGTTCCACTGCCTTGGCTATTATCTCTGTCTCTATGTCGAAGCCTTGGGCTGTGGGGGCGGCTCGCCTGAGGACCTCGGTCCTGGCGGCGTACATGCCTGTGAGGGGGTCCCTCAGCCTCACTCCGTACATTAGGGATATGGCCCTTGCCAGTAGCCAGTTTCCCACGCGGTAGATGAGGGGCATGGGGCCCTGCCTCGCGCCTAGGACTAGGTCGTAGTGCCGTAGGTATGCGACTAGCTTGGCGGCCTCCTCTGGGGGGTAGGTGTAGTCTCCGTCTATTACGACGAGGTAGGGGGTGTCCACGTAGTCTAGTGCTGTGGCTATGGCGTCTCCCTTTCCCCTCCCCCTCTGCCCTATTACGACTGCGCCCTTCTCTGCGGCGATTTGGGGGGTGCCGTCCCTGGAGCCTCCGTCTACCACTAGTATCTTTGTGAAGCCCGCTCTCCTGGCCTCCTCTATCACTTTGCCTATGGCCTCGGCCTCGTCTAGGGTGGGTATTACGAGGGTTACGCAGTCCACGTTAGGCGCTTGACGAGGGGCTTTAAGTATTTGGGGGCGAGCTCCACGACAATCCTCCTCTCCTCTGCCCCGACCAGTGGCGCAGAGGCGGCAAGTGACAGGAGGAAGGCCGCGGCCACTGCGGCGGGCCAGGGCAGGGCGGCGCCGAGGAGTGGGGCTGGGGCGGCTGTGGCCAGCAGTGCCAGGTGCCTGAGAGGCGCGCCTGAGAGGGCGTAGAGCACGGCGGAGGCGGCGAGGGCGGCTGGGCCGTATCCGATGTAGGCCGACGCGACTGCCAGCGTGGCGCCGAAGGCGGCGTAGGCTAGGGCGTATGTGGCATATCTCCCGTCGGCGTACTTCTTGTTTAAGTGGACTGAGGCTACGGCGTTTAGCCAGAGGGCTGGGGCCAGTGCGGCTAGGTCGGGGCCTCCCGCGGCGTAGTCTTGCCTAATTAGCGCAAGTATCTGGGTGGGGGCGGCTACTGCGGCGGCGACGAAGGGGGCTCCCACGTAGGCGGTCACTGCGGCTACTCTCTCCGCGGGGGATCCCGTGGCGGCGAAGTAGGGGATGGCGGCTCTGGCTATCGCAGACGGCAGGCCGACGGCGACTGTGGCGACTGTGTAGGCTAGGTAGTAGGCGCCGGCGGCTTCGTGGGCTTTGGAGAAGGCGAGGGCGGTGCCTCCCCCCATCAGGGCCGCGGCTACCAGCTGGCTGGGCCAGGCCGAGAGGCCGGCCTTTGCCACCTCCCGGAACTCTCCCAGCCTCCTCGGCCTCCCCCACAGGGCGGCGGCTGTGGCGGCGGTTAGGGCGAGGTAGAGGGCGCTTCCCGCGGCGTATCCATAGGCCACGGCGGCCCACCCCGCCCCGAGCGCGGCGAAGGTTACTGCGAATCTTGCGGCTATGGAGGCGGCGGCGTAGAGGGGCAGCCTCTGGGCGTTGAAGGAGGCCACCACGGCGCTTGTGTAAATGTTAGACAGCCAGGAGAGGGCCAACACCGCGGCGGCGATGGCGCCAGGCAGGCCCAAGCTCTGCCACGCGACATAGGCCGCTACAGCCGCCGCTGGCGCCGACAGGGCGAGGTAGAGGGCTGTGGCTGTGTACATGGCGCCCCAGTCCCTGGGTTGCATCTTGAGGACGGCGCTGTCGAGGCCCAGCCCGGCGGTGGTGGAGGCGAGCGCGGCTAGGGACACCACGTACGCCGCTTTTCCCATTTCGGCGGGGCCCACTAGGGCGGCGGCGATTATCCAGTAGAGCCCCCCGCCGATTGCGAAGGCGATGGACTGGCCGTATATGTGGAAGCCCGTCTTGGCCACTCGCTCGGTCATACCGCGGTGAGGCTTGCCTGGTATATATACGCGGCTAGGCCTAGGGGCCAGGCGGCTGTCCCGGCGAAGGGTAGGGCGAGGAATATGAACCTGGAGATGTAGCCTCTGGCGACGCTGGGCGGCACGTGGGCGGCGGTTAGGGCGGCTATTGCAATTCCCAGCAGGGCTACGGCGTAGTAGATGCCTCCTCTGTGGGCTGTGGCGAGGATGTAGAGGTATGTGGGCAGGGCGGCTAGGGTGGGCAAGCTGTCGAGCAGAGCTATTGCGCCGGCGGCTAGGCGGCTTGGGTCGGCTAGGGCCGCGGCGGCTCCTGCCACGACGTCGCCGATGGGCCAGGCCCCCCTTATGGCGAAGTATATGGCCCAGAGGGCGGCTAGCGCTTGTATTGCTCTGCGTTTGAGGAGGGGGGCGGCGGCTAGGGGTCCCATTATGGTGTGGAATGCCGTTGCCAGCGCTGTGTAGCCTAGCCAGGCGCGTCTGCGGCCTTTTTCCCACATGAGCCACGCGGTCCATATGGCGGCGAAGGTGTAGGCGTGGTGTGAGAAGTATTGGAAGGCGGGGGTGGGCCACATGAGGGTGAGGAGGGCGGCGTCCCTTGCCCCTCTCCAGGCGGCTAGGGCTTGGTAGAGGATGGCCGCGGCGGCGGCTGTGCCGCCGAGGGCCACCGCCTCTGGGGTTGCCCACCAGGCCAGTTTGTACATGTAGTAGGTGAGGGGGGCGTACTGGCTCCACACTCCTCCTTTGGCGAAGGCGAGGGGCTCGGGGTGGGGTAGTAGGTGGCCGAGGGCGGCGGCGACGGCGATGGGCTTGAGGGCGGCGAGGAACCACGGGTCTGGCCTGTGCCTCTTTGTGACTATTATGAGTAAGGCGGCTGGGGGGAAGGCTAGGGAGGCGGCCAGCGCGGCGAGGCCGAGGGCCACTGCCTTGGCTGGGTCGCGGGGGGAGAGGGCGCGGCCTGCCTCTGGGGCTAAGAACCAGAGCAGTGCTAGGGTGGCGTCCCAGGTCACCCCATCAGCGCTTTTAGGAAGCGGTCTAGCTCGGTGCGGAACTTCTCTCTGGCCTCTTTGGCCAGCTTGGGGGGCGGCGGCTCTTCGAGGGCCTTTTTGGCGGCCTTGGCGAATTCGGCGAGGTTGTGGGCTAGGTAGGCCTCGGCCTCTGTGCCCTCGACTAACTCGGGTATTGCCCCTCTGGCGAAGGCGACGGGGGGTGTGCCGAGCATCATGGCCTCTACCACGGCGTATCCGTAGGGCTCGTCCCACAGGGCTGGGGCGAGGAGGGCCTTGGAGGTGGCCACGACGTGGTAGTACTCCCCCCTGCTCAACTCCCCGGTCTCCACCAGCTCTGTGCCGAGGGCCTTTGCGACGGCTCTGGCTATGTGGGGGCCTTTGAAGGGCCTTGGGCCCCATGGGTAGACGAACCGCCTGGCGCGGGGGGCGCTTATCTGGGGGACTGGGGGCGGGGGGTTTGGCACATAAACCACGCGGTACTTCTCCAGGCGGGCGCAGTGGGCTCTGCTTACGCATATGACGGCGTCTGCCTGTCTGAGCCACTTGTCGATGAGGGTCTCCACCGCCTTGGCGGCCGCGGCGGCGTATAGTCTCTTCACAGTCGCCGTCTCGTAGCGCCAGTCGTGGGGCTGCCCGGTGGAGAGGTAGGTGGGGTATCCGTGCATGTGTACCACCGCTCTTAGGCCTAGGCGCTTGGCGGCGGGGATGAGGTGGTAGGCGTATCTGGGTATGTACAAGACGTCGAATTTGGCTAGGTCGACCCTTGGTCTTGTGAGCCAGAGCTTGGGCCGCTGGTGTGGTAGGGGGTGGGGCAAGTGGGGGCATGGGGGGAAGGGCCTTGGGCCCACCACTACCACCTCGACCTCTCTGCACGCGGCTTTTAGCCATAGCTCTGTGGCGAGTAGCCCCCCGCCGCGGTCTGGCCAATCCTCCACCACTGCCAGCACCCTCACCGTACCAGGGTGACGTTGCAGGGCCCCGTTGGCCACCCAGAGTAGCAGGGGAGGTACCAGCTACCGGGCACGAGGCCCGACACCACGCGCAACCCCTCCATGTCCCAGGGGCATACTGTTACGTTTACTTTGACGTCTGGCCTTGTCTGGTATAGGTAGGGGAGTAGCCAGAGGTCTAACTGCCAAGCCACGGACACTGTTGCCCCTCGGGGTATTTCCTTGGCAATTTCCTGGTATGCGTCTAGTTTGCAGGGGAGCGTCCTCACTGCGGGCTGGAATAGGCCGTATTGGAGTAGTTGTTCTCCGTAGGGGACTGGGGCTATGTGTGCGGCGGCCCAGGCCCAGCCGGCAGCCGCGGGCCCCGCGGCTATTAGGAGGGCTGTGGCGGCTAGTACGCGCCTGTCTTTTTCCCAGGCGGCGGCCAACGTTGACGCTGTCAATAGAAAGCCGGCGGCTCTTGCCAGCCTCTCGTTGAGGGGGGGCAGGGCGAATGCGGCGGCCCATAGGGCGAGGGCTGTGGCGAGTAGGGGCAGAGTCCTGGGCTTTTTAGCTGCTAGCCACAGGGCCGCGGCGGCTAGGGCGGGGAGGGCGATGGGGTTGAAGTAGACGTAGAAGGAGGCCCTAATGGGGTCCATGTAGGGGATCAGCGCGGGCCCCCCCGCGGCCTCTGCCGCGGTTGTGAATGCGGTCTGAACTCTGGGCCAGCCCGCGGCGGCCACTGCGGCGGCTGTGGCGGCGAGGGTTGGGCTTAGGGTGGCTAGGGCGAAGAGTGCGACGTAGGTGGCGCCTAGGTAGCTTGTCCACGCGGCTAGGCCTGCCACCGCCCCTGCGGCGGCGCGTCTGCCTCTTAGCCATAGGTAGGCGGCGGCTGGGAGTATGACGAGGAGTGTGTACTTCTCTGGGAGTTGTCCGTCTCCCACTGACTGGAGTAGGCGGGGCTGGGAGAGTACTGCGAGGGCGGCAAGGGGCCACGCCCACTTCCCCGCGCCTACTGCCCTGTACACAAGCCCCCAGGCGGCGACTGCTAGGGGTATCAGCAGTATGGCCATTGTGGAGAGGGCTGTGGCGGTTTTCCACAGGTCGCAGGGGAGGGAGGCGGCGATGTGGAGTAGGCCTGGGTACTGTCCTTGCATGACTGTGGCTGGGTCGTGGCAGAATTGTAGGGCGAAGTAGACGTGCATGGGGTAGTCGTCGCCTAGGGGGATTAGGGCCCCGCGGTAGTGGGCGAAGAATTTGGCGTAGGCAGTGACGTAGAGGTATAGGTAGGGGGCGGCCGCGGCGACGGCGGCAACGGCGAGCGCTAGGCGGCGCATTTTAGGGGGTGTAGAGCTTTAGGTACGTGTCGACTGTCTGGCTCCAGGTGGGGACGCGTGGCCTTGGTTGCCGTGGGGCCTCTTCTATTAGCCTCGCCGCCTTTTTGGCTATTTTTTCGGCGTCTTCGTGGGGGTCTACGGCGAGTGTCCTGGGCCTGGCGGCGAAGTGTTCTCCCCAGGGCTTGGCCACCAGGGTGGGGACACCGATTGCGTTTGCCTCGTTGGCTGTCTGCCCGTAGGCCTCGTGGGTGGAGAGTAGGCCGAAGAGGGCGGCTCCGGCGAGCTTTTCCAAGTAGCGGCGCCTCGGCTGAAAGCCGTATATTGAGTAGTCCACTCCAATCCTCCTAAGCGCCTTCTCTAGGCTGGGGCGGTGGGGGCCTTCGCCGTATATCTCTAGCCTGAGCTTGTGGCCTAGGCGGCTCAGCGCCTTGACTACCGCGGCGAGTTTTTCCACGTTTTTGTACTTCTCTAGGCGGCCGCTGTACATGGCGTAGTCCCTGGGGGTCCACTGCACCTCTGCCACGTCTTCGTCTACGCCGTGTTCCACGACGGTGGGCCTCACGGCGAAGTGCTCCTCCAATAGCTTGGCCTCGTAGGCAGACGCGGCGTGTACAACGTCTGCGGCCTTTACGAGCCTAGCGGCGTAGCGCCTCCACAGGGCCCACAGGGCCCTCCTCAGGGGGGTGTGGCCTGTGCCGTGGTAGTGCGTGGAGGCCACTAGCCTCCCCCTGAAGCCCAGCTCCCTTGCCTTTAGGCCGGCCCACACGGGGAGGATCGCGTGTATGCTGTGGACGTGCAACACGTCTGCCCCCCTGAGCAGTTCCCTCAGCGCCTCTTCTAGCCTGGCTCTGTGGCGGGGGACGTGGTAGGCCCCGCCGGGGGTCCAGGTGGGCCACCTGACCACGTGCACCCCGCTCACCTCCTCCTCGGCGGGTCTCTCGGCGTTTGGCTCTCCTGCGAGTACGACGACTTCGTGGCCCCGCTTGGCCAGCCTCTCCGCGACCGCCTTGACGACGTATTCCACGCCTCCCACGTGGGGGTGGTAGGTGGGCGCGGCGTAGACTACCCTCACGTGGTTAGCGTTTTTCCTGTTTTTCCCAGACTAGCTCCTTGTCCCAGAGGTTTTTGACGGCGGCGGCGATTAGGTAGGCCTGCATGGTAGTCCAAGTCCTATATGGCTTGTAGAGGGCTAGGGCGGCGCCTGTGGCGAGGAGCGCGGCGGCTGGGAGGCTCCCTGCGGCGGCCGCGGCGGCTAGGGCTGCGGCGGCTGTGGGGAGTGCCCAGGGGTTGGCCAAATGGAGGTAGGCCTCGGCGTGTAGGATGGGCTTGAAGGGGGGTGGGGCTTTGCCGTCTCGGATGGCTTTGGCGAAGTGTTGTACGAGGTGCTGGGCCCTCCTTATTCTCCACGCGTGGTAGCCCCGCTTGGGCACTGCCTCGACGCATACGACGTCGGGGGGTGTTATGGCTCTGTAGCCCATCATGGCTATCTTGGTGGCGGTGTGGCTGTCGTCTGCGCCTACGTCAGTTGGAAACCCGCCGAGCCTCTCCAGTAGCTCCCTCTTGAAGGCCGCCAGCTCGCCGTGGAATATGGGGGTTGCCCAGGCCTTGCTCTCGGCGACTCTTAGCACGTTGTAGAAGTCTCTGTAGCTGTCTTCAACCCCGGCGGGGCCGGCCGGCCTCTTGACGCAGGAGACTGCCCCGACTGTGGGGTCGGCGAGCCACTTGACGGCGTTGGCGAGGGTGTCTCTGGCGGGCCATAGCGCGTCGGCGTCTGTTATGACGACGATCTCCCCCGTGGCGTGTCTGAGGGCTGTGTTTAGGGCGTGGGCCTTGCCCCGCCTCTCGGTCTCCTCGACGAGGGTGAGGGCGAGGTCTGGGTGTGTCTCTGCCCATCTCCTCACGGCGCTTGGGGTCCCGTCGGTGCTGGCGGAGTCTACCACCACGACCTCCAGCTTGTCTCTGGGGTAGTCCTGCTCGTATATGTTGTCCAGCTTCTCCTCGATGAGGGGGGCCTCGTTGTATGTGGGGACTATCACGGTGACTCTGGGCCTATAGGTGGGGTCGGGGGCGACGTCCCAGGGCTTTTTGAGCCACCTCTTTGCGCGCCAGTAGTAGAGCAGGGGCGCCCCGAAGTGCGCCGCCGTCAGCGCGATGGCGATTGCCTCAAGGAGCATTCTGCGCGCGGCTATCCGAGCGCTTTTCCTAGGCCTTTGGCTAGGCCCAGGTGTTCTATGGCGTCTCTGCTGGCCGCCGCCACCGCCTCTCTGAAGAGCTCGTACAGCTCTCTTATCTTGGGTTTGCGCTCTAGTAGTGCCAGGTAGATTAGTAGCTTCTGCTTGTCGGTTAGTGGCCCGTAGATCTCCTCTACCTTCTTGGCGGCGTGTTGTAGCTCTGGCTTTAGCGTCTCAACGAGTTTTCTTAGCTCGTCTTCTATTTCCCCTGTGGCAGTGTCTCCCTCGCCTCCCTGTTCTATTACGTGTATGGCCAACTTGGCCCCGTTGCCGAGCTCAACGGTGAGGGTGTCGCCTCCTGTTGCCTGGAGGCCCATTGACGATAGTACTCCTCTGATGCTCTCGGTGGGGTTCTTGTCTCTGTCGGCCGCGACTGCTATGCGTAGGTCGAGTTGGCCGAGGGCTTCGGGGAGCTCTGGCTGTGTGAGTAGTTGTCTGATTGTGTTTCTGAGATTTTCATACCCTCTGCTGTTGACTATGACTATAAGGTCTCCATGTTCTAGAGTATAGCATTTGGCGCGTCGTATGAGGGGATCTATGAGCGCTTCCAACGGTGTTGGCGCATCTTCGCACTCTACTTGTCTGCCGCCGTATAGTTTTTCCAGCATGCTGGAGTAGACTATTTCCTCGACTAGACCCTCCGTGAGAAGTATCAACGTCTTGCGTCTTACCTCCTGAGGTCCCATTCGAGTTTTTTGACGGCGTCTAGGGCTTCGCTTAAGGTGTACACCTTGCTGTAGAGGACGCCGTTTTTTAGCGCGAGTCTGTAGATTTTCAGGTCTTGGTCTTTTAGTCCGAGCTTCTCGGCTTGTTCGATTAACATCTCTATTAGCTCTAGGCTGTGGGTTGAGAGGAATACCTGGTTTCTCCTTTCGCGGTGGGTGTGGAGGATGGAGTTGGCCACTATCTTCATCAGTCTCGGATGGGCATGTAGCTCCGGCTCCTCCATTAGCAACACGGCTTCTTTGGGCGTGGACACGGCCATGAGGTACATCAGGGCGTATCTAATGCCGTCGCCTGCTACGTAGTATGGAACGGCCCCGTCCTTAAAGGTTAGATGGAGCACCCATTCGTCGTATGCACGAAGGACTGCGATGTCGCGAAGCTCCTCGTATTCAGCTTGTAAAGTCTTGATGACGGCTTCCTTAGCCTCTTCACCGCCCTCTTTCACCATGGTGGAATAGGCTTCCTCTGGAGTGCCGTAGGAGTAGACGCTGTTCCAGTCAATGAACGTCGCGCCGTAAACCATCCCTTCCCCCTTTTCAAAAAGCGTAAGACATTTACCGCTGGGGTCTACATAAAATGTTGCATCTCCGGCGACTTTGCCCTTTGCGCTTATGCTGAGCGCATATAGTTTGCTGGCGTCTAGGCCCTTGGCCTTAAGTGCCTCTATATGACCTACGGTAGGCGCACTGCGTCTTATTATCACCTCCTCCCAAGACCCATCCTCCAACGTTATTCTTATCTTGATCTCACTATCCCTGCCGTGGAATAGCGCCTCTGCCGACGCTAGGCCAAACCAGCCGCGTCTCTTGACTACGTGCTTCAGCCCGTCAAACGGCTTGAGGGCTATGTAGAGGGCTTCGAGGAGGGAGGACTTCCCGCTGCCGTTTTTGCCCACGAACACGTTTATCCCTGCGAAGTCGGTTAGGCTCGCCTTGCGGAGCCCGCGGTAGCCCTCTACCTCCAGGCCCTTTACGTAGCCCATGCCCACATCACCGATGTCCGTCTGCTATAATAGCTTTACGATGTTTATTTTTCTTGCGAAAAGCCGTGGCCCAGCTTCATGCAGATTTTTGGGCCTGCTCCAGCGCCCGCCTCACAGCCTCTCTGTGTAGGGGCGTCTGCCAAGCGTAGTGTTTTCCGATGCCTAGCTCTGGGTCTCGCTCGGGGGGCGGCTGGTCGACCCAGGCGTCTGGCCTCCTTCCCTTTAACAATACTACGAGGTTTTTCTCCACTAGCTCTTTTGCCAGTCCCTCTGCCTCAGGTTCTTCCCAGAGGTAGTCTGGATCCTCCAGCGCCTTGGCCAAATGCGCCCTCCACCTCTCGGCAAAGGCCGCGCTCAGCCCCTTGTCAACTGCCAAGTCTTCCACAACTCTCTCCACGTCCCACCCAGCCTCAAAAAGCCCCTCTAGGGCGTCGGGATTGCCCCCAGTCCACCTCCACACATCGTCGAATGGGGGCTTTGGGTCTGGTAGCACGTCGTATAGCTGGCGAAAGCCATCCTTCGACATGTTCCACATCACCTTGATAGTTGCCCACCTATGTCTTCCTACACGCTCCCTGGTTATTCCTTCGCTCGATGCCACTAGCACGACTATTTTGTCGTATTCGGCGGGTGGCCACTCTATCAAGTTGAGTAGAGCTTTGACGTAGGCCTCTGCATTCTCAACTCCAATGGCTTGGAATATGTCGTCCATGAGGACCGCAACCTTTGCCTTGTGGAATTTTTGGATTATCCACCCTGCCACGTTTATTACCAGGTCTACGGCCTTGGCTAATGGGTCAGAGAATACGCTGAATGCCTTCTCCACAAGCTCCCTCGCCGAGGGAGAGTATTGGAGAATCTCCTCCGTCCTCTTGGCTAGAGGATTGGCGTATAAGACGTGGTAGCCGAACTCCTCCTCTAGGACGGCTTTGGCCTGTTTGAGGAGGGCCGTCTTGCCACAGCCCTCGGGGCCGTACACGACGTGTACTGTGTAGGTGCCTCTCTCGGCTAGCTTGGCTATTTGCTCCAGGGCCACGTCTCTGTCTGTAAACTCCACGTCCCTGCCGGCAAAGATCAGCTTGATTCTCTTCACGGGTGTGCCGCCCGTAGAAGTTTAAGAGGTTACCTCCCTGCCGCTTTGGGCACCTCCTCGGCTTGCTTCATGGCGAGATCTCAACGACGTACTTCTCAGGATTCGTGGGCGGTCTTAGCCTTCTTCACCGGTTTGGCTTAGTGAGGGGGGTCATAGCCATGTGAATATGGGCGGCGCTTCTCCTCTGTATCTCTTTGGGGTGTTTATCCATTGTATTCCTAGGGCTATTGCCTTCTCCTCGTCTACCGTGATGCCGAGCTTGGCGGCTATGGCGTATCCCAGGGCCTTCGCCTTTACGCGGAGGGGCGCGGCGAGGGCCACGACCTCCTCAACGGCCCTCCTCACCGCTTCCAGGAGGGCGGGCGACTTCACCCGGCCCCCACGGCGAAGGTGGAGGATGACTGCGTCAATGAGCGCCCTCGCCGCCGGCCTAACCCTAAACCAAACACCCCTACGCAGCGCCAAAGACCTAACAGCCAACAGCCGGTGCAACACCGGCGGCGAGGGCATACGCGCCACGACGTGGGGAGGATTTAAGTGTTTCGCCGGCGTGCGGTGGCGCGTCTGGGCGTCTCTGGTCGTGTGGCTCTTCTAGTCGCGGAGCGTCTCTAGTGCCCTTCTCACCGCCTCTCTGTGTAGGGGCGTTTGCCACGCATAATGTTTCCCTATGCCTAGCTCTGGGTCGCGCTCGGGTGGTGGGGTGTCGACCCAGGGGTACTGGTCTCTATCCCACACTCTGACGATCAAGTTCTTTTCGACGAGCAGATCTCTGAGCTCTTGCACCTCCCTCTCCCTTATTCTTTCAAGTATCACGTCGGGGTCCTCCACAGCCTCTCTAAGAACTTCAAGCTTAACACGGCTAAGCACAGGCAACACATCGCCAAGGCCCTTAGAGGCAATAAGCCACTTTACCACTTGTCCAGTATCCCACTGTCTCTTGAAGAGCATTGAGAGTATTCCTGGGTTTCCCCCCAGTCGCCCTCCAAACCTCGTCGAAGGGAGGCTTTGGGCCTGGTAGTGCGTCGTACAGTTGTTCAAAGCCGCTCCGCGGCATATTCCACATGACGAAGATGTCTACCCAGCTGTGCCGTCCCACGCGCTCCCATGTAACGCCCTCGCTGGAGGCGACGAGGACGACGATTTTTCATACTTCTCTGGTGGGTGTTCTATTAGGTTTAGCAACGTCTTTGTGTATCTCTCCGCTTCGTCTAGGCCCACCGCTTGGAATACGTCGTCCATGAGGACCGCGATTTTGGGCCTCCTTACCTTTCTCACAACTCTTTTGACGATAGCTACAACTACGTCGACGAGTTTTAGGCGGGGATCTGGAGGGGCCTTTAAGACTTCTTCGACAATTTCGCGGATCGAGGGGGTGTACAAGATCTCTTTCGCATCATCTGCCAGAGGGCTCGCGTATATGACGTGATAGCCAAACTCCTCTTCAAGGACGGCTTTAGCCTGCTTGAGGAAGGCAGTCTTGCCACACCCCTCGGGGCCGTAGACGACGTAGACTGGGAAAGTCCCCCTTTCGCCGAACTCTTTAATCTGCGCAAGAGCTATCCCTATCCACAAACTCGACCTCAAGGCCGGCGAAAGAGACCCTGATCCTCTTCACATGTCTAAACGGTGTGCAGATTTTAAGGGTTCTCTGGTTTTCGTTCTCTCCGTGTTGTAGGTAACTGTGGGTTTTGTTAACAGTATTGCCTTGCTTACTTTGACTCTCTCTTCTGGACCTAGTGCTATGCCGTATTTGTCCATTGTCCCCAGAGCTTATGATTAGCTCGGGTGGCGACCCTCCTGTCCTCTAATTCGGCTCTTACGTAGCTGTCCACGGTGAATGCGGTTTCTGGGAGGTCTATCTCGTCTTGACTATTGTGATTGGCGCGTATTTGTCTATCTCAATGGAGTTGCCGTTTATCCAATGCACTCTCTGGGGTTTCTCGAGCTTTAGCCGGTTGGTGTCGAAGTGTTCTTCGAAGAACGCTCGTTGTATTGCCGTGATGCCTGAGCCTGTGTCGAACAGCGCTTGGCACTCGGCTTCCTTGTCCGTGTGCCTTATCTTAGATTTCAATACGCGTATGTCGCAACTATGCGCGTTGAAAATTTCGGCGTGGGGTGTGTCCGCGCCGCCTTCCCTGTCCGCGGGCCAGTGGAGTCTGAGCGCTCTTTTTGGGGAGTTCTACGAGGTCTATTGAGCCTATGGCAGTGCATATATGGGGATTTTTACTTACAACTGCCAGTTGCTACGTCAGCTTTGCAGGACCTGCGCAATACCTGAGACAACGGCCGTGGAATGAGGCGAAGGTCCTCTGGCCATGTGGGCGAGGTAGGGCTCTAGTGGCGAGGGATGTGTGGAGGTTTTCAACAGATGTCTCTGCGCGTTTGGCGATATGTTTTTAGGGGTGTGAGTGAGCCTCGGGTGAAAAGCGCGTGGGACGCCGCTTACAGCTTGCACGTGTGGGGCTTCCACGAGGCGAAGCTTGCGGCTGAGGACGTCGAGTTAGATCTTCCGCAGGTCGAGTGGTTGCTCGAGTATGTGGAAAAGCTCGTCAAGAGCAGGGGAGGTGTACAGTAGAGCTTCTGAGCGGGGGAGGGGGCGAGCCACTACTCGGAATAATGCTCCTAGAGTTCCTCCCGATGAGTAACAGGTTCTAGAGAGATCTCCACTTCCTCTATGCATCGCCAATTCCTGAGGTAGAGCCGAACCGTGTTGCACCATGTGCTTGTCCACTCTTATAAATTTAGTCGGCTTAGCCACGGTTGCGTTACATTGCTGAGTGTTTTATTTTCGGAGAACGCGCTTTTGACACGCGGCGTTTCGATGGCCATATCGTGCTTATTAGGGCCTAGCGGCGCTGTTGGATGCGGCGTGGCAGCTTCTAGCCTCATCTCAGCTGTGGCCGTTGATGCCTTATTGGAAGAAGCTGTAACGCATATATACCAGCCGCTCTATCTAGCCGTGGAAGAAGCTATTGAGCGCCCGCTCCCAAAGCCCTCCTCTGCGGACTACGCCTCTGCCCGCCTTCTTGAGGCTTTGGTGGAGGCTAGGCTGGCCCTCGAATTTCTCAGGCGTGGTTTAACGCGTAACGCGGCTGGGAAGGCTTTTCAAGCGTGGAGGGCTGTGCTGGCGGCTCTTCTCAGGCTGGAGCTGGACAGGCTGAAGACCTTGGCCAAGACGGAGGAAGAGCGGCGTTGGCTTGAGGAGAGGGCAGTGCCCCGAGTCCCCACTACGAAGATGATACCGCTTTCGCAGATGCTTGAGCAACTAGGGTATGAGGACGTTACATATATCACATATGGTGCTTTGAACCTCCACGACTATCAGTACCACGGCCCAGACCCGGACATGGCCCTCAGCAAGTACAGGACGAGGGAGGAGGCCGCCGCGGCTGTGAAGAGCCTGGTTAAGGCAGTGATACGTTACATAGAGAGGTTGAAAAGCGGCGTCGCGTGGACTGAGGAGCACGAAAGGGCCTATAAGGCGCTGGTGGAGGAGGTGGGTGGGTTGCGCTAGGAGCGTGGTAGCCAGCCTTGTGGTGTCTTGGCGTAGTTGGCCGTCTTTCTCAGTGTGGTTTCTCTCCACTTGTGGTAGAGGTCTTTGGGGCCGCATATCAGTTTTCCCTCGTAGAGGGCGTCTATTACCAGGGTGTTGAATTTTTCTATCTGGGGTTCTACGTCTTCGGGCTTTAGGAATACCACTTGTACTAGGTCGTGGGGCGGCTCGGGTGGGGGGTCTTTTCCCACTACTAGTAGGTCCCAGTCGCTGTCTATTCTCGCGTCGCCTCTTGCCCTTGAGCCGAAGAGTATGACTGTGTACCCCGCTTCGCAGAGTCGTCGTATCCATTCCTCCGCCTCCTGAGCCGCTTTTAGGAATATTTGCCTATACAGCTGCATTGAGCACCGCGTCCATGCATCTTAGGCACTCCTCGGCGTCTTTGTCGTCGTATTCTAACATCCTCGCGTCGGGGTACCGCGCCCCTAGGTAGTGCTCTGTGAGAAGCTTGGCGCACCTCGTCTCCTCTTCGCCGGGCTCGCGCCCCGAGAGGGCGAGGTAGCTTCTGAGCAGGTGTAGAATGGAGTGTGTGTACGGCCTGGCCCCCGTGGCCTTTATCAAAAGTCCCTTGAGGTAGAGCTCGGCGGCTTGTTGGGCAAAGAGGCAAGCCTCGGGGTAGAAGCCTCTTGTAGCCATCTCTCTGGCAAGCGCCGCGTACCTCTTTGCTCTCTCTATCCACTTCTCGTAGGTGGGCATCCTACTGCTGGCTTTCCTTTTTTCTCGCTAGGGCTACCCATATTGTCATCAATCTGCTCAAATCTCTTTTCTAGTTTCTTAAACTTCCCTCCTAGCCAGTACAACGCCACGCCCAGCATCCCAATTATGGTCAAAGAGAAGCTTATGACGTAGTAAACGTCCTCATCCACATTATTTTCTTTCCTTCAGATTATATAAAGTTTAAGGGGCTGGAGATTTCCGCCCTCCCTTGGCTGTCCTGGTTAATTGCCAGTCTCTCGCGGGGCCTTGACCGTCGCCGGGTTGGCGTCTGTTTCTGTTTGTAGCGTGTCCGTGTTATTGTGGCGTGGGGTCGTTGAGACGTCGCTGGCGTTATAGTGGTGGTTTTGTGAGTTCTTTTCCCGATTTTATGACCCAGACCCCCCGCTCCTCTGCCTCTTTGGGGTTTCCGACGTATTTTAAGCAGTAGATTACTGGGACTACGCGTCCTTTGAATATGTCTGGCCTGAGCTTCTTGGCCTTTTCTACCCTCTCTAGGAGCTTCCCTACGGCCCTTGGCGAGGCCCTCGTCTTAGCTTCTCCTACTACTGTGATTTGGCCATTGCTGCCATAGATGTCGAATTCGTATTTTTCGTCGACTTTCACATCGCCTATCTCCATGGTGATTCCCCTCTGCGACAGTAGCCAAGCCACAGCCTCCTGCGCCTCCTCCTCTATGCTTATGGTGATGTGCTCAAGAGTCTTCTCCACCCTGTTAAGCGTCTTCTTCATGTCTTTGATCTCTTTCCAAATTTTCTCAATTTGGGCCCAGATCTTGGCTATCTCTTCCCATGTTTTTTCTATTTTCTGATTTATGTTTTCTATGTTTCGATTTATGTTTTTCTGTTCTTCTGCTATGGCGTCTAGGCGTTTTAATACCTCTAATATGCCGAGGCGCCCCGCCACGGCGTATCTAAACTCCTCATCTTCCTCAAGCAACTTGAGGAACTGACGCTTCAGGTCGCTCGCCACGTCTTTTTCCTCATAGTTTTTTAAAAGCTTCGCCTTGGTTAGTCTGACGGAGTGGGCGCCGCTCTTGGTGGCTCTGTCCCTCGCCTTGGTTATATTTATATATTCGTTGGTTTTTTGTCTTATGCATAGGGATAAGGCTGTGGGTATTGGCCTTCTTGTGGTTGGGATTGTCGGCATTTTGTTGTACGGGTGGCTTGTCTTCTTCTCGCCTTGGAGCGCCTTTGTGATACAGCTGACTGCCTTTGTCGCAGTGGCCGCGGTGTTGGGCATACTCGCCTGGGTAGGCTACGCCCTAGCCACCACCCCACCACCCAAGCCCATCGAAGAGATCGAGAAGGAGATTGAGGAGGAGCTCAAGAAGCTGGAGCAGGAGGCGAAGAGCGGGCAGTCTACCTCTTAGTGGCGCGGTCTTAAGTTTTTATCTGCTATTCCGGCGTCTTATGTGCGCCTAGTGTTTGGGAGGCATTTAGTGGAGATTGACGGGTCTTTTCCTCAAGTGGGCACGCTGGCCTTTGGGATTGTAGATAGGGGGACTAACGTGGTTGAGGTTAGGCCTACCACCGTGTGTGCGCTTTCTTGCGTCTTTTGTTCTGTGAATGCGGGGCCTGGGTCGAGGGTTAGGTGGGTTGAGTATGTGGTGGACGTGGGGGCGTTGCTCGTGGCGTTGGAGGAGGTTGTTAGGTTTAAGGGGGTTGACGACGTGGAGGTGCATATAGATGGGATGGGGGATCCTGGGAACTACCCCGCCTTGGCTGAGCTTGTGGCTGGGGCGAAGGCGATTAGGGGGGTTGCGTTGGTGTCTATGCAGACGAGGCTTTTTATGCTGGGGGAGGAGGGGCTTAGGGCTCTTGCCTCGGCTGGGCTGGATAGGTTGAACGTGAGCATAGACGCGCTTGACCCTGAGTTGGCTAAGAGGCTGGCGGGCGCTCCGTGGTACAACGTGGAGAGGGTTGTGGAGCTTGTGAAAAAGGCCCTTGACCTTGGCATAAATGTGGTGGTGAGCCCGGTGTGGATTCCCGGCCTCAATGACGGAGAGATGGCGAAGATAGCGAGGTGGGCGGCGGAGGCGGGGCTTGGGAGAGGCCTTACGCCGGTTTTGATCCAGAAGTACGTGCCGCACAAGAGGGGGCGCAAGGTCAAGGTGAGGCCTATGGGGTGGGGCGAGTTTTGGAGGCGCCTCAGGGAGCTTGAGAGAGAGACGGGGGTGCCCTTGGTCCCAAGGCCGGGGGAGTTCAACATCCACAGAGCCCCCGAGCTCCCCAAGCCCTACAAGGTGGGTGAGGTGGTGTCTGTGGAAGTGGTGGAGCGGGGTATTTTCAAGGGCGAGGTGCTCGCCGTGCCTGTGGCCAAGAGGGGGACGGCGGTTTGGGATAGGACTTTGACTGTGGCAGTGGGGCGGGGGGCGGAGGAGCTGTTGGGCGCCAGGGTGAAGGTGAGGATTCTCGAAAACGAGCACAACATATACATCGCGGCCCCTGTGGGCCGCCGACTGCCGCCACAAGCACATTACAGCGGAGAGTAGCATATGCTTGCTCATTGTTAGAGCGGCTGAGGGAGAGGGGCCTTGACGCTACGTCGTAGATCTAGTCGCATCGCCTCTGGAGTTGGGCCTCTCTGAGCTTCCTACTCTCACGTAGAACTGTGAGATGTATCAGAGAGGCGTCTTAGACCGCGGCGACTTGGTACAGGCGCGTGAAAAGATTTACAAGGCGGTGAGGGTGAATGCGTTGGCGAACGGTCTGCTTGAGGCTGTGAAGAGGGGACTGTGGCTGGCCGGGCAAAGCTCGGCGACGGTGTATATGTGGCGTGGGACGCCGCGTTCACGTAAACTGGCTCCACTAGGTAGGCGCTGAAGTGGCGAAGCTTAGGTTCATAGTCCTCCTGGTAGAGAAAGCGCGCCGGCTTTGCGCCTCTCGTTGATTAGGGCCACTAGTTTCTCCACGAAGTGGCTGTGCCGCCGCATCTCCTCCAGGGGCGGGGGGCTTAGGCAGTCCTTAAATACGCCGGGAACTTCTCCAAGGCACTGGGTGGCCTTTTGCCACGTGTCTGCCCAGAGGCCGCACTTGAGTACTGCGGCTAGGAACACCAGCCTCTTGGCCGCCTTGCACACTAGCACGGGGTGGGTGCCCTCTCTGAAGTACTGCGCCAGGGCCTCCGCCTCTCTTAGCTCGTTTTCCAAGGCCTCGCGGGGGTCGACTAGGAGGGGCTTTCCGCAGAGGAGTACGCCTCTTGTGACAAAGAGGTGGAAGAGGTCGGGGCGTGGGGCCGGTATTGTCTGGGCGTCGTACCCCTGGGGCAACTCGCCGGCGGGCTCGCCGTAGGCCACGACGTCTATGTCGCCGCCGCTGTTGTACAACGCCCCTCCGAAGAGGTAGACGCTGTGGGTTTTACACAAGTGGGCGAAGTCGCCCGCCGCCCTGGCAACGAGCTCGACGGGCGGCGGCTGTAAGACGCTGTAGCAGGGAGTGGGGACGTGGGGCTCCTCCCTTCCCCCCTTCCTAATGTGCACCACCGTGTGCCCCCTGGCGGCGAGGTAGTCGGCGATAAACTGTCTGTGGCAGTGCCGCCAGTCCTCCTCTTTGCACAACAGCGCCGCCGTCCTCTCGGCCGCCAGCTTGTTCAACTCCTCGAGGCTAAGGATTGCTGGCCCGTAGCGGTAGAGACGCCAGACATATGCGTCAAAGGTGGGGGACTGAGAGCAGCCGGCCCTTACCCCCCTCACGCCCAGCGCCCCCAACTCGCCCATCCACAAGTACTCCACGCCGGCCCCCTTCAACAGCTCTTCTAGCTCCCCCTGCGAGAATCCCCGCATCTTAGACCGGGGGAAGCGCCTAACGTCGACTACCACCTCTACGCCGCGCCTCTTAAGCTCGGCGAGAAGCCCCTCGGGGGTGAAGGCGGAGTACCCAACGGTGTACACAACCACGCGATAAAGTGGCCCCGCTTAAAAAACGTTGTCGGGGTGCGCCAGTGGGCCGTCCGCCGTGGTCAGCGGCCGGCTACCCAGCCGCAGTGTTTAAGGGCTCCTCGCGGCATTGCTGTGGGCTAAGGCAACGTTCAAAGCGCCTTGCTAGGCGTCTGTCACGGGGAGACGTGGGCCATGTGGAATAGGCGATATGGGCGTAAGGCGGCTTTCTACAATGCGCGTTGCGCTGGTGTGTACTTTCAATACGTCAACTTTTTAACGGCCCCTCTTTTACGAGTTGTGAAATTTCTCTACGTCATTCTAGCAACGGCGGCTCTCGCCATAGCCACGGGCGCAATACAATTGGCGGCTCCCAGCCACGTGCTCATGGCAGAAATGACAAGCGCCGCCGCGCCCCCCGCGTGGCCAAATGTGTCGATCCCCCTGTCGGTCCCGGCGCGGGAGATCAAGGTAAATGTCGTGGAGCGGCGCCCCGCCGCTAACCTCACGGCGAGTTGTAAGCCCGTAGAAGCGGAGAGTAGGATCTACATAGCTGTCTTAGAAAACGGCTACTTCAACTTCACACATTTTATGGCTACCTTGGACAGTTGTAGGCTTAACTTCACGGGCGGTCCCAGCGTCGTGGAAGAGGTCGGCCGGGGAGGCGTCTCGTTTTTTGAGGCATTGCGGCTGGTAGCGCTGGCGCTTGGGGTGGCGCTGTTTCTCTACGGCGCGTATCTGGCCAAGTGTAGAGGCGCCGAGTGCCTGTTGGATAGGGCAAAGTCGCTTCTCTTCCTCTCGGCCGCCTCCATAGCCGCCTCTCTTGCCGCCCTCCCCTCGCAGTTGTTGGCCGCCTTGCCCGCCGCCGTGGGTGTCTACGGCTTGTGGAGATTCTATGTGGGCATGAGGCGCGTGAGAAAATGGCTAAGTACGACCTTGACGTAGTGGCTAGGATACTCCTCTCCCTCTTGGAGTCCCCCAAGGGCCGCACTGCGCTGTATATGAGGACAGGGCTCAATTACCCACGTTTCCTCCAGTACCTAGACTTCCTAAAGGATAGGGGCCTCGTGGCGGAGGTCGACGGCTCGGTGAGGCTCACGGAGAGGGGTAAGGAGGTGGCCCTCGCCTTGGCCAAGGCGTTGGAGGATTTGACATAGACTTTGAGTACGTCAAATTTATTTGCTCGACTCCCGGCGGGGCTGTGCTACGTCTGTACCTCCTAGTTGCCATGGGGGCAATTGCCTTGGTACTGCTAGAGGCGTTGTCGTCAAGCGTTGGAAGCCCGGCGGCCCCTCCGCCTAGAAATTGCTCGCCCTCTCCTGCCCTCAACTTCAACGCCAGCGGCTACAACGAGTTCGCCGTGGAGTTTTACAAGAGGCTGGCCCTGAGCCACTTAGGCGAAAATTTCGCCGTGTCTCCTTTTTCCGTTTACAAGGCCTTCGCCATGGTGTACGCAGGCGCTGGGGGCGAGACTAGAGAGGAGATCAAGCGAGTTTTCGGCTTCGGCGAAGACCCCTGCGAAGTGGCGCCAGCTGGCAGAGGCATGGAAGAGGCAACCTCAGCGTGGCTCCAGACGGGAGCGACATTTACACAGCAGTACTTGGAAAAGCTTGCTTGTCTCTGCGCCGAGGCTCACCGCGTAGATTTTCGCGGCAACTTTAAGGCCACGGTCGAGGAGATAAACAAGTGGGTTGAGGAAAAGACGCGCGGCCTTGTAAAAGACCTAATTCCGTCGAGTCCAAAGAGGGACGTCGTAGCAGTGCTGGTGTCGGCGCTGTACTTTGAGGCAGGCTGGTGGCCGCGCTCCTTTTCCAGGGTGGGGGAGGGGAGCTTCGCCGGGGCGGCGCACCCCGTGGAGTACATGGCCCTCGACTTGAGGTCGTGCGGCGACCCATCGTTGGTGGGCAAAATAGAGGACAACATAACCGTGGTGAAGCTACCGCTGAAGAACACGGAGACTGCCATGTACATTGTCGTGCCGCTGGATTTCAAAGCCTACGTGGCCTCGTTGAATTATGAAAAACTCAGGGAAGATCTCTCCAATTTGACGGCCGAGGTCGTGTACGTAAAAATGCCGATCTTTGTGGCAGAGTTTAAGGGTTCTGTAAAAGATGTGTTGAAAGAAATGGGCATCATAAGGGCCTTTGACCCATCTAAGGCCGACTTTTCGCCCATGGACGGCTCCCGCGACGTCTATCTAAGCGACGTATTCCACGGGACCTACGTCAAGGCCTATGAAAATGGGGTAGTCGCCGCGGCGGCCACCGCGGTCGAAGTCGCTGTATGCGCCAAAGTAGGCGGTGCGGAGGTGGTAGTGGATAGGCCGTTTCTCTTCGTCTTGGCAGATGACAGGGTCATATACTTCATAGGCCACGTTGTCGGCTAGGGAGGCGTGGCGCCAACGTCTTCTCTCTGCCACAGCCTTCACCAACTGCACCACGGAGTTCCACACCTTCTCCCCGCCCTGCTTCAGCTCCCCGGACTTCACAAGGCTCAGACCCCGAGCTGAACTACGACCACCTCGCGATGGCCCAGTGGTACACGTACTCCACCTCCTCCCGGAAGCCCTCTACCAACTCCACGTCGAGGCCCGTCTCCTCCTTTACCTCCCTCAGCGCAGTTGCCTCGGGCGCCTCGCCAGGCTCGATGTTGCCCTTGGGAAAGGGAACATTAGTTTGGAACTTGCTACAGCTCTAAAACATTTTGCGGCATGAGACAAACCTATATAGTTCTACATATCAGTTTTATTAATTCTATTCTGGTTAAATATCAATAATCTGAAAACTGTGTAAAGCACGACGTTCGAGATCCTAATGGTTTTAGCGGCGGACTAAACTTTGACAAGTGCCGTGTGGCCGCCGTTTTGGACAAGAATTTTCGTCGGACAACGGCGTCGGCGCCGCTTAGACAAAGAAAATGTAAATGGGAGGGAATGCGGCGGGAATTATACACATGAAAAACAAAGAGAAGGTGCAGAAAAAAGGTGTGACACAACACTCAATATGGCTTCAACCAGCGTTTGCTCATATATAATAAACATCTTCTTCTTTTGATACACGGAAAACCGCAAACCAGAGGCTTCGAGTAGCTTCAACACTTCTTCGAACTTAGATTTGTCGATCAGAGATATGACGATGGATTTATGCTTCCCGTACGTTTTTGTGCGAAATCTCGCCACTTCGGCAATTTTTTCGAAAATGCGCCTTAAAGTTTCATGGTCGGGCACCGACACAGCCCGCGGCACTCTTTTGACGGCCTCCTTCTCCATTTGGTTCAAGAACTTCACCTCGAAGCCGCGTTTAGCCAAGTTCATCAGATCTTTGTACTTTATGTAGAGGCGCCCGTTATAGCCGGCCTCTACCCCCACGCGTCTGAGTAGCTCGCGTAGTTCGACGGCCTTCTTTCCACCGATTCTAAACCTCCCCTTTTCGTTGTTCAACAAGTACTTCTTTCCTCCTATATTCACGACTACAGCCACTGGGTACTCTAGCAACGTCTTATACAGCTTCACAGTCTTTTTAAACGCCGGCGTCGGCGGCGCTGGTAACAAGAGCTTCATGAGCCGCGGCCAGAGGGCGACTTTGCCCTCATGCCACGAAACTTTTAGCGCTTTTGCTAACTCTCTAGCTGCACCCCCCTCTGGCTTTGCTTTTGCGGATATCCGTATCAAATACGGACTTATTGTGCCATCGCCAATTATTAGCGACGTCAGAGTTGCACTTAGCGCCATCCACGAATTTACATCGTCTACAACGCTTTCAACTTTATGCCGTCTTATCGCCATATTGTTCAACACGCCGATAACTTCATATCCATGAGCAATCACCGCCTTTGGGTTTCCAAACGGGATACCGAATCGTAAATATGTCTCTTTTATCACACGGGCGGAGAAGCCTATTGGCCTTATGTAAACACGCGGATTTTCGCCTATCTTAGTTTTTGTAATGTAGCGAACGGCAAGCTTAAACACTAGCGGCTTGTCTTCATCAAATACCAGCCTTTTGGTAGCATATTTCACCAAGGCAATCCAATCAAACAACCTTAAGGCTACTTGGCCGGGGTTGCCCGCCTCATGTACAAGCTTAACCCTAGAGTCGTCGCTCAACAGCCAGCCCAAGCTTCTGAACAGCGCTACCGGGGCCTTGTCCCTTCCGCCTAACAACTTCGACGCACTCTCCGACAAAGGTACCTCAAGCCACAATCGCTCATATTCATGATCTATATTAAAGACGTTAAAGTGTAACTCATCGAAAATGCCGCTCTTTATCTTTAGAAGAGCGTCGAGAATTTTTCTTTCAAGCACGACAGACCTTTGACGACCTCTGTGCGGAACCCCCTTTGGTTCACCCCATATAACATAAAGTTTTTCTCCATCTATTACTAAATACGAGTATACAGGCTTCCTTAATTGCCAATTTACAATTTCATTCGATGGCCTACTCTTTTTTTCTACACCGCCGTACCTCTCTAGACTTTCCAGAGCCTTTAAGCGGATTTTGTACTCTACCTCTGCCAGCGCCCTTATGAGCTTGCCGCAGAGGGGGGCCGTGTTCGCAATGTACGTCCACATGAGGGTTAGGTCGCCCATGTCGTACTGGCGATCCCAGCTACGTTTGCACTTGCGGCCGGGGAAGTAGCACTTATCTGAGCGGAATGCCGCAAGGTCGAGGTACTTGTAGTACAGCTCTTTAAGCTGAGCGCACAGCTCGTCCCAACGCTCAAGCCTCTCGCGGAGCTCCTCCAAAGCCTCACTCACACTCACCTCTCCCATGTTAAAAATACATTTTAAAACCACCTACGCAAGCTCGGCCGCGCAGTGAGAATTCAGGTACTAGAAAGCGGCCAACGATTAGCCGCCGTCTAATACTTGATTTGACTCGGCAAGACGCTTGAAAGCAACCCACCCTCTTTACATTTTCTTTGTCTAAGCGGCGCCGACGCCGTTGTCCGACGAAAATTCTTGTCCAAAACGGCGGCCACACGGCACTTGTCAAAGTTTAGTCCGCCGCCAAAACCCACTTAGGCCCGAAACGTCGCACTTTACAGAGTTTTTTGATTTTTGATATACATCCAGAATAAAATTGACAAATTGGATATATAGAGCTGTATAGTAGGGCTTTTTACAGGGCTGATGCAAACAATGTGTCGGTGGGGTATACCACCTCTATCCCCATATCCTTTGCCATGGCCTTAACTCTCTCTGGCACCCTGTCGTGTATAAACGGCGTCACTACAAAGACGGCGTCTACTTTCACCCCCTTGGCTTTTTCGAAGTACTCCCTCTTCCGCCGCAGCGTGGGCAAGTCGCTGCGCTTGAGGGCAGAGGTTATCTCCACGAGGAACGTCTTGCCGTCTTTCACGACTACGTCGTACTCAACCTCGGAGGGCTCCCCGTAGACGTACCCCTCTCTGTCGAATAACATCACCTTCTCCACCGCCCAGCCGGCCTCGGCCAAGAGCCTCCTCACCCCCTCCCTAAAGGCCTCCTCGCTGAGAACCCCCCACCTGGCGCCTAGGGCAGTAATAGTCGTCTCCAAGCGGCGCATCTCACTATCAAATCTACGTTCCAAAGCCGCCACTCTCTCCTCCAGCCTTTTTACGTCCTCTTTTGTCGCCATCTTTTCCTCAAGTCTTCTTATGTCCTCTTTCGTGGCTAACAACTGCCATGGAGCTATCTTTGCCAGGGCTTGGTACAAGATCTCCGGCTTTGCCACTAGGACCTCCACTAGTATCGACGGGTTCTCCATCAACACCTTCTTTACCGCCTCCACAAGTTCCACGCAAAAGAGTACCCCCCTTGTATTTATATTTTAGAATCTCAGGGCGCCGTCTATGTTCATTGGGGGGAGGTCGTCGGGGTGTATTTTCAGCTCTAATAGGAGGGGCTTGTCCGTTGGCCTTGTAATAAAGTTCACGGCTTTTTCTATTTCCTCGTCTTGGCTTATTGACATGGCCTCGACTCCAAAAGCCTCGGCGAGTTTTACAAAGTCGGGGTTTGTATGTAGAGTTCCGTAGATGCGGCCCATTTTCTGCGCCTTCTGTCTTGCGTAGAGGACTCTATATGCGTTGTCGTTTACTACTATGATTTTTACGCCTATCTTCTCCCTAACCGCGGTCTCCAAGTCCTGTACAGTCATCATAAACTCTCCATCGCCTAATACTGCGTAGACGTCTCTCTCAGGGGCCACTACCTTTGCCCCAAGGGCCGCGGGGAAGGCGAACCCCATGGCGCCTAGGTTAAACGCGGCGAGGTACCCCCTCACTGCTTTTACTGTGATAAAGGCGAAGGTGTAGACGAGGTGCATGCCCTGTCCTCCCACCATGACGAAGTCCCGGGGGAGGGACTTGTTTAACCTGTGGAAGAACTTGGAGGGGTTTACAAACCCCTTGTAGCTCCTCGAGAGGGCCTCTGAGAGCAGGGCGTTCCACGCGGCCTTCCACTCCTCTATTTCCCTAAACCACTCGACGCTTGGCTCATATTTAAGGTCCAGTGCGGCTAGTTTTTTCAAAAAGTCGACGGCATCTGCGTAGTGGTATAGCGTATATGGCACGGGCTTCTTCTCGGCTAGGGGGTCCAAATTTACGGCGACGATGTCCCCCCTGGGCACGAAGTTGTAGCCGTACGTCGTCGTGTCTGACAGACCTGCGCCCACGGCCAGCACTAAGTCTGCCTCGACCAAAGCCCTGTCGGCCACAATGTTACCGCCGCCGAATCCCACTTTGCCTAAAAACAGCGGGTGGTCCTCCGGATAGGCCCCTCTTCCGTTGCCTGTCACAGCGACTGGTATCTTCCACCTCTCAGACACATCCAAGAGGAGGCGCCTCCCCTCTTCGTTATTCACGCCGCCTCCCGCAAGGATCAACGGCCTCTTAGACTTAGACAAGAGCTCGGCGACTTTGTCTACGAAGTCCTTGGGCACGGTCGGCGGCGGTGCAATCTTGACCTCGCACTTCTCCGCCTGCGAAGACATGTTCCACACGTCCTCTGGTACTTCTACAAACACTGGACCCTGGGGAGGCGAAGCTGCGAGAGAGTAGGCCTCCGAGATCACTTTCCCAATTTCCAAGGGCTTGTCCACTCTGTAGACGCCCTTGACTAATGGCCTAATGATATCCCGCTGAGGGACTTCGAGCCAAGAGTCGAGGCCGGCCAGCCTCCTCTTGACGGCCCCCGAGATGAGGAGCAGCGGCGACACGTCTTTATACGCGGCGGCCACAGATATGAGCGAGTTCAAAAAGCCAGGCCCCGCGTGGACTGCGGCAACGCCGGGCCTGCCGGTGATTCTGCCCTCTGCGTCGGCCATGGAGACGGCCACTTGTTCGTGCCGCGTTGAAATATACCTAATTTTGCTGTCTCTCAAGGCGTCTACAAAGTCGAGAATCGACGTGCCAATTAGGCCGTATACGCGCTTTACCCCCAATTGCTCAAGACATTTGACAACTGCCTCAGCGACGTTCATGGCATATTAACAACGTTGTCAGGCTTAAGGCCGGCGAGCACTTTAAACACGTTTTCAAGGCTCACGTTTATTATGCGCATTCTAGCCTCGTTTGTGGCGCCGGCGATGTGCGGCGTCACTACGACGTTGTACCCCTCTCTGGCGGCTTGAATAAGCGGGTGATCAGGCGGAGGCGGCTCCACTGAAAACACGTCTACTCCAGCCCCCGCAATCCAGCCCTCTCTAACTGCCTTGGCGAGAGCCTCCTCGTCCACTATCTCGCCTCTTGAAACATTTATAACCACGGCGGTGGGCTTCATAAGCCTTAGCTCCCTCTCGCCGATCATCTTCCTAGTAGCTGGGGTCAGAGGCACATGGATGCTGAGGATGTCGCTCTCGGCCAATAGCCTGTTAAAAGGCCTATATTCTGCGCCCCTCTTCTCCATCTCTTCGTTTCTCACCACGTCGTAGTATATTACCTTGGCGCCTAGCGCCATAGCTCTGACCGCCACCTCGCGGCCAATCCTCCCCATGCCCAACACGCCCCACGTTTTTCCAAACACTTCGCCGATAACGTTCATGAGCTCCCCTTGCGTCCACTGGCCTTCTAAAAGCCTCCTATGGGCATACACGGCGCGTTTTAACAACATGAGAGCCAGCATTATTGTGTGCTCAGCCACAGAAATGGCGTTAGCCCCACCTATGTTGGCCACGGGGATGCCCCGCCTCGCGCAAGCCTCTACGTCGATGTGGTCGTAGCCGGTGCTTGGCTGTTGAATAAGCCTAACCTTAGACATCTTCTCACAGAGCGAGGCATCTATCTTAATTCTAAAGGTGTAGTCCCCCACCACGACGTCTGCATCTGCCACATGTCGCCCAATCTCCTCGTAATTTGGCTCAAAAAATGTCACAACTTCCACCTCGTCGATGGCGATGCCGTACTTCTGGGCAATGGGGGTTGCCCACATTTTAAGCAAAGCCTCAGGCGCTGGAGATAAAACAACGATCTTATACTTAGCCATATAAGAAAGAATTGAGGCATTTAAAACTTTAAAATATTTACATATAAATTCACAATATTTGTCTTGTCTATAAAATAGGTTTAAGATTGTTAAGAGGAGTATTTAGACAGATGAGGAGACTTTAGAAAAACATGGACATTGTTTACGGCAACTTTAAAAAAGCTCTGCAACGCCTAGGCCATGTCCGCCGCGCTGAAGAGGTACGACTTGGATAAGTTGGCCGTGGCCACGGTGGCCTCCCACACCGCGCTCCAAATCCTCAGGGGAGCCAAGAGGTACGGCTTTAGGACAATAGCCGTGGCACAGAGAAACGCCGACTTCTACCGCCAGTTCTCCTTCATCGACGAAGTGTGGACCGCCGACTTCTCCAACTTTAGGCACGTCGCTGAGAAGCTCGTGGAGAAAAACGCCTTGTTCATACCCCACGGCTCATACGTCGAGTACGTGGGGTGGAGACAGGCGCTGGAGGCCCCAGTGCCCACCCTAGGCTGTAGAGAGCTGTTGCGCTGGGAGGCCGACCAGTACAAGAAGATGGAGCTGCTGGCCGCCGCGGGGATACCCACGCCGAGGTACTACAAGAGGGCCGAAGAGGCCGAGGGCCCCGTAATAGTCAAACTCTTCGGCGCCAAGGGCGGCAGGGGGTACTTCGTGGCAAAGAACAGAGAGGAGTTGGCCAAAAGGATCAAGGCGGTGGAGGGCGACTACATAATTCAGGAATACGTCTTCGGCGTGCCCGCCTACTACCACTACTTCGCCTCGCCGGTGTACAACAGAGTGGAGATCTTCGGCATGGACATCAGATACGAGACCAATGTAGATGGGAGAACCTTCGGCTGGGTAGAGCCCACCTTCGTAGTGGTGGGGAATCTCCCGCTGGTGTTAAGGGAGTCTCTGCTCCCCGTGGTGCACAAGTACGGAGTCGACTTCGCCAAGGCAGTGAGAGAAAAGGTCAGCTGCGAGCTGGCGGGACCCTACTGTCTCGAGAGCATAATAAGAGACGACATGACCATCGTCGTCTTTGAATTCTCGGGGAGGATCGTGGCTGGGACAAACGTCTACATGGGCGTGGGCTCCCCCTACTCTGTCCTCTACTTCGACGAGCCCATGGACATGGGAGAGAGGATAGCCCACGAGATAAAAGAGGCCGCTGCGAGGGGCATATTGGAGAAACTTTTCACATAAATTTTTAAATATGTATACAAATACTCATGTGAAGTGCCTCAAGAGGGTGGGCTGCGTGCCCCCCATGGGGGTGGGGACTTTTGGAATAGGCGGAGACTTCTGGCACAGAGACGACTCGCGGGACTACCACTGGATACAAGCGCTCCGCAGAGCCTTTGAGCTCGGCCTAACCCTGGTAGACACCTCTGAGCTCTACGGCAGAGGACACGCCGAGGAGCTTGTAAAATATGCCTCCTCAGACATAAGAGACTTGTACATAGTGGCCAAAATCCAGCCCACGGCCCCCACCCCAGAGGAGGTCTTCAAACGCCTCGCCGCCTCCGCCGAGAGGCTGGGCAGGAGGGTGTGGCTGGCGATGTTCCACTGGGTCCCAGTAGGCGCGTCCATATGCGACGTGGTAAAGGCGCTGGAAGCCGCCGTTGAGAAAGGCCTAGCCAACCACTACGGCTTGAGCAATGTGACAGCCCAACAACTCCGCCAAGCCCTCACCTGCTACAAGAAGACGCCCCCCGCCGCCGTGGAGAACAGGTACAGCCTACTCCACAGACGCGACGAGGTAGACATATTCCCCATAGTGGAGAAGGAGGGGATGCTCTACATCGCCTACTCGCCACTCGAAAGAGGCGCCCTAGCCCTAGACCCCTTCCTAGCCGAAATAGGGAAACGGTACGGAAAAACCGCCGCCCAAGTGGCCCTCAACTGGTACACGAGGTGGCCCCACGTGGTCCCAGTCCCCAAAGCCGCCGACATTAAACACGTAGAGGAAAACGCAGGCGCGCTGGGGTGGGCACTCACAGAAAAAGACTGGGAGCTCATAAACACACACTACTACGCCTACAGATTCGAAGTAGCTCCCCAGCGAGACAAAACTTAAAAACACACAAACCACGAGACACGCCGGGGTGGCCGAGTTGGTCCAAGGCGCGGGCCTGCTAAGCCCGTCCCCATACGGGGGCGTGGGTTCAAATCCCACCCCCGGCGTGTTTTCTCGCTGTCCTCCCGCCTTAACGGCGACGCTTTAAACCAAACGGCGCGCTTTACTTAAAAGAGGCACGAGTCGACAGAAGGAGAATAAAGAGGCTTCAAACCCTGTCGTGCAGTTTAGCCCCCTATGTACACCTCTTTCACCTTTGGGTCGTTGGCCACTTGCTCTGGGGTCCCCTTTGATATTACTCTCCCGCTTGCCATGGCGTATACGTAGTCCACGTACTTAAAGGCGATGTCGATTCTGTGCTCGATGACGAGGAATGTGGTCCCCGTCTGGTTTATTTCTTTCACAGTTTTAAAGACCTCGTGGGCCTGGTCGATGGGGACGCCGGCGATGGGCTCGTCGAGGATTATCAGCTCTGCGCCCGCCATCAGGGCCCTGGCCAGTTCCAGGAGCTTCAGCTCCCCCGCTGAGAGGAGGTACGCCGGGGAGTCCCACTTGTCCTCCAGCCTGACGGCTTTGAGGATTTTAAAAGCCCTCTTCGCCAGCTCCTCCTCCTGCTTGACCCAGTTTCTCGTGAGCGCGGGGAGGACGCCCTCGCCCCTCTGCCCCCTGGCCACCACTAAGAGGTTTTCGAGTACTGTCAGCTTTAGGAAGATCTGCGGTATTTGAAACGTCCTCACAATGCCCGCTTCGAAGACCTTGTGCGGAGGCCAGCCTGTGATGTCCACGGCACGCCCGTCTTTGTAGAACAGGACGCGGCCCGCCTCGGGCTTGTAGACCCCGGTCACCACGTTTACAAAGGTGGTTTTCCCAGAGCCGTTTGGGCCGATTATCAAGGTCACCTTTCCCCTCTCCACGGCTATGTCCACTCCGTCTAGGGCGCGGAATGCGCCGAACTGTTTTACAACGCCCTCAGCCGTAAGTATAAAAGACATGGGGCAAAAAAGGTGGGTGTTTATATGTGCTACTGCTGGAAGAGGGGCTTGCCCTGGTCGTAGACCACGATCTTTCTATCTGTGCCGTAGTAGTACCCCGCGTCTATGTACTTTGGCTGTCCGCCTTCAACGACTACGCCCCATATGAGGTAGTTGGGGTAGGCCCTGTCGCCGTATTCGTCTAAGTACACCTTCCCGGTCACTCCCGAGTACTTGCCCTCTTTGGCCCACTGCTCTAGTGTGGCCTTCACCTTGTCTGGGTCGTCTGTGCCGAGCTCGCATACGATCTTCATGAGCATCATGGCGGCGTCGTAGCTGTAGGGGTCGTAGGCCACGGGGTCTCTCCCGTACTTAGCCTTGTACTTCTGTTTAAAGGCTTGGTAGTTGGGGTCGTTGGGGTCCGGCGCGGCGATAGTGCCAAGCAACTTAGCGGCGGCCATGTACTGGCCCACCTGCTTTATCAAAGCCTCGCTGTAGGCAAAGCCGTCGGTCCCAATCCACCTCACTTTGCTCAACACGGGGTCACCGCCGGCGGCAGACATGGCGGCCACACCGTCGTCTTCAAAAGTGAGGAAGACCACCGCGGCGTCTGGCGAAGGCTGGCCAATGGCCTTAGACACCTCGTTCACCACTGTGGGCATTGCCTGTGGAAAAGCCTTGGGATCTGGGTCATAGCCCTTTACAGCGACGATCTGTATGCCCAACTTCTGCGCCTCTGAGACAATGGCGTCTTTAAGCCCGACGCCCCACGCGTCGTTTCTATAGATAATGGCCGCCCTCTTAATGCCCAGCTTCTGCATCAAGTCGGCTATGGCCTTGGCCTGGGCAAAGTCGGTGGGGACCATTCTAAACACCCAGTCGGCCACCGCCAGTAGTGGGGAAGTTGAGGATGGGCTAACCACGATTATGTGGTTTTGGTCGGCGAAAGACTTCACCGCGCTTACCTCTCTACTAGACATTGGGCCAGCGATTAGCCTAGCCCCCTTGCCGTACAACACCTGCAACTTCTGCAAAGCCTGGTTGGGGTCAGTCGCCGTGTCCTCTACCAATAGTTCAAACTTAATGCCCTTACCAGCGCACATCTGATTAGCATCCTCTACAGCCAGCTCCACCGCATTCTTCATGCCAATGCCATAAGACTGCAGCCCCCCAGTCAAAGGCGTCAACGCGCCTATTTTGACAACTTTTACCTGCTGTGCAGGCGTAGTCGCTGTGGGCGTGGCGGTGGTTTTTGTTGCTGGGGCCGTCGTGGGGGAGGGCGCTGGTGTAGTAGGCTGTTGCATTAGGAGCACTGCGGCTATTACGGCTATAATTACCACCGCGATTGCTACCCAGATGTAGGCTTTTGACGCCATAGAGGCCCATGACCGGGTATATAAAAGCATTGCTCATCTATATAGATAAATGTAGTCTATTGTACTAAAAGTTATTTAATAGGTCTTTTTGGGGGTGCATGGACTTGTTCATAGACTACCCAACTCTTGCAAGGGCTATAATATTTTCAAACATATACGCATTGCTAGGCCTTGGGCTAAACCTCACTTACATCACTACTAAGATACCGTCTTTTGCCCACGGCGACTTGGCCACAGTGGGGGCCTACGTGAGCTATTTCACCATCGTCTTCCTTCTCGGTGGTGCTGCCGCAAGCGTCTACCTCTCTCTCCCTCTAGTAGTGCTGATGAGCGGGGCCGTCGCCGTGGCTACCTACATCGCGGTTTTTAGGCCAATGATTCGGAGGGGGGCTAGCATAACTGCGCTCATGATCGCCTCCTTCGGCGTCCACTTTGTCCTCTTCTCTGCGGTGGCCATAGCGGCGGATTATGTGCAAAATACGTACAAGGTGTTGACTAGGAACGTCTTGCTTGCAAATTACGAATTTGTGTGGCCTGGCACCGACTTCTTGACCTCCTCTCTCATAAACACGTCGCTGGCGGTGGCCGCGGTGTCGGCTCTGCTCTACTTCATTCTCTACAGAACTAGGTACGGAGTGGTCATGAGGGCCAGCATAGACAACATCTACTTGGCCAAGGCTGTGGGGATAAACGTGGAGGCCGTCTTTGCCATTGCGTGGTTCTTAATAGGCGCCGTGACCGGCCTCGCGGGGGTGTACATGGCCATGTTCTTCCCCATGACTGAGGAGCTGGGCTGGCTGAGGCTCGCCCTTGTCTTCGTCGCATCTGTGGTGGGCGGTCTCTCCAACATATTCGGCGGCCTCTTAGGCGGATACGTGGTGGGACTTAGCACAGTGCTAGGCGCAGCATATATCCTGGCCCCCCTCAACGTGCCCATAGAGTTTCAGTTGATCATACCCTTCTCCATCGTCATTGTCATTCTGCTATTCATGCCTCAGGGACTTGTCTCACTCTTAACCAAGCGGGGGAGGTGATATGTTTCTCCAAATTGATGTATTTATAAGAGAGACGGTCGCCATAGCGGCTATATACGCTATATACGTCCTCAGCCTCAACTTAGAGGTGGGGTACCTGGGCCTGCCGCAGTTTGGCAAAGTCATGTTCTTGGCGCTGGGGGCCTTCGCCGTTGGGGGAATTGCCACTAAGGTTGCGCTCCTCCTATACGGCGGCCTTATACAGAGCAGACTTGGGATAAACCCCCTGGCAAACCTCGACGCGTACTGCACCGCCTATCAGTACCAGGCGGCCGATGTGATAAAGGGGATCTTCCTCTCCAATCCCCTGGAGGCTGTGGCGTTCTTCCTTATGGCTCTCATCATAGCCGCCGCGTTGGCGGGGGTGTTCGGCGTAGTGATGAGTTGGCCGGCCATAAGGCTCCGCGAGGACTACCTAGGCATTCTCCTCTTGGTGAGCGCCGAGACTATTAGAGTAATAACCACCTACACCCCCCAGTTGGCCTGCGGGGTCTTCGGTGCCGTGGTGCCGGATCCCTTTGTGTGGATGGGGGAGCTCAGGCCCTGGGGGTACGCCCTCGTCGTCGTCTTGCTCCTCGTGTTGACCTTCTTCGTGGCGGAGAGGCTGGGCAACTCTCCCTTTGGCAGAGCGCTTAGGGCTATCCGCGACGCAGAGACGGCGGCTGCGGTATTTGGAAAAGACATAGTCCGCTTTAGGGTTAGAGTTTTGGCGGTCGCCTCGGCGCTCAGCGGCGTGGCCGGCGCCCTCCTGGCTTTCTACAACAACTTCGTAAACATGGGCCAGTTTGTCCCACTCTACACCTTCTACGCTTGGCTCATGTTGATCATTGGGGGCAGCGGCAACAACGTGGGCGCGCTAGTTGGGGTAGGCATATACTACGCCGCGGATAGGTTGTTGAGCTTGTACAAGGAGGGGATTAGGCAGGTGGTCAACGTGGACCCCGTCTTCTTCCAGTACATGGTCTTCGGCATAGTCGTCATCTTGGTGCTAATGTTTATGCCGCAGGGCGTCGTGGCGGAGCGGCCTGTGAAGACGCTGAAGCGGAGGAGGCTCGAGGAGCTCCGCAGAGAGGCGGCCTAAAGTTTATATATTGGGTTATTTCTAGGGGGCCATGGCGGTGACGATTGACCCAAAGACGTTCTACGCCAACCCTCTGCCGGGGAAGCCGTTCTACGTCAGATTCGAGGTGCCGAGCGACGTGGCTGAGAAGGCGCTGGAGATACTTTCAATTGCGAGGCAGACGGGGAAGATCAAAAAGGGGACTAACGAGACTACTAAAGCCGTGGAGCGCGGCCTTGCGAAACTTGTGTTAATTGCCGAGGACGTGGACCCCCCCGAGGTTGTTGCCCACCTCCCGCTTCTCTGCGAGGAGAAGAAGGTGCCCTACGTCTATGTGCCGTCTAAGGAGAAGTTGGGAAAGGCGGCTGGGATAAACGTGGCCGCCGCGGCCGCGGTGGTAATTGAGGCAGGCCAAGCTGCAGGAGAGCTGGAGGCGCTGGTAAACAAGATCAACGAGATTAGGGCAAAACACGGGCTAAACGCCATCCCGGTCAGACGCTAATTTTTCCCTCACATTTTTACTGCAACTGTCGTTTTGGCGACACTCCACTTGCGAGGAGTACAAAGTGTATAGCTTGTGGCTGATATACATCTACCGATTCACGCCTCGGCGCGTCAACCGGTACTACGGGTATAACGAGGAGAAGTGTACTACTTTGAAGTTTTGGCTTTTTTCTTTCTTACCCATGCAAGTTTTCTGGGGTTTCTCCCGTACTTGACTGCGCTTACGAAGCATTTTCTGCTGCAGAATCTCTGTACTGTGCCGTCGCTTCTTACGTACATTATGCCGTAGCCTGGGGGTATGTCGGCGCCGCAGAAGGAGCACTTGTGGATCTTCATCTTGCCGTAATTCTCCTGGCTTCTCTTTCGGTTTCTCTTAGCATTACAATGTCGCCGAGGCGTACTGGGCCTTTTACGTTTCTAGTGAGTACTCTGCCCTTGTCTCTCCCCTCTAGTACTCTGATCTTCACTTGTGTTACTTCGCCTGCCACGCCTGTCCTCCCCAGTATCTGTACCACTAGCCCGGCTACTGCATCCTCGTATGGCGAGAACTTTACCTCCTCAGCCATAGGCGGCCGTTTGCACGAGTTTTTAAAGTTTTATAAGTGGGAATTACTCGCCTTTGTGGACCCTCTACAGCCTGCTAGGGAGGAGTTTGGGAGAGTGGTGGCCGAGGTGGCGAAGCGGCTTGGCATTGGCGAAGTGCCCGAGGTGGAGAGGGCGAAGAGGTTTGGCTACTTCACTGCGCGTTTCCACAAGTACAAGGTGGATCCCGGGCAGTTGAAGGCGGCGGCGGAGGGGGACTGGGGGCTTGAGTATCTGCAGTGGGTCTCTGCAGATGGCTTGTACCTCAACGCGGAGTTGAACGTGGCCAGGCTGGCCGGGCTTGTGTTCGACGCAGTGGCTGAAATGGGCAGGCGTTATGGGTCAGACGTATGTCCAGGGGGGTCCTTCCTCGTGGAGCACACCTCTGCCAACCCCGTCCACCCTCTGCACATTGGCCATGGGAGAAACGCCATTTTGGGCGACTCGCTGGCGCGGCTTTTGAAGTTCTGCGGCGCTAAGGTGGAGACGCACTTCTACGTCGACGACTGCGGCGTCCAGGTGATGTACGCAGCGATTGGCTACCGCGCCGTTAGGAAGGAGGCGGCGGAGGCCGTGGCTCGGGGGGCTAAGCCGGACTTAGTGGTGGGCTACATATACTCTGCCACAAACGCCGTGGCGGAGATAAATAGACTGAAGAAGGAGCTGACGGCGGCGGGGGAGGAGGAGAAGAAGAGGGAGATAATTGCACAGATTGATGAGTGGGTGGCGGTCTTGAAGCGGCTGATGGACGTGGAGGGGGGCCTTGTGAACAAGGTGGTGGAGGTCCTTGGGCAGAGAGATGTGGCTCAAGAGGCCGTGGAGCTCAACAGGAGGTACGAGGCCGGCGACGCCGAGGCGAGGGAGGCCGTGAGAGAGGTGGTGGATCTTGTGCTGAGGGGTCAGAGGGAGACTTTGGCGAGGCTTGGCATAGAGATAGACTACTGGGACTACGAGAGCGACATATCCGTCTGGTCTGGCGAGGCCATGAGGATTGTGAGAGAGTTGCAGAGGAGGTGGCCTCAGTATGTGGAAAACAAGGGCGGCGCCGTGGTGTTCCGCGCCGACAAATTCGCGGAGGACTTCAAGTTGCACGAGGTGTTGGACCTCCCCAAGTTCATACCTCCCGTCACTTTGACTCGGTCTGACGGCACCACTCTCTACGTCACGAGGGACGTGGCCTACGCTCTGTGGCAGTGGAAAAGGGGCTTGGGCAAGGTTATTAGGGTGGTCTCCACGGAGCAGACCCACGAGCAGGCGCACGTCCGCATAATCCTCTACGCCCTAGGCCACGAAGACGCGGCTAAGAACGTTGTACACTACGCCTATGAAATGGTCAACTTGCCGGGGGCGAAGATGTCCGCGAGGAGGGGGCAGTACATCTCCCTAGACGAGATTTTGGACGAGGCGGCTGAGCGGTCCGCCGCCTTGGTGAAAGAGGCTAACCCAGAGGTGGCGGGAGTAATAGCCGAGAGGGTGGGCGTGGGCTCTGTGAGATATGCCTTCCTCTCCACCGGTCCTAGGAAGCCCATAGAGTTCAAGTGGGACGCCGTCTTGAACATGCGCCAGAACTCTGGCCCATTCCTACAGTACACGTATGTCCGCGCCTACTCCATACTGGAGAAGGCCCAGGCCCCGCCAGCGCGGCCTGAGATACCGGGGGAGATGTTGCCCGAGGAGAAGACCCTGGTGGTAAAAGTGGCGGAGTGGCCCACGGTCGTGAAAGAGGCGTTTCAAGCCCTCCGCCCAGACTACGTCGCAGAGTACTTAGACGGCCTCGCCCTAGTGTTCAACAGCTACTACGAGAAGGCGCCTGTGTTAAAGGCCGAGGAGCCGCTCCGCGGCTTTAGGCTGGCCTTAGTAAACGCGGTGAAGACGGTGTTGGAGGCAGGGTTCTACATCCTCGGCATACCCACCTTGACCAAGATGTGAAAGAGGTCGGCGTAGTGGGGGAGTGCATAGCCGCCGAGGCGCTGAGGCAGAGGGGCCTTCGAGTGTTCAAGCCGGGGGAGTTCGTGAGAGCGCTGGAGCTGGCCGCGGTCTACCACTCGCTGGAGGGCCAATGCGCTGCGGAGCCCCCGCGGCCGCTGGCCTACACGCTGGCCACTCCCTACGGCTACGTGAAAGTCGGCTATTGGCGAGGCAGATGTCTCGAGGGACTGCCCGACGCCACGCCCCTCGAGGCCAGCGCATACGCCCCTTGCGTAAAGAAGTGCATAGAGGCGGAGCTAGGCTCCTTGCTCCAGGCCCTAAGCCGCCACATACACCTACTCGCCTATAGGCGCGCCCTCGCCACAGTTGACTTATTCGCCGAGAAAGACGGCGAGATCTACGCCGTAGAAGTAAAGACTAACACAGGCCGGCTCACCGAGGCGCAGAGGGAGAAGGCAGAGGCGCTGGAGCTGAAACACCTCTTGGTGCGGGTGCACATTCAAAACCCCATTGTGGAAATACGCCCCCTATAGGGGCTGGGAAAAAAGTTGGGATTCTAAGACTTGGCTGGCCTTCTCTAGGCACACGACGATGTCTCTAGCCAAGAATTCCCTCGTCATTGGGGACAGTGCGCCGTATATCCCGTCGTTTGCCAAGGCGTAGGCTGAGGCTAGGAATTTGGCGAGGACGTATTCCCCGCTGGATTGGGCCAGTTTGTCGATTTTTCTCCAAGCCTCGAGCCACTCCGTGGCCTCTAGTAGCTCTAGGCAGAGGGTGGCCAAGGCCTTGTAGTCCCCCCTCCCCAGCGCCTCCTCCGCCTTACGTCTCAGTGACTCCCTCATCGATGAGTATGTTCTCCTCCTTGAACCCCATCTCTACTAAGAGCTTCTTGACCTTGTGCCGGTGATCGCCTTGTATCTCAATCCAGCTATCCCTAATAGTCCCCCCCGCCGCCAGCCTCTTCTTCAACTCCCTGGCCAAGTCTTTGATTCCCAGCTGTTTTGCGTCGTCGGAGTTTCCGAAGTCCACAATAGTCACGTAGTGTCCCCTCCTGTTCTCCAGCCTAATCCTAATCAAGGCCTTTTCCTTGGTAATTGTCTGCATCAGCGCCGTGTCTTCGCCCCCGCCGAGCAGTTGGTCAATTATGTCCTCGGCGTCTTGACCCGGAAGCTTGATCTCCATTCCAAACTCTACACTTTCCTCACTATTTAAACATTTCCTCGATGACTGGCTCTATCCGGACCTGTGCCTTTTGAACAACTGAAACAGGCGCATTTATAAAAACGGCGAGGTAGCCAGCGGTGAAGGCTCTGTCTACGCACTCCACAACGCCCGGGGCGTCGGTGAGGAGGAGCTCCACTGGCTTAACCACTATATGCTGCGGCGTTTTAACGCCGAGGGGGTAGGCGTAGGGCTTGCGGATACATTGAAACATCCTCTTCCTGGGAGTCGCCACATACCCCACCCCAAACTCCCCGCCCTTGTCCACAAGGGCCACGTATGTCTCCCACGGCGGAGACACGCCGACCACCTCTACGCCGGAGATGCGGTACTGCTTACCAGGCGAAATCTCGACCTCTACCTCGCGTTTAAAAACCCAGGGCAAATTTAACGCAGAGACCTCATAACGCTCGCCCAGCCTCTTCGCCCCGTACTTCCTCAATAACTCCGTAGGCGTCGGCGCAAATACCTCAGACATGTCAGCTAGAACAGCCAACTATAAAAGCCTCGCCCACACGCCCTCGCCTAAGCGCTAGCCAGCCGTCAAATACTCCAAAGTAGCACTTGGGCCAGCATAGGAAGAGCGGCGGCTCTGGCGGCAAGGGCATGGTTGGCTTTCACAAGCACGAGTGGTCTCTTGTCATGAAATACGGCGAGAGCGGCACCGGCTGGCCCTTCTACGGAAAACACGGGTTTAACAACCCGAGCCCACCTCCGTCGAATGGCGCCCTAGGCGTTTTTGGCGTCATAATAGTTAAATAAAGTAGGTAATTTAGGCGACATGGTTGTGAAACTGACTCAACCGCCTAGGAGGCCTCAGGAGATAGGGTTTGACAGCTTCCCCACTCTGGGCATCATTGGGGGCTCTGGGCTGTACGACCCTGGGATTTTTGAAAACGCCGTGGAGGTACAGATGCACACCCCCTACGGGCTCCCCTCAGACAACGTCATCGTTGGCAGAGTCGCCGGGCGGGTAGTGGCCTTTCTGCCTAGGCACGGGAGGGGGCACAAGTACCCGCCCCACAAGATACCCTACAGGGCCAACATATACGCCCTCCACGCCCTCGGCGTCAAGTCCGTGGTGGCGGTCAGCGCGGTGGGCTCGCTGAGGCCCGACTACGCCCCCGGCGACTTCGTCGTCCCAGACCAGTTCGTGGACATGACCAAGGGGCGCGAGTACACCTTCTACGACGGGCCGCGGACGTGCCACGTGCAAATAGGCCTCGAGCCCTTTACACAGGAGATTCGGAAGGTGTTAGTGGAGACTGCGTCGAAGTACAACAAGACTCACGACGGCGGGTGCTACATATGTATCGAGGGGCCACGCTTCAGCACAAAGGCCGAGTCCCGCATCTGGAGAGAGGTGTTTGGCTGCGACATCATAGGCATGACGCTTGTCCCCGAGATAAACCTAGCGAGAGAGTTGGGGATGTGCTACGGCCTAATAGCCCTCGTCACAGACTACGACATATGGGTCCCCCACCAGCCGGTCACAGCCGAGGCCGTGGAGAAAATGATGACGGAAAAAATGGCGCTAATCCGCAAAGTAATCGTCGAGGCGATTCCCAAGATTCCTGAGGAGATTCCAAAATGCGCAGAGATTCTCAACTACTCCTGCGTCTAGTGCGCACTAGTAGCGAATAATCCACGACCCACCCTCCTCGCCCACTTTTACATGGGTTATTGCCTGGGGGAACGCCCCCGGGCCTAAGGGCCGGTGGCCCGCCTATGGGGTAGTCTAGGGCGGCGAAGGAGGTTGGCCCGCGTCTAGCCTCGCGTAATACTTAAATAGAGGTGCCGATTGTGGTGCCATGTCGACGAAGTATGTGGAAGTGGGAGAGCTCAAGGAGGGGTCCTACGTGGTCATAGACGGGGAGCCTTGCCGTGTTGTTGAAATTGAGAAGTCGAAGACGGGTAAACACGGCTCTGCCAAGGCCAGGGTTGTGGCCGTGGGCGTCTTTGATGGGGCGAAGAGGACGCTCAGTTTGCCAGTGGATGCGCAGATCGAGGTTCCAATAATTGAGAAATTCACGGCGCAGGTTCTCTCAATATCGGGCGACGTGATTCAGCTCATGGACATGCGGGACTACAAGACCATTGAGGTGCCTATGAAGTACGTGGAAGAGGAGGCCAAGGGGAGACTGGCTCCGGGGGCAGAGGTGGAGGTGTGGCAGATTTTAGACCGCTTCAAAATAGTCAGAGTGAAGTAGCGGGAGGCGGAGTGGTGAATAGGTAGTAGGGGTCTTCCCCCGCGATTTCCCTGAGAATTCTGTCCGTGATTAATTCTACCAGGTCTATTCCGACTCTTTGTTTGACATCTTCGTAGGAGGTAAAGGGCTTCTTCTTCCTCTCCTCGAGGATCTCCTGAACTTTCTTCTTACCCACCCCCCTTAGTAGCTCTAGGCTGTGCATTTTAAGAGTGAGGGGCCCTGCCTCGTTTAGCCATTTCACGAAGCGGCTCTCCTGTTGTTCTACAAGCTTTTTAACAATGGCGACGAGGTTCTCCCGGCCCTGGGGCTGAAGGTCATCGTATTTAATCCTCCTCACGATTTTGTCCACCTTATCTCTGGCCCCGGGGCCCACGTACAGTCTCTCCCCTATCTCCACAGAGACGCCTCTCTTCAGGGTGACCTCCAGGAGAGTGAAGTGCTCCTCTCCCACTAAGTGGGCGTAGGTGGCGTCGTGGGGGAAGTCTCGCCTAATCTTAGGGGGGAGTTTGTATACTGCGACTTCAGGCGGCAGTATGTCAATTACGTAGCCGTATTCCTCCCTCTTTTTCATTGCCCAGTCAACAGCTTCAAAATCTCCTTCAGCTCCGAGTCTGAGTACTCCCTCTTCTCCAGGTAGGAGAGCACGACCCTCAGCTCCTCTAACGAATCTATGGACAAGTTCACCAGTTGAGCAGCTGTGACTCTAGTAAAGCCGAAGCGCTCCATGAGCTGTTTCACCAAGGCCTCGGCCTCGTCCCCCCTCCTCTTAACGACTTTCTCAAGGTAGTCGAGAGTCTTCCTCTGCTCTTCACTGAGCTGAGACCTAGAGGCCAACTCCCTCAAGATCTCCAGCGCCTTCGCGTTAGTCACCTCCTCCGACCTTATAATCCTCCTAACACTCACTAGTAGGTCGTTATATCAGCTTTATAACTTTTAGCGTCCGCTCCAGAGGCGGGAGAATGTACGTAATGGCCAGCTCTGGGGGATTAGTCACTGTGGAAGAGGCGGCACGGCCACACGTCTTGCGGTTTCGACGAAGTAATACGTCTATATATTTCTATATATCCATTTTGACAAAACTGTTCTAGACAAAATCGAAATTCTGAAAACTGTGTAAAGTGCGACGTTCGAGGTCCTAATTGGTCTTGACGGCTGGCTCAACTTAGTAAAGCACTGGGTAGCCGCCGTAAAGGACAATAGGTTTTACGCTTAAAACGGCGTCGGCGCCGCTTTGACGAAAGAAATGTAAAGGGGAGGGGCTGTTGTACGCGCGTTGCCAAACGTCAAGCCCGAATGGGGCGGAAAGAGGCGCGGCCACATCGCCACGCCATATAAGGGGGCGCCGCCTGGCGTAAGCTGTTCGCCTCTTACGTGAGGATGAAGCGGTCCCCACTTGCTTTTACAGCCTCTTAGCACGGCCTCTACCCTCTTTATGTCGCCCCCCTCTGCCAAAGCCTTTAAAGCCACGGCCACGTCTGTGTACCTGATTCTCACCGCGGCACCACTAGGCGGTGGCCGCCGCCGGAGCCGTCGCACCCGCGATATGTCCACCTGTTGCGCCCGCTCCTCCCATCCACGTTCTGGCAGTAGCCCCAAGAGGCGCCGTTGAGCAGAACACACAGCTCTCTAACCGTCAGCGCACGGGCGGCTCTTTAACGGCGCGCCGCACTGCGGCGTGCACGTAAAAATGTAGCCCGCACCCGGGGGCGGGAAAAAGCACTACCTAGCCCAGGCGAGTAGCCCTAACGCGAGATACAATTTGACGCACCGCTCCACGAGTTGGCGCATGTACCCGGCGTAGCCCGTACTCCACGTCGCTACCTCCAAGGCCACAGCCTCGCCCTTCGGCGTAAGGGCGTATCCACCTTCTATGATGAGGCCTTTGATGCCCAACTTTCTCTTGTCTTCGTCAGGTATCGGCGAGGCGGCGCTCGCGATTGGGTATGTTGCTATGCTCTCCACGCCCCCCAGGCTGGGGCCTGGAGTTATAAGCCTGAGCGACTTGAAGAACTTCAACACGGCCCCCCTTTACGCGGAAGGACACCACTGAGTTGCGTATACATCATAGGGGCAAAAAAAGGGGATTTGCCCAGCCACTCCGCTCTCTGTCTGCGGCTAGGCGTAGTTTACGCCCCTCTCGGGACGCCCCTCCTGACGCATATCTTTACCGCCAGCTTCAGCTTACGCACAGTAGCCTTGACCGATATTGGGCTTACTCCCAGCGCCTCAGCCGCGGCGCGGGCTGGGGTGCACGTGGCGGTGTATATGACGGCGGCCACAACCCTCGGCGACTTTCCCACAAGCGCCCTCCTATCCAGACGCCTATAGAGCGCCAAAGCCTCCTCCAACGCCGCCCTCCCAAGCCCAAGCTTCGCCGCAGCGGCTTCGATGTAGTACTCCACCCTCTTCGAAGGCGGAATCCACGCGGTGAGTCTTCGCTTCTGTTCTAGCCATGCCCTTGCTCCCTCTAGCTCAAGCCACTCCCTCAGCGGGACACCCCTCTTCACCAGCGCCAACCTCAGCCCCTTCGACAGCTCAGCCGCCTTCTCAGCCAGCCTCTCGTCAACGCGGCGGATTGGCCACATATACACCGGCCCAATCACTGTGCCACACTGGACGCAGACATACTCGCCGTCTGGGCTAACCACCACCGCTCTGCCGCCGCACACTGGGCAAGCCATGCCATAGAGTGGGCGAGGAGTACATTGAACAGGAGAGGGAGAAAAAGTGGGGCCTATTTGTGGGAGCGGCGGGCGAGGGCTAGGGCGAGCGCTATTAGGGCGATGGCCATTACAGCGAGGGCGATCAAGCCCAAGAGGTCAAACTTCTCAACCACGACAGTCGTAGTACTTGTCTTCTCCACTGTGGCCGTCTTTTCCACAGTCTGCGTAATAGTGGTAAATCTCTCAGAGGTCTCCGTCACTGTCCTAGTCGCAGTAGTTGTAACACTAGTCGTAACCACCTGGACGACAGTCGTTGTCACAGTCTTAGTCGCACCCACAGCTTTGACGTGCGAAAGATTTGGCAAAGAGTCCAAATCAACGACGACATCTAGAGAATTCATACACCTCCTCTCTAAGCCGGGGACATCGTACGGGAGACCCATACCCCACGTGTCAACCCACACCCTAAGCAAGAACTTTCTGCCTACCCCCATCAGTCGTAGTGTTTCTAGGGGTATTTTCACTTCTACAAAGTCTCCAAAATAGCCCAAGCCCAGTGTCTCTACTCCAATCAAGTTGGGAATAGCGAACTCTAGCCCTACTCTATCGTTGTCGGTGCGGAGGTCTAAATCTCTGTCAAAAACCAGCTGAATCCTATTCTGCGGCGAATAGGGCTTGTCGAAGAACTGTATAGCCACGTAGAGGTAGTTGTCGTCATGTGCCACATAGACGCTCTTAATGGCGTTGCCGGGGATTGTGGGACAACTATCCTCAGCCCTACTCTTCGTCACATTTAGCACATACTCCGAGTTTGCCACCCAGTCTCCAATATCTCCATCGATCTCTATCTTGCCCACCTTATAGCCGCCCTGCAACCTCTTAGCCTCGTACAGCTGTCTCTTTGTCTCATACAGCTTCTCCAGTAGCCTATCGACTAGGAGCTCGGCGCCGCTGTAGTCGCCCCTCTTCAACTGTGCATACGCCTCATCTAGTTCTCTCTTAAACTCTGTAGCGTCTACAGGCAGTGCTTTTATAACCTTCTTGGCTGAAATTATCTTGCCCAAGACCCTCGGGTAAGTGCCGTTTAGGAAGGCCTCCACATCTGACGCAGACACGTTTAAACGTGTCTTTGTGTAAAAGTCGAAGAAGTCGCTTGACTTTCCGCCTGTGATCTTGTTAAGAGCGGCGATAAAGGCCTCCTTTGTGAGAGGCTTAGTGCCATTGAGGGCCTTAACTAAGTCGCCTAAAATTTCCTCAAAACGCCAGAGGTTGAAGGGGTATAGAGTCTCCTCTGGGTCGCCTTTCCAAGCCACGTACTCTAGATACACGGCGTATAGTGTGTCGGGGGCCAGTGTAAAATTCTCCCGTATAAAGTCTAGAAATGTGTAAAAGTAGCTGTACCACTTGCCCTCTTCTACAAATCTCTTTAAAAGAGTCTTATTAAGATTGAGGTCTCTAACTTCGTCAAAGTATTTATACATGTCAATTTTAAACTCTCTTTTCAACATAGAGGCTACCTCTGAGACTTCTACAAATTGCCACTTCTTATTAGCCACGGCGAGGCCGTGTAGCTTGTAGATGTCTAAGGCGCCGCCGCTCTTCTCTCTCAGTATGTTGTCTAAGTAGAACATGGCCAAGGGGGCGTAGACGTACTTAATCCAGCTTGGGCCACCCAACATAGTGCCAGGGCTGTACTTCCTCTCCTCAAAGGCGCGGAGGTACAGTATGTACCTAGGCACTATTAGAGAGCCGTTGTAGATAGAGCTGTTAGTAGCCATAGAGGCGGCGACGTAGCCCACGTAGTCTTGCATGCCTTTATACCATATGGGCTCGGGAGTGTCTCTAAAGTCTAGGGCGTAGACGTATGTAAGCCACGGAGTGACGTAGTGATGTAGTATGTGGCCAATGCGCCATATCATGTCGTTGTGAAAAACCCACACGCCTCCGTACAGCCCCATGTCGGTAATGTACTCCGACTCCGGCCTTGCCCCCTCTGGCAAAGTCTTCCTAAGCGGGTGCATATACGCCCGGTCGACTGGGGGAGGGAGGCCTAGGAGCTTCATCATAATATCAATTCCGCGTGCGATGACGTTGGCCTTGTACTGGGCGCCTAGGAGTGGGTCATAGGTCCCGTCGTATCCCATTGTGTTGAGGTAGTCGTTTAACAAGAGCTTTGACTCAAATATGGGGAAGTACACAGTGACTCCCTCTGCCTTTGCCTCCGCCAGCTTGTACAACTTGCCCGCTAGGAAGGGCGACTGTAGGAACATATTGTACTCGAAGTACAACAAGTCTTCAGTCCTCTGGCTGTATGCGGCTACGACATACCACTCCTTTAACACTCCGTCGAGTCTTATGGCGACAGTCTTAGGCGTCAGAGTGTAAGGCTGGAAAAACGCCTCTTTAGGCCACATTTGTACATAGTCTGCCCCAACGTCGACTATTAGCACTCTCTTAGGCAAATAGCCGCCATAGGACGGCTGGTAGTACCACACAAGTCTTGGAAATGTGTAGTTGAACCACGCCCATGCCCTACCCCCGACGACAAGGGTAATGACGCCTCGCGCGCGGTCGTAGGTATAAGACACACTCGCGCCCGTTATATTCACCACGCCCCTCATAAACTGGCCTATGCCAAACGAGACCTCTCCTCTACCATAAGTCCAAAATTTTACAACAACCCACCCGCCTTTGCCAGGGTTTACGTGGAGGACGTATTCCACATCCGCCATAGGCGGTAAAATCTGCCGCTGGGCATCTAAGGCTAGCGCGTATTGTGCAAGAACTACGACAATTAGCACAAAGACAACCCCCTTACTAAAAGCAACAAAACTCATAGAAGTAGAAGCTAACTGTATATTAAAATTATGGCCCATGTTCAGGCGGAATGAAGCCGTAGAAGGATAGGAGGAAAAAAGCGGGAGCTAACCCACCTCTTCGAGTTGGTAGAACTGCTCCAAGTATTGCCTGTGTTTTGCGTATCGGCAGTCTGCAAACACGACTACCTCGGCCCTTCTTGCCCTTCCCGCCAGCTGTACTGCGTTTACCAGCTCAACCGCGTCTGGGTCCACTCCCCTTGCGGCGAGGGCCCTCCTCGCCGAAATGTGGAGACTTGGCCAAAACACCAGCACAGCGTCGAAGTCCAAGTCCAGCCGCCGCGCCTCGCCCGACGTTAAGCAGATTACCATAACTCACCCAGCCCACTCTTTAAATTGAACAATTTGCCTACTTGGTTGCAAGTTGGCGGTGTCGCTACGCCGTTTTTACACGCCGTCGCCCCCTTTGCTGACTTGTGATACAAGTCTGTAAAGCGTCTCCCGCTGAGAGAAGACGTCGAGTCAACGGCGGCGGACTTGCACGCAAGTCGGCAACCTGTTCAATTTAAAGGGGTGTGCGGCCGTGGGCCTCTCCGTAGACGCCGCTTAGCGGCTCTGCGGCGCGTTGAGGGCCATAAGCTGGAAGCAATAAGACACCCGCTGGGTTAACCCCTTTCCCCCTCCCTCTTCTTACTTTCAGCCTACTCTGTCAATTGTAAAGAGTTTCACCAAACGGCTTATAATGAGCTATAACGACAGTCGGCCATGGCTTGTAAAACCGACAAGCTGATAGCGACGGTAAAGGCCAAGGTGGAGCCGACGCCTGAGCTGATTGAGCTACTGAAAAGATACCGCGACGGGCTGAACATGGCGATAAGGTGGGCCGTGGAAGCGGCAAGGGCGAAGGGCCGCCCACCGACGCTATCTAAAATATACAGGGCCGTCTACGAGCAGTTGAGGACCATGGGACTGCCGTCTTACATAGCCTCTGCGTGTTATAGGGAGGCCTTAGCAATAGTGAGGTCGTACTTGGCCAGCGGAGCTAGGGGAAGGATGCCGGTGGTGAATACTTTGCACATGTGGCTTCACAAGAATGCGTACCGTGTCAGAGACGGCTACCTATACGTCACGGGTGGATACAAGGCAAGAGTGGTAGGCATAGAGGAGAAGTACAAGGAAGGAGAGTGGAAAGAGGCTAAGCTGGTGTACCGCGGCGGCGATATGTATCTGTACATAGCGGTGGAGGTGCCGAAGCCCATGCTTGTTAAGCCAAAGGGCGTAATCGCCGTCGACATAAACGAGCGGTATGTCTACTACGGCAATTCGCAGTGGGTGAAGAAGGTGGAGACGCCGGTGGAGAAAGCCATGCGACTGAGAGAGCTGGCTGAGAAACTACAGAGGAGGTACTCGGCGCCGCGCTACACGCCGTGGAATAGGAGAGGCGGCATAAGAGAGAGGATACGCCGCTTGCACAAAAAAGCGAGAGACATCGTGGAGGACTGGGCGAAGAAGACTGCGAAAAGGATTGTAGAAGAGGCAAGGGAGAGGCAGTATGCGGTGGCAGTGGAAGACTTGACAGGCCTAAAAGAGGCAATAAGGGAGCTGACAAAGGAACACCGCGTGGGACTAATGCTGTTAGCATACCGACGCCTGCTATGGTGGATGAAATGGCAGGCAGCTAAGCGTGGCGTAGTGGTAGTAGAGGTGGAGCCGAGAGGCACATCTACGACCTGTCCCAAATGCGGCGGGAAGATGGAAGAAGTGGGCCATAGAAGAGTGAAATGCGTCAAATGCGGCTTTGAGGCTGGGAGAGACATAGTTGCGATATACAACATCGAAAAGAGAGCCCGCGAGAAGTTGGGTAACCCCTCTTTTTCCCCACTGGCGGTCTTAACGCCGAGTTAATCCATATAAATCCATTCGTTCATTCTCACATGCGTTGTCGCCCGGGGGATCGCCCCCGGGCATTCGACATGGGGGGAACTCCGGCCTCCCCGACTGCCCCGCAGATGACAGATGTGGCAACGAATAGATGCGGGGAACCAATGACCCGCCCCGGGGCAACCTGGGGCGGAGGAGGGGGTCGGAGTGGGTTGCTACACCAGCTTTATAACTTTTAGGCGCTGAAAAATCGTTGGGAATTTGGCTACCGCTCTCTCCTTATGCCATGAACAATTTTATGTGTGATACTTAAAAATACATTATAAATTTCGCTTATGTCGGTAAAAATATCTCCGGGTCTCGTTATTGGTGTTGCCTCTGGAACTGTGCTTGAGTGGTATGACGCATTTTTGTTCGCAGTAGCGGCGAGCTACGTGGGAGCCGCCTTTTTCCCATCTAAGGATCCGTTGGTGCAATTGGCAAACGTCTTTCTCACTTTTGCCCTAGGCTTTTTTGCCCGCCCCATAGGTGCGCTTCTTTTTGGTTACATAGGCGATCGCTATGGGAGGAGAGTTGCCATGTTTTGGACTTTGACTCTGGCGGGGCTCGCCACGGCGCTTATAGGCGCGGTGCCGTCTTACGCGCAGTGGGGGCTCGCCGCCACGATTACGGTAATAGTGCTCAGGCTTTTACAAGGCTTGGCGTTGGGAGGTGAGTGGGGAACGGCGGTAAATTACCTATTTGAAAACGTTAAACGCAAACGCTTGTTTATGATGTTTGTCCAAAGCGGCGTCCCTCTTGGGTTGCTCTTGGCTGCCGGCGTTATGCTGGCTTTCGTCCAAGCCTTTGGCGAAGGCGCGACGGCGGCGTGGGGCTGGAGAGTTGCATTTATGCTATCGCTAGTCCTAGTGGTTATAGGGCTATTATTCAGACTAAGATTTGGCGAAACCTTTGAATATATTGAGGCCAAGCGCGCGGCGGAAAAGGCGTCTAACCCCATCGGCGATGTATTCACAAGATATTGGAAGCCTCTCATAGTGGGCATTTTTCTAGCTGGGGCGGCAGGCGCGGTGTTTTACTATGGAAACACGTTTTTGCCAAATGTCGCAAGCGCCTTGAAGCTCATAGATGCGACCACTAGATTCCTCCTAGTGGTGATATTCGCGGTGCTTGATCTCCTCGGAATTATCGCAAGCGGATTTATCGCAGAGCGTATAGGCAATGTGCCCCCAATAGTCTTTGGCTTTTTGCTGTTTATAATAGCCGCCCTGCTCGTGGAACAAGGTCTCTCGAATGTCTCTACACTGTTTTTACTGGCCATATTAACAGGTATCGCCCACGGAATTGTCTACACGCCTGAAGCCGCCTACCTCGCAGAATTATTTCCCACACTTGTGAGAAACACCGGCGTCTCTACTGCATACCAATTCGGCAACACAATTTTCGCCGGCACTGCGCCCTACATAATGACTAGCATACTCCAATACGGCCGCCTAACTGCTGGCCTCTACTTGGCCGTCTTAGCGGCCATCGGCCTCTTGGGCGTCTTGCTTTATAGAAGGAGATGATCGTCGGAGTAGACGTAGGCGGCACCTTCACAGACTTCGTGGCTGTAGACGAGGAGGGCAGAGTGGCGGCATTTAAGATTTTGTCTACTCCAAGAGAGCCCGAGAGGGCCGTGGTGGAGGGCCTCTCGCGGCTGGAATTCTCCGAGGTCTTACACGCCTCTACCATTGGCACAAACGCCCTCCTGGGGCAGGTGGGGCTTGAGCTCCCCAAAGTGGCCTACTTCACCACTAGGGGGTTCAGAGACGTGTTGGAGATAGGCAGGCAGAATAGGCCGCAGCTTTACGACTTGTTTTTCCAAAAGCCTAGGCAAATAGTGCCGAGGGACCTCCGGTTTGAGGTAGAGGAGAGGACTCTGCCAGACGGCACTGTGGAAAAACAGGTCGACCCGGCCGAGGTGTCTACGCTTGCGGAGAAGGCCAGAGCCGCAGGCGCCGTGGCGGCCGCGGTGGGGTTTCTACACTCTTACGCAAATCCAGACAACGAGAGGAGGGCGGCGGAGGTGTTGCGCAAATACTTCGAGTACGTCACCGCCTCTCATGAAGTGGCGTGGGAGCCCAGGGAGTACGAGCGGTTTTCCACTGCCGTGGTAAACGCAGCGCTGATGCCGGTGGTGGGGAGGTACTTGGCCAAGCTGGACAGCTACGTCCGCTCCAGAGGCGGGAGAATGTACGTAATGGCCAGCTCTGGGGGCTTAGTCACCGTGGAAGAGGCGGCACGGCGCCCCGTCCAGCTGGTGGAGTCGGGCCCCGCCGCGGGAGTAGTGGCGGCGGCAGAGTTGGCCAAGGCGTTGGGGGAAAGGAGAGTTGTGTCGTTTGACATGGGCGGCACCACTGCCAAGGCCGGCGTCGTCGTAGACTTCGAGCCCTCTATCACCACGGAGTACGAGGTGGGCGGAGAGAGCCACAAGGGGAGGATAGTCAAGGGGTCGGGCTACCCAGTCCGCTTTCCCTTCGTCGACTTGGCCGAGGTCTCGGCGGGTGGGGGGACGATTATCTGGAGAGATGCCGGGGGCGCCCTGAGGGTGGGCCCCCTCAGCGCTGGAGCTGACCCAGGCCCCGCGTGCTACGGCAGAGGCGGCGCAGAGCCCACGGTGACAGACGCCAACTTGGTCTTGGGCAGAATTCCCGAGGCCTTAGCCGGCGGCGCCGTCAAGCTGGACCCAAGGGCGGCTGAGAAGGCGTTGGCCAAGTTGGGGGACCCCGTCGACGTGGCTGCGTCCGCTGTAAAGTTGATAAACCTAGAAATGGCGAGGGCTATACGGTTGGTCACAGTGGAAAGGGGGCTCGACCCCTCGTCCTTTGCCATAATGGCCTTCGGCGGCGCGGGGCCGCAACACGCGGCAGAGGTGGCTGAGGAGATGGGTATCAGCAGGGTGTTGATACCGCCTATGCCAGGCGTATTTACCTCCCTTGGCATGCTCATGGCGGACTTCAAATTCGAGGCCCGCATGGCGTATCCCCGCGATTTGGCGGAGGGCTTCCGCCTGCTTGAGCAACAGCTGTCTATCTACAAGCCCGACTACTACGTGAGACTGGCAGACGTGAGGTACAAAGGCCAGGGGTGGGAGCTGACGGTGCCCCTAGGCGCCGACGTATCTCCCGAGGCGGTGAAGAGGGCCTTCGAGGAGCGGCACAAGGCCACCTACGGCTTCACCCTGGACAGAGAGGTGGAGGTAGTCACAATCCGCGCCTTCGCCGTAGTCAAGCGGGCGAAGCCGCGCCTAAGAGATCCGCCGTCGGAGGGGGCGCCTGACGTGGGGGAGAGGGAGGTGTACTTCGACGGGTGGACAAAGGCGGCGGTGTACAAGAGGGCCCAGCTACCCCTGGGCTACAGAGTAAAGGGCCCCGCCCTAATAGTCGAGGACAACTCAACCACCGTTGTGCCGCCGCGGTGGGAGGCGGCCGTGGGGAAGTACGGCGTATTGGAGATGAGGCTATGAAGTGGGAGCTCGTCTTCAAGGCCACTGAGTACATCGCGGAGGAGGCGGGAATAGCGCTTAGGAACTCCGCCTTCTCTCCCAACATTAGGGAGAGGATGGACCACAGCGTGGCTGTGGTAGACGCCGAGGGGAGAATTGTGGCACAGGCGGAGCACATCCCCGTGCACTTAGGCTCCTTCTACGTCGGCGTTAAAAACCTCTTGCACTATTTGTCAAAGGAGGGCGTGGAGCTGGAGGAGGGCGACGCGGTGCTCACCAACGACCCCTACATCTCTGGCACACACCTCAACGACGTCATGGTGCTGTACCCAGTCCACTGGCGGGGCAGACTTGTGGCATACATAGCCTCCAAGGCCCACTACGTAGACGTGGGAGGGCCTCTCCCAGCCTCTCTCAACCCGGCGGCCAAGACCTTGTACGAAGAGGGCGTGGTAATACCCCCGGTAAAGATACTGAGGAGGGGCGAGCTCAACAGAGAGGTCTTGGCAATAATCCTAGCCAATTTTAAAACCCCGGACTACGCAAGAGGCGACTTAGAGGCGCAACTGGCGGCTTCTAGAGTAGGCGCCGCCCGGGTAAAAGACCTTTTTGAAAAATTCGGCGACGCGGCAAAGGGCTGGGAGGAGGCCGTTGAATACGGGAGGAGGCTGACTCTGGCCGAGGTGGAGAAGTGGCCCAAGGGGGTCTACAGGGCGGAGGACTACCTCGACTGGAGAGGCGAGCTCCTCCCCATACGCATAGCCCTGGAGATATCGGAGAGGGGCATCAAGGCGGATTTCACGGGGACAAGTAGACAAGTGGAGGCCCCCGTAAACGCCGTGCTTGGAGTCACCTTCTCGTCCGTCTCCTTCGCAGTTAGGTCAGCCCTCGGCGTAGACGTACCCACAAACCACGGCTTCTACGAGGTAATAAGCGTGGAGGCTCCTCAAGGCACCTTGGTAAACCCCGTCAAGCCAGCCGCCGTGGGAGCAGGCAACTTGGAGACGAGCCAGAGGGTGGCAGACGTGACCTTCCTCGCTTTGTCAAAGGCGTTGCGGGGCAGAATACCCGCCGCGGGCTCTGGGACTATGATGAACGTCATGATAGGCGGCTTCTGGAAAGGCCGCTACTGGTCCTACTACGAGACGGTGGGGGGAGGCACTGGGGGGAGGCCCGGCTCGCCCGGCGTCTCCGGCGTCCATGTAAATATGACGAACACGTTAAACACGCCGATTGAGATCGCGGAGAGGGAGTTCCCCCTAAAATTCACCGCGTATAAGATAAGGGAGGGGAGCGGTGGGCGCGGCAAGTGGCCGGGGGGAGACGGCATAGTGAGATCTTTCAAAGTCTTGTCAAAGTCGACGCTTTCAATAATAGCCTCTAGGTTCAAAATGGGGCCCTGGGGCCTAGAAGGCGGCGAGCCGGGCAAGCCTGCCAAAGTTGTGATAAGAAGGAAGAACGGCGCCGTTGAGGAAATTGAAAGCGCCACTGTGGAGCTGGAGGAGGGCGACGAGGTGGTAATAGAAACCCCAGGAGGGGGAGGATACGGAGCTAGTGTGTAAACTCCTCGGGCTCTTTCAACATCTTCCACATTATGGCCCCCGCGGCTATTAGCATAAGGCCTGCCAGGGGCATCGCCGCCGCTGGCTCCAGCTCCATTATGTACCCAGACAGCGCCACCGAGGGCACAGAGCTCGCCCTAATGGCTATGTTAGAAACGGCGGGCGTAGTGGCTTCGCTGCCCACGGGCGCCACGGAGGAGATGTAGGAGGAGCGCGCCGTACCTCCAATGCCCACCGCGGCGTTGTAGAAGACAAAGGCCACTGCGAACGGCACTACTTCTCTGAAAATTGGCAATGAGGCCAAGAGCATGCCCGAGGCCACGCGGCTCACCACGGCGGCTCTTACAAGCCCCAGAGCCTCCACGAGCCTATACGCGAAGAGGGAAGACACCATAAAGGCGCCGTTGCCCACCGCGAAGATGAGACCTATTGTTGCCTCGTCGAGCCCCATGTATGCGTGTAGCCACAGAGAGAGGAGGGGCATTGAGAGACCTATGCCCACCCCGGCCACGAATTGGCTGAGAGAGTAGCCCGCCACCTCTCTCCCCCTAGTTGCCACTCTCTTAAGCGGGTTCACTGCCCTAACTCTCTCGCCCCGCCCCAGCGCCACGGCAATTAGGAGGGCTGTCCCAAGGGCCACGGCCGAGTAAGGCGGTATAGAGTGGCGCAAGTCGGTGAAACCGGCCGTAGCAGAGCCCAGTATGCCCCCTAATGTGGATATGGAGTTCACAACGCCGATGGCCTTGGCGCTTTCCACGTGGCTTTTGCTGTGATCTCTAATCACGGCCAATATGAGAGGCACAAAGGCCCCCCTAGTGGCGCCGGGGCCCAAAGTCCCCATGCCCCCCAGCCCAAGCGCCAGGGCCAAAAGCCAAGGATTTTTCACATGGGCCAAAGCCAAGAGGCCGAGGGCAAACGCGGTCTCGCTGATCGCAAGCCCCCTGGCGTGTCTCACTACGTCTCCCACCACGCTGTAGGCAATGGAGGCGCCGAGAGATATAAGCCCCGCCAGAGACAACACTGCGCCAGCCCCCGCCGCGCCTCCAGCGGAGGCCTCCAAGGCGATGGGCAGAGAAACTGCGAGATGCCCCAAGATGAAGTACCGCACAAACCTAGCCACGCCAACCACGGCTACCACGCGCCTCACAGCCAAAGAAAGACACAGCTTAAAGAATATAACCCACTTACATCTCTCTCACATGAACAAATACTTGGCAATTGGAATCGCCATATTAGTAATAGTATTAGCAATCGCCGCCGTGTTTCTAGCTCAACAACCAGCGCAGCCCACAACCACTGCCGCCCCCACCACGGCACGACCTACCACGGCTCCCACCCCCCAGCCCACTACCCCCGCCACGACTACTACGCCGCAGGCAACGCCTTTGACCATCACAATAGGCGTCACAGACAAGGTGACGGACCTCGACCCGGCAAACGCCTACGACTTCTTCACTTGGGAAGTCTTGTACAACACCATGGCGGGCCTCGTCAGGTATAAGCCAGGCACTACGGAGATAGAGCCAGACCTCGCCGAGAGTTGGACTGTGCTCGAGGGGGGCAAGGTGTGGGTCTTTAAGCTAAGGCCGAATCTCAAGTTCTGCGACGGGACGCCGCTGACCGCGGCCGACGTCAAGAGGTCTATTGAGCGCGTGATGAAGATAAACGGCGACCCCGCGTGGCTTGTCACAGACTTCGTAGAAAAGGTGGAGGCCCCTAACGCTACAACGGTGGTATTCTACCTACAAAAGCCAGTCTCCTACTTCCTAGCCCTAGCGGCTACGCCGCCCTACTTCCCGGTGCATCCCAAATACGCTCCAGACAAGATTGACTCAGATCAAACGGCGGGCGGCGCGGGGCCTTACTGTATTAAGAGCTTTGTGAGAGACCAGCAGATAGTCCTTGAGGCAAACCCCTACTACTACGGCCCCAAGCCCCAGGTTGGCCGGGTAGTGATTCGGTTCTATAAAGATGCCACCACTCTAAGACTTGCCCTTGAGAGAGGGGAGGTGGACATTGCCTGGAGGACTTTAAATCCGCCCGACGTAGAGGCGCTGAGGGCCTCGGGCAAGTTCAACATAGTGGAAATACCGGGCTCCTTCATTAGGTACATAGTGCTCAACCTCAATATGCCAGAGTTAAAAGACGTCAGAGTGAGACAAGCCCTCGCCGCGGCCGTGTGCAGAAGGGACATAGTCAACGTGGTTTACCGCGGCACAGTTACGCCGCTGTACACGTTGATACCAGAGGGCATGTGGAGCTCTTACCCAGTCTTCAAAGAGAAGTACGGCGATTGCAACATCACGCTTGCAAAGACGTTGCTACAACAGGCTGGTTACAGCGAGTCCAAGAAGTTGAACATTGAGCTGTGGTACACGCCTACTCACTACGGCGACACTGAGAAAGACCTCGCGGCGATGTTGAAGCAACAGTGGGAGGCCACGGGGATGATCGCTGTCACAGTTAAATCTGCCGAGTGGGCCACATATGTGCAACAGCTCAGAAGCGGCGCATTGATGGTCTCACTGCTCGGCTGGTACCCCGACTACATAGACCCCGACGACTACACAACGCCGTTTTTAAAGACTGGCGCAAATAAGTGGCTTGGAAACGGGTACAGCAACCCAGAGATGGACCAGATCTTAGACAAGGCGTCGGTGGAAATATCTCAGACTGCCAGAGAACAGCTTTACCTACAGGCACAGCGCATACTGGCCCAAGACGTGCCCATAATACCGCTTATACAAGGCAAGTTGTACATGGCGACGAGGCCGGGCATACAGGTAGTGGCAGACCCCACAATGATATTCAGGTACTGGACCATCAAAGTCGGGTAGCTTTTTTCACCACTCTTTTTTACCCACTCTCTCCCCAAGACCCTCCCCCATCAGTGAAAAACCCAGGGCGGTCAATATTATGAAGAAGCCGGGGGCCAAGAGCCACCACGCCCCATTCACAATGTAAGACCTCGCGCTGGAGAGGTCAAGCCCCCAGTCCGGGGTAGGCGGCGTCACTGTGTAGCCAAAGAACGCCAAGGCAGACTCGGTCAACGCGGCGTCTGCGATATTGATCGTGGCCACGACAACGAAGCTGGGCACTAGGTTGGGCAAGATGTGGCGGAAGAGAATCTTCCACCTGGGCATCCCCAGCGACACGGCCGCCTCAACGAACAAGCTGGATTTAACCACCATAGTCTCGTTGCGCGCCATTCTAAAATACGTGGGCACGTACACAACGGCGATGGCCACTGCGGCGTTTAACGGGCTGGGCCCCAAGACGCTGGCTATGGCAATGGCCAAGATGAGGCTGGGAAAGGCGTACATGCTGTCCATCACCATGCTCAACCCTCTGTCCACCCGCCCGCCCATGTAGCCCGAGAAGAGGCCCAGGGGGAAGCCCACCGCCGCCGAGAGAGCTGTAGCGAGAAGCGAGACGCCGATGATCACTTGCCCCCCGTACAAGACTCTGCTAAAGACGTCCCGCCCCAAGTTGTCAGTGCCAAAGAGGTGAGCCGCGCTGGGGGGCGCCAGGGGCTCGCCCACGGACTTGGTCGGGTCGTACGGCGCGATGAGCGGGGCCGCGATAGAGAGGGCCACCACCGCGGCTGTTATGAGGACTCCAACCCTCAGCATCATACCCCCTTCCTCACTCTTGGGTCAAGCAACGCGTTGATGATGTCGACGGCTACGTTTAACAACACGACTATGACGACGAAAACGACCACTGTCCCCTGTACAGTGGTGTAGTCGAGGTACTGTATCCGCTCCAGGAGGAGAGTGCCTAAGCCCGGCCAGGAAAACGTGGTCTCTGTCAACACGGCCCCCTGTAGCAGGAGGGCGAGCTGGAGCCCCATCATAGTCACCGTGGGCACAATGGCGGCTCTATACGCCTTCCAGAGGACAGCCCATTCCCCAAACCCCATGGCCCTATAAGCCGCGACGAAGTCCTCAGACAACGTCTTCACCATGTTGTTCCTAATAAGCCTGGTGAAGACCCCCGAAAGCACGAGGCCGAGGGTGAAGGAGGGGAGGGCGAGGTGCCAAAGCGCGTCGGCGAGGGAGTCTAGGCGCCCCGCGAGAATGGAGTCCACTACGTACAGACCGGTTATTCTCGGCGGCTCCAAGCCCGGGGTAATTCTCCCAGCCACAGGGAAAAGGCCAAGCCACACTGAGAAGACGAGCTGGAGGGCGAGGCCCAGAAACGGGATAAACAAGACATAGGCCACCATGGAGTACACCCTAGCCCCAGAGTCCACCCACCCGCCAAACCTAGCCGCCAAAAAGCCAAACAAGTGGCCAAGCGCTACGCTCACTAAAAACGACGCAACGGCGAGCTCCACCGTGGCCGGCAACCTATCCAAAATCTCCGCCACCACCTCTCTCCTCCCAAAGATGAGGCTCCTGCCCAAGTTGCCAGTAAAGACCTGTGCCAAGTAGTCAAAGTACTGGACGTAAAGAGGCTTGTCCAAGCCTGCCTCCTTAATCAACTGCTCTACGTACTCCTGGGGGGCCTTCATCCCCACCATGGCCACAATAGGGTTCCCAGGGATGACCCTAAGCACAAAAAACACAACCGTGAGCAAAATCAACAGAGTGGGGACAGCCAACGCCAGTCGCACGGCCACATACCTCAAAAGACCAGCCATAACCCCCCCACAAACCCCACCTTTAAACTTTTAAACATGGAAAAACACACCCCCAAGGGCCCGTGGCTTAGCCCGGTTAGAGCGCCCGGCTGATAACCGGGAGGTCCCGGGAGGGTACACCCCGGGAATTCAAATCCCGGCGGGCCCACCACAACTCTCAGCCCACTATCACACCCTTAAACGGCGATGAGACCCCTGATATAACCAGCTTCCGAGTCGACAACACCTTCAAACGGGACATAATGGCGCGCCTTTTGCCTTCGTTGCCGCCCCTCTGACTTAGACAAAGTCTATAGCGCTCGTCGGTCTGCGCGCTGTACAGGCTTATATACTTGGGCATATGCGTGGTTGTGGATCTTTCTCAGCTTAAGGCCGCTCTTCTCAAGCTGTTGAAGGAGGATGAGGAGTTTAGGTACGCAGTGGCTGGGCTAATTGGGCTAGAGGAGATTTTGAAGCGGCTTGACAGACACGAGGAGGAGCTTGTGAAAATTTGGGAAGAGCTGGCTAGGCTTAGGGAAGACATGAATAAGAGGTTTGAACACTACGATCAGCTATTCGCCGAGGTGTTCAAGCGATTTGAAAAATATGACCAGCTCTTCGCAGAAATTCTCAAGAAGCTGGAACAGCACGACCAGCTGTTTGCAGAGATTCTCAAGCGGCTAGAGCAGCATGACCAGCTATTCGCCGAGATATTCAAGCGTCTTGACCGCCACGAGGAGAGGATTGGGAGAGTCGAGGAGGAATTGGCTAGGCTTAGGGCTGAGGTGGAGAGGGGGTTCCGCCGTCTCGACGCCCTGGGCGCTAGATGGGGCGTGATGACTGAGAAGGCCTTCCGCGACGGCCTTCGGGGCGTTGTCGAGAGAGAGCTCGGCCTCAAAGTGGAGCGTTGGACGACGTACGACGAAGAGGGGAGGGTATTCGGCTTCCCAAGCGAAGTGGAGGTGGACGTCGCCGTTAAAGACGGCAAGGTCATACTCATCGAAATTACATCGCACGCCAGGCCGTATGAAGTGTCTCTCTTCAAAAAGAAGGCCGACCTATACGCCGAGAAAGAGGGCAGAAGGCCAGACAGACTTGTTATTATCACGCCATACGCCGAGGAAGACGCGAAGAAGGTAGCGGAGAGGCTGGGTATCGAAATTTACACGGGGGTGTAATACTGCCTCAACGGGCGTATCTCCGCCATTACGCTTTAACATCAGCGCTTTGGCTCTCAGCCTGTCTTAGCAATATATGTGCGCGATTTTAAGCCAGTCACATGTGTCTCTTGAACGTCATTTCTTACTAACGTTGACTTGAGCTACTAGACGTAGGTTGAGACGCGGGGCGAGCGATTGGCGGGCCCGGTGGGATTTTTGGGCGGCTTTGCCTGAACCCACGACCTACGGCTCCGAAGGCCGCCGCTCTAACCTGACTGAGCTACGGGCCCCCTCACCTACTGTGTCCGTTATTAAAAGTTTCAAAGGCGTCTCTGCGCAACCTCGCTTAAGAACTTGGCGAGGTGTGGGGCGGTGGCTCTCAGCTTGGTGATGGCTGTTTCTACGTCGTCGGTGGGGCCTATGCCGTATTTCCAAAGCCCGTAGGCGTGAGGACCCAACAACTCCAACACCGACGTCATGAGTACGCCGTATATCCAATTTAAAAAATCCTACGTAGCGCCTAGCTCCCGGCGGGCCTTGTGGCCCAGACGAGCAGGGCCAGGCCGATGGCGGCTAGGGCTAGGCCGGCTGTGTAGTCTAGGCGTGGGGCGTAGTCCTTGGCCAAGAGTAGGGCGGCGGCTGGCGCCCCGGCGGCGGCTAGGTAGAGGCCGTGGGGGCCCTCCACGGCCGTTGCCACTGTCAGCAATGCGGCGGCTAGGCCAAGCCAGGGGCTCGGCGGGGGGACCTCGGGGAGGGCGACGAAGAGCCTTAGGGTGGGAGACGCCAAGGCGGCCTCGGCGAGGTATAGGACTAGGGTGGCGAAGGCCGCCGTGTAGGGCCTCTTGAGGCTCAGTGCGAGGTTTATGATGAGGAGAAAGGCGGCGAACGCCCCTGGGCTGGCCCAGTGGTCAAGGGCGCGGGGGTATATGGAGAGGATTGGGTGTCCTACGAAAAGGACGTATTGGACAGCCGCCGTAGCCAAGCCGTATAGGGGCCTCATACCACCTCAGCCAGTTTTTCGACGTCTGTGAGCACCTCGGCGCCTCTGGCTCTGAGCTCTCGGTAGAGGGAGAGCCGCCTAATGGCCGCCAGGGGGTTGCGGGCCGCCACGTCTATGTAGACTACGCGTAGACAGTCCACGGGGCATGGGTCTCTCAGAGAGCCCACGTATGTCACAACGTCGGCGCAGGGGGGCCTGCCCGTGCAAGAGGGGGTGAAGGACTTGGGCACCTCCTGGGCCTCGCCGTGGCCTAACACGAAGTAGGACACGTCGTACCCCCTCTCGGCGAGGATGGCCGCCGCCTTGGCCGCGGCCTCCACCACGGCCCCCCTGAGCCTCCTGGCGTCTACCACCACCACGGCCCTGCCCCGCTCAGACCCGGCGTACTTGTTCACGTAGAGCTCGCCCGTTTTGGCAAAGGCGCGCCAATTTACGCGCCTTAGCGGGTCCCCGGGCTGGTAGGGCTTCACCTCGGCGAACTCCTCTGCCCCCTCCCAGGGCTTGGCGGGGGGCGCCGCGGCGCGGGGCTCCTCTGCGTACACCACCACCGCCCTCTTGGTCATGGCCGGGTTGTAGACCTCTACCACGAGCCCCCCGCCGGGGGCCTCCTCTCTGTACCGGAGCCTCAACGTCCTTTTAAGAGGTGGCTTGAATAGTGCCCATCTGCGGGGCCCGCCGGGCGCGTCCAACGGCGCGGCGTCGTATATGTACAAGACGCCCGGCAGTCTGTCCCCCTGGATGTACACCTCCACGTAGCTCCCCTCCCTCCTCTTAGCCACGGCTATCCGCGGGGGCGGGAGCAACGCGTTTACTGCGTAAGAGGCGAGGGGCACCGCGGCCAGGAGGGCCACATCGCCGTTCCCCAAGGCCAGGCCCGTGGCGAGGAGTATTGCGGCTGTGGCGAGGAGGGGCTTCACAAACTACCTTTTTTAAATAGCTTTTTACCCACCGCCGTGAGAAAGGTGCTGGAGGTGCTGTCGCAGTTCTACGTGGCAAGGCGGGATGTCCTAGAGCTCTTGCTCGCGGCGGTGGTGGCCCAGGGCCACGTCCTCTTCACAGACCCGCCCGGGCTGGGCAAGACCACCTTGGCCAAGCTGTTGGCCAAGTCGCTCGGCCTCTCCTTCAAGCGCATCCAGTTTACGCCTGACATGCTCCCAAGCGACGTGGTGGGGGTAAACGTCTGGCGCCCCCACGAGGGCCGCTTCGAGTTCGTCAAAGGCCCCGTCTTCACCAACGTCCTCCTGGCCGACGAGATAAACCGCGCCCCGCCCAAGACCCAAGCGGCGCTCCTTGAGGCAATGGAGGAGCGCCAAGTGACAGTGGACGGAGTGACCTACAAGCTGGAGGAGCCCTTCATAGTCCTCGCCACGCAGAACCCCGTGGAACACCGCGGCGTCTACCCCCTGCCAGAGGCCCAGCTAGACCGCTTCCTGATCCAGCTCTCAGTGGGCTACCCAGGCGAGGCCGAGGAGGCGGAGATCCTCAAGAGGAGGATCGCGTGGAAGAGGGACGACCCCACGGCGTATGTGACCCCCGTGGTGGGGAGAGAGGAGCTGCTAAGCTGGATGCGGAGGGCCGAGGAGGTGTACGTAGATGACGCAGTGTTGAAGTACGTGGTGAAGATAGTCCAGGCGCTGAGGTCCCACCCCCTAAACGCTTACGGCCCAAGCCCCAGGGGCTCCATCGCCCTCGTCAAAATGGCCAGGGCACTGGCCCTCCTCGACGGGAGAAACTACGTGGTCCCAGACGACGTGAAAAAGGCCGCCGCGGCGGTGCTCAGCCACAGAATATCCCCAAGAGACGGCGACCCCCGCAGCCTAGTGGAAGAAGTGGTGGCTAAGACCCCCATCCCCTACAGATAGCGCCTTAGCAAGGCCTCCACCTTCCTCAAGTGCCTCTCCCTCCTCCTCCTATTGGCCCTCTCCACGAGCTTAGCCACAAGCGGCGGGGCAAAGGGAGACGGCTCCCAGTCCCGATAAGACAAGGCCGCCCTCACCACCTCCACCACACGCCCCTCCTCTACACCAGCCTTGGCCAAGTGGTATGCCACATACGCCGCGAGGAGGGCCACGTCGCCAGTTTTCACAAACCTGGCCTCCACTCGCTTAGCCGCGAGGACGTCCGCGTCGTCGTAAAGCCTCGGCCTAGGCCACTTCGCCTCTGTGCCGAGAAGTAGGAGCGAGGCCACCGCCGCCGCGGCCACTGAGGCAAAGAGCTGGAGGCCGCCCACCAGCGCCGAGACTTGGTAGAGGACCCCCAGCAGGCCCCCGAGGACGCCGAAGAGGGCAGTCCGCCTGGCGAAAAACCTCCCCCGCCTGCCCCCCGCCAGCCCCAGCGCAGAGGCGGCCGCCGCGCCGGCCCCAACCCCCCACGCGGCCACGGGGAGGAGGGGCGCCCCAACGGCGTATAGAAAGGCCCCCAGCGACCCCGCCGTCACGGCAATTGAGACGGGGGCCAAGACGCGCCTCAGCCTAGTGAAAAACCGCGCCGCGTTGAGAAAGAAGCCGAAGGCCACCCCCACCAAGAGGGCTCTGTGGAACAGGGACAGGGGGAGAGGCGCCAGGTAGACCGCCGCCGAGACGCCGAGGAAGGTAGAGAAGTAGCCAGCCACGTGGCGCCGGCGCCTGTGGAGGAGAGACCCCACCCCGTGGCCGAGGAAGAAGGCCGCCAGGGGGTACGCCGCCGGCCTAAAGGCGGGGTCGTAGTAGGCGAGGAGAAGGAGGGCTAGCCCAGCCGCTATGTAGATCATAGCGCCCTCCTCAGCGCCTCTACGTCGCCCTTAGACACGGCGGGGCCGAAGAGCGCCCTCTCAAAGGCCAGCGCCAACTCTCTCAACTCCGGCCTAGCCGCGGCGAGCTCCCTAGGCGTAGTAGTGGCGGGGAGGCCAAGCCGCCTCAGCAGTTTCACAAAGAGGGCCCCCGCCACCCTCCTGTAGTCCACCACTCTGACCAAGTACACCAGAGGCCCAGCCCGCACCACGTAGAGCCCCGGCCTGTGAAAGACGACAGCGACGGGCGCCCTCCCCACCCGCCTCCTCCCCACATACACGGGGAACCCCCTAGGGCCCTCCACCAAAAACTCCTCGCCAACTCCCACCGTGGCCGCCCTCCTACCCGCCGAGAAGTAGGCCAAGGCCCCCACCGCCGCGGCCGCCACAGCGACTACGGGCCAGGGGACCTCCGGCACCTGCGGCGCGGCCAGCTGAGGCAGAGAGGGGCCAGGCGGAGGAGGCTGAACGGCCTCAGGCCGCAGAGGCACGACGGGGAGAGACTGCGGGGCAGAGCCCGGCGGCGTGGCCTCAACGCCGACCCACCCAACGCCCTCGACGTAGTACTCAGCCCAGGCGTGGGGGCTAAAGGCCGTCAACGCCCAGTCCCCCGGCACTGGGCCATCGGAGACATACCCCACCACAAGCCTCGCGGGGACCCCCGCCGACCTGGCCAAGAGGACAAAGGCAGAGGCGAAGTGTATACACACCCCCCTCCTCCCCTCCTGCAGAAACCAGAGGACTGGGTCTACCCCCGGCGGGACGCTGGGCCAGAGAGAGTCCATAGTGCCGTCGTAGCGGAAGTGGGAGAGAAACTCCTTAATCTTGGCCACCTTACACGCCGCATCTGCACAACCGGCGGTGACGTTGGCGGCTATGGACTTAAGCACCGGCGCAAGGCCCGGCGGAACCTCTAAGTAGACGCCGCTGGGAGGGGGCTGGGGGGCGCCGGGGCCGTAGTACGACGCCGCCCTGCCCACGGAGCCGCCTGTGGCTACCACAAAGAGGCCCTCCTTAGACGCGGCCAGGGAGGCCCCGGGCGCAACCACGCGGACAGACCCCAGCACAAGCCCGTCCACAGAGGGCGTGGCCACGGGGACGCAGCCGCCCATGAGAGGAGCAGAGAGGTTTACCTCGCCCCCAAACGAGGCGGGGCTCCCCACAGTGACTACCCCAGCCCCCACGGCGAAGGAGTCCCCCGCCGCCCGGCTCCACGCCCCATCGACATAGCTGTCAAACACAAGACAGCGCAGATACATGACGCCCCCAGTCCCCCTCGCGTACATCCACGCCTTGAAGTACAGCCCCCCAGACACAGAGACCACGGGCGGGCTAAACTGCGACGACCCAGGCAGAGGCAGGACAGAGGCAGAAGAGGGAGACGGGGCAGGCCCCAGAGAGGCGAGGCCCAGGAAGAGCAGAGCCAAGCCCACCAATGCCAATAGAGTTCTCACAAATCGTACACCACATAAAAATTTGAACATGAACCACGGCGCCTTCACCATCGCCCCTGCGCCAAACGCACAGAAAACGCCAAGCAGTCGCACGACAAGGCGCCTGGGGGACACAACGCCGCAGAGCGCGCCTAGTGTCACGAGGTGGCTGGCGGAAGTGAGAAGCCGTGGGGCCGGCTCTTACGCCGAGGCCCTCAGGGCCTTGTAATCAGGCGCTTGAGGATTTCGGCTATGTGAGGCGCCTTCTTCTCCAGAAGCTCGATCGCCTCTTGGAGAGACATGTCCGGCCTCACCCCGTAGGCCCTCAGCGTCAGGGCCAGCTCCTCCAAGGCGTCGGCCACCTTGATAGTCCTCGCCACGTCGGCGGTCTTAAGGGCCACGTACCGCCTCTTCCCAACCCTAATAGTCTCCACAAGGCCCTCCCTCTCCAAGGTGAAGATGTGCCACTGCACCGCCCCGTAGGAGAGCCCCAGGGCCTTGGCGAGGCGGTAGACAGGGACGGGGCCCTCCCGCCTAAGAATCTCCAATATTGCCTTCCTCGGATCTTCCACAGTGTGGATAGGGGACCTATTTATTTTACTATCGCTTAAACTACCCCAGGTAGAAGCGGCCGTCCCGCTCCACCACCCTGAGCTCTCTCACAGGCCACCCAAGCGCCGACTTGACCACCACGGCGCGGTCGGGGTAGTACCTCCACGCAGTGTTAAACATGCCCAAAAGCGCCCGCGTGGGCTCCACTCCCCTAAACGTGGCCAAGACGGCGGAGTCGGGGAGGAAGGTCTGGAAGAAGTCCATGACGTACCCCACCCTCCTCGCGCCGTAGCGGGCCAACACCTCCTCAAGGCCGTACAACGCAACCACAGACACATCCCCCACCTTGTCCAACGCCTCGTGGAGAGCCGCATCGTCGTCAAGCACGGCGGCGGGCACCACCACCTCCTCCACGCTACAGCCCACCTGCCTAGCCAAAGAGCCCATAAGCGGGTACGTCGACACCACGCCCACCCTCGACTCGTCTAAGTAGTCGCAGAGGAAGGCAGCCGCCAAGCGGAGAGGCGTCGGGTGATCCTCGAGAAACACCCCAACCCTGCTCCCAGCCAGCAACCCCGGCCGCGTGTAGGCGGGAGCCCGGCCCACAAGCGCCTTCACCACCTCCTCAGAAAACGTGGCCCTTCTGCCAGAAGGCGTTGCGGCCAGCTTGCCCCCCAGCGAGCCCTGAGACCACCTCCTAAGGAGGTGCACCCCCCTCCGCGAGATAGTGAAAAAGTACTCGGCGCCGCGGCTCGGGCTAAGCCTAGTCTTCACCACCCGGAGAAGCCTATAGCGGGCCCCCCTGTGGAAGACCTGCCTAACCTCCACCAACGAGTCGGCGTAGTAGGCGAAGTGGGACCCCCCGACAGACTCCTCGCCGATGGCTATAACAGGCCCCCTAAAGATGCGGTATATAGAGGCGGCCGCCTCCCTAGACTGAGGAAGGGCGTTGATTCCATCCAAGATGGCCACGTCAGGCTTCACCTCCACGTACTTAGAAACCAACGTGCTGTACAACACATCTGCGTCAGAGACAGCGAAGAAGTCCAACACCGTCAGCCTCCCCACGTCGAGGCCCAGCGCCCTCGCCTTAGACACCACCGCCTCCCCAGTCTCGTAGAACCCCGCGTAGAGGACACGGTCCCCCAAGCGAAAGGCCGCATAGAGGGCAAGCGACGTCTTCCCAGCGCCAGGCGGGCCGTACAGGAGAGAAAAGCCCTCAAAAAACTCAAAGCCGCTCCACATGGCTCACAAACCTAGCCCACCCCTCCTCCCCCCTCAACGCCTCCCAAGCCACAGACGCGTCGACCCCAAGCTTTCTCACATACTCGACGAAGAGCGCCGCTATGAGCTCCGCGTTGTGGCCACCCATCTCCTCAGCCACGTACTTGGTCAAAAGCCACGGCTTAGAAAAGACGTCAGAAAGCGACACGCCACGCCGCCTCAGCCTATACTCAATCACCACCCTCAGCGGCATCCCCAGCGAGTAGTAGAAATCCCGAAACACCTGGTACGCGTCCACAAACCCCCAAACCGCCACCCTTAAAAACCTTACTATACACCCCACCGACACCACTGGAGCGGGCAACCGGCGCATAGTTCAAATACCCGTGCCTACAGTTACTCGGTGATGTAGCTAGGCGCTGCGGAATATGAAGACCGCTCGAGAGGGCTGATACATAATCTTCAATATACCAAAAAGTATAAAAACATGGGGCGCAGTTGAGGTCGGCTAGCTGGACGGCAACGCGTCGTGGGCTGGCCTAGGCGCCGCGCCGGGGCTTTATGGAGTTATATAGCAAGCGTATGCCGAGGCAGTTGCCCACCTTGGCGCCCCTCTGCCCGCTGAGCCGTCTGTCTCAGCGACTGCGTTAGTTTTCTGCTTACCAGGTTGTCCAAATCCTACAAGTACCCGACGTACTTACACAGCTCTCCGCTCTAGAGACAGAGGTCTCTCACCCCGTTTACAAAAGGCGTTTGCAACTTGTTAATGTGGGCGTTGTTTGTCCGCTGGGGTTAGAATTTCTGACTCGTCGGTTTCGGCCGCGGTGAAACTGAAAAGTTGCAGGAATTTGTTACGTAGCCTTACCTGTTGCACCAAGCTTACTTGTTGAGAGTTAAAACTCCTATAGCGGATACTTAAAGGGGCGACAAAAACTTACGCTTTTTTCGCCCTCCCGATTAATACTCCCACCGCCAAAGCCGCGACTGCCACTGCGGCTAAAAGCGCCGCGTCTGTCTCTCTAACGACAAGTCTCTCAGTCGTAGTTTGAGTGACTGTGGTGGGAACGGTGACGACCGTGGGCGAAGTGACGACGATGGGAGACGTCATAGTCACTTCCTTGGTTGTGGTGATGGGGAGTGTAGCAGTGGTGGTGACAAGTATCGTCACATACGCTGTGGACGTTGTAGTTACAGTGGCTGTCTGACCCTCTGCTCTTTCTACGGCGGCGGATAGCGCCTCTACTCGTGAGAGGATGTCGTTGGAGTATTGTAGCTTGCTATATTCGGCGGTTATGTTGTTGAAGTTGAGCATATATTCGGTGTTTGGAACTAGCTGAATCTTATAGCGGAGCGTTATCTCCTCCTCGCCGCCAGTTAACCTATACGACTCAGGGCCCAGGGGGGTTATCTTAAGCGAAATGGGGACTCCTTTAGACTCTAGGTCTGTTAAACTGAGAGGCGGCAGGCCCTTGACCACGTAGTATATTGCAAAAAACTCGTCGATATTTGAAAAGACTAAGTAGCGGTTTGGCCCAGCCGGTATGGTGCCATATGTCTGTTGAAGGCCAAGAGCTAGGAAGAGGGCAACGCCGCCGCTTCCGCTTTCGCTTGCATAAGCTCTAACTCCCCCGTGGAGAACAAGGTAGCTACTAAGGTCGCTGCATTTTTGGCATAACGACTCAGGCATAAAAGGCTTTGACCAAGGAAGTTGACACAACAACTGGCACACGCGCTTTATGAGCTGGATGAGTCTTCCGAGCTCTTCACGGTTTACACGAATATTAAACTCGGTTAGGTATTCCTCTCCAACTTTTAACACGTGCGGCGCTTTTACTTTGACTATACCAATCCCTTTAACATACTTCTCCTCTACAACATCGGCTACTCTAACAACTACGACATTGCTATCCGCAGATTGTGCACACACTTGTCTCTCGACCATTCCACAGTCGCCATACACCCTAACTCTGCCGCAAGTGCCTTGTGGAAAGTCGTATGGCCCAAAGTCCACTCTCAGCGTTGTACATGCCGTTGCGAAGGGTTGTTCCACCTCCTTTTCCACATACATACCGCCGATGTCCAACGCGACTCTCATGCGTTGCGAGGGAGACTTGACGTAGACTCTCACTCTCCACCCGCCCAGCTCCCCGCCCCTCTCCACCTCCACTTTGTCAATCTCTGGGCACTTATACGCCATAGTGCACACGGCGTTAACGCCGTATATGTCCACGCTCTGCACCCACACCCACCGGCCTTGCTGGTTTGTCCACAGTGGGAATCCAAGGGCCTCGTACTCAGGCTTTAGCTCAATGACAAAGGTGCAGGGGCCGGAGCCCGTGGGATAGCACCAGTCCAACGCCTTCCACTCCCCCTTTACTAATGCCCATGCGCCAAGTGCCAACTGCCCGCTGGCTGAGGCATTTATGAGAGCTGTAGCTCTATACGCTGAACATGTTGAGTTTAGCAGACAGGGTAAGGGCTCTACTTTAAGCTTGAGAATCTCCGCGAGGGGCTGAGCCGCCACAAGCAACGTGGCGAGAAGCAACACCGCCAGCCACTTCGCCATATGACATTTTAGCCCCATTTTTTAAAAATTGACGTGAAGTAAGGAGTCGTCTTTGCAATTATTGTAGCAGTCGTACTGTTTTTCTCGTTTTTCTCCGCCATTGGTGGACGTGGTGGCGGAGGTGGGGGAGGTGTGTGGTGGCCTTCTCCCGCTTGCACCCCCAGCGTGCACGTCTATGCGGTGAATGCAAGGGTCTACCCACGGGGGCGTTACGACTCATACTTCTAGCCGAGGGCGGATCCCGCGTCATCGTAGATTTGTCTATTAGGGACGAGCCCCTGCCCCGCAATAACGACGTAAGAGTCGTCTTGTGGTCCCCCTCTGGCAACGTAATAGCGGACGTAGTGGCCAGGGGTCACTACCTCTACGAGTTTTACGCATATGAGAGTGGGACATACTACCTACGCCTAGACAACACGCGCTCCGTGGTCACGGCCAAGGTTGTCGCAGACAAAGTGAGAGTTGAAAAGAGCTTTTAACACGTCGCTAGGGCTTACATGAAGTGCTACCCGCGGTGTATACGGCGTAGAGACCCAAGATGATAAATGGGAGACCTAGTACCCAATCAAGCCCATGCCCCCAGCCTACAAGAACAACGCCGACAAGGAGCACTATGATTCCTAGAATAAGTAAAAGCGCGGTGACCTGCGACACAATGATATTACTACAACGCCTTAAAAATCTTGCCATAACCTGAGAATTTGATACTTGTATACAGTTAACTATCTGGCGTACCTTACTACGTGCTTTACCGCATTTGTTATCTGCGTAAGCGCCGCAAAGGCCGGTCGTCGAGCTGGCTTTGACGGTGCCGGTCTTTGTCCAGACTTCAAGGCTGGAGATTGCCCTCGGCGATTTACAGAACTTCTTTGAGGATTACTCTTAACAAGCTCACGTCTAGGCTTTGGAGCTGTACCATGCCGAGATAAGGCTTCTGCATAGGAGAGTTATAGCAGAGCACCCAGAGCACGTAAGAGAGATCGCCCTCGGCGGCCTCAAGTCCGACGGGTCGTATAGCGAAAATGCCTACGCCAAGTTTGTCTACGACTTCCTTGGCCTAAAGTTGGAGGACCCCCAGCGCTACATCGCATCGGCCAAGCTCTGGAAGATGCCTGATGTGAAAGTGGTCGTGGAGGACTCCCTACAGTACAACTTTGTAAAATTCGTTCACTACCTCAACAAGCTGACGGAGTTCATCTTGGGAAAGGCGCGTGGTGTAAGCATAGAGCTACCTCAAGCGGCGGAGGCATGCTCGGCATGGAGCCGTCGACGAGATGTATGCGTGCACTTTCTATGCTGAGTATGTCCCACTTCGCCGTAAGGACAAAGGAGAGGTGAAGGGCGGCGGGCAGGATATACGGTGACTGTTGGGTAATGATTGTAAGCAAGGCCGCTGAAGTCATCGCCAGGGCCATAAACGCCATATACGGCGAAAGGGGCGTAGAGAGGAAAGTGAAAGTGAGACACAACAAAGGCAAGCCCTACATCAGGCTCGCCAACGTTGACCTAGAGCTGTTAGGCTTGATACAACGCGAATACTAGTAGCATCCTCGGGCTGAGGCGTTACACCCACCGTGCTACACCAAAAAGAATAAAAAGCGAGAGGAGAGAAGGGGCGTGAGCGAGCTGGCTGAGGTGGTGCGCGAAGGGCTTACCCTTATCTACGGCCCTCCCGGTGCCGGGAAGACCTCCATAGCGATGAGACTTGCCGACACTGTGGGCAACAGGGTGATGTGGATATCCACGACTGAGGGGCCCAACTTTCTAACCCTCGCGGCGAAGCGGGTGGGGGCCAGCCCGGAAAAGTTCGCCTTCTTGGACTTCCCCAGGGCCTTTAGGGAGGACATTGCCAAGTATGTGCTGGAACACGCCCACGAGTACGACGCCGTGGTCGTCGACTCAGTGAACGGCCTGGCCTCCTCTATTCCCTCGCTGGAGAAGCTGGCCCACTCTGTCTTCTACCAAATCTCGAGGGACCGGCCGGTCATCCTCGTGGCTGAGGAGGAGCCCCGAAACTTACACTACATAGCGGACCACGTAGTCCACGTGTGGTATAAGATAAACAGCGTAGGACATTTAATCCGCTATTTCCAGCTGGAGAAGTCCCGGAAGAGACCCCCTGGCCCCCGCTACATATTTGACATAGTAGAAGGTGAGGGGATAATATACATAACAATGGCTGGCACCCGCGGACACCAGGAAATCATCATAGACGACAAGCTTGGAGTTGAGGTCCCTCTAAAAAGCACGATTTGTTTAGGAGCACCTAGTGTGAAAAAAGTGGTGAAGATTCTATCAAATATCAAAGATGAGGCTATTTTCCTACAGATAGGTCCGTGGACCTCGTACAGGGGTCTAGAAATTAAAAGCGACCAAGAAGTAGTTGTATCAACATTTCACACATTCTTCGAGTTATGGAATAGACTGGAACGGAGAGAACTACCTAATGTGAGGTACCTAGTGGTAAGCGGTCTCCTCAACCTCAGCGAAGATGAGATTTATGACTATTTTTACATCCTCTATGCATTTCAAGATTATGTTGACTTCTTAGTTATTGTGAATATTGGCTCTTCTGAAGAGCTGGAAAAATTAGAGAAGTATTGCGCTGAAAGTGTACGGTTTTAGAGTTTCTCGAATTTTGTATTACCGTCGTTTAATGGTAATACACCTGTTAATGCAAGTACTATTAGGGCTCCAGCTATGGCTAGCTTGGCGAATTTCACGACTGTCATGTATGTTTCGTATTTCTTTACTACCTTGAGCATGTCAAATGCGTCTTGTACCTTTCTCGTGGATAAACCTTGACATGTATTTAACGTTTTAATTTAGTATAGAAAGGGGGGTGCACCAGATCTTTTTTATTGGGGGTCTTTCTTTCCGTGGTCTTTGATAACCATGCTCATGCGAATGAGGTGGCGGGGCTTGGGGCTGTGGAGGTGGTTAGGCGGTTTAAGGCGGCTGGTGGGATTGGCATTGTGTTTGTGTCTTTGTTGACTTGGTCTATTGGGGGGCGGCCTGGGGATAGGGATTGGGTTGCTAGACTGTACGACCACACGGTGGGGAATGTGGGGGTGGCTAGGGGGGCTGGGCTTGTTTCTGGGGCTGTTGTGGGGGTCCACCCGGCGGAGTGTGTGAGGCTTTTGGAGGCTGGGTGGGGGGCGGGGGAGGTGGAGGAGTTTATGCGGTGGGCTGTGGACCTGGCGGCGAGGTATGTGGAAGAGGGGAGGGCGGTTGGGCTGGGGGAGTTTGGGCGGCCTCACTGGCCTGTGGAGAGGGGGGTCGTGGAGCTGTGTAACAGGGTCCTCCTCTATGTGTTGGAGCGGGCGCGGGACGTGGGCGCGGTTGTTCACCTACACTTGGAGCGTAGTGGCGCGGCGACTGTGGCCTCGGTGGCTGAGCTGGTCAAGAGGGCGGGGACGAGGCCGGAGCGGGTAGTCATGCACCACATCGAGGGGGCCTTGGCGGGCTATGCGTGGTCTAGGGGCCTCTCCCCTTCTGTCCCCTTGGGGAGGAGGGGCGAGTTTGAGGAGGCGCTGAGGGCTGGCCCCGTCTTTGTGGTGGAGAGCGACTACATTGACGATAGGTCGAGGCCTGGCGCCGTGATCCCCCCGTGGACTCTCGTGTCGAAGCTTAGGCAGTATGTACAACGCGGCGTTCTCTCGGTGGATGATTTGTACAAGATCTCCGTGGAGAACGTGAGGCGTATATACGGAGACCGCCTGCCCTTGGACAACGTGGAGATAAAGATCTGACCCCGCCGCGCCGGGCTTGCGCTGGGGTTTCTCATAAGTTACGAGCGTGGTTGCTGGCCGAGCGCTCTGTAGGGCGTTACTGCTCCGCAGATATTCATGTGGAGTAAACTTGGGCCTCATATCAGGGCTATGGGACTCCTCGTGCCGCATCCCATGACCTTACTTCTCCTGGGGCAGAGCCGTGTAGATGCGCCAGGGGTACAAACAAGTAGCCATTTTCCACATATGCTAGGACCCCCTGCCGCTTGTTCAAATTCAACCCGTGAATCCCCCGCTCTACTAAAACTCTCTTACGCTGGCCTGGGGCCAATTTACATAGTCCTCCACTGGGCTTCAATAGTGTGAGATAGCTATCTCCGCACGGCGTTGAGGACTTTTTTGATGGCGGTGGCGGTGTCTGCGGCGTCTTGTTCTGTGAGGTTTGGCATTACGAGGAGTGTGGCTACTCTCTCGGCGGCCCACTCGGCGTTTGGCAGCGGCTCGTACTGGGCCTTGCCTTTGTAGTAGGGGCAGGTCCAGGGGCATCCCAGGCCGTGTCCCTCGCGGCGTTGGAAGAGGGGGGTTTTGTAGAGGGGGGTTGGGTAGGCGACGTAGATGTTTCCCACGCCCTCTGCCCTTATGGCCTCTACGACCCAGTCCCTTGGCTTGCGGAGCTTTTCCATGGCGAGGAGTATTTGGACTAGGTGCCAGGCGTGCTTCATGTACGGCTTGGGCTTGGGTATTGTCAGCAGGTCGCCCTCCAGCGGCGCCAGCTCGTCGAGTAGGGCCTTGACGTAGGCCTCGCGCCTCTTCTGCATTTCTGGCAGTTGTTTGAGCTGGTGGTAGGCTATGGCGCCTTGGATCTCTGTCATGCGGTAGTTGTAGCCGAGTATTTCGTAGCTGTACTTTCCCACCTCTCCGTGGGCCCTTATCAGCTTGGCCCTCTCCGCGTAGGCTGTCACGTCGGTTGCGACGGCGCCTCCCTCGCCTGAGGTTATGTGCTTGGTGGCGTATAGGCTGAAGGTGGAGATGTGGCCTATGGCCCCCACCTTGCGGCCGCGGTACTCTGCGCCGAGGGCCTGCGCCGTGTCTTCTACTACTTTTACCCCGTACCTCTCGGCGATTTTCATGAGCTGGTCCATCTCCGCGGGCATGCCGGCGAGGTGTACCACCACTATGGCCTTTGTCCTCTCGGTTATCTTCTCCTCCACTGAGGCGGGGTCTAGGTTGAGGGTTTCTCTGTCTATGTCGGCGAATATGGGGACGGCGTTTGCGTGTAATATGGCGGTGGCCGACGCGGCGAAGGTGAAGGGGGTCGTTATAACCTCGTCCCCTGGCCCCACGCCGATTGCCTTGAGGGCGACGTGTAGCGCAGTGGTGCCGTTGGAGACGGCGGCCACGTGTCTCACTCCCAAGTAGGCGGCTAGCTCTGCCTCAAAGGCCTTTACCCACTTGCCGTGCTGTGCTGTGAGGACGCCCGACTTGAGAATCTCGGCGATTGCCTGCACCAGCTCCTCGCTGTAAACCACGGGTTTTGCCACAATGGGTTCTCTGCGGACGGGCGCTCCTCCCTCTATTGCGAGCATGGCTTATAAAAACGGCCCTTTTTAAAAGCTGTGAGAAATGTCTATGCGACATATGCAACGTATTGGGGGGCCGTGCTTGTGGCGTCTGCCCTCGCCGCGGCTGGGCGACCCCTGTTGCCTCCCGAGGCGGTCGCCTCTCCGCCCCCCGACTACTTAGACCGCCTAGCCTCTGCGGCCGTGGACGTGGCGCTTGTCGCCGCGCTGTCTTACCCAGCCCTCTTTTTCCTAGCCGCGGGGTACGGCGTGTTGACGCCGGCGGTCGCCGGGGCCCACGGCCTGTCCTACGCCTTGCTCTTCGTGGGGGTTGTGCATGTGGTGTTGTTCTTCTATGCCCAGCTGGCGAAGTACCACCCACTGGCGCGGCGCCTCGCCGGAGGCAGAGTGGAGTGGGGCAAGTACCTCCTCTGGCTGGCCCTCTCCCTATCTCTCGTGGGAGTTTTGGCGTTGTAACTCTTATATCCACCACCTCACCTGGGCGGCGTGGGCCTGCTTCTCAACGTGGACTACGGGGACTCCCTCTCTCTGGCGCGGGGGCGCGACGTCTTGAGGCGGGCCGGGGTCAAGGCGGTGGGGGTGGAGGAGGCCGTGGACGCGTACTACTTGCACTACAGGAGGCCCATCTTTGGGGGGCGGGCGGGGAACGAGGTCTGGGCGAGGTTTGTCCGCCTCTACGTAAATTCGTCTTACTACTCGGCGGTTGCCCCCCTCTGTAGGCTCAACCACAGGGCCTCTCGGGAGGCCGCCGTGAGGCTTCTAAGGGCATTTGAGTCGTACCTCCTCTCGCTTGAGAGGAGGGGCAGGGCGTGGTTTGGGAGAGGGAGCCAGGAGGCGTGGGTTGAGGCCATGCGGCAACTGAGGAGGCTCTTCGGCGACCCAGCCGACGTGTCTGAGCTACACCGTGTCTTTAAAAAGCTGGGCGAGGTGTTGGGCAGGGGGAGGAGGGGCGACCCCGCCTCCCTTGCCCTCTCCACCGCCTCCGACCCCAGGAGGGCCCGCCTGGCCTCCCTTCTCGCGAAGGCCGTGGACCTCTCCGCTCTCTTGGGAGACCCTCTGGGCGACGTGGGGAGGGTGGAGGGGCCTGGGGCAGAGTTTGAGGTGGCTCACGGCTCTTTTGCCAGAGTTAAGAGGGCTGTGGCATACGCCAGGGCCCTCTTCGTGGGGGCGCTCCCCGTGTTTCTCCACAAGGCCGCCTCTTCTACTTTGCCCGTGAGGAGGCCCAGGGCGAGGGGGGACAGCGGCGTATTCCTCTTAGTGGACAAGTCTGGCTCTATGTACAGCGCGGTGGGGGGCGTGGAGAAGATCGCCCTCGCCACTGCCTTCGCCTTGGCTGTGCTTAAGCGGTACAAGAGGGCGAGGCTTCGGTTTTTCGACGTGGAGGTGCACAGAGTGGAGGAGCTCGGCGACTTGGTGGACGTCCTCTCTAGGGCGTGGGCGGGCGGGGGGACTGACATATCTAGGGCGGTGGAGGCCGCGGCTGAGGAGGCGGCGAGGGAGAGGTTGAGGGGGTACAGCCTTGTGGTGGTCACAGACGGGGAAGACGACGCCTTCTCCCCCGCGGCGGCTAGGGAGGCCAGGGCCGTCTTTAGAGAGGTCCTCTTCGTCGTCGTGGGGGAGAGGCGGCTAAGCGGGGTTAGGCAGGTGTTTCTGCGCCCTCCGCCTCTTGCAGCCGCCGCGCCGCAGGCGGCCTACGGCTTTTTGGCAAACACTGGGCGGGGGTCCACCTTGTAGAAGGCTCTCCCAGCCCCGTGGAGCGGTATATTCACCTTTTTGAAGTCGAAGCCCCACTGGTCCGCCACGCCCGCCGCGGCCCACGTGGCAACCACGCGGAATATGTACAACACTACCTCGCCCACCTCCACCTCCTTGTACACCTCGGCCTCGTAGACGGCGAGGGCCCCGGCCACCCTGGGCACGTCCACGTACTGCGAGGGCTCCAGCTTCACGGCCGCGGACTTGTCCATCTCTCGCCCACTGACGGAGCCCAGGCGGTATATCAAATCGGCGGCATCTATGGGCAACACGTTGAGAGTGGCCCTCTTGTGGTACTGGAGGCACTCGTGGGTGTAGGCCGACTTGTCCACCGCCACGGCCACCGTCGGCGGGTCCTCGCTCACGGGAGTATTCCACGAGGCCGGCATGAGGTTCACCCTGCCCCCAGGGCACTTAGACACAATCACCAGCGTCGGCCTAGGGTGCAACAGCCTGTAGAACTTTCCTTCGTATTTGACCAGACTGCCGGACTCCATGCATTAACAATACCCCGTATATAAAGGCGTTACCAGCGGGGCTTGCTAACGATGGGGCGCGGCTTAGAAGGCGCTAGGTGGCCTTCCAACGTCGCAGAGGTCAAACTAACGCCTTTAGTTTTTCCACCAGTTTGAGGACGGCCTCTCTGTGTAGGTCGAACTGCCTCTTCCCCATGAATTTGGGGTAGAAGTTTACGTGGAGCCGCTCCGCCATGCCGAACCATACCACGAGCTCCCTATCGCCAGTCTCCTCATACAGCTCGTCTATCAACACGGCGTAGTCTCTGTGAGTGTAGTGGGGGCGCCCTCTCTTCTCCGCCACTGCGTTTAAGAGAGCCGCCACGGCTCCCCAGTACCCCAGCCTGCAAGAGGTCGCCCCTCGCATAAAGCTCCTCGGCCTCAGCGAGGTACCTCACTGCCAATTCCACGTACACCTTAACCCTGTTGGGCGGGTCTAAACGCTCTGCCACGAGCTCGGCCAAGAAGAGCTCAACGTCTTTGTCTCCCGCGGCCTTCTTCAACGCCATGGCCGGGAAAGTCTCCAACGCCGTCCCCTATTTTTCAACTATTAATATGTAGGGTCCCTCCTCCGTTGCCTCTAAAATTTTCACCTCGTTGAGGGCCATGAGCCGCCTCAGCATCATGTAGCAGACGTAGTCGTCTGTGACAATCTTAAATCTGGCTCCCTGCGGCGCCGCGGCTAGTGCCGACGCTACGTTTTTCAACGGGTCGGGGCACTGCTGGCCGCTGACGTCGATTGTCTCCACGGCTCTGCCAAGTCCCGGGTTTATTAACTCTCCGCCTGTGCCTGGAGGTACTGTTCGACGATGTCGTAGCCGTATATGGCCTTGAACATCTCTCTGCCCTGGGGCGTCATCTGCGTGGGGTCCCACGGCCTCTCGAAGTCCACCTCAACCTCCACGTCCTCTGCCTCGGGGAGGACGGACTGCACGGCGTAGCCCACAGTCTCTGCCACGCTACCGGCCACTGGGCAGCCCACCGCCGTGAGAGTCATAACCACCTTGACCTTGCCGTCTTCCATAACCACCTTCCGGATGAGGCCTAGGTCGTACACGTTTATGGGAATCTCGGGGTCGTGCACCTCCCTCAAAACCTCTATAAGCTTCTTGACCTTGTCTGGCGGCAAATTTGTTTCAAAGACCGGCTTCTCTTCCATAGTCACTTCCATAGACACCACGTCGACATGGACTTATAAACTTGGACGCCGCGTGGGCCAATGTTAAATATCCATAATGATTAATCATTGTGGATAGGAGGTGGGCGGTGTTGAGGGCTGTTGTGGAGAAGTTTCCCGTGTCTAAGTACCAGCTCGCCAAGGGGCTTCCCCTGCCCACCTCAACTGTCTACTACGAGTTGGAACGGCTTGGGAGAGAGTTTTACGTGGCTGAGGAGGATGGGGTCGTTAGGCCTACTTTGAAGGGTTTTGTGAAGGGCGTGGAGCTGTTTGGATGCGACGTCGTTGCCCCAGCCTTTGGCAGATATTTAAGCGGCTTGGGCGTCGTGGGGCGGGGGGGGGGCGCTGTGCAAGTTTTTAACGGCGCTGGTCCCCAGCCTAGACGCGTTGAAAGACGACTTAGTTCACGCGGCCATGCTCCTCTTGGGGAGGCCAATTACCTTGAAGTCTGTGATTGGGTTAGACCCCGCCTTGGCTGAGCTTGTGGCGTCTATCTTCGCATCTCTTGCACCAATGGTCGCCTTCGGTGGGCACAAGGGGGTCGTTTTTGTAGACGAGGAAGGCCGTGCTTGGTTTTTGGGCTTCTGTGAAATCTGTGGAGGGCCCGTTCTTCAACAGTGCCCTCTGATCCAGTTTAAAAAGATTATTCAAGAAAGTCCCGAATAGGCCATTTAAAAGGCGATGTAGAGGGGACACATGGTAGATTTCAAGGCTGTGTATGAGAGCGTAGAGAAGCGGCGTAGGGAGTTTTTGGAGGTTTTTGAGCGGGAGCTTTCGCTTGTGGCTGAGAGCTACGGTGGGCTGTATAGCCTTATCGCCATGGAGGAGGACTTGACCTGCATGACGGCTAAGAAGGTGGGTGGGAAGAGGGATAAGAACTGGGGCGCGGCGCAGCTATGACGGTGCAGACCACTAGGCGCTCGTTTATAAAGATATCGGCATTGGCCGCGCTGGCGCTCGGCCTCCCTGCCTCGGCTCAGCAGGGCTTTACCGCGGCTAAGACGAGGTGGGCGCTTGGCGAAGTGGGGGGCAAGACCGGGCTTCAGCAAGCCAGGGTTATGCCCACGATATGTCCCTACTGCTCCATGGGGTGTTCCATTGACATGTATACGGATGGGCAGAGAGTTATCTGGTCTGCCGGCTCCACCGACTCGTATATCAACTGGGGGGCCTTGTGTCCAAAGGGCAAGGCGGCCTTCCAGCTCGTCAATAACCCACGCCGGCTTATGTATCCGCTTATTAGGACTGGGCCTAAGCCGCCCGTCGAGGAGATCCTAGCCGCCAAGACCTGGGACGAGCTCTTGGCCGTGTTGAAGAAGTACCCGCCGCAGTGGAGGCGGGCAAGCTGGGACGAGGCTCTATCATACATCGCCGGCAAGCTCGCCGGCATTTTAAACGCGTGGCGCACCTCCACGGGGGCGCCTAAGCAGTCCGACGGATTCTACTACGTGGGCGCCAAGAGCCCTGTCATGATAATAGGCTCCTCTATTCTGGTGAACGAGGAGGGTTACCTCTCAAGGAAGCTTGCCGCCTTCTTGGGCACCTCTAACACAGACTCGCAGTACCGCAAGTGCCACTCTTCCACTGTGAGCTCTCTCGCCGTTACCTACGGCTGGGGCGCCGAGACCGCGTCCATAGAGGACGTGGCCTTGGCCGACGTGGTGCTCTTCTTCTCAAGCCCCGCGGAGGCCCACCCGCTGTCCTTCTACTACTTTATGAAGGGGAAGAGGGAGCGCGACACCATCTTCATAACCTTTGACCCAAGGTACAGCAGGACGGCTGCGGCGAGCGACATATGGGTGCCGTTTAGGCCTGGCACAGACACCGCCATCTTCAACTACATCCTCCACTACGCGTTCTTTGAGAGAAACCCGCCCATTGACCAACTGCCGGAGTTCCAGCGCCTAATGGCGCGGTGGAATATCACCAACGACGACTTGGCAGACTTGAAGGAGATGTTAAAGGAATACGACGTAGACACAGCCTCGGCCATAACGGGCGTGCCGAAGGAGCTGTTGAGGACTGTGGCCCAGATATACGTGGAGAACAGCGGCGTAGTCACCGGCCACAAGAAGCATGGCATAGTACAGTGGGCCATGGGCTTTACTCAGCACACAAACGCCACAATCAACATCATAAGGGCGGCGGCCATTACGCAACTCCTCTTGGGCAACGTGGGGTACCCAGGCGGGGGGACTCACCCATTTAGAGGCCACAGCAATGTCCAAGGCGTCACAGACGTGCAAGGAGGAGGGCTAGGCGTCTTGCCCGGCTACCACTCCCCGCCCTCCAGCGCCTTTGACGTGAGGCTGTACCAAGACTGGAAGTTGCAGGGGATGCCAGACGCCTGGAACTGGGAGATCCCCCAGTGGGCGCAGGGCAAAGTCGCCACGAGCACACCCTCCAGGGGCAAGGCAGATTTGACCAAGGTGTTGCAAGTGTTCAACTTCTACGGCTGGCGCAGGCTTGAGCTTGTGTGGGGGGTCTTCTGCGGTACTGTTCCAGAGGACGACCCAGTAAACGGCGTGGTGGTGTGCGACTTGCCCTTCGGCACCGGCGCGTCGGAGGTCACGTTCCCGAGGAAAGCCCTCGCGGGCGATATAAGGGCTGCGTTTGTGTTCGGCGAGAACCCCGCCGTGTCTAATCCAAACGCCAAAGTGGTGATGGCGGGCTTGGCCAGCCTAGACCTCCTGGTCGTGAGCGACATATTTGAGACTGAGACGGCGTACTTCGCCGACGTCGTTCTACCGGCGGCGTCTTTCGCCGAGAAGGAGGGGACCAGGACCGACGGCAATAGGGTGATTCAGTGGACTTGGAGGGCAGTGGAGCCCGTGGGCGAGTCTAGGCCCGACTACTGGATAATGGCCCAGTTGTACAAGTATCTGAGGAGGGCCGGCGCCGTGGTTTTGCCCAGCGAGGCGGCTGGGGTCAAGAGCGAGCGCGTGAAGTTTAGGAAGAGGGGCCAGCTCATCTTCGTCTACGAGAGGCCGCTTAAGCCAGACCGCTCGTGGGACTACTCGGGAGGCTCCGGCGAGGCGGCTCCCATCTCCGAAATAGAGGCCGCGGCTAATCCGCGGATAATAAGCAAGGAGATAAACTACGCCGTCTTCATATACCAAGGCATATACGACCCCGTTAGAGACGAGTTTACCCCAATGCGGAGGAACAATAGGCTGAGGAAGCCCGGCGAGATCGATGGCACATTTAGCCAAGAGTTCAAGGTGTACAAGGACTGGGGCTGGTCTTGGCCCATGAACGTGCGCTTTATGTACAACTACGACTCGCTTCAGGCGGTGTTGGGCAAGGCCGACGTGGTGACGGCCGCGGGCAAGCAATGGACTGTGACGGGGGAGACGGGTGAAATTATCGACGAGTATACGGGCGAGTATAGGCCCGCCTTTGTGCCAGGCCACAACTTCTGGGCGCCCAGGAGCTTTAAGAGGAGGCTGAGCGGCGTCTCCGACCTCTTCGGTGGATTAGACATCATAGAGTTCATTAGGACCGGCCAACTTGTGATACCTGGGAAATTCGTAGTAGAGGACGGGGGGGAGGTTAAGGTGCTCGGCTTTGAGGAATTCGCCGCCGCGACCGGCATGAGGTATCTCTGGGCTAACGACGCTGTGTACTGGGACGAAGAGGCGCTGTCTATGAAGGCGGCGTTAAAGAGGCCCTTCTACTCCGGCGGGGGCTGGGCGCAATTTAAGCCTAACTACGAGAAAATGCGCCAGTTGCTACAACAGTACTACCAGCAGACCGGCGATTTGAGGACGGCCACGTTGAAGGTTATAGAGGAGATGGGCGGCTGGTATAAGGGGTACAACTTCCAGTGGCCTATACACACCGAGCCTGTGGAGAGCCCCCTGGTAGAGATGGCGCTTAAGTACCCCACACTCGCGTGGACAAATCCCTACAACTTGGACGTGTTGACTAACAAGCCGGCCGCAGTGAAGGACTTCCCCGTGGGCGTCGCGCTTGAGCCGAAGCAGCTGGAGGACTTGTTGAAGCAGTGGGGCGTGGCCGACGCCGTTATTGTGGCGATGACGTCTAATAGGCTCACAGAGACGTGGCACACGGGAGCCATGTCTCGCAACGTGCCTTACCTAGCCCAACTCGTCCCTGCGCCGTTTGTATATGTGCCGAGGGCCTTGGCCCAGAAGCTGGGCATCCAGAGCGGCGACTACGTGGAACTCTGGACTGCGAGGGGGATGTTGAAGATGGTGGCCTACGTCACCGATGGCGAGGCGTATCTAAACGTGAACGGCAAGACTGTCCCAGTGGTAAACGTACAGTGGAGCTTCAGCTTCATGGGCGACGTCACTGGGCCGCAGGGCAACTTCCTCACGCCTGACGTCGGCGACGTGGTTACAACGATTCAGGAATCTAAGGCGTGGCTTGGCGCAATAAGAAAGGCTAGGTCGGTGTAGCCATGTCGCCGGCAACCTCCCGCCAAGGCTACGCGGTATTGGTGGACTTAGACAAGTGTATTGGCTGTAGGGCGTGCCAGCTGGCGTGTAAAGACTGGAACGGGCTAACTGCCACAAAGACGGAGTTCAGCCCCACGCTTGCCCAGCCGCCGTCGCTGACTGCGCAAGACTGGAAGGTAGTCTTCTTCTACGAGGGGGTTGTGCAGAAGGGGTTGAAGACCCCCGCCGGCGAGGTGGTCTTCTCGCAGGTGGACATAGCGCCGTTGCCCTACAACTGTCTCCACTGTGTCGACGCTCCTTGTGCCAGGGCGTGTCCCGCAGGTGCCATTGTGACTACGCCAGAGGGAGCAGTGGTGATAAACAAGGACTTGTGCATCGGATGCGGCTATTGTGAAAATGCGTGTCCCTTCAACGTCCCCAAGAAGGGGCAGGACGGGAAGTACTACAAGTGCACCTTCTGCGTAGACAGAATTCAAAACGGCCGTGCCCCCGCCTGCGTCGAGGTCTGCCCCACCGGCGTCTTCACCTTTGGGCCCATAGAAGAGGTAACAAAGGCGGCGAGAGAGGAGCAGTCCAAGGGGAGGGTCGTGTACGGCCTCGACTTAGACCCCTACGTGGGCGGCCAAGTGAGGTGGGTATTCGTGGCGTCTAGGAGGAGCTTTGCAGTGGAGCAACACTTCCCCAAGGCCTCCACCGTGGTGTCGAATTCCATAAGGGAGTACCTGAGGCAGGCTGCTACCTATTTGGCGCCGGCGGCGGCCTTGGGGCTGACAATCCTCGGCCTAGCGGCTTGGCGCCAGTCTAGAGTGGAGAAGAAGCACGAAAGATAAGTTTTTAAACCTCTCCTCACTTTATTTAACATGTCTAGTGTAAAATATGAAGAAGTAGAGATTGCCTCTATAGGTTATAAAATAGCTCACAGTTTAAATCTTGTATTATTTACATTGTTAGCTATCACTGGAGTATTGTTGCTCTTTCCGGGGCTGTTTAACTGGTTGGCCTACGCCGTTGGGGCGCCGCTGGCCGCCGCCGTCGGCCTGCCTGCCACCTCTGTGGGCCTTGAGCTAGGCCGCACAAGCCACAGATTTCTCGGTATGCTGTGGGGCCTCTTCCTCATCGTCTATGGCATATACCTAGTGATGTTTAACAGAGTGCGGATTTTTGACGCGTTGAGGAAGCCCATTAGTCACCAGATTAGAGAGGCCTCAGCCCTTACTAAGCACTATCTCTTGGGCAAGCCGCTCCCAGAAGATGTGGCAAAGAACTTGGAAAGACACAACGTCCTTGTAGCTTACATGACCATACTCCTATTCATCGGAGTTGTCCTCCTCTCGGCGAGCGGGGTGTTAATGGTCTATAGAGACGTGCTTGGCCTCTCGTTAAACGACTTTAGGCTTCTCCTACTCATGCACGACTTGGGCTTCTACCTCTCGCTGATATTCGTCCTCTTGCACCTCTTTGCCTCTCTGCACCCCTCCAATAGGCCTCTACTAGTGGCTATGTTTGGATATGGCAAAGTGTCGCTTGAGTGGGTGCAGAAACACATGCCGAGGTTTTTAAGCCGTGTCCAAAGAGGTTGAGATAGTCTGCGGGGGGGACTCCCACTGTGTTGAGGAGGTGAGGCGGGCGGTTGAGGAAATCCGATCCCTTTTTTCAACGCCAATACCGGAGCCCCATCTCTCCTCTCTATCTCCCCCCCTCGTGGACCAAGTGGCCAACATGGCTGAGATTGTGGACGCGGTGGGGGATGAGGCCGCGGCAAGGCTGGTGGTGGCGTCTAGGCTTGCGAAGAGGTTTGCGCAGAGGTTCGCCGAGTGGAGCGGCGACAGGTGCCCCATCTGTGGAAGTGCCCCAAGGCTCTTCGTCGTGGTGCCCCGGCCCGGGGAGATTTTTGAGTCTAGGGAGAGGTACGCCAAGTGCGTCTGCGGCTTCTCGTGGCTACACGAGGGGTGGTGGCGTTGCCCCAACTGCGGCGCCGAGGGGCGTCAAAACTTCGACGTATATATAAGAGAGGGGCTGGAGGGGGCCGTGTTCTATAGGTGCAGGAGGTGCGGCTTCGCCTACGTGGAATACCAGGGCCTGCCCCGGGAGGACTTGGAATACCTCTTGAGAATTGTGGTGGGCCATGTGGCGGGAGGTCAACGGGATTAAGGTAGCCGTAGACGAGCTATACCAAGTGTTTGTAAACGGCGAGCTAGTTGCCACTGCTGTGGCAAGCCCCCAGGACTTAGACGAACTGGCGCTCGGCCTCCTCTACGCAGATGGGTACATAGACACTGTGGAGGAGGTGAGCGAGTTGAGAGTGGAGGGCCGCAAAATAATCGCCAGAATCAGGCGCCGGGCGTCGCCCTCGTTTAAGGCAGTGGAGGACTGCGACGTGGTAAAGGGCGGCCGCCGCGAGGTCCGGCTCGTGGAGGCCCGGCTGGATGTGGAGAAGCTGAGGGCGCTCGTGGCTGAGTTTGGGAAATTCACCATGCCCACTGCCGAGCCGAGCTTGGCCATGCACACCTCCGCCCTCTTGGATGAAAAGGGGTGGCTAGTGGTTCATGACGTGAGTAGGCACAGTTCCATGCTTAAGCTCGTGGGCAAGGCGCTTAAGGAGGGCAGGAGGGGGCCCTTGGTCTTCACCACCGGCAGAGCCTCGTCCGACTTGGTGGCAAGGGGCGCGGCCATCGGGGCCTCTATCATGGTAAGCATTAGAGGCCCACTAAACAGCGGCGTAGAGACCGCCTGCGCCCTGGGCGTAACGCTAGTGGCTAACGTGAGAGGAAGAGGACTGACACCCCTATGTAACCCATGGCGCCTTAAAATTTAAAACCCCGTGTGTATTCACTATCGGCGGGGGTGCCCGAGCCAGGTCAAAGGGGCAGGGTTTAGGTCCCTGTGGCGTAGGCCTGCGTGGGTTCAAATCCCACCCCCCGCATCTTGTTTCCATCCCTTGTTCACTGACGTTGAGAGAGTGATAGTTGTGTTGTAGCTCTGTGAACAACCTAGCCACTGCTGCGACCGTCGATGCAGAGCCACAGGGTGTACCTCTCGTCGCCTTTGCGGACTTGGAACTTCTTCCACACGTCTCTACACCGCGCGGTGGCGAAGTAGAGGTGGTCGTTGGCACACTTGGCCCACGCCAGTCTAAACCCGCGGAAGCCGCCGCAGAGAAACCACTCCTTCCACCTACGCGGGTCGTAAACCTCGCCCCCCTCTATCCCCTCTACCTCATACCTGACACATCTAATGGGGGAGCACAGCTTGACGACGCCCCCCTCCACAGAGTACTTCACCGGTATAAACCACAAAACTATTAAAACAGCGAGGGCACTAGAGCCGATCATATAGGCGCGGATAGGCCATGGAATAGACTCTAAAAATAGTGCAACACCAAGTGCGGAAGCCAGCGCCGCCATAGCGGCGGTGAATATCGCCACGTCGAAAACCAGCCTGCCCCGGGTCATAAGACTCAAGGTGCCTTTTCAAAAAAGTTTTACGCTAGAGAAAACTGTGAAGCGTGGGGATATATTGAGCAAGAGAGAGACATCGGTGAAGGCAATGAAGCTTGTGCTACAGGTTGGTAGCTGGTATGAACAAAGACCATAGTAGTTGAAAGTATATAAGCAATTTGCAGATGAAGGCCAATGTACTACAGAGTTAGTTTTGAAGCCGTTGTTCTTGACATATTACCGTTTTTACTTCCCATATTCGCTCTAGCGGCCTTTGTGTCATATATGGCGTATAGGAAATCGAAGAAAATTAGCGCATTTATACCCACTTGTAGCCAGTACAATAATTGTGTTTGCGTACCTGTACGCATTAACGGGGCTGGCACAGTGGAGCTTTTTCTATAATGGGACCCACCTCTACCTCCAGCTAGGGAGCAACACGTTCAACGTAGACTTGAGAGAGTGTAAAAAGAGTGGATTGAGGACGCCAATGTGCGGAGAGACTTCAGCATTGGAACCTTCGGAATTGAGGCTGGCCGTTTGAGGATTGAAGGCGTTGGAGAGGGCTACGGCCTAGTGGCACACAAGCGCTCAGTCTTATACATCACGTGCAACGGCACCAGCTACATAATAGGCGCGCCGGGCCTAACGCCGTAATTGCCTCTCCGCCAGTTCTCTCACCTTTTCCACAAGCCTCTTTATGTCCCTCACCGCAACCTCGTCGTCTGGGTATGGGCTGAGGATGGCTTGGGGATCGGGGCCGTCGTACTGGTACTCGTGGATCCACAGCGCCTTGTCTGTGTAGATGTCCACGTCGCCGCCTACGATCTGCGCCACCTGCTTCAGGGCAGTGGTGGGCATTATGGCCAACACCCAGAGGGCACTCTCAGCTCTGCCCCGCATCCCCCTAGGCTTCTTACGCCCGGGGAAGGCATTCTTCAACTCTTCAACTTTGTCGACGGCGTAGGCCGCCACGAGGGTCTTCCAAGCTTGAAAGGCCTTCCCAGCGGCGTTTCTCACAAAGCCCTCCTCCAAGAAACGCTCCGCGAGTTCCGCCTCGTATAGGGCCTCCTTGAGCCTAACCTCCCTGTACTTGGCCAAGTCGAACCACGGCTTTGGCAACGTCTCCACGTCTCAAGTTAGGCACATATTAAAGCTTAAATAGTAGAATGGGGTATGGCATATGGTTGAGTTCCTTGGCAACGTGGATAAGAATGTGATTGTGAAAAGGCTACTGTCTGCATATGCTGACGAGTGGATTGCTGCTTACTACTACACGTTAACTGCCTACGCGGTTAAGGGCCCGCTCTCGGAGGAAATCGCCGAGCACTTCCTCAAGGAGGCCGAAGAGGAGATTGGAAAACACGCCAAGATGATTGCAGACAGACTACAAGACTTTGACGTTGATCCCCCCAGGGAGTTCGCAAAGCTCTGGGAAATCTCGGGGTGCAAATATCCAGCTCTCCCAGAGGATCCCTACGACATAGATGCGTGGATTATGGCCGCGGTCAAGGCTGAGGAATGCGCAATTGAGGCCTACAGAGAGCTGTACCGCATAACCCACGGAGTAGACCCAGTCACAGAGGAGTTGGCAGAGGAAATTTTAGCAGACGAAGTACGCCACAGAACCTCGCTGAAGAACTTGTTGAGCAAAGCCCGCGGAACTTAGAACAATTTTTTTGTTAATTTTTATATCTACTTATCGAGGTGTATACATGGAGTACGACTTAGAGGTGCTAAAAGCGCTGGGCCTAGATGGGGAGCCTTTGGATGAGTCGCGGTGGAGAGATTTTGAGAAAATAAGGCTTGTCGCCGAGGAGCTCGTTCCCGGGCAGTACCTCGACTTCGGCACTGTGAAGATTAGGTACGAGGGCAACGGTGTGGTGAGCTTTGCGAAGAGCTGGCACGCGTTTAACGAGGCCGTTAAACTGGCAGATGGGGAAAGCTTTCTAATCTACTGCACCTGCCCCATGGTGGACCGCTTTGTGGCCCTGAGGCGGGCGGGTGATAAGCTGGTCCTATTGTACAAGCCCCGCCACTAGCCCTTCTCAGCCGCCTGTGTAATAAGCCTTTTTACCTCTCCCCCGTGGCTGAGCGTGGTTTTTAAGTCCGTGAAAATTTCGGGGGCCAACTGCCTCAGCCCAATGGTCTTGAGAAAGGAAATAGCCGAGGTACCCGTGGGGGAGGTATTAGAGGTCATTACAAACGACTCGTGCGCCAGAGAGGACATTAGGGTGTGGTGCAAGTTCACGGGCAACGAGCTTGTGTCAGTGGAAGAGATGGGGGAGGGATATCCTTGCCCCTGGCAAAACCGCTGTCCACGGACGTGGACAGTGAAGAAAGCTCTTTATCTACCTCCCCTTATAGTGCGTGAGCTGGGAGAGGTGGAGCGACTGGCTTGACGACGCCGAGGACGACCTCGCCGCGGCGAAGGAGTTGTACAGAGCTGGGAGATTCGCAAAGGCTTGCTTTCTTGCTCAACAGGCTGCAGAGAAGGCTCTCAAGGCTTTGCTTATTAAAAGGGGAGGGGTCTATGAGCGGACTCACAGCGTGGTCACCCTCTTGGAAAGGGCAGAAGCCTACGTGGATGTACCCGCGGAGCTCTTGACGTAGGCGACTTGTTGGACAGGTACTACATCCCAGCCAGATACCCCAACGCGTGGCCCTCTGGGTCTCCAGCAAGCGCCTCAAAGAGGCAGACGCAAGGAAGGCTATTGAGGTGGCTGAAAAGGTGCTGAACTATGTCAAGCGGAATTTATAGGCTTAAAGATCTGAATAAGAGTCTCGACGTGGAGGAGCTCGCTAACTTCCTCTCGGCGTTGCGAGAGGGGGCTCTCTCCATTGTGGTATTTGGCTCTGCGGCTAGGGGGCGGTACGTCAGAGGGCTCAGCGACGTGGACGTATTGGTCATAACCGCTCAAGAGCCAGAGCGGAGGGCTTTGACTAGGGGCCTCACATTTGGCGACGTAAACGTCATCTTCATGTCGAGGGAGGAGTACTGCCGCACGGTGAGGGCGGGCAACCAAATTGCACTAGAGACGTGGGAGCGCGGCGTAGTGGTATACGGCGCAGAGCCGCGGGAATTGTGTCACAATAATTAAATAAGCCTTTAGGAGGTGGAAACGTGATTCCTCCCAACCACCCGAGGAGGGAGTCTCTCCTCGTGCGGGAGAGGCTTGTGGAGGGGTTTAGGGAGGGGTACGTAGTGCCTCAGGGCCTAATTGCGCATGGGAGGGGGGAGTGCTTTGACTACCTCCTGGGCGAGGCCACTGTGGAGGAGGCGTGGGAGGCGGAGAGGGCGGCGGTGGCGGCACTGCTGACGGCGAAGAGGCCGGTTATATCGGTCAACGGCAACGTGGCGGCGCTTGTGCCAGAGGGCGTGGTGCAGCTGGCTAGGGCCACCGGCGCCGCCGTTGAGGTAAACCTATTCTACCGGACGAGGGAGAGGGAGGAGCTCATCGCTGAGGTGTTGAGGCGGCACGGGGCCGAGGAGGTGCTTGGGGTGGGAGACGACGCCTCGTGCACCATCCCCGAGCTGTTCAGCGAGAGGAGGAGAGTCTCGTGCAGGGGGATCTACGTGGCCGACGTGGTCTTCGTCCCCCTTGAAGACGGCGATAGGACAGAGGCGCTGAGGAAGATGGGCAAGTTCGTAATAGCCGTGGACCTCAACCCACTGTCCCGCACTGCGCGGGCCGCCTCTATAACCATCGTGGACAACGTGGTGAGGGCCGTCCCAAACATGGTGAAGTTGGCCGAGGAGCTCAAGGCGTTGCCCAGAGAGGAGCTGGAGGCCATTGTGAAACGCTTTAACAACGACGAAAATCTGCGGAGGGTCCTCAGGCGCATCTCCCAGCGGCTGGTGGAGCTGGCTGAGAGGGGGGTGGCGCTGTGAAATTCGGCATTATTGGGCTAGGCGCCGTCGGCTCTCTATTGGCGTACTTCCTCAACAGAGCCGGCTATGTGCCCCACGTGGTAACGAGGAGTAGGAGAGAGCGCTATGTGCTAAAGTGGGGCGGGGAGACGCACGTCCTACAGGTGGCCGTGGTGGACGAGTTGCCCCCAGTGGACTACACCCTAGTCGCCGTCAAGGCCTACGACACAGAGGCAGTGGTGGACAAGATACGGGGCGAACCCGTCGTCTTCCAGAACGGAATTGGGGGCCTGGAGTTGCTCAAGGAGAGACTTGGCGTGGGCTTCGGCGCGGTGGTGACCTACGGAGTGTCAAGGGTTGAAGGCGTGGCAGAGGTCAGGGGCGTGGGGGAGATCGTGCTCCCGAGGGAGGCCGGCGAGGTGGCCGACGCTTTGAGGGCCGGCGGGGCCAGGGTCAGGGTGGTGGAAGACATAGAGCCTGCGAGGTGGCTGAAGCTGGCGATAAACGCGGCCATAAACCCCATCACAGCCCTCCTAAGGGCCAAGAACGGAGTCGTGGTAGAGAACCCGTATGCCAAGTCGCTGGCCGCCGAGGCGGCTCGGGAGGCGGGCAGAGTGGCGGAGGCCGTGGGAGTGCGCCTGCCGGCCGACCCCGTGGAAGAGACGCTGAGGGTGGCGGAAGCCACTAGAGACAACGTCTCCTCGATGTTGCAAGACTTGTCCCAGTGTAGGCGGACCGAAGTGGACTACATCAATGGGGCTGTCGTGAGGCTGGGAGAGAGGCATGGCGTAGAGGCGCCCGTGAACAAGGCCCTGTGGGCCCTTGTGAAAGCCGCGGAGGCAGCATGCGGCGCCGTGTAAAAGTACTAGTGCCGCTTCACGTGACGGCGATGTGGCTCCCCGTCTACACGGACAACCCCCTGACCACTGGCTCCATAGGAGTGGGTGTGTTGCTCAAACCCGGCGCTGTGGTGGAGGTGGAGGCTGGCAGCGGTGGGCGGGGCCCCATACCGCACATCTCGGCTGTGTTAAAGAGGCTTGGGCTGTCAGCCAGCGTCCGCTTCTCAGCGCCTGTGCCTCTTGGCGCCGGCTACGGCCTCAGCGCCGCGTATACCCTCGGCGCCGCCCTTGGCGCATCTGCACTGGCGGGTCGGCCCCTCATAGAGGCGGCACAGACGGCCCACGTTGTGGAGGTTGAGATGGGGACTGGCCTAGGCGACGTAATTGCCGAATTCTACGGGGGCGGCATAGAAGTGAGAGTTAAGCCCGGCGCGCCAGGGGTGGGAGTGGTGGACAAGGTGCCGCACCCGCGCCGACTAGCCGCGCTGACTCACGTCTTCCGTAGAGAGGACACAAGCTCTATGCTCGTCCGACTGAGGGACGCCTTAAGAGAACGCGGCGCTAAGCTCGTAGAAAAGTTTTTGGAACAGCCGACGTACGACTCTTTCCTAGAGCTGTCGGCCGAGTTCTCAAGGGTTATGGGGTTTTTAACGCCTGAAGTCGAGGGGAGAATTAGACGGTGCAAGAAGCAGATGCACGGATATTACGCGAAAAAAGGCGTCTTGGTAGTTTTGCTAGATGTAAATGAGGTAGAGGAAGTAGAAGAATGTCTAATGAGGGAAGGTGTAGAGGTGAAAAGCTTTGGGTTAAGCCACGTGGGTGCTGTGGTACTAAGAGAGTGAAAAAGAGCGGCTATCCTATCGCCTTTAACACGTCTCTTACTGAGATTACCCCTACCACTTTGCCGTCTTCTACTATGGGAATGTGCCTAATGTTGTACTTCACCATGAGCTCAGCCGCATCTCTCAATGTGGCGCTTTTGTCTACTACGATGGGCTTATTTGCAAACTCTGCCACTGGCCTGCCTAGGTCTACGCCCTTGGCAACCGCCTTTACAATGTCGGTCTCAGATAATACGCCCACGAGCTTCCCGTCCTCAACCACCGGCAGAAAGCCTATGTTGTACTTAGCCATGAGGTCTATGGCCTCCTTTAGGGACTTGTCGGGAGCTATGGTGACTAGCTCCCTAGGCGCCGCATCGTAAACGTTGAAGCGAAGCGCCACCTTCTTCTTCAACACGCTCCTCAAGCCCAGTGCCTCGTTCACAAGCTCCCTCGCCTCTACAATGCCCACTGGCTTCCCTCCCTCGCACACTGGCACGGCCCTGACGTTGTACTGTTCCAAGGCTACGAAGACCTCTGTGACGGGGGCCTTGGCGTCAATACACGACGTCTTTACCGCATAATTGCCAGCCGGCTCATCTAACTTGGCGCCGGCGGCAAGCGCCCTAATTAGGCTACGTGTCCCAAATATGCCCACGACACTTCCCGTCAACACCACGTACTTAACCCCGGTGTCCACCATGGCCTTCACCACTTCTCTAATGGGCGTAGTGGCAGGCAGAGTGACAGTCTTCTTAGCAAACTTCTCTGCGGCGAACTCCGCCCATATCCTAGTACCGAGGGTCTCTGGGCCCTTAAGCGCGTACCATAGCGCCATCACCATGGGAACCACAGTGCTCCACAGGATAGTGGAGAGGTACACGTTCTTCGTAATGGAGTAGAGCCAGGTAATTACAAACGGCGTTAAGCCGCCTGTGACGCCGTAGCCCAAGTTGTATGCCAGAGAGACGGCGGACAGCCTAATCCTCGCCGGAAACAGCTCAAGCAAGAAGGCGGACATTGCCCCGCTGTAACCAATGCCATTGAACAAGGTCATTGACCAGAAGAGCAACCACAGCGCCGTCAAGTCCTTCTGCGGGCCAACTTGGTCTATCAGCCAGAAGGCTATGGGGAACCACAGGGCGTTGCCATAGATACCGAGCAGAAGGATGGGCTTCCTCCCCACCTTGTCGGAGATGTAGCCGAACAGCGGGTACATCCAAAGCGCGGCGTAGGTGGCCGTGGACAGCAACGCGCTGGCAGTGGCTGAGTCAACATACTTCTGGAAGTTAGGGCCTACGTAATATGTATTGAAGAGCTGGTTCGTGTACCAGATGGGCCCGTGGGCTCCCACTACGCCTATCCACGCCAATAGGACTAGGGGAAGATACTTCCGGGAGAACACCTCCCTAATAGGCGCAGACGTGACTCTTCTCACGGCCCTCAACATAGAGAAGACTGGCGTCTCCTTGTAGAACAGGTGCATAGCCAATACAATTATGAACACAATAACGCCAGCCACTATGAAGTTGAGGCGCCAGCCCCACGCGTTGTACTGCTGAGTGCCCAGCATTGTGGAAAACAGCCATATCAACGCGCCCACTGTGGCCATGCCAGCGGCAGGCGTGGTGAAGAGGAACCCAGTGAAGAAGCCCCTCCTGTGCTCGGGGACAAACTCTCCCAAGTACGTAATGGCTGCTCCATATCCCCCTCCCAGCGCCAGGCCCTGGATAATTCTCAGGATAAAGACGCCTACAGACGCCAGTATACCAATCTCGGCGTATCCAGGCAGTAGGCCTATGCCAAGGGTGCCAACTAACATGAGCGACATTGCTGTGATAAACGCCACTTTTCTGCCAAACTGGTCCCCAATTTTTCCAAACACTATTGCCCCAAGCGGCCTAAACAAGAAGCCTATGGCCAACGCCGCAAATGAGGCGAGGAGAGAAGCAATGGGGTCTGCCGATGGGAAGAATATCTTGGCCACCAAGCCAGCTAGTAGGGCGTATGTGTAAAAGTCGAGCCACTCCAAAAAGGCGCCGAACCACGCGACAATGGCAACGGAGGCGACTTGTCTAAAGTTGACCTGCACGCTCATGCCTTCTCCACCTCAGCCCTCAGCTCTTGGTAGGCCTTCTTGGCCTCCTCCACCGAGGTCTCGTCCTCGAGCGTGGTCACGTCGCCGAGCGGCGCCCCCGTGGCCACGGCCTTGAGCAGGCGGCGCATTATTTTCCCAGACCTAGTCTTAGGCAACTTTGTGACGAAGAATATCTGGGCTGGCTCCGCGATGGGGCCAATGGTCTTTCTCACGTGCTCCCTAAGCTCCTTGCGTAGTTCCTCCGATGGGGCAACCCCCTGCTTCAGTACCACGAAGGCTATGGGCACCTCGCCTTTCACTGGGTCGGGCACGCCCACCACAGCAGCCTCGGCCACCGCCTTGTGGCCCACCAACGTGGACTCCAGCTCGTACGTGCCTAAGCGGTGGCCAGCCACCTTTATTACCTCGTCGGCGCGGCCCAGCACCCATATGTAGCCGTCCTGGTCCTTAATCGCGTAATCGCCAGCGTAGAACATCCCCGGGAACCTCGACCAGTAGGTCTTAATGTAGCGCTCGGGGTCTCCCCAAATCCCGTGGAGCATCCCAGGCCACGGCCTCTTGATGACTAAGTACCCCCTTACGCCCGGCGGGACGGGCTTCCCCGAATCGTCCACAACATCTACCTCGAAGCCGGGTAGCGGCGGGCCGTTTGTGCCAGGCTTCATGGGGACTAGGTAGAGGCCTGGGGCGTGGCTTATCACAATGCCGCCGGTCTCAGTCATCCACCAAGTGGAGCCAAAGGCTACTTTCTCTCCGCCTAAGACGCGGTAGGCCCAGCGCCAAGCCTCAGGATTTATGGGCTCCCCCACCGAGTGTATAATGCGGAGAGTGGAGAGGTCGTGTCTCCTTGGCCACTCTTCGCCGTAGCGCATAAACATTCTAATGGCCGTGGGCGAGGTGTAGAAGATTGTGACGCCGTAGCGCTCTATGATAGACCACCAGCGGTCTGGCTGTGGATAGTCAGGTGCTCCCTCGTAGATTATGTTTGTGGCCCCCATGAGGAGTGGGCCAAGCACGACGTAGGAGTGGCCCGTCACCCAGCCAATGTCTGCGGTGCACCAGTACACATCGTCGTCACGTATGTCGAACACCCACTTCATTGTTGCATATACGTGGACGGCCCACCCGCCGGTGTCGTGCACAATTCCCTTGGGCTTGCCCGTGGTGCCAGAGGTGTACAAGATGAAGGATGGGTGCTCGCTCTCAACGGGCTCTGGCTCAATGTACACGTTTGGCTTTATGCCTTGCATAACCTTAGTCCACAGATAGTCTCTCCCCTCTGTCATAGGCGTGTCCTTTAGCCCCAGTCTTGGGTACACAATCACGTGTTCCACGCCGCTGGCCTTCTCCAGGGCCTGGTCCACCACCTCCTTTAGTCTCACCACTTTCCCCCTCCGCCAGAACCCGTCGGCAGTTATCACAATCCTAGACTGCGAGTCGTTGATGCGCTCAGCAAGCGCGTCCGCCGAGAAGCCGGAAAATACCACGTTTGTAATAGCCCCTATCCTCCAAGCGGCTAGCATTGTTATAGGCAACTCTGGGATCATGGGGAGGTAGAGGGTAATTCTGTCCCCCTTCTTAATTCCAAAGTTGCACTTTAGCATACATGCGACGCGGTTTACCTCGCGGAATAGGTCGTAGTATGTCAACTTCCGCCTATCGGTGGGGTACCCTGCGTCGTCAACCGGCTCTCCCTCCCACTCGATGGCCAGCTTGTTCTTACGCCACGTCTTTACGTGCCTATCTACCGCAAGGTAGGACAAGTTGAGGCGGCCTCCAACAAACCACTTGTAGAACGGCGGGTTAGACGCATCCAGCACCTTATCCCACGGCTTAAACCACTCAAGCTCCTTGGCTACAGAGGCCCAAAACTCTTCAAAGTTCTCAAGCGATTTGGCGTGAAATTGCCAATAGCTCTTTACATCTATAGACCTCCCCTGCCACTTATTATTCATTATATACTCCTCGAATGGTAGTTCGGTCTCTTTTTGAATGGTTTGCATGCTTGTTCATCACCCTTTATATTTTTAAATGTTTCTTTAATTTAATATAATTTTGAATTAATTAAATATGCGAATTTTACTCATGACAAAAGGGCAAAAATATATCGAAAGAAGCGACTAACGCTTAATCAAATAGCTTTTTCCTAATGTCTAAAATTCATAATGTACACTTTTTCTACTTTCTGTACAATTTGTGTACACCGTAGACGAGTTTCGACTAACCGATAAATTTACCGAAGGCCTCACTTGCCCCTTAGAGTCTTGTAGAAGCTTAGTATGTCGTTAAGCAGTGCTAGGCTTGTTTCTAGGCGTCCAGCGCCTTTACCCACCAGATAGATGTCGTTGACCTCAGTCTTTATATACGCCGCGTTTAGTGTATAGTCCACATTTGCCAGTGGATGGGCTGGGTCTAGTCTCACAGGCTTTACCTCTCCCCTCTGTGCACCAACGTCGAGGTATGCTACGTATTTTGTCACCGGCCCCATCGGCGTTAGGGGTTCGCGGGCCACTTGGCCCAGCTTGAGAGAGACACCTAGGGTGTTCGCAACGATTACCAGCTTTGCCGCGGCGTCCACCCCCTCGAGGTCTAGCCTGGGGTCTGGCTCAAGTATGCCCTTAGTCCGCGCCTCTCCCAAAGCGGCCTCGAAGGACACGCCGTCCTTATAGACACGCGTCAAAATGTAGTTAGTGCTCCCGTTTAGTATACCCATGAAGCTCTCCACCCGCTGCGGCTCAAGGCCCTTTAGAAGATCGACGAGGGGAGTCCCCGCCATTACCGTGGCCTTGTAGTAGACCCCGTCTCTGAGTTCGTCAAAGTGGAGGGCGAGTGGGGCCTTATTTGCCGTGACCACAGCCTTCCCCTTTTGCAGCGCCTTTTTGTAGAGCGTGTAGGCCGGTTCCCCCGTCTCGTAGTTGGGAGGGCTCACATCCACGACAATCTCTGCCTCGTCTAGTGCGTGGTCTATGTCCACCTTCTCGCCCACTGGGGCCTTGACGAGGGACCCACGGGGGAGGGACACGAGCTTCTCCACCTCCTCACTTGTAAAGCCGCCGCGTTTGTAGACTCCGCCGCTTGAGTCAAACACAGCAACTATCTTGAGCCTCGTCCTTTGGTATATCTGCTGGGCCAGCGTCCTGCCCACACCTCCGAAGCCGAAGAGGAGTATCATCTAACCCCCAGCTTCGCCATAAGCTCGGCAGTCAGAACCGAGTTGCCTGCGGCGCCTCTCACAGTGTTGTGGCCTAGGACTACGAAGGCCAGCTTCCTGGGGGCAAGTCTCCTCACTCTCCCCACCACCACGGACATCCCACGTCCCTCCCACCTGTCCAGCCTGGGCTGGGGCCTGTCGGCCTGGCTCCTGACCACTATAGGCCTCTGGGGGGCTGTGGGCAAGCCGAGCTCCTGGGGAAGTCCCTTGAACTTGGCCAACGCCTCGGCCACCGCGGTCTCGTCGAAGTCCCTCTCGGTGTCAACGTAGACGACTTCTGTGTGGCCGTCCAATACTGGGACGCGGGTCGTGGTGGCGTAGATCTCAAAGTCCCTCTTTAAGATCTTCCGCGTCTCTGCCACCACCTTTTCCTCTTCGCCTCTTATGTGGGGTATGAGGTTGTCCAAGATGGCCACAGAGGGAACGCCGGCGTACCCCGCGCCGGAGAGGGCTTGCATAGTCACCACGTGGACGGCTCTTATCCCCCACTCGTCTAAAATGGGCTTGAGCGGGAGGTTGAGTATTGTGGTGGTGCAGTTGGGCTTCTTCACCACTGCCCCGCTCCACCCCCGCGTCCTCCTCTGCTCTTCCACGAGCTTGAGGTCCTCTGGGTTTATCTCAGGCACTATTAGGGGGACGTCTGGGTCCATTCTCATGTTGCTCGAGTTGGAGAGCACCACGTGGCCCCGCGCGGCGAGGGCGGGCTCCACCTTCGCCGCCACCTCGCTGGGAAGCGCCGAGAAGACGAAGTCCACCTTGGGCACCTTGTCCACGTCCAGCTTTTCAATCTTCATATCGGCGAGGGAGGGGGGCGGCGCCTCGTCCAGCACCCACCCAGCCTCCGCCAGTCTCTTGCCGGCGCTTTTCTCAGAGGCCGCGAGGCCCACTACCTCGAACCAGGGGTGGTCCGCCAGCAGTTGGACGTAGCGTTGGCCCACGAGCCCTGTGGCGCCTATGATATATACCTTGAGGCGGTCCATATAGTCGCCTCTCCTACTACTTTATATACTTTATATACGGCTTTACCAAAAGCTCGTGGGCCTGCCTAGGCGGAATGTCGAGGCGGCACGTGTAACGCCCTAGGGAGACGCCGCCTAGCTTGGTCAACTCCTCCGCGGCTAGGCCCACCACACAACTCCCCTGTCCGCACCTCGTAACAACCTTGTAGGGTGGCGGGGGGTATATGTGGCCTATTAGAGTGCCCCGGCTGTGGTAGCTCCTCACTTCTACGGCCATGTTCCCCGCCTCTAGGACCGGCTGGAAGGTGCGCGGGTGGAAGTTCTTCGCGCCAGCCTGAGCCGCGGCCACTGCCTCGTAGATAGACATGAGGGGGAGGACCTCCGCCTCCTCAACCTCTCGCGGGTCCGCCGTCATGACCCCTGGGGCGTCTGTGATTAGGAAGACCTTTCTGGCCCCTATCTCCTTGCCTATGTAGGTGGCTGTGTAGTCGCTCCCCCCGCGCCCCACCGTCGTAAATCTGCCCTCTCTGTCTCGGCCGATAAACCCAGTCACCACCGCCAAGACGTCCCCCTCCCTAAGCTCGTCGGCGTAGTCCAAGCGGATGGGGGTGGCGTTTCCAAAGGAGCTGTCGGTGACTATAGGCGCTATGTACAACTTGGCCGCGATGCCCATTCGCCTCGCGACACTTGCCAGTATGGTGGCTGAAAGCCTCTCGCCGAATGAGGCGAAGTAGTCCACGGCCCAGGGCTCCTTCGGCAGTTGAAGGGCGGCCTCAAGCTCCCTCAAAAGCGGCGCCACCTCGTCCTCCACGCCCAGGGCCCTGGCGATGGAGATGTGCCTGTGGGCCACCTCTTCGAACATTAGGTAGCTCCTAGTCTTGTAGAGCTCCAGCAACATGTCTGTCACACCTTTAACCGCCGACACAACCGCTATGGGGGGCCTCTCATAGCTTGCCAGGAACTTGGCCGCCCTTATGAAGTCGTCGGCGGAGCGGAGAAGGGAGCCCCCTATCTTTACCACCGGCCTCATACCCCCAGCGCCCCCTCTGCCACCTGCGCCACTTTTACCTCGGCCCTAAGCCCCTCTTCCGCATAGGCCCTGGCGAGCGCCGCCCTTACAGCGTCGCTGTGCTTGTCGTCTACCAGCGCCACCACGGAGGGCCCGGCGCCGGATATTGCAAAGCCCAGCGCCCCGGCCTCGAGGGCGTACCGCCTGGCCCGGGCGTACCCGTGTACGTAGGGCGCCCTCGCCGGCTCAACCACGTCGTCTGACATGCCCAGTGCCACAAGCCGCGGGTTAGAGGTGGCGAAGCCAGCCACTAGGGCAGAGACTCTGGCCAACTGGGCAACATAGGTCTTGAAGGGCACCTCCCTGGGTAGGACGCTCCTCATGAGCCTAGTCTTCTCTGGGATCGGCGGGACGTCTGGCACCCCCACCACGAAGAGGAGCTTGGGGCTGAACTTCACCACCTCCAGCGGCGACGTGGAGACCACCACCACTGCCCCGCCGAGGGCGGCTCCGGCCACGTTGTCGAAGTGGGGCGACCCGGCGGCGGCCACCTCCCCAAGGCCCGCCGCCTCTACTACCAGCTTGGGCTCCGCCTTCAGCCCCGCCTCGCGGATGAACGCGGCTAGGGCGGCCACTGCGGAGGCCCCGCTGCTGCCCAGACCCCTGGCAAGGGGGATGCGGTTGTCCACCACCACCTCTACCTGTCTACAGATGCCGAGCATGTTGAAGAGGTGGCGGAAGGCCAGTGACACGGTGTTGTTCTCCCCCGGGTCGTATCCCTTGAATTTTACAGCCACGCCGCAGCCCTGCTCCACGGCCACGTACGCCTCGGCGAAGTAGGCGTCGTGCGCCACGGCCACGACGTCGAAGCCTGCGCCGAGGTTTGCGCTTGTGGACGGCGCCCTCATTTCTCCAACAGCTCCACAAGCTCGTCGGCGTTTCTAACCTCTCTGGCCGAGATTTCGACCACGTCGGGGTCCTTAAGCGCGTGCCCCGTAACAACGGCCACGACGGTGCCGCTTAAGTCGAGTTTTAGGGCCGCTGCCACAGATGCCGCGCCGGCGGGCTCTGCTCCCAAGCCGTCTCTAGACGCCAAAAGCCTCTGCGCTCTGAGGATCTCTTCGTCGGACACCGTTACGAAGAGCCCGCCTGACTCCTCCACGGCGGCTACGGCCTTTGGCCAATTTATAGGTTTTCCTATCTTAATGGCGGTGGCCACGGTGTGAGGCTCGTCGAGGAATATGGGGGCCCTCTTCCCCATGGCCCACGCATTCGCAATAGGGGCCGCGCCCTCCGCCTGCACGCCAACCATCTTGGGCAACTTCTTGCACAAGCCCAGCTCCCACAGCTCTTTAAACCCCTTCCAAATGGCTGAGATGTTGCCCGCGTTCCCCACGGGCACGACCACGTAGTCGGGGCACCCCACCTCTTCATATATTTCAAAGGCCGCGGTCTTCTGCCCCTCGAGGCGCCACGGGTTAAAGCTGTTGAGGGGGTAGGCGTACTTCGTCCCGTAGTTTACCACATATTCAAGCGCCTTGTCAAAGAGGCCGTTTAACATCACTAGCTCGGCCCCGTGGAGTGCGGCTTGCATCAGCTTTCCGCGGGCCACGTTGCCCCTTGGGAGCACTACGTAGCACTTCAGCCCCGCCCTCGCGGCGTAGGCCGCGGCCGACGCGGCGGTGTTGCCAGTGGAGGCGACTACCACCTTGTTTGCCCCGCTCAGCTTGGCAACAGTGACGCCAAGCGCCATGCCCCTGTCTTTAAAGCTGCCGGTGGGGTTTGCTCCGTCGTATTTCACGTAGAGGTTTGGCTTAAGCGTGGAGGGAACTAGGGGGGTCTGGCCCTCCCCCATCGTCACGCCGTTTTTCACAGGGAGCATAGACGCATATCTCCACACGCCGCGCCCCTTGGGGGCCCAGTACTTCTCGCCAACTACAACCTCCAACAGACCGCCGCACTTTGGGCACTTATACAGCCTAAAGCTTGGGGCGTACCTCTCTCCGCAGTTTATACACCGGAGGTATACACTGTCCCCGAAACGTTTTCCATAGCCTCACCAAAAGCCCCTATATATAACCCTTTCGAAGAAAAAAGTTTTTATAGGGGGTCGAGTGGGGGTGCATGGATCTGGGGCCAGAGGGGAAAGTGGGGCGATTTACATTCTCACGGACAGCCCCACAGTCTCTGAGAAATATATAGCTGACGCGTTGTCCACCAGAGGTCTGGCGACCACTGTTATAAACGTCACGGAGAGGCCCATCTACGGAATACGCGGGACAGCCCTTCTCAGAATGAGGAACCCCTACACCGCTGTGGCATACGGCGAACTCGCTGAGAGGAGCATAAACCCGCCTGCGGCCATCGCCTCGGCGTTGAACAGACTCAGCTGGCTCCCCAAGTTTGGCCCTCCCCACGCCGTGGTGTCAAGCGACTTCGCCGTGGAGAAGGTGGAGGTGGAAAAGCCGTGGCTCCTCATGACCGCCTGGCGTCTCGACATAGATGGAGTTGTGACAAGCGTGGAGGGTGCGAAGAGCGTGTTAGAACACCGCCTCTACATGCGCAACCCCCTTGCCCGAGTAAGCGTGGTGGTGCCCAAGCCGCAGAGGACGTACACGGTGTTCGCCACGGCCAAGGCGGGGGAAGGCGTCGCTAAAGAGGTGCTTAAGCACCTGGGCCTGCTCTACGCCAAGATCACCCTGGGCGAATACGGCAGAGAGGTATATGTGTTAGACGTGGACCCCATACCTCCCCTCGACAAGGGGGAGGCCGCGCTGGTGGCTGAGCTGGTATGAAGCGGGTGTGTATAGTGGGGGCCTCCGGCTTCACAGGCGGCGAGCTTCTCAGGATTCTGCTCCAACACAGCGGCGTGGAGGTGGTGTGCGCCACCTCGCGGAAGTTTAAGGGGGAGTACGTCTACCGGGTTCACCCAAATCTGCGGGGCTTTACTCAGCTGAAGTTCGTGGAGCCCACGATAGACGCCGCGCTTAAGGCCGACGTGGTGTTCCTCGCGCTACCCCACGGTGAGTCTGTGAAATGGGTCCCACAGCTCTACGAGTCGGGCGTGGCAGTCTTCGACTTGAGCGCAGACTTCCGGCTGAAGGACCCAAACGCCTACGTGGAGTGGTACAAGTGGCCCCAGCCGCATCCCTACCCAGACCTCTTGGCAAAGGCGGTGTACGGCCAGCCGGAGCTACACCGCGAGGAGCTGGTGGGGGCGAGGCTGGTGGCGGTGCCCGGCTGCATGGCCACGGCTTCGATCCTCATGTTGGCGCCGCTTGCCAAGTTCGGCCTCATAAGTGCGCCGCCTGTGGTAGACGCCAAGATAGGGTCGAGCGGCGCAGGCGCCGAGGGGTCGGTGGTCGACTTACACAGCTTTAGGACCTACGTGGTTAGGCCCTACGAGCCTGTCCACCACCGCCACATAGCCGAGATAGAGCAGGAGCTAAGCCGCCTCGCGGGCAAGGAGGTCAAAGTGGCGTTTACACCCCACGCCGTGGACATCGTGAGGGGGATATTCACCACGGGCCACGTCTTTGTGGAAAAGATGCCCACCGAGGCCGACTTGTGGAAGTACTACAGGGCCCTCTTCGGCGACTCCAAGTTCATACGTATTGTGAAAGACCGCCTCGGCATCTCGCGCTACCCCAACGTCAAATACGTCCTCGGCTCCAACTTGGTGGACCTGGGCTTTGAGCTAGACGCGAGAATGAAGAGGGTGGTGACCTTCGCCGCCATTGACAACTTAGTGAGAGGGGCGGCTGGGCAGGCTGTACAAGCCTTCAACATAGCCATGGGGTTCCCAGAGGACGAGGGCCTTAGACATATCCCAGTGGCGCCCATATGATCGTCGTCAAGGTAGGCGGCTCTGTCATCTGCAAAGACCTGAGCAAGGTGGTGGAGAATCTCCCAAAGTACGCAGGCGAGGCTGTGGTGGTGCACGGAGGCGGGTGCCTAGTCAACGAGCTCCTCAAGAGGATGGGGATTGAGCCTAAGTTTCTCACACACCCCGGCGGCGTGGTCAGCCGCTACACGGACCTCGAGACTTTGAAGGTCTTCGTCATGGCCATGTCTTGGATCAACAAACAGCTAGTGGCCTCGCTGTTTGCAAGAGGCGTGGAGGCCGTGGGCCTCACGGGGGCAGACGGCGGAGTTGTTAGGGCGAGAAGGAAGGAGAAAGTCCTCGTGGTGGACGAGAGGGGGAGGCAGAGAGTAGTGGACGGGGGGTACGTGGGCAAAATCGTTGACGTTAATGTGAAAGCGCTGGCCCCGCCGCCTCTCAAAGTCCTCGCCCCCATTGCCGTGTCTGAGAAGGGGGAGCTCCTCAACGTAGACGGAGATCAGCTGGCCTTCGAGGTGGCGGCTAGGGCGGGTGCGGGCAGGCTGGTAATTCTCAGCGATGTGGACGGCCTCATCCTGGGGGGGAGAGTTGTGCCGAGGCTCACGCCCGAGGAGGCGGAGGAGCTGGCGAAGAGCGAGGAGGTTAGGGGCGGCATGAAGCGCAAGCTCCTCATGGCGGCGGAGGCGGCGAGGAGGGGTGTGGAGGTGGTTATTTCCAACGGCTTGGCCGACTCGCCGATTGACGCGGCCCTCGGAGGTGCTGGAACTCACATTTCTAGGAACATATAGTTTGATATATATATTTATAAAGAGTATAAGAGCGAGTTAAGTTTATTAATGAGTTAGAATTGGAAGTACATGGCAAAGCAAAAGCTGGTGGTAACGTGCCAGGTCTGTGGAACAGAGTTCGAGCTTCCAGACGACGTGATGGACGGGGAAATTGTGAGTTGTCCAACATGTGGGGCGCGGTATATAGCCCGCATAAAGGGAGGTTCTGTGAAGCTGGAAGAGTTTAAGGGCGACGTGGAGGACTATGGCGAGTAAGTCGGGGCGAGTAAGATAGTCCTCGCGTACTCGGGCGGCCTCGACACCACTGTAGCAATTAAGTGGCTTTCGGAGAAGCTCGGCGCAGAGGTCTACACTGTAACCGTCGACGTTGGACAAGAGGAGGACTTCGCCGAGGTTGAGCAGAGAGCGTACAAGGCTGGGGCAGTGCAACACTTCTATGTAGACGCTAAGAGGGAGTTCGCCGAGCAGTATATATCGAGGGCCATTTTGATGAACGGCATGTATGAGGGGCAGTACCCGCTGGGCACGGCGCTGGCTAGGCCGCTAATCGCCGAGAAGGTGGTGGAAGTGGCCAGGAGGGTTGGGGCGGACGCCGTGGCCCACGGCTCTACAAGCAAGGGCAACGACCAAGTGCGCTTCGACGTGACAGTAAAGGCATTGACGCCTGACTTGAAGATCGTTGCGCCGGCGAGGATTTGGGGCATGACTAGGGCCGAGGAGGTGGAGTACGCCAGACGCCACGGCTTGCCCATAGGCGAGGAGCACAAGAAGTACAGCATAGATGACAACCTCTGGTCTCGCTCCATCGAGGGAGGGCCGCTGGACGACCCTCGCGAGGAGCCGCCTGAGGACGCCTTTAAGTGGACAGTGGCGCCTGAGAAGGCGCCTAACGAGCCCGCCTACCTAACGCTGGAGTTTGAAAAAGGGCTCCCCGTCGCCGTGAACGGGGAGAAGATGCCACTGGACAAGCTGGTGGCAGAGCTAAACCACCTGGCTGGGGCCCACGGCGTGGGGAGAATAGATCACATCGAGAACCGCCTGGTTGGATTCAAGAGCAGGGAGGTGTACGAGGCCCCCGCCGCAGTGGTGCTCTACCACGCCCACGTCGACTTGGAGAAGCTGGTCCTCACGCCTAGGGAGCTCAGGTTTAAACACCACGTCCTTGACCCCCAGTGGGCCGACTTGGTGTACCAGGGCCTCTTCGTGGAGCCTCTCCGGGAGGCGCTTGAGGCGGCAGCCGAGGCCATGGAGAAGTGGGTGACGGGGGAGGTAAGGGTAAAGCTCTACAAGGGCAGTGTACAAGTGGTGGGGAGGTGGTCTCCACATGGGGGGTACAGCAAGGAGCTCGCCGACTACTCCAGGGGGTGGTACCCCACCGACGAGGAGGCGCGGGGGTTCATCGAGATGTGGAGTCTCCACTCCCTCACGGCGAGGCGGAGAAGGGGTATATAACATATATATCTGGCAAGACTTTTTATATTCTACCTTTTTCTAGGGGCGATGGGGCAAAAAACCGTGGTCTGTCCCACGTGCAAAAAACCCGTGAAGCCCGTGGAGTGTGGAAGAAAGGCGCAGTCTAAGAGGTACGTCCTAGTGACGTACTGTTGCCCAAGGTGTAAGACCGAGCTCCTCACAGAGAGGCTTGAAGTTCAAATATAGCCCACTCTTATCCATGGCTTTTTACCGTTCTTGGATAGGCGGAGGAGGGGATTTGGTCAGGCGCTATACGTCTAGCATGGCCGACGACGTGGAAATCGCCGAGGAGGTGGTAAAGATTTTAAAAACCCACGTGGCACACTTGGCAGAAGTCGGCGTTATCCCAAGGGAGGCCGCCGAGAGAATCGCCAAGGCGCTTGACGAAGTAGACTACGACGCCCTTGCCAAAGGCGGCTTTGAGGATATACACGAGGCCGTGGAGAAGTGGGTAATAGACAGAGTGGGCGAAGAGGCCGGAGGGTGGCTTGGGCTTGGCAGATCTCGCAACGACCACGTGGCAGCGGCCATTAGGCTAGCCGCTCTGCGGAAGTTAGCCGAGCTTAAGAGGGGCCTCGCGGCTCTCCGGTGCGCGTTGGCCAAGAGGGCGTTGCAGTACGCCGATTGCGCCATGCCGAGTTTTACACACTTCCAGCCGGCCCAGGCCATTACCTTCGGCCACTACCTCCTCTCCATAGACGAATTGGTGGAAGAGTTCTCCAGGGCGCTCGCCGGGGTCGAGCCCCTCCTCAAGAGGTCTCCCCTGGGCGCGGGGCCCGCGGGCGGGGTAAAGACGCCTATTGACAGAAGGCGGCTGGCCAAGGCCCTGGGCTTCGAAGACGTGGTGGGCAACGCGTTGTACGCCTCTGGGAGCCGCTTCTTTGCCTCAGCCGCCGCCTCCATAGTCGTGTCATTCCTAGTGGAGCTGTCCCGGTACGTGGACGACTTTATACGGTGGAATAGCCCAGCTATTGGGTACGTCAAGGCGCCGGACAGCCACGTATCGACCAGTAGCATTATGCCTCACAAGAGGAACTTAGTCACGTTGGAGGTCCTCCGGGCGCGTATATCGGAGGCCGTGGGCCACCTCACCGCGCTGTACGCCGTACAGGCGAAAATAGGCGCCGGCTACAGCTTAGATCTACAAGAAGCCACGCGGCACCTCTGGGCAATCCTCAAAATTGCGGGGGAGGGCGTGGAGGTGCTGAGGGACTTCGTAGAGGGGCTGGAGTTCAACTGCGAGAAGGCCAGGCTCGACGCCGAGACGTACTACGCCACGTCGTCAGACACGGCGGAGGCCATTGCGCTAAGCGGAGTCCCCTTCCGCAGGGCGTACTTCCAACTAGCCGAGGAGATAAAGAGGGGAAGCGCGAAGCTATTGTCGCCGGAGGAGGCGGTTAAAAGGCCCACAGAGGGGTCCGCCAACCCGGAGGAGGTCAGGCGGGCGGCCTCAGCCAGGCTTATCTTTTGCAAGACCCCCGCCTTTTAACAGGGAGTCTACCATTTCCACAGCCTCGGCCTCACCTCCACATTCGACAAGCTGGACAGCGGCATAGCCAGGCTTCTTGTCCTCCACCTCCTCCACGCACAGCACGACCCCCCTCCGCCTGGGGTGGGCCACCACGTCTATATAGGCCCGGGCGAGCCCCGCCGCCAACGCCTCTGTAAGGACAACTACCTCCCCGTCGTTAAAAAAGAGGACTAGCCTTAAGTGTCTATGCCCGCTGGGTATTGCCGCTACTACTTTTACCAGTCGTTTTTCCACTTAAGCCGTATATTGCTAGGAATATAAGTACTGGGTAGGCCACTAGCCTCTCGATGCCGCCTATGCCCAGCGGAGTGCTTACCCGGGGGATGAAGAGGGCAAGGGCTATAAGCGAAATGGCTCCCAGTGTGATCCCCAGCGGCTTGAAGATGCCGCCGCGTCTGAGGCCGATAACTATCACGGCCAGTGCGCCGAAGAGAAACGCAATAAGCGCAGAGATGGAGTGGGGGAGGCCGTAGTCCTCGGGGAAGAACCCAACGCCCATGGCCCCGAGCGACGCAAGTCCAAGAAGCGAAGCGCCTGCACGGCCTAGTTCTCGCCTAAGGAGGAAAACTGCCAAGAGGCCTAATACGCCCAGCAGTATTACACTTGTATTAAATAGTGGGGCAGTCGGCGCCTTGAGGGCCCCCAAGTCGCTGATGTAGTTGTGCAAGGGGTTGTAGCCTGGGTAGAGCTGTTCTGCCACAAGCATTGCGACAATAAATTGTAGAGAGCCTAGGGCAAGCAGTATTCTTCCAAGCGTCATATGTTTTCACTTCTACATTGTTTATAAACACTGGTCATGTGACCCTCGTGGGTCTCTCGGTGGAGCTGAGAGACGTCTCCGTCAAATACGGCAGTTTTTCCGCGTTGAAGAATATAAATTTGTATGTAGAGGCCGGCGAGGGCCTCGTCGTGTTGGGCCCCTCGGGGAGTGGGAAGTCCACTCTACTCAGGGCTGTGGCAGGGCTGGTCCCCCTGGCGGGGGGCAGAGTGTACATAGGGGGAGTAGACGTCACTGATAAGCCGCCTGAGAAGAGGAAGATCTCCATGCTCTTCCAAGACTTGGCCCTCTTCCCCCACTTGAACGTCTTTGAAAACGTGGCGTTTGGGCTAAGGGTCAGGGGGGTGCCACAGGAGGAGGTGAAGAGGCGGGTGATGTGGGCTCTAGAGCTCGTCCACTTAGACCCCCACGTCTTTATGGAGAGGAGGGTGAGCCAGCTCTCCGGTGGGCAACAGCAGAGGGTGGCGTTGGCGAGGGCCCTCGTGGTGGAGCCCGAGTTGCTCCTCTTAGACGAGCCATTTAGCCACGTGGACCTCGACGTTAAAAACAAGCTCTTGGAAGAGTTGAAGATTTTGCACAATAAGCTGGGCTTTACGCTCATCTATGTCACACATGACAGATTTGAGGCGGTGGAGATAGGCGACCGAGTTGCCCTTATGAAAGACGGCGAAGTGGTGCAGGTGGGGAGGCCGGTGGAGTTGTATAAGAGGCCGAGGAACAAGTTCGTGGCAGAGTTCTTCGGAGAGGCAAACATAGTGCCCGCCCGCCTCCTCGGCATCGCGAAAGAGGGCTACGCCGTGATACGGCCCGAGGACGTGGTGCTCGGAGGAGGAACGTACAGGCTGAAGGGCCAGGTGGTAGACGTCACCTTCCTGTGGCACTACCAAAAAGTGGAGATACAGGCCGACGGCTACGTCTTCAAGGCATATGTGGACTTAGACGCGCCCGTCTCCGTGGGAGAGACCGTGGAGTTTGGGTGGGACGCAAAAGACGTGTATCTCCTCGAGGAATGATAAAGGAGGTAGCCCTGGCGGGGCTCGCGGCCGTCGTTTTTCTCTTCTACCTCCCCTTCCTAGCCCTCGGCTACTACGCAGTGGGCGGGGGCGAGCTCAAGACGCCTCCCCTCTCCATGTTGACTACCACGTTTCTCCTAGCCGCTGCGACCGCCGTGGTGTCCATAGCCCTTGCCTACCCCGCCGCCTACTACCTCGCCAAGAGGGGCACAGAGCTGGAGTTCGCCCTGTTGGTGGCCCCCCTGTGGATTGGAACGCTTCTCAAGGCCTATTCGCTCCTCACGCTCTTCGCCATAGTGGAAAAATTCACTGGGCTAAGGCTCTGGGGGTCGCCGCTGGGAGTGCTCGTGGGCATGGTGTACGAGTACCTCCCCTACTCCCTCTTGACCATTTACGCCGCTGTGGAGAAGCTCAGCGAGACTCCCGTAAACGCGGCCCGGGTGCTGGGCGCCTCTAGGCTTCAAGCATTTCTAAGAGTGGAGCTACCGCTCACTATGCCAGGCGTAGTGGCGGCCTTTGTGTTAGTCTTCCTCCTAGCCCTAGGCGAAGTAATTATGCCAGCCGTTCTGGGCGCTGGGAAGGTATACACCTTTGGGAGCTACATCTGGGACCTCTACTTCAAGTCCAGAGACTTTTACAACGGCAGCATTCTCTCCCTGGCCCTCTCGGGGCTCTCCCTCTTGGCCACCTACGTAGTTGTAAAAGCCATTAGGCCCTTCTCCATATGAGGGCTCTCCGCCTCTACGCCTGGGTCCTCATAGCGGCGCTGTACGCCCCTGTCGCCGTAATTTTGGCGCTCTCTTTCAATGCCAGCAAGCTCCCCTACGTGTGGGGCGGCTTTACGCTTAAGTGGTACGAGTCCCTATTCGCGTGGAGAGAGGCTTGGACGGCGCTTTTAAACAGCGTCGTCATTGCGCTAGGCGTGGCCGCCGCCTCTGTGCTACTCGGCGTCTTCATGGCCTACACCCTACGCGGCGGGGGCTACATAGTCCTCTCCCAAGGCGCCATAGTGATGCCAGAGGTGTCTGAGGCCTTGGCCTTCGCCGCGGCGCTCTTCGTGGTAAAACAGGCCACGGGCATAGACTTGTACGGCCCCTTGGGAGTCTTCCTAGCCCACTTGGCCTTCGCCCTCCCTATGGCTCACGTAATGCTTGCGCCGTATGTGGCATATGTGTCGCGTAGCGTAGTGGAGGCCGCGAGAACGCTCGGCGCCTCGGAGGCGCGCACCGCCTTTTCCGTGGTTATGCCAATACTGGCGCCGGCCCTTGTGGCAGTGTTTCTAATAGTCTTCGCCAACTCCTTCGACACCTACATAAAAACAGCCTTTACCACAAGCCCCGACTTTATCACAGCGCCGATACTCCTGTGGAACTACGCCGCCAGAGGCAGGGGAGACCCCACAATGTACGCCCTCACGGCGTTCATGCTAATCCCCTCCCTACTGGCTGCGGTGATATACTTTAGAGCTATAAAAAGGTACGGCTAACCCCTCAGCGCCTTGGCGATAGAGGCCGGGTCGTAGCCCACAGTCAACGCATATGTGCCGTTGGGGTAGACAACCACCACCATCGGCGTGCCCACGTTCTGTCCTGCCAACAGCTGGGCTAGTTGCATACCTGCTTGTACGTCTATTTGGCAGGTTTGGTTCGGCAACACATCGGTGTAATTGGCGTCGCGTGCGAGAAATCTGTCGTACAACACTCTCAGCGTCGGTATTACCTGGTCTGGGGCTGTCTGATAGAGGCACCTAAGCCTTTGGTGCGATTCAAGGGCCTCTGGGTGAACGACCAAGTCCACTAACACGAGCTTGTGGCCTTGGAACAGAGTGTAGTTGTATTTAAAGAGCTGGGCGCAATATGGGCACTGCAAGTCGAAGAAGACTATGGCGGCTGGCCAGCTCCCGTCGAAGGTCATTCCAATTTTCTCAGCCACCTTAAGCAAGTCGAGGCCGCCGCCGTTTTTGGCCACTACGTCCTTAGAGAGCTCGTCGACAATTGCCTTGAGCTCGGGAGCCATAGCCGTTATATTCCTAAGTGTGTATGTCAACGTGGCCGCCACTTGGTTTCCATATGCCAACTGAGCCTTGAGCAGGTATATGGTGCCGTCTGGCAGTACTTGCTTCTCGTAGTTCAAAACGGCGTTTAGGCCTGTCATGATTGGAACTTGGGTGATGTTGGTGTACACTGTGGCTTGGCCAAAGGGCGTCTGCGCTACGCCGGATTTTACCCACTGAGACTGCGAAGTGGGGCCGGGTAACCCTTGGACTACTAAGATCAACTCGTCTAAGGATTTTACCGTTGGAAGCGGCGAGGTGGACGGGGAGCACTGGCTATTTGACAGAGTAATGCGCTCTCCAGCCACAGTGGCTATGGTGGTGGAGTTTCTACACACCTCTAGCAACCTCTCGTAGTATGTGACCTTTTGAATGCCTTGGGGGGTGTTGGCCAAGATGTTTATCACCCCATTTTTGAACATGAAGTAGTAAGAGGTGAGATTTACCTTCTCGCCGTAGATAAGGCCCGCGTCTGTGGGTATGTAGTAGGCTACTATGCTTGGGCCTCCGGTTATTTCCACCGAGTAGACGTATACCTTGCCCCCCTGCCCAGTTGACGGCTGGGTGGGCGACTTAGGGGGCGTCTGAGTTAGGATTAAAGCCGCGGCCACGATCGCCGCGACTATCGCCAGGGCTATTCCTATTACTATTTTCTGCATGTGGGGGGCCTTAAGTGGTGTTAAAAAAGGTTACTCTTTTGTGGGGGCTCTGTCGCGCGCCAAAATCTCTAGCACTGCCCTCTCCTTAATTAAGTCTCTTATGGATATTACGCCGTATAGCTCCCCGTTTTTGTCTAAGACTACCACGTGTCTCACGTTGCGTTCTTTCATCTTACGTGCAGCTGTTGTAATTGGGTCGTCTGCGTATACGAATACGAAGTTGTGCATTGTGCCCACCTTGTCCACGGTTGTGTCTAGCGGCATCTTGGCCGCGATGGCCCTTATGACGTCTCTCTCGGATACGACGCCGATGGGCTTTTTCGGATTTGCCTTATCCACCACGACTAGGAGGCCTACTTTGTGTTGTGCCATTTTTTCGGCGGCCTCGTACAGAGTTGCGTCGCTGGTTATCGTGACTGGGGGCCGTGAGGCTAAATCGCCACAGTACATTGTACAATAGTTGTGGTGTGTTATTAAATGTTTTTTAGCACTTCTCTCAACGACTCTGGGTTAGCCATGTTTATTTTTATAGCGGGGAGGTGGGCCTCGATCACCTCGTTGGAGCCTCCCACTAGTATCGCCTTCACCTCTCTAAAGGCGGCCTTCGCCGCCCTTATCGCCTCTGGGTTTATCATGTCGTCTTCGCCGTCTGTCACAAGCACTAGCTTGTAGCTGTGGAGGCCGTACGCCTTTGCGTCTCGCACAGCGGTGTACAACGCGGCGGAGATGTCGGTGCCGCCTAGCGGCAACACCTTGAGGAGGGCCTTTATAACTTCGCGCGTGTTTGTGATGGGGGGGTATACTATCTGGTCGAAGAACCTCATCACCACCCTCCTACTCCTCTTCATTAACGCCACTGCGAGGGCCGTTGCCCAAGTTATCTTCTGCGTCATGTCCATGGCGAAGCCGTCGTAGAGGGTGTAGAACATTGAGCCCGACTTGTCCACCAACAGGTATATCTTTTCTCTCACGTCTACTGAGACGTCGTAGATTGAGAGAGATCTTGTGGCCAGCTTGTAGCCAAAGAGCTCCCTTGACTGTAGGTAGATGGCCTTGCTCAAGTTTGTGGCCCTTTGGAGGTCTGAGAATGACCTAAGCCTCGTGACTCCTGAGATGACTCCGCGGCGTTCGGCCAGGGGGCCTAGCTCCATCTCAATGCCGGCCTCCGAGACCAACTGCACTAAGGCCTCCAGTATCTTGGCCAGCCTCGCCCTGTAGGGGTCTATGTCTATGTCGAATAGGAGCTCGGCTGCCTCTTTTCCCACTTCGTCGCCTAGGGCCTTGGCGAGGGACTTCCGGAGGTTTTCTATGTTCTTTATATTGCCTAGGTAGAAGCGGAGGAGGCTGTTTATCTCTTGTCTAAGTTGCTGGTTTTGGCTCAGCTCTCTGTAGTCGCTCTTCTCGTCTACTCCCTCTATGGCGCCTCTCTCTACCCGCGACAGGAGGCTGTTGAAGGCGCGGAGGAGCTTAACTGAAGCAGACTTGGAGACTTGGTAGTTGTATCTGCTTATCTTGGCAACGTCTTGGTACACGTCCGCCGATATGTAGGATCTTAGGAAGAAGTGCCAGAGCTCCTCGCCTCTCTCCGCCTTCTCCTTCAAGATGGGGGTTCTGTAGTGGACGTAGAAGGAGTCCGCTATGGCGTCGTTGGGGATTTTCGACAGCTTTATGGGGATGCCGAGGCGTTGGAAGTATTTCACAATCTCGTGCACTCTCATCCTGGTGAGCTCGTCTGAGTAGTCTACGTTTATGAGAGAGCCCATCGCCTACAGCTGGCTCTTCAACATGTCTAGAGTGGACTTGACCTCGTCTATCTCGGCTTGGAAGAAGCGGTATGTGACCGGGTCTGCCACCGACTTTTCTAAGATCTCGTATGCCTCTCTAAGCTTCTCCCTTGCGATAGACAGGGCGTTGTTGGCTACCAGCGCCTTGATCTCGTTGACTAGGTCGTACAACACGGAGAGTCCGCCTGGGAGATGTGTAGCAATGAAGCTCTCGTACTCGGCGATGTCCTCCTTGTCTTTGACCAAGTACTTCAACACCTTGAGGGTGCCGGCTCTAATGGTGGCCGCATCTAAGTCGGAGGGCCTCAGCCCCATCACTGTGAGGTAGGACACCACGTATAGGGGCACCTTGACCCTTGTGCGGTTTGAAATGACTACATGGTCTAGGTAGGAGGCCACTATTGGGGCTACGTGTTTTACCAAGGCGTCCATGTTCTCGTAGACGTAGTTCTGCAGATACTCGTTCACCTTCTTCACCTCGTCCATGGACATGATGGGCGCCAGTTTGTCGAACTCCCGCTTCAGCCTCAGCCCAGTCTTCATAAGCTCCTCCGTCTCCTCGGGCTGTGCATATTTTGTGAAAACGCGCAGGGGGAAGCGGTCGTACAGGGCCTGTAGCTCCTCTTCATCTGGCACTCGGTTGGTGGCGCCGAAGACGGTCCACGTCTTGACTGGAATTATGCTCCCCCCGTCGTATATCACTCTCTCGTTGAGTATCGTGAGCATGGTGTTCAAAATGGCGCTGGACGCGTTGAAGATCTCGTCCAATAGCGCGAAGTCCGCCTCGACGATGGAGTTGGCGTATATCCTCTTCACGTTGCCCTTCAACAGCTCCACCACGTCAATGGGGCCGATGACCTCCTCAATCTCTGTGAACTTGGTCAACAGGCGGTAGAACCACTTGGCTTTCAGAAGCTTTGCAATAGAGGCGACGAGCATAGTCTTGGCAGTCCCCGGGGGGCCCACCAGGATGAAGTTTTCTCTCACTAGCACGGCTGTTAGACTCCCGTTTATCTCGTCGGAGAATTTGTAGAAGAGAGAGTTGAGTGTCTTCCGCACGTTGGCCACCTTTGCGGCGAGCTCTTCCACGTCTTCTACCCGCCTCTTCCTTATATGTTTTCTCTCCCTACCGCCGGGGGGTTGGGTTAAACTTTTGGTCTACCCCCTCTACTTCTGCTTCTATCGCACCTATATAAGGCCTTTAGATAAAATATGCGTGGATCAGTTCTTCGACCTCTTCGTCGTTGAGGCTAGGCGGAAGCTCGCCGAATATGTAGGCCGCCGCCCTCAGTACGACTACCCAGTGGAGGCGCTGGGGGATAGAATTCTACACAAGCGCATAGATGGGGGGACTGTGGCCGATTTACGCGTGGCCGGGGTCGACGGGGGCGTCGGCGTCGTGAGGCTCTCCAATGGGCACCAGGTCATTATCGCCCGCGCAGCCGCCGTGGGGCCCGACTTTATTGAGAGAGAGGTGAAGGTTGACGTGGCCGTCGTCGACTCGCCGTCGTTGGCCTGGGCCTATTTGACAATAGTGGAGTCCCTCGTGGCCATCAAGGCGCTTGAGAGACGGGGAGTAGACGTGCTGCTCATGGACGGCTCCCTCTACGCCAAGGCCATGCGGCTTGTCCACAACCTGATACTCACCAGGGAGTTTCAAAACTTGTACTACGTGCCGGAGTTCGTCGCGGCGTTGTACGCTCTCTCTAGACTTATTCACAGGGCCAGGGAGCTCGGGGCCAGGCTGGTCTTTGTCTCAAAGGATCACAGCTTTAAGCTGTTGAAGGAGCATGCGGTGTTTGAGAAGTTGAGCGAGCGGAGTAGGGAGTACGTCTTTCAAAAAGGGCTCTCCTGGTACTCGGTCTTGTGGATTAGGAGGTTTAGAAAGGAGCTGGTTGAGCTTTATAAGAGGGCTAGGCGGTACGACTATGAGGGGGCGAGGCTCCTGGCGCTGTTAATTGCGCAGTCGGTCACAGACTCAGACCTCTTGGCCAGAGTCCTCCCGCCCGGCCACTACACTGTGCCCATGTTGGTGGGGGGCTGCGACGCCTATATCAACTACAAAGGCTTGGCCACTGTGGACAAGCTGGTGAAGGCCGCCGAGGAGCGGCTTCAAGACTCGCTAATCTTTAGGCTTAGAGAGAGCTTCGACAGCGACGTGGTGGGGAGGGTCAAGGAGGCGCTCGACGCGTTGCCCAAGGTCTACTTCTTCTACGTGAGGCTGGGCCGCGATGATCAGCCCCTCCTCGTGGACATGCCGGCGGATGGGACGCGCATGTTCGACGGCGCGGCTGTCAAGGCCTTCTACCCCGCCGCGGCTGTAGACGACGTCGCGGCGCTTTTGGCGCAGCAGTACCGGGACCCCGTGCACTACAACACGTGGCTTTGGTATGCACACTCCATTGCGTCAATGAGGGCTGGCCAGCTCTCGGAGTACGCCGTGTATATCAAGAGTTTTGCGGAAAACGTGGCGACGGCTAGGAGGGTGAAGCTGGCCTGGGGGATATGAAGATTGGCTACGTGGTGGCGGCGGCGACCCCCTTTGAGTACTTGGCGACGCTTGACCCCGAGAGGCCGGTCAGCCTATACGACTACGTGGTGGTAGACCACGTGGAGGTTGAGGGCGGGGAGTTGGCCAACGTGCGTCTGCTGGGCCAGATAATAAGGCTCTACCGCGACCCCTACTCTGCCAAGAGGGATCTGCCTCTCTACAGCGTGATAAGCGAGGTGTCTAACAACATACTCGAGGTGCACCTCGCTAAGGTGAAAGTCCTCGGCTACCTCAGCGGGGGAGAGCTGAGGCAGCCCAAACAGCCGCCCCGCATCGGCGCCGCCGTGTATTTGGCAGACGACGAAGAAATCGCAGAGCTGTTTAGAGTGAAAAGCGGGCTGTGCGTGGGGAGGCTCGCGACGAGGGATGTGGAAATCTGCCTAGACCTAGAGGGCGTCAAGCGCCACATAGCCGTCATCGCCGCCACGGGGTCTGGAAAGACGTGGTTCTCCGTGGTCTTAATAGAGGAGTTGTTGAAAAAGGGGGCCAAGATAGTCGTGATTGACCCCCACGGCGAGTACGTCCCCATTAGAGACTCCATATACAAGCTGGGCCCCTTTTCCGCTAGGGTAGTGAAGGTGTCTAAACACCACCAAGGCGACTTGATGTACAAGATCGGGGTCCTCGACAGTGAGCCAGACGCCTTGGCCAACGCCGCGGGGGTGCCGCCAGGCGCGAAGAAGATTAGATACGCCATATACCTCGCCTGGGCCTACGCCAGGAGAGTGCGGAAGGAGTTGGGCAAGGCCGTGGGGCTGGCCTTTATGCAGAAGGTCCTCTACACGGCGCTGAGGGGAGAGGCGGCGTTGAACAAGCTCTTTCAACAGCTCAAGCTCAGCGGCGACTTCCCAACGGAGGACTTGAAGATGTTGGCCAAGCGGGATAGACACGCCATCTTCAGCGCCTTGACCTACCTCAAGAAGCTGAAGAGGCTCGGCGTCTTTGCCCCCCGCTCCACGCCACTGTCTAAAATACTTGCAGACATAACCATCGTCAACTTGGCCGGCGTCAACGAGGAGGTGCAAGACTACGTGGTCTCGCACCTCGTCAATAGGATTTTCCAGGCCCGGGTTAGACAAGTGAGAGAGCTGAAGGGCGTTAAAATACCCTGGCCAGTGGTCTTGGTGGTAGAAGAGGCGCACCGCTTCGCCCCGCCCAAGGCCCTTAGGAAGACCAAGTCCTACGAGGCCATTTCCCGTGTGGCGTCAGAGGGGCGGAAGTTCGGCGTCTACCTCGTGGTGATAACCCAGAGGCCGAGCAAGGTCGACCCAGACGTGGTGAGCCAGTGCCAGAGCCAAGTCATAATGCGCATTGTAAACCCCAAAGACCAAGAGGCCGTGCGGGAGAGCAGCGAGTTGTTAGCCCAGGACATGTTGGAAAACCTCCCAGGCCTAGACGTGGGGGAGGCCGTGGTGCTGGGCCCCGTGGCCAAGCTCCCCGTCGTAATAAAGGTGAGAGACCGGGTGTTGGAGTACGGCGGCGCCGACATCGAGTTATCCACGGCGTGGAGAGTGGACAAGACAGCCGACGTTGTCCAAATGTGGCGCCGGCTGTACAAATCGCCGCCGCCCCCAAGCGTGGCCGTAGCAGCGGCGGCTATGAGAGTCTTGGCCAAGAGGAGGGTGGGAGACAGGGTGGAGGTGGAGGTGTCGGACGGCGACAAGAGGGCCGTGGTGACGTTTGAAGACGGCGTCCCCGTGTGTAGCCTCTGCGGCCGCGCGGGGTGTCCCCACGTGTACAAGGCTCTCGAAGAGGCGGTGGAAGTGTTATGAAGGTATTGCACATCTCAGACGCCCACCTCGGCCGGGCTCAGTACCACCTGCCTGAGAGAGAGGAGGACTACTTCGAGGCGTTCAGAGAGGCAATCCGCCTGGGCAAGTCCGCAGACGCCGTCCTCGTCACGGGGGACCTCTTTGACCTAAAACGGCCCTCCACCAAGACCCTTGTAAAATTTGTAGAAGTGGTGGAGCAGGTGGAAGTCCCCATTTTGCTCATAGGGGGCAACCACGACTTCTCCTACACGCGGTTTAGGGCTGAGGCTGGGCGTTGCGTTGCGCCTAAGGAGTGCCTCTACGACACCGCGCTTAGGCTTATAGACAAGCTGGGCTTGGCGAGGCTGCTTTGCTGGGAGGCGGCCGACTTGGGCGGGGTTACGGTCTTTGGGGCATGCGCCACGCCGAGGGAGTACGCCCAGGAGTATCGACAGCTTCTGCAGAGGGCCCCTCCTCGCTCCATCCTAGCCATACACCAGGCGATAGAGGGGGTGAAGGCGCGGTACCCAGTGGAGGAGGACGACTTCTCCATGCCCCCCGCGGTCTTCCAGGGCCTCTCCTTCTTACACATAGCCGCCGGCCACGTCCACGACCACTTGGCCAGCCACCCAGTGGGAGCCCTCTGGGCCGGCTCTCTTGAGCTTTGGGACGCTGGGGAGTTTGAGACTTGGGACTACGGAGGGAGTTTTGAGAAGACGCAAGACGCCGCGGCTAAGGGCGCCGTGTTGATAGACGCCGCTGGCAGAGCTGTTACAACAAGGCCGTTGCCCATTAGGCCGAGGCGGCCCATGTACCGGGTTAGGCTCTACTTCCGCGACTCCAAGGAGCTGGAGGCGGCCGTGGAAGAGGCCGTAAAGATGTTCGACAGACCCGGTGCAGTGGTCCGGCTTGAGCTTTACGGCGAGGCGGAGGCGCGGCCCCGGCAGATAGCGGCCCGTTTTTCAAAGGCGCTCCACGTAGATGTGGTAGACAGAACGTCGAGGGGGATCCAGAGGGCGGTGGCCCCCAGGGGGGCTGCCTTTGAGGAGATCTGGCGCCTCATGCGCGAGAGGCTGGGGCCCCACGCAGAGGCCGTGCTAAGGGCCATGGAGCTTGTGCGAGAGGGGGAGCGCGAGGCGGCGTATAGGCTGTTGCTAAAGGCCATCTATGATTAAGAGGCTTGAGGTAGTAAACTTCAAGGCCCACGCGAGGGCCGTCTTTAAGTTCGGCGAGGGGGTAAACTTCGTCTATGGGCCCAACGGCTCTGGGAAGACGTCCCTCATGGAGGCCGTGGCGGTGGCGCTCTTCGGCTCCCAGTGGGTGAGGAAGGTGGGCGGGAAGTGGGCAGACTTCTTGCGGAGAGGCTCTCCGCACGGCGAGGTGAAGCTGACGCTTGTAGTAGGGGGGCGGGAGGTGGTGGTGGAGAGGAGGTTCGGCGAGTCCGGCGGCTTGGGGGCCTACCTCTCCGTCGACGGCTCCGTGGAGGCGAGGGGGGACACAGAGGTCACAGACTACGTCAAATCCAGGCTCGGCCTCAGCGTAGACGAGTTTAGAAATCTGTTGTACATACGGCAGGGGGAGCTCAGGAGGATTTTACAAGAGCCCGAGTACATCGACAGGGTGTTGAAGCTGGACGAGTTTGACAAAGTGGACGAGGTGGTTAAGGACATCTTCAACGAGTTTAGGGCCAGGAGGGAGAGGGTCGGCGGCAGGGCGGAGGAGCTGGAGAGGAGGGTGAAAGACGCCGAGAGGCGGATAGAGGAGCTTAAGGCCCGCCTCGCGGAGGCTGAGGCTAGGGTAAAGGAGCTGGAGCCCCTCGCCGCGAGGTTTAGAGATGCCGAGAGGAGGTACTTCGAGGCCAGGGAGAGGGCGGCGGCGTTGGCCAAGGAGAGGGAGGCCTTGGAGAAGAGGCTCGCCGACTTGGCCCGCGCCGTGGCTGAGGTGGAGCGGGACTTAGAAGAGGTGGAGAGGGGGCTTGCGGAGGTGGAGCAAGCAAAGGCTGAGTTGGCGTCTCTGCCGCAGGTGGGTGACGTGGAGAAGGAGTACTACGAGCTGAGGCAGGCTGTGGCCGTGGCCGAGAAAGTGCCAGAGGAGGTGAGGACGTACGACCCCCGCGTCTTGGAGGAGCTGAGGCGGAGGTACGAGGAGTTGACGAAGAGGCAGGCGGAGCTCAAGTCTAGGCTTGAACTTCTGCGAGACGCCCTGAGGCTGGCACAGAGGGCCGAGGGGGGTAGGTGCCCCGTGTGCGGCTCGCCTCTCACTAGGGAGGCCGTCCAGCGGCACGAGCTAGAGGTGGCGGGGCTCGAGGCCGAGGTGCAGAGGCTGGCCAAGGCCCTTGAGCAAGTGAGAACAGAGATGAAGAGGGCCGAGGAGCTGGAGAAGGCGTACCACTTGTACAAGCCGTACCTATCCCTCGACCTCCGGGAGGCCAGAAGGAGGCTGGGGGAGCTAGAGGCGCAGTACCGGCTAAAGAGGGAGGTGGAGGCTAGGCGTAGCTACCTCGCCGCCGTGATGGCCAAGGAGGAGGCGCTCGTAAAAAGGCTCGAGGAACTGAGGCGGAGGAGAGAGGAGCTGGGGCGGGAGGCCGTGGAGGCGAGCGCGAGGCTGGCCGAGGTAGAGGAGGCCTTGCCCAAGGCCGCCGCCGAGGCGGAGGAGGCAGAGAAGGCGTACAGAGAGCTGAGAGCCGCATACGTGGAGTACCTCAAGGCGCATTCAAGGGCAGAGGAGCTGAGGAGGGAGCTGGAAAAGGCCGAGAGAGAGCTCGCAGGCGCCGCGGCTGAGTTAGAAAAGGCGAGGGCAGAGCTGGAGAAGTTGGACAAGGCCCTCGCCGCGGCCAAGAACATAAGGGCGGTCCTGGGGGAGGTGAAGCCCCTTGCCAGGCAGATACTTCTCAAGGCCATAAACGAGGAGCTCAACGCAGTGTTCCTAAGGCTTAGGCACAAGGAGGCCTTTAAGTCTGTCCAACTGGTCGAGGCGGGGGGCCGCTACGCCGTGCGTATACATACGCCTAACGGGCACATAGAGCACTCCCTCCTCTCCCTCGGCGAGCAGAACCTGCTGGCCCTATCGCTGAGGGTGGCCCTCGCCAGGGCGTTGATAGGCACGGCGCCCTTCATGATGCTCGACGAGCCCACGGAGCACCTCGACGAAGAGCACAGGAGGAGAATCGTGGAACTCGTCAGAGACCTAACATCAGTCGTGCCGACCGTGATAGTTACCTCGCACTTAGGGGAGTTCGAGGAGGTCGCCGACGTGGTGATACAGCTCTAGCTGTGTAGACCGCCCTAGAGTCGCTTAAGGGGCATTGAGCGACGTGATAGGGCTCTGGTCTCCCTGGCGGCCGCTTTAGGCCTGTGCTGTCTGTTGTTGTTCGAGCAACCAAGATGGGGCGTTTAACAGAGCCACGAAGCCGCCGAAGGCTTTGACCAAGGTGGCGCTCTCCTCCACGCCCTTGGGCACCACCTCTACCTTGACCCCCTTCTCCTCTGCCTTCATAATCACCTCCAGCACCACGTCCTCTCCCAGCTCCTCGGCCACGATGACCACCTCCGCGAGGCCTGTCTCGAGGGCCTTCATCACCTTCTCCTTGCCGTACACAATGTAGTCGCTCTTCTTCACCGCGTAGAACATGACGCGCTCCATGGTCTCCTTTGCCTTGACATACTCGCTCTCCTTCAACTGCTCCTGGGCGTTCTTAATGGCCTCCATGACCCCGTACTCATTGGCGCAACAGGCAGGTACGACGGCCAACACCTTGTCCTTTAGCCTGTAGTCGAGGCCCCCCTCCTCGAGGAAGTCTTCCTTGGTTGGGCCCGGACCTGCGACTATTATGCCCTTCAGCGTGGGGATTTGGAGAAAGACGCGGTTTGCCTCCTCAGCCACCAGCTTGTAAAACGTCTCGGCCAAGTGCTCAGTCTGCCGCTTGAAGCGGTTCGCGGACTGGCCGCCGGCGTGGTGCTTCCCTGGCACAAAAAACTCCACGGTCTTAACCACCTCCCATCTGCTGTTCTTCAACAGCGCAATCACGGCCTCACCCCGCTCAATTACGATCACTCCGTATACCACCCCGGAGTGGAGCTGGTCCTCCAGAAGCTCCGTGTGGAAGACCGTGTCGCAGATGTACTTGAACGTGTTTATCGGCTGAGGCGGCACGACGACGTAGTAAACCCACTCGTAGTTCCCCTGGCTAATCATGTGGAACCCGGCGAAGACAGCCATCCCGTTCTCGGGGGCCTTAGCCTCGCCCTTCAGGTTATTGATAATGCGCTCCAAGGTGTCTTGCACGTGTGTACGCGTGGTTTTGTCCTTGATGTTTGAGGCCGTGGACCACTCAGACCTCAATAAGTTCAACACGTCTGGCATAGGCCGCTCCGAGTTGATATATAGAGTGATCAAAGTCGTGGCGTAGCCCCTAAACTTCTTCAACACGTTGATAAACGCCCTCAGCTCCACCGGCGTCTTCAAGTGGTACACGCCGTTCGGCGGTCGAGCAAAAGCCATGACCCACACTCCATCCACCTATTAAAACTTTTAAAGTCCCCAAAAACCCACCCACGTGTCGCTTGCATCAAGGAGAAAGGTAAGGATAAGGCTGTATGGAACAAACCCAGCTGACTTAGACCAAGTGGCCAGGGAGATAGTGGATCTTGCAAAGAAGATGGGCGTCGCAGTTAGGGGGCCAATTCCGCTTCCCACAAAGCGGCTAATGGTTACCGTGAGGAGGGCGCCCTCAGGGCAAGGCTACCACACTTTTGATCATTGGGAACTGCGTATTTCAAAGCGCCTCATTGACATAGAGGCCTCGGAGCGCGTGCTCAGGCGCCTAATGACCATCAGAGTGCCGGACACCGTCAAAATCGAGCTTCAGCTAATTTAGGCAACTCCCCTTTGGAGGTCCTCCGCCGTTGACGCGTCGGCGTAACTCATTAATATCCCCGGGGCCTCGACATTTGTGAGGATCTTGGTTACAAACGACGACGGGGTGTACAGCCCTGGGCTTAGGCTGTTGTACCAATTCGCCGAGCCCCTCGGCGAGGTGGACGCCGTAGCGCCCGAGACCCCCAAGTCTGCCAGTGGGCTGGGTATCACGCTCCACAAGCCGCTACGAATGTACGAGATGGACATATGCGGGTTTAAGGTCGTCGCCACTTCGGGGACTCCCTCTGACACAGTCTACCTCGCCCTCTACGGGCTTGGCAGGAAGTACGACCTAGTCCTCTCGGGGATAAACCTTGGCGACAACACCTCGCTACAGGTGGTCCTCTCCTCCGGCACCCTCGGCGCCGCCTTTCAGGCGGCCCTCCTGGGGATACCGGCCGTGGCCTACTCGCTCTACGCAGAGAGCTGGGACGAGGTCGACGGAGAGGCGTTGCACGTCTTAAGAGCCGTGGTGCAGGCCACCGCGAGGTATGTGGCAGAGCGGGGCATGCCGCAGGGCGTCGACGTGATAAGCGTCAACTTCCCCCAGAGGCCGAGGCGCGGCGTGAGGGCGAAGTTGGCCAAGCCGGCGAAGCTTAGATACGCGCAGAGGGTAGAGGCTAGGAGAGACCCCCGGGGCGCGGCCTACTTCTGGCTCTACGGCGAGCCCCTCTCCCCCGAGCCTGAGACAGACGTGTACGTGGTGTTAAAAGAGGGTAACGTGGCCGTAACCCCCTTGGCGCTCAACCTCGACGCGCTGGGCGACGGCCAGAGGGCCAGGAAAGAGGAACTAGAGGCATTCGTTGACTACGTAAACGCCAACCTATGACCTCTATATTCAACTACATAGCCACCATAGCCCTCGCGATAGTGGTCGCAGCAGGCGCCGCCCTCGTCTACGTCCTCTACACCCACTTCACCCAGCCGCCGACCACTACTACCACAACCCCCAGCGCCACCACAGCGCCTCCCACTACTCAGACCACGACGCCGCCTCCCCCAACCCAGCCTCCCGCCACTACCACAACTCCTTCGCCAAGCCAGAGGAGCACCGTGAAGTCCGTGGTTCTCTACATCGCCACGCCAAATGTCACGAAGTGCGGCGGGCTAGGCAATAAGTACATCTACTACTTCAACGTGACGGTGGAGAGAGTGAGGGTAGAGGATCCCGTTTCCTTTTACGTGTTCAAGGCCCGAGCGGGGAACGCTACGCTAAATTTGACAAGCGCGTCTTATCTACCGCTTAACGGCAAGTTTTTCAAGCCATATAGTATCAACATGACGCAACTAGGCTTGGTAAACGTCTATCTTGAGGCCATGGCCGACAAAAGCTTAGACATAACTGCCGTGGAGTATCTAGGCGACGAGTACCCCATAAATAGGGCTGTATACGTCTCCTGCGTGAAAGGGTTGAAAGTTATAAATGCTACAAGTAGGCAACAGCTTGCCGTCACCACTCTCAGCCCAGGCGCCTTGGGCTTAATTCCAGCTGACGCCGCGTATAGGGTAAATGTAACACTGCCGCCAGGGAGGTATCAGCTAATTGCGCCTCCAGACATACGAATAGAGCCAGCTGTAGTGGAGGGCGGCAAGCCGCAGACGTTGACAATTACGCTGTTAAACAAGCCGCAGGTCTATGACCCCCTTGTCATAAACGCCACGAGGGTGGGCTAGCCGAGGCATTGGGCAACCCTTCTAATCGCTCTTCTTATCTCCTCGCTTGTGGGAGCCTCGACGCCGAATAGCTCTGCCTCAAGCCTAGCCGCGAGCCAGTAGAGCCTCAGCTTGGCCAATATGAGGGTCTTATTGGCGAGGTCCATTGCCGCGTCTATGTCCGCTATGGGGGAGCCACGTTTGATGGGTATGTCGAGCCGCTCCTCGCCCAGTATCTCCACGAATATGCCGGCCCTGTTCATGGCTATGATACCGCTGTGTTTGTGGCCAGTCTCTCGCCCAATCTCCACGAGCTTGTAGGCAGTCTTCGCATCGGCGGCTGCCACGTGGAGGATGGCCCCCCTAACCATTAGCCAGGCGTATTCCACGTTGGACACCACCTCTCTCACCAGGTCGGGCGGCACTGGGTGGTGCCACTTGGCCACAGGCCTAAACCCCCTCCCCTTGCTGAAGCTCGGCCTAACCGCCTCCGCCACCATAATCCTCCCGCTACACGAGGAGGTGGTGTAGATGCGGGGGTGTGTGTTCAAGAGGCGGAGGAGGGGGAGGATGTCCTCGTCTACTCTCCCCTGCAGAGCCTCTCTCTCGAGCCTTTCCACAAAGGCCCTCTTCCTCGCCTCAAAAGCAGCCGCGTCTACTACGGGCATTAAGGCTTTACAAGCCCCAGCTCTCTCAAAAGGCGCTCCAGCTCTTTTCTATCCTTGTCGTCAATGGGGGGCAGGGGCTCCCGCGGGGGGCCCATGTCGATGCCGTGCACCATCTCCGCCGCCACCTTGTAGAGCGTGGGCCACTTGCCGCCGAGCTTCCCCACTAGCCCACACCCGCCCATGAACCTCCACAGCGGCATAAGCCTGTTGTGAAGCTCCACCGCCTCGGCCACCTTCCCCTCTTTCACCAGCTGGTACTGCCTAAGCGTGAGCTTGCCGAGGAAGTTGGGCCCAGCCAAAATGCCGCCGTGGGCCCCCATGACGAGGGAGGGGACAAACAACAAGTCGAGCCCCTGGAGAATCGACAGCCTTTTGCCAAGCAGGTGGATTAAGTCTAGGTGGTAGCGGAAGTCGCCAGAGGAGTCCTTCACCGCCACCACTTGGCTGTACTCATTGGCCACGAGCTCAAACACTTCCACAGGTATGTTGTACCCCACGGCGAGGGGGATTGTGTAGAGAATTACGGGGACGTCCACCTTGTCGAGGACCTTCTTGTAGAAGGCGTAGATGGCCGCCCAGTCGTACTGTATGTAGTAGGGTGGGGTTATGAGGACGAAGTCGACGCCGACGTCTCTATACCGCCTTATGATGTCTATAGTGGAGACGTGGTCCCCCGTCCCCGTGCCAGCCACCACGTAGACACTCCCCCCGGCCACCTCCTTGGCCACCTCCATCACCTTGACCCGCTCCTCCACAGTGAGCTTAGTCACCTCCCCCGTCGACGAGGTGGGAAATAGGTGGTAGCCGTCGGCAGCCACTTTAGCCAACAGCGCCCTCAGCGCCTCGAAGTTTACCCCATCTTTAGAAAACGGGGTAACCGTAGCCGCCACAACTCCCTCAAGTTTCATAGGAGACAAAACATCCATCTTAAAAAGCTTAGGGCAGTATGGGAGGACCCCACTCCCTAGCTCTGCCAAGGGAGAGAAAAGAGGAAGCCGCGAAGTACGTCGCAGTGAAAGACGCGATGCACGGGGGTATTAGGCATGGCCGAAATCGTGAAAATGGAAAAAATAGGGGCGTTGGACTTGAAATAACTTAGCGCTTTTTCTTCTCGCTCTTTTCCTTCTCTCCTCCTCCCTCGTCTGACTTCTTGTCGTCTTTCTTTGACTCTCCGCTATCCTTTTTCTCCTTGCTATCGTCGTCATTTGATTTGTTGCCTTGTTTTGACTCTTCTTTTCCGTTCTCCTCCTTTTTCTCCTCTTGCTTGCCGCCAGCGGCGTCTCTCTCCTCGTGCTTCTTATCTCTGCCTCTCTCTATCTCAATTTCGAATTTCCCGTTCTTGTAGACGACCTTTATCTCTGTGCCGTTTTGCACCGTCTTTAGGCTGATGGCCGTGCCGTTTATTCTGTTGCTTATCTGGAGGAGCGCCGAGGCTGTGGCGTTGTCCACGGGGGCCAGTTGCCTAGCCAGCGCCCTGAGAACCTCGGCGAGTTTCTGCGCGTTTGCGGCATAGCCCTTAATCTCTAGCTCGTTTTCTGTGGTAACTCTCGTGCCGTTGAGCTTGCCCAGCTTTTTCTCAAACTCGTACTCTACCTTCATGCGGAGCCACGTGGCGTTGTAAGTGGCGTTGAGGCTCCTCGCAGTTATAAAGGCCTTGACCTTGAGCTCCCTCGTGGAGTTACTCGCGGCCAGGGTGTAGGCCAGCTGGCGTAGCGTCTCAAGCGCCTGTGCCCGAGTGGCGTTCTGCAGAGTGGAGAGGAGGGCTTTTACCGCTGTGGAGTTGTAGACGCCCACGGCCTTGCCCACCACGTGTATGTAGTAGAGATCTGTGGCGTTAGTGATATTCAGCTTCGCGTTTATGGTGAGCGTCTTATTGTTATTGAAGTTTATTACTATGAAGGTCCCATTGTCTTGATACGTTATGTGTATATTGCCAGACGGCGTCACCACGTATGTGACATTTGCCGCCAGAGCCGCGGCGGCTATTACCAACGCGGGGATTATCCACCGCATGGCGGAGCTCCTCCCAGGGCCTTTTAAGGAATGCCCAGTTTTCACAGGCGGAAAGCCCGCCGTCTGTTTTCCAAAGGCGGAAAACCCGGCGATAATGTATTTATCTTACTCAAATAATTAACATATGGACAAGTGGACTAGGGCCCACTGGGAGCTATTCGCCGTGGTCTCAGCGAGCTTTTTCCTAGACGGCGTCCTCTTCAGCCTCGTCCCAGCCACGGTCTACCTCTTGCCCGGCCTGGCGGACTACGCCGTGTACATATTCGCGGCGAATTCCCTGGCCTTCATGGCCGGGGCGCTGGCCCTCGGCGCCTTGACCGACAGAGTGGGGAGGAGGCTGGGCCTAATCGTCTCGCTGTCGATATATACAGCCGTAGCCTTCGCCTTTGTGGCCTTGTACTGGGCTGGATGGATTAACTTGGCCACGGCGCTCTTGGTCACCTCGCTGATAAACTTCGGCGTGGGAGGCGAGGTGGGGCCAGCCTACGCCGCCATCGCCGAGCTCTCCCCGCCATACCTCAGGGGGAGGGCCATCATGTTGGCAACCAATTTCTGGAACATCGGCGCCGCCGTCATAGCGGGCCTCTCTCTGTGGTACAAGGAGCTGGCAGAGGACCCGGGCACCGTGGTGCTTAACACCTTCTACTCCGCCCTAGCCCTGGCCGTGGTTGTCTTCTTCGCGCGGCTCCACCTCCCCGAGTCGCCCCGGTGGCTAGCCGCAGCTGGGAGAGTTGCTGAGGCTAAGGCCCTTGCAAAGAGGCTGTTGGGGACAGAGGAGGTGAACCCCGCCACGCTTGAGATAGGCCTGGGAGAGGCTGTGAGGAGGTACTTGTTCCGCCTATCCGTGTTAATCACTGTGACAGCCACCCAGCTCGTGACTTACAACATAGCCGCGTACTATTCGCCATATGCCGAGGGCTTCGCCTATGGGCCAGAGTCGGCCCCCGTGGTGATAGCTGTGGCAAACCTCGGCGCGTCGCTGGGCGCCTTCTTGTTCATCCCCCTAATAGATGCCTCTCGGAGGGCGGCGCTCCTCTCGGCGTTCCTCGGCGGCTTTGCCACTGCGGTAGGCCTCGCGGTGGTGCACGGGGCGCCGCAGTGGGCCTATTTGGCGGTCCTCTTCTTCAACCTAGTCTTCTCCGAGTGGGCGTGGGCCTCGCTGAGCGCCCTGGAGAGCGAGCTATTTCCCACGGGCGTTAGGTCCTCAGTGGTAGGCCTCGTCACGGCGTCTGCGTGGCTTATAAACACTGCGGCGGTGTTCACGGAGGGCGTCCTCACCGCGGGCCAATTCCTAGCCCTAAACGCCGCCATCTGGCTTATCGGCGCAATGGCCGCCACCACGTGGGCACTGAGGGGAGTGGAAAGCGCCAAAAGGAGGCTAGAGGAGCTAATCTAACGATCGGCAACGCTTTTACACAACGCAGAAGTTCAACGAAGTCCTCCAAGCAGAGGACGGAGAGACGCTGGACAAGCCTCAAAATTCCCCGTCTCTATGAAGAGCTTTGCGGCGGCCCTAAGCTTCGGAGACAGTATCTCAATGGCGTCTCAGTCCACATTACTAGACTCCACAGCTTATTTACACTATTTAGAGAGCCTAGAAGTGATGCGCCACCAAGCAGACATCTTAAGGAGGCCTCTGACGAGGCCCTCTTGGCCAATCTAATTAAGTGCCAAAAACCAATGCCTTATAAATGCCGGCCCTCTTAGCTACTTCGTCGGTAGCCATACTCCGAGAAAACCTCAGCTACGGTGCTTAGTATCCTTTCAACGCCTCTTTCCTCCTTGACACTCTTGTTCACATTACGCATCGAGGCGTATAATGGATACGCAGCGGCGCAACTCTTATATCAAGGACTGCGGTGGTCACGCATGGATTTTCACACTGTTGTCATTTTGGCGGCTCTGTTCGCAACCGTGGCCGCTTCTCTGAGGTATAGACCAGACGTAGCGGCCTTCACAGCCCTCATGGCCCTTGTCCTAGTGGGAGTCTACAGCCTCCAGAGTGCCCTTTCTTTTCTAATTGCGCCAGCCGTAGTCGTGTTGTTTGGGTCTATGGTGATAAGCGGCGTAATTGCCGAGTCGGGGCTTTTAGATCTGGCGGCTGGGTCACTCGCCAAGCGGACTAGGCACATGACTATCTTGGCGGCAGCGCTTTACGTCGTGGCCGGCGTCGCCTCGGGCTTTGTATCCGACGTAGCCATAGTTTTAGCCTTGTCCGCCCTCGTGGCTGAGACCGCAAAGAGGCTGAAGACGACTCCGGTGGCATACGTCCTCCCCCTCGCCTTCGTGGTCGCGCTTGGAGGCAGGCTGACAATGATTGGAAACGCGGGCAACGTAATCCTCCTCAGCACATACCCACAGACAACTGGCGAGGAGGTCGGCATATTTCAATTCACAGAGCCTGCGCTGTACTCGCTGCTGTTGGCCGTGCCACTCTTCGTCGCTATTGCGAAATACGCAGAGAAGATAGCCCCATCAGTCCCCACAGCAGCAAAGAGCGTCTTAGTTAGAGCCTTAGTCGGCGAGAGCCTCGACGGCGCATGGAAGAAGGAGGTGGAGACCAGGGAGAGAGTGAAGATTCTTACAAAGAGACGCGTGCTTAGGCGCGGAGATGTCCTCTTAGTCAAAGTGCTGACCTCCGACATTCCGGCCAGGCTTAGGTCTAGAGACCTCCAAATTCTCCCCCTAGGCGAGGTCAAGTCAGACCACATGGAGTTTTTAGTCGTGACACAACGTTCTAGGCTCGTGGGGAAGAGCCTCGCGTTGGAGCCAGTGCACGCGGCCTTTCCCGTGGCCGTGGTGGGAATTGTGGCAGGCGGGCCTGTCTCAAGCCTGGAGACCTATGTCTTTAAGCCAGGCGACGAGCTCCTAGTGGCAGGCGACGAGAAGGCCATAGAACGCCTAGCCGCGTACTACAGACTGGAGAGAGCGAAGTCGCCCGTGAAGACTTTTAGGCCTAGGCTAGCCGCCTCCGGGCTCGCCGGACTGGCCGTCGCGGTGGCGCTTAGCCAATTCACAGACACGGCGCTCGCCTTTATAGCGGGAACCTTTGTCGCATTGGCAGGCGGCGGCAGAGCAGTGGAAAGGCTATACCAAATGGTATCATGGGAAACCCTCATCTACGTAGGCTCCTTCATAGGGATTGGACAAGCCGTGGCACAGACCGGAGTCCTACAGCCCCTCGCCCAGTATCTAAACAGCCCCACGACGGTCTTTGCCACAGCCATACTAGCCACAAACACCATAGGCCTAGTGCCCTCAGCCGTGGTGCTAGGGCCCCTTATAACAAACCAAGCCGCCCTCATGATGTACATACTCGGCACAATGCCCATACTACTCCCCTTTGCACACCCCGCAGTCTACCTAGTCTACAAAGAGACCGGGCTACCTCTACGAGACTACCTAAAACTCTCGGCGCTGGCCACCGCCGCCGCAGTGGCCACGACGCTGGCCGGAATCGAGCTCAGCCAACTCTTCTAACAAAATTCCTGCCGCCTCTCTTCTCCACGATGACGAGACCCGCCTCTTCCAGCCGCCGCACAGCCCTAAACACAGTGGTACGCGGAATGCCCAAGTCTCTGGCAATCTCAGACTCATAGGCGCCGCCCCTCTCCCTCAGATAAGCCAAAATTCTCTCATCTACCTCAGAGAGGCCGCCCACAGTAGCGCCACCCCCACCGCCGCGTCTCCCTTTGACAAAGACGGCGGCCAGAGCCGCCAGGGCGGCGGCCACGCCAATTGCCAGCAAAAGCTGGCCGCTGGGCGAGGGGCTACCCGTTGAGATAGGCCCGGCGGGGGTCGCTATAGGCGGGGCCGCGGCAGTCGGCGATACCACGCTTGAGGGGGACGCCGTGGATGCTTGAGTGTGCGGCACATTTACAACAGGCGTCGTCGTTGTTGTGGCGGGGAGGGCCGGCGTGATGCTCTGCGCAGTAGCTGGGGCGGGGCTGGGGGGCGTAGACGTTGGGGTGCTCTGCGGCGTGGATGCCGGGGGCCGTGTGACATTTGACACCTTGGCGTAGGCTAGGGCGCCGGGGCCCTTGGCCACTATAATCACGTCGTTACCCACCTTGGTGAAATTCAGCACGGTTAGGCGAGGGAGGGCCAAGACGCCAGCCTCGGCCCATATCACGAAGAGGTCGGGCGTAGTTAGGTTGAAGTAGAGAAAGCCGTCCAGCTCCCCGAGCCTGGGCACGTACTTGACTGTCACCACGCCCCCGCCCCCCAGAGGCACCACGACTCTGTCCCCCTCGAAGAGGAAGGGCACAGGCACCCCGTCGAGGGCGACGTAGGGCTTGGCGAGGGGAGACGCCGGGAGAGAGACGTTGGCCACAACCCCGGCTAAGGTGGCGTTGAGCAACAGGAGGACTGTGCCATTTGCATACAGCAAAACAGTCCACAGCATGGCGGAGAGCAACGCCCAAAATATATTAGTTACCCCCCAACCTCTCCACAATCGCCGTGCCGACTTTCCGCAGAAGGGCGGCCACGGCTTCTCCATTAAATAGCTCCACCAGAGCGATGCAGGCCTCGCCGCTTTTTACCCTCCTTACCCAATTTACATCGTTGCACCTTTCTCTCAAATATCTGCAAATAAACGCCTCCTCAATCCTGGGGTCAAACACCACAGCTACCACGCTCTGCGAACGTCTAAAAACGCCCACATAAATCCCTTCTACAACTCTCTCCAGGTCAAAGTTCTCATCTATGTACTTCCTAGCCGGCCCTACCTCATAATCAATTATGACGAGGACATTGTCCTGCGGAAGTTGCTTGAGGATGTTTAGTATCCTATCGCGTCCACTCACTCGACGGTGAATTACTCTGGGGTTTACACCGTGAGCCGCGCGTAGTATGTCCACCAGCTTCTGCGCAAAACATGCGTTAGCATAACACTCCGGAACCACGGTCAACTCCATTCTCACGTAGAATATTTAGCGACAACCTCCCGCGGCGGCATATAGAGCAGATCTTCGGCTGTGGCAAGGTCTCTGGCGAGCTTTCCGACGTCCACTTCCCACGCCCGCGTCAGCCCCTCCCTATCCCTGGCCACGTAGTAAGTCTTCAGCTCCTTCACTCTGTCCCACAGCATTGAGACAAAGAGCGGGTTGTGAGTAGTAACGACTACGTACATGTGCTCCGCCGCCCGGGCCAAGTAGTTGGCCAAGAGGGAGAGGAAGTAGGGGAATACGTGCGCCTCAGGCTCCTCGAGGAGTACGACGTACCTCCCCTCCAGCCCGTAGAGCTTTACATAGTTCATGGAGGTCCTCACCGCCATTAAGTAGTACAGCGTCCTAAACACAGCGTCTGACACAGAGGAGGACTCCACCTCGTAATCCCGGTCAAAGACCACCACGGCCCCAGACTGTAGAAACTTCACCTCGACGCCGACTTCCAGCTCCTCCAACGTTGCATTTAGCTCAACCACCACGTCACGCACAGACTTAGCCAACGCCATGGCGTTCCACCCAAGCTCACTCAACACGTTCTTGGGATAAGGCACAGACTGCTGACCCCTCAGCCTAGCCACAAATCCGCAGGACAGACGGGTTTCGCAGTGAGGAGAGGACAAGCCATACCTATCGTAGCCGTACAGCCTAGCCTCCATAAGCGGCTCATTATTTGCAGCACGCCGCAACGCCGACAAAAAAGACGAAAAGTTGAGAGCCATTAGAATAGGAAGACGAGCCAATATGAGGTCCCAAGGCACAGAGACGCCGTTGAAGACGGCTTTAGGGCTACCGCCGCTGTACTGTAGCTCCAACGCCGCTCCTTTCCCTGGCTCTGGGGCCAGCTCTATAAAGACCCTTTTCGTAATATCGCCGTAGGTAAACAGCTGTTGCGGGGCAGAAAACCTGGCCAAAATAGGCAACGGCTCGTACGCGGAGGTCTGTACATCGTACTCGTCGCGTAGAAATCTGGCGAAATAGCCCACTAACGCCGCCGCGTCTAAGATGTTGGACTTTCCGCCGCCAGGAGGCCCAATGAGAATAGTGAGTGAGGCTAGGCGTAAATCCATGTGCCCAATGCTCTTGAAATTCTCAACCCTTAATAACACGCGAAAATAGGAGGACCAGCATATATACTTCTCTCACATGCAGAGGAGTATGCGGGGGGTGGGATTTGAACCCACGCAACTCCTCCACATCCGCCTTGAACATCTCTACGAGGCGGTCGTCACAACCGAGGTCGGCGAAGGAATGGAAGTCAGCAGCCATCACTGTTTCGGCAAGGCCTAAGCGTCTCTGGCCCACGAACACCAAAGCAATCCTCTACGTTGCGTAAAGCCCCAGCACCCCGGCACAGCCGCACCGACGGTGAGGTCCACGGCCCAACCTATTTAAATTGAACAAAATGCCTACCTAGCTCCGGGTAAGGCCGCCTTGTGGTGCCGTTTTTCAACGGCGAAGTTGTGCCCTACCTACCCGTGACACGGGTGAGTAAAGCGCCTCTCTGCCGAGGGGAGTCGGCTAAAATTCGTCGGCCTACCCAGAACACGGGTAGGCACAAAGCGGCAGGGATAAAGAGCTCGCCGCATGGCGCTTAGGCCTCCGCCACGTCTCGCCACTAAGCCAGAAAAATGTCTATGCGGCCAAGAGCCGCCTAGGAGCTCGGCTATTGAGACAGGGTTACGAACTTTGAAGGAGCTGTGGAGAGAGACCCTCCATGCATGGATTGTACCTTTGTTTGTTCAACATGGGGGGTGTGTTGGACGGGGCATGGCTTGCAAAAGTGAACCAGGAATATGGGAAATGGAGTGTCAACGCCAGCTGGAGGGGTACAGGCGCTATGTCGAGTTGGCAAGGTTTAGGAGTGGAAAGTGCCGCCTCCCCGGCCGCGCGTGCGGCTACGCCGAAGCCGATATACGGCTGATGTGGCAGTACATTGAGGACACGGCGCCGCTTTGTGGCAAGCTCATCAGGACGCTGGCCGTGGTAGAGGAGAAGTTTAGGGGGCTGGGGCTTGCGGGGCTGAGGGGCAGCTATAGAGTGGGAGTGTCGAGGCCGGACAAGTTAAACCCAAACCGCAAGATCGTGACACTGTACCTCGAAAGGCCGGTGTATGCCACAATAGCGCTGTGGGAGAAGAGACTGTATGTATACTACGACAACGTGCCAATTGGCGATGAGTTGAGAGGACATAAGTTGAAGGAGGTAGCATGGGAGGCCAAGCAAGCTGGGATACCAGTTGAGGCCTATGACGTAGACGAGGAGTACAAGCGGCTTTGGCTAGAGGTGCCGTTGCCAAAGCTTGTGTCGAGACTACTCGGTGGGAGAGACAAGGGACCAGTGGTGCTGTTTAGGAACTTGGGCTGGCTGTTGAGTGATGACTGGAGGCGGGAGATTAGGCATGCCGCTGGCAACTTCGGACAAGTCGCGGTGAGGCTATTCGACTGGATTGCCCTGGCCGAGTACGCGGTGGTAAGGGGGATTGCGCCGAAGGCGCCGCTGGCGTTTAAGCTGGCAATTCGCAAAGTGACTAAGAGCGGGGGATGTGAAAACCCCACAGTCGATGCACGGCCTATTGACACAACGGCGGAGGCCATCCAAGCCGCGTACGAATGGTTCGGGATAAAGCTGGGTAAGACTGAGGAAGTGCTCGTCCGTGGCTATGCCGCGTTGAAGGCGCTTAGGGAGGAGACCTTCAAGCGCTATGGCAAGATGTATGTCGTCAACGATGTGGGGGCGTGGATTGCCTTTAGCAATGTGGTCGACATGTTAGTCATCGGCGACGGGTATATTACGCCGGTAGAGCTCAGAGTGGTTGCTAAGTCGGTGCTAAGAGCGACGTTGGAGGGAGAGACAACGCTTGTAAAAGACCTGGCTAACGCAATTGGTGGCACGGCGGTCGGCAAAGAGGTGAAGTTCCAGAGTTGGCACATGCGCCTGCTCTTGCCGACGCCGCCTACGCCAGCGTTTGAGAAGACTGTCAGGCTGTTTGAAACGCTGGCGAACTACCCGGCGGCCGCCGTGGTGGAGCTCAACGACACTACATACATGCTTACGCATAACGGCGGCGGTGAGTTTGCAATCGGGAAAGGTAAAGGAGTAAAGCTGTACGATGCTGTAAACAGACTGGGGCTGAAGGCGAGGTTTAAGAGGAACTTGTTGTTGCTCTCCTACACTCAGCTTGAGGAGTTGGCAAGGCTAGGCTTCGTCGTGCGTTTGTTAAACGACGCAGAGAAAGACGCCATAAAAGAGGTGAAGCCAGTGATGTCCACAGCTGATGTTGAAACTATTAAACGTGTACTTGAGGAGATGGCCAAAATGGCGAGGATCGTCATGGCAAAAGACCGTGGACGTGTATATATCAGAGTGATACCGTACGACAAGTCCAAAGTAGAGGAAATAGTAGCCAAGCTAAGGGCAGTGGGGATAAGAGTCACAGTACTACACAAGAAGAGGGAGGTAAGAATTCACGAGCGAAGGTCGGTGGAAACAATCCGTGAAATAGCCCCCGCTCTTTTCGCACTCTTACACCGCTCGCTTCACTTTGCCGTTGCTCCCCAAGAATGTTGCTCAACGCGAATGTAGGATAATATACGCTAAGTCTGTCTGGGGTCTCTGAGAAGATCAGAGTTAATGTGGCATGCGGGGGGTGGGATTTGAACCCACGCAGGCCTGCGCCACAGGGACCTGAACCCTGCCCCTTTGACCTGGCTCGGGCACCCCCGCCGATAGTGAATACACACGGGGTTTTAAATTTTAACAGGGCGTTGGCCATAGCGCCTTCATTGAAATAGGACGTACTTCTCGTAGCCTCTCCACATGCGGTTCAAGCGTCTCTGCACAACATAGTCGCAATAACTCATTTGAACGTCTGGTACCGCCTTGGGCCCCGAATCCAAGGGCACGCCCCGTCTCCTTTAAAACGCAGAGTCGCTGGTCTCTACCTAACGCTCTCGATTTCATAACGCTTTGGTAGAGAATACGCTCAACAGCGCCGTTTCCCACGACGTGTCTCACAAGAGCAAAACATAGAAGTAGCGAGAGAAGGATCACCTCGTAGCTAGTGCTTAAGTGCGGAAAGCCGATGGGGCACTTGGATTAGCGACTCAAAGAGGGGCGCCGCTAGTGGGCGAAGATCGATGCCAAATCTGTTTTAGGCAGGGCCGTTAACGATTTTTGATTGATGTTGCTGGTTAGGAGGAGTTGCTGGGTCTTCTCGCGGGGGCGCTAGGATGACTATGGTGGCGGTAGTAGTAAGTTTAGTGCGAGGATGGCGGCGATTATTGCCAGGGATATGGCAATGGCGGCTTTTGGGGACAGCTTTATTTTCTCAAGTTCCCCCTCTTCGCTGAATTTTATGAGGCCTGCGGCTACGAAGGGGTTTAGGCCTTCGTATTTCCTCCTCCTGGCCATGTGGCTTACTGGGGGTGGGTTTTTATTTTTTCAGTCCATGCGATTTTCTTCATTTTCTGGCTATCGGGGTTTCATCATTTTTATAGGTATGCTTGTGGGGCTTTTATGTTTGTTCCCTTTCTGGCAGGCCTCTTGGGGGGCCTTCTGGGTCCCCTTATTGGAGTTGGCGGCGGCGTCGTGATTGTGCCTTTGTTGAACTTTTCTGGAGCCTCCTTCCAGTCGGCGGTGGCGGCTAGCCTATTCTCTATTGTAGTGACGTCTTTGACTTCCATTTTTAACTACCGTGGGCTGTTGAATTTCCGCCTGTTGTGGAGGTACATGGCCCTCTCGGCGTCTGCCGCAGTTTTAAGCGCTTTGGCGTCTGTCAAATATTCGGGGGAGTGGGTGAAGCTGGCTTATGGCGTCTACCTAATCGTGGTGGGGGTGGTTCTGCTTGTCGAGGCTAGGCCGAGGAGGAGGGCCCCTGTCCTCGGCTACTTGCTCATTTTCGCTGGTGGGCTTGCCTCTGCCTTGTTCGGGGTCGGGGGAGGGACTGTGTTTGTGCCGGCTTTAGTCTTGGCTATGGGCTTCGACGCCAAGGCGGCCGCGGCGTCTAGCATGGGCATTATTCTGCCTACTGCGGTTGCGTCCACTCTCATGTATGCCTCTCTCGGCGTGTTGGATGTGGTGCTGGGGGTGGCCGTTGCCTTGGGTAGCTTCATCGGCGCCTTCGTCGCCAGTAGGTACATAATGCCGAGGCTGAAGTCGCAACACGTTAGAAAAATGTTTGTTGGCTATGTCTTCGCAGTGGGGGCCTACTACTTGTTCTCCACCGGCGCTCTCCTCTTCAGCAGGACATAAGGTGTAGTTGAAGTCCGCCGTGTAGCTTTGTGGCAACGGATAAGTGCAGAGAACTTGTGATCCGTCCAACGGACCAGGTCGGCGGTTACGGAGTTGTCCTGCCTTGGCCTTGTCTTAGGTTTTCCAGTGCTGTTTTTACCCACTTGTACCAGTCGGAGTATGTGGTATCTCTGCCTGGAGTGAAGGGCTCGTATACCACGTAGGTCGTGTCGTATCTGAATATGGCGACGTAGATGGGCGGCCTTGGCGCCGCGGGTTGCCCCCCGAGCGGCCTATATGTGCCGTAGGCGGTGGCTACTTCGTCTGCCAGTCTGGCGGCTTGGTCGACTCTCGGCGACTGGGCGGTGGCGTTTGTGAGGACTCCCCTGAGGTAGTCCTCTGGCTTTAGCTGGCCTGTGTAGAGGAGGGATAGGTACTGCCGCGTGGCGTTGTCTGTGGCCCAGGGGGCTAGGTAGACTGTGTAGCCTTGCGCGTCTTTTAGTAGTTGGTTTAACACGGATAGTAGCTCTTGCCTATTGGGCGCGCCGATTTGGTCTCGGTAGCCCACTACGACGACTCCCTCGTTGCCGCGGCTCACCTCTATGCCGACCTGCGCCGCGGTTGTCAATATCTGCTGTCTCTTCTGGGGGTCCTCCCAGTAGGGCTTGAAGAGGTGCTCTCTCTGATAGGCGCCTGTGGCTAAGGTGGCGAAGAGGACGCCGGCGGTGATGGCTAGTCCAAGCGCGAAGACTACCCAGTTGTTCATCCGCCGCCTCTTTACAGCTATTTTTAAGGTTTGTGCCTAGAGTCAGATGACGGCAGACGTTTGTGGGACGCTATTCATACTTATAAGGGGGTGGGGTGTGTGACGGCTTCGTGGGCATCTCAGAGTGGTTTAGGGGGAATGTGGGAGTTATGATGATTTCTTGGTTTTTGTTCGCCATCTCTGGGTCTTTGACTATGCCTTACATGTCTAAGTATATGCATATGCTGGGGGCATCCGACGTGGAGATTGGCGTGGTGAGGTCTCTGGGGGCCTTGGCCGTCATGGTTACGATTCTCCCTGGGGGCGTCTTAACCGACGTGATTGGGCGGAAGAGGGCTATTGTGGTGGGGACGTGGGGAATTAGCGTTGTACAATTCTTCTACGCGTTGGTGCAGGACTGGAGGCAGTTTGCCGTTGTGTACGTCGTGGATTGGGCGTTGCACTTCTACCAGCCGGCGCTTACGGCCATTCTCTTGGATTCTCTTCCCCCTGAGAAGAGGGGTGGGGGTATGATGCTCACCGCTGTCCTCCCCCAGATCCCCTGGCTTTTCCTCCCGCCGGTGGGCGGTTTCCTCTTGGACTCCTTCGGCTTGTTGGGCATGAGGCTTTCCTTCCTCTTGTCTGGGGCCATTTCCACGGCCGTGGCTCTGCTTCGGATGAAGGCACTCCAAGAGACTATAACGCCTAGGCGCGCCGTCTCTCTTAGGGAGTTGTTGGACTCTTACGCGTTTTGGCGTGGGTTTGCCTCTCTGCCCCCCTTCATGGCCTATGTCACATTTCTCGGTTTTACTAGTAGCCTAGCTGCGGTCTCTTTGCAGACTTTTGGCGTGCTCTATGCGACAAACGTCATTGGGATTGATAACACCTCTTGGGGGGTTATCAACAGCGCGGCGACTGCTGTGGGCATCCTCTTCGGCTTTGTGCTTATGCCAGTTATCGACAAGGCGCCGCGTGTCCACGCCCTGTTTTCCGGCCTATTGCTCACGGCTGTTGGCTACTTGATGTTGGGGGTTTGGCACAACGTGGTTTCGCTAGTGGCCTCGGCCATTATCACGGGGATTGGCTTTGAGATCGCTATGTCTATTAGGAGGGCCTTGGTGGGCGACTACATAACGCCGGATAATAGGGGGAGGGTGATGGGGCTGACGCTGGCGTTGGAGTATCTAGGCTCTATCGTGGGCGGAGTGGCCACGGGGTACATCTACGCCGCGTGGCCCCATGGGGCATTCCTCTTCTCAAGCGTCATACTTTTTGGGTCTGCGATCCCCTTGTTATTCCAAGTTTTAGCCAAGCGCTGAGTTCAAAAATCTTTATTAATATAAGCAAATCCTTTATCTATGAAGGCGGAAACAATAGCGAGAAGGCCTCCCATTACTGCCACTCCTGATGCAAAGATAAAAGAGGTGGCGCGTATCATGGCCGAGAAGAAGATTGGGCTTGTGGTTATTGTGGACAAGTCTCAGCCGGATGTGGCCGTGGGCGTCGTCAGTGAGAGGGACATAGTAAGAGCTGTGGCAAAGGGGGTTAACTTAGACGGGCCCGTGAGCGCCATAATGTCGACGCCGGTGATCACTGTGGAGGGGGATGAGCCTGTGTGGAAGGTGGCCGAGGTCATGAGGCAGCACAACATACGCCACGTGGTAGTCACAAGGGGCGGGAAGCTATACGGCGTAATTTCGATAAGAGATTTGGTGGCAGAGGAGCCCGTGTTGAGGAGCTTGGTAGAGTTTGGCAGAGGCGAGCGGCACGAGGAGTACGCCCCCGCTGGCGATTAATTTTTTTAAGTAAGAACTACTTTTCTTTATGGAGCGGATAGTTGTAGGCTATGACGGCTCGGTATACTCAAAAAAGGCCTTGGAGAAGGTGAAGGTCTTGGCTGAGAAATTTGGCTCAAAGGTGTACGTAGTCCATGTAATAGACACGGCGGTACTCTCTCTATCAGACGTATTTGCCTCTCCTAGCATACTTGCAAGTCTTAGGGAGAAGGCCGATTACTTGGTTAAGGAGGCGGTTCAACTGCTGGGCGGCAACGCCGAGGGAAAAGTCTTGGAGGGGGACCCCGCCCACGAGATTGTAAAATTTGCGAAAGAGGTAAACGCGTCCCTCATAGTGCTGGGTTCCCGCGGCTTGTCTACCATTAGGCGCGTGCTCATGGGAAGCGTCTCCTCGAGAGTGGTACAAGAGTCGCCAATAGACGTGCTGATAGTAAAGGGGTAGTCCCATTTTTTCACATTTTTCTCCTTTTGGCTAGGTCCTCTTGAGCGTTGGGCACCGCCGTTGAAAACTTTTAAACCGACATATACGAGGCGTTGGGGCCGGTAGTCTAGCGGAAGGATGCCCGCCTTGCAAGAGGCCCAGGAACGCGGGTGATCCCGGGAGGGAGACCCCCGGGAATTCGAATCCCGGCCGGTCCACCATCTTTACGCAGTTTTGCCGTTTGTGGGACATTCGTCAAGGCAGGGAGGAACGGGGGCGTCGAGCTGGGTCTGGGGCACCACTAGGCGATTGCCGATTTTCACGCCGTGGTTGGCCGTGCGCATGGTTTCAAAAAGCGCGTTGGCTAAATGGTTTAGCACTAGGATGGCTTTCCTGCCTTCTTCCACTGCCGTAATTCTCCTCTCTACCCACCTTACCCACGCCCTGGCGCTGTTCACATAGCCGCAACACTCGTCTAGGCAGTAGATCCACCCTAGGGGCGTGTCTGGTAGCAGGGGCTTTAGGCAGTGTATCCCTTTTTGAAGCATGTGGAGGCTTTGGGCGAAGTACCTCTCCTCTCCCGTGGAGAGGTAGAAGCCTAGGTTTTGCAGAGACCAGTACAGCCGGGTTAAGCACTTCCTCTGTCTTTCGCACTTCAGGGCGGCTAGGTTTAGATACGCCAACGCGGTTTCCAATGCGCCGAAGACTTTTATAATTCCAGAGGCCTTAGAGACGCAGAGCGGCTTCCCAAGCCAGAGGACCTCGGTATCCCCCAAGTCGCCTGAACAAGAGCCGAGAAAGATACAGGGTTTTGCAACTCTGGGCACACTGTATTGTGGCTACTTTTTAAAATCTATGCTCGCAAAAACGGCGGCGGGGGTGCTCTTCACCACTCGCCACAAGACTTCCTCAACTCCTTTGACGTACTGCACGCGGATTGTCCTGCCTTCCACAACTGGCGCAACCGCCCCTCCCAAGTTCTTCAACTCGCCAGCCAATCTAGCGTAGATTTGCCTAACTAAATACTCTGACGTCAAAGTTATAGAGATTTCCCCGGCCATAAGGGGTATGCCCAGTGTCTATATAAAAGTTTTCTCCGCGAAAAGTTTAAAAACGCGGCGGTATAAAGGAGGCGAGCCCGGTCGTCTAGCGGCCAACGGGGAACCCGGCTAGGGATGCGGGGCTCTGGATCCAGGGAGGAGAAACCCCGTGGCCCGGGAGGAGCAAGCCCGGGAATTCGAATCCCGGCCGGGCTACCACGTTTTTACAATGCTTCCCTAACTCTTCGCTGGGTTTTCCTCATTAAAGTTGTATATTGAATCCGCCTCCTGTGTCGTGGGTATGTAGGCGCTAGCTTTTATGCGTATGTGGTTTTAAGCTTATTATATCTTGTGAAGGCGAGAGTTGACCCCTGCATATTTCTACACCGGGAGCCCAGGGATTGGGTCGAGTTACTTGGGAGAGACTTCGTAGAAGTTCTTTTGGAGAGGCTTAGCCACGTCGTCAATAGCGTGGACGAATTAGTGGATTATATCTTCTCTAATCCTCGGGTTGCCCACTTGGTAGTGAGGGGGCTTCGAATCGGGGGGAGGTTTAGGGATGAGTGGCTCCTCTTTGCCGAGGGCGGCTATGTCCACCCTGGGGCCAGGGCGGCGTGGCCGTATGTAAAAAACGACGTTGTGCTTGACGTGAGGGTGCAAGTGTCTCCGTGTTATCTTTTGACGTCGCTTACGTCGGGGGATAGGAGGTATGTGTGGCGGAACAGGGCTTCCGCGTTGTTTAAGTGGGTTTCTGATGTGCCAGAGTCGCGGCCTTGGGAGGTGTTTAGAGAGGCTTTCCCTCGCTGGTTGAGGGAGTTGGCTTGGGAGAGGGGCTACGCGTGGGTGGCGTGGACGAGGTGGCGGGATAGGAGGAATGGCCACTTGGCAGAGTGGCTGTACTGGCTTGACACTGGGCGCATGCCGCACATAGACTTCATGATGGGGAGGCGTGCTGTGTGCAACTCGTCGGGTTGTACAACTGTTCAAGCCCCCCGTGGGTTTGTACAATTCGGCGTGTCGGCATGATCGCGAGGGTGGAGGAGGTGGCCAAGGCGCTTGGGGAGGGGTGGGCTCTGCGGTGGGGAGAGGCGCCGGTCGGCGGCGTCTACATGCTTAAGGAGGCCTACATGTGGAGGCCGGAGGACGTGGAGCCGTACTGCAAGAGGCCGGAGAAGCCCATTGTCATATACATCGTCGCCTCTGTGGAGGGCCTTGATGTAGTTTACTCCAGGGTGAGGCCGGGGCCCCTCAGCTGTCCAGTGGCGACATTTGTCAAGAAGTATAGGTGGAGCGACGTTCGTACTGCGGTAAAGAGCTTGGTGGAGTTTATCACCAGGGTGGAGAGAATTCCCTACTTTCAGCTTAACCCAGAGCTTCTGCGTCTAGCGGGGCTGTGTGGCGAATATCCGCTTGTCTGTGACGACCCATTTGAGGTAATTAGGCGAGTGGCGGCGCCGCGTGGCGGAGGCGCCCGGCGTCTGTCACAGTCTCGGCCTGTGCTCGAGGAATTGGTGAAGGTGTTGAGGGAGAGACTGGAGTTTGACGCCTCGTTTGAGGAAGTGGTGAGGCGCGTGGTTGAAGACCCCGAGAGACTTAGGGCGTGTTATGCTTGATGAGGCTACCCTCGCCATGTTGAAAGAGTTGGAGAGGGCTTGTGTCAACTCTGAATTTTACAAGGCCAATAGAGACCTCTGCATAGCGGCGCGCATCGCCTTGCTCAACATCAAGGGAAGGGCAGTGAAGCTCCGCCCCTCTCTCCTAGGCCTAGAAGAGCTATCTGATCGAAAGGCCGCCTCGTACGTAATTGAGGAGATCAAGAGGGAGGTGGGGCCTGTGGCAGACAGCGAGAGCATAAAGGAGGCCGCGGCGGCTGTTGTATATAGGAAGCTGAGGGAGCGCATATGAGGCCTGTAAAAGTAGTAGTCATAACTTCGCTCGACGGCGGCGTGGGCAAGACTACCTTGGCCGCCGTGCTCTCTGTGGCAAAGGGGTACACGCTCTTGGTGGACATGGACTGGGAGAAGGCGGATTTGTCGCAGCTCTTCAGAGCCCCTAGGAAGCCGGGGTGGCTTGCCCCATACATAAACGGGTCAATGCCCTACGTCCACCGCATTAACCCCATGCTCTACCTAATCCCCGGCTTTGAGGCTTTTGAGGCCTACCAGAAATTCGGCGTAGACGTAGTAGAGGACTTTGAACAGGCGCTGTTGGAGTGGGCAAGGGTTATGCCTAAGCTTGTACAAAAGCTACGCCTCCCGGTGGACACGGTGGTGATAGATACCACAGCCGCCCTCCGGACGGAGGTGTTAGCCGCACTGCAGAGCTCCGGCGTCTATACAGTCTTTATGTCGGATAGAAGGCTTATATCCCGTATTTCTGACGTAAAGGCGGAGCAGTACCGCAGGTACATGGCCTATTCGAGCTTGGTGGTGGTAAACATGGTTGAGAAAGAGGAGGTTAGGGTGGCGAAGAAAATTGCCCCAGTGGTGATTAAGCGGGTTAAGATTCAAGAGTTCTCTGGCGAGTCTGTGGCTGACGCCGTGTTAAGCGACAGGGAGAATAGAAAGGCTGTGGACACGATATTGATGAGGCTTAAGGCGGTATGATCTACGCGCATGCCGATAGGGGCTTGACATCTCGATGTGTTCTAAAGAAGGAGGGCGTTATCGTGGACAGAGGAGTGAGGACCGACATATGTATCACCGACGACCTCATGTATGTTGTGGTAGATCCAGAGTTACCCGACGAGTTGCAGACGGCCTTGTTGCTCGTGATGTTCCGCGGCGCCGTGCCGCCGGACGAGAGGGAGTACCCCCGCGTGATGAAGTCAATAGCAGAGGGCCTGGGAGATAGGGCGATCTGGGCGCTTTACAAGGACTACAGAGAGGTCGTTCATTACCTCTTGGACAGGTGGAGCGGTGCAAGAGAGTACGCCGGGTATGGGGCGCTGGAGGCAATGATGCGCGACCCCTTTCTAACTGAGATCGTAATTCCGCAGTCAGTGGCGCCTGCGGCTAAGTTCACATATGTGCCTAAGACTCTGCGCGAACAGCTGGACTACATCAAGTTTCAAATGTTGGAGCTGGGCCGCTACAGGCGCGTAGTGGCTGTGAGAAATGAGCTGAGGTTGCCCACTAACATTGTAATTCCAGAGCCGCTGATGTACGTCGTAGTTAAGCAGCTGGTTCCCTCTCTTACCATGGACAAGCCGTTGCTCACCCGGGAGGACCAAGTGTATAAGGCCAGGATTGCGGCTGACCTCTTGGAGTACAACGTCAATATTAGAAAAATGTCAAGCGTACCGAAGCCCTCCAAGGCGTTGTTAAAGCCATATTTGACGAGGCCCAGGTTCGAGGAGTCCAGCGCCGGGGTCACCTACGGCGTTGAGGGCCTTGAGCTACTCGCCTTGGCCTCCCTTGTGCTTGAGACTAGGGGCGGCGTGATTTTCAGCGGCGGGATGGGCTCTGGCAAGACGACGCAGTTGAACCAGCTCCTCTACCTCGTTCCCCCGTGGGTGCAAGTGGTGGCAGTGGAGCGCGGCGCGAGGGAGATCTGGGCTCCGCTGGAGGGCCAACTCCTACACCTCTCCGTCCCCAATGAGGAGAAGCTGTGGGCCGCGCTAGACCAGGCGCTTAGATACGGCACTGTTCACACGGTGGTGGCGTTGGCCGAGGCGAGGACGCCAGCCGAGCTGAGGACCTTGGCGAGCTACAAGCTCACTGGCCACGGCGCCTTGACCACCATGCACGCAGAGACTGTGAGAGACGCAGTGACTAGGATCGTGGAGGCCGAGGCCCCGCCGGAGGCCCTCGACTCAATTCTCGTCATTCAGTTATCGGCCGTGGCAGGGGCCAGGTATGTAAAAGAGGCGAAGGCCTTGGCGGCCGAGGGCAGAGAGGTGAAGGTTGTGGACGTTTCGCAACTGACGCCGCGCCTTGCCGCATATGTCCGGGAGATGTACGACGTGGAGTTGAAGCAAGAGCTCGCCCTGAGAGTAGAGGCCGTCTTAAAGGCGGCGGAGTTCGAAGACCCGCTTGAGGCTAGGAGGACTATCGTGGAAATGCTCTGGGGAAAGAGGCTGGACTTTAAAGCCGCTGTGGCCGAGGAGGCTAGGAGGTTTGGATACACCTAAACCTTATCTCCTCAGCTCAAAGGGACGAACATGCTGAAGAGGGCTAGTCTGGAGAAGCTACTAGACGGCGGAGGAGACGGGGGGAGGGTGGAGGAGAGAGGGCAGAGCTGGGTGGAGTGCCTCGTGAGAGCTCTCTCAGAGATGCCTCAGGATGTTGCCAAGAGGATACTAGAGGCTGTGCCAAGGGAGGCCGTCTTAAAGACCCTCTCGGAGAGAGACGACCCCTATGTAAAACTTGCCCTGTTGCTGTTGGCCAATGTGCCGCGTTGAGAAGAAGGCGGTTAAGAGCGGCTTTACTGCGAGCACGGCGCGTTGGATTTGTGAGCTCGCTGGAGAGCTCGGCGTTGACGAAAGGCGGTTTTACAAGGCCGTGGCTAAGCTCGCTAAAAGCGGTATATGGCTAGAGGAGGAGGACTGGCGAATAGCCGCCAAGGCGGTTGACTTGAGGAAGTACCTAGAGATGGTCGTTGACTACATTCTCCGCCGCGTGTCCTCAGGAGCCTCTGTGGAGGAGGCGGTGAGGGAGTTGCCCAAGGCGGTGGAGAAGGCGGGTAAGCTGGCCCACATACGCGAGGTGCTTTCAAACTTAGTCTAAGTTTTTTCCTCCCCCTCGCCGCGTTTTCCATGGACAGAGAGGATTTCTACATGGTTGTGGCACCCATATTTGCCACATACCTCAGCGTGTCGTCTGGAAATGAGGCTTTGAAATACACCTCGCTTAACGCCGTGGAGCTTAACGAGGAGGAGGCGCGCCGCCTCTTCGTGGCGTCCCTAATGCCAACCCCCTCTACCCAGTTCCTAGAGGACAAGAGCGAGGTTGTCAGGCTATACGGCTTTGCCCTGGCGCAAGAGGAGGCAGGCGTCGACAGAGGCGTAGTAGTCTCCACGTTTCTAGAGTCTGTGAAGGCCTTGGCCGTGGCTAAGGTGGAGGCGCGGGTTAGGCTTTTCGAGTCAATCACTAGCGCCCTCGGCGCCCTCTTCCTCCTCCCGCTCTTCTTCCTCTTCCTGTGGTCTATTGGCGTATTCTCCGTGGACCCGGCGCTGATACTTGCCACAATTGCGGCCACGGCGCTGGCCGCGGGAGCCGCAGTGGTTTTGACATCTCCACAAGACCTAAACCCCCTACGCGTCTACAGCTGGTCTATCCCCCTCGGCATTTTGGCGGCGGTGCCCCTAGGCCTTTTGGCCTCTCCTCCGCTAGCCCTTGCGACATTTGGCGTCGTTGCCCTTGCTTGGCTTAAGGCCGGGGATAGGCTGTGGTGGTTTCAAATACGTAGAGAGGTTCCGCCGATGCTGAGGGCAACGGCTGCGATGCTGAAGGAGGGCGCTCCGCCGGACGTAATCTTGGCGCGTCTCACGTCTAAGTTTAAAACCGCGGCCAAGGTGGCCTACGGCTACTATATCCCCTCGCGCTACTTCGTGCTGGCAAAGAGCATGTATCGGGCCATCACCGAGGCTGGCGGCGTCTTTGCAATAAAGGCTGTCGAGTATATACAATCCATCGTGGACATAGAAGCCAGCGCGGTGAGGAAGATGGCTAAACAAGCCGCTGCCTTTTTCCTACTGTTCACCGCCGCGGTGCTGGTGCTGGCATTCTCCGTGGCTACGTCCGTCCACGCGCTTCAGGACTCCTCCGCAGTGAACCCCTTCTTCACTCCCCCGCCCTACGACGAAGTTCGAGAAGTACTATCCAAAGGACTGTCCCTCGTCACGGCGTCATATGTCGCAGTTTTTCTAATCCCAATGGGGCTACATCAGGCGGCGCTCATCGGCGGCACAGCTGGCCTCTTAGTGGAGCAACTCCTCCTACAAATTCTCTAAACTTTTTCCGCAATAGAACAACGCGTCCCTATGCCAAAACTAAGAGGGTTAACCACAGTGGAGTCGCTACTAATAGCGGCCGCGTTCATAATAGTGGGAGTAATAGGAGTACTAACATTCCAAGGCATTGGCAAATCTGCCGCAGAGTCTCTAAGGGCTAACGCCATAGTAACTGCAGACAGGGGAGGCTTCGATGTAACAATAGAGGTGCTAAATGGAAAACTAACGGGGATATACCTCAGGTACGGCCCCTCCGGCGGCGCGCTACAACTACTCACCACGGGGAGCTGCATAACGTCGACTACTACCAACGCGCAGCCAAATCAGTTAAACCTAGTGGCCGGCCAATCGGCGACGTGTAGATTTCAAGCGTCGCTTACCGCTGGTCAACAATATACCTATGTGATATACGCTGTAGACACTAGCGGTAAAGCTGTGCAAATAGCCAAGGGAGTTGTCACAATAGGAATTTCCTAAACTTTTTCCCCTTAAACACGGGCCCTTTTTCATGAAATACCTCCTATTCCTGCTACTGGGCGTATTCACAATGGCAGGCTTGGTTAGTTGGTATCCGCCACACGCCTTGCTGATAAACGCCTACCCAGTAAATTCAACACATTTCACAGCTCAAGTGGGCGGCAAAGTGGTATATCTTAGGCAAATTGGCCTATCGTTCTTAGGCTCTCCTCAAGAGGAGAGGGCAGTCCTCTACTACCTCTCTGAAGCTTGTAGATATATAGCAATCGACGTACAGGAGGCGACCAACTCGTCAAACGACTTTGCGGAGGTTTGGAGTGGGGACCTCTACTGTTCGCCAAATGGTACGACATGGCTGTGGCTTAAGTGGCTACCACTTAGGTTTTCTGCTTATGCCTCCAGCATAGAATTTGCAGACGCCAACTTAACCACGTATACGCCAGTGGGAGTTTTTTCAGGTCATGTGCCCGCCGGGTGGTATTTAGACATAGAGAGCAAGACGGTTTTGAGAGTACCCCAGACTAACATCTCCCTCATCCAGAGCTATCAACAGCTCCAAGCCGAGTTGCGGCAGTTGCAGAAAGTGGTAGATGAGCTAACGAGAAACTCGTCTAACGCGGTTGCCCTTGTGGCACAGCTTAGGGAGAAAGTGGCGGAGCTACAACGCCAAAGGAGAGAGCTAGAGGAGGCTCTGCGGCTGAGGGAGTCGCAGATAGCCGCACTCACCTCTCAACTTGCCTCCGCGCGCCAAGAGGCAGAGGAGTTGAAAAAGAGGCTTGAAGAGGCGCAAAAAGAGCTGGAGAAGGCAAGGGCTCTTTTGGCCGAGCTCAATAGGACAAATGCTGCTCTCCACGCAGAGCTCGCCCAACTGTCAGCCGAGGTTAGGACTGAAGAGAGCGCACAGCTCCCCATACCCCTTTTAATAGCAGCGGTTGTGGCCGGCGGAATCGTTGCCTATATACTCTACCGCCGCAGGTCGTCAGAATGAGGGTAGGAAAGGTCGAAGGCGTGGGGCTATGGAGGACGTAGTGGCCGCAACGGCGTTTATAGCGGCCCTGGTCTCACTGTTCCTTTACGCAGTGGCTGTGGCATCCCAATTTATTGAGGTAAAAATAGCGGAGTCGCCGCTTGCGCCGGCAGGCGATGCGCCGACTAGGAGGGTGTATGTGTATGCAACGCCTACGAGCTCGCCGCTTATTTCCTCCAGCCTTCCTGTGTCTGGCTTTGGACTAGTGGCTGTGGAATACGAGGGAGACGTGGAAGAGCTTAGGAGGGCTTTAGGCATAGGAGGTGTGCTCGTCGCAGTATTCGAAATATACCCCGGCGGCTATAGATGCCGGCTTGCGCCCGGGGTGAAAAGCGTGCGCATAGGCGACGATCCCTACACGGGCCTGTGGTGTCCCCCGCCGTTTTCCAACGCCACTGTCGCTGGCTGCTCGCCTGTGGGTATAGCCTCAAGAGGCCGCTGGCTTGTCGTTCAATACAGTTGCCCATGATCGCCGTTAGAGATCTCGTAATATTTGCAGGCCTAATGGCCCTAGTTGCGGCTACGATCGCGTCGCTCTACCCCGCGCGCGAGGGCTTTTCGCCGCCGATCCACTGCGGAGACTGTGCCTACAAGCTCGTGGGCCCTTACACCGTGGTGCAACGCGACTACTACGCCGCTCTTTTGCTAGGAGAGAGGGAAGTAGAAAAGTTCGCCTGGGCCTACCACACAAGCGGCGCGCCCTTCCGCGTAAACGAGACCCTGGCTTGTACTCCGCTTTACGTGTGGGTCATCGGCGGCGTGGCATTTGTCAGTTGCAGCCCCAGCGAGCCGAAGATGGGGAAGAGGCTCTGGTGATATGTGGTCCACCGCCTTTGGCCTAGTGGCTCTTGCCGTGGTCTTATTCGTGGCCACATACGCCGCGCTACATACGCCGACTTTAGCCACAGTAAATCTGGCAGACCAGCTCTACGCGGCCAAAACAGCGTTGAATATGCTCGACGCCTTCAACGCCTATGCAAACTACAGCGCCTTTCAAAACGCCGCTCCAAACGCCGTCTTAGTCAAAGACGTGGTTGTGTGCCCCCCTGGCCTAGGTAAGCCTCTGGCTGTGGCTGTGCCAGTGGGCTACAAGCTGTCCAGCGAGGGCAGAAATGTGCGGTACCAGCTCTACGTCAACCTAGCGTCGTGCCGCAATGTTACAACCCCGTGGGGCGAGCCTGCGGCTCTCTACGAAGTAGAGCTGATACACTCCCTTGACTTTCTACCATGGCTAGACGTCGTCGCCGTCCCTGTCGAGAATTTGACCCAGTACCTCCTTTCCATCAACTACGGCGCCCCCCTCTTGGGACGATTATCTGCATACCCAGCAGCGAAGGCGCAATGGGCTATGGTGTACTATGGGAATGTCACAAAGCTCTACATAGTGGCCCCCCAATCCACTCCGCTGATATACATAGTGGACTATCCGCTCCGCCTCCCGCTGGCCTGTCCCGAGGTAATTCAAAGGCTTTTTTCTTGCTAAACTTAATCCTCCCCTCCTCCGTAGTAGGACATGCTGTGGCTTTTCCTCACCCTGGTAATCACGTTGGGCACTCTAGCGTCGCCACTCTATGCGGCTATAACTATAACATATGTGGGCAATTTTACATACAAGACGACGGACACTGTACACATCAGTTTTAAATTTAACACCATTGCCCCTGCATACGGGGACCTCGTAAGTGTTGAATATCCGTACGGAGCTACAACTACTAGTGTGTGGGATGTGGAATTTCTAGACTTGCGTAACCGCGCTTGGCCAACTGTTAGAGTCTTCTCAACTGCTTGGGAGGGGAGGTGGGATAGAGACCTTGTCTACGTGTTAAACCTCTACTACTTTGCGCCAGGCCAAGATTGGGTTTTAGAGCGTTACAGGGTGGATTGGAGCGGCTTAACCCTATATTTTTGTAAAGTGGTTAAGACGCCGAATAGAGTGAGCGACACAATAAAGTTTGAGACTTCGAGGAGCCAGGTGCAGTTCTTTGATTACAGGTCTATCAAGGTCTCTCTTCCTATTCAATATCGCGTGCCTTGGTACTGCGACTATGTTGTAAAGGACCTTTGGATTTGCGGCGGCTCCCTATGTTTTATATCTTTTGACGAGCAGAACACCTATAGCGTAAGCGCCCCTAGCTCGTGGCACGCCGAGGAGATCAACGGCTTTAAAGCTGGCGACGTAGTTAAATGGGGCGGCGTTGAGGCAAAAATACCGAACCCGTGGACATACCGCAATGCTCCATTTCCATCGTCTGGGAGCTTTTTGTACGACATCTCAATCTCGGTGACAGCTGAGCCGGAGCTGTGGGGCTCTGTCGAACTGGCGCCGCCGCGCGAAATTCCGCTGTATATTTCCCGCGCCGTTTTTGGTAAGCCAACCGACTGCAGTCCGCCCTTCTGTTTTTTAATAAACAGCGTTGGCAATTCCACCTGGGTGGGAACCCACTGGGTTTGGAACAGTACTATGTACTCTGCGGCATTTAAAACAAGCTTTAACCTAAGACCGTACATAGCCTTTGCCCCATCAGCGTTGCGGCCCGCGCTTACGCGCGGCATCTCTATAGAGTTGCCCCTTGGCTCGGCCGTAGGCTTCAGAGTTGCCGTCCTCTGGGAGTTAGACATGGCCGCGCGCCGCGTTTGGATCAACTCTGCGCTTGGAACATTTTTGAGGGCGGCTGGCACAGACGGGGCGCTGATAGACTACGAGGAGGTGAGCAAGAACAAGAAACTTGCATACTCTACGCCACCGCTGAGTACTGGACATGGAGTTAAATGGGCCGAGCTTCAAATCGCAGTAGACGAAAACACGCGTGCAATTAAGACGGCGTGGTATTCGCCCCCAGATCCCTGTGCCCAGTGGCCCCAGCAGATCTTCACATGCGTCTATAGACAGCCCGTCTTCACCAAGGTCAATGGGGTGTGGGTAAGCTACGCCAGAGTGGGGCCGCCAGGCAGGGGGTGGCCCATGAGGTGGCTGGAGCTTGTAGACTGGTTAATTCCCTACTCCTTCCTAAATGGGCGCGGCACAGACCTCTTGTCCATGCTCTATGGAGATTACGCGCTCTTCTACGACCACGTATACCGGCTTAGGACGTGGGCATTTAACCCAGCCACGGGCGACTTCGACGTGCCAAGCGAATTGGTCATACGTGGTGCACGGGTCTCCCTCGTGAGCTTGGCCACCTCCCTCGGAGAGTACAGGAACACCACGAGAGACAACGCAAAGCTGTTCTACTACACCTCAAGCCCCTACTACGGCCAATTCTACAACTACCTCTTCGAGGGCGTGTCCAACTGGGAGCTCCCTGCCGGGTGGACAGACGCACTACCCCTCGGCCTCGCAGGCATGTTGTCAAATGAGACTTCGCCGTGGCTTGTGTCACTAGTGCCAACTACGGCGTGCACCTCGCCGATATGCGTCGACATAAAGCCAACGCTGTGGGGCCCCACTCCAAGCCCCGTGGCAGATGTGGCACTGCCTGGCGCTGGGTATTCCCTGCTGATAACATACATAGGCGAGCCGCGTACAGTTACGGTACGTATATACGTCGAGAGGGGGCAAATCCTCCAGAGAACCGCCTCCGGAATAGCTCACGAGCCCATATGCAACGCCCCACTTGCCACCGTGTCAAAGACGTGGGTCCCCCTCGACGGGGTATATGTGGGGCCTGGCTGGTGGCTTCCGTATAAGCCGCTGGCGCCGTGCGAAAGCGCTCAAATCAACGTGAACTCTATATACACAACGCCAGGCAACTACACAGGGCCCGTGCTAGTAACAATAGAAGAGGCCGAAACGGGGAAGCGGTACCACTTCGCATTCATTGTAACCAACGACGTATCGTTGGAACTGCGCTCGACCAGCCGCGCGCCCCCGGTGTATACTGCAAACGCAGAAGTCCCGCTAAACACCACCGCGTTGCTGTACCTGGGCGGCTCGCCCTACTTCCACGGGCTACCTGGAGCTGGCGAAGGCGGTAGGAGATTCGCCTTTAGATGCGTCACGACGACGGTGTCCGGCCGCTCATACGCCGACGTTGCGCAAGGGGCGGCCCAGCTGTCAGTAGCGGGGGACTTCTGGGGAGAAGTGGAGATCTGGATAAAGGCAAGAGTCAAAGAGGTCCAAGTGTTGCCCATTTTTGAGGCGGCGGATCCAGAACGCGGCTTAGTCAAAGTAAGCGGGGGCACTGGCGTCGTGGGCTTCGCCTTCTACCTCTTCAGAGATGGCACATGGGTACAAAAAGCGGCGGTCGCCGGCTCATGTGCCGTCGTAAATGCCTCAAAGATTGCGCCGTGGGACCCCGTGCTAGTTTTGCCAATAGTCGACTGGAGGGCCTTCGTCTACCCCAACGGCGAAGCGCAAATCCCCAGGCCCCGCGCGGCGTTGCTCTCAAAGACATGGGCTGATCTTCCACAGACGGAGACCTCAACGGTAGAGGCGTGGCCGTGCTCACGCTGAGGTACCTCATACTAGTTGCGGCGTCTACCGCCGCCACCGCGGCCGTGGTCGCCGCGGTGTTGCTGGCGATGCAGTACGCAGACCCCTACACTAGGACAGTGGCAGAGTCTATTGCGGCAGAAAAGGTCGCGTCGTCGCCGCGGCCGCTCACCCTCCAGACGTTTAAGGCATATTACATCTTTGAAGACGGCAAGTGGGTTCTGAGGAGAAACATCTCCGAATCGCCGCATCTCCCAGTATATATACTCGCCGTAGGCCAATGTGAATATCCCACAGCGCTGTTGAATAAGACCTACACGCATAACAACGCCACAGTCCACGTCACTTACTGCTCTTACGTACTTCCCACAGTTGAAGTAAAAGAGGTTGTAGAAGTGCGGCACTTCGCCGCTATATGCCGCGAAGGCACTCGCTTTACCACGGAGGTATATGTACAACAGCTCTTATTAGCCACTATCCCCATGGTTGTCAAACTCGTCTTAGTAAAGTGTTGATATGAGAGCCGACACGATCTTCATTCTAGTCGTATTTGCCCTAGCGGTTGCCACTCTGTCGTGGATAAAACCCGTGAAGTTCTACAAGACGGACCTCTCAGCCATTTTCCTCTACTGGCCCGAGGCCTACGCCTACGCCGAGCGGGGAGATCCTACCGCCGTGTACAGAGTTACTAGCCTTGTGACATGTGCCACAAGCGGCACAATAGCGGCGCCCCCCGGCATCGCCTTCAGTGTGTTAGGCATGAGCTGTAGACTAAAGCCATGATTGATGTATATCTGGGCTTAATTGCCACACTCCTCTTAGCCGTGGCTACCCTCGCTGTACTGTTCACCGTGTTTGATAATTTTTCGACGCCGTCTGTTTGTACCGCAGTCAAAATAGCGCTGGAAAACCCCGGAAGCGAAGTTATCGCATACGGAAAAGTCAAGGTGTGGGACCTCGACGACCGCCTCTACTTTTCGTGCGGCGTAGCCGTGGAGAAGCGGAGAATAATGACAGTGGAAAAGACTGAGGGCTTGCTCACAATAGGCACTACGGCAGAGGGCCTGCTGTACATTAAATGAAGTCTGTAAGCGGCTTGGATGTGCCGAGTAGCTTCAGAGGGTCTGCGCCGACCCTCTCCACGTATGCCTTATACTCTTCGTCTAGCGGCCTCAGCTGAATTCTCCGCACAGTCTCCCTAATCTGCCAGTTTCCCACAGAGACGTAGTACCCCTCGCCGATCCACCTCACAATGCCCACGGACCCCCTCCTCCTCATGGCGTATAGCTTCTCCAAAACCGCCACTCTCGCCGCCTCAAAGCCGCCGTCCATTGTAGACCTCACGCCCCTCGGGTCCTCTTTCACTAACACCTCCGCCGCTCTGTCGCCTTGTTGCCACCTCTCGAGGTATACAAAGCGGAGGGGGCCCGGCACAACTACCACGAGGTACCTATTGTCCAAATATTCGCCGTAGCCGTACAGAGGGCTCGGCACCTCGCCGAAGTGTCTCACGGCTTCGGCGAGCCAGTTGCCCACAGCCACGTCCACCGCAGTTATCCCCCAGCGAGATGGGACTAGGCGTCTCCTGTGCCTAGCCCCCAGTAGGCCGAGGGAAAAGGCCCTCTGAATTATGTACAAGTCAACGCCGCGTGAGTAGAGCTCGACCACCGCCTCGTGGGCAGACACGTCGTCGTTTATCAACGACTCGAGCGGGCGCGGCGGCGACGGATTTTCCACAACCCTCGCGCTCTCCAGCGGGGCTCTGGGGCCCAGCGGCTTCTCCCTAAGGTCAAACTTAAGCGACGGCACAGGCGGCTTCTCCAGCCTCATCTCCACGTCCACAGGCCTCGAAGAGACATAGACAAACGCCAGCTCGCCCAACTCCCAAGGCGTCCTCGCAGTCTTAACCCCAAAGGCCATGTAGCTCCGTAGTGCAGAGATCTCCTCAAGCGAGAGCCCCCACAAGAGGCGGGGGTCGTCGTAGCGCCTTGCCTCTTCTCCAAAGACCTCGGGAGGCTCCCCAAGGTAGACGCGCACGCTGGGCCACCCAAACTCGCCAACGATGACAGAGGGCGGCGTAGAGCCAAAGACCTCGCGCCCAGAAATGCGCCTCAGCGCCAGGTGGAAAGCCCTTGCCCTCGGCTCAATTGGACACTTCGGCAAGCCGCAGAGGAGCTTCCTCCCCCTGCACTTGACGCAGATGTTCACGTGGATCTAAGCGCCTGGTCTAAGTCCTCTATCAAGTCCTCTGGGTCCTCCAGACCCACGGAGAGCCTCACCAAGTCCTCTGTGATGCCCAGCCTCCTCTTGTCCTCGTCAGGTATCGGCGAGGCGGCGCTTGCTATTGGATATGTGGCTATGCTCTCCACGCCCCCCAGGCTGGGGCCTGGAGTTATGAGCCTGAGCGACTTAAAGAACTTCAACACGGCGTCTCTCCCCCCCTTCACGCGGAAGGACACCACTGCGCCGAACTTGTCGCCGAAGAGCCTCCTAGCCACGTGGTAGTAGGGGCTCGTGGGCAGGCCTGGGTAAAGCACCTCAGACACCTTGCTATGGTCTGCCAAGTACTCTGCAATTGCCATGGCGGAGCGGCACTGTCGCTCAAATCTGACTACTAGAGTCTTCACGCCCCTAAAGGCGAGGTAGGCCTCCCACGGCTGCATAATGCCGCCCAGCATGGCCCTCCAAAGCCAAAGCTCCTCCACCTGCTCCCTGGACTTGGCCACAACTACGCCGCCAACTACGTCGTTATGGCCAGCCAAATACTTTGTGACAGAGTGGACAACTAAGTCGGCGCCGTGTTCAAGCGGAGTGATGAGTAGAGGGGTTGCAAAAGTGTTGTCCACCACTACCTCGGCGCCCAAGTCTTTGGCGGCCTTGACCACTTCTGGCAAGTCTAATACCCTGAGAGTTGGATTTGAAATAGTCTCAAAAAACACTAGCCTAGGCCTGGCGGCCTTTATCCCCTCAATAAACGGCTCAGTGTCAGGAAAGCCCCTCACCACCTTAACCCCAAATTTGCCTAGGGAGTCTAAAAGCCTTAGAGTTGCCCCATACGCCTCCATTGGCACATATACCACATCTCCGCCGGCCAGGCGGGCCATGAACACGGCGGAGATGGCGGCCATCCCGCTGTTAAAGGCCAAGGCGTCTACGCCGCTCTCAAGCTTTGCCACTACTTCTTCAAAGGGCCTGAGAGTTGGGTTATCCTCCCTGCTGTACTTTAAATCAAGCCCCCGGTCAGAGCGCTGTGCCTCCCCCTCCATTCGAAAAAGCGCGGCGAGATATATGGGGGGCTGAATGGCGCCGTAGGGGTCAAGATGCTTATACCCCCTCACCACGATAGAGCCCCGCCGCATTAAGACAAGTTCCACTAACATATATAAATCTTTAGTCCTCTCTATTAATAATATAAAAAACATAACAAATAAATACATTATAAACTAAAGTATATTAAATGACTTAATACATATTACAATGGGCTATAACTTATTAAGTCTGTAAATATACCTGTGGCGTGGCGAGAGAGGCGCTTGTGCTAGACAGCAACGACGACTTGGCCCTCCAGCTAGTCCGAGTCTTAGCCGAAAACGGATATGTGGTAAGAGTTTTAGTCCCTCGTGAACGTACAAAGATTTTTGAAAAATTTCCAGTATATATACATACACTATCTGAGAACTATGAAAAAGTTGTAAAAGATATAGATTTTTCAAAAATAGAAGTTGCAGTTTTCCCATCTCCAAACGACATGTTAAACCTATACTTTGCCCGATTCGCCAAGTCACAAGGAGTACCAATTGTAGTTATCACAACTAGAAGTAGCCAAGCGGCTAAGCAGGCGGAGGAGTTGGGAATAGAGGCGGTGGTTGTATACCACTGCGTCTTGTCAAGAATGCTCAGAATACTAAATCTAAGATTTGCGAGAATTGTCCCAATACGGGGCGAGGTCGCCATGCTTGAAATGGTTGTCACCGCCGACTCGAAACTCCTTGGCCGAAAAATAGGAGAAGTGGAAGAAGAGACAGGCGCCAAGGTGTCAATAGTAAGGGGAGACGACTTCGTCACTTCGCCAGAGGAGGAGATACAAGAGGGAGACTACTTGGTTGCAATTGGCCCACAAGGCGACTTACAGCGCCTCACAGAGTAGCGCCGCCCATCATAGAGGCATAGACCTTGTCTAACACGGCGTACTTAAGCTCATCCTCCTGCCGCGGATCTCTCAACACCCCACGCACCACCAGAGTCACGCCCCTAGCCCCAATCTTCTCCACATCAACGCTCAGCCTCTCGACGCCGAACTCCCTGGCCACCTCCTCAATTAAAGACCTTATCCTTTTCACATCCTGCCCCGAGGGCACAAACAGCCTTATCCTCACCTCGTGACCCTCCGGCGACTTGATACGCCTAAAGGGGTTCTGCAGTAGAACGGTATAGGGGATATAGACGTACTCTCTCCGGGGGTCCCGCACCACGAGGTACGCATCTTCGAGCGCCGTGATATAGCCACGCAAGTCGCCCAGCTCTATGTAATCCCCCACGTGCAAGTCGAGGAGCCTAGCCACGAAGAGGCCCGTGAGGTACTGCTCCAATATTCGCCTAGTGCCCAGTATAAACGACCCTAAAGAAAACACCAATATTACTAACAAGAGGTAGAACAAGTGGTGTATCTGGGCAACAGGAGACACAATTGCAAAGATAAGCGAAAGAGAGAACAACGCAGCCAACAACCTCAGAAGCAGAAGCTGTTCACTGTCCAACACCCTTGAAAAAATCCTCTTCACAAAGTAGTCGAGGAGAAGAAAGACAACTACCCCAACTGCTATGCCTATCAATATAAAGCCCAAGTCCATGTAGGAAAAAGCGAGAACAAATTTAAGCCTTAACCGGCGCTGGCCGGTTTGAGAGACAAGCGGACCTAGTATTTGACGCCGCCGAAGACCTTCTTCACTATTTCTGCAAATTCCTCGTCGCTGTCCCTCTTGTACAAGGCACTGTAGATGGCGTCTAGGCGCTCCCTGAGCACTTTAAGTTCCACAGAGGCCACAAGCACTCTCGTCTGAAGCACCGCGTCTGGGTTCACCGAGATACTGTCAATGCCAGCCCTCACTAGGAACTCCACCAGTTGCGGATACACCGAGGGGCCTTGCCCGCAGATGGACACAGTCCTCCCCACCCTGTGGGCCCTCCTAATGAGCTCGTATATGGCCTTAAGCACGGGGGCCTCCCTCTCGTCGAAGTACCTCGGGTTAATCCTCACCAAGAAGTCGTTATCCCTATCCACGCCTAGCACTAGCTGAGTCAAGTCGTTGGATCCCACCGAGAATCCGTCGAAGTACTCGGCAAACTCTTCCACCATAAAGGCGATTGAGGGCACCTCGGCCATGGCCCACACCTTGAAGTCTCTATCTCTGTAGAGGCCCTCCTCCTCCAAGAGGCGGCTAAACCGCTCCGCCTCCCACACAGTTCTCACAAACGGCGCCATGACCCACACGTTGTTAAGCCCCATCTCATCCCTCACCTTCTTTATAGCCCTGAGCTCCAGCCTAAACGCCTTCTCATACTGCGGCGACACGTAGCGAGAGACACCCCTCCAGCCCAACATGGGGTTCCTCTCCTCAGGCTCAAACTTCTCGCCCCCCTCGAGGCCCCTGTACTCGTTCGACTTAAAGTCGCTGAACCTCACCACCACGGGGCGCGGGTATATGGCCGAGGCCACCTTGGCTATGCCCTCAGCCATCTTGTCCACGAACTTCTGCTCTTGCCCAATTGAGAGAAGGTAGAGCGGGTGCTGGCCCACCCAGCTCGAGATCACAAACTCTATGCGCATGAGGCCAATGCCGTCAAACGGCAAGTCCTTATACTCGTCAATCTTCTCAGGCTCGCCGAGGTTCATATACACCTTAGTCCCCGTGGGCACGGCGCGGTATATGTGCAGTATTATCTCCCTGGGAGGCGCCACAGCCGCCGCAGGCGCCTTCGCCTCCTCAGCCTTAGCCGCCACCGCGCCTGCCAAAACTACGCCCCTGCTCCCATCCACGGTGTAGACCTCTCCATCCTTAAGCACGGACGTCGCGTTGCCAGTTCCAACCACGGCGGGTATGCCCAACTCTCTGCTGACAATCGCGGCGTGCGACGTCCTCCCACCCTCGTCGGTCACAATAGCGGCGGCAAGCTTCATGTAGGGAACCCAGTCTGGGTCCGTCATCTTAGTCACGAGGATGTCCCCCTTCTTCAGCTTCTTCTTGGCGTCTTCCAAGGTGAGACAAACCTTGGCAGTTCCCACAGCCACGCCAGGGCTGGCGGGTATGCCCTTCACTACGACGGTCCCTGCCGGCACCACGGAGGCCTTAGGCCGCTCGGCCTTCCTAGACCATACAGTCTCGGGCCTCGCCTGGAGAATGAACAAATTCCTCGGGAACGGCAAGTCGGCGTCTACGGCGAATTCTATGTCGAGGGCGTGACCGTAGTGTTGCTCCAACTTCACAGCCATTTTGGCCAACTCCACCGCCTCCTCGTCGCTGAGGGCAGGGGCATTTGCCTTCTCAGGCGGGAGCTCCACCTCCTTGGTCAGCCCAGCCTCATCTCTCACCACAGCCACCTTCTTGGGGGATATCCTCTTTTCTACGATCTTAAACGTGGCCTTATCTACCACGTACTCGTCGGGAGTAACGAGCCCCCTCGCCACACTCTCTCCGAGGCCCCAGCTGGCCTCAATCACTACCTTGGACGTGTCGCCGTTCGTTGGATCAAGGGTGAAAATGACCCCCGCGGAGCGTGCGTTGACCAGTTTCTGTACCACCACTGCCATTAGGCTCTTCTCGTGAGGTATACCCATTTTGTCGCGGTAGTAGAGGGCCCTGGCAGTGTAGAGAGAGCTCCACACCTTTTTCACATAGTACACCACCTTCTCCGCCCCCCTCACGTTGAGGTAGGTGTCCTGTTGCCCCGCAAAAGAGGCCTCGGGTATGTCCTCAGCAGTGGCTGAGCTCCTCACGGCCACCGCCACGTCTTTAATTCCCACCTCCTCGCCGAGCCTCATATACGCCTCTACAATTGCCCTCTCTAGCTCAGGCGGGAGGGGGGCCTCCTCAACCATCCTCCTAATTTCGGCGCTAGCCTTCTCATACTCCTCAGGCTCACCGGACCTGATGTAGGCGTTGAGAACCTCCCTTATCCTCTCGGCGAGTCCTACCGACTGCTGAAAATACCTAAAGGCCTCAGACGTGACGATGAAGCCAGGGGGCACTGTCGCCAGCTTAGCCACCTCGCCGAGGTTAGCCCCCTTGCCGCCCACCAAAAGGGCGTCGTTTTTTCCCACCTCGGTTATCCACTTGATAAACGGCATTGAACTGAGTATACGCCAGTTATATAAGTTTGACTCATATATAGCACTATATACTGCAATTATAGAAGGAGAAATCTATAATGATAAATAATGTAATATACCGCCGTCTAGACGACTTTAAATCTGTGAATTGCCAACTTTAAATATTTCTTCGCGACGGCGCGAAAAACCGGTCTAGACCTAGGCGGCCGCGTTGAGGTGATGACTTTCACAAGCCTCCTCCCACAGTAGACGCACCGCCTTATCGTCTCCCCATACATGAGGTAGTCCACGCCACACGCCGTACAGCGCCCCACCTCTGGCACATGTCCAACCTCCTCCAGCCCAACCTCCACCCACCCCCCAGTCAACACCACGCCGTCAACAAATGGAGCGAGCTCCACAGCCTTGTCAAATGGTGCGGCAACCAAGACCTCGAACCCCCTGCGGACCTCCTCGCCCAGCCGCCTCGCCTTGTTCAAAAGCTCGGCGACGTCGCCGGCCTCCACGACCACGGCCTGCGTCCCCCCGGCCGCGTCTTTAGAGGCCCCAAGCTCCTCCACCACTCCGTCTGCCCCACCCGCAAAAGCCGCGTCAACGCCATCTGCGCCAAGGGCCTCGCTCACGTACACCCTGGCACCCAGCCGTTTGACGGCTCTGACAGTTGTGGCAATGGATATAAGCCTGGCCACATCCCCCGCGCATTCCCCAATGGGTTCTCCAAGGAGGATGGGCACCCCGTCCACGGGGGATTTTTCACAAAGCCAAGACCCGGCGAATACTGCCACAAGAGGCCCCTTGACATATGCCAACTTCATGCTTTTAAAAACCCGACGGGGATAAAATGTGTTACTCCTCGCCAGGGTGTTCCCCGGCCCGAACAACGGCATGGCATATGCAGTGGCCCCCATAGAGGACAAGTACAAGGTAGTCCCCACCACGGACCCCCTCAGAGACGCCCATGAGTTACAGCGCCGCGGCGAGCGCGTGTTAGTCCTCTACAGCCTATCCACGCCCCTATTCGTCGAAATTTGGCAAGAGGTGCGCGAAGTGGCGTCTAAATACCCAGTGGTGGCTGGCGGCCCCCACGCCGCGGGGGATCCAATCACCCTCCTCAAACTCGGCGTAAAATACGTAGTAATAGGCGACGGAGAGGTGGCCCTCCCCGCAATAGTGGAAAGAGAGGCGGAGGGCTTGGAGGAGGTGCCTCCCAACACCCTCATGCTCGTCGACGGGAGAGTTAGGGCAGGCCGCCGAATTTACGCGGAGCTAATCCACAAGACCTATAGCACGTCCCTCGGGGCGTACCCGCCCATAGAGATAATGAGGTCCTGCGCCTACAGGTGCACCTTTTGTCAAACGTGGTTCCACGGCTCAGTCCGCTACCGCCCAGTGGAAAACGTGGCGCAAATGGTGAAACATTATGTGGCCGCGGGACGTGAAGAAATTCGGTTCATAGCGCCTGTAGGATTTCTCTACGGATCCACGGACGGGAAAACTCCAAACGTAGATGCGTTAGTCGGCCTGCTACGCGCTGTGAGAGAGGCGGGGGGCAGGCCCTACTTAGGCACCTTTCCCTCGGAGACGAGGCCGGAGACTGTGACCAGAGACGTCTTGGGGGCCATAAAGCCGTTTGTTGCAAATAGGCGGCTGTCCTTCGGCCTCCAGTCGGGCTCAGAGCGGCTCCTGGCGTCGACAAAGAGAGACCACGACGTAGCGGTAGTTGAGGAGGCGACGGCCACCGCGGTGAAGATGGGCTTTAAGCCTGTGGTGGACGTAATAGCCGGTCTCCCCGGCGAGGAGGAAGAGGACGTGGTTGCCACAGTGAAAGCCATGGAGAGGCTGGTCTCAATGGGGGCGCACATCCGCCTACACTACTTCATGCCGCTCCCGGGCACCCCCCTCTGGGGCCGAGAGCCCAAGCCCCCGCACCCACTCTACTGGGACTTCTTAAAACGCCACAGGAAGAGGGTAGAGGGATACTTCGAGGAGCAGATAAGGCTCAGTAGGGCCATCTTAGAGACCTACCGCCTCCTCACCCTTACCACTCCAAGCTCCTCAGCCACTTGAAGATACCACAGAGCCACAGCCCTTGCCACGACCAAAACTGCCCCCTCGCCTCTATGCCCCACCACCTCCCCGGCCACCTCGGGGTGGATATTTGGAGCTATGACCTCCACAAGCCTTTCCACCACCTCTTCGGCGGTGGCGCCGGCCGCCTCCTCAATAAGCCTAAAAACAGCCGCCGTGGGAAACGCCCTATCTACCCACTCGCCGAGGCCCCTCTCCTCCAGGGCCTTGAAGTACTTAAACACTAGGTCAGTATTGTTGATACTGGTAATACTGTTCATAGTACTGCCGCCGAGTCTCCTCTTCCCTCTGCCGCCTAAGCTCCCCCAGCCCCACCTCCAGTAGCTTTGCCCCTATGAGGCCTATGGTGAGCAGAATTACGCCCCGCGCCACGGCGGTGCCAACGGCGTATGGGTCTGGGACGCCGCTTATCCTCGCAGTGATCGTCTGCCCCAGCAGGGGAGCCGTAATATTCAGAGACACCTTGGGCGCCCCTGCGAAGTAGAGCAACAAGGCGTTGACGACGGCGAAGGTCACCAATGCCGCTCCGGCGGCCACTAGGCTTAGGGCAACCATCTTCATAGCCTCTGGTTTCTCTGCCTATTTATCTATTGCACAGATCGTAGAACCAGGGAACGTCCACTGTGTCGAGGCGCCACCTCTGGCGGACAAAGCTCTCCCCTGGCTCCACGGCGATGCCCCTCCTATATGCGTAATAGCCGGTGAGGGCGATCATGGCCCCGTTGTCGCCGGCGTATTCGTCTGGGACAAACTTCACCTCGGCCCCATGCTCTCTCCCAACCTCGTACAAGATCTCCCGCAGCCTCCTGCTCCTAGCCACGCCGCCCGCCACCACGAGCTCCCTCTTCTTGGTAAAGGCGAGGGCCCGCTCTGTGACCTCCGCCAACATGTAGTACGCCGTCTCCACAAGCGACCTGCAGACCACCGGCAGGGGGATCCCCCTCTTGACCAACTGTAGGGCGTATGTGGTGAGGCCGGCGTAGGAGAGGTCTTGCCCAACTATGGGCATGGGAAACGCCACCAGCTCCTCAGCCGCCTCGGCGCATTTCTCAACCGCGGGGACGCCGGGGAAGCCGAGCCCCACCTCTCTCGCAAACATATCAATGGCGTTGCCAATGGCCACGTCTAGAGTCTCGCCGAACACTCTATACCGCCCGTCGGAGAAGCCCGCCACGACGGTGTGCCCCCCAGATATGAGGAGGACAAGCGGGTCGCAGGACCCAGTGGCGTATCTGGCAATTTCCACGTGCGCAACTCCGTGGTGTACGGGGACTAGGGGAACCCCCAGCTTTATGGCCAAAGCCCTGGCAAACACCGCCCCCACTCTCAAGGCCGGCCCCAGGCCAGGCCCCGCGGAATATGCAACGGCCTCTACATCCCCCAGCGAGACGTTGAATTCCTCTATGAGCTTGCGGAAGAGCTGTGGAGCGGCCTTGGCGTGGTGCTCGGCGGCCTCCCTGGGGTGTATCCCCCTACCCGCCGGAGGCACATACGTCTTCCCCACCTGTCCCAAAACTCTGCCCCCAGATACAAGGCCGAGGCTAAAGGTGTGCGCAGTGGACTCTACCCCAATTATCACCTCTGGAACTGAGTAAAACCACACTTACCGCAGTGCCAACGCGGCACGGGCTCGCGGTGGAAGGCCATGACAGAGCCACACTTGGGGCAGAGCTTGTTCTTAAACCTAAACACCCCCTTCTCCATGTCAATCTCGTACCAAGTCGCCGCGCGGGGCAGCTTCTTACCCTCTTTGGCAGGCGCCTTCTTAGACATGGCTACTTCCCGCCGCCCTTCTTCTTCCTCCTGCGCTTCTCCCTACGCTCGTTCCTCCTCTTTCTTGCCTCCTCAAGAAGCTTCTTGCCCTCCTCTCCCAAGTTCCTGGCCAAGATATAGAGCGGCTCTATCACCCGGGCCAGCGCCCCGTCTGTATATACGTGGACCTCCGCCTTGGACTTCCCTATCCCGTACTCCGTCTTGATCTTTCTCACAAAAATCTTGTCCACCTCAACCCCCAGCTGTTTTGCAAGCCACTCTCTCACGCTTTGCCTCGTGGGCGTAGAAGACTTTCGATGCAGTATCTCCACTAGCACCTCCTTTCTCCCCAACAGCTTGTTCTCCCTTAGAGACAGTATATTAAACTGTGCCTCAGACACCGGCGACACAACTGGGCATGTTAATAAATTTTACAGCCAGACCCGTAGAGCTGAGGGCCGGCCCTACCGCCTCCTTCTCCCAAGCGTGATCCCCCTCCTCTGGAGGTAGTCCACGAAGCCGATGACGGCCGTGGCCAATATTAGGGCAACGCCTTTGTCAATTTTGAACTCCGCGTTTACAGGCGCTAAGTATATGAAGAGCTCTCTCGCCAAGGCCACCAAGGCCACGTCGATTATTCTGTAGACTATTAGCCGCTTCTTTTCCAAGTATGTGACAAAGGTGTCAATTAACTCGACGAATATAACCACTAGGAAGACGTCGGAGAGCGCGTTGTATATCGCCTGAGACAGCGCCGCCGGACTTGAGGCCGCCGTTGTTGCAAGCTCGTAAAGCCTGTACCCGGCCAGGTATACTGACAAGCCGAGTAGAACAGCGGTGAGGCCTAGCACAATTAGGTAGGCGATGTACTCCCCCCTGCGGAGGGTCCTTATCACGTCCATGCGCTTAAAAAGGGTCAACGGTTTAAATATGTGTGAGACGGGTCCGCTACAGGAAGAGCGGGGTCAAGGTGGCCCTGGCGTACCCCTCCACATACTCCGTTGCCATGTCCAGCGCGGTGTACCACGTGCTCTACTTCAAGCTCCAAGACGAGGGGTTCTACGTGGAGAGGTTCACGGCGGACAGGGGGCCAAGGGGCGTGGAGGAGGGGACCCCGCTCTCCCACTTCGACTACGTGGTTGCCACCGTCCACTACGAGCTCGACTACATAAATTTGACAAAGTTGCTGATCGAGGCCGGCGTAGAGCCCTGGGCCAGGGCGAGGGAGAGGCCGAAGGTCGTCGTAGGCGGGCCCCCCGTCACGGCTAACCCAGAGCCCCTGGCCGACCTAGCCGACTTAATCGTGCTCGGGGAGCTAGAGGCCGTGTGGGATAAGGTCGTCCAGTACTTGGCCACAGGGGACAGAGTGGAGGGCGCCGGCATGTACTACCCAGCCGACGGGCCGTACGAAGTCGCCGTGGCCTACGCCAAAGACGTGGAGGAGGCAGACTACAGAAGGCTGCCGGAGCCCGAGGCCGCGTTTAGCCTCTCGGTGGAGTTGGCCAGGGGTTGCCCCTTCTCCTGCCTATTCTGCATGGAGAGCTACATCGCCAAGCCCTATAGGCCGAGGGGGTGGGAGAAGGCGCTGGAAGAGGCCGAGCTTTTGTACAAGAGGTACGGGGTGAGGCCCTCCCTCGTTGCCCTCACAGCCAACGCCCACCCAGGCTTCAAGGAGCTCCTCTCCGAGGCGGCGAGGAGGTGGGTCCCCCTTTCTCTGCCGTCGCTCCGCGCCGAGCTTCTCGACGACGAGGCGCTGGAGCTTGTGGCAAAGCTGGGCCAGAAGACGTTGACCATAGCCCCCGAGACCAGCGAACGCCTCAGAAAGGCGCTGGGGAAAGAGGTGTCAGACGCCGACGTGTTAAAAGTGGCAAAGAGGGCGGGGGAGCTGGGGATGAAGCTGAAAATGTACCTAATGGTGGGGCTTCCCTGCGAGCGGGAGAAGGATCTGGAGGCGGTGAAAGCCCTCGTAAAAGAGGCGGCTAGGTACGCCAAGCTGTACTTAAGCGTAAACCCGTTTATTCCAAAGCCGCAGACCCCCCTCCAGTATCACCCAATGGAGGAGCCCCAGGCCCTTGAGGAGAAGATCGAGTCCATTAGAGAGGTGCACCGCGGCGAGTTCTCCAGCTACGACCCCCGCCTGGCGGCAATACAGGCGGCCATTGCGCTGGGGGGCCGCGACGTGTCGCGGCACATAGTTGAATCTGCGTCGTCTGACAAGCCCATGGCGTACTGGAGGCGGCTGTTGAAGGCGGGGGCTCTGAGCTACGTCTTTAGGCCCAGAGAGGAGCCGCTACCCTGGAGCCACGTCAAGGGCTTCTACGCCGCTGAGGAGCTGAGACAGCGCTACCGCCGGTACGTAGAGGCGGCCTGCGGCTCTGTGTCGTGATACGCAGTTACTTTCTCTGTATTAAATTTAAGTGCGTGTGTTGACTATTACGTGGAGAAGGCTGTGACAATCGAGCTACCGCCCGAGGTTGCAGAGTTGATTAAAACCGTGGCGGCTAGGTGCGGCAAGTCGGTGGAACAGCTAGTGGTAGACGCTGTGGTGAACTAGCTCGGCCCAGAGGCCAGGGTGGAAGCGTACCTCAAGTTGGCGGAGAAGTACCTCCTTGACGCCGAGGAGCTTTACGCGAAGGGCGACCTCGTGCAGGCTGGGGAGAAGTACTGGGGGGCAGTGACTGCGCTTCTCAGCGCAATTGCGGAGAGGAGGGGATGCCGCATTACACTCATAGAGACTTTTGGGACATCGTAGAGGCGCTAGTAGAGGAGAGTGGGAACCCAGAGTTTTCCACGCTGTTTAGACTGGCCGAGGGCCTCCACGCAAATTTCTACCACGGCTTTATGAGAAGGGAGTCCTTCGAGAAACATAGAGAGGGGGTGTTGAGGCTAATAAACATGCTTATGGAGGCGGCAAAAGGCCGGCGGGCGCCCGGGGCCAGCGGCGTCTAGGCGCATCCGTGGAGGCATTGCGCTAGGTAGAGCCAGAGGGCGTTGTTAAAGGCGTGTAGGGCGGAGGAGGCGAAGTACCCCCCGCCTCTGTACGCGAGGGAGAGGGCAGCTCCGTATAGGGCGGCTAACAGCGGGTTGTCCAGGTGGAGTACGCCGAAGATGACCACTGAGAAGACCCAGGAGAGGGGCGTCGGCAGTAGGGCGAAGGCGAGCGCTCTGAAGACGAGCTCCTCGGCGAGTGGCGCAAAGACCACGGCGGTGAGCCAGGGGGGGCGCTGCGTCGGTATGCCCACTGTGGCATAGTCGACGAGAAACGTAGTTGTGTACAGCAGGAGGGCCGCGGCTAGAGGGCTTGGAGAGAAGGTGGCCCACGTAATTTTCTTGTAATATGGCACTACGGCGGCAAATACGGCTAAGTAGCCGAGGGGGCTTGGGAGAGCCAGCATTACCGCGAGGAGGAGGGCCAGCGCCGCGGCGTCTCTGGCCTCAACCTCTTTAAGGCCCACGTCTCTAAACTACATGGTGTATATATTTGACGAGGGCGGTCTCATACACCTACAAATCCCCCTCGTGGCCCTTGAGGGGGGCGAGGTCAAGGAGGAGGTGGTCGAGCTCGTCGCCGAGAGAGACGGCAGAGTGGTAAGCGGCCCCTACTCAACAGTTCAAGAGGCCCTCTACGGCGCGCTACAGCGCCTCGCCGAGGCCATCTCCGCCGTGGAGTCGTCGTTGGACACCCTCGAGTTTAGGCTGGAGACAGAGGAGAGAGTGTCCCCCGGCGAGGTGTACACAGCGCTCTACAACTCGCACATGTTGTACTTCGCCGCGTCTCAGCTTCGGCAACTGGCCGTGGAGCTTAAGAGGAGGGGGCTAGTTGGGTATAGGCAGTACGCATACGCCCGGTCTCTAGCCCGCAGAGCCCTCCTCCTCCGCAGATTTGCCCGTGACGTCAGGTTGCTGTACAGCACAGTGGTGCAGATGTCGCTGGACGTCTCTGTGAAAAGGCTGACGTGGCTGGGCACAGTGGCTCTGCCGGCGCTCATAATCACGGGGTTCTATGGCATGAACCTCTCCTGGCTCCCTCTCGCGGACAATCCCCCCGCGGTGTTTGTAATTCTAGCCGCGGCGACCGCCGGCTTTGCATACATCTTAGGCAAACTTTTTTAAAGAGGGGCCGGGGCAGTTGACATGTTGCTCTTGCCCAACATCGACCCCCTGGTCGACCCAGGGGAGGCCGTGGAGGCAATTAGGCGCGGCTATCTGACGGAGGCAAAGTTTCTCCCCCGGCAGGCGCTGACTGTGGGAGACGTGTGGTTTGCCCCCATGGTGGCCCACATGGGGGGCAAAATAGCGGTGAAGCTTGTGGGCATATACCCCAGGGCGAGGCCCACTGTGAAGGCCGTGGTGATGGTAATAGACCCAGAGCGGGGCTCCCCGCTTGCCCTAATCAACGGCACTCAGCTCACCGGGTGGAGGACGGCCGCGGCGAGCGCCGTGGCGGCGAGGGCCATGGGCGCCGAGCCGGAGACCATCGGCATCATTGGGGCAGGCCTCCAGGCGGAGTACCACCTCCGGGTCTTCAAGGCGCTTTACCCCAGCGCAAGCTTCAAGGTGTACGACATAGAGCCCACTAGGGCGGCGCAACTGGCGGCAAAATACGGCGCTGTGTCTGTTACACACGCCGAGGCGCTCGGCAGCGACTTGGTAATTGCGGCAACTACGTCCAAGTCGCCGGTGGTCCTCGGGGCGACTCTAAAGGCTGGGGCCGTGGTTATAACCATAGGCGCGCCGCGCCCCGTCAGAGAGCTCGACGACGAAGTCAAGAGGAGGGCCGGCTGCATGCTTGTGGACAACCCCCATGCCGCCGAGGAGAGCGACGACGTGGCGCCCAAGTGGGTCTACATGGGCGACTTCCTCCGAGGCGCGCGTTGCGACTTCGGCGAAATTAAGGTGTACAAGTCTGTGGGGAATCCCCTCTTTGACGCGGCCATGGCCCTTTACGTCGTTGAAAAGGCGCAGAGGACAGGGCTCGGGGTAGAGGTGGCGTGGGATTGACGACGCCGAGAATCGTCCTTACCTGGGACAGGGGCACAGTCCTAGTGGAGGGCTCTCTCCCCCAAGAACTGCGCAAGCTCTCCTTTCTCAAATTCGACGAGAGGGTAGGGAAGTACCGGGCCCTCGCAATCTACTACCCGCGGATTTTGGCGGCGGCTAGGGCCTTGGGGGTTGAGGTGGAGGACCGGGTGTGGTCTCTCCACTGCGCCGAGGTGAGAGCCGCGGCTGAGGCTAAGCTGAGAAGCTACCAGGCCGAGGCGCTGGCGGCTTGGTCAAAGGCTAAGAGGGGCGTGGTGGTCATGCCCACGGGGGCTGGGAAGACTTACGTGGCAATTGCCGCCATAGCGCAGATGAGGGTACCCGCCCTAGTGGTGGTGCCCACTGTCGAGCTCCTCCAGCAGTGGAGGAGTAGGCTCTCCCAGTACTTTCCAGGGAGAGTGGGGGTTTGGTACGGCGAGGAGAAGCGGGAGAGCTGTGTCACAGTCATCACCTACGACTCCGCCTACGCCGCGGTGGAGGTGCTGGGCAATAGGTACATGTTTCTCGTCTTCGACGAAGTCCACCACTTGCCCTCCCCCTCCTACCGGCAGATAGCGGAGCTTAGCCCTGCCCCGTATAGGCTGGGTCTCACGGCCACTCCCGAGAGGGCGGATGAGCTACACGTGGACTTGGACTGGCTCGTGGGGCCTGTGGTGTACAAAATGTCGGCGAGGGACATCAGGGGTGTGTGGGTAGCAGACTACGAGGTGGAGGTGGTCAAGGTGGAGTTGACCGAGGAGGAGAAGATGGTGTACAAAGAGGCGGAGCAGAGGTACCTATCGTATCTGAGGAAGAAGGGGCTGAGGTTCAAGTCGCCCTCTGACTTCCAGAAGTTGGTGGCGCTGGCTGGGAGAAGCCCCGAGGCCAGGAGGGCGCTTGAGGCTTGGCACATCATGAGGAGGCTTATCCACGAGACCTCTGCCAAGGTGGAGGCGGTGGGGGAAATACTCGCGAGGCACCCCGCCTCAAAGGTCCTCATCTTCACTGAATACACCTCGCTTGCCAGAGCCGTCTCCGAGCGCTACCTCATACCCCTGGTCACACACGACATAAGTCCCCAGGAGCGGGAGCAGGTAATGGCCATGTTCCGCAGGGGGGAGGTCAAGGCGATTGTGACTGGGAAAGTCTTAGACGAGGGGGTGGACGTGCCAGACGTGGACGTGGTGGTGATTTTGGGCGGGACGTCCAGCGTTAGGCAGTTCATACAGCGGATGGGCCGCGCGCTTAGGCTCAAGCCGCATAGGGCCAAGATCTACGAGGTGGTGACGGCGAAGACGAGGGAGGTGGACATGGCCAGGAGGAGGAAGAGGGGCGTGTCATGACGTTGATGTCCATAGACTACCTCCGCGTCGTGCGGAAGGGCGGAGAGATTAGGCCGAGGTATCTCTCCGACGCGTCGGCGGCGGCTGAAGTCATTGAGGCGGCGAGAGGTGCCAAGACGCTGGGCGAGTTCAAGAGGAGGGTGGAGGCGCTTGGCTTTGACAAAAAGCTGGCGGGCGGCCTCGCCCACGTCCTCAGCCACTTCCTCAAGGCTGAGTCAGTGGACAGGCGCCTGGTCTCCAGGATCAGGCTTGAGGTCTTTAAAGCCGCGGCGGCATCCTGGCCCGTCTTAACAGCTGAGGCGAGGGAGGCTGTCTTCAACACGGTGGCGTCCAAGCTCAGGCTAGACCCCGGGGAGGTGAGGTGCCTCTTCTTAAAGGCCTACGAGGACAACTTAGAGATCGTCGAGCCCCCCTCCATTACGGCGGAGGAGCTGGCGCGGGAGTACAACCTCGCGCTTATGCAGACGCTCTTGTTCAAGTCGTTATACGTAAAGGCGTGGGTCCCCAACGCCCCCGCGGTGGTGAAGAGGCTGATAAGGGCGGTGAAGGGGTACCGCCTAATGTACATAGCCGAGGAGGGGGACGGGGGGTGGCTCGTGTTCCACTTCGACGGCCCAGTCTCCGCGCTTAGGCAGACCGAGCGGTACGGCACTAGGCTCGCCAAGCTCGTGCCCTACATAGTCTCCGCCGGACAGTGGAAAATAGAGGCACAGATAAAGCTGAGGGACAGAGTGTACACATACCGCGAGGACTGGCGCACGGCCCCCGACCTGCCGCGCCAGCCTCCGCCGGAGGAGGAGTTCGACAGCTCTATAGAGGCGGAGTTCTACAGGCAAGTGTCTAGGGTCTGCCGCGTGGAGCGAGAGCCCGAGGTCCTCGTAGTGGACAAGAGAGTGTACATACCGGACTTCAAGATAGGCGATTTGTACGTCGAGGTGGTGGGCTTCTGGACGCCGGACTACCTCAGGCGGAAGTATGAAAAGCTGGCTAAGGTGAAGAAGCCCCTCCTAGTCCTTGTGAGCGAGGAGCTCGCCATGGCCACGTGGAAGGAACTGCTCCCAAACGTGGTGTTGTTCAAGGACAGGCCTAGGCTCAGCGACGTGTACAAACACATAAAGCCCTACTGCACGCCGCCGGGGAGACAGCCCTAGTAGTAGTCGCCGAGTAGCCACGCGTTGCCGACGTCCACCTCTACGAGGCCGTTTTCCTGTGCGATTTTTACGGCTGTCTCCGCATGGCGAATGGAGGTCGGGGGCAGATCGTCGAGGAGGTAGTCGGGGTGGAATGCCAAAAATCTAGTGGGCACCTCTGGCTCTAGGCGTGCTATAAACTTGGTGAGGAGGTCTACCTCTATCTCGTCGACGTAGCCGGGCACTAGGAGGATCGAGGCCACGACCAGGGGGACCTCCGGCCGCTCTCTAAAACGGCGCACCGCCACTTTGAAGTTTCTAAGCACTATGTCCACCTCGCCGTCGGTCAGCGCCTTGTAGACGCTCGGCGTAAAGGCCTTGAGGTCAAATTTCACAATTCCCCCAGTCTTAAGCGAGATCTCCACCACCTTGTCCAAGAGGTGCGGCGCCAGTTGGCCGCTCGTCTCCCAACACACTCTGACCCCCTTCTCCGCCGCCCTCTTTGCCACAAGTAGGGCGTGTACCACCTGCGGCGCGGGGTCGCCGCCGAAGAAGCAGACGCAAGACACGCGGCGGTCCATGGCCCTATCCAGCTCCTCCACCGAGGCAAACACGGGGCGCCTCGGGTACTTCCTATAGTGCCAGTTCTGGCAGTACAGACAGTCGAGGCTACAGGCGCCGTAGAAGACGGCCAAGTTGTAGTAGCCAACTTCGCCCGCGGGCGACTTGGCGTATTTGGGGTACCCCCTCCCCGTTGACGCTGGGCACACCCAGTCGGCGACGCAGTTGGTGGGTATTGGGTCGTAGTAGTACTCAAGAACCCCCATGTACACGCCGCCTGGCCTAGTCAAGCGCCCACCCACGTTTTTAACAAGGCCGCAGTATCCCACGCCGCCCTCGGGCACCGAGCACCCCCTGCCACATATGCCGCAGGGGACGCCGCCCTGGGGAGGAGAGAGGGGGAGGCCAAACCTCAGGCGGCTAGCCCTATGGAGCTCTTCGGCGATCTTCAACGCCTCCCTCGGCCTCCTCCTAAGGCAGTCTACACAGACCCCCAGCCTGCTAGAAATTGTGATACCAACTCTTCCACAGAGTTTGCAAAAACCCACGGAAAAAGTGGGGGGCTTGGGTAAAAAAGTTATACTGGGTCTGCTGTGACGCCGTATTTCGCCTTCCACTCCTGAAAAGCCTTCTGCTCCTCTGGCGACAGCGCCTTGCCCAGCCTGTACCACCCCTTCTTAGCCTTAAACTCGGCAGGTGCCTCGCTTATCTTGTATATACATTTGACGGGACATACAGCGACGCAGGAGAAGTCGTCTTTACACATCTCCCAGATCATTCTAGCCTTACCGTTTTCGTCCAGCTCAAGCGCTTGGTAGGGGCATGCGGCGACACAGGCGCCGCAACTGATGCAAGTGTCTTGGTCTATTAATACCCTTTGGTATTTCAACAGTTCCGCGGCCATGGCATCCCCAATTTACAGCTCAATATAAGTATTCGTGTAAAATCTTGCACCTATTCACTGTGCAACATTTTTAACGCATATGGACTTAACGGTGTGGCGTTACGGCTCACAATCTCTTTCAAGTATGGAGACGGGTCTGTATGCGGCGAAGTAGTTGGGGTAAACATGGGCCACGTGCTTCTCGCAGATCAGTCTTTGACGAGGGTGAAGTGCGAGCCTTGCGAAGTAGTGGCTGAGTACGGCGCCGCGGTGGTTGGGGGCAGAATATGCGGAGGCAGAGCCGAGCTCATCCTCATCGCAAACGCCTACCAAATCTCCCGGATTTTAAGGGAGTTGCACTACCGGGGGCTACAGCCGAGGGTCATCGGCAGGGCTAAGTACATCAGAGACCCACAGCTCACGGAGGACCAGCTCAAGCTCGTGGAATTGGCCTACCGCCTCGGCTACTTCGACGATGGGAGAAAGATCTCTCTCAAGGAGCTCGCCGCCGTCGCCGGCATATCGCCCTCGGCGGCGGATAGGAAGCTTAGGCGGGCGCTGAGGAAAATTGTGGAATTCTACTTGAGCAGGTTTGGCAGAGGCGACCTCGGCGGCTAGGCCTCAGCCGCGGCGGCCTGCTGAGAAGCGTAAAGCACCCTCCTCTTGTAGTTCCTAATGTTGCGCCTCCTCGGCGTGAGGTTCTTCCTCGGCTTAGCCGGTATCTTCGGCGTCTGATTCCTCACTTTTCCAGCCTTGGTAAGTGAACCGTGAGACGGCATGTGTATACAAAATCCACGGGTTTATAACCTTACCGCTAGTCTGCCCACCACGGCGCCTTAACGTCGGCGGGGCATCTGGCGGGAGTAAAAGGCTTTATGTCTAACACCGGCGTGCCGTCGAAGAGGTCTACCCCCTCTACGTAGAGCAGTCTGCCCTCCCGTCTGACAAGGCGCACGATCGTCACACCAATTGGGTTCGGCCTATCGGGGCTGTCTGTGGCAAACACCCCCACCTCGGGCGCGCCGGGGACTCTCTTCGGCCTCACCACCAGAGGGCGGCCCCTAGACTTGTGGAGGTACGTGACTAGGATCAAGTGGCTGAACTCCTCCACGCCCGGAGCCCCTCCTCAAACTCGGGCAAAACCTCCACCACCGCTTCGACCACGCGCCTGGCCTTAACCTCGTCGTCTCCGTATCTGTGTCTCACAAACCCCACCGGCCTAAACTCCACGGCGGCAAGCAATAAAAAGGTTAAATCTCTCCCGCGCCAATGGGCGACGCCTTAGTGGCCCTGTTGCTCCTCGCCATTGTGGTAGGAGGCATGGCGGCCAGGCCCCTCTACCCCCATCTGCCCACCTGGAGCATAATGTCGCTAGCCGCCTTTGTGGCAATAGTCCTCGGCCCGGTCTCCATCGACGACGTGCCCCACGTGGTAAACTTCGAAGTCCTCTTCTTCCTCGTGGGGATGTTCTCCATAGTGGCCCTCGCCGAGAAGAGCGGCTTGCTGGAGGCGCTGGCCTACGCCTTCATCTCGCCGTTTAAGACCAGGCGGTCCATATACGTCGCGTCGTCCCTCCTCTTTGGCCTAACAGCCGCCTTCGCGGTAAACGACACGGTGGCGCTCATGGGGCCGCCGATAGCCGCCGCCATAGCAAGGGCCTCGGGGATAAGGCCCAGGGACATGTTTCTCCTACTCGCCTTCTCTCTAACCGTGGGCTCCGTCATGACCCCCATTGGAAACCCTCAGAATATGTTGATAGCAGTTGAGTCGGGCATGAAGGCGCCCTTCCTGGCCTTCCTAGGCGCCCTCGCCATCCCCACTCTTATAAACCTAGTCGCCGTCCCCCTCCTCCTCTTTAAGGTCTTGGGCATTGAGGACGGCCCCGTGCGCTACGTGGCAACGCCCTGGGACTACATAAGAGACAAGAGAGACGCCGCGCTGGCCGCCGTGGGGCTGGCGTCCGCAGTAGCAGCAATGGTGGCCAACGACCTCGCCGCACTCTCAGGCGCGCCGCACATACACAACATAGGCCTTATACCCTTCGTCGTCGCCGCCGCGCTGTACTTCCTCGCCAGAGAGCCCAGGGAGGTCTTGGCCAGAGTAGACTGGGGGACCATACTCTTCTTTGCCACAATGTTCATAGCGATGGACGCCATATGGCGCGGCGGCGTGCTCCAGCCGCTGGTCTCCGCACTGCTCCCAGCCTACCACGGCACGCCCACAGACCTCTTATCCATAACCATCCTCTCCATCGCCCTAAGCCAAGTTCTGAGCAATGTCCCATTCACAAGCCTCTTTGCCACCTACCTCCACCACCTCGGCGTAGAGGACCCAAAGGCGTGGCTAACCCTAGCCATGGCCGCCACAGTGGCCGGCAACCTAACCCTCCTGGGGGCCGCCTCCAACATAATCATACTGGAGGTCCTAGAGACGAGGTACGGCGCCACGATAACCTTCGCCCAGTTCTCAAAATACGGCGCTGTGGTCACTGCGTTGAACTTGGCCATCTACCTCCCCTTCCTGCTCTTCCTCTAGCTACCCTCCGCCTGCTGAGGAGGCTTAAGCGCCTCGTCGAGAAGCAGCGCCAGAGACTTATTCGCAAAAAGACCAAAGAAGACGCCGGCAATGGCGCCTCCGACCCACGGAATCACCCACCCCAGCGCCGCCGCCACAAGGCCCAAAGCGGACATTACCAAGTACCACACGAGGTAGCGCCCCACGCCAATCCGCTGTATTATGCCCCACACCTCTTGGAAGGCGAAGATCTTGGTAAAGTCCATATCGCGCTTAATCGTGTAGCCTATGGCCACTGTGCCAATCACCATGGCCCCCAAGAGGAGCAAAACGCCGACGACGAACAACGCCAGGCCGAGCGGGGACAACGTCCTTGAAAAAAGCCAAGTGCCCAGCCCCAGTATTATGAAAATCAACGGAACCGCGGCGTAGATCAGCCAGGCGATGAACACCAGCAGACCGTTGAGGAGGAGTCCCGCATAGTTCTCAAGCCTCGGCAGCTCGTCCGGGTTCTCTCTAACAATCCTAGCCATGTACCCCACCACGATAAAGTTGGCAATTGGGATTATGCTCAGAGCTATGAGGAGGAGCAACCTGCCCCAATTGCTGAAAATTTTCCCAGTAAAAGCGGCAGAAGTCGACAAGTTCGTCTCTAAGTCCATAATTTCAATTTTTACAATGATTAAAAGTTTTGCGCGTATGAAAACTACGCCTTATGTGCCGTAATGAGACAAGGTGTCATCACAAAGGCTCTCATACGGCTCTGATTAACGAGTGTCACCGGGGCCCTCCTTGAGTTGGCACAACGGCGAGGCTTGGGAGTCGGCGACTGCCCCATTACGGCCCCTTTAAGCCAGATAGCTCGGCATTAGCTATTTATAGGGAGGTACCGAGTTGTACGTGATCCCCGCCGCGGTGCTTTCTAGGCTTGAGGAGGAGGCAAGGGCCAGGGGGAAGTCCCTGGCAGAGGTCTTATTGGAGAAACTCGCCATAGACCCAGCCGCCAAAGCCGAGGCCTACCTAGAACTCCACGAAAAGTACCTCGCCGAGGCCGAAGAGTTGTACAAGAAGGGCGACCTCTTGCAGGCGGGGGAGAAGTACTGGGGGGCCGTGGCGGCTCTTTTAAACGCCATAGGCGAACTGCTGGGGGTAGAGCACTACAGCCACAGAGACTACCAACTGATCATAACCCGCATCTACCGCGAGACGGGGGACATAGACGTAGTTAGGCTTTTCCGAATGGCCGAGGCCCTCCACGCCAACTTCTATCACAACTTCCTCGACCGTGACCTCTTCGAGCGACATAGAGAGGACGCGTTGGCCCTCGTGGAGAGGCTCAAACGGTATATATCGCTTAAGAGGAGGTAGGCCGTGGCGGTGCTCTCCCCAGCGCTGGTAGAGGCGTTGAAAATGGCGGCCGGTGGCAAAGACATAGAGCTTTTCCTCGCCGAGTTGTTAGTTTAACGCTTGGATCCTCGGGAGAGGGTTGAGATGTACTTAAAGCTCTCGGAGGACTACTTGAGGGAGACTGAAGACCTTTACGCAAAGGGCAATCTCCCACAGGCTGGGGAGAAGCACCGGGGCGCAGTGGCCGCGTTGTTTAACGCAGTGGGAGAGGCACTGGGCCTAGACCACTACAGCCACAGAGACTACCAGCTGATAATCCAGCGAATCTACAGAGACACGCGCGACGTGGAGGTCCTCCGCCTCTTCGGCATGGCCGAGAGACTCCACGCCAACTTCTATCACAATTTCTTAGACAAGGAGACGTTTTACCGCCACCAAGAAGACGCCTCGGCTCTGATCGAGAAGCTAAGGCGGTACCTCGACGTTATAACGTGTCAGCCGCACGTGGGGGCATCCCACTCGAGGACGTAGTCGAGCCTGTCCGCTATACGTCTCGCCACAGACATTGCCAACTCGCGGTGGCGGCGCACGGCGACTAGTCTCCACCCACCGCCGACGATTTTGCGTGTAGTCAGGTAAACTCTCCGCTTTCTCATATTCACGTATATGTAATACACAGGTAAAGAATAACCCAGGGATTTAAATCCATCAGGTAAAACCTGCCGACGCTTGCAAGTTATTCGCTTAGGCGCCAGTGTGGTCTCACATGATCTACGTAATATTGTAATATTTATATATAAACAGTATTACCATGCACGTGAGAGTTGTCGATGCTTTTGAAGAGTTTAAGCGACGCCTAGCAAAGCACGGAGTGGTGCCCGAGACCACAGTCTCCGAGGCACTGGATCGGCTGAGAGCCTCTGACCCAGAGTTAGCAGATGTACTAAGGGCCATCGTCTTGTTTACAGTGCACAGAGGCCGAGGCCTGGCGGCTGACTCTCACTAGATGCTAACCGGCCTCGTCTTAACGCAGGCGACGCGGGAGCCGTGGACACGCGGCGTCTACTGCCTCTGGGAGGTAGGGGAGGGCCCAGGGGTGGCCGTAGTGGTATACAAGGGCGTGCCAGCCAGTCAGCGCGCAGATGCGCGGCACAGCGCAGTGTTGCAACAGCCTCATATCTTGACCCCAGCCCTAGCCGCCGCCTTTCTCAGCTCTTTTAAAAGCCCAGCCTCCTCGGCCCTTCTGCGCAGGTAGTCGAAGTCTGAGACAAGGCGCAGTAGCTTCACGGCGTCTTTCAAGTCCTTTTCTCTACCCATGATCTTCATCATCACGAGGTCCTCTACCGAGGGCACTTTAAACGTGCCGTAGCTATTCGCCCTTCTCCTAAGTTCGTCGTCCACCGGCAACGCCGCTTAGTTTATTCTATGCGAATCCGTGGGCCCCCTCGACGGAGAAGCCCCACCAGCTCCACCGCACGTCGAGGCCCAATTCGCGGAGACGCCTAGTTAAGCGGTCCCTCAACTGAGGCGTGTAGGGGGCGTCGATCATGAGGTCCCAGCCCCTCGTCTCGCGAACCACGCCGTAGAACGCCATGGCCCTCGCGCCTATTAAGTATACCTCAAGACCCTCAGCATTCAACACCTCCACCACGGCCGCCAACACGTCCACGAAGCGCTATGTGCTGGCTTTAAAAGCGGCTCTGCGCTCCTCTTCTGCGTCTATGCAACGGGCCCCGTACCGCGCGCATATGGCCTCCACCGTCTTCTTCACCTCGGCCCACCAGCTGGGGGTCGCGGCGACTGGCCTATACTTGGCGGCTAAGTAGGCGTCTGCGCGCGGCTTGGGGCGGTAGCGGTCGTAGTAGAGCTCAGAGCCGGTCTCGTGGGCCAGCTTCACCACGGGCTCTATGTCCTCTGCGCCGTCGTTGAAGCCGGGGATTATGGGGCCGAGAAATATCCACGTCTTTACCCCCGCGGCGGCCAGCTTCCGCACCGCCTGCGCCCTGGCGTAGGGGTGGGCAGCCATGGGCTCCAAAATCCTCGCCTTGTCGGCCAGCGTCGTGATGGTGACCCCCACGTCCACAGCCTCTCTGTGGGCAACCAAGACGTCTACGTCGCGGACCACCATGCCCGACTTCGTCTGAATCGACACGCGGAACCCCGCCCCGGCGAGGATTGAAACTGCGCCGCGGGTCAGCTTGTACTTCGCCTCGGGGGGCTGGTAGGGGTCTGTCACCGTGGACAAGCCCACCACCCCCGGCCTAACCCTCCCCACCTCGCGCCTCAGCACCTCGAGCAGATTCACCTTTACATACACCACGCTCCCCCACGCCGCGGCCGGGGGCCCCCTGGTGTAATCCATGGCGTAGCAGTAGAGACAGCCGTGGAGACAGCCCACGTAGGGGTTGAGAGCGTAGTCGTACTCCGGGAGGCCAGAGGGGGCAAGAGCCCTCTTAACCCTCACCTCGTAAACTCTCACACACATAGACGCGTTAACACTTTTTAAACTGGCCCCAGCAACCCACATGGGCAAGGGATGGCTAATCCTCCTCCTCGCCTTCTCCGCAGGCGGCCTCGCCTCGTCCCTCCTCGTGATATACCTATTCTACCTCCTCAAGACGTTGCCGCCGGGGTGCTTCGCAGAGACGGAGCTCCTCCCGGGGGTCACCCTAGACTGCGTCAAAGTCCTCACCTCCTCCTACGCCTACATAGGGCCAATCCCCCTCGACGTAGCCGCCGCGGCGTGGTTCATGGTAAACATAGCCGCCGCCCTCTGGCTATACCGCACCCTAAGCAGGCGGGCCGCCGCCTTCATCTTCTGGTGGCGCCTCCTCGGCCTCGCAATACTACCCTACCTACTATACCTAGAATTCGCAGTCCTAAAGGCAGTATGCCTATACTGCACAATCATGCACATAATGATAATAGCAGACTTCGCAGTGATAACCCTCTTCCTACGCCGCGTCTCACCACTACTCCGCTGAGCAGACGGCGACGTTAAAACAACCCACGCCTCGGCACACATATAAAAAGTGGGGCAATGGACCATATGTGAGGGAGGTACCCGTTGTCGCGGTTGCTACGGCGGTAGCAGTAGTGCTGATCGTCGTCGCAGTCAACAACGCGGTTAACAGCGCAGTCAAAGAGTCGGCCGGGTGGATTATTGAGCTCAGGCTGTACTCGCCCTACAAAACATTTGAGGAGAGATACTACTATCTAAATGGAGAATTGTACAAGTACGACGATGGGGCCTACTGGAGGATGGGCAAAGTCGTGCGCATAAGAGTTGAAAACATAACGGCGGGAGGCTTCGAGCTAGTCTTTCTGCGATACCGCGGCGCCCCGCCGCCGACAAACGACACCCTGGTAAAGGCGTCTTTCCAAGTCATCCGCGACAGCCACATCTACAACGTCACCATTGAGACACGGTACTCACAGCTACTAGCCGCGCTAAACGCCATGTGCAAAGGGCCAGACAACAAAGTCGTGACGCTACCCTTCGCCGACGTCGTAGTAGACTATCGGGTGGTATCAAAGACGGAGACAAAGGCAATAGACTTGGGCAGAGTGGCGGTAAACGCCGCAGGAGACATGTGCGCAGTCTACATCGACAAAGTCGAGATACACAAATAGGCGCGCCACGCCGTCACGTGGCGGTCGCAAGCGGGCTTCCCCCCGCCGCCTCTGCCGCCCTCAGCACCTGCTCCACCGCGGCGGCCACCACCTCCACATCCTCTCTGGTGATCATGTAGGGGGGCAAGAAGCGGAGGGTGTTCACCCCGGCGGTCAGGGCCAGGACCCCCCTCTCCAAGAGCGGGCGGATGAACTGGTCCGCCTTCACTCTGAGCTCTAGGCCCAACATGAGGCCCGCCCCCTTGACTCTCACCGCCAGGCGGCTGTTTATGGACTGGAGAGCCTTGGCCAACTCGGCCCCCATGGCCTCGGCCTTGGCTGGGACGTCCTCCTCGCGGAGTAGCCTAGAGGCGGCGGCCGCCGCGGCCATCACCACCGCGTTGCCGGCGAAGGTGGAGCCGTGCTCCCCCGGCTCAAACACGTCGCCGAACTCCTCCCTCGCCACCGCCAGCCCTATGGGCAGGCCCCCCGCCACGGGCTTCCCCGCAGTGAATATGTCAGGCTCTACGCCGTAGCGCTGGAAAGCCCACACAGCGCCCGTCCTCCCAAACCCCGTCTGAACCTCGTCAATGATCAAGAGGGCCCCCTTGCGGGTAGCCTCCTCCCGGAGGGCCTTGAGGAACTCCGGGGTGGCCGGGTTCACCCCGCCCTCGCCCTGTATGGGCTCCACCACCACGCAGCAGGTGTCCTCCCCTACCACCTTGTCCACCTCGTGGGGCACGTTGAATTTGCCAAACCGCACGTGGGGGTACAGGGGCTCGAAGGCCTTGCGGTACTTCTCGTTCCACGTGATGGAGAGAGAGCCCATGGTCCTCCCGTGGAAGCTGTTGGTAAAGGCAACGATGGTGGGCCTCCTAGTGACCTTCTTGGCGATTTTTACAGCCACCTCCACCGCCTCTGTGCCAGTGTTCTGCAGAAACACTACGCCGAAGCCGGCAGGGAGAAGGCGGGAAAACTCCTCGATAAACCTCTCCCTCGCCGGCGTGTAGAAGTTCAACGGCGCAACCCACAGCTCCTCCACCTGCCTCTTCACAGCCTCGACGATCTTGGGATTGGCGTGGCCGAGGAAGGCCACCCCGTGATTCGTGTTACAGTCCACGTAGCGCCTCCCCGAGTCGTCCCACACATACTGCAGGTACCCCCTCACAAGCCTAATCCCATACTCCCTGTAGTACCTAGCAATGCGGGCCATTGCCCCAGAAATCCACTAGCTTAAAAACTTCAACACCCCCCGAAGCCACTTCCTCACCTCCTCCACCACCAGCGCCCTCCCCACGTCCACCTTCCACGCCCCTCCCCCTGAGAAACCACCTCCCCCACCGCGTCGAGACCAGAGTCGCTAAACACGGCGTAGGCCTCCCTCAGCCATCTCCCTAACCAGCTCAATGTACTGCGCAAGGACAGCCGCGTTCCTCGGCGCCCTCCAAAGCCTAAGTAGCCCCTCGTCAAACAGCCGCTCAACGCCCGGCGCCTGTCGCGAGTAGGCCTCGCCCAATACACCACCCCGCCCCCCTTAACCAAGGCCAAGAGAAAGACAGCCACAAGCGCTCCTCCAAGACGGCGCCAAGCCACGTCTTACTCACACCCCCACTAGTCGGCCCCTTCCTACCACGCCGCCGTCCAAGTCGGCGACGATGAGGGGATACCTCGGGTCAACCTCAGGCGGCCCCCACCTCTCTCACAGCGGTCACACGTACACCTCCAAGCGGCAAGCTTAGCCAAAAGGCCCAGCACAGTGGGGCCCCCTCCTCCACAGCCACCGCCCCCCAGCCGCCGCGGCGCGGACAAGCTCCACCTGCCACTCCTCGTCCAACGTCACATCGCCCACTCCGCCCCTAATCAACGCCACCTCCACGTCTACGAGAAACAGGCTTATAAATACGTGAAGGCACGGCGCCATGGGGTAGCCCCCGACGTGGACCACCTCGCCGCGCTGAGGCTCTCCGAAGCCAAGGCAGAGGCGGCACTCGCGGCAGAACTTCTACAAGCCGGCGCCATCCGCGACGCCGCAGGCAAGGCCTTTCAAGCCTGGAAGGCGTACATATCCCACCTCGCCATAAGACACAGGGAGTTGCTCGCGGAGGCGGCGCCGCGAGGAGAGGTGGACTACGCCGAGTGGACGGCGCCCACGTCGCGCCTGTTGCAAATAGCCGCGGCGCTCGAGGCAGTGGAGCCGGGGGTCTCCGCCTACACAGCCCTCGCGCTCCAGCTACACGAGTACCAGTACAACGGGCCAGACCCCTCCGGCGTGTTGAGCAACTTCCCAGACGACGAGACAGCCAAAGAGGCCGTAGCCGCGCTACTGGAGGAGCTAAAGAGGAGAGTGGGGTTCTGACGACCCCACCGCGCCCACAGTTGGCACATGGGGCGTCTGAGGCCACAAGTGCACCATATACACGACCGCCTCAAAATGCGGCCAACGCGAGCTTCACCCACCCCACAGCCCCACGCTACATGGCCACAACAGTTGAAGCAAATGAGCTAAAACACGCCGCCTCCCAGCTACGTCAACCACGTCGCCGAACTGCCCCAACGCGACCCCCCAAAGTACTTCGCCGCGCTTGGCCACCTGGCCGTTAATAACCGCGCCGCTTCTTCAATGGCCATCTCCACCTCAAATGGGAGGTATCGCCACGTGGGCGAGCCCCTGCACCTCTTCGCGAGGTAGTGGGCCATGGCCAACGCCTTGGCGACGGCAACGACGACTGTCCTAACGTCCACCGGCCTTGGTATCAGGCGCCTAAGCCTCGCCGACGCCGACAGAAGGTCCTCAAGTCGGCCTAGGTAGTGGGTGTCGCGGGCCCTCCACGACGTCTTGAAGTAGAGCCGGCGGCCGAGAAGCCACATATACCCACGCAGACCCCTCACCACGACGACGCCCAAGTAGAGGTACATAGGCGCGATGAAGGACACGGTTAAAACCCTTCCCATTTATGCTCGTCCCACTTTACAAACATCGAAATGTGTAAACGAAAAAGCCAATATAGGTCTTGGTCAAGAGCAAATACGACATACAACACAGCGGCAAACGCCGATGTGCACACTTTCTGCGGACAACCCTCCTTGACAGACATACAAACGTGACACTGCGATTGTGACCGCGAAGAATGGCGCGCTTACAACGACGTCTGCGTAAGTGGCACTGTGAAGAATGGCGTCTCACAACGCGGGACAACGGACGTACGTGTATGTAAAGAGGGGGTTGAAAAGGACGCGCCGACCCCACAAAAACGAGGGAAAAACTTAAAAAACCACAAGAGCCGAGGACATGAGCGGAGAATCCCCAAAGGGGGTAGAAAGGAAGTTGGGTGTAAACCGAGGTAAACTTAAACTGCCCCACTCAGAGAATCCCCAAAGGGGGTAGAAACTCAGCTTGTATCCCCGCGAAGTCCGCCAGCCCGCTGGCCAGCCACTGAGAATACACAAGGGGGGTAGAAGGGACTTAAGGAGGATAGAAGTTGTAAGTATGTTAAAGTGCGTCAGTAAATCTGAAGACTTATTCTGTAACGAGGGTCTTGTGCCGAAAATTGCCGAATTTAGGCGCTAGGGCGATACGCCTCCCGCCGCGATTTCTATCCCCAGGGCCTTGGCTGCCTCCACTGCGTCTCTATGCGCAATCAAGGCCGCGAGCACCTTCTTCGCCCCGCCCGCATCTATGCCCTTCAGCTTCTCCACGTGTTCCACCGTCGCCACGGCCGCGGCGTATATGAGGTGGGTTGCCCAGCCGATGTGGCACAGCGCGAGGCCCGGCCCCGCCTCCTCTGCCTCGCCCCCAAGCGCCTTGCACAGTGCGAGGGCAAAATCCCTCGCCATATCCCCCATGCGCTCCAGCGACACACGCACTAGGGCCATGAGCTCCCCCAGAGAGGCGTTGACCTCCCTCACCGCCGCCGACACGGCCCTCATAGTGTCTGTGTGCTCCTTCAACGCGTTGAGGTGGGCCTCCAGCAGGGAGGAGTGGTTGCGGAGAGTCTTAGAGTACCTGTCAATCATTAGGGAGACCTCCTCCAAGACCTCTATAATCCCCCGCATCTCCTGCAACACGCCCTCCACCCCCTCCCTAATCCCCGCGGCCACGCTCTCCCTAAACGCCCTCTTAACCTCCTCCAACTGGCGCCTAAAGTCGTCCATAGACTGTCATCCACACCTCTTTTAAGCCTTTCTGCCGGCCCTGGGGCGAAGGCGTTAATTTTTATATCGCCGACGAGTCATGTGCAATGCGTATTGAAAGGGTGTGCTTGAGGGACTTCTTGGCCGTGGGCGGCCAGTGCGTAGAGGTTGGGGGGCCGACCCTCCTCTACGGGCCCAACGGGGCTGGCAAGAGTTCCCTCATACTCGGCGTAGCGGCGTTGCTCTACGCAATATCCGGCGGCGTTCTGCGGGGCCTCGTGCCCGATAATCTGGCCCTCTGGGTCCGCCGCGGGGCCGAGGCGGGGGCCGTAGAGGCGGTGGTCGACGGGCGGAGGTACAGGCTGGAAATAGGCCGCGATACGTCGGTGTGGGTAGATAACGAGAAGCAGGGGTATCCGCCATTCAAGCTCATCGAAGCGCGCGTTGCCTATGTGGGGCCCTGCACGGCGGCGTGGGAGAGCTGGCGGTTCCACTTGTGCGAGGGCGCCGACCTAGAGGTGGAGGACCCCGAAGACGCCGAGTGGCTTAGGAGGGTGGGCGCAGTGGCGGGGGTGGAGGACGTGTACGGCGGCCGGGTGAAGGTCGGGGGGAGGTGGATCGACGTGCAGACCCTCGCCTACGGCTATAGGAGGGCCTTGGCCATGCTCATCGCCGCGCGGCGCGCAGACGTGCTCCTCGTAGAGGCCTTCGAGGCGGGGCTCCACTACGACTTGGCAGTCGACCTCATACAAGTGTTGAAGGAGACCAGCGCTTTAGTAATCGCTGAGTCTCACTTAATGGCCACTCTAAAGGCGGCGCTTGACGCCGGGTGGAGGGTCTACTACGTCGACGGCGGGGTCTTCCACCCCATAAAGGACGTATTCGACGTAGCGAAGTACGCCGAGAGGGAGAGGCTGGCCTATGCCGCAATATCCCGTACTTAAGCTCACAAACATACAGGCCCTCGCTTGCGGCTCCGAGCTTGGTTTTACATGTGATAAGCGGATATGTGTATGCACGCCCGACCAGAACAACACGAGCAAAATACCTGCATGCGAGGTGGTGGGGGATAAGATGCCAGACTGCTATCTAGTTGAGATTCTCGGGACAAAGCGCATAGCGATGGTAATTGAATGTAGATGCAACGTCCAGCCTGGCTCAAGGACGTTGAAGGAGCCGGCAAAGCTGGAAAAGGACGTAGATGCCAAATTCCAGAACTTCTCAGGACAAGGTTAGCGCATGGTGGTGATACTGCGTGGCGCGGGCAAAGGCGTGGAAGATGCGCTGAGGAAGAGGTGGGAAGTGGCGTACTGTGGAGAAAAGGTCTGCAGAGTGTGTTCATGGTGCTCCTAGTTGCCGTCAACTGTGGAGACGTAGAGGACGCGGCTAAGGCGCTTGGTTGCGCCGAGGCGCCGGGGGAAGTCGGCGACGTCGTCAACTGCGGCAGCTATGCTCTTTACATGAACCACAGGGGGGACGTATGCTACCTGGGCGTGACGTATCCAGAGCTGTGGAGGGGCTGGCAATACGACGTAGAAGTTGCGGCGAAGAGACTCGACGACTCGGAGGCGCGTGGGGTGTTGTGCAAGCTTTCGCACATTGCGCTTGTAGCAGCGGCCACGGCGGCTCCCAGCGTGCGGCCTGAGACAGAGGCCACGGTGTACCACCACGCCGAGTGGGTGTGGGTGAGGAAGGGGTACACGCCGCATGGGTCCGTCGCAAGTTTGGTGGTGGGATTGCTCCAGCAGATACACTATACCATGGACTTCTTCCCGCTGTTGATAGACGACGCTTTAAAGAGGCTGAATGGCGGAGAGGAGCTGTGCGGCGGCGTGCTTATACGCCTCGGGTCCTCACCCGCTACTCGCTAAAATGTTTATGACTCTCTCCACCTCCTTGCTGAAGCACAGGAGCTCTCCTTCCTCCTTGAGGGCGCCCCAATCAAGCTCGAACGAGAGGCCGGCGTGGGCGTAGAAATTCCTCGGGTTTGCGCCCTCGGCCTGCTGATCTGCGTCTTCTCTCTTCCCACATATAAACCCCTTGCCCCCCTCCAAGGGCTTACAATACTCACGATCTCTCGACTTCTCTTCTAGACTGTCTCTTACAGAGGATTCGTCTGACTTCTTCTTCCCCTCTAGGTAATTCCTTACGGAAGCCAATTCGTTTAGGTTTATCTCCCTGTAGGGCGGCGCATAGAATTGTTCTATGTATTTCTCTAACTCTTTAGTCGGGTAACACACGTATGGAGACCCTTCTATCATTCTTGGCGTTGCTAAACATCTGCCTAATCTGTTTAGTGATGAGTGTATAGAGGCAAAGGTTACAACGTCTGTGCCGATCTTTCTATTGCTACCCCATATGTAAGTTATTGCTATTTCATTCTTATCGCTTCTCTGCTCTATTCTAATTCCGCGCTTTTTCACTGTCTCGCCTATTTCAGCGAGCATGTCCTCATTGGAGCTGTGGGCGATGCTGAGGCTCCATCCAAGGATGCCGCGCAGAAAGAGAACTACAGACGCCGTTATGCTCTTCCACTTATCTTCGCCGAGTGCCCACTTTTGATTTAAGTAATTGACAATGCCTTTTAACCCCATGGTGAGAAATAGGTCTTCGACAAGGCTCCTTACCGGGTATAGGTTAATTGATGTATACGTCTCAGTCTCCGATTTGTGAGTATAAACCATTTCGAATCTTTCTACTAAGTGGATCTTTAGGCTCGGCGTTTCTTTGTCCGCTTGCTCAGCTTTATCTTTCTGCGCATCTCCGCCCTTTTGCGACTGGCACTCCCTTGATGGAGTTGGATATGGGTCAGAGTTGTAGGAGCATATGTCGAGTTTCTCCACCGGCTCCCCGTCGGCAATTCTGTGGATAAGATAAAGCGTGGCGGCTAATGGCACGGCTTCTTTTAAGGCGGTGACGAAGTAGTTTATGCCGTGTGACGTATCCACAAATATGGCAATTCTTTTATGACAACTCTTCTTGAGCGCCGACAGGATATAGTACACAAGCGTGCCCTTTAGCACGTCGTAGAACTGGTTGCCGCCTCTCCACGTCACTAACACTTCCTCTATCCATCTAGTGATGACGCCTGGCACAAAGTGAATCTTTGCCTCTTTACGTAATTCTTTCAGTCTATCTATAGTTTTTTGAGCCTCCGATGTCTTTCCTTCTAATTTAAGTAAAGTGTCAATTAAATTCTCATCTATGGTACAACTGTCATCATTACAGTTAAGTAGTAACTTTAATTGTTCAACTATTTCTTGTTTTACTGGTTTTTCTTTATTTTGAGGTTTGACTAAATTTACAATTATTGTGTCTTGAATAAATGCGTATAATTCCTTACTTACGCCTTGTACATAATCATATAATGCAAAAGCTACGGCCCAGTGTTTTTTATCGCTGTCTTGTCCGCCCTTTTCCTCGCCCACACTGCCCCGGCTTGGTATGACGTACTTAACTTCTCTATAGCCGCCCAGCGCCCCCATTGGTGCGACTATTAGCACGTAGTCGTAGGCCTTTAGGTCCTCGTGGCAGGGGGCCGGCGTCATGTCTGTCTTCTGAAGACGCCGTAGCTCAGCTGCGTCTTTGCCCCCAGGCCCCTTGTCAACACCTGTTGCAACCACCGCAGAGTCTCGCCCCAGCACTCCTGGCCCACCATCTGCCTAAAGGCGACTACGAAGGTGAAGGTGGTGCCGGCTGGGACCACGGGGAAGACTAGGGGGACCGGCCTCGCTTGGGCTTCAGAGATTTCGCCGGCGGTCTCTCTGTAGTGGGGCGTAATTACGTCGGGCTCCACCAGCCTCTCCCACCTCGTGGGATAGGCGTCTGTGAATATTAGGTCGCCCTCCTCCTCCGTCGTTCCGAACAGGTCCTCTGGCTCTATGCCGCACAGCGGGCTGACGGCGGCGGCCCTGGCCGCGCCTTTGAGGGAGCTGGCGGGGATGTAGGGGACGTTGAGTATTGGGTGCCACGCCAGGCCTATCTCTAGGGGGAGGTAGGGCCACTTCGTGTGTATTGTGAGGGGGGTCTCCAGGGTGAACTCGTACTTAAACGCCATCGCAGAGGCGCGGGAGACGGCGTCGAAGATCGCTTGTACGTAGCGCTCCACCTCCTCGCGGGCGGCCCTCGGCGGCTGTCTGTAGAGGTGCAAGACGGCCCTGCGGGAGAAGTCAGGTAGCCCCTCGCTCCTCTGCCGTGCCCCCTCGGGCTTTCCGATTTTCTGCCGCATCCACTCGAGGAAGGCGAGGTTTATGCAAGAGACGACGTTGTAGTCCTCTTGGCAGTAGCGGCTCAGCGGGTCGTCTCCCCCCGCAAACTCCCTCCTCCCCCTCACGGCCATATCTTCGTGACGTTGCTCCTCAGCCTTTGGGCGTATGCCGCGAACTCCTCCACCGCTGTCTTATACGCGTCTAAGATCTTCGCCTCGTCTATCCGTATCCTCTCACTGCCAGCGCCGCTCCACTCAATCTCCGTGGGCCAGTCGCCTGAGATTAACACGGTCAAGTAGCCGCGGCCGCCTCCCACCAGGTGCCGCTGTCCGTGGTAGGCCGCGATGATGGTGGACGCCCTCCTCTCCAGGGGGGACGTGTAGCCGGTGCCCCTCTGCTCTCTCGGGAGGCCTAGGACCCACGCGGCCAGCTTCTCTCTCAGGGGGTCGCGCGCGGCGTAGTTCCCCGTCAGCGCCTTCGCCCTTGCGGGGCGGAGGAAGAAGTTGTGGAGGTCCTCAAAGCCCAGCCCAGCCTCGTACACCGCGGCGAGCTCTGCGCCGCTCCACTTCTCCGCGGTTACCACCGGCATTGGGGGCAGGCCCTGAGGCCTCCCCGGGCACCTGTCCCTAATCAGCTCCGCCACGGCGGCCCTGACCTCTTCTACGAGCTTTGGGAGAGAGTTGGGCAGTTGGACCCCCCTGGCCTCTACTACGTCTAAGTCTCCCAGGGCCTTGCGGGAGCCCTTGCCGAGTCCGCTCAACGTAAGCGCCACGGCGAGGACGCCTACAGAGGCGTTGAACACCCTCCTGTCCACCTCCGCCTCTACTTCAATCTCGAACTCTCCCCCCACTGCGTATTCGACGTCGTTGTTTAACGTGAGGAGCTTAAACCTCTGCAGAGCGGCCTGCCGCCCGGCCACTCTCACGAGGCCCTCCCTGCGCCTGGCGACGCCCTTCTCGGGCCTGCGGAGGACTCTCACCCTCAGCCTAAACTGTGAGGCCTGCGCCCCCTCCTCCCCGGCGTATCCCAACCCCAGCGTCTTCCCAACGTGCCTCATCACGGCCTCCGCCTCCTCCCGCGTGGGGGCTAAGAAGACGTCCCTACCCCTTCTCCCCTTTAGGCACCCCCTCTCGTAGAGCACTCCGCCTACAAACGCCCTGGCCCACCAGCGCCAAACCCCTTTCACAGACGCGGGGCGGATGTAGAAACGCTCGTCGAGGACCCCCGGCTCGTACCAGCCCAGGGAGAGGGGGGTGGCGATTGTGGCTCTGAAGAGGGCCCTCATGCCTTAAAGTAGGCCTCGGCAAGCCTCTTTAGCCACTCGGCGGCTCGGTACGCCGCGGCGTTTAGCGCGGGGTCCTTCAGCTCGCCTAACGCGTCTAGGAGCGTTGTGGACTTCACATAGCCCCTCCTCCTCATCGCGTAGAGCAGTACCGCGCCGTAGAGGCCGTAGGACTTCTCCTCGGGGCCCCCGGCCTCCGCCAGCGCGGCCTTGACCACCTCGCCGCAGGTGGAATGCCTAAGCCCCGCCTCCACCGCCTTGGCGCCAGCCCGCGCCGCGGCTAGCGCCACTACGTGGGCCACCCCGAGGGTGAAGATCTCGGCGTGGAACGCGCGGCACCGCTGGGCGTACCTCCTCCTCACGTCGCCGTCGGCCGCCTCGGCCACCGCCTTGGTGCACTCAATTGCCACCTCTACCTCGTCCATATGTACACCGAGATGAGCCCTTTCCCAATCGTCTCCTTACCCCCGACCCACACGTTGGCCTTGTTCCCCTGCCCATTCGTCAACAGCTTTGTAAACTTTTCACATATCTCCTCCGCCTTTATCGTCGCGTCTTTGAGCGCCACGGGCCTACAAACCACCCCTGAGGCGAAGACGGTGAACTGGGGCACGTACTCCTCGCTCCACAGCGCGCCTTCTACCACTGTCTTCCTAGCGCTGTCCAGCCTCACTCTGTATTGGACAAGCGTGGACCTGTTCACCACCTCTTTAGCAACGTCGTCGCTGACCACGGCCAGGGCCTTCTTCGGGAGATCTCCCCCCAGCGCCTTGTCTAACTCCTCTATGAAGTCCCCCACCTCCCTCTTCACCTCCGCCTGGAGCTCCACCTCGTTCAGAAAGAGCCGTCCCCCGTGGAGGAGCGCGTGGTCCGACACCGCGGCCCTCCCCTCGCTCAAGCCCGCAGTAGCTTGAAGCAGGGCGCAGGCCTTTTCGGCAAGGGGCTGAAACGCGCCGAGGGCCTCGGCGTAGGTTACAAAGGTCCGCAACATGTGGGGAGAGGTCACGTAGGCCCATACCCCCCTCACGGAGCGGGCCGGGATGGCCAAAAGCCTGGCGTCTAACAGGGCGGCGCCGGAGGCGTGGTCGGGAGGCCCCCCGTCTGGGTCGGGGCCGAAGACGAGCTTGGCGTCGTTGGGCGAGCGGCTCCTCGCGTGGCTCTTCAAGCTGCCCTTAAGCGACGACGCCCATATGGTGGGCAGGCCGAACTCGTCTCGCTGCACTGGGAGGTCGACGTGGGCCCCCTCGGCCCTCCCCACGCCCACGTGCAGCGGCGTGACGGCGTATATGAGGAGCCCCCTGCTAACTCTGTCCATAGACTGTAAAAGATTTAATATTTTAATTTTTCCAGTGTATGGACTTGCGCGAGTTCTTTTTGACAAAGGCGTACGCCCTCTTCCACGACCCGCCCGACAAAATGTGGGGGCTAAAGGGCCACGAGGAGCGGGCCTGGGACATGTTCAACAAGGTGCGCCGCGGGAGCCCGCTAGACGGCGAACTGCCGGAGTGGGCGAGGGAGGTGGTCAAGCTGGCGGACCGCATGGCCGCCTCCATGGACAGATACGCCTTCTACTCGGGGGGCGGGGAGGGCGTGAAGTACGACAAGCTCCACAACCTCTTCAACCCACGCCTGTGGCGCGCCCTCGCGCCGCCGGACCCGGGGAAAGTCGCCGAGTACGTCGAGAATCTGGGCGGCCGAGTGAGGGCGGCTAAGGGGCCTAGAGAGGCGTACCACGTCCTCTACGCCCTATTCGAGGCCCTGTGGATTGACGAGGGGCTTGGGCCAAGCCTCGCAGACCCGAGGGCCCCCACCCACGACGTGTTTGACCACTTGTACGCGACGGCCATGGTGGCCAACTGGCTCCTCGCCGGGGGCAAGCCCTCCGGCTACTTCGTCACCTTAGACGTGCCGGGGGTGCAAGACTTCGTCAAGGCTGGGAGAAAGGCCGGCGACATTTGGGCAGGTAGCTGGGCCTTGTCCATGGCGGTGTGGCTCACCGTGTGGCCCTTTGCCTGGGAGTACGGCCCCGACGTGCTCCTGAGGCCCACGGCGAGGCTCAACCCCTACTACTACGCCTTCGCCGCCGCCCGGGGGCTGGGGGTGGAACACGGCGTCTTTGCCAAATTGCTGTCCCCCTACGTCAAAGGAGAGTCGTTTTACGACTTGGTCAACTTTGCCGTTGTCCAGCCGCTGATTGGGGAGAGGGCCCAGATTGTCCTGCCGCCGTACCGCGTCGAGGGGGACAAAATTGCCAGCTGGGGCGGGGCCGAGGAGGTGAGAGAGGCTGTCCGAGACAGGTTCAAGAGGGCCGTCGAGTGTCTAACCCATTTCGCAAAGGGGCAACGGGGCGCGGGGGATGAGTACTGCGAAGACTTCTTCAAAGTGGTAGAGGAGGGGCGCGGAGAGGGAAGAGGCGGAGGCGAGGTGGAAAAAATTGCGGCATGGTTGCAGAAGTACGCAGAGCTTAGGCTCCCGCTGAGAGTGGAGGTGGTGGACGTCGGCGCTGTGTATGACAGCATAAAGTGTCCAAGGGAGGTGGCGAAGGCCATAGAAGAGGCGTTGGGGGACGGCGAGGAGCGCTGCAAAATCCTCTTCCTCTTCGACGCCGTATTGAGAGGGGGGAGGGAGGGGACAAAGCTCGTGGAACCCCAGAGGCGCAGGTTCATCCCCACGCGAGGCCCCTGGTTTAAGCCGGGCGGATACGACGACCTCAACCCCCACTTCAACTTCCCACTAGACCCAAACTGGAGGGTCTGTAGTCTCTGCGGCTCTGAGCCCGCCGTCGTCGGAGTGAGGAAGGTGGCGAGGGAGGGGAGGGAGGACTACAACGAGGAGGACTTGAGGCGGATATCTGCAGAAGTGGGGATAGAAGTGAGTAGACTGAAGAACCACTTGCGCAAAGTGTTGCGGCCCGGCGAGTACCTAGGCCCAGTGTGCTTGGCCAAGAGGCTGATATACCTCAGAGCCGCCGACCGGGAGCTCATAAAATTTGAAAGCACAGAGGACGTGGCAGTGGTAAAGCTGGCTGAGAGTCACGAGCAACACTATGCAGAGTTAGATAGAGTACAGGAGTGTGTTAAGGTGGTCAACTATTTGAGGACAACGGGGGGCAGAGACCTTGAGGTCATTTGGGGAAACCCAGAGGCCATGAGACGGGACTGGGACAACTGCTTTAAAAAATTCGGCAGGCTCCGGGGGGTAGAGAGACTCGTGAGAGAGATCTTTGGCGTAGAGGGGGACGTGGGGAAGGCTGTTGAGGAGTTCGCGGGCCCCAGGCTCTTCTACGCGGTGGTGAGGGCGGACGGGGACAGCGTTGGGAAGTTGCTGGAGGGCCACCTCCCGGTCAACTGGTATGGGGCGGTGGCGGAGGTGGTGGAAGGCGTGGGGGCGGAGGGCCGCGAGAAGGCGCTGGAGGTGCTCCGCGCCGTAGAAGAGCACATGCGCTCCTTCGGCGTGCCGCCCCCCGTGGTGATTACCCCCACCTACCGCGTGGCGGTGAACCGCGCCATGGTGCTCACCTCGCTGAAGGACTTGGCCACCACGGAGAAGCACCGCGGCCTGTTGATATACGCCGGCGGCGACGACGTAGTGGCGCTGTTGCCCGTGGAGACTGCGCTAGACGCCGCCGCGGAGTACAGAGAGAACTACTGGGGAGAAGGGGGCTTCCACATTGTGGACAACTACCCCGTGCCAGCCCTGGCGGCGTATGGGAGAAGCACGGCGGTGCGCTTCGTCCACCTAATGGACCTAATGTCTGAGGAGCTTGGGAAGTCCTACCACGACCTAGAGCACTTGGCCAAAGGGGGCAGGTGGGACTGCTTTGAAAAAGACTCCCTTACGATCACCAGCTCGAGGGTTGAGGCAAAGGCGGTCCTCCCCTTTAGGCGGCCCAGAGAGGCCGTGGAGAGGCTGAAGGAGCTCTGGCTCCTCATGGCCCTTGGGCGCCTCAGCAAGAACGCGCCCCACGACCTCGACGCCTACGAGGATCTGAAGAGGGACTTAGCCGCGTATTTAAAGGCGTGGCGCTACGCCCTAAAGAGAAACGCCAGGGAGCTCTCCCCCGAGACTCTAACCCGCCTCCTCTGCTTCATTGAGAAATACGGCGCAGAGGCAGGCGAGGGGCTGAAAGAGGCCATGAAGATACTCAGGAGGTTGCCATGATCGTCAAAATTAGGCTTTTGGAGCCCATCCACGTCGGCGCTAAGCAGGTCAGCGGCGTAGACGACATAGGCGCAGACGCGGTGTATGCGACCATCATGCCCAGCACGGCCATAGGGGTGTTGGCCTCCCTGGCGGGGGTGCGCGGGGGAGACCCCTTCCAGCTCTGCAGACAGCTCTGGGGCCCCCTAGTGGAAGTGGACGGGCGCCTCTACTTCCAAGCCGCGTCCTCCCTCTACCCAGTGGAAGAGGCGGGAAGGTACATCGCGGCCGCCAAGGGCGAGGGGGAGCCCCCCAGGGCGAGGTACGAGGTAGTGGAGCTGGAGAGGCCGGGGGTCCGCCTTAGGGACAAGGTTGTGCAAAACCTCTACTACGCCAAGTACCTGTGGGTCGAGGGGGCGAGAGAGGTGGCCTACCTATACTACGCCGACTGCGAGGGGCTGAAAGGCGGCGTGGAATGGGTGGGAGGCGAGGGGAGAGTGGCCGTGGTAGAAGTGCAAGACGACGACAAAGTGGCCCCCAAGCCGTGTAGAGAGGGGGTGCTCCTCTCGCCGCTGCTCTTCTACGCCGATTGGCCCTACGCAGAGGTGGGGAAAAGCGCAGGAGTTGAAAAATCGGGGCTTGAAAACGTGGAGGAGGTCTACGGCGTGTTGGAGGGCGGCAGGGCGAAGGTCAAGTCGACGTATGTGGGCCTTGGCTACAGCCTCAGCTTGAGGCGGAGGAGGGCCATATACCAAGCGTTGCCCCAGGGCACGGCCCTTAGGCTCAGAGAGCCGGCCCCCTCGGCGGGGTTGCACAGGGAGAGGGGCTATGGCAGTCTGCTGTGCCCGTGAGGCTCTTGGTGGCCACGTGGGGGAGCCCGCTGACGTGGAGGAGGGCCAGGTACACCGGCGTCCCGCCGCTTAACTGCCCAGAGGGCCAGACCTTCACCGACTTGCCCTGCTACAGGGGGGTTGTGGACAGAGTCGTGGTAATAGCCCTGGACAGCGCCGCCGCGGCGGCGGCCCCTCGCGCCCTCGTGAACGAGGACGCGCTGAACTGCGCAAGAGAGGCGGGGCTGTCGGTGCGGGAGCGGGGCGGCGACGTGGAGATCTTCCCCGCGGCAGAGGACTACCGCGAGTGGAGGAGGGCAGTTGTGAACTACGTCAAATGTGTCGCCGAGGCGTCTGGGGGCGGGGAGGTGGACGTGGTGGTGGCGCCGGCGGTGGGGAGGCTTGGGATGTGTAGACACGTGTTGAGAGACCCCAGGGCCTTCCTCTCCATCTCTCTGGCAGAGCTGTACGCCCTCCTCGGAGGCGAGGCGCCCAGCGAGATATACTTAGACACGACGCACGGCGTGAACTACGCCACCACGCTGGCGTACGAGCTCGTCCACATGCTGGCCTCGCTCGCTGTGGCGAGGGGCGCGGCTGAGGCGAAGGTCCAGACCTTCAACGCCGTGGAGGCGGCCGGCGGCGAGTACGAGGTGGCCAGGGTGTACCAGGCCAACGTGAGGAGGATAGACCTCGCCGCGGCCAGGGCAACCGGCGGGGCCTCGGGCAAAGTACTAAGGGCCCTCGCCCTGGCAGCGCCCCTCGCCGTCTACTACGCCTGCAGAGAGGCAGAGCCGCCAAAGGCGGAGGAAGTCGTCGAGAGGTTTGTCCAAGGCGTAAAAATACGCGCGGCGGAGGAGTGCGCAGTGGAAAAGCCCGCCGTAGAGCCCCCCGAGGTGGTCTACGGGATGTTGCTCGCCTGGGAGGTGTGCAAGGCTGGTTGGAGCAACGTCGTCACCGAGATGAGGGGCGACTACTTCAGGAAGTTATCCCCCCTCTACGAGACCCTGGTAAACGAAGAGCTCGCCGCGTTGAACAAGCTGTTGACAAAGAGACCGGCCTACTGCGCGCCGTACTACGCCTTCAAAAACGTAGGCCCAGAAAAGTGGAAGAGGCAGAGAGGTTGCAAAGGGGGCAAATCACCGAGCGCGACATACGGAACTTCGCCGCGCACGCCGGCCTCCTAGACGCCGCGGTGAAAATATGCCCAGGAGAGAGAGGCCCCACGCTGGCCTACACCATCGACATAGACCAAATACTAAACCACGAAGTGGTCAAAAACTACATTTAACACAAACCATTACCTACGCCCCCTACCCCTCGGCCAATCCCTCATAACCTAGCTCGACCACACGTGTTTCCACTCCTCTGGAAATTCTCCGTTTAACAGAAGAGAGGAAAAGCGAATTTTGTCACCCCCATTGGAGATTCTCCCTCAAGAGGGCGAGCTCAACTCCCTTATAGCAAGGAAGATCAAGTTTCTACCCCCATTGTGGATTCTCTGGCTTTACATATACATCTCGCTTACCCGGGGTAGAAGAAAGTTGCTTTCTACCCCCATTGGGGATTCTCTCTCAGTTTGACATGGACATTGAACAAAAAATCGTCGAATTCGTGTTTCTACCCCCTTTGGGGATTCTCCGGGACCTAAGAGATTTTGAGGTACTGTTCTGGTACGTCAAGCTGTTTCTACCCCCTTTGGGGATTCTCCGCTCACGTCCTCGGCTCTTGTGGTTTTTTAAGTTTTTCCCTTGTGAGTGTGGGAACAGTGCGTCGCTTTCAGCCCCCGCTTTACATACACATATGCCCGCAGTCCCGCGTTGTGGCCCGCCATTCTTCTCGACGCCACTATCGTAGATGCCGTGAAAAGCGCGTCATTCTTCGCGCGAGAGGCGGATCGGCTAGTAGCGCAGGATATGTGCGCGCATTGGAGGCTATGGGCAAAAGGGGAAGAGGAGTAAAGGCTTAAGGGGATTGCCGTAACTTAAATCAGCGCACAGTAGCCAGGGCGACTGCCAACTCGCGGATGTTCAAGTCGATACAAGTAGGGTATTGGGTCTGCGGAGAAAAGTTTATCTAGATGCACAATAGTCTACGTGGAGAGGGGGAGGGGAGGGTCAGCGAGCCTGGATTCAGGCAGGTACCCCTTGCCAAGCCTCTCATCATCCCCTCCCCCAATGAGTTTTCCCAAGAGATATAAGATGATGTCGCTACTGTTCAATCTCTTCTCTCTCCAAAGAGGTTAGCCAACTTCCTCGGGCAGAAGCACAGACGCATGCCACCGTATAGTAGACGACGGCTTAAAACAAGATAAGGTGGAAATGAGTGGGGTCGCTGAAACACACGTCTTCCTCGGACTTTACAGCCGCCAGTGGCCAGACGGCGCACTACGGCGTAACGCGCCGTGTCGATTGAACAATTCGATGTTCATTATTGTACAGTCTTTGAATCCCGCTTTTGGAAATGCGCGCCAGCAGATTAAAGGCGTATCTAACCCGGCGGGATGGGAAACGGCGCAGAGATTTCGGCTTGGGGACGGATTCTTGCGTGTGTAAGCTTAAAAGGTCTCTGGATTGAGGAGCTATGGTGTGCACGAGTGTTGCGTGTAATAGCGCGGCTGAGTGCAAGAGGGGGGTCAAGGCGGCGCTCGGCGGGTGGGATCATGTCCGCTAGCGCCGTACAGCTTGTCAAAAGGCTTGTGGTACAGGGCTTTAAGAGGGTGGAGGGCGAGGTGGAGCTTGAGCTGTCCGGCTTGACGGTCCTCTATGGGCCTAACGCGTCTGGCAAGTCCAGCATCTTGTGTGCGTTGCAGAGGCTCCTCCACTACGTCTACGGCGTGCGGACCGCCTGTCCCCAGGAGGTGAACTATTCGGCAAGGACTCTCAGGGTGGCGGGCCTGGTGTGGGTGCCCGGCGGCTACGTGGAAGTGGAGTACGGCGCCGAGGTGGACGACTACCGCGTAACTAGGCGCAGGTGGTTCCGCGTCGGGCCCCTCGTGGCCGAGTTCTTCGAGGGCTCCACGTACGTGAAGTGCGGCGATAGGAAAATCTCCATCTCCTTCGCCCCCTACGTCGCCGAGGGCTCCCTCTTCTCGCGCGAGGCGGTGAGAAGTGGGGGGTTGCTGGGCGACGTGCTGAGGGAGTGCGGCCCCTTCGAGGTCGAGGTGTATGAGCACAGCGGGGCAGGCGGCGAAATAAGCGAGAGTGTGAGGATTGAAAGGCGCAGACACGCCCTGAGCTGGCTACGGGACGCCGTAGTTAAACATGTAAAGGTGGATGAGGGCGTCTACGAGGAGTTTGGCTGGAGGCCTCTGCAATACATGGCCGAGACCCTCGTGCGCCATGTGCGCCCGCCGGCAACGCTGGGCGCTGTTAGGCAGAGCGTGGCTGGGCTGGCGAAGTACGGGGTCCGCGCCTTGGACAAGTTCAAGGAGGACTTGGGGTATGTTTTCGGCGAAGAAATAATAGACATAGCAATCGACGTCAGCGTTGAACCCGCCTCCCACGGCGGCGAAGAGATAATAGAGATAGCAGCCGACGTTGAGCTCGTTTTTCGCGGCGGCGCGTTTAAGCTGAGACAACTCAGCGACGGCATGTTACATGTCGTGAACACCCTGGCGGAGGCCTATTCTGCGGTGTACAGCTTGAAGGAGATGAAAAGGTGGGGGATTGAACCGCCGCCCCCGTTGCTAATCATCGATACGCCTGAGTTTAACATACACGTGGACTGGCTCTACAGGCTTATGGAACTCCTCCTGGACCTCGGCGTGCAAGTTATCGTAGAGACTCACAGCGGCCTCCTGCTCGCCTATGCGCTAAAATATGGCGTTGCCTACTATGTAAAAGACGGAAAAGTGAAGATGCTTGACGTGAAGAGTCTCAAGGACATCGAGCTCTTCCGCAGCGAGTATTGGGCATATCAACAAGTGACATGATGCAGAAGCTCGACGTAGACTGCGAAAAGCAGAACGCTTGTGAACTGGGCAACGACATGGAGCCAGAGGACAGGGAGTGTGGACTCAACAAAGGGAGACTCCTTCAAATACTAGAACTACTCGAACAAAGATTGGCAGAATTGAAAATTTCAACCAATACGGTTGTATACTTATGCCGGTGCGATAAGCCTCAAAAAGAGCCAGCCTTGCCTCCGTGTGGACGGCGGTACATCGGCGAAAGTTTCGATTTATTCCTCTTGATAAGGGATAAGAGGGGTAGGAAGGCGTGTATATGGATCGAATGTAGAGTCGGCGAAAATGTGGCTTCTATAGTGTCTAGGCTGGTTCAGAAATTTAACCGCTACAGGACTCTGGGAAACGGTGCAAGTGAAGCTTGTTGTGGTAGGGGAGCTCATGCTTCGGTGTTGTTGACGGTGGCAACTAACACGAGCGAGCTAAAGAAGAAGCTTAAAGATAATGGGCTAAACGAGGTCCTCGTGGTGGGCATATGATATACATCTGTTTTAAAGATGAGGAGAGGTTGGGGAATTTCTTGTCTTCGCTGGGGCCTTACGGTGGGGAGTGTGGCGAGGCGTCTGAGGAGGGGTTGGAGGTCCGCGTCTTCGAGGGAGTTGCGGTGGTGGTGGAGAGGTGGGGTGGGGCTTGCGTCTCTCTGTTGCCCTGCGAGGCCTATCTGGGCACTGGCTTCTACGACCTGGGGGTGGCGGCGGAGACGGCCGCGGCTCTTCTGCCGCGGTTTAGGGAGCTCGCGTGTAGGCTGGCGGGGCTCGGCGCCGTGTTTATAGCGCTGGGGGAGAACGTCTTGGAGCCCCTCGACGACGTTGTCCCAAGGCAGCCCCTCCCCCACGGCCTCTACGCGCTGTATATCGGCTCGGAGCCTCAGGGGTCTATGCTCTACCGCCTATTAACATACGCCTTGTCCTACGGCCAGTCGCTTCTATTACTCCAGCTACCCCTGGTAAAAAAGGATCTGGGCAGCGCCCTCAGAGACCTCTGCGCAGAGGTGGTGGAGGAGTGCGGCGGAGTCCTATGCCTTAGACAGTGAGCTGGCCTCTAGCGCAAGCATCAGTCCAGGGATTTCGCTATCACCCTTCAGCGCAGTACAACCGTCATTACGGCGACCGATAAGAATTTGCACACACTTTTTCCTCTTAAAATAAATTTAAAGCTATACACAGCCGTGCGTCTCCTCGTGTTTACCCTCGGCTTTGAGGAAAAGTTTGCCATAAGGGCCTTCACGAGGAGGGGGCTAGACGTGGGGGACAGAATCCTCCTCGTAGCGGCGAGGCCGGCCGCCGACAGAGTGGTAAGGGCGTACAACACTCTGCGGGAGTTCGTCCAAAGGTACTACGGCGGGGGCGTCGAGATTGAGCTCGTCGAAGTGAACGTGAGAGACTTCCCGGGCGCCGTCTGTGAAATTAGGCGGCGCGTCCTTGAAAAAGCCGGCGGGGACGTGGTGGTGAACCTCTCGGGCGGGCCGAGGGCCCTGGTCTTGGCCACTTACGCGGCCGTCCAGCTCCTCCCCGACGACGTGGCAAAGAGGGTTAGAGTGGAGGTGGAGTTCGAGGATGGGACCTACCTCGTGGAAGTACCGCTGTGCGCTGTGTATGCCCAAAAACTCGCCGAGAGGCTCGGCGAGGAAAAACTCGCCGTCTTGGAGAAGCTGGCCCAGAGGGGGGTGGCGACGGCGGAGGAGCTGGCAAGGGAGGTAAACCTAGACTCCTCCACTGTGAGGAGGCACATACGGCGCTTAGAGGAGTTGGGCTTAGTCCAAGTGCTGAGCAAGAGGCCCCTTAGGGCAGAGCTAACACAAGATGCTAAGGTTATAACATGTCTACGCGAATGAAGTACAGCTGTAAATTATCGCTTTCAAGTCCGTACGGCTTTACTACTTCGTTATATACTTCTTAGAACTTCCGCTACCGGTGAGATCAGCATCTGTTTACGTCTAAGCCTTTCTACCCCCTTTGGGGATTCTCCGTGACCGTTGGCGTGGACTCGCCCACCGCCGTCTCGCTCTACCTCTTTCTACCCCCTTTGGGGATTCTCTTTTGGAACGCCTCGGAATTAAGGCGTATATCGTGGAGTATAAGTTTCTACCCCCATTGGGGATTCTCCGCTCACGTTTGCGGCTCTTGTGAGTTTATAAGTTTTTCCCTCGTTTTTGTGGGAACGGCACGTCGCTTTTGACCCCCTCTTTACATACACACATATCCGTTTGCCCCCGTTGTCGTACGCCATTCTTCTGGGGGCCTCTTAGACGGACGCCGTTGTAAGCGCGCCATTCTTCCGCCGTTGGCACATTTTTGTATGTTTGTAAAGTTTGACATATACATATACAAACGGTTTTATAGTTGGGCGTTCTGGGGGGTATGTTTCGGGAGTTGAGGTGGCTCAAGTCGGTGCGGGTGGAGGTGTCTGAGGAGCTTAGGGGGTGGCGCTGGGACTCGCCTCCTGTGGCTCCGCCTCCTCTGGGGGTTAGAGTGTCGGTGTCGGAGGTCGGGGGTGGGGTGTGTGAGACTAGGCGGGACGTGTACTTGAGGAGGGTGGGGGGCGTCGAGGGGCGGCCTTCTCGGGCTGTGAAGTATGGGGCGTATATCCACGAGGTGTTTAGGCTGTCTCTTAAGCGGCTTCGTAGGCTTGTTGAAGATGGTGTGGCGTCTGGGTGGGAGCTTTTGCAGGCGTTTGACGCTGAGGGTGTGGCTAAGGATGCGGCGGCCGCGGCGGAGTTTGAGCCTGACGTGAGGGGGGTGAAGCTGGCTAGGTGGCTGGCGGTGCAAGTGGCGGCGAGGGTGGACGAGGTTAGGTCTAGGTCTCACGTGGATGGGGACTCTTTGGCGGCTAGGGCCGTTCCCCTGTGGACTGAGTACGTGGTTGACGGGAGGCCTCTGGGCCTTACCTACGTGAGGTCCGACGCCTTGGCCTACGACGTGGTGGTGGAGGTGAAGGTGGGGCCCGCGGCGTGAGCTGGCTGTGGCTGGCTACGCCTTGGCCCTGGAGGCGGATGAGGAGATGCCTATGGAGAGGGGGCTTCTGCTGTACGTCCACGTTGACGACGTGGTTAAGGCTAAGCCGGTGGTGGTTGGCGACTCGCTGAGGAGGCTGTTCTCCGAGGAGGGGGCTCGTTGATGGAGCTTGTGTCGTCGAGGTGCGACCCCGGCCTTGCGCCTAGGTGCCCGGACTCATGTCCCTTCTTCGCGTACTGCCATGGAGCTGGTAATTAAGAGCTGGGGGGTCTACCTGGGCTTTTCTAGGGGCGCGGTGGTGATTAGGCAGAGGGGCGGCGGCGAGAGGAGGGTGCCCATTTACCAAGTGGATAGGATTTGGATTTTGACGGGGGGCGTCGCCATTTCCTCCAAGCTTCTTAGGGTGTGTGCCAGGGTTTATCGACGTGGTGGTGTTCGACGGGATGCCGCTGGCGCGGGTGTTTCCGCCGAGGGTAACGGCGCTGTTTCTCATTGGGGTCGGTGCGAGGCGTATTTCGACGGGCGGGGGTTTGAGCTGGCTCGTGGTATATGGGAGTGTCGCTTATCGGTTTGGGGCGTCGGAGAGGTGTTGTGTACAATGGAGGGGCCGTGTGGGGGGCTGATGGACGCCGCTGGAAAGTGTTTGGGGGCGTAGGTAGCGTTAGGTTTTTTAGGCGCCTCGTGAACAGGGCCGTGGGGATGGTCTCCCTTTCTGACTCGTGATGTGGCCTACGTGCCGACTGTTAGCTAGCGCCTTATTGCGTCAGTTCTGGGGGCAGACGTGGGGATAACTGACACAAATGCCTTTGCCGCCTTTTTACGCGGGTCCGTACGTCGTCAGTGGGCACCTCCACGGCGTGGATAGACGACACGCCCATTCTCTTGGCCACTCTCTCCAGCTCTGACACAGCTCCCCTTACCCTCTCGTGGGAGGGGTTCGCGTTGGAGAGCCACAGCTCTTTGACGTTGTGGCGGCTGAGTGCGGCGACGACGTGTTGCCACTCGAAGCCTAGGGCCGGGATCTGCCTCATGGACAAATATAATGTAGCTGTTTTTAGCTCTACGTGATTTGGATTTTGCGCGTGGAGCTCCGCCTTCTTGAGTCCGTGGTCTTTAGGCGCTTCTCCGGCCTTGCGGCTAGGGCAATCCTCTACTGGCTAGTTGGCGGGAGACACCACGACTCGCCTGGGCCTAAGCCCCTCTCCGCCTCTCCCCTCCTCCGCGGGGGAAAGCCCCTCTTGAGGGGGTCTAGGGTGGAGGCTGGGGAGGTTGTCTCGGCGCGCTTCGCCGTGTTGGGGGAGTACGTGGGGGAGGCCGTGGCTAAGCTCAGCGAGGTCAAGGTGGAGGGGGCTAGGGCTGAGGCCGTTAAGGCGGAGGCCTGGCCCCTCAAGGTGGGCGGCGACCCCCCGCCCCGCTTTACCCTAAGGTTCTTGACTCCGGTGAGGTTTAAGAGGGGGCGCGTGTTTGACGTAATGCCGGCTCCCCACAACCTTGCCCTCTCCGCCGGCCTTCACGCGGCCAGGGCCCTCGGCCCCTCCTCGCAGGAGGTGCTGGGCTTCTCTGCCACTGAGGGCCTTGTGAGGAGGGTGGCGGCTTGGGCCTACGGCTACGTGGCCGTGGCCAAGGCCTCTCTCAGAACAGCCGTGGTGTACGCCGACGGGGCGTCTCAGGTGGGGGCAGTGGGCTGGGCCACCTACGAGGTGAAGGGGAAGAGGAGGGCGCGCCACTTTTGGGCCTTGGTGCAGTACGGCGCGGCGGTGGGCTTCGGCGACGGGAAGACCTACGGCCTGGGATACGCCGAGCTTTCCTCTGGGTAAGGCTTTTAACTCGCAACTCTCACTATTTCGTGTGAGTCGACGAGGGGCTCTTGGGCAAGGGGCTTTGCAGCACTGTGGTGGACTTCGCAGACTCGTCGAGCGGTGCCCCGGAGCGGGCGTGTGGCAGGGCGGCTTGGCGGCTGGGGTTGCGCGGAGGCCCGCCGTAGCGGTGTCCTGCGAGGAGGCGTTTGTCCAGCCGCTGGGGGCGGGGGCCCGCGTTATATGACGGCGTACTCAGAGCAGGGTGAGTGGGTGGACGAGTGGGTTTTCATCGTCGGAGTAGAGCACCCGGGGGAGGCCCTTCTGGCTGTTGCCTTCCTCGTCCCCGGCCTCGCCGTGCTTTTCGCCATTGTGCACCCAGTGACGTATGCAATTGCCCTGGGAGTCTTGGCGTATGTTCTGTTCAACGCGGTGAGGGCGGCGCGGCTGTGGGCTAGGGCCAGGGGCCTCGGGCTCGCCGTGTGGAGAGAGAAGCTGTTGTGCACTCCCGGCTTTGTCGAAATTGGGCTCTCGGGGAGGGCTTCGTCGCTGTGGGCGAATTTTGAGCCGCTTGGGGGGCCTAGGTATGAGTGGCCCGAGACGGGGAGCTACGTCGTAGTGGCCTCGGGGCAGTGGATATACATAAGGGCGCCTGGGTGCAGAGTGGAAGAGGGGCCCTACAGGGGGATGGTGGTGGGCGTGATAGACCCGGAGAGGGCCTATACCCTTTCCGCCCGGCTGTCCGTCTCCGCGCCCCATGGCGACTACGCCAGAGCCGCCGTGAGACCCGCGGGGCCAGGCTTGGCGGACGTGGCGGTGGAGGCTTGGCTTGTCAAGGCGAGGGCGGCCAGGCTTGAGCTGATGGTGGAGACGTCTATGGGAGCGCACAGAGTGACATTAGCCGAGAGCAGAGGTGGGACAGCGGAGAGAAGGGTGGATTTTAGAGGCTTCTACGGGCGCAGGGTGGTCGTGGTGGCGGGGACGTCCCACGCCTGGTCGCTAGATTTGCCCGCCGAAGGCGTGGCGGGGCTTGGCTGGGGCCCCAGCTACAAGCTCAGACTCGTCCTCGACATGCCCGCGTCTCGGGACGTGACAGTAGAGGAAGAGGTGACTCCACAGCCCCCGTGGCTGGACGCCTAGCTTGGGGTGAACTTTTTAAAGGGTGGCGTGACCGTGGGAGTGGACGTGGTGGTGATAGGGGGTACGCGGCCTTGGTACGCGCTCTTGGTCTTACTGGTGGTGGTGCTAGTCGGCTTCGCCAAAGGCGGTCTCCTCGCCGTGGCCATCATGACGCTCATAGTGGGCCCGTTGTTTGGGTGGGGTTTGTGGAAGTGGCGCCGGGCCGCACGCTTTGTCCAGTCCCGCGGCTGGGAGTCTGCCAACTGTGCGCTGGGCTATGTGGAGTTCTTCTACTTAAGCGGGGGGAGGAGCTCCCGGGGCTGGGCGCGTTTTACTCCCACGGGCGGCGTGGTTAGAGGCTTGCCTAAGCCGGGCGAATACGCCCTTGTGGCGTTCGTTGACTGGATCTACGGCAGGGCGGCGGGGTGTAGAGTGGAGGAGGGGCCCTACAGAGGCTTTATGCTCGCCGTGTTGGACCCCGCCATGGCTAAGTCTGCGTCGGGGGAGCTGTTCATTTCCACGCCTCAGGGCGACTACGCCCGCGCCGTTGTGAGACCTGTGGGGCCCGGCCAGGTGGAGGCCGTGGTGGAAGCTTGGCTTGTCAAGGCTAGGGCCGCGAGGCTGGAGCTAGTGGCTAAGACCCCCGAGAAGACTCACAAGATGAAGCTCGCCGAGAGCCGGGGCGGCGCAGTCCGCGAGGTGGTAGACCTCCGCGGACTCGCAGGGCCCAAGGTGGTGATAATAGCCGGCACTCCGAGGGACGAGGCCCTCGACCTCTTTAGAAACGGCGTCGCGGGGCTGGGGCCTGGCCCGGCCTACGCGCTGAGGCTCGTCTTAGACGTGCCGCTGGCTCGCGACGTGGCCGTGGAGCAGGAAATTACGCCGACAAGCTTTTAAAATGGGGGAGAGTGAGAGATGGGTTGGACGCCCGCCAGCGGCGGTGGGATGAAAAACCCGCCCGCGGCCGAGCTTACACCCCTTTAAGCTCCTCCTTCAACTCGCCGATAAGTCTGTCACACTAGCCGCAGGCCCCCTTCAGCTTTTCGACATATTTGACCACTGTACGGAGAAATGTGGCAATTTCCATCGCCGCCTCCTCCCTAGACCTAAACTTGCTCAACGCCATGTCCGAGTCGGGACTGTGGTGCTGGTAATCGTGTAGAGACAGCGCCACAAAGGTAGCGCCAACCACGTCCTCATACCCAACTTCTCTCAACATCTGCGAGAGTGCGACCACTCTGCTAGTGGGCACCCTCGGCACAGCCCTCTCCTCTAGCCAGCGCCGCTCCTCCTCCGTCTTTGCAACGGCCTTCAACCGCTCAAGCTCAAGCTTGAGAAGAGCGGTGAGTACGGCCTTCCACGCTTGAAAAGCCTTACCCGCCGCATTACGGGTGAGCCTGCGTTTGAGAAAGTCGATAGCAAGCTTGGTCTCTACCAACGCTTCGAGTAGGCTGGCAGAGGCGTAGTCGGCAGATGTGGGCTTTGGAAGTGGCCTCTCTATTGCCAGTTCCATAACTATCGTCCATAGTATGCCCTAAATAGTTTACGCCATATAGTTGTCTCGGCAGTCTAGTAGAGCTAGAGTTCTTCCACTAGTGCCGCGTAGGCTCTCTCGTGTTCCTCTGTCCACGTGACGCGGTTTTTCAACGTCTCTGCATACTGTGCCACTGCCTTGGCCAACTCCCTAATGGCTAAGGCAGCCTCTTCCCGCGTACGATAAATGCTGAGGGCCATGTCTGGATCTGGCCCGTGGTATTGATACCCGTGGATGCTTAAGGCGTGGCTCGTTATAAACACGACATCTTGGTAGCCCAGCTCTTTCAACATCTGCGAGAGGGGTATCATCTTCGTCGTAGGGACGCTGGGCACTGCTCTTTCTTCTAGCCAGCGCCGCTCCTCTTCCGTCTTGGCTATGGCCTTGAGTTTGTCCAGCTCTAGCTTTAGGAGCGCCGCTAAGATGGCTCTCCACGCCTGGAAGGCTTTACCCGCGGCATTGCGGGTGAGACCTCGGCGCAGGAACTCCAATGCCAATTTGGCCTCCACCAACGCCTCAAGAAGACGGGCTGAGGCGTAGTCAGCCGACGTGGGCTTTGGAAGTGGGCGCTCAATTGCCAGTTCCATGGCTCTTTGAGTGCCACATGTTAAATAGGTTTTGATGAGTCAAAAGGTCTGCGCTTAACGCATAGTGGCTTGCTCTGTGCTAGTGGGCGTGGCCCTGTGTCAGCTTCATGGCTGTGACTGTGTTTAGTGGGTAGTTGGAGAGACAGTCTACCCTCTTCACCTCAACGGCGGTGGGCTTTGCCAGCGGCAGTGCGCGTCTGCCGCGGGCGGGGTGGGAGGCGGCGATGTACTCCTCTGCGTATATGAGGCCGAGCTCCCTGACTGTGTCTAGTTCGAGCTGGAGTTCTGCGAAGGGTGCCTCTACGCCTAGGACTGGCCCCACGCCGAAGTACTCAACTGCGTAGTCGCCTACGTCAAAGCGGTGGACGTCCCTCGGGGCGTTCTCCAGCGCCTCGACCACTTGCCCCTCTAGGAACTCCTCGGAGGGCTTGTACTCCACAGTGCACAGTCCCTCGTCCCCCACGCTGCTACACTTCAGCTCTACCTCCCCTTCGCCCAAGTCGCCGAGGTCTACCTCTTCCACGACGCCTCTCAGCGCGTTTGTCAAGGCGTCTATGTCTATGCCCGGGTCTACGAAGGGTAGCGACACCTTGCCCTTATAAGTCTCAACGTACAACCCCAGCTTTCTGAGTCTCTCCGCTATGCGCTGGGCCGCCGTCTCTCTGGCGGCCACCTCAAGCCCATAGGCCAGCCTCCTTACCACCTCGTCGACGTACTTCTGCCTCTTGCGTATACACACCACGACCTCCCCCAGCAGTCTGACACAGCCTTTGGCCGGGGGCGCCCCCAGCGCCGCGTCGTAGGCGTAGCCTAGGAACTTCCTAAAGCCAGCGTCGTCGGCCACTTTGACGATGAGTCAGTTTACCTCAAGGCGCCTTGCGCCCGGCACTCTAAATGGGCAGTGGACGTAGTAGGCGGAGACTCTCCCCAGGTCGGGGTCTAGCCAGATGAGGTGCGCCTCCTCGGCCACACGTCGAGTTTGACGCCTACGAAGCTAGGCGCGACTACCACCATCCGGAGCGGCTTCGCCATCTTCAACACCGCAGAGACGTCGACGCCGAGCCCCTTCAACGCGCCCTCGTCCCCAGTAAAGAGGTAGCGCACAACGGGCCGCAGCTCGGGGGCCACCACGTCCTCCAAGTCCATAAAATGGCAAAAACCCAGCTATAAATACGCCACCTGAGGCGCTGGAGCTTGGGCGCAGGGGCGAGCTACAGTTCCCCCACCAGCGCCTTGTAGGCCTCCTCGTGCTCCTTAGTCCACGCGACGCGACTCTTCAGCCTCTCGGCGTACTCAGCCACCACTTCTACAAGGCTCCTAATGAAGTAGGCCGCCTCCTCCCTCGTGCGATATTTGCTAAGGGCCATATCCGGATCTGGCCCGTGGTACTGATAGTCGTGTAGGTCCAGCGCCAAGCTCGTCCACGCAGGCACTTCCCGATACCCCACCTCCTTCAACAGCTGGGAGAGAGACAGCATCTTCGTGGTGGGCACTCTTGCCACCGCCCTCTCCTCTAGCCACCTCTTCTCCTCTTCGGCCTTGGCTAAGGCCTTGAGCCTCTCAAGCTCAAGCTTGAGCAAAGCGGCGAGCACAGCCTTCCATGCCTGGAAGGCCTTTCCAGCCGCGTTGCGAGTAAGGCCGCGTCTGAGGAAGTCGAGAGCTAGCCTAGCCTCCACAAGCGCCTCAAGAAGGCGGGCAGAGGCGTAGTCGGCAGACGTGGGCTTTGGAAGCGGCCTCTCTATTGCCAATTCCATGGTTCACCCTCTATACCCTTTTATATGTTTGTCTCGGTGTCTGTGTGGAGAGGGAGTTTGCCAGGTGGATGCGTCAAGCGCGGAGGAACTTGGAGTCGGCTGAGCTAGATTTGGCTAGGGGGTACTACGAGTGGGCTTGTTTTAAGGCTCAACAAGCGGCAGAGCTCGCGGTAAAGGCCCTGCTGCGGGCGAGGGGCGTGGCAAAGGGCGGGCACTCTGTGCTAAAGCTCATTGAGGCGGCAGAGCGGGAGCTGTCTCTCCAAGCGCCGGGCGAGGTCAAAGAGGTGGCGGCGGAGCTAGACCACTTCTACACCCCGCCCCGGTGCCCTGACGTATACGACGAGGGCAACCCGTTTGAGTATTTCACAGAGTCCATGGCCATGAGGGCGTTGGAACACGCGAGGAGGGTCATAAAGTGGGTGGAGGCATGGAGTGTGGTAGGTAGTCCCGGGCTCTTCTAAGATTGCCGAGTATCTAAGGGCTATGCTCGGGAACTTCTCGGCCTTGGTAACGGGGTCGTGGGCCCCGGGGCCTCTAAGCGACTTAGACATAGTAATCTTCTCCGAGAAGGCAGAGCCTAGGGCCTCTCTGTGTTGCTGGGGTACGCCCTACAAGTGCGACATAATGTTCGTAAGGCCCGCCGACGTTGAGAAAAAGCTGGAGAGGCTCTCCCTGGCGCTTTTAGAGGGGCTGTGGTTTAGAAAATGGGCCTGCCGCGGGAAATGCACCGAGGCCGTAGAGCGCGCGTGGGAGAAGTTCCTAGAGACGCACATCGTCGAGAGGCGGGGAGACTACTTCGTTGTGAAAAAGAGGGTAGTGTAGGACGGCGCAGCCTCAACAGGACGCGGTAATAAAAACGATCTCGAACACGTGGCCCAGGGCCCTCTTGCGCAATGCGCGCCTAAGCTTCAATCGGCTTGGCCTTCTCCCGTATGATCTTCACCCACACATTTCTCCTGGGGTCCATGAACGTGGGGGCGCAAAGATATATTAGGAAAGCGGTTAAAATATGTGGTTAATCCAATGCGCCAGCTGTTTAACAAGCTCAAGTGGACGGGCGCCAAGGCCTACTTCTCCTATGTAAGCAGGGGGGCAGCGGGAGGCGAGGAGGTGGCCTCCATCGACGACGTGGTAGAGGTGGGGAGCGGAGGGGTTACCATCTCCACGGGCTCTGGGGAGAGGTACATCCCCTACCACCGCATAGTGGAAGTGCGGCTGGCCACTGGCGAGGTGCTCCTCGACAGGCGGAAGAGATAAAAACAGGGCCGTTGAAGAGGCCATGCTCAAGGTGGAGCAACAGGGGGCATTCCTCAGACTTGTATACGCCAAGGGGGGCCGGGAGGCCGTGGCAATAGGCCCCGCCTCCGACTTGCCCACCCTACTAGGTCTCTTCGTGGCTCAAATGGCGAGGGAGGGGTTCTCCCTCGAAGATATATGCACAGCGCTGAGAGAAGTGGGGGAAAAAACGGGGTTTAAACCTACCTCCTCCTAGCCAAAGCCGCCACGACAACTGCGCCGACAATAGCAATAACGATCAACGCGATAGCCTCCACTGGGAAGCTGGCTGGCTGAGGTTGCAGAGTCGGCGGAGGCGCGGAAGTGGCCGTAGGGGTGGGGCTTGTGACAGTGGCCGTTGGCTGCGTCGCCGTCGGCGTGGAAGCTATAGGAGAAGGCGGCGTGGCCTGCGGCGTTGTTGTCGTCGTGGGCTGTGGCGTCGGCGTGGGGGCAGGGGTCGTGGCTGTGGGCGTGGCTTGTGGAGTTGTCTGCGTGGGCGTTGGGCTTGGCGTGGCTGTGGGCGCCCCTATCTGCACTGTGAGCGGCTGTCCCCCGGGGGCCGCCGCGCTGAGCTGGACGGGCTTGCTGTACTTAAACCTGTAGATGTAGACCGGCTGCTCCTCTAGGTAGGACGCCAAGACGCGGGTGCCGTTCACTACTATGAAGGGCACGCCGGCGGCGGGGTCCTCAGCCCTGAAGTTGATCGTCACTAGGTCGCCTGTGGTGGGGCTCCTCGGCGTTATCTTCTCCACCTTAATCGTGGGCGCCGGGGCGTAGTCGCCCACGGCAAGCCAGACGGGCCTCCCAGAGACGGCTATTGTGTACCTGGCGTACTTCCCCATCGGGTGCACTTTCGCATCTAGCAACTTGGCGTCGCCCTGCAGAGCCCTCACGCCAGTGTAGTTGCCGGGGAGGTCCACCGCCACCACGCCGCCTACAAACTCGCTGTCGATGTAGAACTGGGCGGCCCTAGAGCCCCACGTGGCCACTGCGAAGTTCTTGTACGTCCACGTCTCCCTGCTCACCTCCACTCTTCCATCTGGGTACACCACGTAGGTCCTAAAGCCGTGTGACGTGTCTATAGACCCGCCCAGCGTCCTGGTTGTGACGAAGTACGTGCCGTTTATCACGATCGTAGAGTTGCCGCTGTGGACGTGGCCCGCCATCACCAGCGCCACCTTGTACCTAATGGTCAAGTCTAAGAACTTCTCATAGGCGGGGCGGTTCTGGAGGTAGCTGGTGTAAACGATATAATACGACCTCCTGCCCGTGGGGTCTCTGTTAAGTCTATCCACGTCTTGCGGCCCCCTATACGTCTCCACCACATAGCCGTTCTGCAGGTAGAAGGGCGGGTGGTGCACAAGGACGATCTTCACCTTGTCGGGGTACCTCTTCAACACCTCCTCGTATAACTTGACTTGGCCGTCAGTCAAAAAGCCATTTTCCCCGCTGTCCAGGCCTATTATGAGGTATGGGCCCACCACTCTATACCACACCGGCGGCCCTACGAACCTCCTGTAGTTCACCAGGGGGTCGTCCCCGGCGTGGTCGTGGTTGCCGGGTATGGCGAAGACGGGCTTTGTGGCCATTGACGCATATCTGACAAAGAGGGCGTAGTGCCACACTTGGCCGCCCACGTCTGCCAAGTCCCCGGTGAAGAAGATCACGTCGTATGGGCCTGAGTTTGCCACTAAGACGCCGTGGATCAGCCTATAGACAGAGGCCATGTCCAACTCCACGCCGACGTGCACGTCGGTGAGCTGGATAATCCTCAGCGGCCCAGTGACATTGCCCACCCACACGGCCTTGGGCTCGTACACCTCGCCGCCGTTTATCACGAGGTCGTAGAGGCCCACGGGAGTGCCGGGGGGCACCCTCAGCGTGGCCACGGCGCCACTGGTGGACACTACCTCAAGCCTTATGGGCCCGACGCCCGGCGCCGCGAGCTCCGCCGTCTTAACCATAACAGGCCCGTCGAAGGTCGCGTTAAACGTGCCGCCAGGCGTAACGTAGGCCGGGACTGCCCAGCGGGGGTCTACAAGAGAGGCGGAAAAAACAAGCGCCGTTGCAAGGAAGAGGAGCAATAGGCTCCTCATCGCGTCTCTCTCCCTCCGCCTCTGCGTACTGCGAGGACTGCGGCGATTATTGCGAATATCAGCGCCAGCGCTGTGCCTATGAAGGCCACGGTCTTGGCGTTGTTGGCCTCGGCCACGGCGGCGTTGAGCTGCTGAGTGAGCTGGTCAATCTTCTGGTTGAGCTGGCTTATCTGCGACGAGAGGGCGCTTACCTGTGAGCTGACTTGGCCCACCTGCCCCGACAACTGTCCCACCTGCGAGTTGAGCTGGTTTGCAGTCGACTTCAGCGCGGCTACGTCGTTGGCCAAGTTGCCAGTGGTAGCGGCGAGGGTGGCCAGCTGGTTGGACATGGCGGCTGTGGCCTGCGTCTGTGCTATGAAGGTGGAGAGCTCTCTGTAGTTGCCGGTGGCCCAGAGCATTAGGTTTCTGAAGAATCTCGGCCCGTCCAACGGCACGCCGTAGTAGACGGGCGCCACGCCTGGCTCATAGCCTCCGTAGGGAGTTTCGCCGGACAGGATCAAGACGCTTCCACTTGGCATAAACTCAACAGCCATTAGGGCGAAGACTCCCCTGTCGCCGGCCTTGTGGGCCTTGCCGTCTCTCCCCTTGCCATCGGCGGATGTCCTAGATTCAACGATCACGCCGTTTTCAGTAGTTCTGGCAATTACTGCTATGTTGTTATAGTACTTAGGCACGACTGGGCTTGTGGCTGGGACCCAGGTGCCGTTGGGGAGCACCACGGCTATTACGCCCGGCCCGTGGAAGAGGACACGCTGGGCCATGAAGCCGAGGAACGCCAAGTTCGGCGGCGGGTCTATCACACCTACCACTCTATACCCAGCGCCGGCGTTGTGCTTCGAATCTTCTACTGAGACGTAGTCCAATCTAATGTGGGCACCCAAGTACTCAGCCACGTCGTTGCACACTTCTTGCGCCATTTCGGAGCCTTGCGCCGGATAGTCGCTGTCTGCGGCGCACCACAGCACTTTTCCGCCTTCGTCAAACCACTTCTTCAAAGCCGCGAGCTCGGCGTCTGTCAACGGCTTTTGAGGCTGGCCGAGTATTATCACCTTGAACTGGGAGAGGTCAACTGTGGACAAGTCCCCCACAATGAACGTGGCAATCTTCGTCTTGTTCAACCGGTCTAGCGTTGGGTCGGAGAGGCCGGGCGACACGAGGACGTAGAGCTTTGCGAAATCTGATATGGCGTCGGGATTGGCCGTGCTGTTGACCCACCTGTCGAGCCCCTTGGTGGCCTCTCCATGGGCCACGTCGGCCAGAATTGGGACATAGATTTGCTGGGCGGCTACGAGCGCCGCCACCAGGAATATTGCTATTCCCAACCGCATGTATACCAACATGGCCGAATTTATAACAGTTATCCTTCCTCAACATCGGCCTTGATTCAACACGATTAGAAATGTATAAAAGATAGGGAAATAGGGAGTATATGCGATTGGGCCTAATAGCGGGACTAATCGCCGTTGTAGTTCTTGCACTGGTGGTCGCCTACTTTGCTACACAGACTCCGCCAACCACTGCCACGACTACTCCAGCTACCACAGCCCCGCCGACCCCCAGCCCCACGACTACAACGCCGCCGACTACTACGCAGACGCCTACTCAGACTACTACAACTCCGCCGAAGACCACCACGACGCCGCCACAGACAACAACCACTCCGCAGCCCTCTGCGTGTACAACTCTGGTGGTGTTAACTAGGCACCCCACCGATATCCTAGACGCGGCGCGTACTCTTTTCCTAAAGAGCGACGTGGCGAAGAGGTATGGGGTAAAGGACGTGGTTTTTAGGCCTGTGGCTGCTGGCCAGTGGAGGGCGATTATCCAGGCGGGGCAGGCGGACGTGGCTTGGGGCGGGGGCCCCACCCTCTTCGACTCTCTTTACTCAGACGGCTTGTTGTTGCCCCTTGAGGGGCCGGAGGTCAAGGCCGCCATGGCGCAGATACCGAAGACAATAGCGGGGATGCCTATGATGAGGGTTGGGAGCGATGGGAAGGTGTACTGGGTGGCGTGGGCCGTGTCCAGCTTCGGCATTACGATAAACAAGAAGGTCTTGGGCAGCTACGGCCTCTCGGAGCCTAAGTCGTGGGCAGACCTCGCCTCTTTTGAGTATGGAAGAGCGGCGGCGCGTGGGGTCCCAGTGACTGGGCTGGCCAGCTTGACGCAGTCGACCAGCAATACTAGGATTGCTGAGATAATTCTCCAGGCATATGGCTGGGAGGAGGGCTGGCGTATAATCGTCTTGACGGCTGCCAACGGCAAGATTTACGGCGGTAGCGAGGCTGTAAGAGATGGAGTAATCGCAGGCGAAATAGGCGCCGGCTGGACAATTGACTTCTATGGCTACACTGCCCAGCTTCAGAACCCAGACACCAAGTACGTCATCCCGCCGGACACCTCAGTCAACGGAGACCCCATAGCCGTGGTGAAGGGCACCAAGTGTAGAGAGGCCGCCGAGGCCTTCGTGGCCTGGGTGATAACAGGTGGGCAAGTCATTGTCTTTGACCCAAAGATCAACAGAATGCCGGTGAACCCCAACGCCTTCAACACGCCTGAGGGCCAGAGGAGGCCCGACCTAAAGCAGGTATACGACTACCTGCTGACGCTCAAGACCATAAACTTCAACGACACCCTAGCCATCTCCGTGGAGAACGTAGTCATGTACTACTTCGACGCGGCGGTAAAGGACAACCAAGACGTGTTACAACAGGCCTGGTGGAAGCTCGTCAACGCCTACTACAGCGGGAAGATAGACAAGGCAACAGCCGAGGCCCTCGCCAGAGAGCTGACAAGCCCCGTCACTTTCACAGACCCCGACACAGGCCAGACGGTGAAGCTCACCCTCGACTACGCCATGAAGATAAACGACAAGTTGGGCAACCCCACCTACCGCGACAAGATCTACTCGGCGTGGAGAGACGCCGCGAGGAAACAGTACCAAGCAGTAATGCAGAAAATACCCTAGCTTTTTGACCCCCGAGCCCCGGGATCGGGGTCTTTCTACGGGGGCACAATTTATATACTGGTGTCGCTCGTGGGAGCATGAGGCTTGTTAATTTGGCAATCGTCGTTGTTGTGGTGTTAATGGTGGCGGTGGCAGTTCTCCTAGTGGCCCCCCTCATCTCCCAGTCTCCTCCTCAGCCGCCGCAGGTAGTAAATCCAGGCGGGCTTCCAATTCCGCCTTGGGCCATGCGGTTTGGCAACGGGAGCGCGCCAGTGGTCTTGGTGGAGTTCTTTGACCTCCTCTGCCCCTACTGTGCCTATGCCCATGTGGAACTGGGCCCGTTGATTAAGGAGAAGGTGCAGGAGGGCAAGCTCTACTACATCCTCGTCGACTTCCCAGTCCACGGAGATGCGGCATGGGCTCTGCACCAGCCCCTCCACTGCGCATATAATGAGCTGGGCCCCTCCGCCACACTCGACCTTGTAAACAAGCTGTACTACGTATGGTACCTAGCCGCAATTAAGAGGGCGATCTCAGAGAGCGACGCCTTGGCCAATATGTCAAAGACTTTGCAGCCATATGCATGCCGCTTCAATGTCACACTTGCACAAGCCATGGGCGTCTCAGACGCCTTTGGAAAAGTGGGCATAAAGATTAGGGGGACGCCCACCTTCATCATCTACAAAAACGGCACTCTCACGGTGGTGGAGGGGGCCTACGTGGACAAGATCAGACAGCTTTTGAGCGGCTAGCGCTGCCTCAAGACGGCGGCCAGTCTGTCGACCCACGTCTCGTCCACGTAGAAGTGGGCCGAGAACCTGAGCCCGGCCACGCCTGACATGCCCCTTAGGTGGAGCCTAAACCCCTCCTCCCTCAATCTGCAGTAGAGCTCCTCGTCTCCCCTCCGCGCCCCGGTGGTGGCGAGAACGATGCCGCTCCAGTCGGCCTCCTCTGGGGTCAACACCTTTAGGCCGCCCTCCTCCAAGGCCCTCCACACAGCGTCTCTCAGCCGCCTCACCCTAGCCTCCACGTCTCCCACCTTAGCCAAGTAGCTGAGCGCCGCCGCGGCGCCCACAACCCCCGCCGCCGGCCCCATCCCCGGCAACTCGAAGCTCTTAGCCCCCCTGGGCTTGGAGAGGCCCAGCCTCTCTGGGGTCTTCTCCCCGTCGGCGAAGTAGGCCTCTGGCGAGACGTCCATCTCGGCGTTGTTTACGCTCAGCAGGGACTGCCTCTCCGCCATGCGGGGGCCCACGTAGGTCAGGGCGGCGCCGAATGGAGCAATGAGCCACTTCTGGGTGCCGGCGGCGTAGAAGTCCACCCTCTTAAGCGCCGGCTGCCTGACGCCGGCTTCCTGTATCCCGTCCACGATGAGAAAGGCGCCGGTCCTCTCCACAAGCTCGCTCAGGGCGTCTACGTCGAGGCGGACGCCGTTAATCCACTGGACAGAGCTTACCACAACGGCCGCCGTCTCGCCGTCCACGGCCCTCTTAAACTCGTCGAGGGAGAGCTGGCCCTCTCTGTGGCGCACGACTCTCAGCTCGTAGCCGCAGCGGCTGGCGAAGGTGGCGACGAGGTTCAAGAGGCCTGGGTACTCGAGGTCGTCAGTCACAACGTTTCTCCCAGCGCTGCACCCCACCGCCGTGAGGGCCCTCTCCAATGCGGCGAGTGTGCCTGGCCCAGCCACGGCCACCTCGCCGGGGGATGCGCCAATCAGCTCGGCAAAAGCCGTGCGGGCGACTTCGGCCGCTTTTCCAGCCGCGGCCACGGCCTCCTCAGGGTCCTCCACAGCAAGTTGAACGTACTCAGCGACAGCCCTAGCCGCGGACACCGGGGGAATCCCTACGCCCGCTGTGGCGAAGTATCCAACATGCAGCAGTAGGGGAAACTCATCCATGTACCCACCACCGTTGGTTCTTAAGTGTTTAAAATTCGCGCAGCCACCACAAGTCCCCTTTCCACCACCTCTACCCCCTTCTCTGTCTCAATGCCCACTCTGTCTTTGGAAACGTAGAGAAATACCCCCTCCACTACCATTAACTGGGACTCCTCCACTTGGTTACATGTAGCCAGCGTCAGCGCCACTCTTTTACCCACAATAGAACTGTCGAGCTGGTCCACAGGGATCAGCGACACGTAGTCACTATAAGTCTCGTTATATCTCTTATTTCCTATCGGACTGGGAATACTATGGCTCTCTACCCGTCGCGGCGAAGATGAGCTCTTTTACCTCCGCCTCGGTCGGAGGCCGCCTGTGGTTTGCTAAAAAGGAGAGGAGCAACGTCTTGAAGCCGGCCCACTGGTCCTCATCTACGCTAACCTCAAGACTTCCAATTCTCAACCTACCTCCGTCAAACTCTGCGACTACGTCGCCGATCTCTACGCGCATGTCCTCTACCACGAGCCTTATCCCCAGCTCTTTGGCCGCGGCCCTCGCCCCCGCCTCGACTAGCCGGGTGGAATCTTCGCCAAACCTCATCTTATCCCTCGGGTCAATCGTCTGCCCCATGCCCCCTGAAACGATGTAGATATTTAAAATAGGCAGTAGTGTCAAGGCGGCTCCCAGGGGGTTTGCGTCGACTGCAGTCTGGCGCAGGGTTCGTCTAAAGGACGAAGCCGTATCTCGTCTTGAGCACTCTCGTGGTTAATGTGATAGCTGTGACTTGGATTAAGACGAGGAGGAGGCCTAGGGTAGCCGCGTCTTGTACGCCGTATAGCCCGCTTTCAAAACGCTCGCGCATGAAGGCGGTTATGGGCATGGCCGTGTCTCTTCCCACGCCTTTGAGCACTCCAAGGGTTATGCTCAGGGAGACCTCGCTTGTGACATACACAAAGCCTATCAAGGCGCCGCTTATCACGTTTGTCACCAGTAGGGGCAGTAGGATCTTCCTAACCACGCCCCAGTAGCTGTCCCCCAGGTTTAAGGCCACCTCCTCCATGGAGGGGTGTATCTGCTGCATCCCCGCGTATATGCTCCTCACCACGAAGGGGAGCTTCCTCACGGAGTAGCCCACGACTAGGTAGAACTCTGGGTGCCTCAACGGGTCTAGGAGGTCCGCCAGCGCCGGGCTTATTGGCCTAAGCCAGCTGACGGCGGCTAGGGAGGTGAGGAAGTAGGCGTAGGCCACCACGAGGCCTGGCACAGCTATGGGCACTGTGGCCAAGGCGTCTAGCGCATCTGCGGCGGGCCCCCTCAGCCTAGCCGCGGCGATGGCCACGGCCACGCCTATCGCCACCATTATCAGAGTGGCGGAGACGCCGTATATCACAGTGTTCCAAATCCCTCTTACAAACAGCTCGTTTTGAAAAACTGCGGCGAGCCTCTCGGCGGCGGTGGAGAGGCTGGGCGACTCGGGCAGCGGCGACGTGGTCCACCTCTCCGCGAACACTAGCGAAATGGCGCCGAGGAGGGGGGCCGACGCCACAAGCGCCAGGGGGAAGGCCACTGCGTATATTAGAACTTTCCCCAGCGGGCCCGGCTTGTATATCCTCGGCCTTAGCTGGCGTATCAACATGGCGTACTGCCTCAGCCCCACGTACTTCCGCACGGCGAGGAAGGAGGTGACGGCAATTGTGAGGAGTACTAGGGCTAGGAATGCCGCCGTTGGGCTTATCTGCCCCCTCAGCTGGTCGAGGAAGCGGGAGTACACTTGGTAGGAGAGGAGCTTCCTCGCCGCTGGGTCGTCTTGGAAGATTATGGGCGCCGCCACGTCGTCTATGGCGAAGATGAACACTAGGACGAAGGCCGCGGCGAGTCCGGGGGTGGCCAGGGGGAGCACCACGTCTCGCACAGCGCGCCGCTCGTCTGCGCCGAGGTTGTTGGCCACCTCCTCCAGCGTGGGGTCGACCCTAGTCAACGCGGCGTAGATGTTGAGATAGGCTATTGGGAGATACATGAGGGATTGGACGAGGGCCACCGCGGCTAGGCCCGAGATCTCCACCTTGAGTGGGATGCCCAAGACGTCGTTGAGGAGCCAGTTCAAGGTCCCCCACCGCGGGTCTAGGAACTTCCTAACGGCGTAGGCGGTGGCGAAGGGCATCACTATGAGCGGCACCGTGGCCAACAGCCCGAGGGCAGTTCTGCCGGGGAACACGTACTTGGCCAACGCGTAGGCCAGGAGGAATCCCAAGGCAGTGTCCACGGCGGCGACTGTGAGGGCGACCCACAGGCTGTTGAATATGACGCCGAGGTCGGGCCCCCTCACCACGAGGGTCGGCGGGTTGCCCTCTCTGATATACACGGCGCTGGCGAAGGCGTCTGGAGATAGGTTTACGTAGAACGGGTCTGCCACGAGCTTGTAGACCTCGGCTACGCCCTCTACCACTTGCCAAAATATAAAGAGGAGGGGGAATAGTAGAAAGAGGCCGAGGTAGATGTAGCCAACTGCCGCGGACCACTTTATCATGGCTTAAACGCCCAGGCCCTGGCTATCTCCACTGCCACCTCCTCCCCTGGGAGGGCCGGCGGCTTAGGCCCCTCTGCCTTTATCCTACGCCCGGCGCATACCAACGTGACCTGGTAGTAGCGCCCTAGGAACGCCACGTCTTCTACCTGGCACTTAACCCCGCCGCCGCCCATGTACACGTCCTCGGGCCTAAACACTACGTGGACCTCCTCGCCTGGGGCCGCCTTGTCCACTGCGACGGCTGCCAGGGGGAAGCCCACGTCCACTACCGCGGCCTCTCCCCGCCTCTCGACCACGCGGCCTCTCAAGACGTTGGAGCGGCCTATAAAAGTGGCGACGAAGAAGTGGGCAGGGCTGTGGTAAACCTCCTCAGGCTTCCCCACCTGTAGTATTCTGCCGGCGTTCATCACCGCGACGCGGTCGGCCACCGCCATGGCCTCCTCTTGGTCGTGTGTGACGTATATCGTGGTTATAGACAGCTTTTTGGCTATCTTCCTAACCTCCTCCCTCAGCTCAACCCTTAGCTTTGCGTCGAGGTTTGCCAGCGGCTCGTCCAGTAGGAGCACCTCTGGCTGCACCACCAGGGCCCTCGCCAGCGCCACCCTCTGCTGCTGCCCCCCGGAGAGCTGGAAGGGCTTCCTCTTCTCAAGCCCGCTGAGGCCCACCAGCTCTAGCACAGACTTCACCCTCTTCGCCACCTCCTCTGGCCTCAGCTTCCTCAGCCTTAGCCCATAGGCCACGTTTTCAAAGACTGTCATGTGGGGCCACAGCGCCCACGTCTGAGGCACCAGGGCGGTCCCCCTCTTCTGCGGCGGGAGGTCTGTGACGTCTCTGTCGTCGAAGTATATTCTGCCGGAGGTGGGCTCGTCGAGGCCGGCCACCAGGCGGAGAAGCGTCGTCTTGCCGCAGCCGGAGGGGCCTAGGACTGCCACTATCTCGCCGTCGCCCACTTGGAGGTCTACGTCGTCCAGGGCCACCACTCTGTCAAAAACTTTGCGCAACTTCTCCAGCCGGACGACGGCCACGTCTCCTCTAACGCGCCTATATATAAATTAACCAGATAAGTATTTAAAGCGGTGTAAGAGGGGGGTCATGACCTTCGTCTACCCCGACGCCATTGTCTCCACCGCCGGCCACGTGGACCACGGCAAGACGCAGACCACCTACGCCCTCTCCGGAGTCTGGGTCATGAGGCACAGCGAGGAGATCAAGAAGGCCATGACGATAAAGCTCGGATACGCCCAGGTGGGCATATACGACTGCGGCGATGAGTACTACTACAGCGATGGCTTGCTCCAAGACGGCAAGTGTCCCAACGGCAACGAGCCGAAGCTTGTCAGAATGATATCCCTCCTCGACGTGCCGGGGCACGAGGTCCTAGTGGCCACCATGGTCTCCGACGCAGCGGTGGTGGACGGCGCCGTGATGGTGGTGGATGCCTCCCAGCCCGTGCCCCAGCCCCAGACGGCCGAGCACTTCGCGGTGCTAGACGTAATCGGCGTGCGGCACATGGTAGTGGCGCAGAACAAGATTGACCTCGTCACGAGGGAGAAGGCCATTGAAAACTATCAGCAGATAAGGGAGTTCCTCAGAGGGACGTGGGCCGAGAAGGCCAAGGTGGTGCCCATCTCGGCCCTCCACAAGGTGAACATCGACGTCCTCGCCACATACCTCGCCAAGGAGATACCGAGGAGGGAGGCTGAGACGGGGAAGCCCGCCAGGTTCTCGGTCCTCAGAAGCTTCAACGTCAACCCCCCGGGCACCCCGCCTGAGAAGCTCAGAGGAGGCGTGCTAGGCGGCACTCTGCTACAGGGGGTCCTCCGCGTCGGCGACGAGATTGAGATTAGGCCAGGCCTCAAGCTGGAGAAGGGCTACCAGCCCATTCGCACAAAGGTCCTCAGCATTGAGTACAGCGGGCACAAGGTAGAGGAGGCGAGGCCGGGAGGCCTCGTGGGGATAATGACGGGCCTAGACCCGGCCTTGACCAAGGCCGACGCGTTGGCAGGCGCCGTGGCTGGGAAGCCGGGCACTCTGCCCCCCGTGTGGACCGCCGTGGAGATTGAGACAAGGCCCATGCCCCGCATGGGCGGCGAGAAGCCCGAGCCGATTAAGCAAGGCGAGACTGTGCTCGTGGCCGTCGGCCCCGCCACGGTCTTCGGCGTGGTGCAGTCGGTGAAAAAAGACGTGGCCACGGTGGCCCTTAAGAAGGCTGTATGCGCAGAGCAGGGAGCCAAGGCTGTGCTCATTCGACAGGTAAAGACTAGGTGGATTGTTACTCACTACGGCGTGCTCAGAGGCGGCACGGTGGCCCTAGAGTAGGGCTCAGACCGCGGAATAGATCTCACAGGTCAATAGGGGGCAAGTCGTCCTCATCGCCACAGCTTATAAACTCACGTGTAAAAAATCTTAATGTGCCTAGAGAAGAGGTGGCCAGCCGGGGGGCCCGAGTGGGCCGCGGTGGGTGTCCTGCTGAGAGATGGAAAGACGCTCTTGATTAAGCGCGTGCAGAGGGCGGGCGACCCCTGGTCTGGGCAAGTGGCCTTTCCTGGCGGGAGGTGGAAGCCAGGCGAAGACCTCCTCGGAACCGCCGTGCGCGAGGTCCAGGAGGAGGTGGGGGTCACGCCGAGGGGGCTAGTGGGCGTGTTAGAGCCGCACAGCCCCCGCAACGCGCCTTGGCTGAAGGTCGTGCCGTTTATCTTCACGGAGTGGGAGGGAGAGGTGGCGCCCAACCCCCGCGAGGTGGCGGAGGCGAGGTGGGTGTCTAAGGCTGAGCTCTCTGAGGAGGAGTGGATCTCGGGATACGCCTTTGTCCACAGAGACTGGGTTATCTGGGGCCTCACCTACCGAATATTGAAGAGACTCATCGACTGCGGCATCCTCTAGCCAAAGCCACTTAGCCGCAGCCGTTGCTAATTGGCGTCGCTTATGATAACGCAAAGATGTCGATTATCCATCTCGACACAAGAGGTTAGGAGGGGTGGAATTGATAAGAGAAAAATTTTTAAACCTAGACAGCTTTTTATCTCAGGGGAGGGGGTCAGCAGAGCCGGGTTCGGGCAGATAACCCCTTAGTGCCCTTTCATCACCCTCCCCCGGCTAACTCTCCTCTATAAAGTGGCCGCAGTTGCCACTTAAGCACCTATACAGCCCGCTCTGTTTGTGAAACAACGGCGGTCAAAATACGTAGGACTCCAATTGGGGTAGGAAGTGTACACGTGCTGTCGGCGACGTATCGCTTTTTGCTGTCAGCCTTGGAGGAGCGGAGGGCGCGAGACGGATCGCTTCTTGAGATAAATTTTATATTGGCTGTTCAATGGTGGATTATATGTGGAGGGTGGCCATAACCATAGCTGGCCTGGACTCGGGGGGTGGGGCTGGCGTCCACGCCGATGTTAAAACCTTCGCCGCGTTGGGTGTCCACGGGGCCACTGCGCTGACCTGCGTCACTGCACAGAACACCTACGAGGTTAGGAGGGCTGAGTGCCTCGACCCCGGCCTCGTCCGGGAGCAGATCATGGCGGTGTGGGACGACATGGGGATAGACGCTGGAAAGACTGGGATGCTGGGGACTAGGGGGATTATAGAGGAGGTGGCGGCCACGGTCTCCAAGCTGGGGTTCCCCCTGGTGGTAGACCCGGTGATGGTGGCAAAGTCTGGGGCTCCCCTCATTGCCGAAGACGCCATGGAGGCGCTTGCCAAGAGGCTCCTCCCCGTGGCAAAGGTGGTGACGCCCAATAGGTATGAGGCAGAGAGGCTGACGGGTATGCGGATATCCTCCGTAGAGGACGCCAAGAGGGCGGCTGAGTATATACACAGGGAGCTGGGCGCCGAGGTCGTCGTAGTAAAAGGCGGCCACTTGGACGCGCCGGAGGCAGTGGACGTGGTGTACGTGGGGGGCACGTTCCACGAGCTGAGGGCACCTAGGCTAAACTCCAGGGCGACGCACGGCACTGGCTGCTCCTTCTCAGCGGCCATAGCCGCGGGGCTGGCAAAGGGGCTCGCCCCGCTGGAGGCCATTAAGACGGCCAAGGAGCTAATTACCACAGCCATTAAGTACGGTGTGGCCAGGGGAAAGGGACACTGGGCCGTCAACTCCACAGCGTGGGTGGAGATACCGGCGGAGAGGTGGAGGGCCTACGAGGCCATGTCTGCGGCGCTTAGGGCGCTTGAGGAGAGGGGGGCCGAGGTGGCTAGGTACATACCAGAGGTGCAGAGCAACTTAGGCTACGCCATAGACCCCAGGTACGCCTCTGGGCGCGGAGACGTGGCGGCTGTGCCGGGGAGGATTGTGAACTACATGGGCAAGGCGAGACCCTCGGGGCCTCCCACCTTCGGCGCCAGCGACCACGTGGCTAGGAAGATACTGGCCGCCATGGGGAAAGACCCGCGGATTCGCAGCGCCATGAACATCCGCCTAGACTGGGGCCTTGTGGAGAAGGCAAAGGCCTTGGGCATGGCGGTGGCCGTGGTAGATAGGCGCAACGAGCCGGAGGAGGTGAAGGCTAGGGAGGGGGGCTCCATGCAGTGGGTTGTGGAGGAGGCGTTTAGGCAGACCGGCGGGAGGGCGCCCGACTTAATCGTCGACGTGGGAGACTGGGGCAAAGAGCCGATGATCACCATCTTGGGGAGAGACCCCCTAGACGTTTTAGAAAAACTATTCAAGTTAATCACGTGAAGAGGAGGACTCTCTTGGCATCCCTCGCCGCGGCTCCCCTGGCCTACCTCGCAGTTGGGGCAGGCGCAGTTGGCATAAAGGCCACTGAGCTAGACTGGGGCCTTGGGAGGAGGGTACTCTTCCTCACCGACCTCCACATACACGGGGAGTGGCATGCGCCGGCGCTGGGGGAGTACGACCTAGTCCTCATCGGCGGCGACACCTACGACGAGTGGACTCGCGACCTCCAGGCCGTGGTAGAGGCCTTGGGGCAGATAAGGGGGCCGAAAATCGCCGTGTTGGGCAACCACGAGCACTGGGCCTCCAGGCGGATCCCCCTCAGCGTTGGGATCAGGGCCTTGGAGGATGCGGGCGTCCACGTGTTGAGGGACGACTGGGTGCAGGTGGGGTCTCTCCGCATATTTGGCCTGGACTGGAGGGAGGACCCCAGGTCCTACCCCGCGGTGAAGGACGCAGACGTCGTCCTCGTGCACTCCCCCGACGCCTTCCACAGCGCCGTGGGCGGGCTCTACCTAGCGGGGCACACCCACTGCGGCCATTGGTGCCTCCCCTGGGGCGGCGCCGTGTTCACCAACAGCGCCTTTGGCTACACCTGCGGGCTGTACAAGAGGGGGGCCGCCGCCATGTACGTCTCGGCCGGGCTAGGGGGGATGTGGCCCCGCGTCTTTTGCCCAAGGGAGGTGGTGTTTGTGTACTAGCCCTGCTCCACGATACGCCCGTCTCTCATTCTCGCGTATCTGTCGCAGTAGGACAAGAGTTCTAGATTGTGGGTCACCATGACGATGGTGATGCCCAGCTCCTTCTTCAGCTGTGTGAAGATGTCCATTATGACCTTGGTGGTGGCCGAGTCTAAGTTGCCCGTGGGCTCGTCGGCGAGCAGTATGCGGGGCCGCGTCACAATGGCCCTGGCTATTGCCACGCGCTGCTGCTCGCCGCCGGAGAGCTGGGTGGGCCTGCGCCTTGGGTCTATGTGGCCGAGGCCGACTAGCCTAAGCGCCTCAAGCGCCGCCTCCCTCCGCCTTGCCTTGGGGACGCCGCGGAGGATTAGGGGGAGCTCCACGTTTTCGAGGATGGACATCCTGGGGATTAGGTAGAACATTTGGAAGACGAAGCCGATGTTCTTGTTCCGGAACTCGGCCAGCTGGTCGTCGTTGAGGTCGTTGAGTCTCACCCCCGCAACTTCCACAGTCCCCTTGGTGGGCTTGTCCACACCTCCAATGATGTGGAGGAGCGTGGACTTCCCGCTGCCAGAGGGCCCCACGAGGCACTGCCACACACCGCGCGGAACTTCGAGGGTAACCCCCCTGAGCGCGGGGTAGTCGCCGTAGTACTTAACCACGTCTTTGACTACGATCTCCACGCGCATGCCGTCGAACTGTTTTATATACGTGACTCACTGGAAGAGAGTATGTATGACGAGGTGTCTGCAGGCGCCGTGGTCTACTACGGGGATGGGGGCGGAGCGGAGTACCTCCTCTTGCACTACCCCGCGGGCCACTGGGACTTCCCCAAGGGCAACGTCGAGCCCGGCGAGACGCCCGAGGCGGCCGCGCTGAGGGAGGTAAAGGAGGAGACGGGCCTCGACGTGGAGTTGGTAGAGGGCTTCCGGGAGGAGGTGGAGTACGTGTACTACCGGGGCGGCAGGAGGGTGCGCAAGAAGGTGATCTTTTTCCTCGCCAAGGCGCATACGAAGGAGGTGAAGTTGAGCTGGGAGCACGTGGGCTACGCCTGGCTCCCCTTTGACAAGGCCTTGGCTAGGCTCACCTACGACAGCTCGCGCCGTGTGTTAGCTAAGGCCCACAGACACCTCCGCGCTGTGTACAATGTTTCAAAGCAGAAGGGAGCTTGAGATATTCGTCGAGAGGTTGCCCACCTTCAAGAGGCCTAAGTTGCGCCTAGAGCAGTATCCCACAGACGCGGCGATTGTGGCGACGGCCGTGTGGGACGCGTATATGCGCGGCTTGTTGGACTCGGTCGTGGACCTTGGCTGTGGCACTGGCCGTTTTGCGCTTGCCGCCGCGGCGATGGGGGCCAGGAGGGTGCTCTGCGTAGAGGTCGACGTGGAGGCGCTGGAGGTGGCGAGGCAGGCGGCGGCCGGCCTTGGGCTAGACGTGGACTTCCTCGCCGCAGATGCCACGGCTCCGCCGCTGGCGAGGCGCTTCGACGTGGCGTTTCAAAACCCGCCCTTCGGCATCTGGAGCGGGCGGGGCACCGATGTGGCTTTTCTCCGTAGCGCAGTGGAGCTGGCCGACGTGGTGTACACCATCCACAAGCTGGCCACCCTCGACTACATAAGGGCCCAGGTGGAAAAGTGGGGCTTCCGCCTCGACGTCTTAGAAAAGGCCGTGCTCAAGATAAAGCCCATGTATAAGCACCACCGCAAGCGGATTCACAACGTAGAAGTCTTCTTAGCAAGAGTGGCCAAGCCCTAAATGCCTCTTGATGCGCGAACGCCGTACGGCGGCTCCTCTGCCATCGAACTGCCGCTTTTAGGCGTAGGCGAAGAATATGATTTTAATCATGGGAGTTGCCAACAGAGCAAGGGGCAGTGAAAGGAGATTCCTAGCGTTTTGCCCGACGCTTGGCCCACCGACTCCCCACATGTAACGCCTAAAAGCCTATCCGTCATGGCCAATGACTATCGCCATATTTTCCTGCCCCCCGGGTATCTGGCGCAGATCGCCGCAAATAGGCTGTGGCTTCCTGCTAAGACAACGCTTATATAGACGTGGTCAGAGTCAGATATGGCTCATATTCCTATTGAGGTTAGGGGTCCGTCGAGGAGGGCGGCGGCTATTGTGGCTGTGGTTATCTTCGGCCTTTTGGTAGCCTCTGTACTACTCGCCCTCTCTGCCTACACTCTTCCAGCTGGCGTCGTGGCAGTGGTGGTGGACCCCGTTACTGGCACTATGAGTAAGCCGGTGAAGGGGCCTGCGTTTGGCTTTAAGGCGCCGTGGGCGTACTTGATTGAGGACACGTACGCCGTCGAGGTGATTGAGTTTGTGGCCGTGGAGCGCGGCGCCGGGCGGTACGAGTTCGCCGCGCCCACCGTGCTCACTAAGGACGGCGTGACTGTCACCGTGGAGATGGTGGTGCGGTACAAGATAAACCCCGACCGCTTCGACGAGCTGGCGAAGAAGTTTCCCGGGGTTGACTACGACGACAAGGTCTTAGTGCCTAAGGCTCGGCAGCTGATCCGGGACGTCATCTCCAAGGTCTCTCTGGACTACCTCATAGAGAACCGGGACGTCATCGCGAGGCAGATAGAGCAACAGTATAGAGAGGCCATTGAGTCTGACCCCACAGTTGCGGGCCTCGTGGAAATCCTCGACGTAAATGTGCAAAACTTTATCCTGCCTCAGCAGATTACCGACGCCATTAACCGCAAGATAGCCGCCCAGCAGGACGCCATCAGGGCCCAGTTCGAGCGCCAGCGGGTGGAGGAGCTCGCCAGGGCCAACTACACCCGCGTCGTGTTGAACGCAATGGCCGAGGCCAACGCCACGCTGGCCAGGGCCAGGGCCCAGGCCCAGCAGATCCTCCTTGTGGCAAACGCCACACGCTCCGCCATTGAGATGTTGATAAGGGCCGCGGGGGCCAACGCCACAGAGGCGGCGCGGCTTGCGGAGCTGTACATCTACCTCATGGGCCTGCGCGACATAGCGCAGGCCGGCAACGTCCAAATTGTGGCCATAAGCGGGGGCGGGGGGCAAGTGGTGCCCGTCATCCCGCTGAGATGAGGTACCTAGAGGCCCTCCTCGCGGTGGTGATATTCGTCGCCGCGGCGTCGCTGGCGTTTCCGAGGATCGCCCCATTAGCCGCCAGAGTGGGGCTAATCGCGGCAATTATCATAGCCGCCTTGTGGCTGTACAGCTACGTCACCTCGCGCCCGCCCCCGCTGGCCTCCCGCGTGCTTGAGCTCATTAGGGCAAGGGGGCCCCTCGCCGCGAGAGATATTGTAGCGGCCTTGGGGGCAGACCCCGCCGAGGTGGAAAAGGCCTTGGAATACCTCGTGGAGAGGGGAGCCGTCAGGCGGATCAAGAGAGGAGACGTGGAGTACTACGACCTCTAGGACTTTGGAGTTCCAACAAGCTTTTAAACATTTGGAATTCTGAATTCCAATGGATTTTTAAACCCCTGGTGGCGAGGGCGGCTTGAGGACGACCCCCACATAGCTAAGTGGCTTTCTCAGCCAGTGAAGTGGTGGCCCGAGCTCATTGACGAAATCTCGCTGAAGCCCCCCGCGCTCCACTTCCTCTTCGGCCCTCGGCAGGTGGGCAAGACGACTCTGCTAAAGTTGCTCGTGAAAAAGCTCGTGGAGGGCGGGAGAGATCCCCGTACTATTTTCTACTACACCTGCGAAATGGCGGCTGACCACAGAGAGCTGGGGGAGGTCCTCGGCGAGATTGTAAAACTTAAGAAGAGGTGGGGCGTCTCAAGCGCCTTGGTGCTCCTGGACGAGGTGACTTACCCCAGGGAGTGGTACAGGGCCCTCAAGTTCTACCTCGACCAGGGGCACTTTCAAAACGACGTGATAATTGCCACAGGCTCGGTGAGCATGTACGCCAAGAGGGAGGTGGAGACTTTCCCAGGCCGGAGGGGGTGGGGGCGGGACTACGTCATGTACCCGCTCTCTTTTAAAAAATTCGCCGAGGTGCAAGGCGTGCCGCCTGGGGCAGACCCCACGGCGTGGAGGACGGAGCTCGCCGAGGCGCTTGAGCTCTACCTCAAATGCGGCGGCTACCCCGCCGCCGTGGTAAACTGCGCCACCTCAGGCAACCCCGGGGGCGCCGCCGACGTGGTGATCTCCTCCCTCGCCTTCGACTTGGCGAGGCTTAAGAGGAGCGAGGCGTACGCGAAGCGCCTCCTCAAGGCGGTCTTAGAGACGGCCCCTAGCCCCGTCTCTCTCAACGCCTTGGCCAAGGAGGCAGAGCTCCGGTCGCACAAGATAGCCTTCTCGTACCTCAACCTATTGGAGTCCCTCTACCTCCTGCGCCAGCTCTACTACATTGACCCCTACCGCTTGGTCGAGGACTACAAGAAGCCTAGGAAAATCCACCTATTAGACCCACTGGTCTACCAAGCCGCCGCCAAGTGGACCGGGGCGAAGATTCCGCACGAGGCCGCGCTCTTAGAGGCAACCGTGGCCATGCACTTCGCCAGAAGCCACAGAGTGGGCTACTGGCGAGACGGCTTTGAAGTAGACGTGGTAGTGCCAGAGCTAGGCCTCGGGATAGAGGTTAAGTGGGGCAAAAAGGCCGGGATGAAGAGAGTGGGGCAAATCGTGGCGAAGACCCTAGACCTAGAGGAGCTGGCCCAGCTCCTTTATCAGCTCTAAACTTTAATATGGGTGCAACTGCCCGTCCGTGAGGGAGTGGGTTAAGGACCTCATCTGGTTCGTAGCCATCGTGGTGGCCTTAGTGGCCTACGCCAGAGCGACCGGCGTGGCGTGGCCCATCGCCGTGGTGTCTTCATACTCTATGGAGCCCACGTTGAGAGTCGGCGACTTTGTCATATTGGCGGGGGCCTCGTGTGAGACAGCATCGCCAGGCGACATAGTGGTATACGTGGCCCGGAACCCCATGTGGGCCGGCAGCTGGATTATACACAGAGTCTACAGCAAGCAAGTTGGTAGCAGTTGCGGCTTGGTGACTTGGGGCGACAACAACAACCTCCCAGACCAAGCGGTGGGAGAGCCCCCAGTGGGCAACAACCTAGTGGGCAAGGTGGTGTTGACGATTCCCTACGTCGGTGTTTTCCCCATGGTGGTGAGGCCACAGGGCATTGGCCCCGTGGCTCTGGCGGCGTGGATGGGGAGGCTGGCCCTATTCGGCGGCCTTGTCTACGGCTTCTACGCCTACTTTAAACTCGGCGAAAAGAGGAGGAGGCGCAGTAAAAGGCAGGCGAAGCTGAAATAAGTTTATATTCACCGATCTATCGGAAGATGTGGCAATAAGAGCGGAGGACTTGAGGAAGAGGTACGGCGACGTCGTGGCGCTGGACGGAGTGACTTTCCACGTGGAAAAAGGCGAGGTCTTCGGCCTCCTCGGGCCAAACGGCGCTGGGAAGACTACCACGATCAAAATATTGACCGGCTTAACTAGGCCCACCTCGGGGCGGGCGTGGGTCGCCGGCTTCGACGTGGTAAAAGAGGCGAGGGAAGTGAAGAAGAGGATTGGGTGGATTGCCTCTGAGGTCATTGTAGACGACGAGCTCACCGCGTGGGAGAACTTAGAAATACAGGCAAGGCTCGTCGGGGTAAGGGACTGGAGGGAGAGGGCTGGGGAGCTCTTGAAGTACTTCGGGCTGTGGGAGGCGGCGGGGAGGCCCGTGGGGAAGTACTCCACTGGGATGAGGAAGAGGCTTGAGGTGGCCATGGCCCTCCTCCACGGGCCCGAGGTGCTCTTCATGGACGAGCCCACCGTGGGCCTAGACGTGGGGGCTAGAGTGGGGCTCTGGGAGGTTGTGAAAAGCATAAACAGAGACTTTGGAGTCACAGTCCTCTTGACCACTCACTACATGGAGGAGGCGGAGGCCCTCTGCAACAGGGTGGCGATAATAAACAGGGGGAGAATTGTGGCAGTGGGGACGCCGGATGAGCTCAAGGCCAAGTACGGCGTCGACGTAATTGAGCTAGAGGTGTCGGGGAGACCCGACGTCGCCTCTCTGTCCAAATTCGGTGAAGTTGTTGCGGTGGATGGGAGAATCGTCATAAAGACGCGGGGCGCCGAGGAGGTGCTCCCCGAGGTCGTTAAAGCGGTAGAGGGCGTCAAAAGCGTCAAGGTGAAGAAGGCCAGTCTTGATACAGTGTTCATAAATCTCACAGGCGCCTCCATCGAGGGGGAGCAGACGGACATCCGTCAGTTGTACATGAGGATAAGGCGGGCGAGGAGATGATAGGGGAGGTATACGCCTTGTACAAGAGGGAGGTGCTTAAGCTCGTCAGAAGCAGATACATGTGGATAATGATAGTGGCACAGCCCCTCATGTGGATTCTCTTCTTCGGCAACAGCCTCGCGGGCATGCCCAGCGCATTCCTCAGGCAGTACTTCGGCGTAGACAACTACCTGGCCTACATGTTGCCCGGCATGATCTCCATCTTGATGATGAGCACGGGGATGTTCGCCTCGATGAGCCTCGTGTTCGACAAGCGGGTGGGCTACCTAAAGAGAATACTCGTAACCCCTACTCCAAAGGCTGCAATCCACTTGGCAAAGGCGCTTGGCGCCGTTACAAGAGGCCTACTGGCCGCCCCTGTGATACTCCTCCTCGGCGCAGTGCTGGGGGTCCAGTACACGGTAAACGCCATTGCCCTAGCCGAGTGGCTAGTGGCGCTTGTGGCCGCCGGCGTGGGGTTCGCCTCCCTCTTCACAGCACTAACCGCGAACACCGCAGATGTACAAGCCCCAGGCGTCGTCATGAACTTCATAACCATGCCGCTAATGTTCACATCCACAGCCCTATTCCCAAGACAGTTCTTCCCCACTTGGCTACAGGCAATAAGCGACGCCAACCCCCTCACCTACCTCACAGAAATTGGACGAAGCGCACTCGTCTACGGCGCCGTCCCACCCCCCAGCCACTTTGCAGCCGTGCTCATCTTTGCGGCGACCGCAACGGCCCTGGGGGCGATAGTCGTTGAGAAGACCCTCACCGCCGACTAGCGGCGTTAGAAACGTTTAAATGAGACAAACGAGGGGGGTGTCATGCAAGTTAAAAAATATGAACTACCACCACTCCCATACGCATACAACGCCCTCGAGCCCTACATCGCCGAGGAGATAATGAAACTACACCACCAGAAACACCACCAGGGCTACGTCAATGGGGCAAACGCTGCCCTCGAAAAACTTGAGAAATTCAGGAAGGGAGAGGCCCAGATAGACATCAAGGCAGTGCTGAGAGACCTCTCCTTCCACTTAAACGGGCACCTACTCCACAGCATCTTCTGGCCAAACATGGCGCCCCATGGCAAAGGCGGCGGAAAGCCGGGAGGCCGCACCGCCGACTTAATAAACCAGTTCTTCGGCTCCTTTGAGAAATTCAAAGAGGAGTTTAGCCAAGCCGCTAAAAACGTAGAAGGCGTGGGGTGGGCCCTCCTGATATACGAGCCCAAGACAGGGCAACTTCTTGTCGTACAAATCGAGAAGCACAACCTAATGCACATCGCAAATGCTCAAGTGTTACTGGCGCTTGATGTGTGGGAGCACGCCTACTATCTGCAATACAAGAACGACAGAGGGTCATACGTCGACAACTGGTGGAACGTAGTCAACTGGGACGACGTAGAGAAGAGGCTCGAAGACGCGCTAAACGGCAAAATAACAAAGGTCTAATAAAGCCTCCCATACATTTTACACTTAGCCTCAATGTGCAATACTTCCCTTAACGTTTTACACAACGCAGCTCCTCCTATTTTGGCCACGTAGCGCCATAGTGGGCCCTCTTCCAGTGGCACAGTCTCCGCGTCCTGCTCGGCGTGGCGGGCCACGGAGTCCACCATTACGTAGATGGACTTGCCCACAGACACGGCGCGCGTCTTCACATCGTAGTGCGGCCAAAACTCCTCGCACCTGTAGACAGCCACAAGTGCCCTAGAGAAGACGCGGGGCCAGGCAAAGAGCAGGGAATCCACGCGGACGTTTGCACCTACCTTGCAGGGTCTGCCAAAGGAGACCGTATACTCCGCAGGCCCAGAGGCAGAGAAGGACGGATTCTCAAGATCCAAGTCGCTAAGCTCTGGGAGCATGTGTAAAACTGCTCCCAGTATTTAATTTATTGAAAGCTACTTTGTGGATAGGTTGAAGGGCTTTCCCTGTTGTAGTATCTTCTCGGCGATGTCTGGCGCCGCCTTCTTCAAGTCCTCTGCCACTGAGCGGAGGAACTCCAGCTCCTCCTTCTCGTTGCGCAACTCGTCTGGCAACATCCTGGGGATCTCCTCTATTATGGGGTACCACCTCCCGCAGGTGGGGCAGTATATGACCCCCGCCTCAATTTCCCACTTGTGGCACTCCTCGCAGGGCAGTGTGTCTGGCTTTGGGTGGTCCTTTATCTTTAAGTCGCGGTAGGCGCAGTACTCCTCGCAGAATGGCTTGCGGGGCCATGTGTACTGCCGCTCGGGGTACTCCCGCCTCTTTAAGACCACCAGCCTTAGGGGGAAGGTCTTGTCGTAGGGGCAGGCGAGGACGTCCATCAGCCTGTACTTCATCGGCACCGTGTTTTGCCCACTTAATAAATTTAGCCGCTATGCGGCGCCGCCAGCGCGGCGTACAGCTTCCTAAAGGCGGGGGACCTAGGCGCCGTGCGGCTGTGGAGCACCACCCACGCATTGACGAGGGCCCGGTACTCAAAAGACTCCGCCAAGCGCTGGCTGAAGTCCGGCGTAAGGGCAGGGAAGCCTGTCTGGGCCAAGAAGGCGCGTAGCTCCTCCAGCTCCTCTTCGAGGGCCTTCTTCGGGCCGAAGTTCACCTTTCTCCCAGTGACGTGCCTCTCGCCGCCGCCTGGGAGTATGACTTTGCCGTAGGCCGCCTTGACTCGCCAAGTGGATGTGTCAGTGCTGTCTACGCCGAGCGCCTCAAGTATCGGCGTGACTGAGGGGCTGCCCAGCCCAAGGACGTGGAGCTTGCCCTTGAACTCCTCTCTCGCCGTTTTTATCAGCCTCAAGGCGTACTCCCTGGACCCCCGCGGCACCCCCCTCGTGATTAATACGTAGGGCACTGCGCCTCCTATGGCTAAGACGGGGGCGTCTAGGTACCGCCTCAGGTACTTGAGGAAGAGCCCCTCGTCGCGGTAGACGTGGAGCACTGGAACAACCCCCTCCACAGCCCTCGAGAGCCGCACCCAGTTTCGGTAAGTCTTCTCAAACTTCTTCTCCGCCACGTCTGGCGGGTCGGTGGGGGAGGGCGGGACGTCTAGAGAGAGGTAGTACTGGGCCTCCACCTGCCTATACACCTCGGCCACCTCCTCCACGGCGAGTTGAAGGCCCTTTCTCAGCACTTGGAAGCCCCCGGAGTCTAGCCAGAGCTCTCCCTCGTACCCCAGCGCTAGGCGGGGGTTGCGCCTCTTGGCCTCCAGCGCGTTGATAATTAGGGCTGGGACGTCGAAGTATAGCCAGGGCTTTGGCACAGCGCTGAGGGGGGTGCCCAAGGCGATTTTCACCTCTATTTTGTCTAATGGGTTTATATAACAGGCCCTGGGGGTTGACTGAAAGTTTCAGTTTACCGTCGTCGATAATACCTGTATAATATCAGGTAGGGCTAAGTTAAGTCACCTTTCAACTCCTGCCGAATTCATCACCGCCGCCTATCACACTTAAAATTATATGTCTTCTGCCCCAAGTGTTCTTGGTATTAGTCAAATCTGACAGCAGGGAGCTAGTGAAGAGGCTTGGCAGAATGGTGGATGGGCTTGAGCTTTTGGAGGGGGTCTTCCTCGTCTGGGCTCCGCGGGACAAAGTGGCCAAGGCGGTTGACGCAGTTAAGAGGAACGTGATAAGGAGGTGGGAGGAGGAGGGCAGGGGGCCCATGTTCGAGGTGGCCGTGGTTGAGCTGGGCGAGGCGCAGTACAAGGAGGTGAGACCGCTGGCGAAGGCCGTCGTTGAGAAGATGGCCGAGGCCCTGCTCGAGGAGATGGAGAGGCTCCACGAGAAGATGAGGAGCGGCGATAGGAAGGTGCTTGGGTGGTACCGCGACGTGGCGGCGCGCTACCAGCGCCTCGTCGACATCTCGCTGGCCTTAGACATTGAGCCAAGCATAATGGGGCGCCTTAGGGATAAGTGGAAGGAGGTGTCCCTCGAGGCTGGGAGACTGCGGTAGGCCAGAGGGGCTTCGCCTCGCCGTCTCTGAAGTACACCACCCCCCGCACGGCTGTGGCCACTACGCGGCCAAACGCTTTGAGCCCCTCGAGGGGGGTAAACTTGCAGGTGCCCGCAAACTCTTCGCCCTTGACTGTGTACTCCTCAAGCTTGACAATGGTGAAGGTCCCTGCGAGCGGGTCTACGTCTACGCCGAGGAGGCGGGCGGGCCTGTGGGAGTAGAGGCGCACCACGTCGCCCAAGGCCAAGACGCCGCGCTTCCAGAGGGCTAGTAGTAGGCCGAGGGCCACGTCGAGGCTACAGATCCCCGGCGGGGGGTTCTCCGACGCCTTCTCGGCGAGAGTATGCGGGGCGTGGTCTGTGGCATACATGTCCACGAGACCAGCCGCAAGCGCTGCGAGCAGCCTCTTCCTGGCGTCGGGGGCCCTCAGGCGTGGGTTGACTAGGCACAGCCCCCTGTCTCTACAGTTCTCTGTGTCGAGGTAGAGGTGGTGGGGGGTTACGTCTACGGTGGCCCACCCCCTCGCCGTCTCTACAGTCTCGGCCAATGTGACGTGGGTGAGGTGTACTCTGGCACCAGTCTCCGCCGCCAGGGCGCGGACTTTCTCGACGCACAGCCGCTCGGCCTCGGGAGGCCTCTCCCCGTCTCTAAAGAGCTGGGGGTCTTCGCAGTGGAACACTGCGACGCAGTTCAACTCGGCGCACTTCTGCAGGAGGCTTTTCACGTGCGCCCAGCCGAATTGGGCTATGTCCTCTGGGTATATCTTCACAGTGCGGGGCTTCGCCAAGTCGAGCTCTGCGAGGTCCGCGGGGACCCCCATGTGCAGTCTGTAGATTATGGGGAGGGAGGCCCCCTCCCTCAGCCTCCTCTGGTACAGCTCGGCGGTCCTTATGTGCGGCCTGGTGTTAGGCATGTCTCCTACGGCCACGACGCCTCCTGCCAGCGCCGCGGCGGCGCCCCCCGCCAGCGTCTCCTTGTACGCCAGCTCCCAGTCTCTGAAGTGCACGTGGACGTCCACCATGCCGGGGAGAATCAAGAAGTCGTTGGAGTATTGCACAGTTCTGCAATCCTCGCCGCCTATTCTCACCCTTGTAAATCTCCCATTTAGATACGCCCTCCCCTCTACCCTAATGCACACGGGCTAGCAGGCCAGGGCCGGCTCTGGGGCGTGCTCCACTTTGCAGATCCGCCGACCCTCCGGCGTGTGAGCCACGGCCTCCCCACCTCGTATGGACACCACTGCGTCTGCCGCATGTCTCAGCCCCCTGTCTCTGCTCATCCCAATCAACAACGCTACCCCAAGCCCCCTCAGCTCCTGGACCTCGTGCAGGTTTATGTCAAGGGCCTTTTTACCATAGAGGAGGAACTCCAAGTCCACGCCGTCTGACACAACTACGTCTGCCCCAGTCTCGTTGAGCGACTCGTAGAGAGACATGACGTGGGCAAAGTAGCTCTGCGGCCGAGGCGCAGCGCGTTGCACAACAGCCTTACCCCCAAACTTCTCTACGAGGCGCCTCACCGACTCGGCGTCTTTGCCCTGGACTCTGTACAACACCTTCAGCCCCGCCTTAGACAAGTCTGCGGCGGCCTTGGCCAAGAGTGGGGTCAACGCGCCGCCTAGGAAGAGGTACGCGCACCCGCCTTTAATGGGCCCCACGGCCTGGGAGACGGCGTCGCTCCAAGCCTCAAAGCCGCCCCTAGCGGCCGGCTTGGGCAACTCGTCTATGAAGACGAGCCCCCTGCCCTCAAGAATGTCAAACTCCACGTAGTACCCAGCCCGGCGGCCGCGGGACTTGACCACGTACATGCGCCGCTCGGTGACCCCATTCGCCAGCCTCATCTCTAGGCGGAGCAAGTTGTCGACTACGTAGTCCAAGGGGGTGGCCGACTCCTCCTCGGCTATCGCCACCAAGTCCACGCCCGCGGGCTTGAAGACTCTGTACACGGCGTTGATTAAGTACTCCCTCGCCTGGGCGCCCTCCAACACCGACGACATGGAGTCCACTACCACTAGGCCGTAGGCCTCTTGGCTCACGGCGGACACTATCTGGTTTAACATGGCGTCTGTTCTGACGAAGACGAAGTCCCAGAAGTCCGCCTTAGACAAGTCGTAGCCCAGGAGAGAGGCGTTCTTGTGAAACGTCTCCTTGTCCTCGTACAGCGACACCCAGAGCACTCTCTCGCCCCTCTGCAAACGCTCATGGGCCATCCTCATGGCCAAGGTGGTTTTCCCAACGCCGGGCCTCCCATATATCGCCGTTACTCCCCTAAACCCCAAATCCATATAGCCACACACGCCGCCTATATAAAGATTTCCAAGGAGCCCCCGGGGCTTGTAAACACGGCCCGCCCCCTCTCCACCTCCACTTCCACGTCTCCCCTCCACAGCACCAGTCTCCCCCGCCTTGTGTAGGCGTATGCAGGCCCCGCGGAGAGGCCCAGCCTCTTCCTCGCGGCGAAGAGCTTGGCGAGAAAGCTCTTCAACGGATGGCCGCCGCAGCCGGGGAAGGGTCTCCTATTTGTGTGATCTTCGGCGCGTCCCACCTCGCCGCATTCGCCTCCCATGTAGACTGAGGGGACTCCGGGCAGTGAGTATATGAGGGCGTAGCCCATGACCACGGCGTCGGGGCTTAGGAAGGAGGCCGCTCTGTCTAAGTCGTGGTTTTCTAAGAAGAGGTTCATGTGGGGAACCGCCGAGGGGGGCGTCAGAGCCAGGTAGCGGTTGACGCCTCTCGCAACTTCCTCAACGCCCTCCCCGAGGCGCTTGACCCCGTGGTGGTACAAGAAGTAGGCCGTGAACCCCCTGATTACGTGGTAGAAGGGTGCGGGGTTGCCCACGTGTTCTCCAAAGACGTACCGGCCTCGGGCGGGCTCCAGCGCCGCTCGCCACGCCTCGGGCGGAATGCCGTGAGCCACGTCTAGCCTAAACCCGTCGACATGTGGGGCCCAGAACTCCACCACCCGCCTGGCGTACTCCACGGCCTCGCGCCGCGTGTAATCCAGCCTAGGCATGAGCCACACCTTTAGAAAAGTCTCGTAGGGAGGCTCTCCGGAGAAGACGCCGCGCAACGCCTCCCGCGGCAGAATTTCGACAAGTTTTTTCACAAGCCTCGCCCCCTCCGCGCTTTTTATAACAAAGGGCCCGTCGGGGAAGAGCGGGCTTCGGGGAGCCACGTGGTATAAGACGAGGTCTAAGACGAGGCCCATCCCCACCTTGGACAAGGCCTCCTTAAGCGCGTAGAAGGCCGCCCAGCCGCCCACTCTCTCGTCTACGTCGAAGTGGTTCACCACGTCGTATCTGTGGTAAGACATGGCGGGGTATATGGGGTGGAGGTAGAGCCCATCTGCGAAATCCACGGCCCCCGCCGCCAGCTCCGCCACGTCCTTCAACGTGCCGCCGCAGAACTGCTTAGAGAGATCTCTGCACCCACGCCCGGGGCCCGCTCTGTCTGGCAAAACCTCGTAGAGGGCAGAGAGGCGGGGGGCCTCGCCGGGGTGCGGCGCCTTGAACCTCCTCGACCTGCCGCAACACTTTACAACATAGGAGGCGCCCCGCGTCGCCGCCAGGTAGACAGAGAAGGGCCCCACGTCGGCCAGCTTGGCCACGAAGCCGCCTGGCACCTCGAGCTCCTCCGTGGCGTATATCCGTAGCTCCACCACGTCGCCCCACCTCGCCGCCATGTAGGGCACAGAGAAGTGCCAGGGGTAGGAGAGCGGCTCTATTGCGCACTCCTCGCCGCCTACCGTGTACACGCCGGGCGGCAGCTCTACGTAGTCTCTAAAGGCCCCGTGGATCCCCCCGGTGAAATCCCCAACCACATACCCCTCCGCCTTGACCACCGCCACGGCGCCGTAGAAGGGGTCCTCCCTCCACTTCTCCACTACGCACACGGCCCAGGCCACACCTCTCTTTTATAAGGTTGCCTTAAATATGCCGGGATATCTCTCGGCCATGCTCAAGGTCTCCAAGTCTCCGAGCCTCGTGCGCCTCAAGACTAGGGGCGAGTCTGTGTGCCCAATCAGCAAGACAGTGGACTCGTTTGAGGTCTCTGTGGAGTACATACCCCGCGGCGCCGTCCTCGCCATCGAGGAGTTCAAAAAGATGGTGGACTCCTACAGGGGAAGAGAGATCCTCCACGAGGAACTGGCCGTGGACCTCTTGGAAAAGGTAAAGGCCGCGGTAAATCCCCCATATGTGAAAGTAACTGTCAAGTCGTACTACATAGGCGTGGAAGTCGAGGTTGTTGCAGAGTCCGGCGGCGTCCCGCCGGTCTACATCTAACTCGTCGATAAGTAGGGCTAGTCGAAATGTAGCCAGGTCTTTGGCACATCGCCGGGGAGGCGCCCGGGGCGGCGAAAGGAGGCGGGTATAATGTACTACTGTTGTCTCCACCTGGCTACTTTTGCCAATAGGTATAGCCCCAAGACGCTCTGCAGGGCTAGGGCAACAGCGGCCGCGGCTTGTAGGTCTGCGGAGTAGTTGGCCAGGCCTGTGGCGGCTTGGAGCAATACCCCCGCGGCGCCTGTGGGCACCACTACGCCTAGGTAGGGCGTGGGCAAGACGGTGGCGGGGTAGTAGACTGGGGCTCCCACGGTGAACACGGCGGTGAGTATCTGGGGGAGGGCCCAGGCATATCTCATGTGTCTTATGAAGCTGGACAGCGTGAAGCCAAGGCCGGCGGAGGCCAGCCAGAGCGTGACCAAGGCGTACGCCGCCACGGGGCTGGCCAGCGGGACGCCCAGCCATAAGATTACGGCTATGTAAAAGGCCAGCGTGGGGGTGGCAAAGACGAAGGCGCTTAGCGCGAGGCCGATGGCGTATCCAACGGGCGACACCGGCGCCGCGGTAAGCATGGACTGGTACTTGATGCCCAGGCGGTAGTACGTGGCGTCTCCCATGAGCGAGATGCCGTTGGAGGCGATGGTCCAGACCAGGCTCCCCAGCACTCCCCACAGGAGCCCCTCTACGCCGCCGTATATGGCCAAGAGGACGAGGAAGGACAACGGGCTGACGGAGCTGGCCACTACCCATATCCAGCCCCTCGTGGCCGCTATCCAGCCGTTGATCCAAGCTATGACCAGTGCGTCTTTAATCGTCTTCATAGTCCTCCTCTACCTCTCCCACGTTTATCAATATGTAGTCCTCGAGCGACTTTGGCCTAACCACGATCTTTGCCCCCCTAGGCTCGGCAAGCGGGGGCGGGCTGTCCACGTAGTACAGCACCCTGTCGCCGATCTTTATCCTAGCCCTGCTCTCCGCCACGGCGCCGTCGGTTCCATACACCTCTACGACGTAGCGGCCTGGCACTTTTTCCACAAGAGCCCCCGGCGGCGCGATGTCCACTACTCTGCCCCTGTTTATTACCACGACCACGTCGCTTAGCGCCGCTGCCTCCTCCACGTAGTGCGTCGTAAGTAGGACGGTGACGCCGCGCCTCTTCATCTCAGAGACGGCGTTCCACACCATGCGCCGGGAGTACACGTCGAGGCCCGTGGTCGGCTCGTCGAGAAACACCACGTCCACATCGGCGGCGAACACCGAGGCCACGAGGACTCTGCGCTTCATGCCCCCAGACAGCGTGTCTATCTCTCTACCCCGCACCTCCCAGAGGCCAAACGTCTTGAGGGCATCCTCCGCCCTCCTCTTCGCCTCCCGCCTGGGGTACCCCCTGAGGAGTAGGTAGCTGTACACAAACTCGTAGGGGGTTAAGAAGTCTATTGGCCTAGCCTCCTGGGGCACCGCGGCGATTACTCGCCTCACCTTCTCCGCCTCTTTTACCACGTCGAGTCCCGCCACGAGGGCGCGCCCCTCCGACGGCATGAGCTCCGTGGTGAGTATTCTGACGAGGGTGGTCTTCCCAGCGCCGTTGGGCCCCAGCACCCCCGCTACAACTCCCTTCCCCACCTCAAAGGTGACTCCCCTGAGGGCCCAGAAGTCGCCGTATCTCCGTCCGAGGTTTTCGCACACTATCACAACGGCGACGCCGAGCTGGAATATAAGCTTTTCCGAAACTAATAAATAGGGGCATGTGCCCTCTGCCATGAACAGAGCCTTCGTCTACCTGCTAAGCGCCTTGGCCATCTCCCTCGGCTCCTTGATTTTGCTAAGCCTTCTCACAGCCCCGTCGCTGGACCCCTTAGTCAACGCAAGAGACGCGGCGATATCCCTCGCCGCGATTTCCCTAGGCGTCGCGGCCCCCCTCTTGCACAAGAGGTTTAAACAGGCAGAATCCTAGTCCCCTCCACGAAGGCCACTAAGTCCCGGTGAGAGACCCTTTTCACGAGGTACTTCAACACCTTGTCCCCGGCGTAGGGCGCGGCCACGGCGAGGGCACGCATTTTCTGCCCAACCTCTATGGGCGGGGGGCACTTGAGCTTTTCCCAACCCCACACAGTGGCCATGGACAATATTTCCCTCTCTCCAAGTCCCCAGCCCGCCGCCGCGGAGTAGGCGTGGAGAAACTTCATCTCGGCCCATGGGTCTGGCTCGTTCATGAAGACGTTGTCTGTGCCGAGGAGGGGCTTGAGGTGTAGGAGCAGTGGGATGGGGGCCACTTTGCCCACGAAGTAAGCGTTTGCCCTTGGGTTCACCACCACGGTCTTGCTCGGCGGAATTGCCGCCGCCTCCTCCGGCGTGACGTGGACTAGGTGGACGAGGACGTCTGCGTCTAGGGCCTCCAGCGTCAGGGCCAAGTCGCCCGCCTCGTGGCAGTCCTCTGTCTCTGAGACGTGGGTAGACACCAACGCGTACCTCCTCCTGAGCTCTCTCAGGTAGTCCACGGGGTGGTCCACTGGGGACGCCACTTGGACGTGGGGGTAGTCGGGGAAGTCCCCGTGGGCCTCTTGAAACACTAACGCCTCTATCCCCTCCCCGCGAAATACCTCCTCGACGTCTCTCGCGGCGTATTCGGCGTAGACCACGGCGCATCCAACGCCGTAGCCCCTCATGCGCCTAGCCACGGCCCTTAGGAGGGGGATGTGTCTTCTCCTGCGCACGAGGGTCTTAACCACGTGGTACTTCGCGCCGTGGGGCCACCCCACGAGGTCGTCTATGTACAAGTCGTCGCGGTCCGCCATAGCTGCGTCTAGCACGTGGACGTGGGCGTTGAGGAGCTGGGGCATTAGCACCACGTTTCCCAAATCGGCGGCGACGCCCCCGGTGTACTTCCCCACGCCTACTACCACGCCTTGGTCGTCCACTTCCACTACGCCGTTTTCCACAAGTTCCAAATCCCCCACCAGAAGGTACTTGGCTCTTAGGCGCACATGTTAATATACGCCTCCTATATATCCCCTTTGTATATCTCTGTGACTACACCTATGGCATAATAGACATAAAATTTAATAAGGCGCCCGATTTTTAACATGTGAATCAGCAGAAGAAGGACCGGGTGAATATAGCTGTGGCTAAAGATGTCGCAGAGCGCCTAGCCGCCGTGGCCGAGTCCCTCGGCATGACGCAGTACGCCCTGGCGAACCAGATACTGGCCACGGGCCTAGAGCTGGTGCAACAGGGCTTTAAAGTCCAGCAGATTAGAGAAATTGCGGAGTTTTACAAGGTCATGGTGGAGCTGGAGGTGGTGCCAGTGCCCGGACGCCTTTTGGACAAAATGGTCGCCGACATGTACAAAGAGAACCCTGAGGTAGTGGAAAAGGCGTGGTGTGAGGCCGGGAAGATGTTGGCGAGCTACATAAAGGCCGTATACGGCGGTTTGGACTCGGCGCTTTCCCTAGTCCCCTACTTCTCAAAGGTGATACCCGCCAAGAGGTTTGACGTAAAGGCCTCTGGGGACGAGCTCGTCGTAGACGCCGTGGGAGTTGGGTACGGGGTAGAGAGCGTGAAGGCCACCGCCGCGGGCGCCCGTTGCTTCTTAGAGGACTTGGGATACGAGGTCAAGGAGGTAATCACGGCGCCTGGGATCCTCCGGGTGAGGGCCGTAAAGAAGTAATGGCCATATCGCTTAGAGGCGTCGAGAAGCGGCTCGGCGGATTTTTCCTCGGCCCCATTGACCTAGAGGTAGAGAGGGGGGGCCGCGTCGCCGTCTTAGGCCCCTCGGGGAGCGGCAAGTCCACGCTTTTGAGGATAGTGGCGGGGCTCCTCAGGCCTGACAAGGGGCGGGTCTACATAGGCGGGAAAGACGTCACCTGCAAGCCGCCATGGGCCAGGGGGGTGGGGGTCGTGTTTCAAAGCCCAGCCCTCTTCCCCTCTCTAACCGTGTTGGAAAACGTGGCTGAGCCCCTCCTCTCCCGCGGCGTGAGGAAGAGCGAGGCGTTTGAGAAGGCGAGGCACGTCCTTGAGAAAGTTGGGCTTGGGGGGCTTGAGGGGAGGTACCCCTCGGAGCTTAGCCGGGGACAACAGCAGAGGGTTGCGCTGGCGAGGGCCCTCGTGGTGGAGCCCGAGGTGCTCCTCTTAGACGAGCCGCTCACGGCCCTCGACGCGCCTCTTAAAAACGAGCTTCTGCCCTACATATACGAGGTGGCGAGGGGGAGGACCGTGCTGTACGTCACACACGACTTCGAGGAGGCCACCTACATCTCGGAGCGGGTGGTGGTGGTCATGGGGGGCAAAGTGGCGGCCGAGGGAAAGGCGGTTGAGCTTTTTGAAAACCCGCCCTCTCCCCACGTGGCCAAGCTCTTGGGCTACTCCAACGTGTTAAAGGCGCCGTGTGGATACCTCTACTTCCGCCCCTGGGACGTAGAGGAGGAGGGCCCGCTCGAGGGGAAGGTCGTCGGCGTGTGGTACAGGGCTGGGAGATACGAGGTAGTGGCAGTGGTGGGCGAAGCCGCCGTGCGGCTCATCTTGGCCAAGCCCCCGGCCTCGTCCACTATACGCTTTAAGGTCTCCAAGGGGGTCTGCTTTCCTCAGAAGGCGTAGGGCTTGGTTTTTACAAGCCTTGAGAGGGCCAGAGTCGCCAAGACGATGACTGCCATAAGCGAGGAGTAGAAGTGCCCTGTCTCAATTAGGTCGGGGGCCCGCGAGGTCAAAAGCCTGGCGGCCTCCGCCGACAGCGTGGAGGCGGCGCCGGTGGTCAAGATGAAGGCGAGCGTTGTCTCAGATATCGACGAGGCGAGGGCCACGAGCCACGCCTGGACAATTGTGGGGCCCAGAGCCTCCGAGAGAATCCTAGCCACACATCTGACTGGCCCTAGGTAGAGTAGGCAGGCCTCTCTGGCGTCTTGCCTAATTTTCTCAAAGGCCGGCTTGACGATGGAGTAGACGAGGGGCGTGATTACGAACACGTGGGCCACGAGGAGGATTGGCAGAGTGCCGTAGAGGGGCTGGGCCAGGTGGAAGAAGCCTATTGCGAAGAGGCTCTTCGAAAGCGAAATGGCGGCGACGTAGGAGACCGCAGGCAGTCTGGAGCCCACTACGTCCGAGAAGAGGAAGGACACTGCGAGGGCCAGCGAAATTGCGGAGGATGCCAGCGCCACTAGTAGGCTGTTGACCAACGGCGTCCACGCCCCCTCTAGCCCCCTGGGAGACGCCGCTGGGAGGACTAGGTAGGCCGCCAGCGCTAGGTAGAAGAGGGCGAGGGGCAGAGAGGGCAACACGGCGGGGAGGCCCAGCTTCGGTGCCCGCGGCGAGGGCTCGGCTGGCGGCAACGTGGGCAACTTGAAGAAGGGAAGTGCGAGGGCTAGGGAGGAGAGGAGCGTGATCAAGACCACGGTTGACACAAGCTGAGTTGAGGCAAAGGAGGTGGCGTATAGGTAGACCAAGAGCTCTAGCGTTGGATAGCGTCCGCCGAGGAGGAGAGGCGTGGTAAATGTGAGAAAGCTAAACACGAAGATTGTGTAAAAGGAGTAGGCCAGGGAGGGCTTCAGCTCTGTGAAGATGACCCTGGCCTTCGTCGAGAGGCGTCTGGCGTATATCTCCGCCGCGTCTAAAATGTCGGCGGGGATCGAGCGCAGATTTGACTCCATCAGAAGGGCCGCGTATGGCGCGTAGTAGACCACGTGGGCAATGACTATGCCCCAGGGGCTGTACATCACGTCGCCCAACATGCGGATAAGCGCATCCACAGTGGAAAGGGCGGGGGCAAAGAAGGGCACCATGACCACGGGCTTCAAGGCGGGCGCCCTCACGTATATGGGAAGTAGGGCTAGCCCGGCCACCACTGAGAAGGCCGCCGAGGCCAACGCCTGGGCGAGCGTAAAGAAAAAAACCCAGAGCGTGTACTCGTCTACCGCAAACGCTATGCCGTATCTGGCGAGTAGGATGAGGTACGGGGCGAGAAAAGCCGTCAAAAAAAGGAGTGGGATTACCCGGAGGCTATCTCTCTCTGCCATCTAAGTCTCCACTCGTCGGCCTTAGACCCCAGGGCGGGGTTGTACACCACAACTGTCTGAGGCTGGGGCAACCCCTTGTTGTTTTCCACCACGGCGTCTGGGCGGACTGGCAACATATAGTTGTAGGGATCGACCAAGTCCTGCCCCTCCTTGCTCAAGGCAAATTTTACAAACTCCACAGCGAGGTCGCGGTTCTTGGCGTTCTTCAACACAGCCACCCCCTCTCTGTACAAAAACGCACTGTACGTGGCGGCCCTCATATGAGGCGTGCCTGGGTCAATGGCGTGGCTGTACCAGGAGAGGGCAATGACCACGTCCCCCCTCTTCAGGGCGTTCCTTAGCGAGGTAAAGCCGCTGGGGTACCCCACCTTGGCTATTTGCCCGGCGAGCTGCTTCAAGAAGCGCCATCCCTCCTCCTCGCCCTTGACAGACATAATCCACGACAAGACGGCGAGGCCCGTCCCCGACTGCACGGGGTTGGGATAGGCGATAAGCCCCTTGTACTCAGGCTTTAACAAGTCGTCGAGGGTCTGCGGCGGCGGTAGGCCGAGCTTGGCCAAGGCGGACTCGTTGTAGACAATGCCTATGTATGACTTGTCCAGGGGGTATACACAGCCGTGGGGGTCCCAAAACTCCTCTGCCGGGACGCCCTCCACCTTTAGCCCAGGGCAGTACAAGACCCCCTGTTCGATGAGCACGGTGTAGTAGAACTCCGGCACACCGATGGCCACGTCCCAAGGCGGGTTGTCCTTGGCGCGCACAAGCTCGTTCACCATCTCCACCGCGCCGCCCAGGGGCACAAAGGTGGCGTTGACGCCGTACTTCTCGCTGAACTTTTTCGCAAGCGCCTTCCCCAAGTCGCTGATCCCAGCCGGGCCGACGATGACAAGCCTCTTTGGCGGCTGTTGAAGGGATTGAAGAGCCAAAAAGGCCACTATCAACACGGCGACGACTATGAGCGTTGCCAATAAGGCCCTTATTGACATGGCATAACAAAAAATTTCTATTTAAAACAGTTCTGCCAAAAGGGTGATGAAACGGCCGTGACGCGAGAGGTGAAGAGGTGTTTCTAAGCTGACTAAAAAGCCTCAACGAAGTCCGTGGGCTTCGGTATCTCCTCCTTCAGCCCCTTCTTCTTCCGGAGCTGTTTTACGAAGTCCGCGAGCATGGACTCTGGGTACGGCGCCCACCTGGAGAACTGCATTGACCAGAAGATCTTCCCAGCCGCAGCGGCGCGGAGCTCGTCGCTTATTGTGAAAGACTCCAACACGGGCAGTTCGGCCCTTAGAAACGCCATGTACTCCTGCTGCGTCATGTCGAGGATTTTACCCCTGTGCTTGTTTATCACAGACGTAACCGCGCCGATATAGTCGGGGGCCACCTTGATGTCTAGCCTAACCAGCGGCTCCAATATAGTGGGCCTGGCGGAGAGGAAGGCGGCGAAGATGGCGTTCTTTGTCGCCGGCATAATCTGCGCCGGTCCGCGGTGGGCAGGGTCTTCGTGCACCACCGCGTCCACCAAGACGACTTTTACGCCTCTTATGGGCTCCTGCGCCAGCGGCCCGGCCTCCATGGCCCACCTAAAGCCCTGTATGATGTAGTCCCTAATCTCTCTCAAGTACTGGATACCGGTGGTCTTGTCCACAATTACGTTGAAGTACCTGTCGTCGATGGCCCAGACTCCCCTGGCCTCGTCTGTGTCCCAGCCGGCCTTCTCTCTGAGGATCTTCGCCCTCTCCCTGGGGTCTTGCTCCTCTGTGATCTCCCTCGTGGCGATCAGCTCGACGGTGGTCTCGTCGAGGGGCTCGACGTAGAAGTAGAGGCGGTTGTGCTTATTCGGCGACTTGCCCTCCCAGACCTGCGACCTCTCTCTCACCGTTTCTCTGAAGCGTATCAACGGCGGCGACACTGAGAACTCAACCTTAGTCCTCTCCTTGAGCAACCACGTTGCTATCTCCAAGTGGAGGGTGCCAACGCCCGATAGGAGTATTTGCCCAGTCTCCTGGTCAATCTTGAGGTCGAGGGTGGGGTCTTCGATTACCAAGTCCTTCAAAGCCTCGACGAGGCGGGCCAACTCGGCGGGGTTCTTGGGCTCGATAGCCACGGTCACCACGGGCTCAGATATGTACCTCATCCTCTCGAAGGGCGGTATATCCGCGAGAGAGGGCGTGACGAGGGTGTCGCCTGCCCTCGCCTCGTCTACGCCCATGAGCGCCACTATGTTGCCCGCGGGCATATAGGGGACGATGATCCTCGTGGGGCCCATGTAGATGTAGGTCTGGAGAACCTTCTTCTTCATCTTCCTGCCAATTATGTAGATCTCGTCGCCCTCCCTAATTGTGCCAGAGAAGACGCGGCCCGTGGCAATTAAGCCGGCGTGCGGGTCCTTGTTAACCTTGCTCACCGCGATGACTGTGGGGCCGTTTGGATCAGCCTCGAGGAGGGCCTTGCCCACCTCGCTGTTCAAGTCGCCGCGCCAAAGCCTGGGAATTCTATACTTCTGCGCCACGTTCGGCGGAGGCACGTGCTCAATGATCATAGTGAGGAGGGTCTTGTACAAGGGGAACTCCTCAGCAAGCTTGTCCACATAGCCCTTCTCATAGGCGTCCACAATGTTGCTGAACTTAATCCCAGCCTTCTGCGCCATGGGGATCGTGATGCCCCACTTGTGCAACGCCGAGCCCATCGCCATCTGGCCCTTCCCGGGGTCAATCTTCCACTTGTCTTTAAACTCAGGCGGGGCAAACATGTCGATCAACGCGTTGAAGTCTTTGACAATTGACAATATCCGCTGCTGTATCTCCTGAGGCGAGAGCCTGAGCTCCTTGATAAGGCGGTCGATCTTATTTATAAAGAGGACAGGCCTCACGTACTCCTCCAGAGCCTGCCTCACCACAGTCTCCGTCTGCGTCATAACCCCCTCCACGGCGTCCACTACCACAAGCCCCCCATCCATGACCCTCAGCGACCTAGTGACGTGGCCAGTGAAGTCCACGTGGCCCGGCGTATCGACGAAGTTGATCAAGTAGGGCTTACCCCCATACTCGAAGTACAGCGAGATGTTAGCCGCCTTAACCGTCATCTGGCGCAACTGCTCAATAGGCACGTAGTCCATCGCCAAGGCCTTACCCGCCACCTTAGGCGACAGAAGGCCAGCACCCATGAGCAGAGAGTCGGTGGTTGTGGTCTTCCCGTGGTCCACATGCGCCAAAGTGCCCGCGTTCCTAATCTGCGCCGGGTTCCTCGCAATAGCCAGAATCTCATCCAACTGCTTCTCCACAATCCTGACAGCAGACGACATGAGCCCCCCACACCCACACATATATAAACTTTTAACATAACTACTCCCCGCACCTGAGCCCCACAGCAAATTTAGGCAACAACCAAAAATTCTTTAGGCAATTGTACAACGAAAGAAAAAAAACGCTACAGAAAGTGACCTATGGTTACGAGAAGAAAATTCCTCACCTGGGGTATCCTGGGCCTATCTGCCGCCGTGGGTGGGGGCTTGGCGTGGAAGCTCTTAACAGAAGGAGGCGAGGCGGCGGACAGTAGCCCCGTGAGAGAGAAGAGCGCCTGGTTCGAGGCCTTGGCGGAGGAGCCCTCAGACGACAAGGTAGTCCTAGAGTTCGTAGACGAGGCAGATAACCCCGTGGACTTCACGGCCTTCCTCCTATGGGAGCCCGACGGCGAGGTGGAGGAAGTGGCCATACGCGGGGGGAGGCTGGAGCTCGACAAGAAGCGAGTAAAAGAGCGCGTAGACAGGTGGAGGGACTGGCTAAAGGAGAGGGACCAGCCCCTAGAGACCGAGAACACCCTCTTCGCAGTGCTTCCAACCTCGCTCACAGCTGAGTTCCTCCCCTACGCCGACATCGTCGCTAAGCCCAAGCTTAAGAACAAAAAGTACAAAATCCACGGACAGCAGAAGAAGCAGAACAAGTCTTCGTACTTCGCAACATGCCCAGAGGCGAAAGTAGTTTACGTTTCGGACATTAACTTAAGCAACTACGTCCCCGCAGTGGCGTTGAGGGACACGTCAAGCAAAGCATTTGGAGAGTATATAGACTTCTCTTACATTGTCAACGGAAGCGCCCTCAAGTTTAACGTATACGGGGGCTTGTCGCTGGGCTTTGGAACACAGATGAGGATAACTGGCGAACAGAGCTGGAGTACTGGCAACCTCAACATAGAGGGCGGCAGAACATATATCTTTAAGGGCTTAGACGAGTCAGCTGCAATAATGTTCTATTCAACTATTTGGAGGTACATAGTATACGACGTCTACGATTTAAACACATGCGGAGTAGTTGACGAGAGAGCAGACTTATACCTACTCAACCTTGGTTTTGAAAACGGGAGCATCGCCCTGAGGTCCGTGGGCAATCTGCCAGCAGAGATCTTCAGCTCTACCCAGATAAGCGAGAGTAGGTATTTACAAGGGATAGACGGAAAGGGCGGTGATGCAAATATGCTAAGATGGGTCGACATGCTCGTTAATGAGCCCTTAATAGACGTAAGCGGAAGCATCCACGTGGGAGGCTGGCCTGTGGGAGGCATTATCAATAAGCTGGGTTATCCCTACTCAGAGCTGATAAAACGACTTCACGTTGGCTTCGGCTTCCAGGTATATGGAGGAAAAGCCAACTACGTCTCCACTGTGGTAACCGACGCAAATGCCGGTGTCTCTTACATCTTAGGCATTCACAGAGCTAGTTACACCCACTACCTAAAGGACTACGTCTTCCGGCCCCTCAACATCATGGGCACCCTGCTAGACTCCTAGCCCCGCCTGCACGGTGTCAGTCGCGCTCGACCGTTTTAACTCCGACCTTAAGGCCCCTGGGCAACAGCTGGTTGTCCAACACCACTAGGTCGGCCCCCCGGACGAGCTCCTCCAGCCTAGCCGCCAGCTTTGCCTCACCCGTGTAGTGGAACGCTGTGTACCTCACCTCAGCCGCGGCTTGAATGAGGGCGAGGATGGCCTCCGGCCTACCCCTCCTAACCACGTCGCGCCACTTCAGCTCCCCGCCTACGCGCAACATCTTCTTAATGCACTCTACGAGGTGTCTGCCCAGCTCTAGGTGGGACACGCCGGGCCACGGCTGAAACGCCACAGCCCCAAGCGCCACGCAGTGTCAGAAGGACTTTGCCCCACTCTCGTCTACGAAGTCTATCACAAGGCTTTTAAAGATGAGCAAAGTTCTTATGTGTGAGGTAGGCGGATGTGTCCCCCCAGAAAGGGGAGGGAATCCGCCGCCGATGGCCCTGGGGCCCGTGGAGATGTCCCCCCGGAATGGGGAGGGAATCTGCGGGCTCCGCGGCGCGATAACGTTTTTATAGGGCGCACATTGTTCACATATGTCAATTGTCCCCGCTGTGGTGGAATTGGAAAAGATTAGGGACTTCTTCTACAGGCTGGCGGAGGCGAGGGATAGGCTGAGGGAGGCCGGCTTTAGGCACCCGGCGGAGGTGCCCTTGGCGGTGGGGACTCCCCTGGTCAAGTTGGGCTTTATCGCAATGCTCAGGAGGGGGGTTATCATGGATGTTACAAACGTGGAGCAGGCACAAGTGGCTGAGGAGGCCGGGGCAGTGGGAGTCATGGTGCTCGACAAGTTGCCCTACGACGTTAGGAAGGCCGGAGGCGTGGCCAGAATGGCCGACCTAAAGATAATTGAGGAGGTGATGGACGCCATAACTATCCCCGTCTCGGCCAAGGTGAGGATTGGCCACTTCTACGAGGCCGTCCTCTTGGAGCAGATAGGCGTCGACCTGATAGACGAGTCGGAGGTCTTGACTCCCGTGGATGAGCAACACCACATTAACAAATGGCTGTTTAAGACGCCCTTTGTAAACGGGGCGAGGGAGCTGTGCGAGGCGCTGAGGAGGATCTCTGAGGGTGCGTCAATGATTAGGAGCAAGGGGGAGGCGGGGACGGGGAACGTGGCTGAGGCAGTGAAGCACTTCAAGGCCATATACGGCGCGGTGAGGGACCTTACGGCGCATAGAGACGACGAGGAGTACCTCAGGGACTACGCCAGGCGGTGCCAAGTCCCCCTCGAGGTCGTGAAGCTGACGGCGGACATGGGGAGAGTGCCAGTCATCACCTTCGCGGCTGGGGGCATAGCCACGCCGGCGGACGCGGCGTTTATGATGTGGCTGGGGGCAGACGGCGTCTTCGTGGGCTCGGGCATATTCAAGAGCCAAGACCCCGAGAGGAGGGCCGAAGCCATAGTCTTGGCCACGGCGTATTGGGACGACCCCGAGGCGGTGGCCGAGGCGCAGAAGATGGTGAGCGAAAAGGCGTCAATGATGGGTATAGACATAAGGGCGCTGAAGCCGGAGGAGCTCCTCCAGACCCGCGGAGTATGAAAATTGGCATATTGGCCCTCCAGGGAGACGTAGAGGAGCACCGCTACGCCCTAGAGAAGGCCGCGGCAGAGCTGGGGCTCTCTGTGAAGGTGGTGGAGGTGAAAAATGCGCAAGACCTCGCGGATATCTCGACGCTTATTTTAACCGGCGGAGAGTCCACCACAATAGGCAAACTCGCCAAGGCCAAGGGGCTTGAAGACAACATTAAAAAGGCGACGTTGCCCATCCTCGCCACTTGCGCCGGGCTGATATACTTAGCCAAGGAGGCCGTGGACAGGAGGGTAGGCAAGACCAGGCAGAGCCTCCTCGGCCTCTTAGACGTATCTGTGGTTAGAAACGCCTTTGGACGCCAGCGGGAGTCCTTTCAGACAGAGCTGGAGGTGAGGGGCTTTGGGAAAGTCAACGCCGTGTTCATAAGGGCGCCCGCGGTGGTGAAGATAGGCCCCTCTGTGGAGCCCCTGGCCTCCCTGCGGCACGTCGACTACGGCGAAGTTTACGCCGCGGTGAGGCAAGGCTCGGTCTTAGCCACGGCCTTCCACCCGGAGCTCACAACTACGGCGTTTCACAAGTGGCTCATAAGAGAGGCAAAGAGGTAGGTGGGTTTGCTCGAAGTCTTCCTAATACCTCAGCCTTAGTATTGCTAGAGCCAGGGCGAAGGAGGCTAGGTTTACTAGTTCGTTGGGTATTATCATGGCGATGCCCAGCGCCGCTATTATGAGCCTGGCAACTAGGGGTAGCGGCTTTCTGTAAAATCCGGCGTTTGCGATTGAGAGTAGCCAGACCCCGGCGGCCACCGCGGCCACTCTCACGCCTATTAAGTAGGCCGCCGTCAGCGGAGGCGATGTTAAAAGTATTGGCAAAACATAGATAGCGGCGGCATTGTAGGATATTAGGGAGAGAGGTGGGAAGAAGTACTTAGCCGCGGCTACGGATATGGCCCTAATGCCCACTCTTATGGGCCTAAGGCCAAAGACCCCGGCGGCGGCGTAGGTGGACAGGCCTGTAAATGGGTCTATGTCTGCCATCATGGCGTAGTAGAAGAGGAACATGTGCGTTGCTAGAGTTGCGACAATAGTGGGGACCCCCGAGACCTCGGCAAGCTTTATCAAAGCGGGCGCCAGGAGCACTGACGACAAGACGTAAGCCGCCGTCGGCGTCATGCCAAGCGAAATTATGAGCGTGAAAACTGAGGCAAATAGGATCGCCACCAGCAAGTTATTGGCAACTATATTGAGGAGCGCTTGTGAGAAAGTGTTGGCAAGGCCCGAGAGCACTACCATGCTCATCATGACGTTGGCCATGGCGATGGATGTCCCAATAGGCGCAAGAGACAAAATGCCCTCGGCCAAGCCGCTCCAAATACGCGTAGCCCTAGGCCTAAACGAGGGAAGGGCTAAGGCCATGCCAATTGTGAAAAATATGGCCACGGTAACCGACAGCCTAACGGAAAATCCAAGCGCTATGAGTGCTACAATAAGGGCGATGGGGGCAAATACGTAGTACTTCAACCCGCTTACCTCCACTTCCACAGGCCTCAAATTCGCAGCCTTTGCATAATACCTGTTGTAGGAGGCAATAGACCAGGCGTAGAGGAGCGCTGGGACTATCGCCATTACTATCACCCAGAGGTATGGAATGCCGAGGATCTCCACCATGATAAACGCGGCGGAGCCCATGATCGGCGGGGTAATTATCGCCAAAGTACCCGCGTTGGCAACGAGGCCAGCGGCCACATAGGGGCTATAGCCTGCCCTCTTGAATAAGTCTTTAAAAGTGCCGCCTATGAACGCAGTGTCGGCGGCGCCGGAGCCAGACACCATGCCCATCATAACTCCTGCGGCCACTACGGCGTTTCCCACGCCCCAAGGCCTCTTGCCAATGAACTTCATGGCAATTCTAGCTACCTCTTCTCCAAACCCCAAGGCGGCTAGGAGGGCGGTGAAAATCATGAAGTAGGCTATGTACATAACTGAGACGTTTGTAACTATGCCCCACAGCGCCGCCTCGGTCTCTATGTATATCTTTGCTATAATCAGGTCTAGAGGCAGGCCCGGAGAGGCCCATTGACCTGGCAGAGAAGAGCCGTACCGCGTGTACAGCATGAAGACATATACAAGGCCGGGTAGTACAGGCCCTATAAACCTATACACTAGCCCAGCCACTAGGAGAAGCTCAATCCATCCCATCAGTACGTCAAGGGGGTATGGCGTAATAGCCCGGTATATGAGCTCTTGATAGTTGACAACTATGTAGATGTAGGGAGCTAACGCGGCTACTCCAAGCGCCGCGGCGACGTACCTAATGCACACCGGCATAAAAGCCAAAAGCCAAACAGCAACGGCAGATACAAACAGCGGCAGTGGAAGTATGTAAAAAAGCTCAAATAAGAAAGGCAAGGTAAGTAGATAAAGCACAATCCCACTTAATCTAAACCTGTACTGCAGGGGAATAGCAGCAAGTCTCAGATACCCCACTATGAGGAGGAAAAATATGTGAGTAGCTCTCACGAGCTGAGTATAGTCAAAAATTGGAACTCCATGTAGAAAATAGGGGTATATAACCAGGGCTAGTTGGTATAAAGCGCCCAAAATAGCTAGAACCTTAACTATCAAAGCTAAATTAAAGGCATACTTCATGTATCTCTAGAACAGAGTCCTATATATACATTAAATAGGCATAGCGGCAACATTTAAATATGAAATTAATACAACGTTCTATGGATAAAAAAGTCGGCATATTAATAGCAATCGTAGTGGTAATTATCGCCGCAGTATTAGCCGTATGGCTCGCGTCGACGCCTCCCCCCACTACCACTCCCAAGCCCGCCACTCCATCTCCAACCACTACAACTACACAGCCCACCACCACGCAGGCTCCCACAGTCTCCAGAATAACCATAGCCACAGGCGGAATTGGCGGGGTCTACTACTACTACGGGTCCATAATTGCCTCTATTTTGAACAATTACACAGACATTAGAGCTAACGCAATACAGACGGCGGCCTCTATTGACAATCTTTTGCTAATTAGAGACCGCGGCGTGGAGTACTGCGCCACTACGTTGCCCGACAGCGCATATCTAGCGTACACAGGCCAGCATCCAAAATTCGCCAATAAGACGGCGCCGATAGCCATTCTATGGGCCATGTACCCCAACTACCTCCACATAGTCACAAAGGCCTCCACGGGCATTAAGACGATATACGACCTGAAAGGGAAGAGAGTCTCCACAGGCGCGCCAGGTAGCGGCACTGAGGTAAATGCGCTATCTGTTCTACAACTGGTCGGCATAGACCCGGCAAAAGACTTCGCCAAGTGGGAAAAACTAGGTGTACAGGAAAGCGCTAAGGCGCTTGCAGACGGAACAATAGACGCATTCTTCTGGTCGGGCGGACTGCCCACAGGCAGCATAGTCGAGCTAAGTGCGCTTCTAAAACAGCGGGGAGACCAAATTGTGCTAATCTCCATCCCCGACGACGTGATAAAGGCCTACGCAGAGAAATACCCCGGCGTCGCGGCTAGGGGTGTAATACCCGCGAGCGTATACGGCGCGCCTCAAGACGCCGTGACACTGGCATATTGGAACTTCTTCGTATGTCACAAAGACCTACCGGCAGACGTGGCCTACAAGATTACAAAAGCCGTATTCGAACACTTAGACATACTCCAGAAGTCCGTGGCGGCGGCCAAAGACACTAACCTAAAGAATGCGCTAATAGCGCTAGGCGGCAAAATCCCCTACCACCAAGGCGCCTTGAAATACTTCTGCGAAGCAGGGCTGCAACAAGCTTGTCAAGCATTATCAAAGTGATTACCAAACAACTCTTATAGTTAAGCAATTATTTTTTAAAAATAAACTTATTTCATTAATTGTTATATTTACGCCTAACATTGTGCAAAACGATAAAGTGTCTGCAGAAGCTGTGCCCATAGACCAGCCCTGGCTATAGTATTCCACAACCGCGTCACTGCCACCTATTGAGAGATTGTAAAACCTGTGGCACACTCGCCCAGTGATAACCACAGGCTGGTCAAATACAGAATGCGTAAACGAAATTTTGAGAACCGAGCCGCATGGCACAATTAGAAACGTGGAATTTACTTCAAGCACTGTAAAATTGAACAACGCCACTATGACTAGGGCAAGCACCGCAGACATAGATATTACAACCAACGGCGACCACTCCGCCGCCCTATCTCCGCCGCGGGTCATACCTACTCCCCACGCCTATTCTTAAAATACGTCAACACAATTTATAGAACATAAAATTCATACATATGCCTATCTACCCGCTGAAGGGGGTTAGAGTTGTGGACTTGACCTCTGCCATGGCGGGCCCTTTTGCCACAATGTTGTTGGCGGACTTAGGCGCAGATGTTGTTAAAGTGGAGCCGCCCGAGGGGGACCACGCCAGAGATTGGGGGCCGCCTTTCTACGCCGAGAAGTACAGCGCCTACTTTGCCTCAATTAATAGGGGGAAGAGGTCTATTGTTATAAATCTAAAAGAGGAAAAGGGGAGAGAGGTCTTGTACAGACTTGTAAAAAGCTCTAGGGTCTTCATAGAGTCTTTTAGGCCCGGCGTGGCAGAGAAGTTGGGCATAGACTACAGGACGATCTCTAAGATAAACCCCGACATAATTTACTGCTCTATCAGTGGATTTGGCCAATACGGCCCCTACAGAGACCTCCCTGGCTATGACCTCATAGCCTTGGCCATGAGTGGGCTAATGGATTTAACAGGGGAGCCGGATAGGCCGCCTGTAAAATTCGCCGTGCCTATAACCGACATAGTGACTGGCATGTACTGCGTAATTGCGATACTGTCTCACCTCTACGCCGGAGTCGGCGGATACATCGACATGGCTCTTCTGGATAGCGCGATTTCGCTTCTAACCCACCAGGCGGGGTACTACTTTGCCTCAGGCAAAGACCCCCAGAGGATGGGGAGCGCACACCCCACAATTGTCCCCTACCAAGCGTTTAAGGCCAGAGACGGGTACTTCATACTCGCCGTGGGAAACGACCACCTCTGGAAAATGTTCTGCGAGGCGATAGGGAGGAGAGATTTGGCAGAGGACGAGAGGTTTAAGACAAACTACGACAGAGTAAAAAACCGAGACCTGCTAATCCCCCTACTCGAGGAGATCTTTTCCAAAGAAGATGTGGCCTATTGGGTTGAGAGGTTGAGAAAGGCGGGCGTCCCCGTCGCGCCTGTATACAAGGTAAGCCAAGTGGTCCAAGACCCACACGTTAAGGCAAGAGGCATGGTCGTAGAGACGGAACACAGAGAGATTGGAAAAATATTGACGTTGGCAAATCCCATAAAAGCCACGGCCATAGACGTGGGCAACTACACACCGCCTCCCAAGCTGGGGGAACACACTGAGGAGGTGTTAAAAGAGCTGGGGTATACCGAGGGGGAGATCGCAGAGCTGAAAAAGAGGGGGGCTGTGGCGTAGCCGTGGAAGTATATGTCGGCACCTCGGGCTGGCTCTACTCGTGGAACTTGGGCAAGTCGCTTAAGTGGTACGTGGAAAACTCGGGCCTCAACGCAGTTGAGCTAAACGCAAGCTTTTACCGCTACCCCACGCCGAGGCAGGTGGCCCAGTGGGCAGAGGTGGGAAAGACGCTGAGGTGGGCGGTGAAGGTCCACCGCGGCGTCACTCACCTCGGCCGCCTCTCGGATAGGGCTGTGGAGAGGCTGGGCAACTTCCTCAGCCTCTTCAAGCCCCTCGACCCCCTAGTGGACTTCTACCTCTTTCAGCTACCCCCCACCTTTCGGCCCAGCGGCGAAAACATGCGCAGAGTGGAGGCGGTGGCGGCCCTCTTGGGGAGGCGCGCGGCCGTGGAGTTTAGGCACCCCGGCTGGTTTACCGAGGCCACGGCTAAGTGGGCCGAGAGGGCGGGCTTCGTGGCTGTGTCTGTGGACTCCCCGGAGGCGTCTTGGATAGTGGCCACGGGGGGCGTGGTGTACTTGAGGATGCACGGGCGCACCTTCTGGTACTCCCACTACTACGACGAGGAGGAGCTCCGTGAGGTGGCCAGGCGCATCGTAGAGACGGGGGCCGAGCGGGTCTACGTCTTTTTCAACAACGACCACGCCATGTTGGAAAACGCCAGGGCAATGGCGTCGATTCTCAGAGGCCTTTAAGCGCCTCTTCCCCTGGAATTCCCTCCTTGTCCCAGCCTCTCAGCTCGTAGTACTTCTCCAACGCTTTTTCAAACTCGGCTGGGTCAATGGAGTATTCAACACCTTCAAATTTGACAGGCCTAAGCCAGGGCTTTGGCAAAAGGTCAGCCCTCTTGTCCACCCCCATTTTAACATTTATCAACCTAGTCAATGTGACAATCCTCGCCCCAGCCTCCGCAACCTCTCTCCCAGTGTAGTCAAACCCAGTAACGGCTCTAAGCGCCTCGGCAATTACGTCGAAGGTGTAGACGCTCCGCCCAAATTTACACAGGGGGGCCGAGTCCATCACGGCGCCGAGGTTTTCAAACTCAATAATTGCCCGGACCTTCTCCTCAGAGAGACTCAGCCTTCCCCCCGCCCTCCCAGCTATGTCAATGGCATACGCCATAGTGCCCAAGTGGTCTGCCCCCCGCCCAGCCACCGCAAAGCCGAGGGCCATTCCCCTAAGAGTCCGCGGGTCGTACCCAGCGGGCTCTAGCCCCTTCACGTGGACGGCCTCGTCTAATGCTCCAATCCTCTCGGCGAAGGCCCTGACCCCCTCCGCCAGCAAGTCCCCAACCCCCCTCCTATAGGCAATGTCTAACACAAGCCTCTCCACCCCCTCGCAGTCGCCCCACCCCACGCCGAGGCTTATAGCCCCCCTCTCGGCCATACGTATGGCGAAGCCCACCACGTTTCCAAGGGAGATGGTGTCCATGCCCAGCCTATCCGCCAAGTCGTTCAACCTGATTATACAGTCTAAGTCTGTGATGCCCAACAAGCTACCCAAGGCGTATATCGTCTCATACTCCAAGTCCACTCTAACGCCGAACTTCTTAGACTCCACAAGCCTGTGGCAGGCGGCTGGGCAGTGCAGACAGGCCCCCGGCCCCAAGAAGTAGCCCGCCCTAATGCTAGGCCAGGCAATCTTCTCCCACCCCTCTATAGTGACCTCAGCCCAGTACTTCGAGGGGAGAAAGCCCGTGGAGGCGGCCACTTCCACAAGCCTGGGGGTGCCCCCCTCTCTGTACGCCCTTATCCCCGCGTCTTCTACAAACCTTTTGACAAACCTCCTGGCAAACTCCCTAAACTCCTCTGGGCGGGCCACCTCCACCTCCCGCCTCACTGGCAGAAATACCACCGCCTTAACCCGCTTAAAGCCTAGGACAGCCCCTCCCCCAGTTCTGCCAAACTGGCGCCAGTATTCGTGGTTTATAGAGGCGAATTTTACCAAGTTCTCCCCCGCCGGGCCAATGGCCAACACCGCCGCATCTCTCCCGTGGTCCCTCTTCAAGACCTCCTCTGTCTCAATGGCGTCTCTGCCCCATATGTGCGACGCGTCTCTTATCTCCACCCCGTCACCCCTCACCACTAGGTACACGGGCCTCTCAGCCCTGCCGACGATCATCAGTGCGTCGACGCCGGCGTACTTCATGACAGAGCCCAACGTCCCGCCCACGTTAGACCCGCCCAATATGCCAGTGAGAGGAGACCTAAAGGCTGCCCAAGCCCTAGTGGTCATTGGAAGCATACTGCCAGCCAGGGGTCCCGTGGCGAAGACAATTGCGTTATCTCCCGATAGGGGGTCAAAACGCCAAATGCCGTACTGGTACAAAAGCCAGTTGGCCAACCCCTTGCCCCCAATAAGCCGACGCGCCACGCCCACCTCCAACGGCTCTACAACCACCTTGCCACTAGACAAATCCACCTTCACCAACCTATTTGAATAGCCGTACACACAGTAGAGCAAGAGCTAGTATAAATACCTTAAGAATATAAAGGGCCACTTTCCGTGGAGCATGTTTAAGCTTGGGATTGCGCAAATTGGCCCCGGGGCGGTAGACACAGTGGCGAAAATGGCTGCGGGGAGTGAGCCAGACTTAATACTGCTCCCCGAGTACTCGAACTTTGACCCCACCGGCCTGCCCCCCGAGGAGGTCTACCAACGCGCCGATGAGTTGCAGACCTTCGCCGACAAGCTCGCCCGCATTGCCGCAGAGGCGGGGGCCTACGTAGCGGGGGCCTTCCTCGAGAGGGGGCCAAAGCCCAAGGTCTACAACACGACCCTCCTCGTGGATCCAAGCGGCAAAGTCCGCGGCCTCTACAGAAAGACCCACCTATTCGACGCCTATGAGTACAGAGAGTCCGCGTTTGTGGAGCCCGGCGGAGAGCTTTCGCCGGTGTACGAGGTCAAGGGGGCCAGGGTCGCCTTCGCCGTGTGCTTCGAGCTCCGGTTCCCCGAGGTCTTCAGAGAGCTTGCCCTCGCCAGCGCGCAGATCGCCCTAGTGCCCGCGGCGTGGTACGCGGGGCCGCTCAAGGAGGAGACGCTCCACGTCTTGGCTAGGGCCAGGGCCATTGAAAACGGCATGTACGTGGCCGTGGCCGCGCTCTACGGCCAGCGCTTCACTGGCAGATCCCTCGTCGTGAACCCATTCGGCGTCGTGGAGGCCGAGCTGGGCGTAGGCGAGCGGTACAGGGTCGTGGAGCTCGACCTCTCGCTCGTGGAAAAGGCAAGGGAGACTGTGCCCACTCTGCGCCTCCGCAGGCCCCAGCTCTACAAGCGACTCTGCCGGTGAGTGCAGCTCACGTGGATGTAGAAGTTGCCCCTTTTCTCAAACCCGTCGCCAGGCGGCGAGAGGTAGGCAGTGCAGTCGGGGAGGCCCGCCTCCAGGAAGGCCCTGTGTCTATTCCTACAGCTCTCACACCTCCCGCAGTGCGCCTCGTCGGAGAGGTAGCACGACCAAGTCTCATACACCAAGTTGCCCACCTCGTCGTAGCAGAGCTTCAACAGCTGAGACTTGCGCAACCCCTCCCTCGAGGGAGTCCACAGCTCCACGTCTCTCTCGCCGCGGAAGTGGCATATCCTAAACGCCGCCTGCAACGCCTCGAAGCACTCGGGGCTACAGTCGGGGTAGAGGGGCTCCCACGTGTCCTCCCTCGGCCTTATGTCATCGTAGTGAGAGCCGAGGATGACGTACACCTTTGCCCCAGACACCGCCCTCAGAGTGTAGGCATAAGCCGTGGCCACGGCGGCCATAACCACGTTCCTAATGGGGACAACCACCGTGGGCGCGTACTCGCGCTCCACCGCCACCCCCGCGTCCGTGAGCTGAGTGCCCCTCCACAGCTCCCCAAGGGAGGACAAGTCCACCACCTTGTGCTCCACCACACGGCCCCAGCCCCGCTTAGCCGCAAGCTCGTCCAGCCTCTTCAACACCGCCTGGGCCTTCTCCACCTCCACAGCCCCCTTCTGGCCGTAGAGGAAGGACAGGGCGTGGACGTCGCACCCCCGCTTCATCCACAGCGCTGTGTAGCAAGTGGAGTCAGGCCCCCCGGACACCACTGCGACAGCCTTGCACTTAGCCATGGCGCCTCTGCCTAAGGCGTCGCTGGCGCCTCCCGGGCCGCCAGCTCGAGCAGGGCGGCTCTCTCGAAGCATATGTCTCTTATGGACAAGACTCCCACCAGCCTGCCCTCCTTGTCCACAACTACGACGTGTCTTATGTTGTGGGCCCTCATCTTCTCCGCCGCCACGTAGACCGGGTCTGTGTCTAACACAGTTATGGGCCTGTTGGCAATAGACATAGCAGGCCCGTCTAGGTCCAGCCTCTGCGCCACCGCCCTAAGCACGTCGCGCTCCGACACCACCGCCACAGGCCTCTTCGGGTCGTCCTTTGACACCAGGACGAGGAGGCCCACGCGGTTTTGAGAAAGCGCAGTCGCCACATCTCTAATAGTGGCAGACTCGGGCAGAGTGACCGGGGGCCTTTTGAGCACGTCTGACACTGTGATCATATGTAAATACACGCCCCCCTTTTAAAGTTAGTAGGTGTACAACACGTCGACGGGGAAGTCCACGCCTGCGCTGAAGCCGCTCTTAGCCACTAGCACAGAGGCGCCCACCACCACGGCCCCCGCCCTGGCCGCCAGCTCCGCCAGAGCCCTAAGAGTGCGGCCCGTCCTAGCTATGTCGTCTATGATGAGCACTCTGTCCCTCCGCCTCAAGAGCGGCGAGGGGACATACAACGTGGCCGGCCTCCCCTCCCTGAGATATGTGTATTCGTAGTTCTCAACCCCAGGCTCCTTATACGTCTTAGCCACGACCAGCGGCGCCTCGAACCTAGACGCCGCGGCCACGGCGAGCGGGATGCCATCCACGGCGGCGGTCAAGACCTTGTCCACCTCCACACCGGCGAACCTACGCGCCAGGTACACCTCGTACAGCTGCCAAAACTCTGGGAGGTAGGCAAAGGACATGTCCACATACGACTCGTAAACCTTCACCTTGGCCCTCACCACCTCGGGCACTGGGTAGGCCTTCTCCAGCCTGGCCAACATCTCCTCCGCAGTGGCCACCGACGGCAACATGTCCCCAGTGGCGTACCGCGAGAGGACACTCTCGGGAATGTCGAGGAGGGCGGAGAGCTCTCTATACGTCACACCCAAAAGCTTTTTGACAGACTTCAGATACGCAACTGCGTCTAGCTGTACCCTCAGCCCCTCTACCCTCTTCACACAAACTCTCTCCCAACGACGTTTCTGGCAATGATCAACTTCATTATGTTCTCAGCCCCCTCAGCCCCCACGTAGTAGGACAGTACGCCCAGGAGGGCCCTCGCCACGTTCGTCTCCTTGAAGTACGAGGCGCCGCCAAACCACTTCATGACCTCCAACGCCACCTCCACCGCCAGCGGAACCGCCAAGAGCTTAGCCACAGCCCCCGCAGTCGCCACGTCTTGCACAGTAAAAGCCGAGTCCCCCCTGTAGAACCTATCCGCAACCCACGCCGCCTTGTACACCGCCAGCTGAGCCGCCTGAAGCCTCGCATACAGCTCGGCAAACCTGAAGCTGACCGCCTGGTACGAGGCTATGGGCCTCCCAAACACCACCCTCTGCCTAATCCACTCCAGCCCCCTATCGAGGAGCCAGCGCGCCGCGCCCACAGACGCAGCGCCGATGACTGTACGGGCCAGGTTGAACCCCTCCATCGCCACCTTAAACCCGCCGTTCAGCTCCCCAAGCATAAACACCTCCTCCACGGGCAGGCCCTCTAGGGTCAAGTACCCCGTGGGCAAGCCGTGTCTGCCAATCTCGTCCCAGTCCCTATGCGTAAACCCGGGGGTGACCCTCCCCCTCCTCTTCAACAACGCCAAAAACGTGGTAATCCCCCTGTGCTTGTCCTCCACCCTCCCCGTCCTCGTAATAGCCACCACCCCCCCGCCGTACGGGAGATTCAAAATCGTAGCCACGCCAGTGACCATGTTCTTCTCCCCGTAGAGCTTCCACAAGTCGCCCTCCTTCACCGCCTTCGTGACCACAGAAGCCACGTCGCTGCCCCCCTGCGGCTCCGTGGACCCAATGCCCACAAACGCCCGCCCCCTGGCCACCTCCGGCAGAACCTCCTCCTTCGCCTCCTCTCTCCCATACCGCTGAACCATGTACGGCCACGCAGTCTCCAAAAGCACGTACACCGGCACAGCCAGCGAGGGGTCGGCATAGGCCAACTCCTCCACAGCCAAAGCCGCCTGGAGGAAGGTCCCATCCTGCCCGCCGTACTTAGAGCTGAGGGGAATCCCCAACAGCCCCGCCTCCCCCAGCCTAGCCGCCGCCTCCTCAATAGGCCACTTCCCCTCGTCCAAGTCAACCCACCTAGGCGCAATGACCCTCTCAGCGAAGCTTTTCACAGACTCGAGAAAAAGCCTATCCTCCCTAGACAGTTCGAAATCCATAAGCTACATAAAGCCACACATATTTATAGATAATGGAGTTCTACCTAACCGAAGACGGCGTCGCGATCTACCACAAGGGGAGGAGAATAGTCGCCCCAGTCCTATACCTAACCCCAACCCTCCACTACGTACAACACGTGGCCCCCCACGTGGCCAAGAGGCTGGCGGACATGGGCATCGACAAGTTCTACACCGACGACGAAGCCGCCGGCCGCATAATAGAGCTAGCCTGCGGCGGGAAGTGCCGATATGCGAAAGACGGGGCCGACATCGAGCAGGTAATGGAATACGCCTACTACAACTACCTCGCAGACAAGGTGGTCGCCGCCGCCATCCACGCAGACACCCTAGTCCTACCCTGCGCCGACAAGCCCCTCGCAAAGGCCCTAGCCAGGAGGGCCAGAGAGGCCATACCCGGCATCACCCTAATAGCCGCGGGGCGCGGCTGCCCAGACGCCGACCACCACCACGACCCCACCCCCCTCCAGACCCCCATACCCCTAGGCCCCACCTCAAGGGCAGTACTCGCCACGGCAATATGGGCCATAGACGAGGGGCTGGCAGAGGCCCCAGTAGCCCCCCTCCTAGACGCACAATGCACACAGTCAGCCCTCCAGGTGCCTATCACCCATCCATAGTGTCCCGAACCCTCATCACACAGGTACACCACACCCCCACAAATTTAAACATCCCACCACGCAGACCGCGGTCCCCCGCCAAACGCGTCCACCGCCCCCACAGCGGCGGCGAAGGCGCCCAGCCGCTACATCGCCGTCTCGTAGCCAGGCGGCTCTACCCTGTGCACCCCCGCCCGCATAGCCGCGACGTACTCACCTGGGGTCCACCTAAGCGCCAGGTAGAGCCCCGCCACGGAGGCCAGGAAACCCCACGCCAACGCCGCAAAGACAGAAGCCACAAGCGCAGAGCCGAGGGCAGCAATGGCCGACCACTTCTTCAGCCGCCCCCTCCACAGGAGGCGCCTCCCAGTTGCCCGGTCGACAACGGGCTCTGAGACAAAGCGCCTAAACAGCTGGACGGTGTCCGCGTAGGCCTTGCAGAGGGACACAGCGGCGTCGCCGGCGGGTCGGGAGCACACATGCGGAAGAGAGCCGACTAGCCTCCCCATCTCGGCCTCCACCTCGTCGTGGACGTCGAAAATGAGCCACTTCCTAGTCTTAACCGCCGCGTCCTGGAGGTAATGCGCCGCGCGGCCAAGGGCCCTCCCAGCGCTGTACAAGTCCCCCCTCGCCCTGTAAAAACACGCCAAGTTGTAGTAATACTCCACAAGCGCCCGGTGCAACTGGCCGTGGTGCCCCACCCGCCTAAAGTAGGAGCGCCTCCTCCCAGACACAAGCACCTTGTCGGGCACCTCGTCGGGCTCCACCACCCCCCGCAGAAGACCCCCAAGGAGCCCCTCCGGAAGCCCCACCTCCCGCGCCGCAAGCAACACAAGCGCCCTATGCACCCTCCAACTAGGCACAGAAAGAACTACACAGACAATAAAAATTGCGAGAGGAGGCGTTGCCCACAGGCGGCAGAGGGCCGCCCCCTCTCAAAGTGTACACATCGTTTAACTGAAGCAACGTGCCGACCCCTTCCGCAAGAGCCATCTTTACACCCCGCCGTGTAACATGGAAAAGAAATAAATTAAGGCAAAGCATTACCAATAACGTGTTAGCAGAGAGAAGCGTGGCGCTCGACGAGGTAGAAAAGACGATCGCCGCCATAGTACACTACTTCGGCAACGTCAGCCTCAGGCTGTTAAACAAGGCCTTCGCCTACGTCGCACTCAAGAGGCCAGAGCTGGCCCAACACGTCGTCGTGGGAGAACACGGCTACATCATCGAGGGCTGGCGGGAACGCCTCGCCAAGCTTGAGGCAGCGGGATTGGTGCACGTAGTGGGAGGCGGCAAGTGGCCAAGGATAGAGAAGGCCGGCTCATTCGAGATCCCAAGCGACCTCCTGCCAATTTTAGAGCGTGTGAAGAAGATAGTTGAAAAGTACGGCGTAGAGGGGCTCCGCCGCCTCGTAGAAAAGAAGACCCTCCTCAGCGGCGTCAAGTACGAGTTTATAGGCCACAAAATGACTGAGGTGCTGGAGTACGCGCGGCAAGTCCGCGAGGAAATCAAGCGGAACAGGGAGAGGTGCCCTGGGTGCCCCTCCGTCGAGGAGTTTCTACGGATAAGGAGGCGTCTAGAACATGTCAGCGACTAATTGGAATACTCTCTCACAATTTTTTCGAGTCTGCACTCAGGCTGGCAACTGAGAGGAGCCCCCTCCTATTGGACACCAGCATACTATATGCACTGTGCCCGCAGACGCCTAGAGACGCCACAATACGCAAGAGGATCATAGACCTCCTCCGAAAAAGCGACAAGGTGTATGTACCAGACTTGGCCCTCCTGGAGGCCCGGGAGGTCGCCCTCTCACGCGGAAAGTCTCACCAGGAGGCAATCAGATTGACCCAAGAGCTGTTTAAATGCGCCAATGAGGCAATCTTTCCACTGGGCGTGGGCGAGATTGAGGTTGTCGCTGTTGAGCCTGACGACCTTGCCTACGACCCCCACGTAGGGTTTTACGACGCCACTATTTTGACAATGGGCGCGAGGCGCGGCTTCTACGTCGTCACCGCGGAGCGGGACCTGCGCTACTTCTCCTTCGCCAGGGACGTCGGCGCAAAGGCCGTAAACGACTGCCTGTGGCGCCTCGCCAAGTACTACCACCACGCGGCGGAGAGACACGTGGGAAGCAGAGACCCCACCACCATCGTAAAGTGGATAAACGAACGCGGCCATAGAATTAGAAAGTGGGAAGAAAAATACGGCGAATGTATAGAGACAGTGGAAACGTAACGCCCCTACGCCTTCTACATCAACCGACTTCTGCCCACCGCCACGTGCACAATTCGCCACCCATCCCAGCGCAATTACGACGAAGGGGCGTCAGCCGCTCCCCCCAGCGTCTCACGCTTCTAAAAAGCGCTGTGAGCAACACCGACGCCCTCCAACAAAGCAACTCGCTGATAACAACAGACGGAGTTATCTGGTCTTTCGGTCAATGCCCCTTCCCCCTAGATCTCAACCTCACTACGACAAAGCCAATCACAGCCACAGCTACGGCTACTCCCAGTATTGTATAAAGCGTTGAATACGTGATGCGGGTTCCCCCTATGTCTATCCCAGCGGTGCCTGGCACAAGCACTTCAACTGTGGCGTATTGGCCGGGCTGTAGCACTGCCTGCGATGACGCCAGCTTGCCCAAGGCTGTGACAGTGACAGTGTACTGTCCTGCCAATACCTCTATGTCGCCGGGAGGCCTGGAAAAGCTCTGAGCCACTGGACCGCTCACCTCCACCGAAGTGACGTACTGGTCAATAGGCTTCCTATCGTCGTCTACGACGTATATCTTCAACCGCGCCGTGGGCACTTGCACCGCTGCAACGACATTTTGGCCAGGCGCCACCTCCACCTCCCTCGCAAACTCTCTCCCAAACGCCGTGGCCCTCACCATGTACCGCCCAGCAAGCACCTCAGCCGCGACGGAACCCTGCCCAGAGCCCACGCCCACCACCTCCACAGGCCAGTCGCTCCTCACATTGCCAAAGCCGTCCACTACCCGCGCCGTGAGACGGGCCGTGGGTATTTTCACAGCCACGGACATCTCCGGGCCCCTAGCCACAAACTTAGTCACGTTAGTGAAGCCAAGGCCCGACGCCTTGGCCGTATACACGGCACCATCCAACAGCTCAGCAGACACATAGCCCACACCCCTCGCCACGTTCTCGATCTCCACCGGCCAATCCCTCCTCTGCCCAAACCCATCCACGGCCAACACGGTTACCCTGGTAGTGTTCACCACCAGCCGCACCTCCCTTCTGTCCCCCTCCGCTGCTACTAACTGTTCCCTTGTAGCGGCCAACCCATCCGGCGCGAGGGCCGTGGTGACGACCTTGGCCACGTAGGGCTGGCCAAGCACAGAGGTACGCGGCACAACGACGGTGAGCGCGCCCCTCCCCTCGGCTAATTTGGCGCCTTGGTAGATCAACTGGACAGCCCAGTCACTCCTCGCGGCGCCCGTGGAGTCCACCGCAGAGACCTCCAGCCTAGTGAACAAGTTGCCGAAGTCAAGGCCGTTGGCTAAGTCCCTCGCCGTGCCAGAATAGGCGAGGTAGGCTCCACCACGCAGTACGAGAGTGGCGGAGCCAATGGAGAACTCTGTCACATAAACCTCCACTGGGTACGGCACATCCAGCGGCACGTCCCCCTCCACGGTTAAAACGCCGTTGGCAAGCTGGAAGTTGTATTTCACGTCTCTAGTTGAGCCGTCTATGAAGAGCACTCTCTTCAACACTAAGTAGCCTCTCAAGTCGGCCGGGCTTGTGGCAGGAAGGGAGTTGGCCAAACGCACCGTGACGGTGGCAACAAGCGAGGTGACATTGCCAACCCACACCAACCGCCCACTTCTGTCAAAGACGTAGACGACGTCAGGCGCCAGACCCCAAAACGACGCAACGCCGTCGGCCCCAGTGGAGTTGACAAGGGAATAGCTGTCGGTAACGCCTCTTACAACAAAGCCAGCAAGCGGGCGGCCAGAAGAGTCCACCACCTTGACCGTTGACACGACCGGCACGGCAAAAACCACGATCTCGGTATCCCTAGTGATCATCCCACCTTCTGTCCTAAAGCCGAGATCCAAGACGCCAGCCGCGTAGACATACCGCCCGTCAAAAGACGGTCTGCCGGGGGCGTAAACAGTAGTTAAGTTAAATATGCCAATACTAGAGGCAGGAAGATCTACTTGTTTAATTCTCTCCATTGTCTCCATATCTATTACTGAGTACACAAGTTGATGCATAGGAACTATCACTGTAGCATTTACATGCGCAAATGAGTATAGCCTATCTTTAATACATGTAATAAGACCACCACCGCTGTATCTTTTTATATAGTTGCCGCTTTTGTCATACTTAACAGTGGTCCTGTTGCCGCTAACGTAGGCGTTTCCCTCTCTGTCAAAGCATATACCGCCGAAAAATCCGGTGTAGCCTGGGAGTTGTATGAGCCTTTTGAGGTTTAGGTTTTTGTCTAGTATAGCTACGAGGGGGCGCTCTACTCCGCCGACTGTGTAATAGCCAACAGCCCACACATCCCCCGTGACTGGGTTTACGCCAACGTTGTATACATCGCTGTCCTCCCAGTTGGCGTCGTATATCTCCCTGTAGGCCACAAGGCTTAGGTCGGGGGCCCTCTTCTCTATATACCACACGGGCTTATACTGGCCACCGAAGTCTTTCCACACATACCCCCCGATGTAGAAGTACCCGTCCCAGTATATGATGTCTCTAAGGCCGGCATTGTTCACTTGAACTCTGTTTATCACGTTTAGGTTTCTGTCAAATACGTAGATTTGGTAATACTCATCTCGCTCCTCCACATATCCAGCCGCGTACAGACTGTCGCCTACGGCTATGCAGTTGATAAACCACCCGCTTCCTCTACTCCACATTTTTACCACTTCCCCGCTCTCTCTGTCCAACAGCGCAAGGAAGGGCGAGTCACCAGCCCTACCCACTATTACTAGGTAGTTTCCAAACAGGCAAGTGCCATAGCCCTTGTCTATTCCGCTTGTAGGATTGATATGTTTAGCCCACTTTATCTGCGCCGAGGCTACCGCCGACAGGAGTAGTAAGAAAGCCAGGACCAGTAGCAGTTTTGTCCGCCACATGGTAGTACCGAGCAACATTCTTTATAACCATTACCAACCGGTACTCGTACAGAGACCTCCTAAACTCTTTCGCGAGTTTCTCTAGCCGGGCCATGGCCGCCATCACGACTGCCCACTGAGGTTTGCCGCAGCGTCTTTTAGCCCCTGATCCACCCACGCCCCTTCAGCTTATCCACGTCGTCGGCCTTCTACCCTTACCCCAGCGCCACGGCTACCTGCATACCCCACCCACTACGCCTATATGAGTTGAACAACTATGAGCGCCTCCGCTGTTTGGCGCTGTCCTCTGAAGTACTCCACGGTGCCAACGTCTTTAAATGAGGAAGGGGTAGGCAAAGAGGACAAGCCTAGCCGATGGTGTATTCAAAAATTTCACATCTGCGTAGTCTATCCCAACCCCATGGCGACTTAGGCTCCCACTTGACCCCCGTCGAGTTTGCAAACATTACCACGGTGTAAAGGGCGTTGTCTGGCGGCTCAAAGCGGAAAGCCACATCTACGTACCACCTATCTCCCTCGCGTCTTAAGACGTAGCGATCTGCCCGTATGTTGGTGACGTTTAAATACTCAATGGAGACGGTGGGCGGCAGGACGGCGGCATACGGCTCGCCTATATTGTAGGAGACGTCGTCGTACTTCAGTGGGCTCGGCACGTCTCGGTATATGAATATTTCATAGAAGTTGCCCCTAGGCGGGAGGTAGACGTAGCCCTTGAAGGAGAAGGTGCCGTTGTAGTAGCGCGGCGGCTCAATCCAATTGGCCCACACAGCCACCATGTAGACCACGGTGTAGATAGTGTTGAAGTCCCGCGCCACGGCTATGGAGACCTTGTTGTTGCAGGGGTCTAGTAACGAGTCCCTGTGCCCCCATAAGCTGAGCCAGTCGTCGTAGACCATGGCGTAGATTTGCTTAACGACGTCTCTTGCAATACACGGCCCACACATCGTCTTCGCCAAGTTCTCCTCCACTGCATAGACGCCGCCGTCTAGGAGGGTGTAGTAGTAGTTGGGGTGTCTTCCCTCGACATCGTAGTGTCTCATGCGGCTGTGGTTGTAGATGTACTCGGCCCTAAACAGCGGCGTCTTCAGCGTAATGAACTCCAGGGGCGGGAGACCGTTCTCCACCCTGTAACGGTTCAACGTCTCGAAGGCGACCCTGACAGCGGGGTCGTCCAACGTGTTGGCGAAGGTAGGGGTTATGGTGGCGTGTTCAAACACGATTAGGTAGAGCATGGGGAGACCAACAGCGGCCACAATCACCGCGGCGACAAAGGCGAAGAACTTGAGCGCGAAGCTAATATCAACGCCATTTCGACGGCGCTGTGGGGGCTTGTAGCCACGCGGCGGCATTGGGGGCGGGAGTATGGGTTTCGCCGACTGTGGAGAAGGCGGGGGAGGCGGCGGGGCGCTGACAGCGGCGCGGGACTTTTTGGGAACTGGGAGATGGGGTGCGGCGGTGGGCCTCGGCGGTGGCGCTTGTTCTAGGCCTAGCATTTTTAAGACGTCTAACACGTCCTTGTTCACGCCGTGTAGGTCGTAGGTCAACATGGTGCGTAAGTCGACGCCGTGTTTCTCAAGCAACGACCTAATCCTCTCGGCCACGTAGCGCTTAAGCCCCTCGTCCACTACACAGCCGCGCCCCTCAGCCTCTTTGAAGTATCTGTGGACGGCCTCCACGAGGTAGGGCACCGCGTTAATTTTGACAATGGGATAGCGCTTTTTCACCTCGACGAGTTCTAAGATCGCGAAATCGCCCTCGGTGGGAAAACAACCCCCCACATACTGCTAAAAACGAGAAAATTTAAATTTGCTAGAATTTCAGTGATAAACTTAGATCAAAGAGATGAAAGGCGCCGGGGTAGAGAGCGATGACGAGCTGGATGGCTGGGCAGAGTGGTGCCTCCATTTGACAATGAAACACCAGGCACATCGCTCTTTCTCTTTGTCACCTCATGACCAGAGACAAGATGTCGCTATCTCCAGCTGGCCAAAGAGGGAGCGAAGTGCCGCACCACGGCTTTTGTCTAATACTAACGAAGTCTGGGTATTAATAACCAAAAAGACTAGATACCCAGCCTATTGGTTATCCGCTCCAGGGCCAAATTCCCAGGCAGAGCCGTCCTCGTCGCAGATTCTAGACACGAGTCCCATTTCCCCTTGCCAGGCGCTACCTTAACCTTTGCAAGAAGTAAATGGCTGACTGTATCCTCTCCGAGTTTAAGCCTTATATACCGAAACTTAAAAAACTCGACATGTCTAGAGGCGCATATGATAGTAAAATAATAAGGTGGGCTGTAAAGCATCTCCTTGAGATTACTTTCATAGGTTTTGTTATACTAGCCATGATCGTAATCATTGGTTTATCTCGATCTTTTGTATTAACGCCTCGAGCATACTTGGAGATGATAATTTTGTTTTTATTCTTAATGGTTTTCTATATAACGTACTATGAGCTCTCCGAGAGAATAAGCAGTAAGAAAATAGAAGCGTCTTCGAGACCTATGCTAGTATTCTTCGTATGGGGGGCTTCTTTTACTTCTTCAGGATTGGTGGCGACGCTTTTTATTATGGTTACCAACTTGATTATTGACTTAACAGACACAGACATTGCTAACGATTTTAGAGATATTACAAGTTTCTATATCGGAATATTACTTAACTTCTTGTTAGGTGGTATAACTCTTGTCGGAGCGTCTCTTCCAGCACTTCAATCGCTGTTTGGACAAAGTGAACGTAAGGCAGAGCCATCGCCTCAGTGTAGCAGGGAGGGCGGGGGCGGTCAGCAAGATAAGTAGGAGAAAGGGGGTCATTGGGCCAGCCGCTTAATCTCGTGGAGGGGTATTTTGGCTATTGGCTTGTGGTTTGCTGTACAACGTAGTGGCGGGGGTCGGCGCGCGGTAGTAGGGCGCGGCTCCTGGGGCAATGACTATAGGCTGGAAGGCCAGCAACATGTCCACGTCTGGGTATTAGTTTACCGCGACGACGTACGGCCTCGCCACGGCCAGCCACTCCCTCAGAAACTCCTCCACCGCGAGAAAGCCGTACGCGTCGTCCAAGATGTACAGCCTCGGGTCCCCCTCAAGCCTAGCCGCATAGAGAAGGCCGGCCGCGATCCTCCTCTCAAGGTCGTTGAGCGGCCTATCCGCCTTAACCGTATACTTCTGTATCTGTAGTCTCGTGGCCGCATCTGGCGGCTGTGAAGAGGTGATTGGGGCCTCGTGGAACCCGGCGGCCTAGTCGACTTGTTCGTAGACGTCGCCGTAAAGTGTTGTGCGGACGGCACGGCTGAGGCTTCAAGGCGTTTTTCAACGGCTTATTCGGCCCCCTCGCCGCGTTAACGCGTCCCCTCTTCGTCGCCCTTGCAGTAACCACGGCGAGAAGAGAACTGAGTGCTCGTGGTCTCATCTAAATTTCGTGTTGAATAATTTCCCACGTTTATTCTTGCAACGCTTAAAGCGCTATCTCCACGATCAGAGTATAAGCGACTAGCCTTGGTAAAACGCCATTACGATGCACTTTTAAACGACTATTCTGTCCGACCTAAATGTCCTGTGAGTTTTATGAGAGGCTGGCGGCGGGGCCTCTTGGCCGGCTGTTGACGGAGAGAGGGGATCGCTTTTTTAAGGTTGTCAAGCTTCTGGCGGGGGCCTTGCCGTTTGTCTCTTCCCTCGCGGAGGTCGCGGAGCTTGTGGCTGACCTAAGCAGGCCCGGTCTCGCGGGTGAGCTCGTGGAGCTCATAAAGGCCGCGAAGAGCACAGGGCGGTGCGACGAGGAGGTCAAGAGGGCGGCGGAGAAGCTCGGGGTAAGCGAGGAGTGGCTTAGGACACTCGTCAAAAACTTGGCCGCACTGCCCGAGGTAGACCTCGCCAAGCTGGAGGAGAGATTGAAACGGCTCGGGGAGGGCCTCGAACTGTTGAGGCGGCTTAGCCCCCACCTCCTCGACCTTGGGCAAGTGTTCGTGGAGGAGGGCGGCCGCCTCCTCGTGAATAGTCCCTTCGGACCTGTGGAGTACGTGGAGGTGGGGGTTGAGGACGAAGTGCGCCGGGCCCTCTCCAGCGGCCGCGTCGTAGTGGTGTGTGGGCCGAGGGGCGTTGGGAAGAGCACAGTAGCCCTCAAGGCCATATACGACTTCGCGAAAGCCCAACCGGACAGAGCGGTGGTAGTGGTGCGAGTGGGCGAGGACTGGAAAGAGGCCCTGAGGGCGGCTGCGCGGCTACGGGATGGGCCCTTTGTCCCAGTCCTCTACTACGACACACTTGAGGTCGGGGGATACAGGAGACGTGGTGAGGGCATAGATGTGATGTACAGCGCCATGGCCCATGCCAAGCCCCTTGCCGACTTTCTACACGACGCGGCCCTCCTCAGAGTGCCCACTGTAGTGGTTCTCACTGAGGAGGACTACCGGGCCTACGAGGACGTGGCCAACCTCGTGGGCGCTGAGGCGGTTTGTATGGGCGGCGAGGCCGAGGCCCTTGTGAGGGGGATTTTGAGGGGCGTGCCCGACGCCGTGGCTGAGGCCGTCCTTGAGCGGTACAGGGGCGAGTTCTACGCCGTTGCCGCCGCCTTGGCAAGAGCGCTTTACGAGGAGTGGAGAGACCCGGCGAAGGTGGCAGAGGCGGTGAAGAGGCTGGACGTCTACTCTCTGGCGCTCGCCTACCTCTGGCACGTGGTGTTGGGAGGCGATGAGGCAACTGCCAGGCAAGTTGCGCCCCTAATCCTCGCCACCGGCCTCTTTGGCCCACACCCACCCAAGCTGGCAAAGGCCGTCATAAGGGTATTCGGCAAAGAGCCAGAGGAGGCGGTAGTGCTGTGGTTTTCTCAGCCGCTACACGGCACTCTCTACGAGACAATACGAAAGGTGGCCCACGGCGCCGTCTATAGGCGGTTCGGCGTTGGAGACGACGAGCTGTGCCAGGGTAGCGCGGAGGGGCCGTGCCGCCTCGTGGAGATTTGTGCGGAGGCACTTGTAGGGGTCCCGCGGAGGAGGTACAGCGGAATAGAGGAGATGGCAGTGGAGTACGCCAAGGTTATCGCAGAAAAGTTCAAAGCCCCTGGGCCCGCTGGCATGCGGCAAATAGACTACCTCATCGACAACTTCCTACAAGCCTTCAACGGTGTAGCCGAGGACGGGCGCTGGAAGATAAGATATGAGACTAAGACGCCCTGGGGCATTGAGATAGTCGAAAGCGTCGTAGACGAGTTGGACATCTTGTCGGCACTATATGGACTGGCGGTATTGCCAGACTGGAGCCGCTTGCTGAAGCCACTGGAAGATTGGTTCTTTGTTGGCGATGAAAGAACCAACGCTGTGGGGCCATACCTTTTCTTTAATCTGAAGGAGGGGAGTAGGAAACTGGCCAAGAGGGCCGTGGTAATCGCAAAGGAGGTTGAGGAAAGAGGTTTCTATACTCATGTAGACCTTTGGCGAGCCGTGGGTATTGCGGCAACTGGCGACTGGAGTAACGCCACAGACGAGGAGCTAGAGAATGTCGTAAGACTGCTCGATTATGTATTTGGAAGATTTGCAAGCGTCTCAACACAACTTTTACACGGTGTAGAGCCGCCGCTCGCTGAGGCTTGGCGCAGAGTCGAAAGTGGGAGGGCGTCTTCGCGGCTTGCCGACTGGCTAGCTATGGCGACTCACAACGTTGCCAGAAGCTCGCCTGTTGGTCTGCTATTCTTTTTCACGATTGCAAAAGACAGTCAAGCGCCTCTGGCTCAACGCTTTGCCGCATTATACAACGCAGGTTCCAACGTTGCCAAGTTGTGGCTCCTCAACACGCTCCTCTACGCACTTGTCTCGCCAGTGGGACTTATTGTTGCCGCTGGGTCGTTGAACACGCAGGTAGAGCCATGGGAGACGTTTAAAGAACTGGCTAAACGCGTGGAGGAGTTTGTATCACGACTTAACGATGTTGAAAAAGCGTATGCCGTAGCGCTTTTACATCCGCGGCTTGCCTATTGGTATTCTCTATTTGACGAAGTAAGCAAAGCGGAGAAATTTGCAGACAAAGCGGTGGGAGCGTTGGAAGAGCTTAAGCGATCCTACACTGAAGACAGAGTGTCAACTGAGGAGAAGTTGTGGGAGTATCTGAGGGTGATGCAAATAAGGCCAGACCTGAGGAAGGAGCTTAGTGGTCTCAGCGCATATGTCCACTATCACGTGGCCTTCGCTTATATGGTCGCTGACGACTTAGAGAAAGCCGCAAAACATGCAAAATTGTCATACGAACTGGCTATGGAGTCTGGGGAAGTATACTATGAAGTCGCATCGTGTAGTCTGTTGGCGAGGCTAAAGGCTGTTAAAGAGGGTGCCCCTCCCGTTGAAGAGTTTGAAAGGGCATGGCTGAGGGCGTTGCAAGACGTTAACAGTCTTGGCGTAGAGGCGATTGCCAACGCGCTTGGCCACTATGTAGTGGCCCTGGCCTCTGTGGGCCGCCTCAGCGACGTAAAGAAGGTGTTGGAGGAGTGGGGGTGGGCGTTAGAGCGCGACCTCGACGCATCGGCCCTCACCTACGGCGTCCTCTCCCTCTTAGATGGAAGGTATTTGGGAAAGGCCGTGGAGTACCTCCCCGAGTGGGCCAGGGCTAATCTGCCAAAGTTTGTCGAAGTGTTGTACGAGGCGGTTGATGCCGGCCTATTTGCCGAAGGCGATGCCGAAGCCGCCACGAGGTCTATTGAAGAGAAGTATGGCCAAGAGGCAGAAAAGGCGTTGACTTGGACCACGTTAGATTCTGGGAAGCTCTTCTTATCTGCCCTAGTTGGCCTGGCCTATTGTGAGAGAGGCGAGGAGTGGGGTCTTAACCTGGCGAAGGTGACGTCTAGGCATGGTTCATCGAGTAATGGTCTCCACGGCCGCTTGTTCCGTGAATTGGCCAAGGCGCTGGAGGAAACGACCGTAGGCAACTGCATTACCGACGAAGTGCTTAAGGCGGCGTATAAGCTTTATTACTCCCAAGTCTAGGGTATAAAACCTCCCGGCTCTTGTCTAGTCTAGGCCACGGTCGCCCTTAGCCTAGAACCTTGCTGACGTGGCTTTCAGCACTCTGGTAACGATGCCGTGGAGGGCCTGGCGTGGGCTTGGTGCACGTTGAAAGGCCGGGGCGCGGTGCTGGATGGGATTGAGGATGACGGCGAAGAAACGCTCATCGCGCCTAGTCGGGGGTCTTGAAGTCTCCCTTAGACAGGCATTAGATTACGTCGTGGAACACCAATAGGCGAGAAAGGAATCTCGCGCTGGCTCATTTAAGTGTCAATAACAGTTTCTCGCGATTTAGTACGCTGGGGTTCTACTGTGTCAGTTGTACTCGGCGACATTACCGGAATAGATATATTGTTGGCGTTTGTAGATGCCGTGGAGTCTGTGGGTATGAAATTTGAGCATGCAAAGTGGCTCTTTATAGCAGGTCTCATAGCCGGCGTTATTGGCAATTTTACGTTTGAATATGACTATGGAGCCACGTTTCTCTTGTCTAATGCCGTGTGGTTGGCCGGAGTGTATTACTTGGCTGAGTGGTATAGGAGTAGAGATATTTTTAAGAACTCGCTTTACTCTTTCATTGTCTCATTAATATACATGTATGTGATATACGCCGACTTTCTCAAGGAATTTGCTGAGGTGAGGGAGTTGGAGAAAAAGGGCGTATTAGACATAGCTGTGGCGCTGGGACTTGCGACGGATCCCCTCCTCCTCTACCTCGGATTTTTGATTTTGTCGTGGCCCTTTCTCGTCGTATCGTCATACTTCCTGAGGCGGGCTTTTAGGAGGCTGGGTGAGGTGGGGGGAGTGGGCGCCTTTAATACGGCGGCTAAGTTGATATGGATAGGGGCGTGGATTTCTGTCATATTCGTCGGCTATTTTATAATAATGGTTGGGTACATCTTTTCTCTAATAGGCGCCTTCGGCCTTAAGCAACCGCAGAAACAAGCTACAGACCAGTCACCACCGCCGCCTGGCAATGCTGGCTTTGAAATTGTAGTTAGCTAGGAAGTGGTAAAACGGGAGCATGCGGCGGCCGGGATTTGAACCCGGGTCCTCCCGGGTGCATGGGTTGCCCCTTTATGAGCCTTGCGCGGGGCGTGGCCCCAGGGCGCTCCAACCAGGCTGAGCTACCGCCGCAGTTCTAACTATCTCCCACGTTTAAAAACATTATCTGCGAGACTCGCGGCAGCTCTGGGGGCGGGCTATTGAAGGCGGCTAAGTAGAGACGACTGCCGGCAAAGGTCTCACGTTTCGATGAAGATTGTTTGTGAGGCGGCGACGTGGGCGGACACGCGGCGGTTTAGCCCTAAAGCGAAAAGGTTAACGTCAGTACATAGGCGGTGCGGCGCGTAGGCTAGGCCGAGCTTCGCACTGGCAACTGCCGCATGTCTTTGTCGACGCCAGGGGGACCGACGTGGCATGGGGTGTGTAAGGTGTGGGGCTTGGCGCACCCTGCCGACCCGCGGGCGGTTACGCCTTTTCTCTCTTGTCTTGGCTTAGGGTGGGCAGGGTGGGGGTGAGGTTTAGCCTTGTGGCTCCGATGATGAGGAGTAGTCCCATTGCCGCTAGTCCGGCTCCTTCGAGGAAGGAGGGTGTGGGGCCGAGGGTTTTGTATAAGAGGCCCTCGTCTACGGGCCCCGCGAGTCTTCCCAGCGAGCCGGCTGCCTGCATTTCGCCGAAGGCTAGGCCTACTCTGTTGGCGCTTGTTGCCACTGCCTTGGAGATGAAGGCTGTGGCGATTACTTGCCCGGCGGCGGACACTACCACGCCTGTGAAGTACGTGTAGGGGGTTGGAACTGCCGCGGTGGCTAGCCCCGCGGCCATGACTGCCAGTCCTATGGCTATGTCGCTGTCCGTTGGGCGCTCTTTCTCCAGCCTCTTTACCACTGTCTGTGCGGTGACTGCGGCGGCGCTGGCGAGGCTCATGGCGATGCCGACGTACATGGGCCGCAGACCGAGGTCTCCCCCGTAGAATGAGATGAAGGCCTCGAGCTGGGCGTAGGAGGCGTTTAAGAGGAAGAATACCACGAGGTAGAGCGGGTTTACCCCCGCCCCCCTCCCCTCCGCCTTGGGCTGTGGAGCGGCCGTGGGAGCAGACTCATAGACCGCGGTTGACCACAGCGCGGCTGTGGCGGAGAGGACGGCCGCCGCGAGGAATGGGTCTCTTGGGGATAGTATCGACAGGGCTCCTCCCAGGAGCGGCCCGGCGACGAAGCCTATGCCAAGGGCGGCGCCGAACTGCGCCATGGAGGCGGCCCTCTCTTCCGGCCGGCTGAGCTCCAGGACTGCCGCCTGTATCACGGGGAGTGTCCCTCCGCCTAGGCCGGACACCGCCCTGGCGACGAAGGCTGTGGGGAGGTCTCTCGCGAGGTAGAGGCCGGCGTGGCCTATGGCCGCGAGGCCGAGGCCCACGGCGATTATGACCCGCCTGCCCAACCTGTCCGACGCCCAGCCCCACAGAGGCGCAGAGACGAGCTGGGCGAGGGTAAACGCAGAGGCCAAAAGCCCCTGTACCACGGAGTCCCCGCCCAGAGACTTGACTAGGGTCGAGGTGACTGGCACAACGGCGCTGAACCCCATCATGTGGAGTACGGCCGCGGTGAGCAACACGTACCGAACGGCTCGGGGGCCAGCCATTGAGGTGGGGTTGCGGTGTCCCCCCTTTAAAAACTTATCTGACACTATCTAACATTGTATATTACAACGCAACGCCGGCAAGTCTCGCGCAGTCCCGGGCTGGGGCATCTCCACAGGTGTCCCGGCGCGCCTGCGCGTTGCTCTGCCGCGTCGAGCATTAGGCCGGCCCACTTCCTAGACCCCCACCGCGTGTCTAAGGGCGTCTTCCCCGACGCTGTCCAGCAGGTAGTATCTCCACCCTAGCCTCTCCAAGCAACGCAACACGTCAGGATTAAGCCCAGGCTTAAAAGCTATCCCTGGCGCCGCTCAGCTGCCGCATGCAAATCGGCCCGCTCGGCGGCTGGGCGCCACGCCACTGGCACGGCTATTAGCAGGAGTAGAAGCGGCACGGCGTCTAGCAGATATGCGGCTAGGTAGATGGCTGTTGCGGCCAGCGTGGGCAGCCTCCCGCCGCCAGCCGCAGCCGCGGCCAGCGCCGCGGGGTATGTGGCAAAGTACCACAGCACTGGGCGGTCGGCGAAGAGGGCCGCGAGGGCGTATACCGCGTGTAGCACCAAGAGGGGGGCGACGGCGCGGATAAGCCGGGCGCGGTCTTGGGGCTTAACATTGGGGTCTAAGAGGGCGTAAACAAGAGCCCCAAATATGGCTATGAGGAAGCTGACGATGTATTCGGCCCACGCGCCCGGCTCCTCGTCCCACCCGCGCCCTATAGCGAGGAGGGGCGCGTAGATCAGTAGGTACACGAGAGCGAACCCCACCGCCACCTCGGGCCCCACTTCTATATCCTTGCCGTGCGGCGAGACGGCAATTAGGTATATCAAGTAGATTAGCGGATACGCCGCAAGGTAGCCGAGCAGGGCCTCTGAGTAGGGGGGCTTGCCCACTGGCAGAAACGCTAGGAAGAGGACGTGGTAAATGATCAGGATGGCGAGAAGAGCCCGGTTTACTGACATGGCTTGTCAGATGCGGCTCCAAAGGCGCTGCACCTGCCCACTGTCCCGGCGCTTAGCAAATATACGGCCGCTGTCGCAGATTCGCCCCCGCCCATAAGAGAACGTGCCGTGGTTGCACTTATATACTTCACCGACGTGAGGTCGCCGCTACGTGTCCCGTGGAATGCCGGTAGAACGTTCGCTACTGGTGCCGAGAGGAGCTGGCGATGTAGGCCCCGTGCTTGATATGGCTAGACGTGTGAGACGTTGCGCCAGGTGCTACAACTATGCCTGCAGCCACGGACACTACGAAAGCATCAAGAGAGGTGAAATTGTCATAACTAGATTCTATGGAGTTCTTAGCTTAGGCGCGTCGTTCCGACTCCTACTCCCTTTCCGTGGGTCTCGTAGGTTTAGTCGGCAGAGAAAACTTTAATACGTCTGTCTGTAGGTGAAGAGGGGGAGGGGTGGGTCAGTGAGCCAGGTGGCGGGCATCTGTCCCCTGAGTTCCCTCTCATCATCCCCTCCCCCGATGAGTTTTCCCAAGGAAGCAAGGACGTTTCCTTTGCAGTCAGCCCCATGTAGAATTTAGCCAACTTCCTTGCTGAAGCGCAGACACATGCCGCCATATAGCAGACGACGGTTTAAAAACGCCGTCTTACGTATAGCCTATTGTTGTAGAATGTGCCTTAAGACTTCTCTCACGTCTTCTCCCCTGGCCGCCGCCTCCTTTGCCGCCCTGAGGGCGGCTGACGCTTGTTCTAGGACATACTTCCTTCATCAACTCCTCCGCCTCGCCGGCGGCGTATGGCACACGGTACGAGGCGGCAAGGGCCTTGGCCACATCTCTCACCACGGCGTTGAAAGCCTTTTCGCCGTACCTCTCCACGTAGGCGGCCAACACGGAGGGCTCAACGTCGATGCCCAGAGAGTACAGCCTATGAGTCAGCTCACGCTCAGCCGCCTCCACATGCGGCTCCCGACTAGCCACCGTCAAGTTCTTCTTCCCACGTCCTAAGCCGCTGGGCAACTACTGCGTAACCGCGGCGAAGACCACGGTCCACGCAAGAAACTCCTCAACCACCTCGCCCCCGCCGCGCCCAGATGCTCCCGGCCCATGAGCACCGACGCCGCCCTCCACACAATGTACACCCCCAAGACGCCGGCCGCCACAGCCCTAGCCACGTCGGCCGAGTGATCCACGGCCCGCCAGGCCCAACCCCCTTATATTGAACGAGTTGCCTACTTGTTTGCAAGTAGGTCGCCGTTTTTCTTGGTGGGGGAGGCGCCTTGCCTACTTGCGATGCAAGTAGGCGAAGGGGGCGACGGCGCGTAAAAACGACATAGCAACACCGCCCTACTTGCGTGCAAGTAGGCAAAATATTCAATATATGGGATTACTCTGGATGAATTATGGTGGCTTACACAGCGCGGCTACGGCCTCTGCCTCGCTGGGCGTCTTGGCGAAGATTATGGCCACCTTAGCCGCTGGGAAGTAGCGCACCGCGGCGCTTCCCACACGGAGGGTGTACCTCGTAGGGCTGGAGTCCGGCACAGCACTGTCCAGCAAGTGGCTGAGGTGGCGACGAAGTACACATAGCGCAGAGACGCTTAGATAGCGCCGAGTGGAGGTGCGCCTTTGTTTGTTCAACATGGGGGGTGTGTTGGACGGGGCATGGCTTGCAAAAGTGAACCAGGAATATGGGAAATGGAGTGTCAACGCCAGCTGGAGGGGTACAGGCGCTATGTCGAGTTGGCAAGGTTTAGGAGTGGAAAGTGCCGCCTCCCCGGCCGCGCGTGCGGCTACGCCGAAGCCGATATACGGCTGATGTGGCAGTACATTGAGGACACGGCGTCGCTGTGCGGCAATCTCATCAAGGCGCTGGCGGAGGCCGAGTGTAAGTTCCGGGAGCTGGGGATTAAGGGACTGGAAAAGGGCTATAGAGTGGGAGTGACGAGGCCGGACAAATCAAGGCCAGACCACGAGATAGTGACGCTGTACCTCAAGAAGCCAGTATACGCCACGATAGTGCTGTGGGAGAAGAGATTGTACATCTTCTACGACGATGTGCCCATAGGCAATGGGCTGAGGGGGGAGGAGCTGGAAGAAACGGCGAGGAAGACTGGGCGGGCTGGCGTCCCCGTAGAGACGTATGAGGTGGACGAGGAGTACAAGCGGCTGTGGCTTGAGGTGCCGCTACCGAAGTCTGCGTCTAAACTACTGGGCGGAAGAGACAAGACACCGATTGTGCTGTTTAGGAATTTGGGCTGGCTGTTGAGTGACGATTGGCGTAAAAACCTTGGACATGCCGCTGGTAATCCTGGCCAAGTTGCGGTGAGACTGTTCGACTGGATTGCCCTAGCAGAGTACGCTATGGAGAGGGGGATTACGCCAAAGGCGCCCCTGGCGTTTACGCTGAGAATTCGCAAGGTGACTAAGACAAGGCACGGCGACAATCCCACAGTTGAGGCGTGGCCCACAGGCGCTACCTACGAAGCGCTATTTGTCGCCTACGACTGGTTTGGAATAACGTTGGGAAGTACAGAGGAGGTGCTAATGCGGGGCTACTCCGCGTTGAAGGCGTTGAGAGAGGATGCGTTTAAGCTCGACGGAAGAATGTACGTCGTAAGCAATGTGGGGGCGTGGATTGCCTTTAGCAACGCGGTCGACATGTTGGTCGTCGGCGACGGCTACGTGTTGCCGTATGAGGTGAGGATAGCCGTTAAGACGACGCCCAGGGCCACGCTGGCAGGAGAGACGAGTCTGCTGGAGGAGCTCGCCGATGCTGTCGGCGGAACAACCGCCGGAGACTACGTAAGACTACAGACATGGCACATGCGCCTGCTTTTGCCAACTCAGCCTACGCCGGCCTTGGAGAAGACGGCCAGGCTATTTGAGACGCTGGCAAACTACCCAGCGGCCGCTATAGTAGAGGTCAACGGCATTACATATCTGCTTACACATAATGGCGGTGGCGAGTTCGTGATTGGAAGGGGGAGGGCCGTAGAGCTGTATAACGCCCTAGAGCGGCTTGGGATAAAGGAGAGGTTCAAGAGGAACTTGTTGTTACTCACCTACGCCCAGCTTGAGGAGCTGGCGAGGCGTGGCTTCACCGTCAGATTCCTCAACGACATGGAGAAAGATGCGGTGAGAGAAGTTAGGCCAGCGTTGCCGACGCCCGACTTAGACGCCGTTAGGCGGGTGTTAGAGGAAGTGGCCAAAATGGCGAGAATAGTGGCGGCTACAGACAGAGGCCGGCTCTACATCAGGATAATTCCACACGACAAGTCTAAGGTGGAAGAAATAGCGGCCAAGCTAAGGGCAGTGGGGATAAGAGCCACAATACTACACAAGAAAAAGGAGGTAAGAATACACGAACAAAAGTCGGTAGAAATAATCCGTAGGATAGCCCCCCACTTTTTTCACCCACTTTACATTCCTCTACACAAAGCTCTTTTGCTGATTCATTATCAAACAATTTTGGCATCACCATTTACAAAAAACTAAAAACTCTCAATTATAAATGGAAGATTGATAATAATATGGGTGCCCCACGCCCCGGCCGGGATTCTCCGGGGTCCCCCTTTTGAACCCGGGTCACGGGCTCGATTGGCCCGACTATGTCGTCAGGCCCGCATACTAGTCCGGGCTATACTACCGGGGCTGTGCTTTCGTTTTCCGTGTTTTATAAGTTTTTACCCGTACCAGCCTCCGTTGACGTCTATGAAGGCGCCGTTTATGTAGGAGGCTTTTTCGCTGGCTAGGAAGGCTATTACCTCTGCCACCTCCTCAGGCGTCCCAACCCTCCTTAGGTACACCGCGTTGGCGGCCCAGGCGTGGATGTCTCCCGTCCCTGCCTTTTGGTGGAATGGGGTGTCTATTAGGCCGGGGAGGACTGCAACTACTCTGATGCCTCTGGGGCCGAGCTCTTTTGCGAGTGCCCTGGTGAGGCCGAGCAACCCAGCCTTTGCCGCGGCGTAGGCGAAGGCGCCTCTTCCTCCGCCGGTGTAGGCGGCGACTGAGCTGACGTATATCACGACGCCTTTCTCCATGAGGGGGGTGAAGAGCTTTGTGGCTATGTAGGCGCTGGTGAGGTTTAGGTCTACTACGCGGCGCCAGTAGTCTAGGGCTGACTCGTCGAGGGTGCGCCTTTCTGGCAGGCCGCCTGCGTTGGCGACGAGGGCGTCTACTCTGCCGAACTGCCTTTTGACCTCTTCGGCGAATTGTGCCATCTCCTCCCAGGAGGTGGCGTCGGCGGCGCGGTGGATTACTCTCACTCCGTGGGACGCCGCCTCTCTGGTCACCTCCTCCGCCTTGTCTCTGTTGCGTAGGTAGGTGAAGGCCACGTTGTAGCCCGCCTTGGCCAGGGCCTTTACCGTGGCCGCGCCTATTCCCGTGGAGCCCCCGGTCACAACGGCTGTGGGCATATGTTTAAATTGACAGCAATTTTAAACGTGGCTGTCGTTGGCATCGACTTGGCGGTGAGGAGGCCCACCGCGGTGGTGGCTCTGAGGGGGTGCGAGGTGTTTTACATGGGGCTGGCGGGGGGCGATGGGGAGGTCCTGCGCGTGGCCTCTCTGGCGCGGCCGAGGGTTGTGGCGATAGATGCGCCGCTTTCGCTCCCGGAGGGGGGCAGGGGGCTCCGGGACGTTGAGGTGGAGCTGAGGAGGAGGGGGTACAAGCTTCTGCCGCCGCTTATGGGGCCTATGAGGCTGTTGACTGAGCGGGGCATTAGGCTGAGCCAGGCGCTTGGGGCTGAGGTGGTGGAGGTCCACCCGCTGACCAGCTTGAGGGCCATGGGCCTCTCCCGGCGCCGCGTGGCTGAGTGGCTGGGGGTTGGGCACGGGGACTTGGTGGACGCCGCGGCGGCGGCGCTGACGGCGCTGGCGTATCTGCAGGGCCGCTACGAGCGGATCGGCCCCTTCGTCCTTCCAACGGCCAGGGTCTGTCTCTGATGTGCACATACAGGTACACATGCGTTTGCCCCACGCCTTTATTTTGCGAAATTTTTTCGGGGTAGAAATGTTTAAAAATGCATGACTAGAAGGAGGGCATGTCAGAGGCAAAGGGTCCATACCTGGGGATGAAAATACCTGAGGATCTGTGCTTCAACACCGACCATGGGCCAAAGTGCTTCAAGGACTACAAGGGCAAGTGGCTGTTGCTGTTCAGCCACCCGGCGGACTTCACGCCGGTGTGTACAACGGAGTTTGTGGCGTTCTCGAGGAAGTACGAGGAGTTTAAGAAGAGAGGCGTGGAGCTGCTGGGCCTCTCGGTGGACAGCGTGTATTCCCACATAGAGTGGAAGAGGCAGATTGAGCAGAACTGGGGCGTCAAGGTGCCGTTCCCCATAATCGCCGACGTGGACATGAAGGTGGCCAACCTCTTCAACGCCATCCCGCCCGGCCAGCACCTCACTGTGAGGACCGTGGCGCTTATTGACCCCGAGCTGAAGTTGGCCTGGTTCGCCGCCTATCCCTACACCAACGGCCGCAACATTGACGAGATCTTGAGGATAATCGACGCTATACAGTTCAGCTACAAGTACGGCGTCGCCACGCCGGCCGACTGGAAGCCCGGCGAGCCGGTGATAGTCCCGCCGCCGGCCACAGTGGAAAACGCCGCCAAGAGGCTCTCCGAGCCCGGCATCGAGTGCAAGACTTGGTGGTTCTGTACAAAGAAGTACGAGGCGGTGGTCAAGGCGTAGTGTTTTTAGAATTCGACGACCCCTTTTCCCTATCCTCTCAAATTTCCACGAGCCTACCCCTCGTCTTCATAATCGGCGGCGAAGCTGTCGAGGCAACCGCCCGGCGGGTGGTTTACCACTGGAACGGCTACCCCACGCTCGTCTTACACGTGGAGACGCCGCTGGCCTACAAGGTGGTGGAGGCCTCGGTGTGGCAGAACCAGTGGTTTAACGACGCTGTGAGGGTGAAGACGCCGAGGGAGACAGCCGACTTCCTCTCCGCCTTCTACCTCTTCGACACTTTTAAGATCGTGGCCCGGGACGCGGCCAGGGTGGTCAAAGAGGTGTGGTTCAAGGCCCGCCGCGGCTGCCTCTTTGCAGAGTCAGCTCTGCCGGGGTTCGTGTGGAGCTTCGCCTTGGCCGCGGCGAGGTTTGGAATAGACCCCGCCTTGAAGTCCCTTGAGAAGTTCGCAGAGGAGCACGGCGTGGAGGTCAACTGGGGGAGAGTGCCGCTGGTGAGGGCAGTCGCCTCGGCCCTTCTCACAGGCGTCTAAAGAACCTGGCGGCTGAGAGGGCGTCCAGCCCCCTCTTCCCAAGGGCCAGGTCTGCTGCCAGCCTCCCCAGGGCTGGGCCGTAGGTCCACCCGAGGCGGCAGGCCCCCGTCGCCACCACCACGGACCCCACTCTGTCTACCACTGGGAAGCCGTCTGGGGTACAGGGCCGGTAGCCCACCGCCATGTCGACAGCCTGGAAGTCGCCCAAGGCCTCCCTCGCCCTCTTGAGCACCCTCTCAGCAGGGCGGTGGTCCCCCGTGCCGTCTAAGTCAAAGCGCCCGGTGACCTTTGTCCACCTGGATAGGGGGACCACGGCCACTCCCTTAGACATGTCCACGAACATCTTCCCCGCCTTGGCAGTGGTTCTAAACCCGTAGCCCTTGAAGGGGGCCACGGGTATGCCCAGCCTCCTGGCCCAGTACCCAGCCGCCACCACCACCGCATCCGCCTTAACCACGCCGCCGCCCTCCAGCCACACCTCTCCCCCCGCCACCTCCGCCGCCCTCGCCCTCACGAACTCCACCCCCTCCAGCTCCCTCTTCATCCTCTCCACGAAGGCGTCTGTGGACAGCTTCGCGGCGTCTAGGTAGACCAGGGCCTCTCTGCCGCAGCACTCCCCCGCCTCTACGCGGGGGGCGAGGGGGTCCCTCTTGGCCTCCTCCAGCGCCTTCCCCACGTCGACGCCCACCTCGTAGAGCGGCTCCTCGGCGTAGTCGAAGTCGTTGCGCTCCTCGGCCATGGCCCGGTAGTGCCTTCGGGAGAACTCCCCAAGCGCCTTCACGGCCTCCCACATCTCCTGCGGCGGCTCCCTCCCCCAGGCCCTTAGATAAGCGGAGATCCACCTCCAGTCCCAAGTCTTCACCCTTGCGTTTCCCCTCAGCGCCATCTTGAAGTAGTTCAGGGGGTAGGACCGCACGTTGATCCTATTGATCACAAACCTGGTGAACTCCAGAATGCCCGCCGCCGCCCTAGACCACCCGCCCACCTCGCCCTGCTCCACCACCACGACCTCGGCGCCCTCCCTCCTCAGAAAATACGCCGCGAAGAGGCCGACGATGCCTCCGCCGACCACCGCCACCTTCATACACGCTTGTTATTACCCAGCTTAAATAGATGGCCCCCGCCGCCCTCTGCGCTATCCACGCGCCCACGGCCCCCACATCGGGGAGTACGACAAGACGAAGAGATGCGCCTCAACAAGCCCAGCGACAAGAGTCTCCACGACCTTCTACGCGGGATGTCGATCTTCTCCGCGGCTACGGCTCGTCAAACCTCCACAAGTCGGCCACAGTCTCCACTGAGCCGTTAGGCTGTGAAGTCGCTTTTCCGCAGATGGCGGCCGTACGTGGCGCCTCCTCGCCCGCAGAGGCCGCCGCTACGCGCCTAAGGAGGCCCGTGTTCTTCATCTAACAAGCCGCGACAAAGCGCAGTTGTTGCCTAGCGTTGAGGGGCCTATGTCTGTTGTGGCACATTAACAGGGGAGATGCGTTTTTTGGCCTCTACGTCTACGGCGTGGGGTTTATCTAAGACGAGCCTCATGTAGATGCTGGCGCAAAGCCCGGCGATTTTCGTCTCCGTCAACTCCTTAATACTGTCTATGCTTATCTCACCGGCGCCTACTACGAACACAGGCTTCTCAAAACCGCGCAAATCCACCACGGCCTCCACCGCGCCGCTCTCCCTGCACGAAACCAGCTCTACCTCATACGGATACTCATATAGCACAAGCCTCGCCCCCTTGCTCTGACGAGGTTGCACTCCAGTCTAGCTCTCACAAGCCCCGGCCCAGCCGGCTCAACCACCCCCCTAGCCCAGTCGCCCTCCTTACTCGAGGCAGAGACCTCGCCCTGGAGAGAACACGCCTTAGAGGGGTCAAAGACGGCCAAGAGGAGGCCCCGGCAGGGCCCCTCCTCCACGCGGCACCCATAGACGAAGCCGCCACTGGAGCGGTTGAAGTAGTAGGGGCCGGGCTCCGGAGGGCCAAGACGGGGGTCACCAGACGGCTCAAACTCAGTGAACTCAGTCCCCTTTGTCGTCCTCCAAAACCTTATGCGGCCGGGCCTACACAGAAGACCGCCAAAGTCGTCGCTCTTTACCAACTTTCTCCCACACCACCACAACCTTACTACATCTTTGAGGTGGCTGACAGAAAATACCGCCAAGCCAATACCCAACAGAAAGAGAAGGCCCACAAAGCCGAGCACAGCGAGGTTCGACCGAGCGTCGGGAGAAGACAGCAAAAGCGTAAAAAAGTACACCGACGTCAGAAGTAAAAGCACTCCGCCAATCAGAGATAGTATTTCACTAATCAGACGCCACTCTGAAAAAGAAACTACTACATGCTGGTGAATGCCCGCGCCCGGCAGAGCCCTAGTGAAACTTGCTGATATCTGACGCGTGAGACGAAGTAGCGGAGAGGGTCGAAGTACGGGCCGTAGCTCTTTCATAAGCGAAAAATTTAAAAACTATATAAATTTAACCCTCATGTCCTCAGAAGGAAAACTAAAACTTCTAAAAATATTTATATACCTTATAGTTGTCATAATATCCGTTTTGCTAGTGTCGGCAAAGGCGCCAGGCGGCAACTACACCGGCGAAGACCTTTTGGCCTCTAACGGGGTTGTTGGCGCAGATTTGTGGACCAGCAATGAGAGGGGGTTTTCCTCTGGGACATAGTGTGCACAAATGCCACAAGAGGATGGCACTACTACAACGGCGTTAGCTACACAATGGGGCTCGGCGTGGGTTACAATGGGATAAAGAAGTGGATTGGGCTACACCCGTGGGTGCCCTTGTCGTTTGAAGTACCCACTGGAGGTCTCCACCTCTAGATATGCCGCAACGCCTAATGAGGCGCGTCGTGACCATAGCTGTCGCCGCGGTTTTTCTCTTCTTATTTCTTGGCCCCGTCTTTGAGAGATTGGCTGAGTACGAGGTTTTCCTCCGCCTCGAGGGGATGCCCAGCGACTTTTCTGCCTGGGCGCGGGTTTGGGGCAAGTATGGGTTCTTCGACATGTATGTGACAGTTGAGGGAAAGGACAGGCGCGGCTATGGCGAGTTTGTGTACCGCGGCAAGAGGCTTGTCGTGGTGTTTGACAGAGAGATTGGGTACGAGAGGACGTGTGAGGCGGGCGGCAGGGGGCTCGACTGCTTCTCGTCGCGCGCCACTTTGGCCGACCTCATAGACAAACTCAGGTCGGTGCCTCCGGGTAGCTATAAAAAGTTGAACGAGACCGCTGGGAAGGTCTGCTACGTCGCAAGTGGGGCTTGGAGGGAGGAGTTTTGCCTAGACAAGCGGTGGGGCTACGTCTCCTCTTCCTCTGGGCCCGACTCTTCGTTTGTGGTATACAGGTTTGAGCCCGTGTTTAACAGGTCGGCGTGGTTCAACGCGCTCTATGAGTCGCTGAAGGTCGAAGTGGTGGAGGGGGTCAGGCTGGAGGCCGTGCGGATTGGCGGAGATTTCGTCACAGTCGTCGCCGCGGCTAAGCGCGACGCGGAGGTGGAGCTACGCATAGCCGCCAGCGGCGACGTGACGGCGTGTACAAGGGCTTTGAAGGCGGGTGAAGTTGCGGCGCTTACGTGCCCCCTGCCGGGCTCGCCCGCAACGTTGACGGCTGTGGTAGACGGCGTTTCTGCGAATATCACTCTCCCATAGGTGGCGACTCCATCTTTATAAACCCAGCTAAGTGTATTGCCATGAAAAGCGTAGTGGCGTCAATAGTGGCGTTGGTGGTTGGCTTGTTGTTGGGATACCTCTTGGGCGTATATACCGCGCCTCAAGCAACTACTCCTCAAGCTCCGGCGCAGACGGCCACCACTGCGCCGGCGACTGCCACAGCCACTGCTCCTTCAACGACGCCTCAGGCCGCGTCTCAGTGCCCCGTCTCTGTGGACGTTATCAAGAAGCGGGGGAAGCTTATCCTTGGCACAGACGCCACGTGGCCGCCTTGGGAGTGGGTTAGGGGGAACGAGATAGTGGGGTGGGACATAGACATAGCCAGGGAGATTGCCAAGGCGCTTGGGGTTCAGCTGGAGGTGAGGGACATGCGCTTCGCCGGCCTCTTGGAGGCGGTGAGGAACGGCGACGTGGATTTGGCCTTGAGTGCCATCACGTGGACTTCTGAGAGGGAGAAAGTTCTGGAGTTCTCCATGCCGTACTACCTGGAGTCGGTGGTGGTTGTGACTTTGGCGAAGCGCACCGACATTAATAGGGTGGAGGACCTCTACGGCAAGACTGTGGGTGTTCAAATTGGGACTACTCACGAGGAGTGGGCGGCGGAGAACTTGGAGAAGCCGGGCAAGGCGGCTGTGAGGCGGTACGACAAGGTGTACCCCTACATGGTTGAGGTGTTGAGGAGGGGGGACGTGGACGCCATTATCTTGGACAGGTCTATCGCCACGGCGCTTGTGAGGAAGTTCCCCGACTTGAAGATCTCCTTCGAGATCCCCGGCACTGCTGGCTACATCTCCGTGGCTATGCCCAAGTGCGCGCAGGACTTGAAGCTGGTGGTGGACCAGGTCATTGAGAACCTCATGCAGACGGGGAGGCTTGACGAGATTTTCCAGCGCAACTTCGAGCTGTTTCTCCAGTCGTAAAAATTTTTAAAGGAGGCCCTTTTTCCCCTTCGTGCCTTCTACAAAGCCGCCTAAGGAGAGGCCCTATGGGAAGAGCAAAATTAGGTGTCTCAGGTGTGGGACGCGGGAGGCTGTGATTAGGAAGTACGGCCTGTACCTCTGTAGGAGGTGTTTTAGAGAGGTGGCGCCCGTCTTGGGGTTTAAGAAGTACTACTAAAGTTTTTAAAGTGGGCTTTCCCGGGGGCCTATGGTAATGTTGGACCTCCTTTCCAACGCCCTCACGGCGATTAAAAACGCGGAGGCCATGGGCAAGAGGCAGGTGGTGATTTGGCCAGTCAACAAGTTGATATACTACACGCTGAGGGTGTTACAGAGGTACGGCTATGTGGGCGAGATTGAGTACATAGACGATGGGAGGGGTGGGAAGTACGTGGTTCAGCTTCTCGGCAAGATCAACGACATCGGCGCAATTAGGCCCCGCTTCCCGGTGAAGTACAGAGAGATCGTGGAGTGGGAACAGAAGTACCTCCCAGCGAGGCAGATCGGCATCTTGGTGATTTCTACGAGCCAGGGAGTGATGTCGCACTTGGAGGCAAAGGAGAAGAAGATTGGCGGCGTCCTTTTGGCCTACGTCTACTAGGGCCGCCTTTTGCGGCTTTAAGTTTAAATAGGGGGCGTAGTTTGGTAGTCGTGCCTAGGAGGGAGCTTCCTCAGCCACTTAAGAGGCTTTTGAGGCTGAGGTTACAAATGAAGCGGAGGAAGCCGGAGTTTGTCCGGATTGACCAGTGGAGGTACAAGCGTATTGAGGACAGCGGGTGGAGGAATCAGAGGACTTTAGACAACAAGATTAGGAGGAAGTGGAAGGGGTGGCCGAAGCCCGTGGAGGTGGGCTACAGGAAGCCGGCCGCCGTGCGCGGCCTTCACCCAAGCGGCTTTGTGGAAGTCCTTGTCCACAGGCCTGAGGACCTCGCGGGTCTGGACCCCAAGGTGCACGCGGTGAGGATTGGGAGGACTGTGGGGCTTAGGAAGAGGCTGGAGATTGTGAAAAAGGCGAGGGAGCTGGGGTTCTACGTGCTTAACCCCGGCAAAGAGGTGGTGGAGTTGTTGAAGAAAGAGTTAAATACTGCTCAGCCTCAGCAGTAGCCATGGTCGACGTTAAGAGGCTGGCTGCGGAGATCCTCGGCGTTGGGGTTAGCCGGGTGAAAATTTCGCCAGAGGCCGTCGGCAGGCTGGAGGAGGTGGTGACAAAGGACGACGTGCGGGCGCTTATAGACGAGGGCCTTATCTGGGCTGAGCCTGAGAAGGGCAACTCTAGGGGCCGTTGGAGGGAGTTGCACGAGAAGAAGAAGAAGGGTAGGAGGAGGGGCCAGGGCAGTAGGAAGGGGAGGAGGCTGGACGAGGAGGAGGCTTGGGTTAACAAGATGCGGGTCATGCGCAGGTTTTTAAACACTTTGAAGAGGCAGGGGAAGCTGGACCCCGCCACGTGGCGCCAGTTGTATAGAATGGTTAAGGGCAACTACTTCCGCGACCTTAGACACCTTAAGACGTACATAAATGAGCACAAGCTGACGAAGGAGCCTGTGAAGTAACATGGCGAGGGGGGCTAGGTATAAGGTCCCGTTTCGGCGGAGGAGGGAGGGAGTTACGAACTATAGGAAGAGGAGGAAGCTCCTCCTCTCGAGGAAGCCCCGCCTAGTGGTCCGCAAGACCAATAAGCACCTAATTGCGCAGATAGTTATCGCGAGGCCGCATGGCGATGAGACAGTGGTGGGACTTGACACACGTGTCCTCTCCAAGTTCGGCTGGAAGGGCGACGAGAACAACACCTCTGCGGCATACCTGCTCGGCCTAATAGTGGGGTACAAGGCAAGGGCCAAGGGCATCAAAGAGGCTATATTAGACATAGGTCTCCACAGGCCTACGCCTGGGGCTAGAGTCTTCGCAGTCATGAAAGGCGTAATCGACGCAGGGGTGGAGGTGCCACATGGAGAGGAGGTGGTGCCAAGCGAGGAGAGGATAAGGGGAGAGCACGTGGCCGAGTACGCCAAGAGGCTTAAAGAGGAGGCGCCCGAGGCGTATAAGGCCAGGTTTAGCCGGTATCTACAACGCGGCTTGCCGCCGGAGGAGTTGCCGAGCCACTTCGAGGAGGTGAAAAAGAAGATTGTTGAGTACTACGAGCAGAAGTTGGCCAAGGCTGTCGCCCGTTAAATATTTTAACGCGTCTGCTTATTCTCTTGAGTGCCGCCGGAGTGCCGCAGATGTGCGGGCCGATGAAAGGCGGTTCCCCGGCTTTTATGCGGAAAAATTTATTAAGAGCGTAGTACCACTGCCCAGGCCCCGGTAGCTCAGCCCGGTCGGACAGCGTCAGCTGGGCCAAAGCGCCCGCCTCGTAGGCACTCTGCCGAGACAGCGGGAGGTCCCGGGTTCGAATCCCGGCCGGGGCTCCACCGTTTTACATCGACATCGTTACGACGGTAAGCTTAAATGCGCCTAGCTTTGGGGGTCTGTGGACGTGTTGGACACTTTGACGGAGTACGTGGCGTGGGTTTCGCAGCGGCACGTCAACCCTCTGGGGAATCTATACGGTGGATATATGCTCCACTGGCTGGTGGACGCCGGGTCTATTACTGCCATGAAGTTCGCCGAGGGCAACGTTGTGTTGGGGTTTTTGGATAAGACGCATTTTGTCTCCCCGGTGAGGCTGGGCGACTTGGTGACTTACAGGGGGTGGGTGGTCAATGTGCGGAGGAGTAGCATGGGGGTCCTTGTGGAGGCGTACGTCTCTAGGGGCGGCGAGGCGCGTTTAGCCACAGTTGGCAGGATGGTCTTTGTGAAAGTGGATGGGGAGGGGAGGCCCGTCCCCGTCGGCAAGTCGCTTACATGTGCGGGCGAGGTTAAGCGGCTGTGTGAATACTTCCAGGAGTGGCGGGCGAGGGTGGACGAGGCGCTGAGGAGGGAGGAGAGGGCTGACCCCGGGTGGGAGGCGTTGAGCCACTTTATCGCAATGCCTGAGGACTCTCTAGACGGAGTGTTGATGTACGGGGGGAGGCTTCTCTTTAGGCTGGACGAAGTGACGTCTATCGCCGCTTTAAGGTTCTACCCCTCCATATATGTGACGGCCAGCGTCAACAGCATGGCTTTTAGAAGGCCCATCTACGTGGGTGACATTGTCTCAATAAGGGCCGGCGTCACGTACGTTGGAAGGACTAGCGTTGAAGTGGGGTTCGCAGTGGAGGCCCTCGGGGTGAGGGGCAGGAGGCTTGTGGCAGATGGCTATTTTACATTTGTAAACATGTCTGGGGGCAGGCCGAGCGAGTTGCCGGCGGGGCCGCAGGGCGATGAGGAGGCGAGGAGGCGTAAGGAGGAGAGCGTAAGAGAGGCGCAGATGTTGAAGACGCTGAAGCCGCCGCCGGCGCGCAACCTCCCCTGGATGACTCAGCTACTGTAGATTTTCCAGTATTATGTGGAGGAGGGTGTTTGGGTCGTCTTTCAATGCCGAGGCGTAGTACACGCGCGTCGCGCCGAGGGCTTTCGCCGCCTCTTCGCCTTCTGTGTATATGCCCAATTCTTCTGCCAAGTCTCGCTTGTTGCCTATCAGGATTTTGCGGGGGTTGAAGGCCAGTCTTACCTCTATTTGGAAGAGGTCGTTTAAAGTGTGTGGCGCGGTGAGGTCGTACATGTAGGCGACTAGGTCAATCTGCGCGGCGTATTTCCTAACGGCCTCGTTGTAAAGCGCGGCCACCTCTGCTGCGTACTGCCCTGGGGCGTCTAGCAAGAAGAGCTCCATGTCCCCAACCCTCAGCACGTAGAACCGCGGCCTCCTCGTCACCCTAGGCTCTTTAGAAAGGCCCAACAGGCGGTATATGTAAGTAGTCTTGCCCACTCCACCCACCCCGAGGAAAGACACTGCATATTTTCTACGTGGCATCCATTATACAGAGGTCTGCGTCTTTGTAGTATATTTTGCCGGCGCATTCGCCCACTTGGCCTAATCCGAGCGCCTCTGCGAGGAGGTCTGCGAAGAGGCCCAGGGCGCCGAGGAAGCGTACTTTGTAGACTTTCTCTGCCACTTCTCTGGCTCTCTTCGCGTCTACCCCTCTGTGGCAGATAACTGCGGCTGAGAATTTTCCATACTTGTCTAAGGCCAAGTCCTCTAGCCTCCCCACTTCGAAGGCTATGAAGAGGGACGGCGATACGGGCTCTAGCACTCTTTCAAGCTCTAGGGGCAGTATTGACACTCTCTCCTCCTCAAGGGCCAACACTTCCCAGTTCTCGTCTAATATCACGATGTCGGCCCCCGTGGCGGCGGCCACCTCTGTGGAAAAGCCGCAGGGGAGCCAGCCGGCCACTAGCACGAGGGGCATTTTTCCCAGCTTGCCCGCCGCCCTGGCCCTCAGGCCTTGGAATATCGCAGTTGCGGCGAACAGCGTCTCGTGGCTCGGCCTGACGCCTTCTCCCAGGAGGTGGGGCACAATCACGTCGTCGAAGATTGCGCCGAGGACTTTGCTTGGGATAGGCGGAGGCGCCTTGTTAGTCCTCCTGTACTTGTCGCCTCTCTTCACGAAGTAGCCGAGCTCTGCGAGGAGGTGGTACAGCTTGCCGAGGGCGTCGTCTACCTTGACTTCGTTTTGTTTAAGCAGTAGGCGGAGGTAGCGGCTGCCAGCCACCCCGGCCTCTAACACCGAAGACACATACATCTTCGCAAACGTTATATATATTTTAAACACGGGGCGTTAAATATGCGCTGTGCATAATACGTGTACGTGCTGTCTCTGCGGCGCGGCGAAGTCTACATGGGCGGCGTAAAGCTAGTCCCAACGCCCCTAGTGGAAGAGGTGCGTAAACTGCTGAAGGAGGGCTCCTCCGTCCTCGTCTTGGGGCCTCACGGCGTTGGGAAATCCGCCGCCGTTTTTACCGCCATGTACACGGCAGTGGGAGAAGGCGCCGCGGCGATAGATCTCTCTGTGGACACTGCCACGTTCGCCGAGTATTTAAAAGTGGCCGAGAGGGCGAAGTGGGCCTTTGGCTTCTTTGACGCGCTGCCGCCCCAGTTCTACGAAGAGCCAGACGTGTGGGTGGAGTACGCAACTCTGTGGAGGGACGGCTGCCAGAGAATTGCGGCCCGCTCCGCCTACCTCCAGAGGAGGGGCTACCCCGTGGTGTTAGTTCTCCCCCGGGAGCTCGCCGTCCGATGCGGTGCATATCTACGTAAATTTGTCAAAGTTAGAGTTGGCCAGTCTGAGGATGTGGCTAGGAGAATTTTTGAGGAAAACGCGGAGGTTTACTGCGGGGATAGCTACGCCGAGTATGTGGCAGCGGCTGTGTCTAAGTGGGGCGAGGGGGGCTACTACATGGCGCTTTACGCGGCGAAGGCATTGCGCTACTGCGACGAGGACCCCGAGGGGCTGGTGGAGGTGGCGCGCGCCTCCTTTGTGGAAAAACTGAAGAAGTACGTCAAGGCGGTCTACGCTGGCCCCCGCTTCGCCGATGTGGTAGCCCACCGCCGCCTGCCGGGGCCTCTCCTCTCAGAGGTGGCGCACTACGAGGAGGTTGAGGCAAAGGTGAGGGTGGCGGAGAGGCTAGTCTCGCTGGCTAGAAAAATTCCAAGCCCCCACAGGGAGTACGTGGAGGTGCTCGCGCTACAAGCCGCAGATGGCCTTAGGCGTTTTACAAGGCCTGGGTGGTATGTGCGCTCTCTAAGGCGGGTGGGGCCCCTCTGCGAAGAGGCCCTGGTAAAAGTGGCAGAGGAGCTGGGAGGAGGGCGCCGGGAGGTCGACCTTCGCCTCTTGCTGAAGGGGTTTGTGATAGCCCACGGCGCCTATAGCGACTTGGCAGAGGCCGTTCTGCGCCTGGCCCTTGGGGAAAGCCCTTGCGTGGGGAAGCTCGCGCGGCTTTGCAGAGGCGGCGCCATGGGGGAGGAGTTGGTCAACGCCATTGTGCACCCGTACCGGCTGTCGCTGGACTTTCCGCCTCTGCCCGAGGGCCCCGCCTACTACGCCAGCGTGAGGGCTGAGGAGCTGGGGGAGGACAAGTGGGTTGAGTTCCTCGCCTTTCTCAATGAGGAGGCTAAGAGGCGGAGGGTGGACGTGACCCCGTTTAGAGACTACGTGGAGCTGGCTCTGTCGAGGGGCGGGCCTGAGGCCAGGGGGCTCGCCTTGTCTCTCGTTGAGGCGGCCGCCGTTGTGCCTAGGGACTTGATAGTGTACGCCCTCGCCGAGGCCTCTAAAATGGGCAGAGCAAGCGGGGCGCTCGTCGACAAGTATGTACAATACGTGGGCGACGCAGAGGCCCTCTACAAGGCGTGTGGAGAGGCGTGTAGAGACGTGGTGGTAGAAGTGGCGCTTGCCGCCGCGGCTAGGGCTAGGGGCTGTGAAGCCCTGCGCCAGCTGGAAGTGGCGCTGACGGCCGCGGGGTATGGTAGACTAGTAGAGAAGTACAGACCACACCAGTTCTGCACATAAGATAAATACTGGGTCTGTTGCCTTTTCGTGGATTTGAAGACTTTAGTGGCCTCAGCGCTTGCGGCCGTGGAGTCGGGGGACGTGGAAACTATATACTCGCTGGTGGTAATCGCTCTGCGTGAGCTGAAGCAGAAGGCGGAGCTTACGCCCATAGCGGTGGAGGCCGTCTTAGACGAGCTTGTGGCGGAGGGCTACGCCATTGTGTATGAGGAGGCTACCCTCGACTTCAAGCACAAGTACAGGAAGTACATGGCCACGGACAAAATTGCCACAATAGCCAAGCCGCTTCCGCCCACCGCGCAGAAAGTGGCGTCTATGAAGTACGTGACGCCGGCCTTCTACCTGCTGTTAAACAGCTAGCGTTTCTCCAGGAGTTTGAATAAGACGTACTTCATCACCTCGTTTGTGCCCTCGCCGATTTCAAGAATTTTGGCATCTCTATAGAACATCTCCGCCTTACTCTCCTTGCTGTAGCCGTATCCGCCCTCGAGTTGCACAGCCCTCCTCGCCACGTCCACCGCAATTCTCGCCGTCTGAAGCTTTGCCACATGGGCCATGGCTACAAAGTCGGGAGACTTCACATCGTACAGATATGCTGCGTAGTACGTCAAAGTCCTCGCCGTCTCAATGGCGGCGTACATCTCAGCTAGCTCAAACTGGGTGTTCTGGAACTCTATGAGCGTTTTCCCAAACAGCCTCCTACCCCTGGCCCAGGAGAGTGCCTCCTCAAAGGCCCCCCTGGCGATACCCACAGCCACGCCAGATATAGCCGCCCTACCCACGTTCAATGCATGAACTACAACGGCCCATCCTTCGTTTATTTTTCCTACTATGTCGTCGTCGTTGGCTGGGCATTCGTTGAATTTTACCTCGGCGGTGCCTGTGCCTCTCACGCCCATTACCTCTATTGGAGTAGCCTCTACGCAGCTTCCCCTCTTCACTAGGAAGGCGGTTATCGCCTTGTGCCTAGCCTCTTTGGGGCCAGTGCGGGCAAAGACTAGGTAGTAGTCTGCGTACAAGCCACTGGTAATCCACATCTTAACCCCAGAAATACGCCACTCACCACCCACACGCACAGCCCTAGTCTCAATAGCCCCAGCATCACTACCACAACAAGGCTCAGAAAGAGCAAAAGCGCATATGAGCTCGCCGGAGGCAAACTTGGGCAAAAGCTCCTCCCTCTGCCGGGGGTTGCCCATGGCGTATATATTCTCCGCTATCATGGAGCTCTGAATTTCCATAATTGTGGCCACCCCGGGGCTTGCCCTAGCCAGCTCCTCCACCACCAATACCTGTGTCAAGGTGTCTGAGCCGCCGCCGTTGAACTCAGGCGGGATTGTGGGCGCTAGGAGACCCAACTCGCCTAGCTTTCTCAATATCTCCCTGGGGTAGACACCCCTGTCTATCTCCCTGGCCCTAGGTCTAACATGTAGTTCTGTGAATTCTCTCACACTTTTTAAAATTAACCTATGCTCTTCGTCAAGCATATTAACAAGTCGATACACTTTTTAAAACTTTATTCAATTCTAACCCATGTGGAAGCCCGAAAGAGAGCACTTGGAGGAGTCCAACGTGGCTAAGACTCTGGCGGAGAGGGGGGAGCCGCTTGAGAAATTCCTGGAATATACCTACACGGGGGACTTCTGGTCTTGGTTTGAGTCGCACGTCCTGGGGCTGAGGTGGGCCAGGCGTTATGAGAAAGTACTGGACCTCTCCCGCGGTGTTCAGTGGCCTCGCTGGTTTGTGGGAGGATTTTTAAACATCGGCGACCAGGTGGAGGAGTCCGCCCAGCCGCTGGTGAAGTGGGAGGGGGAAGACGGTTCGGCGGCCGAGTGGTCTTACTCCTACGTGCTCTACAAGGCAAGGGCAGTGGCCTCTTGGCTGAAGAGGGCGGGGCTTAGAAAGGGGGATAGAGTGGCCGTCTACATGCCCATGGTGCCCGAAATTGTGCCTGTGATGCTCGGCATCATTAGGGCTGGGGGGATTTTTGTGCCGCTTTTCAGCGGCTTCGGCAGAGAGGCCATTAGAATTAGGCTTGAGGACAGCGAGGCCCGCTTCGTCTTTGCCTCAGATGTGTCGTATAGGAGGGGGAGGGAGGTGGACATGTTGGCCGAGCTGGAGGCCGGGTTGGCCAAGTCTGTGGAGGCCGTGGTGCTCCACGCGAGGGCCAGGGAGAGGAAGGACTACGTAGACTTGGGCGAGGTCTTTCGCACAGGCGGAGACTACGTGGAGGTCACCGAGGCGGAGGACCCCATGATGCTCATATACACCTCGGGCACCACTGGGAAGCCCAAGGCCACAGTGCACGTCCACGGGGGGTTCCCCATAAAGGCCGCCGCCGACGTCTACTTCCACTTCGACCTCAAGAGGGGGGAGACCCTCACCTGGGTCACAGACATGGGGTGGATGATGGGGCCGTGGCTCGTCTTCTCGGCGTATCTGCTGAGGGGCTCCATGGCCTTCTTCGAGGGAGCCCCCGACTACCCCAAAGACAGGGTGTGGAAGTTCGTAGAGCGGTTTAAGGTAAAGGTGCTCGGCATGGCCGCCACGCTCACAAGACACCTCCGCACAATTGGGGCAGAGCCTGGGGAAGGGGCGGGCGAGCTGAAGGCATTCGGCAACACTGGGGAGCCCATAGACGCCGAGAGCTGGTGGTGGCTGCACAAGGCCGGGAGGGGGAGGGCGCCCATAATAAACTACTCAGGCGGCACAGAGATCTCCGGAGGCATACTGGGGTGCTACGTGGTAAAGCCCATAAAGCCCACATCCTTCAACGGCCCCTCGCCGGGGACAAAAGCCGCCGTGTTTACAGAAGACGGAAAGCCGGCGCCGCCGGGGGTTGAGGGAGAGCTGGTGGTGCTGTCCGTTTGGCCTGGCATGACTAGGGGCTTCTGGAGGGACCCCCAGCGGTATTTAGAGACGTACTGGTCCAAGTGGCCGGGGGTGTGGGCGCACGGCGACGCGGCTGTGGTAGACGAAGACGGCTACTTCTACATCGTGGGCAGGGCAGACGACACGCTCAAGGTGGCTGGGAAGCGCCTAGGCCCCGCCGAGGTGGAGGGCGTGCTTAACTCCCACCCCGCAGTGGCCGAGTCGGCTGTGGTGGGCAAGCCCGACCCGCTCAAGGGCGAGGTGCCAGTGGCCTTCGTAGTGTTAAAGCAGGGCTTTCAGCCAAGCGAAGAGCTTAAAAGAGAGCTGGCAGCGCTGGCGGAGAAGGCGCTTGGCAAGGCGTACGGCGCCTTGGAGGAGATATACTTCGTGAAAGAGCTCCCCAAGACTAGAAACGCCAAAATCATGAGGAGGGTAATAAGGGCAATTCTCCTGGGAAAAAGCCCAGGCGACCTCTCAGCTCTCGAAAACCCCACCGCCGTAGAAGAGATCAAAAAGGCAATAGGACGGCAGTAATTTTCCAATACTGCGCGCAGAAGAGCGCAAGTCGTTCGCTCGCATCGAGGCATGCAATAAAATAGAGATGACATGACCACTGAGGCTCGGCGAACAACGAGAGCGGCCAGACTCTAAGGCTTGCCTCCACTAGACGTAACACATGGTGCCGGTCTCCTAAAGGCGGCTACCTGTAACCTAGGGAAACGCGGCAGTAAATTTAAAAATTGAGGAAGGAAAAGAGATAGCCCCGGTAGCTCAGCGTGGTTAGAGGGCTAATTATCCGACTAGAGCGGCGGGCTGCAGACCCGTAGAGCCGCCGGCGCGGAAGTCCCGGGTTCAAATCCCGGCCGGGGCTTCAGCCTTTATGGAGAGCAAAGCCGTTTTGATTATTTCTAGGGATCTCTTTTCATATACCCTCACCTCTCCTTTATGCCGTAATAGCGAACTCCTTATGCCCACAGACAAAAGCATAGCCTTTATTTCGCACGCCTTTGTCTTATCATGGGGAATTATCCTGATGTACTCTCCGCGCTTGTACTGTGCTACAATGATTCTGGCGATCTTTGCCATCTCTACTAACACACGCCTAACAGACTCGACATCGAGTTGCGGCTTCATCGCCCTGCCAGCCCTCTTCTTAGCCTTCTCTAACCTCCTGATCATCTCTCTGGCCGCCACCTTTTCTATCTCGTCTAAAAACCGTACGGAGACACCTCTCTGCGCTAATTCCTCTAGCTGTTTTGGCGTAAATTTGACCGCGTTGCCCCTTAGCTTTACCTCTATATCTAATTTCTTCAACGTTTCGTACAATTCGACAGCTGTTACGCCTTTTACCCCAAATCTGTTATCATAACGGTAAAGTAGATATTTAGCATTACCTAGTTCAACAAGGGCCGCTACAGGGTTTCTAGCCAGCGACGTGTAAAGATTCAAAGCTTTCCCAAACGCAGGGCTCGGCGCAATAGGCAGTAGGAGACGCATGTGCCACGGCCTGAGACGTATAAATGGCCCCGCGAGAATACCTTTTACAGCCTCGGCTAGTTCACTCGCCAGAGAAGTCTCCCCCTTAAACGTCTTCTTCGGCGTAGTTTTTGCCGCAATTCTCAGCTCTGTCCTATACATATTGCCATCCCCCAGCACGAGCGTCCCCACGGCGTTGCTGAAGGCAATCCAAGCGCCGGCGTCGTCAACCACGTACACTCTGCCATTCCTTTTAAACGCCGCCTCCCTCAACGCCTTTAGCACGGCGTAGCCCCGCACGAGCACTCCCTCCGTTCTGCCCAGCGTAATTCCAAACCACTTATAGAGACCCCTAATGACCTCAGCCGCTGTGCCGACCGGCCACATTTCCACTGTAGGGCTTATGCTCATCACAGTCTTTGTGGCTTGGCGGACCGCCAGCTTAAATACCAGAGGCTTATTAGGGGATAAGTTCAATACTTCAATGGCGTATTTCGCCAAGGCAATCCAGTCAAAAAGCCGTAAGGCAATTTGGCCAGGATTACTGGCACTATGCTTCAAGCTACCTCGTCTATCGTCACTGAGCAACCAGCCCAAGTTTCTAAACAACGCCACAGGCGCCCTATCTCTCTGGCCCAACATGCGCGATACCGGCTCTACTAGCGGTATCTCAAGCCACAGTCTCTTGTAGTCCACATCTATATCGAAGACTCCCACCCTCGTATCCCTGGCACCATGAGCCCCATCCACAAATTGCATAAACTCCTTCTGCTGACTCCGTAGCGACGTCTCGTCAAGTTCTCTCCACGTGACACGCATCTCCGTGTCCAATAGCGTTAGATAAACAAGCACCGGCTTATTTAGGTGCCACTTTGTAATCTCGCTGTGCGCCACCGACCTTTTGACTAAGCCACCATGTCTCTTAAGGCTCTCTATCCCAAGCTCTCTTATCCTATACTCTACCCCCGCCAGCCCTTTCATCAGTTTGCAACACAGAGGCTCTGTGTACTCTATGTACTTCCACATCAGCTTCAGATCATCCTCTGTGTACTCCCTGCCCCACGGCCGCTTACAATGGGCCCCAGGGAAGTTGCACCTCTCGCTATGAAACCTAGCAAGTTCCATGTAGCGATGGTGGATATTCCGCAGGTGTCGGCAGAGCTCGTCCCAGCCGTCTCCAGCTACTTTAGACGGCGACATATCTCTGCCGCTCCGCGGCATTAAAAAGTCGCTGTTTATAACTTTGTAGGGGGACCTCGCTGAAAGTAACAAACCGAAGAGAGCAAAGGCTTTAGGCAGACGCGGCGCCGGTGCCAAAACAACTTACTGAGAAGTTTCTATGGAGCGTGGCTACTGCGAATCTCTCTCCTCACCGCCTTTGCCTCTTTTATCTCGTAGTACCCCCACCCGCTGGGGTGCCAGTGCGCCGTGCCGCTTACCTCCACCCGGAGTAGGGGGCTTTCCACAACGTACGTCTCGTATTCGCCTCCCTCGCCGACGGGCGAGAAGCCGTACCGCCGGCTGAGGGCGATTAGCTCCTCGGCTGCGTCGGGCGTGACGGCTCTCCCCAGCCACTGGGGCCCCAGGCCCATGGCCATGGCGGCTGTGATTATGAACCGCATGTGGGCCGCCTCTTCCCGCAGGAGCTCCTCTTGGTCTCTCCCCCAGTGGGGGGCCAGGTGGCGGACGCCCAGGAGCTTGGCCAACTTGTCTACTCTCTCCTTCTGGTAGCGGGACGCCACGGCGCCTGAGACCAATGCGTCAAATCGGCAGTCTCTGCGCAACTGGGCAAGCAATTCGCCGAGTTCCTCCACTTCCCTCTCCTTTTCCCCACTTACCTCTACCGCGAAGTGAGGTATGCCCATGGCATCGCCGTGTATTAAGCTCCACCTTATGTTCACTGTGTGGAACATGTAGGAGTCGGCGCGGCGGGGGAGCGCGATGATGAGACAGGCGGCTTCGTGCCCCTCCTCCAACGCCTTTAGCAGGGCGTAGTGGCTGTCTTTGCCGCCTGTGTAGAGGACGGCGACTCTCATTTCCTAAGGCTTGCGATTATCTTCTCCACGTGTGCAACTGCCTCGACGTGGCTTTTCGCCTCCACCTCCCCCTCCCTCAGCCCCGCGGGGCATTTTACGGCGTATACGAGCCTCTTGGTGGCTGGAAACCAGAGGAAGTACACGTCGCATTTCCCCACTCTGCCGTTTGCCCACTCCATTAGCCCCGCGGCCTCGCCTGCCGAGTCCACTGCGTCGAGTCTCTTGGCTACCTCTCGGTGGAATGTCTCAATAAAATTTAGCATTACTTGATCTTGGTGCAGCGGGTCTCGCGCGTCTCTTTGACTCCGCTCTGCGCCTTAGGCGCGCCGAATTTGCAGACGTCGAGGTACGGCGCTAGGAGTAGGCAGACCCCAGTTATGAAGTTCTTAAGCTTCGTCCACATGTGTATAAAATTGGCGTGGTTTTAAAACCGTTTTCGTAAGTGCGTTATTTGCTCTGCAGTATTGCGGCCTGGGCGGCGGCTAGTCTCGCCAGAGGCACTCTAAACGGCGACGCGCTTACGTAGTCAACCTTGGTCTTGTGGAAGAAGTAGATGGACTTGAGGTCTCCGCCGTGTTCGCCGCATACTCCCACCTCTATGGAGGGGTTCACCTCCTTGGCTGTGGCAGCTGCGTATTCTACTAGTTTTCCAACTCCCTTGACGTCCAGCGTCTCAAAGGGGTTTGCGTCTAGTATCTCTAGCTCTAGGTACTGCGGTATGAACTTGTTCTCAGCGTCGTCGCGGCTGAAGCTAAACACGGCCTGCGTCAAGTCGTTGGTGCCGAAGCTTATGAAGTCCACATGCTTGGCTATTTCGTCTATGGTCAACGCGGCGCGCACAGTCTCCACCATTGTGCCTATTTTCACGTTGAGAGACACGCCGAATTCCTTCTCCACGTCTCTAAGCGCAGGTATTATGCTCTTCTCTTTTACAAACACTATCTCTCTCGCGTCTGCCACCTGCGGTATCATGATCTCCACGACGGGGTTGTGCCCGGCCTTCTTCAGCTCCGCCGCGGCCTCTAGAATGGCCCTGTTTAAGTAGTAGTAGAAGTCGGGGTGCGTGACGCCGACCCGCACGCCTCTGTGGCCGAGCATTGGGTTAGCCTCCTGCAACGCCTTTACGCGTTTGTACAACTTCTCGAGCTCCGAGGCGTCTTCACCGCGCATCTTCCTCTGGTAAATCTGCTCCAGCACTTCCTCGGGCTTTGGCAGAAACTCGTGGAGCGGCGGGTCTATCAGTCTCACAATTACGGGCAGGCCGTCCATTATGCGGAACACCTCCTTAAAGTCCTCCTTCAACGCCTTGTACAACTTCTCTAAGTATGGCCTCCTCTCCTCGGCGCTCTCCGCGAGAATTATCCTCCGGAGTAGCTCAAGTCTCTCAGGCTTTCTAAACATTCTCTCAATTCTCAACAAGCCGATGCCCTCTGCCCCAAACTTCCTCGCTATGGCCGCGTCGTCGGGCAAATCGGCGTTTGCTCTAACGCCGAGCCTCCGCACTTGGTCAGCCCAGCTCAGAAGCTCCTCGAGCTCTGGGATCAGCTCGGCCTCTATCGTGGGCACGACACCTATGTAGACGTTGCCCGTGTGCCCGTCGATGGTTATCCACTCCCCCTCCTTGACCACTATGTCGCCTATCTTGAGGTACTTCTCCTCCTCGTGTATCTCTACGCTCTCTGCCCCGACCACCGCGGGCTTCCCAATTGCCCTCGCCACCACCGCGGCGTGGCTAGTCATCCCGCCTCTGCTCGTGAGAATGCCCACCGCGGCGTAGAAGCCGTGCACGTCGTCGGGCTTAGTCTCCACCCTAGCCAATATCACCCGCTTCCCCTCAGCCGCCCACCGCACTGCATCGTCGGGGTGGAAGACCACTTGCCCAGACACTGCGCCTGGGCTGGCGGGGAGGCCCTGGGCCACCGGCTTTGCCTTGGCCTTGGGGTCTATGCGCGGGTATAAGAGCTGGAGGACGTGGTCCGGCTTAACGTAGAGGATGGCCTCCTCCCTAGTTATAATCCCCTCCTTGGCCATGTCCACAGCCGTCTTTACCCTGGCCAACGCCGTCATCTTGGCGTTTCTAGCCTGGAGGAAGTACAAGACGCCTTTCTCCACTGTGAACTCCACGTCTTGGACGTCCTTGTTGACGCGCTCAAGCAACTTCACCCCCCTGTAAAGCTCGTCGTATAGGTGCGGGAACCTCTTCCTAAACTCCTCGATGTCCATGGGAGTCCTTATGCCAGCCACCACGTCCTCTCCCTGTGCCACTGGTAAGAATTCTCCATACAGCTTATTCTCGCCGGTGGCCACATCTCTGCTGAACACGACCCCCGTGCCGGAGTCCCACCCCACGTTGCCAAAGACCATTGTCACCACGTTGACGGCGGTGCAGTCCGCCACGTCGGGGGTTATTTTCTCAATTATCCTGTAGAAAATGGCGCGGGGGCTCATCCACGACTTAAACACCGCCTTTATAGCCAGCCTCAACTGCTCCCACGGGTCCTGCGGGAAGCCGCCCCTCTCTCTGAGAATTATCTGCTTAAACCTCTCCACCGCCTCTTTGAGCCCCTCCAAGGGGACCTCCGGGTCCTCCTTTGCCCCATACTTGCGCTTAATCTCTTCCCACGCCGAGGAGAAGAGCTTCTCGTCTATGGAGAGGACAATTTTGCCGAACATCTGCAAAAACCTCCGGTAGGCGTCGTAGGCAAACCACTCGTTGCCCGACCACTTTGCGAGACCTTTCACAGTCTCGTCGTTTAGGCCCAAGTTGAGTACCGTGTCCATCATCCCTGGCATGGAGACCGCGGCGCCGCTTCTCACAGACACTAAAAGCGGCGCATTAGGATCGCCAAATTTTCTCCCAGTCTCTTCCTCAAGCCTCTTCATGTACTCCACGGCCTCTCTCCAAATCTCCTGAGGCAACTCAAGGCTGTCTATAACCTTGTGGAGTTTTTCGATGACTTGGTCTCTCACCTCCGGCGGCGGGTTTTTCAGAAGGGCTGCCTCCAGCTCGGCGATTTCCTCTCGCCTAGGCTCGTAGAACTTCTTACACGCCTCGGTGGTTATAATGAAGCCGGGCGGCACGCGGAGGCCGAGCTGGCTCATTTGAATCAAGCTGGCCCCCTTACCGCCGAACAGCTTCTTATTCCGATAGTCGGCCTCTTTGAAGCTGTACACATACTTACCCATAGAGAGTACAATATAGCATGTTTTTAAATGTTTCTATAGAAAAATATAGAGAAATGAAGCTAAGAAAGTTTAGAGAAGCTTCTATTTTTATACAGGCAAAATTTATAATTATCTATAATTATAGATTACTCCTCCAAGTGCCCTCTTCATCTAAGTAAACACGCCCCTCGCTAGACAGCTTAGACAAGATAGCCCTAACCGTGGTCATCGTCAGTAGCACATTTTCCCACCCCCTCTCCCCACCCACCTCCTTCAACAAGCCCACGGCCAGCTTAGTCAAGTCGCCGGGCAACAGCTTGGCCACGGCCTCCACAGCCCTTTCCACGTAGCGCCTATTTGCCTCAATCAGCTCCGCCGCCCTCTTCCGGCTACCTACCACGGGGCCGTGGCCCATCACCAAGACCTCTGGCTCAAGCGCCATTATCTTGTCCAAGGAGGCTAGAAAGGCGTCTACGTCCATGAGGTAGGGCGCGCCGTATTTCTCGAGCACCTTTTCCCCAAACAACGCGTCGCCGGCGTACAGCACCCCCTCTACGTAGTACCCCACGTGGCCAAAAGTGTGGCCGGGCAGAGACACTACCTCGAAGGGGCCTACCCTCTCGCCGTCTTTCACCACGCCGGACACCTTTATATCTCCGCCCTTGTACACCGCGTTGTTTACATAAACGCCGTGGGTGAAGAAGAGCCTCGCCCGGACGCTGGCCACGAAGAGCTCTTCGCCCCAGGGCGCGTAGACCTCGGCGCCTGGGGGCACCGCGGTGAGGTGGTCTGCGTGGAAGTGGGTGAGCAACACCTTAGGCGCGGGGCCCGCCGCCTGCAACACCTCAGCCGCCCTCTCCGCCGGCTGGCCGGGGTCTACGACGTATTCCCCAACCACCAAGGTGTTGGGAGAACCCCTCAACAGCCTTACGCCTTTTCTCAGCTCCATGTTATCTTTATATCCCCTATAAATCAATAAATCAGTGTGACCTTCTCCATAGTGGCAAGCGACGGCGTCGACGTAGGCGTGGCTGTGGCGTCTAAATTCGTCGCAGTGGGTGCCGTGGTGCCGCACGCAGAGGCCGGCGTAGGCGCCGTGGCCACGCAGTGTTATGCAAACCCCAGGCTTGGGAGAGTAATACTCGCGCTCCTCCAACACCGCTCCCCGAGGGAGGCGTTGGAAAAGGCCTTGGCGCAAGACGCCGAGAGGGAGATCAGGCAGGTCGGGGTAGTCAACGCCAGAGGCGAGGCGTACGTCCACACTGGGGGCAAGTGTCCGTACTACGCTGGGCACATCGTGGGCAACGGATACGCGGCGCTGGGGAACATACTGGCGGGGCCCGAGGTGTTGGAGGCCATGGCCAAGGCCTTTGAGACAAAGAGGGGGGAGCTGGTGGACAAGCTCTTGGCGGCTCTAGAGGCTGGGGACAGGGCCGGCGGAGACCGCAGAGGGAGGCAGTCAGCCGCTTTGCTTGTGCTCAGGCCCGGCGGGGGATACCTCGGCTTGTCAGACACCTACGTGGACATTAGGGTAGACGACCACCCAAACCCGGTGGAAGAGCTGAAGAGAATCTTCCACATTTGGGAGCTCACTCTACTGCAAAGGGAGGACCCCAGCGACGTTGTGTCAAAGAGAGATGTGGCGGCGGAGGTGCAGAGGGCTTTGAAAAAGCTAGGCTTCTACAGGGGCGAGGTGACCGGCGTCTGGGACGAGGCCACAGAGGAGGCGTTTAGGGACTGGGCGGGCTATGAGAACTTTGAAAACAAGATACGCGACGACGACAAGATTTGGGGCACAGTCTACCGCTACCTCTTATCTAAGCTTAACGGGTAGCTCCCCCGCGAATTTCAACCCCCACTTGAACATCTCCAGCTTAACCGCGGAGATTTTCACTCCCGCGTCAGCCGCCTTGGCCAAGGCCTCTGCGAACTTGGCGTCTAGCGCCCAGTTGGGCGAAAAGAGGCGGGCCCTCCTCCTGAGCACTAGGAAGAGGACATGGGCCTCGTAGCCCTCCGCCGCGGCCCTCGCGAGCTCCTCCATGTGCCGAGCTCCCCTCGCCGTCGGCGCGTCGGGGAAAAGCGCGACTCCGCCCACCTCAAGCGTGACACCCTTAACCTCCACCAAGGCCAGCCCCCCATCGGGCCTCCTCAGTAGTAGGTCGAAGCGCCCTCTGCCGTAGGAGGGCTCGGTCTTCGCCACGGAGTACCCCTTAAACACGTGCCCCTCCTCCACGAGCCACGTGGCTATCTTGTTGTGCATCGCTGAGTCCACGAGGACGAGCTCCTCCGGCAACTCCACGGCGAGGAGGTAGTAGGGGGCCTTTCCCCCCGCCTTCTTCCTAAGCCACACGGTGGAGCCGGGGAACAACAGCTCGGCCAGGCGGCCGGGGTCGTGGATGTGGACGAGCGCCTCTTCCCCCTCCACCTCTGCCACGCCGAGGAATCTGTTGAGGCGGCGTTTGAATGTCGCAGAGACGTCTGGCTGGGGGAGCGGGAAATGCATAAATAGGCGTGGGGATGTGGTTCTATGTATTTTTCGAGGATAAAGGTCCCCCTGCCCGGCATGGAGCTCGGCCATGTCAACGTCTACGTGGTGAAGTGCGGCGACGGGTTTGGGCTTGTAGACGTGGGCCTTGCCACCTACGAGGCGGCGCTGGCCCTTTTGAGGGGGCTTAAGGCCATTGGGATAAAGCCGCAGGAGGTTGCCAAGGTCTTTCTCACGCACTTCCACGCCGACCACATAACTCTCGCCCAGTTCTTGGCGGAGGTGGCCTCGCCCGACTTCTACATAGGGGCAGAGGAGTTGGGATGGGCGGCCCCCTCCTTCGACGAGTTGGCCAAGATGTACGCCGAGGAGTACAAGAGGCACGGCGCGCCGCCTGAGGTCTACGAGGCCTACCTCAAGCTCCACCCCATGTCTAGGTACCGGAGGGCGTTTGAAGACGTGTGGAAGTTGCCCTGGCGGGGAGTCCGCGACGGCGAGGAGCTGGACTGCGGCCTGAGGGCGGTGCACACCCCCGGGCACACCCCAGGCCACACGGTGTACATGTCCCAGGGCGCCGTCTTCACCGGCGACCACGTACTGCCCAAGATTACCCCGAACATTTCGTGGTACCCCAAGCCCGGCTTTAACCCCCTAAAGGAGTACTTGTCCAGCCTACGCAAGACTAGGCTGGAGGCGAGGGGCCTCCCAGCGCACGGCGAGGAGATCCCAAATCTGGCGGACAGAGTAGACCAGCTTATTCAACACCACGAAGAACGCTTGGCCGAAGTGCTGTCGGTCTTAAAGGAGCCCATGACCACCTACGAAGTGGCCAAGAGGATAACTTGGGATGCAGGGCCCTTCGACCAATTCGACGTGTATAATAAAATGTTCGCCGTGGGAGAGGCGTACAGCCACCTGCTCTACCTAGAGGAGATGGGGAAGGTGCGGCGGATTGAGGGCGAAGTGGTGCGCTGGGCGCCGGCCTAGCCGCCGAAGGGGGGCACCAGTTGTACAACATCGCCGTCTTTTAGCCTCGTGGCGAGGCCTTGGAGAAACTGGATAGAGCGCCCGTTGACCCATATGTCGTGCATAGGGATTATCTCCTCGCCCCTCAGAATCCTCCCCCTAAGCCCTGGGTACATCTTCTCCAAAAGGTCTACCACGTCCCCCACCGTGGCCCCGTCTGGGAGATCAAAGACGTGTGTTACAACGTCGTACTGCGGCAGACCAAAGTACTTGGGCCCAAATATTTTTACAGTGACGCGCACATGAGTTACAACGGCCTCTTTTAAAGCTTTAAACTAGCACACACCCCCTTGTTCATGATATACCTAGTTCAACACGGCAAAGCCTTCGACGAGAGAGTTGACCCAGAGCGTAGCTTGACGCCGGAGGGCATTGAAGAGAGCAGGCGGGTGGCAACGCATTTGGCGAAGGTGGGGGTGAAAGTGGCCGTTGTGTATCACAGCGGGAAAAAGAGAGCTCGGCAGACTGCGGAAATCTTCGCCCAAGTACTGGGGGCGAGGGCAGAGGAGAAAGACGGGCTAAATCCAAACGACGACCCTGCCATTTGGGCCGAGAGGCTTAGCACCCTCGACGAAGTGATGATCGTCGGCCATCTGCCCCACCTCTCCCGCCTGGCGTCGCTCCTCGTGGTTGGCAACACAGAGGTGCCCATAGTCGAGTTTAGATACTCCGGCGTAGTCGCGCTGACGCGTACGCCGAAGTGGGTAGTCAAGTGGCTTCTTACGCCTGACATTTTGCCCTAGTGAGATATCTAACATACACTTTTTCATCTGTTCTGCTTTTGTACTTTGCTTCTAACAGTTTTTAATTATATATAATGAACGACAATACTTATAACAGATGATGATAGTACCGCTATGAGAAGCTTCTTCCCTAACTACGAGCTGTCGCTGAAAGACCCAGAGACCTACTGGCGGCGGGTGTTGGAGGCCTCGGCCGAGGACATATACTGGGCTAAGTGGCCTGACAAAATTTTTGAGTGGGAGCCGCCTAAGCCGTTTAAGTGGTTTGTGGGCGGGTACACAAACGCGGGCTTCAGCGCCGTGTCTTACAAGATTAGGAAGTACCGCGACAAGCCCGCCTACATCTACTACAGCCCAGAGCTCGGCGTAGAGAGAAAAATAACCTACTGGGAGCTCTACCAGCTCGTCTGCGACTACGCCGCGGCTCTAAGGGCCGCTGGCGTGAGGAAGGGGGATAGAGTGATGGTGTACATGCCGAACTCTATCGAGGCGGTGGCGGTTATACTGGCGGCGGCGAGAATAGGCGCGATTTCTACGACGGTCTTCGCGGGCTTTTCGCCCAAGGCTGTGGCCGACAGGATAGAGCTCACCGAGCCTAAGATAATATTTACCCAGGACTATTCGCTTAGGCGTGGGCGTAGGGTGCCGCTGAAGGAGAACATTGACGAGGCTTTGAAGATTTCGCCGTGGCGGCCCGAGAAGGTGGTGGTAAAGAGGGCGCTTCCCGAGGCGGAGGTGGCCATGGAGAAGGGCAGAGATTTGACTCTCGACGAGTTTCTCGAGTTGGGCAAGTACACGGACTGTAGCCCCGTGTTTCTCGAGGCCAACGAACCCCTCTTCATAATGCCTACGTCTGGCACCACCGCTAAGCCGAAGCCTGTGGTGCACGTGCACGGGGGGTACCAAGTGTGGATTTGGCACGGCGCAAAGCTCGTCTATGGGCTAGAGCCGGGGGACGTGGTCTTCAACACGTCGGACATTGGGTGGATTGTGGGGCAGAGCTACATAGTCTTCGCCCCGCTGATAATCGGCGCCACGTCTATACTCTTCGACGGGGCAATAGACTACCCGCGGCCCGACGTGTTCTGGGAAGTGGTGGAGAAGTACCGGCCCACTCTCATCTGGACGTCTCCCACGGCAGCTAGGCTTTTGATGCGGCTCGGAGTAGAGCAGGCAAGGAAGCACGACTTGAGCAGCGTGAGGCGAGTCGTGACCGCGGGGGAGGTATTGAACCCGGAGGTGTGGCGGTGGCTGTACGAGGACGTCTTCCAGAGGAGGGTGCCCGTGATTGACCACATGTGGCAGACCGAGACTGGGGGGCCCATCTTCGGGTACCCATACGCCCTTGTAAAAGATATGGGATACGGCATGGAGTATGTGAAAATTAAGCCCGGCTCCGCGGGGCAACCCCTCCCCGGTGTGGAGTTCGAGATAGTGGACGAGAAGGGCAATCCGCTACCGCCGATGCATAAGGGGATTGTGGTAATAAAGCGCCCCTTCCCGGGGCTCACGCCCACTCTGTGGAAGGACCACGAGAGGTATCTAAAGGACTACTGGCAGAGGTTCGAGGGAAGGCTGGTCTACTACACCGGCGACGCGGCGCATGTGGACGAGGAGGGCTACATATGGTTTGGCGGGAGAGCAGACGAGGTTATAAAAATCGCGGGGCACCGCATAGGCACTATAGAGGTTGAGTCGGCCCTCTTGACACACCCCGCGGTGGCTGAGGCGGCTGTGGTGGGCGTGCCCGACCCCCTGAGGGGGGAGGCCATCGCCGCCTTTGTGGTGCTAAAGCCGGGCTGGCGCCCCACAGAGGAGCTCAAGAGAGAGTTGATAGAACACGTGCGGAGGACCTTTGGCCCAATAGCCGTCTTCGCTGGGGTAGAGTTCGTCAACATGTTGCCCAAGACGCGGTCTGGCAAAATCATGAGGAGAGTGCTTAAGAGGGTGTGGACCGGCGAGCCCATAGGCGACATATCCACCATAGAGGAGGAGGCGTCTGTGGAAGAGGTAAAAGAGGCGGTGTCAAGGATGAAAATATTAGCCGAGACGAGCAGGGAGTAGCATGGCCTACTTCCCAGGGCTGGAGGGGGTGGTGGTAAAAGAGACTGAGATCTGCCACATCGACTTGGAGAACTCGAAGATATACTACAGGGGCTACGACTTGGAGGAACTCGCCGAGAGGTCCACCTTTGAGGAGACGGCGTACCTACTGCTCTATGGAAAACTCCCCACCCGCGGCGGGCTTGAGCAGTTCAAGGCCGTGCTGAGGGGCAACAGAGCGCCGCCTCAGCACGTCACCGCCGTACTCCAGCACTTGCCCAAGTCGGCGGAGCCCATAGACGTGTTGAGGACTGGGGTGTCGGCCATGGCACACGGGGAAGATCTCAGGGACAGATCCCCCGAGGCCGAGCTCGCGAGGGGGGTGCGGATTATGGCGGCGATGCCGTACATAGTTGCGGCGTGGCACAGAATTAGGACAGGCCAACAGCCCCTTTCGCCAGACGCCGACAGCCACGCGGAGTACTTCCTAAAGGCCCTAAGGGGTAGCGACGTCTCCCCCCTAGAGGCGAGGGCGATGGACGTCATGTTGATAATATACGCCGAGCACAGCATGAACAACAGCGCCTTCACCGCAGTCACAGTGGCCTCCACTCTCTCCGACATGTACGCCGCTGTGACAGCCGCCATCGCCAGCCTCAAAGGCCCACTACACGGGGGAGCCAACGTGGATGCGGCCCTCATGATAGAGGAGATAGGCGACGAGGGGAACGTGGAGAAGTGGGTAGACGCCGCGCTGGCCGCCGGGAGGAGGATACCCGGCTTCGGCCACAGGCTGTACAAGAGGGGGCCCGACCCGCGGCTGAGGGTATTGCGAAGACTCGCCAAGGAGCTAGCCTACGCCAAGGGAGACACCAAGTACTACGCCATTGCCCAGAGACTTGAGGAGTACGTCACGGCAAAGCTCGCCGCCAAGGGCATATACCCCAACACAGACCTCTACGCCGCGGTGATATTCAAATACCTAGGCCTCCCCGTGGACATAAACCTCCCCACCTTCGCCATATCCAGAGTAGCCGGCTGGGTGGCACACGTCGTGGAGTACAGGAGGAAGAACAGGCTGATACGCCCCACCGAGAAGTACACAGGCCCCATAGGGCTGAAATACGTGCCAATAGAAGAACGCTGACCCTGCCCCTCCACACGCTCAAATGGTAACCACCTCTTTTCACAGTAGGAGTCGCGCGACTATAGCGTGTGTAGGTTATCATAAACCAGACATAGTCCCAAGATCCCGCACCACAACATCTGTGATGGCAAGACGGCCTTGAACGTCAAACCCTTGTCGAAAATTTCTAGCGCCTCGCACCGCCGATTGGTTACACTGGCTAGAGACCACTGGAAAGCCAGAGGCGCCGAGCGAGGAAGGGGATAGTGAGAAAGTCTTGACTACTTGTGTTGTGAATTTCGACAAACAGTGCTTGTATAAATTTTGAACATAATCTGCTAAGCGCAATACTGAGGAGCCTACACTTGATCGAGAAATAGCAGACTAGGGGCGACAAGCTTTAATACACATGTTTTCTGAGGTACATGAGGGCTTTGTGGGCGGTATCTCTCCTGGCGCTCGTACTAGCTGCGGCGGCGTTGGTCGGCTGGTTCTCGCTACAAGTCTCCCTAGGCGAAGTTAAGGCCGAAGTCGGCAAGCTGGGCAAGGATGTAGCCACTAATTTAAACTCCCTTGAGAAGAGAGTTGCAAACATATCGGCCTCTGTGGATAAGCTCCTCAACGCGACGAGGGGGCTTGAGGAGCGTGTGTCTAAGCTTGAGGCCAAGAAGGCGGCTGAGAAGGAGATCGTGGTAGTGCCCGTGGATTTTGCGATTTACGACTATGAGGTAGACTTCCTTGTCAAGTACGTGAAGAGGCTTGAATTCGACGACAGAGTGGCCGGCGTCGTGCTTCTGATAAACTCGCCTGGCGGCGCCGTGGGGGCCACTGAGCGCCTCTACAGCACCATCGCCGGGTTGAATAAGACTAAGTACGCGGTGATCGCTGGGCTGGGCGCCTCGGGGGCCTACTATACGGCGGTGGCGGCTGAGAAGATATACGCCACGCCCTCCAGCTGGGTGGGAAGCGTCGGCGTAATTGCCCTTATAGCGCCCGAGGACTACCTCGCCGAGGTGCCCGACTGGATTTATACCACAGGCCCGTGGAAGTACTACGGCAAAGACCTCCTGGCGCTGTACGACGACGTGGAGAAGACTAGGGAGAACTTCGTCAACGCCGTGCTCAAGGGGAGGGGGGACAGGCTCAAGGATTTGAAGGCGGTTGAGACCGCCGAGATATTTAGAGCTGACGAGGCGCTGAGGATTGGGCTAATAGACGCCATAGGCGGTCTGTGGGACGCGGTGAGGGACATGGCCAAGGAGCTGGGGCTGAAGAACTACACAGTGGTGGACATATATGAGAGGCACAACGCAACGAGGTACACCGGCATAGTCATACCCCTGCTGGGCGGCAAAATAGACGCCAAGACGCTTCTGAGGCTGAGCCCGGAGCCCATCTTCTACATCTACCCAGGCGCCGTGCAGTTCGACGGCTTCCCCAACGCCACAGTGCCGCCGGTGCAGGTGGCGGTGGAGGAGAGGCGCGGGGCGCCCTACGTCGTCCTCGACATGTCTCACGGCAACGCGGTGCCGCTCCCCTTGCTGGAGCCCTTGGCGGCCGAGCTTGTGCCAAGGGGTTACGGGATTAGGGTGGCCAACAGCGAGTCTGAGCTAGTGAAGCTCCTCGACAACGCCACTGGGCTAATAGTGGTAAACCCCACGCAACCCTTCAGCGAGGAGGCCCTCTCGGCGGTGGTCAACGCCACTAGGAGAGGCGTCAGAGTGCTCTACATGGTCGACGTGAAGAGCCCCGTCTTTCTCTCCTACGGGTTCATCATAGTGTTCACGTCGTACAACGCGCCCCTCTACGTGCACAACCTGCTCGCATACTTCAACGCCACGGTGGTCCACAGAGCCGTCTACAACGACACGGCCGCGGGGGCCAAGACCTTTACGGAGAACTGGCAGTTCCTCCATGTCACAGACTTCCCCAACTCCACTCTGTTTAGAGGAGTGCGCCGCCTAGTCCTCTTTGGCGCAACGCCGGCCTTTACGCGGGCCCAGTATAGAGTAGACGTCCGCGGCGCCGTGCGGGGATACGGGCCTGGCAACTACACAGTGGCCTTCGCCGTGGGCAATTTCACATACGTGGGCTCTGTGAGGTCTTTCACGCCGTACTTCATCCAGCTAGGCGACAACAAGAAGTTCTTCTCCAACTTGGTGGAGTGGCTGGTGGAGCCGCGGCCAATAGCCCCGCCGCCTAAAAAGGCTGAAACGACGCCCACATATCCATACTACCCGGTGCCAATTCCGCCAGTCAAATAGTGCTTCTTTTTGTACACGAGTCTTTTTCGACTTAATCTCGCGGTCTTTTTTAGAGCCATAACAAGGCCGCATACAGTTCTAAAACCACCCCTCGGTCTCTACACTGTGCCTGACCTTGTCTTCGTCAGAGAGTCTCCAAAGCCCCCTCTTGAAGTCTAGGAGGACTATGCCCAACATGCTGGCTACATAGTCGCCTATAATCACTTCGCGAACCGCCGGTTTATGACGGGGTTTACGAGGATGGGCTCCACGCGTCTGTCCTCAAGCAATAACTCGAGCTGTGCCCCGTCCTCTATTAAGTAGGCCTCCACCTCGCCGCCTGTCTCCATGGAAATCAATGCACCAGCCTTAGGAGGCCACACGCCTATCGCCTTAGCGAACTGATGACCAATACTCTCATCCTACGTCCCATTGTTGTTGAATCCTCACTAAGGCAATATGTGACCCCTAGGGAGTTAGAACGGCGAGGGTACCCACGGCGAGGCCGCTGACTAGGTTGACGGTCTCGTTGCTTAAGAGCCCCCGCTTGACGCAACCCGGGCGGGGTGTCTCGGAGAGCTGAGAGCCGCAGAGGTATTTCACTTGGAGCGAGGCGCCTAGCACGCTGTCTATTACTTCGCCTAGGTAGCCGAGGAGGGCTATTTTCCACGCGTCGCCCAGGCCGAGGGCGTGGGCTAGGAGGGCCGTGGTCAACGCGCCTGCGGCCGACGCGGCGGCGCCTATTGGCGTAACGCCGCCCGACGTGCCGGGGTCAACTCTCCTCCAGGGGGCGAGGATGTACCTGGGCGCGCCGCCGTAGGCCACGCCCACCTCGCTTGCCCACGTGTCCGCTGCGGCCACGGCCACTGCAGTGGCGGCGGCGGTGAGGAGGCGCGGGTCGCCTGAGGCGAGGTATGCCAGGGAGAATACTGCAATGGGGGTCCCCACGCCGACGACTTGGCGCAGAGACCTGCCAGAGACGTCTTTGAGACCCATTTCCCTCTTCCACTCTGCCCTCAGCTTGGTCAACAGCGACGAGGATATGAAGAAGTAGGTCAAGACGGCGAAGAGGCTGAGGCTCGCGGCGGCCACCGCCAGCCCCACTGCTACGGCGGAGGCGGCGCCGCGGGGGGTGAGGTAGCCCCTCTTGAGGGCGAGAAGGGCGAGGGCCACTATGGAGGGCATTACGACGAGGCTTGCGTCCACGGCGCCTACACTGCATATATATTTATTGGTTTCTTTTGCCATGGACGTCGTAAGTAGACTGCACCAGAAGTACGGCGCAGAGGTTGAAAAGGCGCTTGTGCGCTACCTCTCCATTGGCCTGGCTGAGGACTTTAGAGAGGCGGTGTTGTACCAGGTGAAGACCGGGGGGAAGCGGCTGAGGCCCCTCCTCACCTTGGCGGCGGCTGAGGCCGTGTCTGGGCAGTGGAGGCCGGCCCTCCCCGCGGCGGCTATCGTAGAGCTGATCCACAACTACTCGCTGATTTACGACGACATCATCGACAGGGGCGACGTGAGGCGGGGGTTGCCCACTGTGCGGAAGGCCTTTGGGGACAACGCCGCCATACTCGTCGGGATTTGGTACAGGGAGGCCATTGAGGAGGCCGTCCTCGACACGCCCAAGCCCACGCTCTTTGCCAAAGAGGTGGCGGAGGTGATAAAGGCCATCGACGAGGGGGAGAGGCTGGACATCTTGTTTGAGGCGGCTGGGCGGAGCGACCCCTACTTCGTCCAAGCCAGGTGGAGAGAGGTGACGCTAGACGACTACATCAAAATGGTGTCTCTCAAGACTGGGGCGTTGATCGCGGCTGCGGCCAAGTGGGGCGTCCTCTCAGTGAGCGACGACCGTGGACTTGCCGAAGCCGCGTGGAACTTCGGCATGGCCGCGGGTGTGGCCTTCCAAATAATCGACGACGTGTTGGACATATACGGCGACCCCAAGAAATTCGGCAAAGAAATTGGCAAGGACATAAAGGAGCACAAGAGGGGAAACGCGGTGGTGGCCGTGGCCCTCTCGCATCTGGGGGAGGGGGAGAGGAGGAGGCTCTTGGAGATCTTGGCCAGGGAAGTTGTGGAGGAGGCCGACGTCAGAGAGGCTGTGGCGCTCTTGGACTCGGTAGGCGCGAGAGAGGAGGCGCTGAGGCTGGCGGCGCGGTACAGGGAGGAGGCCGAGAGGCACTTGGCCAAGATCCCCAACAACGGCACGTTGAAAGAGCTGTTGGACTTCATCGTGGCGCGGGAGTATTAAATGTACGTGGTAAAGTTCGGGGGCTCCGCCATCACCGACAAGACTAAGCCGTATACCTACCGGCGGGGGCGCGTGGCCAAGGCCGCGGCTGAGCTCAGGGGGAGGCAGGCCGTGCTTATCCACGGGGCGGGGTCCTTCGCCCACCCCCACGTGAAGGCCTTCGGCCTCACCCCCCTGGGCATCGCGTTGACAAAGGCCTCTCTGCGGAGGCTCACGGCGTATGTGGTAGAGGAGCTCGCCGAGGCCGGAGTGGCGGCTATGCCAGTGGAGCCGAGCGACGTGTTCTGGGGGAGGGAGCTGAGGCGCGTCGAGGTGTTGACCCACGCCCTCTCCCACGGCCTATACCCACTCCTCCATGGGGACATAGTCCCCTCCGACGGGGGCTACGTGGTAGTCAGTGGAGACGACATGGCGGTAGAAGTGGCGAGGCTCCTCAAGCCGCGGGCCGTGGTCTTCCTAATGGACGTAGACGGCATATACACCGCCCCGCCGGGCACCCCCGGCGCCGAGAGAATACGGAGGATAGCGCCCGGCCTAGCGGTGGAGGGGGCCGGCGGAGTAGACGTGACGGGGGGCGTGAGGAAGAAGGTAGAAAGCGGCCTCGAAATAGCTCGGCTGGGAATTCCCGTATACTACTGCCACATAGAGGACAGAGAGGCGCTTAGAGAGGCCCTAGATGGAGGCCACCCAGAGAGGTGCACAGTGGTGGAGCCTATACAATAATCGCCGACTGAACAGTGCCGTTGACTATTTGAAATCTAAGGACGCGCGTCAAATCCACAGTGAGCCCGAGTCTATGCGCCTCTCCCGACGCCCAGTCGTATACTATGCGTACATTGTTGGGGTTTGGGGCCAAGAGAACCACGGGGAATTTGGCGTTTGTGGGAAGCAACTCGTAGAAGTCGCTGGGCACCACGGCCGCGCTAGTCACCGGGAGCGGCACGATGTAGACGGGGCCCTGGGACGCGTCTAGTACAATTCTGGCAATCAATTGGTCGGGATACACAATCCCTGGCTGATAAGGCAGTACGTAGACATACGCCGTTTGGTACACAGGCGGCTTTTCAACAGTGACATTGCCGTTGAAAAACACGTAGGCCTGAGACGCTTGCAATACAGCATTAAAGTCGGGCGGCGGAGGGTTGCCCCAGTGAAAGCATATGCCAGTGGTTCCGCATATGTACCCTATCTCTGCGAAGATTAGCGCGGCTAGTGCTATTATGAAGATTTTGCCCCGCTTTCTCTTTCGCTCACTCTTTGCTTTAGCCATGGTGGAGCTGGAGGGCGGCTTTATAAGCTTGTCGCGTTAGCAGTCGTAGAGGGCGGCCGGGTTTGCAAATGTGGCCCACATGGCAACTAGGTAGAGCAGGAGGAGGCCTATTCCCACCACCTCGAGGGATTTGTACCACCGGGAGAGGAGCAGGAGGGAGCCGGTCAAGGCGCCCAGGGCCACGTAGCCCCCCAAGACGCCGCAGTAGGGCTTGTAGACGAGGCTCCACAGGCCCCCCAGCACCAGGGCCACGAGGACCACCGCGGAGAGGCCCACTGCGAGGTCGAACTTCTGCATGGCGAGGGCGCATTTACACGTTTTTAAATATCCCCCCTCCCGGGGCCGTGATCTACGAGACTGAAACGAGGTGCCCCGTATGTGGAGCCAAGGCATTTAGATACGTGGAGTTCCTCTACGACGTCCCATTCTTTGGCAATGTACTCATACAAAGCGGGGTGTGCACGGCGTGCGGCTACCGGTACTTCGACATAGTCTACGCAGACGCGGGGCGCCCCACGCGGGTCACCTTCACCGCGAGAGACGGCCTCGACGTGGCTAAGTCGTTGCTCATTAGGAGCCGCACGGGGCGCATCTACTCCCCCGACCTGGGCTTCGAGCTTGAGCCAGGGACGCAGGGGGAGGCCATGATCACCACAGTGGAGGGCTTCCTCTACAAGGTGGTGGACTACGCGGAGAGGCTCAAGGTGCTGGAGCCCGAGAAGGCCGACGTCGTCGACGCCTTCATACAGAGGGTATACGAAAAGATCGAGAATGGGGGCTTTACCCTGGTTGTGGAGGACCCCCAGGGGAAGTCCTTCATTTCGCCGTACAGGCCCGACACAGTGCAAGTGGAATACCTCGACGAGGGTCAAGCCGGCACTCCTCCACAGTAGGCAGAGACGTATACGTCCAGGAGGTGGGCCAAGTCGTCGTATTCTTGCAATCTCTTGTACAAAGACTTCACTAGGTCGTCTGTGTCATAGCCCATCTGTCGGTAGCGGCAGGCCCGGATCAACGTGGCGAGCTTGTCTGCGAAGGCCACGACCCGCCCCACTAGGTTCTCCTCGTAGCGGTACCAGCGGAATAGCTCCAGGAGGTGGGGGAACTCGCGTTTGAACACCTCCTCCTCTACCTCCTCCCAGCGCAGTCGGTTCCTCACCTCCCGCGACGGGTGGCCGAGGTACGCCTCAGCCAGGTCGTGGACCGCCGCGGCGGCGATCACCTTCTCCACGTCGATGTCTACGCCCTCTGCCCTCAGCCTAGCCGCCACCTCCGCCGCCAGCAACGTGGCCAACAGAGAGTGGGCGCACACCGTCTCTGCGTTAGAGACGCCCCTCTGGAGCCACCCAACCCTCGGCGTATTGCAGAGCGTGTCTACGACCGAGAGGAGGCTCATGGCGCCCCAAAGGCCAGGGGGTCTGACCGCGGGTTTATCTCAAACGCCACGGGGGTCTTAAGCACCTGCGGCACCTCCTCGCGCTTGAAGTTGGCGAGGGCCCAGGAGAGCTTGGCGTAGGCCACCTCAGGCAACATGTCCTCCACTGGCACCACCCCAGCGGCCAACAGCTCTCTCCCCCTGCGGTAGACGTAGAGGTTTACTCTGCCGTACAAGGTCTGACTGGCCATGGCCACCACCACCCCCGCGTCTGTCAGCTTCTTCACCGCGGGGAGTAGGTACTCCCCCACGTGGCCAAACCCCGTCCCCTCGATAACCACCCCCTTTATCCCCAAGTCGAGGAGGGCCTCCAACATCTTGGGGTACATCCCGGGGAAGAACTTGACCAGGGCCACAGCCTCTTCGAACTTCGTGGTGTAGGAGAGGCCGCCCCTCTCCTTGTACTGCGGCTCTAGTACCTGCAACAAGTCTTTCTCGGGGTAGTACTCGGCCAGCGGCTGGGCGTTTATGGACTGGAAGGCGTCTCTCCGCGACGTGTGCATCTTCCTCACCCGAGTGCCCCTGTGAGCCGCTATCACGCTGTCACTACTCGTCTTGTGCATAACTACGACAGACTCGGCAAAGGGGGCCCTGGCGGCGACGGCGACCGCCGCCTTGAGGTTAAGCACCGCGTCTGTGGAAGGCCTGTCGCTCGACCTCTGGGCGCCCACAAGCGCAATTGGCCCCGGCGCCTCTCTAAAGGCAAAGGCGAGGGCCGCAGCCGTGTAGTGCATAGTGTCTGTGCCGTGCAAGACGACAACCCCCCTGGCGCCTTTTTCAAAGGCCTCGCCTACTTTCGCCGCTATTAGAGACCACGTGGCCGGGGTGAAGTCTTCGCTAAACTTGGCGGTGACCTCCACGAGCTCCACAGGCGACTCCACTTCGCCCAACAGCTCGAAAAGGTAAGACGCCGACAGAGTGGGGTACACGCCCCCCGTAACGTAGTCCACGCGGGAGAGAATTGTCCCGCCAGCCGCCAAGACCCAGACACCAGGCCCCACCTGCTTAGGCGGCTCAGCTGCGCCAAAAGACGGGGGCGGCACATCCCCCAGCTCCACAAGCTCCCTAATCCTACTCCTCTTAATCCCCACGTTGTACCCATTCCTCAGCTTCACGACAACTACATCTGGGTCGCTGAACTGGGTAGGGGGCAGAAGGACGCCTTCAAAGACGTCTCCGCCTTCCAGCACCACTCTGACGCGTTTATACATACGGCGGGAGATGGAAGACGGTAAAATATTTACTCAAAGGGGCACTTGGGCTCCCCAACCGTGTACGTGGGCGTGAATGGGAACTTGAAGCCCTCCGCCGTATGCAACCAGCCTACCAGCGACTGGCCGTATTCCACTCTCACGTCGAAAAACGCCTTGACTACCGCCGTCTCGCCCGCCCTAACGACTGCGCGCGGCGAGTCGCCCACGTAGACCTCTACCCGTGACGCCTTTACGCCCCCCAGCTCTACGCTCTCGATCTTCAACGCGTCGGAGCCTCCAGCGGCGACGCACAGCTTTACCCACGACCCGCCTCCCCCGGGATAGACGTAGGCCTGTAAAACCGCTATGTAGGTATACCGCGCCGCGGCTTGAAACATAGTCATGAGGTACCCAGCCACGGCGAGAGCTATGGCCAAGATCACCGCCATCAAAATCGCCACCTGTATGCTGACCACTGCCCCTCTCACACGTCTACACACGGGGAGGTATATAAAGAAGAGGGGAGGCGCCCCGCCGGGGTCACAGCGCGGCACGGCGCCGGCCTTGCCCGGCGTAGTCCCGGCAGTGGGAGATAGTGCGGTGGTTTTTAAACTTGTACGGCGCTACGCAGGATTTTTTAAATTGGATGCACGTCGTGGACATGGCGAGGGCCAAGTCTGCAAAAGCAATAAACGACCCCAGGAGGATGCAACTCCTGCAGATAATTAAGGAGCGTGGTCCGCTTACGCAGGGCCAGCTGGCCAAGCTAACGGGAATGTCGTGGGGGACGCTCCAGTGGCACCTCTACGTCCTCGAGAGGGAGGGGCTCATAAAGCGGATTAGGCAGGGGGCCCTTGTCTACTACGCCACGCCGGAGCAGGCCCTCGCGTAGGCGGAGAAAACACTTTTAAAGAGAAGTGGCGTAGCCTCACATGTCCCGCTTTCAGATAAATAAGATATCTGACTATATCTGGGAGATTCCGCCGGGCCAGAAGCCCTGCCAGAAGGTGCCGGTGAGAATCTACGCCGACAGCGTCTTGTTGGAGAAGATGAAGACCGACATGACGCTGGAGCAGGGGGTAAACGTGGCCTGTCTCCCCGGCATCTACCGGTGGTCGATCGTGTTGCCGGACGCCCACCAGGGCTACGGCTTCCCCATCGGAGGAGTGGCGGCTATTGACGCAGAGGAGGGCGTGATATCGCCGGGCGGGATTGGCTACGACATAAACTGCGGCGTGAGAGTGCTCAGGACGAATCTCACGGAGGAGGAGGTGAGGCCGAAGTTGAAGGAGCTTGTGGACACCATCTTCCGCCTCGTCCCGCCGGGCGTCGGCGGCACGGGCCACCTGCGGCTCTCGCCGGGCGAGTTCGAGCGCGTCCTCGCCGAGGGCGTGGAGTGGGCGGTGCAGAAGGGCTACGGGTGGGCTGAGGACATGGAGTACATAGAGGAGAGGGGGTCGTGGAAGTTGGCGGACCCCTCTAAGGTGTCTGAGAAGGCGAAGGCGAGGGGAAGGGACCAGTTGGGCACTCTGGGTTCTGGCAACCACTTCCTAGAGATCCAGGTGGTGGACAAGATATACGACGAGAAGGTGGCCAAGACCTTTGGCATTGAGAGAGAGGGCCAGGTCGTGGTGATGATACACACGGGCAGCAGAGGCTTTGGCCACCAAGTGGCCACCGACTACCTATTGATCATGGAAAGAAAGATGAGGCAGTGGGGGCTGAACCTGCCCGACAGAGAGCTAGCCGCGGCGCCGCTTAAGGACAAGGTGGCGGAGGACTACATCAAGGCCATGGCGTCGGCGGCTAACTTCGCTTGGACGAATAGGCACATCATCATGCACTGGGTGAGAGAGGCCTTTAAGAAGGTGTTCGGCTCCATCGAGAAAGTCGGCTTAGAGCTGGTATACGACGTGGCCCACAACATCGCCAAGCTCGAGGAGCATGTGGTTGACGACAGGGGCACCGTGAGGAAGGTGTGGGTCCACCGCAAAGGCGCCACGAGGGCCTTCCCGCCTGGCAGACCCGAGATACCTGCCAAGTACAGAGACGTGGGTCAGCCCGTGCTGATCCCCGGCTCCATGGGCACTGCCTCGTGGATCCTCGTGGGGACTCCCGAGGCTATGAGGCTCACCTTCGGCACTGCTCCACACGGCGCTGGCCGCGTCCTCAGCCGCGAGGCCGCCATCCGCATGTATCCGCCTCACAAGGTGCAGGAGGAGCTGGCGAAGAGAGGCATCATCGTGAGGTCGGCCGAGACGGAGGTCATAAGCGAGGAGGCCCCCTGGGCGTACAAGGACGTAGACAGAGTGGTTGAGACGGCGCACCAAGTGGGCTTTGCCAAAAAAGTGGTGAGGCAGAGGCCTATCGGAGTAGTGAAGGGCTAGAGGGGGAAACACTCCCTTAAATCTCCTCTGTACAGCGCGTAGCCAACGATAACTCCATCAAAGCCTGCTTTTAACGCATTTTCAACGTCTCTACAGTCCTTAATCCCTCCAGCGTAGTAGAGCCTCTCAGCAACCTCCCGCAACACCGATGTGGCCACCTCCAGGGCGACCCCCGCCCCGGTTCCCTCCACCTCCACTGCCGTGACCACCAGGCCTCCGAGGGGGCCGAAACGCTTTAAGTGCTCCACCGCCTGGCCCAGGGGAGCCCCTTCAGACCTCCAGCCGTCTACCAACACCACACCTCTGCGGTAGTCGAGGGAGGCAACGAGGCGGCTTCGATACAAGTCGGCGATGCGCTGGAAGAGGGCGGGGTTTTTGAAGGGGAGGGTGCCCACCACGGCGTATTTGCAGGTGCCCAGCGCCCAGCCGATGGACGCCTCGTCTCTCAGCCCGCCGCCCACTTGGCAACGCCCCCCGAGGGCCTTGGCCACTGCCTCGATCGTCCCCACGTTGACTGGGCGCCCCGCCTCTGCCCCGTCTAAGTCAACCACGTGGACGAGGGGCGCCTTGGAGAGCCTCGACGCGAGCTCCAGGGGGTCTCCCACGAAGACGTACTCCCCCCTCCTCCCCTGGACCCGCTTGACGGCCCTGCCCCCCTCTATGTCTATGGAGGGGATAATCATTTCAAAACGCCCTTGGTGCTCTGGACTCCGCTTGCGGGGGACACGGCGGCGCGTAGGGCTAGGCCGAGGGCCTTGTGCGCAGCCTCTACCTTGTGGTGGGGGTCGCGGCCTCTGGCGTATATGTGGATGGTGGCGCGGGCCTCCGAGGCGAGGCTCCTCACCCAGTGGGGGAACATGGGGAGGGGATAGCCGCCAATCGCTACGTTGGGGAGCTTGGCTTTCACGACCCAGTAGGGCCTGCCGCCTAGGTCCACTGCCGCGAGCGCAAAGGCGTCGTCCATGGGCACTGCCGCCCACCCGTACCTAGCCACCGCCGACCTGTCGCCGATTAGCTGGTCTAACGCTCTGCCCAGCGCAATCGCCACGTCCTCGATGACGTGGTGCCCGTCGTCTAGCCGCCTCTTCTCCTCCGCATACACCCGGCCACCCAGCCCGGCGTAGAAGAGGAAGGTCTCTACCATGTGCGTGAGGAAGGGGATCGGCGTCTCCACCTGCGCTACGGCGCCGGGGACAAGCTCCACTACCACAAGTGTCTCCCTAGTCTCCCTGCGGTAGGACACTAAAGCCCCAGAGAAAGGGTTTATATGCGTTGATCTACCTCGCCACAACTACAGCAAGAGGGAGGTACTGCTGGCGGCTACTCCCATCTCTTGCAATGATCTTTACTCTTACGCCGTAAACGTCAATGAACTCAGGCACGCTATACGTCGGACCATAGATGTCACCTTTGTTGAAAATTGTTAGCGCCGGCCCGCGCCACCATCGACCCGCATCTTCTACCTCAAAGGAGATTAGTATAATGAGTAGTGCGGGGTTACTCCCTGCGCCTTTGGTGGCCGCCCGTAGTAACTCAACGGCACCTAAGGGGGCGCCTACTTTGATGTCCTTCTTACCCCTCGATGAGTAGAGCGCAAACAATTCCCTTTCGAGGTATAGGTCTCTGCCTGGATCTAGTCTGTAGGTTCTAATGACGGTTACGTTAGCGTTGGAGCTCAATGTATCTAGCAACTCCTTTTGCGGCGTGTGGTCGTCGATTGTGCTGACGGCGCCCTGCGGCAGGTACAGCACATCTGTCTGAATCTTAATGTTCCCGGTGCGGACTGTACTCACCACTCTGTCTCCGTCATGACACACGTAGTATTCGTCGTATTTATAGACCGCTAATCGGCCGGGCAAAAATGCAGTATACCACCCCTCTGGCGTAACATCAGCACCAAATGCAACTTGGAAGTCGTTGCTTTTAATGTCGTATTCTATTGCGGCCAGCTCTCTGACTGCTATATCTAAGTTGCCAATTTCATGTCCGAGGAGCACTGTGAAATCTATGTTGACGCTACTTACATGAGTTATAAAGCCTAAGACGGACACTAGGCCCGAGTAGTTGTACTGGTTATAGAGCAGGAACAAGGTAATGCGCCGCGTGTCAATTAGCGTTGTGTTATACCGCCACTCGTAGTTGCAGTCTAGGCCAGGGGCGAGTCGCGCCGCTGTGTTGTTGACCTTTTTAATCGGCTTTTCTATGATGTAGACGGCGGCTTTTATGACGTATTCCCCACGTTCCATATTGCCTACCTCTCTTGGCACGTAGTGAGCCGCGGCGAAGCCTATGTGGGTGTCGCCGTACCATATGTCGATTTGTATTGGGACTTCTATGTCTGTGGCGTTGCTGTTTAGCCAGTCGTCTAGGGCCTTTCTAAAGTCGCCGTTTACTGGTATGCGGATCACGTTGCCTCTGGCCTCGAAGTCCCTGATCTCGTACTTACCCACGTTGGGCCCCTTGGCCCACACTTGCACGTTCCCCATGGGGGGCACACCAATCCTTCGCATATTGTCTAGTACGACTACTATGTATGGCGGACCCGGCTTGTCGAAGTAGGCGCGGTAGAGCGGCTTAATGTAGACTCTGTACTTAAGGGGCGCCTCCTCCTTTACCTCCACGCTTATCCACACGGGCATGCTGACAGTCGCCGCCACGTATGCGAGCAACAAGGCAACCACGCCGATGGCAACTCCATATAGTACTCTCCTCTGCATAATGGGATAATGAGGATGTCGTTTAGATGTTTTTCCGTTGGGCACGGCTTTATTTTATATACACGAGGTTTTTCCCGTATGCCTGCTGTGCGGGTGATACCTTGCTTGGACATGGATGGAAAGGCTGGCGTAGTGGTGAAGGGGGTCAACTTCCTCGGGGTAAGGGAGGTGGGGGATCCCGTGGAGCTGGCGGTGAGGTATGAGGAGGAGGGGGCCGACGAGCTTGTGGTACTCGACATCACAGCCACGCCGGAGGGGCGGGGGACCTTTGTGGAGGCTGTTAGGAGGGTGGCCACCTCGGTGTCTATACCGGTGGCCGTGGGGGGCGGCGTCAGGGGGCTTAAGGACGCAGACGCTCTTTTCAAGGCGGGGGCGGACAAGGTCTCTGTAAACACTGCGGCGGTTAAGAGCCCTGGCCTTGTGGAAGAGCTGGCTAGGGAGTACGGCTCTCAGTCCGTGGTGGTGGCCATTGACGCAAAGCGGGTGGGCGGGGGCTTTGAGGTGTTTATAAACGGGGGAAGGACGCCCACTGGCCTAGACGCAGTTGCGTGGGCTAGGAGGGTGGAGGAGCTGGGGGCTGGGGAGATCCTCCTCACGTCCATCGACCGCGACGGCACTAAGCTGGGCTATGACGTGGAGCTCATACGCGCCGTGGCCTCGGCCGTCCGTGTCCCCGTAATAGCCTCGGGAGGGGCGGGGGAGCTGGAGCACTTCTACGAGGCGGTCAAGGCTGGGGCCGACGCGGTGTTGGCGGCCAGCCTCTTCCACTTTAGAAAGCTCACCGTGGGGGACGTCAAGCGCTATTTGAGGGAGCGGGGCGTGGAGGTGCGGCTATGAGGCGAGGCGGGTTGCCAAGGGACGTGGTGAAGGGCGTGGAGGCCGTCGTCGACGACGTGGCTGAGCGCGGCTTAGAGGCGGCGTTGCGGTACTCGGAGCAGTTCGACGGAGTCAAGCCCTCGGCGCCCATTGTTGAGCCAAGGGCCGGGGGCGACCCCGCCGTCGTAAAGGCGGCGTTGGAGGCGGCTGAGTCGCTTAGGCGGGTCTACAAGAGGCTTGTTCCGCCGGACGCCGTGGACTACTACGGCGGCTTCATGAGGCTTGTGTCTTGGCGGCCCGTGGACAAAGCGGCGCTCTACGTCCCAGCTCGGTACATCTCCACCTTGGTCATGCTGGCCGTGCCCGCCTCGCTGGCCGGCGTGAGGGAGATCTACGTGGTGACTCCTCCCAGGGGCGTCACAGAGGAGCTCCTCGCCGTGGCCAAGGAGCTGGGGGTAAAGGGCGTTTTGCAGATAGGCGGCCCCCACGGCTTGGCCTACGCCGTGTTTCACATTGGCGTAGACGTAGTGGCGGGGCCCGGCGGCCTCTACGTCCAGGCGGGCAAATACGTCTTGTCTCAGTATGTGGGGGTTGACGGGATTGAGGGGCCTACGGAGCTCGTGGTGTACGCGGAGGGTGTCGCGCCCGAGGTGGCAGCCAAGGGCGCCATGGCGCAGTTGGAGCACGGCCCCACCTCCTTCGCCCATGTCCTCTCCCCCGACGAGGAGCTCCTGAGGGCTGTTGAGGAGATCTACAGGAGGGAGAAGACCTCCTCCATGGGCCCACTACACGTCAAAAAGGTGGCGGGCGTGGAGGAGGCGGCGAGGGTCGTAGACGAGATTGCCCCAGAGCATTTAGAGGTCTGGGGGAGGCGGGAGTTGGCCTTCATGGTGAAAAACGTAGGCGCGGTGTCTATAAACGCGCCGAGCCCCTACTTGGACTACGTGGCGGGCATATGCCACGTGTTGCCGACCGGCGGCACGGCCAGGTGGCGGGGCCCCGTGACCCCCCTCAACTTCCTAAAGCCAATCGGCGTGGCAGAGGCCGTAGGCTCCGTGGACCCCGCGCTGGCCGAGGCGGCGAGGGTGCTCGCCAAATACGAGGGCTTCCAGCGCCACTTCGAGGCAATATGAGCTGCCACGTGTTAGAAAGGCTGGAGGAGGTCATTAGGCAGAGGATTAGGGAGGGCAACCCCCAGAGCTACACCTACCGCCTGTACAGCTCCGGCCTCCACAACGTGGCTAGGAAAGTGGGCGAGGAGGCCGTGGAAACGGCGGTAGCCGCCTTGGCGGAGGGGGAGGAGAGGCTTGTGCAAGAGGCGGCGGACCTTCTCTACCACCTCCTCGTCCTACTAGCCGCCAAGGGACTCGCGCTCGCGGACGTGTGTAAAGAGCTTGAGAGGAGGATGAAGTAGCTACGAGATCAGCTTCTCTATTGGCGTGACGACTATGTCCTTTGCCCCGGCCTCCTTTAGGCGTATGACTATGTCGGGTAGCTCGTCTTCGGGGACTACGCTGAAGACTTCGTACACGTCTCCCTTTGCCAGCGGCGTCACGCTGGGGGCCTCCATGGCCGGCAACACGGCCAGCACCTTCTCCAGCCTCGAGGCTGGTACGTTTAGGAATATCATCTTCTTCCCCTGCGCCGCGTAGTACCCCTGGATGAAGGTGGTCAACTTCTTTGTGAGCTCGTGGTTGACGTAGCTTGGGTGCACTATTAGCCTCGCCGAGGTTTCAAGCACCGTGGCTATGGGCACGAGGCCGTGGACCTCGAGAGTGGTGCCCGTGGCCATTACGTCGAGTATGGCGTCTGCAATGCCCAGCTGGGGGAGGATCTCCACAGAGCCCGTGACTCTCACCACTCTAACCCGCTTGCCCAACTCGGCGAAGTAGTTGTAGGCTATGTTCACGAACTTGGTGGCGACGCGGGTTCCCGGCGGCAGCTCGTCCACGGTCTTTATCCCAGAGGACTTGGGCACCGCCACCACCAGCCTCCCCCTCCCAAACCCCAGCTCCAGCGCCTCGACGACGCTGGCGCCGGACTCCACCACGTAGTCGTGGCCGGTTACCCCGGCCCACACCTTGCCCGACTCCACTATGTACGGGATGTCCTCAGGCCTCGCCCTTATCACATTTACATCGCGCCAGCTCGTGGGCACCACTAGGGCTCTCTCGTCAGACGCCAAGAGCCTCATGCCGATGGCCTCTAGGAGCTTCAGCGTGGGGTCTAGGAGGCGGCCCTTAGAGGGTATTGCCAAGAGCATGGGGACGGGCCATGCGGCCTATTGACGGCCGGTATTTAAAGCTTCTTCTAGGGCTTTAAGGAACTTCTCCATCACTGGCATAGGCGCCAGGGTAAATCTAATGCACGAGCGGCAGAGGGGCTTGCCGCCCAGAGTCCTAACCACAAATCCCGCGGCGTCCAGCGCCGAGGCCACCTCCTCCGCGTTGGCCACGTGCACAGTAATGAAGTTGACGGGGCCCACGTACTTCTCAGCCCTTATCCGCGGCGCCACCGCCTCTCTCACCTCGGTCACCTGCGCCACGGACTGTTCCACATAGCGCCGGCCCCTCTCCAGCGCCCGCTCCACCACCTTTGCCGACAGAGCCGATATGGGGTGCGGAAGGGAGAGAGACCTCAGCACATCGGCTATCCTCTTGTCGGCTACCACGTAGCCCACCCTCAGCCCCGCGAGGCCCCACGCCTTGGAGAAAGTCCTCACCTCCACCACGTTGCCGTACTCGTAGAGCTTCGGCGCCCAGTAGCCGGCGAATTCGGCGTACGCAGCGTCGTATATGACCAAGCCCTGGAATCTTGCCGCCAGCTCCTCGAGCTCCTTCACCACGTGGGCCGTGGGGTTGTTAGGCGAGCATACATACACAGCCGACGCGCTCGACTTCACTACCGCGTCGACGTCCAGCGAGAGGCCAGCCCCCAGGGGCACTGCCACGGGCCTCAGCCCCACCTGCCTAGCCACGACCCTGGCCATGCCGTAGGTGGGCTCCACCACCGCCAGCCCCCAGCCCCCGTGGAGGGCAAGCGACATGGCCAGCCTGAGGCCGTCGTCGGCTCCCGCCGTCACCACCACCGAGCCCTCTGGCAGAGAGAAGTAGCGCTCAATGACGGACGCCAGCCGCCTATTTAGCGGGTCCGTGTAGTACCTAAGCTCCCAGGGCTCAGCCGCAGCCGCCACTTCCCTGTAGTATTCATCGGGGAGGAAGAGGTTCTCGTTGAAGTGCAATCGGTATTTGGCATATCCCACGTCCGGCTCGTCGTAGGCGAAGTCCAGTGAGGGAAGCCGCATTAAGCACAGAAGCCGCCCAGTAAATAAGCTTAACGCAAATATAGCCCCCATTCTGCCTTCTTCTTTTTACGCACGTAACGCGAGACGTGGCGTTTAACGTCGGCAACCACGGAGGCGACTCTGCGCTCTATACAAAGTATTAATATTTGCTAACCAATAGAGATCTCGTGCCTAAGTTCGACGTTGTGTTTCTCCACGCCCCCAGCGTTTATGATTTTAGGAAAACTGCGAAGGTGTACGGGCCTATAGCCGACGTAATACCCTCAACTCCCGTGTTTGACATGTATCCAATAGGTTTTTTCTCGCTGGCATCGTACTTGAGTTCTAGTGGGTATAAGATTGGCATAGTCAACCTCGCCGCCAGGATGTTATTGGACAAAGACTTTGACGTAGAACGCGCGGTTAAGGGGATTGAGGCCGAGATTTTTGCAATAGACCTCCACTGGCTGGTCCACTCGCACGGAGCTATTGAAGTAGCTAAGCTGGTGAAGAAGTACCACCCAAACTCGGCCGTAGTCTTCGGAGGCCTCTCCGCGACGATATACTACGAGGAAGTTCTATCACGTTACAGACAAATTGACTACGTAGTTCTTGGAGATACGGTTGAAGTACCGTTTAAGATGTTAGTAGAGCATCTGCTAGATAGTAGGAGGGGTCTGGAAGAAGTTCCAAATTTAGCTTGGCGGGATAGAGAGGCCGTGAAGACCACGGGGATTAAGTTCGTCCCTAAAAGCCTAGATGAATACGCAGTAGACTACGGCGAGGTTCTCAAAATAGCCGCAAGAGGAGGCGCCCTCTCGGCAATTCCCTTCGCCGGATTTTTGAAAGAGCCTATAGGCGCAGTGCTGAGCTACAAGGGCTGTATCTTAAACTGCGCAACTTGTGGAGGTAGCCTTTGTGCATACGCTAGTTACTTCTCTAGGACGTACCTAGGCGTGAAGAAGCCTGAGACTCTAGTAAATGAGGTAAAGAGCATAGAACAGTACTTGAGAGTGCCCATATTCGTAGTTGGAGATCTCCAGCCCTTGGGCGTTAAGTGGATTGAAAAATTTGTCGAGGGTTTGAGAAGAGAGAGATTCTCCAGCGAAATAATTTTTGAATTCTTCACCCCACCCCCACTCAACGTCTTGAAACTTCTCTCAAAGGCCTCAGACAGCGTGTATCTACAGATTTCCCCTGAGACGCAGGACGAATTACTGAGGTTGAAGTTCGGCAGGCCATACGACAATAGCTCACTGGAGACCTTTATCAAAAGGACTCTATCGCTCGGATTTGCCAGGCTAGATCTCTACTTCATGGTAGGCATACCCGCCCAAACCCTCGACTCTGTCCTTGCCATGCCGAACTACGTTAGAAAACTCTACGGGCTACTGCCAAGACCTCAGAGGCATAGGCTAGACGTCTTTGTGTCGCCGCTTGCCCCCTTCATAGACCCTGGAAGTAGGGCCTTTGAAAACCCCCGCGCCTTCGGGTACAGGCTGAGGGCTAGGACTCTTGAAGAGCATAGGAGGCTGTTGGAATTCTCTAGAGACTGGGTTGAGATGTTGAACTACGAGTCTGACCACATTAGTAGAAGCGAGATAGCCTACGCCGTATACCAAACAGCAAGAGAGTTTGTAAAAATTAAGGCAGAAAACGGCGTAATTTCATGGGATCAAGCTAAAGAGACTCTAGAGAGGATGGAAATGCAACGTAACGGCGCTTTTGTCAGAAGCACCATAGATCTTTACCCAAGTAGAAGACTCCTGAGGTCTGTTAGATGGAAGTTGATAAGCTTGATGGGCTTTAGAGGGCTAGTATCTATTGCAAGAGACCTAGCGCCTCTTATTTAACTGAGAAATCCGCCTTCCCTTATAAGGGTGGCGGTGCTGTTGGGCAGTATAGAAGCGGATACGCCATTGAAGCATCCGTGTTGCCTAGTTTCCACCCCTTTAGGGCCTATGGACATAGGCACGCAAAAAGTGGCAGATCCGCAACGGCGCCGACACCTATCTCTTGGTCAAGGCATGCCCTTTATATAGCCCCTCGCATCTCTCGACGTGGACGCGGTGCCGCTGGCAACGCCCGAGGAGGCGTGGCGCATAGCAAAGTCATTGAACTACCGCCACATAGGGGGCACAGTGGTTGCGGTGGTGCAGGACGTAGAGACGGGGGAGGTGCTCATGGTTGGGCACATGGACCCGGTAGCCGTGGTTCTGACGCTCACAACGGGCCTCGCCCACTACTACTCGACGTCGCGGAAGAGGATTTGGCTGAAGGGCGAGACGTCGGGACACTACCAAATAGTGAAAGAGTTTCGGACGGACTGCGACGGCGACGCCGTGGTATTAAAAGTCGTTCAAATTGGGGCCGCCTGCCACACGGGGGCTAGGAGCTGCTTCAGCTCGCCCGCCTCTTTCAAAATCCGCCTAAACCGCGACGCCTAGCCAGCCTACCTCCTCCAGGCGGCAAAGAGGTTGCGCAACAGCGCCAGCCCCGCCTTCCCGCTCCTCTCTGGGTGGAACTGCACGCCGAGTATCGGCTCTTTGTACACCGCGGCGACGTAGGGGCGCTGGAGCTCCACATATGCCACAAAGCGCGCGTCTGGGGCATACGGGACACCGAAGCTGTGGAGGTAGTAGTAGTAGTTCTCCTCCAAGAAGGGCAACTGCTTAACCACGCGGGTGTAGCTCCAGCCTATGTGCGGAACCTTGGCCGCTTTTATTCTCTCGGCTCTCCCTGGGAATATCCCGAGGCCCCTCTCCGCGCCCTCTTCGCTACCCTCGAAGAGCAACTGCATGCCGAGACATATCGCGAGCGTCGGCTTAGACTCTATTACGCGTTTAAAGCTTCTGGCCTTTGCCGCCGCGGCGTCGTAGGCGCCTACGCCGGGCAACACGATAGCGTCTACTCTATTGGCCTCCTCAGGCTCGTTTACCACCACGGGCTCTGCGCCTGCCCTCTTCAACGCGGCCAAGAGACTGCCGAGGTTTCCCACCGTGTAGTCCACCACGCCGATGCGCACGGCTACGACCCATAGCATATTTAAAAATCTGAAAGCGCGCCTCCGGGTACTACTATCTACGACGCCTTTCGCCAGTGAACCCTCGGGAGGAAAGCGGCGTGACAATTGCGTCAGCCTACTGCTGGCACAGGGGCAGCGAAAGCGCGTTGTCGATGAGCTTGTCGATGGGCCACTTTTGGTAGTCGAAGGTTATTGCCCTCACCTCGCGGGCCCTTTTGTAGGCCTCTGCGCGGGGGAGCCCCTCCTTGATCATCCGGTTCATGTGGAACTCGGTGAGGATGTACGGCAAGGCCTTCTCTAGGTTTTCCCTAATCCTCCCCTCGTCTACGTGGATAGACTTTAGCAGGCGGGCGGCGGAGTCCAGGATTTCGTCTACGGCTAAAATGGCCTGGGGTATCCACACGCGTTCATTTGCCGAGTTTGTGAGGTCCCGCTCGTGCCACAGAGCCACGTTTTCAAGCGCTACGGAGACGAGGCTTCGGACGTAGCGGGCTAGGCTGACTATCCTCTCAGAGGTCGTCGGGTTGGCCTTGTGGGGCATGGCGCTTGACCCCCCGCCGCGCTCCACCACCTCGCCTATCTCCGGCCTAGAGAGCTCCCTCACCTCCACGGCCAGTCTCTCAAACACCGAGGATAGCACGGCCAGCGCAGAGGCCAACACGGCGAATGTCTCCCTGGGCGCTACTTGAGTCGAGATGGGGTGGTAGGGCAGGCCGAGCCGCTGGGCCACTCTCTCCCTCACCGCGGGTCCCAGCTCCCCCCAGGCGGCCATTGTCCCAACTGCGCCTCCCAGCTTGGCCCTCATTAAGTCCTCCGCCAGGGCGAGGAGGCGGCAGGCGATGTGTAGCTCGTAGTAGTAGTTGGCGAATTTGAAGCCGAGGGTAATGGGCTCGGCCCACTGGCCGTGGGTCCTCCCCACCATCTCCAGCCGCCTATACCGCGCGGCGAGGGAGGCAAGTTCTCCGCCGACTGCGTTAACCTTCCTCTTTATGTGCCCCAGCGCGCGCCTCACAAGGAGTGCCCACGCCGTGTCTATCACGTCGTTGGAAGTGGCGCCGAAGTGGACAAAGCGGCAGCCGCTCTTCTCCTCGAGGAGCAAGACGAGACTCAACACGTCGTGGCCCGTCTTCTTCTCCAACTCGTAGACCTCCTCCGCTGACACAGACGCCTTGCCCACCGCCTCGCAACAGCCCCTCTCGGCCACGCCCAGTTCCTCCAGCGCGCAGACCAGCGCCCGCTCCACTTCGACGTATGCGTCTATAAAGGCCTGCGGCGTGAACAAGGCGCGGACCTCCTCTGAGCCGTAGCGCCAGTCGAAGGGGGAGATGAGAGACGGCTTCACAGCCGCCCCTTCTCGCGCCTTAAGTCCACCATGTGCCAAGGCTCAGGCCCAGTGCCAATGAGCGTGACTGGAACCCCCAGCCTCTCCTCCACCTCTTCTACCCACCGCCTGGCCTCTGGAGGCAGGTCTTGCCACCTGGTCTTCCCTGCCGCGTCTTTGAACAACGCGTCCACCTTAGTCAGCGCGATTTGAGTCGGCGTGTTTAAGAGGACGGCGCGCTTGGCCAGTTCGAAGTTAAACGGCGCGGCCCGCCTAGGCCTCCCAGTCACAGCGCCCCTCTCCACCCACCCGCGCCTCTCGGCCTCTTCCGGCGGGAGCTCGCCGGGGAGCGGCCCCCCGCCCACTCTCGTGACGTACGCCTTGAAGACCAGCACCACCTCGTCCACGGCCTTGGGCCCCACCCCCGCCTCACTTAAGACGCCGCTCGCCGTCACGTCTCTGCTAGTCACGTAGGGGTACGTGCCGTGGTAGAGGCTTAGGAAGGTGCCCTGGGTGCCCTCTATCACTACCCCCCGCTCCCTCGCTTCGTGAATCATAGACGGCACGTCGGCGAGGTAGGGCCTCAGCTCTTCCACGTCCTTTGCCAGCCGGAGGCGGCGCAGGACCCGGTCCACCATGGCGGCGCCGACGCCCTGCCCCGTGGATCCCACAGTCTTCATCAGAAACTCGTCCCTCCTCTCGGCCTCCACGTGGCGGTCCTCAATTACGCCCGTGTTGAAGTCGACGTAGGACTTGCCCTTCCCATACCTCTCAACCTCCGACAGAAACACGTCCACTTTTATCAAGGCGCCAGGCGCCACTGCCAACTTAGACGTGGGATTTACAAAGCAGGTGGGCAACGTCCGCAGTACATGCACCTCGCCGCCGATGACGACCGTGTGGCCCGCATTAGGCGCACCCGTCCTGACGCATAGCTCCGGCTTGTCGGCCAAGGCGAGGTACGCCACTACCTTCCCCTTGCCCGTATCGCCGAAAAACCCGTCGACGACCACCGTTAACACTTTGCCGCTAGATCGGCTGAATATATGTATTTACTTAACTGGGCCCGAGCCGGAGGCGTGGGTTCTCGTACTTTGTACAAGTGATCATTTTTAAACTACGTAGAACGAGTGGTAAAGGTGGTCACGTCTTATTTGTCCCGCCTCAGGGCGCTTGAGAGGTACGTGGGGGACTACGACGTGGTAATCGTCGGGGCGGGGCCCGCCGGCCTCTTCGCGGCGTTGGAGCTGGCTAAGGCTGGGGGGTTGCGCGTGGCTCTCGTCGACGGCGGGTATAGGGCCTCGCAGAGGCACTGCCCCCTCCAGACCCCCCTTGAGAAGTGCACCTTCTGCGTCCCCTGCCACATCATGTACGGGATAGGGGGCGCGGGGACTCTCAGCTCCGGCTTGATAAACCTGAGGCCAGACGTGGGGGGAGACCTCCACGAGCTGGTTGGCGACTGGGACAAGGCCATGGAGTTAATAAACTACGTGGACAAGACCTTTGTAGAATTCGGCGCACCAGACAAGGTGTACGAGCCTCAGATGGAGTTGATTGGCAAGCTCTCCGCCATTGCGGCCAGGGTAAACGCCAGAATTGTCCCCATTCGCCAGAGGCACATGGGCACCGATGGCGCCAGGGCCGTGGTGGAGAACATGACTAAGTTTCTCGAGGGGGCCGGCGTCGCGGTGATGTACGCCACGTGGGCTCTGGAGGTGGAGAAGGGGGGCAACGGCTTGTTCACCGTCAAGACGACGAGAGGGGTCTTAAACGCGAGGGCCGTCCTCCTGGCCCCGGGCAGGGGCGGGGCGGAGTGGCTCGTCGCCCAGCTCAAGAGGCTGGGGGCCTCGCTGGACTTCGGCCCCATAGACATTGGGGTGAGAGTGGAGGTGCCTTACCACGTCATGAAGCCGCTTACAGACGCCGTGCACGACCCCAAGGTGATTCTCTACACATCTAAGTACGACGACAAGGTGAGGACCTTCTGTACAAACCCCCGCGGCTTCGTGGTGAAAGAGGTTTACTCAGACGGGACGGTGGGTGTCAACGGCGAGACGTACCTCGAGCGGAAGAGCGAGAACACGAACTTCGCATTCCTCGTCACTCTGCGTCTCACAGACCCAATGGAGGACACGATAGAGTTTGGGAAGTCCATCGCGAGACTTGCCACTAAGCTGGGGGGCGGCAAGCCGCTCATCCAGCGCCTATACGACCTAGAGCGGGGCCAGCGCTCCACTTGGGATAGAATTAGGCGCTCCAGCATCTCTCCCACGCTGAAGGACGTGACGCCCGGCGACATATCCCTGGCCCTCCCCCACCGCATAGTGGAGGACATAATTGAGGGGCTGAAGAAGCTGGACGAGCTGGCCCCCGGCGTGGCGAGCCCGCAGACCTTGATCTACGCTCCCGAGATTAAGTACTACTCCGCCAGGCCCACCGTCGACAAGAACTTAATGACCACGGTGCCCGGCCTATTCGTCGCCGGAGACGGCGCGGGGCTGTCCCGGGGCATAAACGTGGCCGCCGCCACGGGCGTCTTAGCGGCTAGAGGCATACTCCTGTACCTACAGAGCGGGAAACAGTAGAGATTTTTAAAGCCCGCAGAGAGGGCACGTGTTCATCGCAGTAGAAGGGATAGACGGCAGTGGAAAAACGACGGTGATAGCGGAGGTGGCCAAGGCTCTGCCCCGTGTCTACGTCACGAGGGAGCCCAGCGGCGGGCCCATTGGGAGGTTGCTGAAGGAGTGGGCGCTGAGGGGGGGCACGGCGGATCCCCACGTCGATGCGCTACTCTTCGCAGCAGACCGAGTTGAGCACTACAAGAGGGAGATTGAGCCCAAGCTGAGGGAGGGGTATATAGTCATAACCGAGAGATATGTAGAATCCTCCATCGCGTACCAAGGGGCGGCGGGGGTGCCCATCGAGTATATACTGTACATAAACTCCGTAGTGCCCAGGCCCCACCTCACTATAATCCTCGACGTGGACCCGGCGGAGGCTATAAAGAGGATCAAGGCGAGGGAGAGACTTGAGAAATTTGAAGACGTGGAGTTCCTCAGACGCGTGCGAGAGATCTACCTTACGAGGGCCCGCGCAGAGGGCTACCCCGTGATAGACGCCGGGAGGCCGGCGGGCGAGGTGGCGAAAGACGTGGTGGCGATTATTGAGAGAGCTATGGCATCACTGCGGCGATAAAGGAGGAGATAGAGACGTACATCGAGTTCAACAAGGCCTTCTCCTCGGGCGTCAGCCTCTCTAAGAAGCCTTGGTCGCTTACTACGTCGGGCTTCGTGGCCACTAAAACCGCTATCTTCCGGACACGTTCAATGAGGAGCTCCCGCAGGTCCTGCGCCACGGCGCGCGCGCCCTTGGAGTCCCCCCTCTTGTTTAACACGTGGACAGTGAGCTTCACTCTGGCGTAGAACCCCTCGGGCAACTGGACGGGGTAGGTCTCCCTCTGCTCCATGTACTTATACGTCGTCACGTCCTTAGGCGCGATTAGGCTCCCCTCGTCGATCTCCACCGCGCCCACCTCCTCCAAGCTGAGGGCCAGGTAGAGGGGCAGGTCTGCCTCTGTGTTAGCCTTGTAGGAGACGCCGAGGAGGGGCAGAGCGACGTCCTTTTTAAACACCACGCGCACTCTATAATCGTTTAAAATGCCCTGGTACACATGCCACTAGTGTCCACCTTAAAAAACGATGCAAGAGTTAGCCAAGTATTACGACTGCGGTGGGCAATCCCGCTGGCCTTCACGGCGGCCGTCTTCGCCATGTACTTTGCCAAGCCGCCGATCTGCCTAGGCCTCTACATAGGCGCAGTGATCTACGCCGCGTTCCTTCCCGCTGGACTACTCACCCAATGGAGGTTAAGCAGAGCTTTCCCGCTTGCTTTCGCCGCTTACTTCTTAGCCCTCATAGCCGCGGGACTAATCGCCGCAATACCGCCGATAGGGGCCGAATTCCAGCGGCTACAGAGGGCACAAGCCGAGTTCTTCGCAAGAGCTGCCACATGTCCCCTCGGGACTGTTGCAGTCGGAGCGCAAGCCCTTATCCTTGCACCGCTGGTGGAAGAGACCCTCTTCCGCGGCATGCTCTTTGAGGAAGTGAAAAGAAAGGTCGGCACAGTCGCGGCCTACCTCGTGTCCTCGGCGCTATTCGCAGTGCTCCACAGCCCAGGGCTCGGCGCCCTCCCCATCTTCGTCATCTCCCTCGCGCTGGCTTACGCATACCACAAACACGGTCTAATCTCCTCCGTGTTGATACATTTTACACAGAACTTTATCGCCTTCGCCATGGCTCACGGCGGCGTTTAGCCAAATTTCGCCGCCACGCCGGGCCCCGCCGCGCAGACCGCCCGGGCCAGCTCCTCTGGGCTCTCTACGTACACCACGTCCACGGCCTTTCTCTCGTCGAAGTGCCGCGGGTAGGCCTCCCGCAACCTATCGCTGTAAGCGCCAGTGCCGACGAGGACAAAGAGCGGCTTGCCCATGGCGTAAGCCATGAGCGCCTCAATCATGGTCCCAACGCCGCCGCCGAGGACTGCCACCGCGTCGGCAGACCTCACCATTTGAACCGACCTACACCGGAACTCGCAACCCGTCCTAACCACTATTACGCCCTTTGGGAGCGCCACGTCTTCCCTCTCCATGGGCAGGAAGACCACCACCCTAAGCCCCCTCCTCAGCGCCGCGTCTACCACGTCTACCATATGGCCCCAGTATCCTCCGACGAGCAGTACGGCGTCTGGACACGCCTCGGCGAGGGCGTCTACGAACTTTGCGGCCTTTTCGCCCAGCCCCTCTACGCGGCCGCTGTGGATGGCTACAGCTATCTGCTTCACTGCCTCACTAGGTAGAGGAGGTGGGAGACCTCCCCCAGCAGTATCCTCAAGCCAGTCTTGACGGCGTTGGGAGAGCCGGGGAGGAGGACGAACACTTTGCCTTTTACAACGCCGGCCGTGGCCCTCGTTAAAAATGCCGCTGTGCCTACCTCTTGTATGCTGTAGAAGCGGAAGACATCGCCGAAGCCCTCTATCTCTTTCTCGAAGAGGGGCCTCAACGCCTCGATGGTCACGTCGCTCTTCGTCAAACCTGTGCCGCCGGTGAACACCACGATGTCTACGTCGTCTCTCGCCATGAGCTCAAACGCCTTCTTCCTAATCGCCGTCACGTCGTCGGGGAGCAGGTCGCGTCCAACCACCGCGTGGCCCGCTGAGGTTATCATCTCAACGGCCACGTCCCCCGACTCGTCCCTAGGAGAGCCGCCCCGCACCTTCTCTTGAAAACGCGACGTGCTGACCGTGACGACATAAAACCTAGCGCTTTTAGGCCCCTGAGCTCTGTGAAGCTCGTGAGACATGCAAGAGAGAAAAAAGCTTGTTTAAAGCCTTCGCTGCGCCACCTCGCTTAAGAACTTGGCCAAGTGCGGCGCTGTGGCCCTCAGCTTGGCGATGGCTGTCTCAACGTCGTCGGTGGGCCCTACGCCATATTTCCAAAGCCCGTAGGCGTGAGGACCCAACACCTCCAACACCAACGCCACGAACACGCCGTACATCCAATTTAAAAAATCCTCCGTAGCGCTTATCTGACAGCGGCCCTTATCCTCTCTACTGCATCTAAGAGCTCCTTGGTGTAGTTCAAGTATATTAGGTTAGCGCCCTCGGGCGGGTACACTGCGGGGTCCTCTAACACGTCGGCAGGGAGGTACTTGGCCACTAACTGCTTCTTGACCGCCGTGGGGTAGTAAGAGGCCAGCGTTATCCTAGCCGCGTTTTCCGGCCTGAGGACAAAGTCTATGAAGGCGTATGCGGCATCTACGTTTTTTGCGTCGCGAGGGATCACCATGAAGTCTACCCACCTATGCGTCTTGGGCCTTGGGAGGACGTATTCAAACTTGTCGCGATTGACCTCTCCTGCTAAATTTACAAATTTGTCTCTGGCCGTTGCGGCGTCGCCAGACCATATCTGGGAAACCCACAGCTCTCCGGCGGCTAGGGCGTCCACTATCTGGCTTACGCCCAAGTACCCCCTTATGTAGTCCTTCTGCCGCTTGAGCAAGTCTACCACCTTGTTCACCGCGGCATCGCTCCAGTCGTCTGGATCTATGCCGAGGGCATACTTCGCCGCCATGACGGGCTCTATGAACTCCTCCAACATGGCCACTCTGTCGCGCATCTTTTCCAAGAGGCCGAAGTCGAAGAGGTCGGACCAGCTGTCCAGCCGCCTGTCCACCCCCCTCATGGCGTAGTAGTTGACGGCGAAGCCCGTGATGCCGAAGGCGTAGGGGATGGAGTACTGAAGCCCACGGTCGTTTGGATTCTCAAAAAACTCAGGCGCGACGTTGCCAAGGTTGGAGAGCTTGCCGTGATCTATCTTTCTCACGTAGCCCCCCGCTATTACATCTTTCAGATACGTGTCGGGGACAACCACGAGGTCGTACCCCCCTCCTCCCCGGAGCAGGGCGGAGTAGGCCTCCTCCCCGCTTTCGAACTCTCTGTAAATCACCTCCACGCCGAATTCCCTCTCAAACTCCTTCAACAGATCCTTGTCTATGTAGTAAGAGTAGTTGTAGACGGCGAGCCTAGGCCGTTGCAACATGGAGAAGCCTATGGCTCCCAACGCCACCGCCACCACGGCACCTCCAGCCGCTATGAGCAACTTCCTCCTCGTTACCATAAGCGCGCATCTACAGGCTCTTTTAAACGTTAATGGTGAACAGACGCACAACCTCGCCGTGGCCAGCAGAGGCTGTACACGGCGTCTGCAGTGCGCGGAATGCCTCGAACAGAGTGCGCGTGGCGGGCCTGGCTTACCGGCTTCTGCGGCTTAGGTACTCTCTCACTCCGCTTGCCACCAGCTGCGCCACGCGGATAGGCTCTGGCCATTTGCCGAATTTTGCGCAGAGCTCGGCGGCCCGCCCGGCGTCTGCTGGGTCAATGCCCCAGGACCTGATGTATATCTTGTACCCACTCTTTGTGTAGTAGGGCGTCGGCCAGCCCAGCCTCCTAATGGCCTCAATCCTCAGTTCCCAGTCTTTGAAGAGCTTCTTCACCGCCTCCTCGACGCGGCCCTCGGGGTCTTCAAACACGTAGCATGCCACTGGCACGCCGAAGCGGCGCCACAGCGCCTCGCCGTCTATCCAGTTGTAGAAAGACACCACACAGCCGTCCAGCATGATTATGCTCACGTCGGGCTTGAGGAGCCTCTCCGCTATTCGCACAGCGGCCTCTGTGGCGTCTGTGCCTCCCACGGTGGCCGTGTCCACGGCCACTGCCTCCACCGTGCCGTCTCTCCTCGCCACGACCCCCGCCAGAACTGAGAAACCGTCTTCAACCTTAAAGCTCTCTGCAATGGCCAACGTCTTGAAGTTCTTCTGGAGGAAGCGAGGAGAAGAAGCGGGCAATCTCCTCCTCTGTCGCACTAGTGAGGCCCAGGCGTAGGCATTTGCCGAGTCTGCGCCTTCTTGTGAACTCACCGCCAGGGACGGCGCCGTGTTTTAAAAAGATTTCCGGATTCCTAGCCTCAACCCACGCGAAGTATGGTGTGGCGACTACGCCGAGAAGCTCCTCGACCGCCCGCGCCCGCCTTTTTAGGGAGGCGAAGACTTCGCCAACGGCCCCCTCCTTCAGTGCCGTGTAGAAGAGGTACTGGAGATAGGTGGGCGGGTGGAGGTACGCCGACTGCACGTATTCGAGGTATACTTCGTACAGCTCCTCTGGCGCCGCGATGAACCCCAAGGCGAGGCCGGGGAACAAAGCGTGGAAAGAGGCCACAGCCACCGCAGACCCGTAGATGGGGACTCTGCGGCCGGAGAGGAGGCCGTACGTCAAGTCGTATACCACCAACGGGACCTCAGATGCCACCCTCTTGATCTCATCCTCGCTGTAGGTGTAGCCGTCGGGGTTGCGCCAAATGGGCTGTATATACGCCAGGCGCGAGTCGGCACAGTGTTCAAAGGCCCGGAGGGCCTCCTGCGACGTGGGGTCCTCCAGGCGGACGCAGGGCTTCTCCAAGTGGGCAAAAGCAAGGATCCTTAGGCTGTCTCCAAGGCCGTTTGTGAAAAACGCCCTAAACCCAGTCAGCCCCAGCCCGCCTACGAGCTCTTCGAGCGCCCGGCGCGGCTCTGGCGCCCCCGCGGGGTCTGTGTATTGAAGCGCCTTGGCTCCCCACTTCTCTAGCACGGCTCTGTGAACCGACTTCACGAGCTCCGGTTCTACCTTCAGCCAGCTTCCAGAAAAGTCCATTAAGAGGTGGAAAAAACGCATATTTAATGAAAGTGGGAAAGCTACATCCCCAACTGCTCCGGCAGTTGGTGCTCGCTAGGCGCGGCGCGTGGCGGAGAGAGGTGGTGGTAGGCCCCGCCGTCGGCGAAGACGCGGCAATAATAGATCTGGGCGGCGCCTATTTGGTCGTCCACACAGACCCCATCTCTGGCTCTGTGAAACTCGTCGGCAGGCTGGCGGTGTTTGTCTCCACGAACGACGTTGCGGTGAGGGGGGTGGAGCCCATGTGGCTTTCGGTTTCGATATTCCTTCCGTCGGCGGCGGGCGAGGGCGATTTGGACGAAATTGCGCGGCAGATAGACGAGGCCGCGAGGGAAATTGGCGTGGCGGTGGTGGGCGGCCACACGGAGGTCACCACGGCGGTTACTAGGCCGGTGGTCGTGGCCACGGCGATGGGGGTGGGGAGGCGCTACGTGACGACCGGCGGGGCGAGGCCGGGGGACTACGTCCTTATGACGAAGTACGCTGGGCAAGAGGCGGCGTCTATACTCGCAACAGACTTCGGAGAGGAGGCCGTCCGCAGGGGGGTGGACAAGTCCGCCGTTGAGGCGGCCAAGTCTTTCAACATTTCGGTGATAAGGGAGGCACTGGCGCTGGCCGATTTCGCCACTTCTATGCACGACCCCACGGAGGGCGGCGTGGCCGGGGGTCTCGCGGAAATCGCCTACGCATCGGGCGTCTCCATAGTAGTGGACAGAGGCGCCGTGTTGACTAGGCCTGAGATAGAGGCGCTGTGCAGAGCCTTTGGAATAGACCCCTTGAAGACCCTTAGCTCGGGCGTCCTACTCGCCACAGTGCCGCCCAACCAACTCGACGCGGCCCTCAACAAGCTTAGGGGCCTCGGCGTCCCCCACGCGGTAATTGGCCGAGTAGTAGAGAAGTCAGACTACCTAGTGGACATCTCCGGGGAGAAGATCCATGAGCCATACGTCGAAGACAAACTCTTCTCCCTCTTCTAAAGATTTAAAATAGCCAGCCACAAAGAGGGGTGGAGCTTGTTAAGCCTTGGCGCAACGAGGCTGGGTACATGAGGGCGAGGCTCTTAGAGGCCAGCTATGAGGCTGAGTTGGCGGCTAAATTCTTAGAGGAGGGCCTCATACGCAATGCCGCTGGGAGAGCCTACCAAGCGTGGAAGGCCTTGTTGGCGGCTCTCGCGGCCAGGGCTAGGGACGAGTTAGCCAAGGTCTACACCGGCATGAAGAGACTGAGGAGCGGGGCTAGGATAAGCGAGGTGGACTGGGTCATTGCCTTTATGCCCTCCAGCCGGGTGAGGCCGGTGGCGCAGGTCTTAGCCAGGGTGTTTGGGCGCGATGTCCTAATGTACACAGACGTGGCGCTAAATTTACATGAGTATCAATACAATGGCCCAGATAGAGAGGGCGTATCCAGCCGCTACCCCAGCGACGAGTACGCGAAAGAGGACATAGAGAGGCTATTGAAGGGCGTCGAGGAGGTGAAGAGGAGGGTTTTTGAGTCACCTCTTGGCTAGTTCGTGGACGGCTAGAACGAGCTCCTTGGCTACGTCGATGCCGGTGGTTCTCATGAGGGCTTTGAACTCTGGGATGCCGTTTACCTCGTTGACGTAGTACCTGTCGCCCACTAGGATGTCTACTCCTGCGTAGTAGGCTCCCACGGCCTTTGCGGCCTTTACCGCGAGCTTTTCCAACTCGCCGTCTATGGGTTGCGGCAGTGTAGTGCCGCCGCGCGCTGCGTTGCTTCTCCAGTCTCCGCTTGGCGGAATTCTCCGCATGGCGGCCACCGCCCTGTCGCCTATTACGAACACGCGTATGTCCTCGCCTGTTCCCACCGCCTCTTGTAGCAACAGCACTTCGCCCTCTGCCGACTTTAGGAGAACCTCTAGCTCCTCCCGCGATGTTACCAGCGACACTTTCCGCCCCCAGCTCCCGCTCACGGCTTTGACAATCTTCCTCCCCTCCACGTCTAGGGGAGCCTTGCCGAAGAGGACGAAGCTTTTGGGCACTGGGAGCCCTGCGGCGAGTAACTTAGTCAGCGTAAGCGCTTTATTCCACGACGTGGCTAAGGCGGCTGAGGAGTTCACAGCGACGCCGCCGCGGCTCTCCACAGCCGACGCGAAGATTATCCCCTTGTTGTGGCTGAGGGTGCGCACTAGGTAGACATCTGGCTCCCACGCGTCTAGCACGAGGACGTCGCCAATTTCCACCAGCCTCAGTCCCACGCCCAGAGACGCTGCTGCCTTTATCAACGCCCTCTCCTCCTCTCTGACCACGTCGTACGCTAGTGCTACCATGGCTCTACCTCCAGCCTCCCGCCGTTGTAGTACCAGAGGAAGGCATTGGCCAACTCCACCGCCAGCGTGGCGTCGAGGACAAGCGGCGTGTTAGTGTCTGCGGCGGTTCTTCTAATTGTGTAGTCTCTCTGGGGCGTATAGCCGCTCGTCATCACTATGTCTATCTTCCTCCACTTGAGGAGCTCTACCACCTTCTCGCCCAACTCCTCCGGCTTGTACACCTCCAGCCTCGTGGAGAGCAGAGAGGCGGCGTGTCTCATTTTCTCCGCATCTCTCTCGTCGTAGGTGTAGACTAGGGCCGTCTTCTGCGGTATTTTGTTTGGCGTTGCCGAGAGCCAGCTTTTGAGGAGCGCCTCTTCAAACGTCTTCCCATTTGCGGCCACTTCCCCCGTGCTGTACATGACGGGGCCTAGGCGGGGGTAGGCCCCCCTGAGCCTAGACCAGGAGAACTGCGGCGACTTGACCCACCACTTAGTGGGCCTAAGCGCCACCACCTCCTCGTCTGTGGCCAATCTGCCGTTGGTCAACACGTCGGCCACTAGGGACATGTAGTTGACCCCCGTGGCCTTGCTCACAAAGGGCATGGAGCGGCTTACCCTGAGGTTTGCCTCTATGACGTACACGTCGTCGTTTACGAGGAATTGTACGTTCATAGGCCCCCTGACCTCCAGCTCTCTGGCCAGCGAGTGCACTACGTCGATCATCTTCTTGATCGCCGAGTCGCCCAGCCTCCTCGGGGGGAGGACCATGGTGGAGTCGCCGGAGTGGACGCCGGGGGGCTCCACGTGCTCTATGGGCGTAGCAACGAGCCTACGCCCGTCTGACACCGCGTCCACCTCTGCCTCTATGCCCCAGGGCATGAACTTAGACACGACCACGGGGTAACGCCCGCTGACCTTGGCGGCCTTGGTTAAAAACTCGGCAAGCTCCCCGGGGCTGTACACCGCGGCCATGTAGGTCCCGCCCAGCACGTAGCTCGGCCGCACGAGGACGGGGTAGCCGAGCTCCTCGGCGAGCTTCAACGCCTCGTCTATCGACGTGGCCGTGAACCAGGGCGGTTGCCTAATGCCCAACTTGTCTAAGAGCTTGGAGAACTTGTACCTATCCTCTGCGGCGTCTATAGAGCTGGCCCGTGTCCCCCCTATTTTGACGCCAGCTCTCTCAAGCGGCACGTATAGGCGCTGGCCTATTTGGCCGCCTGCGTACAACACCACCGCGACGTCTCCCCCCTCCTTCTCCACAACGTCCAACACCCTCTCCACGGTTATCTCGTCGAAGTAGAGCTTGTCCACCACGTCCCAGTCCGTGGAGACAGTCTCGGGGTTGTAGTTCAAGATGGCCACTCTATGCCCGCGGTTCCTCAGCTCCACTGCCAAGTTCACCGTGGACCAGTCGAACTCGACGCTTACCCCAATTCTAAACACCCCTGCGCCCACCACGAGGAAGTCGGCCTTGGGAGCCGCGTCGTCGTAGTAGCCGCCGTAGGTGAGGTATAGGTAGTTAGTCTCGGCAGGCCACTCCCCCGCCAGCGTGTCTATCTTCTTCACCACGGGCCTCCTCCGCATCTTCCTAACCTCCTCCACGCCTATGCGGAGGGCCTTCGCGATCTGCTCGTCGGAGAAGCCCAGCACCTTCGCCTCCTCAAGATCCGCCTCGCCTCTCTCCATCCTCTTGTAGAACTCCACCACGCGCTGAATGGCCCTTAGGAAGAACTTGTCCACTTTGACGTATTGATAGACCCGCTCCAGGGGGACGCCGAGGTACATGGCCTTGGCGGCGCATATGGGCCAGTATGGCCTATACTCGGCGAGACACCTCTCCGCTTCCTCCAGCGTAAGCTCGTCGAACATTCTCCCGCCCACAAGCCCCGGCTCCCCAATGTCGATCATTCTCACGGCCTTTTGCCAAGCCTCCTCAAGAGTTCTCCCAATTCCCATGGCCTCGCCGATGGACATCATCTCGGGGCCAAGCCCCTCCACGACGCCGAAGCGGTCGTTCTCCCACCTGGGGTGCTTAACCACTATGTAGTCCAGCGCGGGCTCAAAGGCAGCCACTGTGCGCCTGGTCACTTGGTTTAACACTTCGTCTAGGCGGTAGCCCAGGGCCAGCTTAGCCGCTATGTAGGCCAGGGGGTAGCCAGAGGCCTTGGAGGCCAAGGCGCTTGAGCGAGACATACGCGGGTTAGTCTCAATGGCGTACTGCTCTGGCCCAGCGTAGTTGACGGCCACTTGTACGTTCCCCTCGCCCACTAGCTCAATCGCCCTCGCCACCCCAATGGAGATGTCCCTGGCCTTCTGGTACTCCTCGTCGGTCAGAGTGAGGCAGGGCGCCACCACGATGGAGTCGCCCGTGTGCACCCCCATGGGGTCCACGTTCTCCATGCAGACCACCGCCGCGACGTTGTCGTATGAGTCGCGCACCACTTCAAACTCCACCTCCTTCCACCCCTCTAAGTACTTCTCCACCAACACCTCGCCTATGGCCGACTGGGCAAAGGCCTTGTACACCCTGGCCCTAAGCGCCTCCTCGGTCTTTGCCACAAAGGCCCCCGCGCCGCCGAGGTTGAAGCTCACTCTCACCACCACGGGGTACCCGATCTCAGCCGCCACCGCGAGAGCCTCCTCGGGCGACCGCGCCGGCTTGCTGGGAGGGGTGGGGATCCCCGCCTCCCTCATCGCCCTTTGGAACAAGTCCCGCGACAAGGCCCTCCTTATCCCCCTCACAGGCGTGCCGATCACTCTCACGCCGTATTTGGCCAAGGCGCCTGATTCGTCTAACTCTACACATGCTGACAGCGCGGTCTGGCCCCCGAAGCCGCAGGCAACTGCGTCAGGCCTCTCCTTCTCTAAAACCCCCTCTAAAAACGGCCTTTGGATGGGGATGAAGTAGACCCTGTCCGCCAAAATCTTGGAGGTCTGTATCGTGGCTATGTTGGGGTTCACTAGCACTGTCTCAATCCCCTCCTCCTTAAACGCCTTAAGCGCCTGTGAGCCAGAGTAGTCGAACTCCGCCGCCTCGGCCACCTTAATGGCCCCCGAGCCTATTACCAAGACCTTTCTAATGTCCGGCATGGCGCTCGACGAGTTTTACAAACTTGTCGAAGACCCACTTAGTGTCGTTGGCCCCCGGCGAGGCCTCTGGGTGCCACTGTGTCGTTAAAATGGGCAGAGACTCGTGGTAGAGCCCTTCCACAGTCCCGTCGTCCGGCTGAATTGCCCACACCTTTAGCTCTGTGCCCCGTGGGTCCACGGCGTATCCATGGTTGTGCGTAGTGATGTAGGTCTTCCCCGTGAAGGCTAAGTCCCGCACAGGCTTATTAGAGGCGCGGTGGCCGAACTTCAACTTGTAAATCTCGGCACCCATCGCCATGGCCACCACTTGGTGTCCCAGGCATATGCCCATTAGAGGCTTCCTGTACTCCACATACTGCCTAATCTCCTCGGCGAGGAAGGTCAACAGCTTGGGGTTGCCGGGGCCGTTGCTGACGAATAGGCCGTCGCAGTCGTAGGCGAGCTCGGGGCGGCGGCACGGCACAATCCTCAGCCTAACCCCCCTCTTCAACAGCTCTCTCACAATAGACCTCTTCACTCCGCAGTCCACAAGCCCAATGCAGAGCTTGCCGTCGCCCAGCTCCACCGGCTCTTTCACAGAGACGAGGTCCACGTATGATGCCTCCTCGTACTTGGGAGAGCGGCGGAGCGCCTTGGCGAGCTCGTGCGGCTTGGCGGGGCCCATGGCGCCCATCATGACGCCGTGCTCCCGGAGCAACTGGGCCAAAGCCCGCGTGTCCACCCGCGCAAGGCCGGGGACGTTGGAGGCGGCCAGCCACTCCTCAAGAGACATGGCGGACTTGTAGTGGCTGGGCTCCGTGGCCTCGAAGACCACCACGCCCTCCACCTTTATCCCATCCGACTCCATCTGGTCCTCCGACACGCCGTAGTTGCCGATGAGGGGCATGGTGAACGCCAATATCTGGCCCTTGTAGCTGGGGTCTGTCAATGCTTGTGGATATCCAACCACGGCGGTGGTAAAAACCACCTCGCCTACCGCGACTCTCTCTGCCCCAATGTGCCTGCCTATAAACACCGTGCCGTCCTCAAGGACGAGGTAGGCCTTACTCGCCCCTTAGACATCAACGCCCACATTTACGGAGTATAAAAGCTTTTCCTACACGCAGGCCTCAGCCGCGCCTCTGTAAAACTCGTACTTCACAACGCACAAGTCTCTACACTTCACCTGGGCGCCCAGCCTTTTCGCAATAGCCAGCACCCTATAATTATCTGGAGAAACATATGCAAACGCGTATCTAAACCCCATACGCCTAAGCCTATCCGCAAAGTCGAAAACAACGGCTGTCCCAATCCCCTTGCCTTGGTGCCTATCGGCGATTACAATAGCCACCTCAGCTCCGTCGCCACACGGAGTGACGTCGACAACGCCGACGCTCTCGTTGTCTCTGTAAACTAGAAAGGTCTGACATCCCCTACTCCACAAGTACTTGTACACGTACGAGACGTCTGATACCAAGTGGAGAAACCTAAGTCGCATGCTTTCCTGAGACACTTGTTTATAGAACTCGCCTACTACTGAGTAAACTCCTGTGATTTCGACATAGTCGAGGTACACGACTTCTACTAAAACGCTTTTAAATAACACTGAACTAATGCCCCATGAAGGTAACTGTATCAATAATAAAGGCCGACGTAGGCGGCTTCCCAGGCCACGCGCATGTGCATCCAAAGATGCTCGAATACGCCGCGGCTAAGCTCAGGGAGGCCCAGAGGCGGGGGGTCATAATTGACTACTTCGTGTACAATGTAGGCGACGACATTTCGCTACTAATGACTCACACCAAGGGCGAAGATAACCCAGAGATACACGGCCTGGCGTGGGAGACGTTTAAAGAGGTGACAGAGCAGGTGGCCAAGAAGTACAAACTCTACGGCGCTGGGCAAGACTTGTTGAAAGACGCCTTCTCTGGCAACATAAGAGGCTTGGGGCCCCAGGTGGCCGAGATGGAGTTCGACGAGAGGCCCAGCGAGCCCTTGATAGCGTTTGCCGCAGACAAGACTGAGCCAGGCGCCTTTAACCTCCCACTGTACAAGATGTTCGCAGACCCGTTCAACACGGCGGGGCTGGTGATAGACCCGTCTATGCACGAGGGCTTCCTATTCGAGGTGTTAGACGTAGTGGAGCACAAAGTCTACTTGCTCAAGACCCCTGAGGATGCGTACTCCCTACTAGGGCTGATAGGGACCACGGGCAGGTACATCGTGAGGAAGGTATTTAGGCGGGCGGACGGCGCGCCGGCAGCCGCCAACAGCGTAGAGAGACTGTCGTTAATAGCCGGGAGGTACGTGGGCAAAGACGACCCAGTGATGATGGTCAGGGCCCAGTCGGGCCTCCCCGCCGTGGGCGAGATACTGGAGGCGTTTGCCCACCCACACCTAGTCCACGGCTGGATGCGCGGCAGCCACGCAGGGCCCCTAATGCCGGCCAAGTTCTACCACATAGACCCCGAGAAGAGGATAGCCATAGGCCCCAAGATGACCAGGTTCGACGGGCCTCCCAAGGTGGGCGCCCTGGGCTTCCAGCTACACGAGGGCTATCTAGAGGGCGCAGTGGACATGTTCGACGACCCAGCCTTCGACTACGTGAGACAGGTAGCCGCGCAAATCGCCGACTACATAAGGCGCATGGGCCCGTTCCAGCCCCACCGCCTGCCGCCTGAGGAGATGGAGTACACAGCCCTCCCCAAGATATTGGCCAAGATAAAGTCTTACCCAGCCGACCAGTACGAGAAGCAGCGGAGGAAGTACGTGGAAGAGGCCATCAAGGGGACCCCCGTCGAGCACTCTCAACACGACTAATTTTTAACCCACGCCCCATCTCCCACTGGGTGAAGTGGCGCGTGAGGGCTGAGCTGTGACGAAAACTCGCGTTGCAGATATTTAACCCCCCATTGCCTGAGGCGCGTGACGCCCCTGGAATTCCTAGGCCTCGTGGCTCAGCTGTACGCAATAATGAACCCCATTGGGAAATTGGCCATAGTGGGCCCTCTCGCAGTAGAGCGCCCGGCGCAGATTAGGAAAGTGACCGCTGTCGTAATTGTCGTTGTGTACCTCCTGACGGCGTTGTTTGCGCTAAGCGGCAGCTACATACTCGCCGCCTTTGGAGTGAGCCTAGACAGCTTTAGAATTGCGGGAGGCCTAATACTGATGGTAATCTCCGTCACCACTCTGACCTCAGGCTCGTACGTGGGCAAGCTGGAGATCGGCGAGGAGCAGGCGGTGGTGCCGCTGGCCACTCCGCTCATCGTCGGGCCCGGCACTATAACCGCCTTAATCATCATGTCGTCGCAGTACGGCGCTGCACTCGCGCTAGCGGCCGCCATGGCTGCGTCAACGGCCGTAGCCGCCACGTTGATTGTTGGAATTAGAGTTGTGAAATATGTAGGCGCCACGCCGCTTAGGCTACTGGGCAGATTTATGTCGCTTATCATAGCCTCCGTGGCCGTGGAAATGATGCTGGCCGGGCTGAGGAATGTGGCATGCAAATCTTGACCCACTGGGAGGCGTTAGACGCGTTGAAGAGCCTCGACGGGCCTGTCCTCTACTTGGCATGGAAGTGCGGCTTGTACAAGGCGTTGAACGCCCGCGCCGTGGTAGTGGTAAGGCAGGGGGTTGGGCTAGGTGAACTCATATCGTCGATAAAATACGGCCTCTCCTTTGCCCCCGAGCTTGTGGGATTTAAGTACACCGTCGTAGAAGGCGAAGACTTAGAAGAGGCAAGGCTTCTAGAGGCCTTGGAGTTTAGCCAGCTCGGCAAAATTATCTACATTGACTGTAGAAAATAAAATTTATAAATTCATGTATAAGAGATTTTCAGATTATGACCCGAGGCATTAGAAGATTAATCAAAGGTTAACAAGACAAAAAATATAAATATTCCATTCAATGTTGAAGTTAATGAAAATAAGATTTTTAATAGGCGGGCCGCAAGGCAGAGGAGTTGAAACCGCGTCTTTTATGTTTATATACGGCGTGGGCGCCGCTGGATACTACATATACGCGCGGCGCGAGTTCTGGAGCAACATAGCTGGGGGACGCCACAGCTATGTGGTAGGCACAATCTCCGAGAGTTGGCCAGCCCCCGCGCCCGGCAACACAGTGGACATGGCCCTCACCTTCGACGGCCACGCCGTCTTGGAACACGTGTTCCACCTGAGGCGGGGGAGCTACCTCGTGTATAACACCGAAGAGGAGACCAAGACGCCGGACAGCTACAACATGATGTCTAAGGCCCTTGCCGAACGGCTTAAGAAATTTGCAAAAGAGAGGGGCTTCGAGCCCACCGTAGGCAACTTTGTAAAATACTTGAGGGAAAACGGCGTAGAAGCCGTGGGAGTGCCCTACAACAAGTCAATTACCGAAATCGGGAGAAAGATAGGCGTCACTTCGCCCGTCATGTTGGCACGCTTCGTCAACACCTTCGTCGTGGCCCTCGGCATGAGCCTCCTGGGGCTGGGGGAGGAGTATGTGGCCAGAGGCGTGGAGTTCGCCCTAGGCAAAAAGGCCGAGGTAATTGAACAGAACAGGAGAGTCGCCGTAGAGGCCATGAGACTTGTGGACAAGAGAATTGCGACACTCCAGCCCAGGAGAGTCGAAGTGAAGAGGGTATTTTGGAACGGCAACGAGGCCGCTGCCTACGGCAAAATTGCGGGAGGCGTCAGATTTGTCTCATACTACCCCATTACCCCAGCCACCGACGACGCAATGACCTTTGAGCGACTTATCCCATTCCCAGTGAGAAAAGACGCAGGCGAGCTAGCCGCCTTGGAAAGAGTGGGCGCCGTTGCCTTCCAAGCAGAAGACGAGCTGAGCGCAATCGCGGTGACAACGGGGGCCGCCATCGCCGGCGCTAGGGCGGCCACGGCCACCTCCGGCCCCGGCTTCAGCCTCATGGCCGAGGCCCTCTCCATGGCAGGCATGATGGAAGTAGGCGTGGTGGTGACGCTCTGGATGCGGGCAGGGCCTAGCACAGGCCAGGCGACGAGGCAAGCCCAGGAGGAGTTGCTACCGGCGACTTTTATAGGCCACGGCGAGTATCCCAAGATTGTCTACGCCAGCGGGGACTTGGAGGAGGTCTTCTACGACAGCGTCAAGGTCTTTAACTGGGCCGAGAAGTACAGAGTGCCAGTGATACACCTAGTAGACAAAAACCTCTCAAACACCTTCACTGTGATGCCTCTTCCCGACTTCTCCAAAGTGCGCATAGACGCCGTTAAGCCTGTCGTATTTCCTCAAACAAAGGAGGCAGAGGCCTATCCCCTGGACTCGCTTGTGCCCCCCAGGCTTCTCCCCGGCGTCTCAAACGCGGTGTTCCACTTAAACAGCCTCGAACACGACCCCGAAGGAGACCCAGAGGAGGACCCCGTGATTGTTGCCAGAATGTTTGAGAGAAGGATGGCAAAGATGAAGTTGATAGATGAGGAGATACCCCCAGAGGATAAGCTGGCCTACTTTGGGCCCCCCGACGCAGAGGTAGTAATCGTGGGGTGGGGGTCCGTCAAGCCCGCGGTGCTCTCCGCATTGGAGGAGCTGAGAGACGCCGCCTTCCTCTACGTGAAGATGCTTTACCCCTTCCCAGCCCCCCTGGTCAAGAAGCACCTGGAGGGGAAGAAGACCCTCTTCATTGAGAACAACTACCTCGCCCAGCTTGCTTTGGCGAGCCGCATGTTTGCAGGCATAGAGCCCACAGCAGTTGCTGTTAAGTTCAACGGGAGGCCCGTAACGACAGACGACGTAGTGGATGCCTACAAGAGGTTTAAGGCTGGGGAAAAGATTATTAAAATAGAAACGGACTTGTGAACATGGCCACTGTGGTTCAAACAAGGCGTACGCCCGCCGACTACCGCTGGGTGAGGCCCCCCGAGTGGTGCCCCGGCTGTGGACACTTCGGCGTTTTACAAGCCGTCTACAACGCGTTCGCCGAGCTGGACCTAGACCCCTCCAGAGTCGTCCTAGTCTCTGGCATTGGGTGCTCCTCGAGACTCCCTCACTTTGTAAAAACCACCAGCGTCCACGCCATCCACGGCCGCGCCATCCCCTACGCCATGGGGATAAAGCTGGCCAACCCGTCGCTGGAGGTGGTGGTGGTAGGCGGCGACGGCGACTTAATGGCCATAGGCGGAAACCACCTACTCCACATGGGCAGACGCAACATAGACATGACCGTCATATTGATGGACAACTCGGTCTACGGACTCACGAGGGGTCAAGCAGGGCCGACACTGCCCGCGGGGATAAAGGTAAAGGCGATACCCAAGGCAAACCCCCAGTCGGAGATAAACCCGCTCCTCCTCGCCTTAACCGCCGGCTTCACGTTCATAGCCAGGGGCTACTCCTACGACATAAAATACACCACCAAGCTGATAGTAGAAGCCATAAGGCACAAGGGGTCAGCCTTTGTCCAAATATACAGCCCCTGCGTCACCTACAACAACGTCATGACAAGAGAGTGGTACGAGAAGAGGATATACAAGCTGGAGGAGGCCGACCCCACCTGGGACCCCGTGGTACACGACGAAAAAGAGGTAGACATAAAGATACGCAAGGCGCTGGACAAAATCGTGGAGAGAGACAGACTCCCACTCGGCATATTCTACAAAAACGAGCTCGTCCCAACCTTCGAAGAGCGGTACGAGGCCATATACGACCCACACTATAGGAAGCTACCCCCCGCCATACAGCCCATCGAAGTAGACGGACGGCCAGTAGTAGACCTAGAGAAGCTACTGGCCGACAGAATTCTATAACAGTTTTTCCAAGGTGAGCTGAGGGTAAAACCTACGTATAAAGGCGAAGCCGTTTACCACTGGGAGGAAGGGGTACTTATCCTCGTCGAGCTCCACAAGCCCCCTACGCCAAAGCTCCGACAAGACTCTCGCATAAAGCATACGCTTCTCCAAGGTGGACACAGCCACATCCACCTCCCTCGGCGCATACTTCACAGCCACTCTCACGTCGGCCATCTTAACCACATCAGAGGGGGAGAGGTCCCTCTTAACCACTGGACACAGAGTAGAAATAACAAACCGCACGTCCACCCTCACCTCCTTGGCAACTGGGTCAAGCTCGTACTTCACCACCTTCGGCAGATAGGGAAACGAGCGGCAAGTCAACGGCTTATATATGTCGTGAACCCTACACCTAGTCCCCTCGAGGAAGGGGCACTTACCCTCCTCGTCGAGGTGCATCAAGTAGCTCAACGCCACGCGCACCCCCGACCTCAAGTCAGCCACCTTGTAAGCCGGGGTAAAGACCACAGACACCCCCAGCTCCCCAGCAGCCTTCTGAAGCACATACACCTCATGCGGCAAGACAGTCACGGGGCTAGCTCTACAACAGAGTGCGCAGTCAGGCACGCACCGAAACTCCACGCCACCGCCCCCCGCATGCCATTTTTATACTTTAAGCGAAAAAGATAAAAGGCAGAAAGGGTGGAGAAACGTGCTAGAGCAAGCCGCCGCGTTGGCAGGCCCCTTCATAATAGGCCTGCTAGTGGGCATACTAGCCAAGCGCCTACTCTCAGCCGCCCTAGTCCTACTGGCCCTCTTCATCGCCCTAGCCGCCCTCGGCTACACGTCCCCCAACCAAGTGGCGGCCGTGCTACAGCAGATAGGCTACGCCGCCAAAGACGCCATAGCCCAAGCCCAGTGGCTAAAAGATGCAGTGCCATACTCCTCAGCCGCCTTCCTAATAGGCCTCGCCATAGGCCTCTGGAAAGGTTAAAAACCCACACCCACAGAGAGGCGGGGCGCCGAGGGGAACGGGGCAAGCCCGGAGACGGGCCGCCCCTGGAACCTCCCGCCCGCCCGCGGAGGTCCCCGGCGGGCCGCCGAAAGGCGGGGGTAAAAACCAGCCGGGGACGCGGCCCCCAAACAGGGCCAATGAGACCGCGGCGAGGCCCGGGTAGGGGGCAAGATCAATACCCCAACAGAAGCGGGGGTACGCGGCGCCCCCCTCTACCTCGCCAGGCGACAGCACCCTCAGCCTCCCTACCCTGAGCTCTCTACTACTGAGAAGCGCCTTGGTGAGAGGATATGAGCACAGCCGATCCGCCAGCGCATATGAGACTATCACAATACCATTAGGATCAAACTCGGCTAATTTACTAAAGCCTGTTGTAGTAATTAGATACAACACCATCTCTTCCATCGTAGGGAGGTAAACCTCGACCCCGTTCGACATAAGCGCCTCGACAGGGCGCCAGTTGCTCGTCGGCGGCTTCTCAAGCGCGTATATCTCTGCACTGCTGACAGATCCAGAGTTTAACAAAGACGCTTTGAACAAACCTCTGGCAATTGCGTTAAAGGCCTCTATCTACAACGGCACCGCCATCCAAATGCGCTCTGGGCCTCTGCATACAGCCCAAGTCTCTTCAGAAGAGAAACAGCTCTGTCCACATGCCAGTCAGAGACACAAGGCTTAATCCACTTAAGGTGACCCACCGCTCCCTCCGCATCGCCCCCATAAACTCTCAACAACTTCGAGCACGGCATATCTTTCCCCAGCCACAGCAGAAAGCGCACTGTCTATCACCGCCGCCTTATCTGGCCCCACTTGCGAAGTCAACAGGTCCAACTCCTCCTCACCAAGCCTAGAGACAACATAAGGTCACCCCAAGCTTAGGCTATTAAGGTCCCCGATTATACAACGGGGAATCTAACGTTAAATTCGCAACGCCGCCGCGGCGCCTACACCCCCGTGTAAATCTCGACTCCAAACCTCTCTGCGGCCTTCTTCGCGTCTTCTTCGGCGTAGGGGGTGATTATTATCAGCCTGTCTGGCCTTCTGCCCTCTTTTTCGGCGTATAGGTCGGCCTTCCTCCTGAAGATAGTCACGTCGGGCGCCCTGGCGTGGGACGTAATCTCGATAAGAATAACTTTGCCATCTTTAACGGCGAGATCCACCTCCACCTCGCTGGGGAAGCCGAACACCCTCCCCTCCCCGTCGTACGCCGTCCAACGCTCCACTCTGAGACCGAGCTCTCTCTCTCGTCAACGCCCCGAAGGCCCTCCCGAAACGCCGCCTCGCTCATCACCCCCCACCTAGCGCCAAGCGCGTCAAGACGGCGAAACACCCTCTCTGTCTCAGCCCTAAGCTTGGCCAACTCCTCCTCGTGTTGCGCGAACCCCTTGTTCATGTCTTCTCTCAGCCTTGCCAGCTCTTCCCAAATTTTCACCAACTCCTCCCCGTGGCGGTCCAGCCTCCTCAGAATCTCCTCCAACCCAATTAGCCCACCCACTGCGTACCTAAACTCCTCATCCTCCCTCAGCAACTTCAAAATAGCGGCCTTAAGCTGGGCAAACTCCACGACAAAATGCCCTCCGCACTATTTATGCCTTACGGCCCCCGAACTCCTCAGCCTCAAACCGGTCCCCGGGGACGTACAGCCGCCAGCAAGGCGCGCTTGTGCGAGGACAATTATAAAAAGTGGAGAGCGGGCATGGCCGTGATTCTCCGCGGCGAGGTAGACGGGGTGCCTAAGAGGGTAGTGTCGCTGAACCCCTCGGTAAACGAGTTCCTGGCCCTGCTGGGCGTCGAGCTGGCGGGCCGCGACGCCTTCACCTACCGCCCCCGGGAGCTCATGAAGGCCCCCATAGTAGGCACCTTCGTAGACATGAACTTCGACGCCGTCAAGAGGATGGGGCCCGACCTCGTCATACTCTACCACCCAGTCCAGACTCACCTCTTGGACAAAGCCGCCACGGCCGCCAATGCGGTGGTGGCAGTGCCGACCCCCACCAGCGTCGACCACGTGGCCGCAATCTTCCGATTCTTCGCCCGCCTCTTCGACAAAGACGAGCAGGGAGACTGGATAGCGGGGGTGTACAAAGACCTCCTAAGAGGCCCCCCAATCCTCGAAGGAGTAGTCGCCGTGATAAACCTCGGCGTGTACGACCTCGCCTGCAGAAACTCCTACCTCGCAGACGCCCTCACAGCCGCCGGCCTAAAATACGCGAAGACCCCACCCTGCGTCTTCAAACACAGCCAAGACCCACCCAAAGAGCTCCACGAGGCCAACTTCGTCATATACGAGGCGCGGGGCAAAGCCCTCGCCCCCGCGGAGCACCAACTCCTAAAAAGCCGCCCACACGTAGCCACGCCAAACGACACCCTAGCCCACTACGGCCCATCCCTACCCCTAGACATAAGAAATGTGGCACAAGCCGCCGTAAAAGGCCAGACCTGGGTAGGCGAAACCTCCTCCACCCAGCGCCCCTCCCTAAGAGACCCATGGTACAGGCCCTATCTGTAGAGCGGCCTTATACACGTCGCACAAGGCGGAGAGAGCTACGTCTTAGCCAAGGGGACATACTGGATAGACAAGCCCCCACACCACTCCTGTGCGGAGGAGCCACAAGACGGGACCATAGACAAATTCCTCGCACTAGGCCCCCTATCCTAAAGAACGCTTCCCAGACCCTCCAAACCCCCCACCGAGATGATACTAAGGCTAAGGAGGCTGGAATTAGCGCACAGCCGCCGCCAAGGCGACTGTAAACTAACGCTCAAAGTCGAATACTGCGTTAGCGGAGAAAAGGAGAAAATTTTTCTAAATCCGCAAATAGTATATATGGAGAGGGGGGGTCAGCTGGCCTGGTTTCGGGCAGGAACTCCTTGCCAAGTCCTTCATCGTCCCCTCCCCCGATGAGTCTTTCCGAAATGCAAGGACGTCCCCCTTTTGCAGTCAAGTTTCTTCCCCCTCCATGGCCAACTCCTCGGAGCGCAGATACGTGCCACTGCGTAGTACACGGTTTAAAACAAGTGTAGACAGGGTAGAAGTGAGGGGGTCACTGAAATACGCATCTCTTCAGACTTAACAGCCGCGTTCACTTTACCTCGTGTTCACTATTTGTACCACCTTAGAACCCCGCTTTTCAACTACGGCGCGCCGATGGGTTAAAGGCGCCGCCGCTTCGGCGGGAGAACGGCGAGAGAATCTGACCTAAAGGCGGGCCCCGCCATGTGTAGGCTAAAGAGGCCAGAGGAGAGGCACTTGCGAAGCCCACGGCACGGCGTTCACAGAAACCGTCAAGTACCAGTGGGGACGGCTCTTCTCAAGGCAGAGCTAAAGAGGGCAAGGACCGCTGTGGAGAGGGGCGACGCTATATACCACGCCACAGAAATCCAGTGGACATCCGACACGACCCCAACGGATATTCCCCGCCCAGGTAAACGGGCCGTTTCTCCAGATTGCCTAGGGCAGAGGGAGATAAACAATGTATAGGTTTGCTGATTTACTGTAAGACATCACTGGCATTAAGTTTGGCGTATATCCCGCTCCACCGCAGCCAGCCACACTTTCCTAGTAATTGCACACGTTATACAGGCCACACAGGATCAATTTTGGGCGATGATGTAGGAATCTGGACGCGTGCGGACCTGTGACCGGCCTGGCCGGACTGAGCCCTTCATCCGCTTTCAGCAAGTAAATCAGATGCACGGATTCTTAAACAATCTCTCGCCGAAGGAACAACAGTAGCGTCTTCTGAACAGCATATCTGCGTTTAGAGAGGTAGAGAAGCTTCTAAACAATGTTGGCAACTGTGGAGTAGAGGCGGGGCGACGGGCCAAGGCCGCCGCGAGGGGCGGCTGTAGGCACTTAAACCCCCCGCCCCTTGTCTACGTGCGCGTCTTCTTGGGAATCGACGACACAGACAGCCACGGCGGGGGCTGCACCACCTACGTGGCCTACGTCCTCGCAAAAGAGGTGCTGAAGAGGTGGGGCCCCCAGGCCTTCCTCGACTTCCCCCGCCTGGTTCGGCTAAACCCCAACATCCCCTTCAAGACCAGGGGCAACGCCGCGGTGGCCCTGGCGCTGGACGTGCCAGACCCCGACGAGCTCTGGAGACTCGCCGTGGAGGTAGTCACGGCGCTGGCCAGGCGGGAGGGGAAGACAGACCCCGGCATCGCCATGGCCGTTGGGGAGGTCCCCGAGAGGGCCAAAGTCCTCTACCGCATGGCCCTAACCCAGGTGGTCAGCCTAAGCGCCGCGGAGCGGGCCGGGGCAACCACGTGGGGCGGCAGGGGGAAAATAGGCGCAGTGGCCGCCATCGGCGCCGACTTACGCGAGTCCACCTTCGAGCTGTTGGCCTACCGCGAGGGAGACCGAGCCGAGATACCGCCGAGCCTAGTGAAGGCAATGGAGGCCCTCACCTACCCCTTCACCTTCCACAACCTAGACCGCCGCAGAGTCCTGATACAGCCGAGGGGCCCCGACCCAGTCTACTACGGCATCAGAGGCCTCACCCCACACCATCTCCTCTACGCCAAGGCCCTCCTAGAGGGGCAGGGGTACCGGCCGGCGGGGTGGGCCATCTTCCGCACAAACCAAGCCACAGACGCCCACCTGCGCCACGGCGTAATATACGACGAGCCCCACCCCTACTCCTACTACATCGCCAAGGGCATAATCGCCGAGGCCAGGCGCACCAAGGCCCGCCACGTCGTCGGCCGGCTAGACACCGGCCTCCCCTTCGCCGCCTACCGCCACCTAGGCCCACTAGCCACGGCGTTGGAGAAGTGCGTCGGGTGCTACGTCGAGCTCTACGGCGGCCTAAAGCCCAGACACGGGTCGCTATACCTATACGTCGAACGCGCCCACATCCACGGCCGCTACGTCAAGATCAGGCAGAGGTGCCCCCACTGCGGAGGCTCCCTAGAAAGCCTCGGCAGAGGAAAAGGCTGGAAGTGCCGCAAATGCGGAACTATATACTACGTCGCGGAGACCCTGTGGGTGCTCGACGTGACCCCCAGCGAGTATATACTCCCCCGCCCAGCCGAGTGGCGTCACCTACTAAAACCACCCAACCTAGACACCACACTACCCAACCACTACACACCCCAAAACGTCCAATGGATAGAGTAGGCGTAGTTACACATAAGTTTTAACGTACTCAGAAACGGCAAGCATTACGTAGACTTCCAGAACTTTCACCTGTAAGCACTACGAACGGAATAATCACCATTAAGGAAGACCCTCAGAAGAAAAAGATATGAAAAAATGAGTGGACTTAGCCGGGTCTAACCTTAGCTACAGACGATTTGATTGCTACCCGTATACGTGCCAGCTACTACAGTTGCTGTAAATGGCGCCACAGCGCCAGATTGCAGTACCACTCTGCCCGACAACACTTGGCCGACAGACAACGTTATACCACTTAGCGTAACATAATACTCTCCAGGACTCTGTATAATATTCCCGCTGGTGCATTTCATTTGTTTTCCCGCTATCTCTATTCTGTCTATTGCAACTTGAGCTGCTCCTTGGGGTGTTAGTCTCATGACAAGTGTGTATGTAGTTGTACTACCACTGGTTGAGGCATAGATAGTTGCTTCGGTCACTGTAATTCCGCTTTGTTGTGAGGCTGAGGAGAATGTGGTGTATAGGTACCAGCCAACCGCTATCGCGATTACTAGCACTATTGCGACTATTATTGCCACCTCTAGGGATGTCATACCTTTTGCCTTTGGCATGTGCGTTTGAAACGTGGTTTAATAAATATTTTGTGGTGTGCCTCGCTTACTCCACCGTAGGCATGGCTCGGCGGGCGGTGTGTGCGGCCTGCGCTGTGGTGTGCTTTAGCGGCGTGAGGCATCTAACGCACATTGCACTCCTCGTCTGTGGGGGTGGGGTTATTGGGGCCTTGGGCGACGATGACTAAGTCGGCTTTACACTTGTAGCACATGACGTCATCGCTGGACTGCGCCAGCGTAACGTCCATGCATATGGACTTGCCGTGGCACTCAACGGTGAAGCCGCCCTTCCCCACGGCCTCTTTGGCGACTGTGGGCAACCTACCGTCGAAGGACGCTCGGCACCCGCCGCCGTCCACATAGACCTATATATAGTCATGTGGAGCGGCCCTCTTGACGACGACTATGTACCCCTTAGTCGCGGCCTTGAGCCCCACTTTGCGCATGAGCTCATTTCTCAGCTTAGCGAGGAGGGCCTTCGCCTCCTCTCGGCCTATTTCCGCAACCTCTTTCACGGCGGTGACTGTGTCCACTCGGCCCCATGGCAGGGCGTGCTCCCCTTCTTCCTCTAACACAATTACGTCATCGTTGCATGCGGTACTACGCCGCTGTGCCTCTCGCCGTCTGCCGTCAAAGTAACGCACAGGAGGGAGCCGCGCGCCCGTTGGCAGAGCTCTCTCCTGGCCGCGAGCTCTGCGTTGAGGGCGAAGGGGACGAGGAGGAGTAGCGTCCTCAGCCTAAAGAAGGGCAACAACGCGGCTGGGAGCAGAAATGTGGCGACGACGAGTAGAAACGTCGAGGCGGCGTAGGCGATGCTGGCCAGCATATACGCTAACTCCCAGTTTGCCGCCACTACGTTCGTGAGGGGGTCAAACGCCCAGTGGACTACCCAGAACACTAGGAAGAGATCGGCGGTGTGCAAGACGCCGACCTTGTCCGCAAGGCTGAGCCTCTTGGACAAGACGTAGGCCTTGAAGAGAGCGTGTAAGAGAGGGTAGACGAGCTTTAGCCCCACGACGAGGAGGTACGCCCCCAGCGATGGACGCATTGCTTGGTAGAGGGCGAGAGCGATGGGGATTGCTGGCCCTGCCGCAAGTAGCGAGGGGAACAGCAGGTGTCTCCACGGGGCTGTGTAAAGCTCGTGGTACATTTTCGCAAGGGGCTTTTTGGCAAAGTGGCTTGAGGCGAGCGCTGATGCGATTACACCAGCCAACAGCGAGAGGGTCGCCACGGCCATGTTTGCGTCTAAGATCTGCAACGTCTCTACGTTGGCGCTCGCTGACTTGTCCGCTATTATGTACCGGGGCTTTGCAACCACGAGGGGGTGCGTGGGGTAGGGTGTTACTACTAGCGTGTTGTTGAACTCTATTGAAATAGCGGGAGCGCCGTAGGCCACTACTGCGACTGTGGCGTTGCCGCGTGTCTCTCGCGCCAGTAGCACAAGGGGGTACACGGAGGGGTTGTCCACCGCAATGTTTAGGACGTGAGGGCCCCCCATTGCGACATTGCATGAGGTCAAGCAGGAGTGTATTGAAGATGGGCGGTGTCCATCAATGGCGCTCAATACCTCAGTGATGTACTTGGTCGTGTTGTACGTCGAGGCATAGGTTGAAAACACGGTTATGGCAAACCAGAGCGAGAGCGAAAAATACAGCACTGCGACAATGGCGACAGCGACTAAGCTCTTCCCCATGGGTAACGTTGCCACGAGATTTTATAACTATGTGACGGTGGCGACATCCCGGGCATTTCCCATGGGCTACAGCTCTTTAGATCTTTTAGCGGCGCTGGGCATCGACAGGGTGGGGCGTCCGCCGTAATTATGCGAAAAACACTTAAGTAGGGTACGTTGAACGGTATATGACATCTCTTGAAGTCGCGGTAATACTGGCATTAGTGTTGGTGGTGGCAATCGCCGTAGGCGGCTACATCTATACCGCATTTGCAACAGCTAGGCAACCAAGCGGGGTATTGGTAGTGCAAGAGGCAAAGGTGTACGAGGACGGGTCGTTTGAGCTGAAGGTGGTGCCGCAGGTCGTGGGCCGAGTAGAGGTTCTCAGCGTGGAAATCGCCGGCATCCAGAAACCTTTGACAAAAGTCGTTACAGGGCCCGACACTATTAAGGGCAAGATAGACGTGGAGCTTACCCCAGGCCAAGTGGTTTCTGGCCGCGTGATCCTTGGCAACGGCGCAGTCGCCCTATTCACAGCCACTGTACAACCTAAATAATCCTGACACTATAGAGTAGTGGCTTATACCACGAGGGGGCTCATAAGCTTTAACGGTATATCGACTCCTCTGCCGCTCTACGCCTTTTCTATGACGTAGGGCGACTCCTCTGCTGGCCAGCACCCTCTTGGCTCTACGCGGGTGGGGCCAAGGGCCACCACGGCGACTTTGAATCTCGTGGGGCATGTGTAGTGGGCTGTGCCCTCCGCCGCGTCGCCTGGCGCCGCGTCTAGGCGCACCTTCTTGCCGCCGCACTTCACCACGGCGCTTCCCCGCCCCACGGCCTCTCCGCCGGCAACGGGAAGTCTCCCCTCGAAGGCTATTTCGCAGTCCCTCCCCTCGGCGCATATGTAGAGGTATGGCGCGGCGCCTCCCCTATGCACAACCACGACGCTTCCCCTCCCAGCCCTCTTCAGCAGGGCCTTGGCCTCGCCCCTCCCGAGGTCTGCCACCTCCCTGGCCTCCAGCACGTGGTCCACCTTGCTCCACGGCACCACGTACTCCCCCTCCTTGCCCTCTACGACTACCACGTCCCCGTCGCAGGCCGTCACCACGCCCCTGTAGACCCTCCCCTCTGCCTCAAGCGCCACGGCGACGAGACGGCTCCGTGTCCGCCTGCAGAACTCCTCCCTCGCCGCCAGCTCGTAGTTGAGAGCGAAGGGCATGAAGAGGAGTAGCGTCCTGAGCCTAAATAGGGGGAGCATTAATGGTAAGACAAATGGAGTGGCAGAGATTAATACTGTGAGTAATGATAAGAAATGCGAGACTTGCAGCTGGCTGTATTATTCTGTCCCATGAAGGAGAGGGCGGTTAGGGGGTCAAAGGCCCAGTGAACAATCCAGAGCACCCAAGATATATCTACAATATGGAAGACGCTAGCTTTTGCGTGTAGGGAGAGCCCACTTTTTAGTACAAAGAGCTTGCCGTATATAAACATGAGCGGGTAGAGCATTTTAATTAATAGATATGCCAGAAGTAGTCTCACGTCATGTGCTCTCGTAAAATATACTACAATGTAACCAGTGATAAAGAACAGTAGTGGCGTCATTATCAATATAATACCCCACCTTATCGGTCCCCCGTTGTAGATCTTTGCGAGAGGTTTTTTGGCTATGTGGTTGTATACAAGCGATGAAGTTAAAACGCCTATAACGGTAGAGGTCACAAGTAAGAAGGTGTTAACGCTTAAGAGGGGCACCACCTCCACTTCTGCAGTCGTGGATTCGTTTACCCCTATTTCCGTGGGATTGACGATGGTCAACGCATTTGTTGGATAAAACTCTGCCTCAAGAGACTTTGTGAAACGTATTATCAGTTTGAACCGTGCACAGCGGCGGTTGCAACGGCTCCGCCTTCCCCTCTTAGTAGTACAACCAGTGGCGACGAGGTGGGGTTCTCTACGGTGAAGTTCAGCACCTTGTCACCTGGGCCTAGGTCGATTCTACAGGGGCTTGCACTGCATGTGTAATTAAGGGCGAGGCCTTGGCCGACGAGGCGATCAAGGAAGTTGACTACATACTGCGTCACATTAAGCGTGTAGTAGTAATTGAAGAAGGCCGTTACAATAAACCAGGTAAACGCGGCGAAGAAGATAGTAACGAAGAACCACACTATGCCCCGCCTCACGTCGCCCCACGTTATCCGTCCGCTTCCTCGCCGTGCCACGTCGCTACATGGGGTAGTAATTTATGCCCTGCGTTATATGTCGCTACGAGCACCTGGCGGCTTCGCCGTAATCGGGCTTGATCTCCAGTGGCTATAAAGTTATTTTTATACCTCTCGTAAGTGTTGTGGAGGAGTTTAAGAGACTTCTCAAGCGGCTGGCGGAGGAGGATAGGGAGTTTCTCAGAGGGGTTCTGCTAGAGGCTATTGGCGATAGTGGGGCTGAGGAGCTTGTGGAGACCCTGCTGAGGAGCCCGAGGGCTAGGGCTAGGCTTGCCGCCGAGCTGGCGGCTATGATCACAATACCGCTAAACGTGGCCACGAAAGAGGACATCAAGATGTTGGAGACAAAAATGGCGACTAAAGAAGACTTAAGGGCCTTGGAAGCCCGCATGGCGACAAAAGACGACATCAAGGCCCTAGAGGCCAGAATGGCCACAAAGGAGGACTTGGAGCGTTTCGCCACTAAAGAGGATCTACAGCGATTTGCCACAAGGGAAGACGTGGCGGTGGTGAGGGAAGAGGTAAGGCGCCTGGAGGAGAGTATGGCTACTAAGGAGGATTTAAAAGCCTTAGAGGCTAGAATGGCGACGAAGGAAGACTTGCAAAAATTTGCGACGAAGGAGGACTTGGAACGCTTTGCCACTAAGGAGGATATAAGGCGGCTGGAGAATAAGATGGCTACTAAGGAGCAGGTGGAGGACATTGCTTTGTCTTTGGAGGAGGTGGCTCGTGACTATGTGGTGTGGTTTTTGAAGCAGCGGGGTGTGTTGTGCAGGGCGTCTAGGCTCCGCTTGGATGGGGAGTACGAGTTTGACGTGTACTGCGCGGCGGGGGGCGTGACCGTGGTGGGCGAGGTGAAGCTTAGGGCTAGCGCCGGGGCTGTGGAGAGGCTTGTGGCTAGGGTGGAGGAGGCTGTGAGGATGTGGCCCGAGAAGTTCCAGGGGCGGGTGGTCAAGGTGTTCTACTGCATGGACGCGTCGCCGGAGGCGGTTGAGAAGGCGAGGGAGCTGGGGGTGTGGCTAATCGAGGCGTCTAGGGAGCTCACGCCCCTCCCCCTCTAGGCGACGCGGCTCAGCTCCTCCTCTAGCTTCTTCATCGCCTTTTCTACCTCCGCCGAGCGGGGGCGGGCCTCGCCTATGCGCGCAGCCACGCGCCTCAGCAAGACCTTGACGGCCGCGGCGGCCTCCTCCCTCGTCCTGTACTTGCTCAACGCCATGTCGGGGTCGGGCCCGTGGCATTGATAGTCGTGGAGGTCTAGCGCGAGGCTTGTGTCCGACAAGACGCCTTCGTGCCCCGCCTCTTCCAACAGCTGGGAGAGGGGCACCATCTTAGTAGTGGGGACAAGGAAGACTGCCCTCTCTTCTAGCCAACGCAGCTCTTCCTCCGTCTTGGCCAGGGTCTTGAGCTTGTCCAGCTACAGCCTAAGCAAAGCGGCTAGGGCGGCTCTCCACGCTTGGAGGGCCTTACCAGCCGTGTTGCGTGTTAAGTCTCGGCGTAGGAACTCCAACGCCCGCTTGGCCTCCGCCAACCGCCTCAAGAAGGCGGGCAGAAGCATAATCTGCAGAGGAGGGCTTAGGGGATTGGGCGCCCAATTGCCAGTTCCATTGGCGTTTTTACAACTTACATTCTTAATTTGTCTTTGTCATTGGAAAAATGGGTTGAGGCCGAGAAAGAGGCTAGAAAGCGGTACGCGGATTGGGCGTTTATTGAGAGTCTGCCTCCCCGGCTTAAGGCGGCCCTCCTTTACTATATTGAGACGGGGGATATTAGGCGGGCGGCTTTTTCGCCGGGCTTGACCTCGAGGATTTTAGGGAGCTTATGAGGAGGGCTAACGTGTCTTTAGTGGTCTAGGCGGCGTTGTCCCTGGCGTTGCACACCGTAGCGTATATAAATTTGTGAGTTGGGGCTCCTATGAGACTTCTTCTTGTGGTTCTGGTCTTGGCGGCTGTGGGCCTTGCCTACGTCTTGCCCACGGAGGCGCTGGACACCTTCTACTGGGCGTCCCCCGGCGCGGTCAGAGTTCTCGGCGCAGATGGGGCTTCGCTGTTTTCTCTAGACGCGGTTTTCCCGCTCGTGGCCACCGACGCGGTGGGCAAGTGCTTCGCTGTGGCGAATAGGCCGTACGTCTACTACACGCAGACGCAGGGGGTTGCCGTCACGATATCGATACCCACAACAGCCACGCTATCAGACGACTTGATAAATGCGTTGAGGCAGTACGGCGTCTCGCTTACGTCGAAGACTGTTCCTATTATACTCAACCTCACGCTTCCGTTGCCCCCGGTGGCCTTGGCGGGGGTGTACAAGTCGACTCTTGTCTCTCTGCACACGCCCTATGGCTACCCTCTGTGGGCCACCTCCCTCGGGCCGCAGGTAAACGCCACCGCAGTGGCCACAAACTGTGTGGACGTGGCTGTGGGCACTATGGGGGGTGAGGTGTACGTGCTGAGGAATGGGAAAGTTGTCTCTAAGGCCTCTCTCCCGTCGCCGGTGACTGCGCTGGCCTATTCGCGGGACGGCGGCGCGCTGTATGCGGGCACCATGGGGGGCGAGGTGTACAAAGTGGAGGGCTCCTCCGTGTCCAAGGTCTTCTCTTGTCCGGGCTCTGTGCTTGGTCTGGCTGTGCTTTTGGACGGCTCGCCTGTGGCGGCGTGTTTTTCCAAGGTCGATGTGCCGAAGGTGTACGTGGCGCCGTATGGGCTAGAGTTTGCTCCCGCCGTCGCAGTGGAGTACGGCATTGACACGCCTCGGGTGCCCTTTGCCGTTAGTCAGAATGGGGAGTGGGTCTTCGTGGGGACCTTCGGCGAGCTTGTGGCCATTAGGAGGGGGTCCGTCGCGTGGAGGGCTCCCCTCCCCGCTCCCCCGCTCTCCGTCTACTCCTCGGGGGACGGGTCTATAGTCGCCGTGGGAACTCTCGGGGGACACGTAGTGGTGTTTAAAGAGGGGAGGGAGGTGGCGCGGATCTCCGCGGGCAGGCCGGTCACTTCTCTTGCCGCGTCGTTTAACGGGAGGGCCCTCGCCTACGAGACTTGGGACTCCGTCACGCCGGTTAGACTTGCCAGCGTTAGAATTGTCCCCGACGCGCCACAGCAATGCCTCCCGGTGGACGTTGTGGTGAGGGCAGGCGAGGCCGTCTACGCCTACTCGGTGTCTGGGGCGCAGGACGTGTTGGTGCCAGTAAGCAAGATATCGGTGGAGCCCCAGTTTAAGTACCTTGGAGACGTGAGGTGTAGGCCTCTGAGGAACGTCACGCTCGAGGTCACTGGCGACTTGGCGGAGCATGTGCCAGTGCGGTACGCCTTGGAGTACCGCATCTCTGTGGAGCCCGCGGGCCTTGTCAGAGGGCCGGCCTGGGCTAGCGGCCCTGCGGCGTTTTACGCCGAGCCTAGGGTGGAGATCCCCGTCTACAACTCGCCTGTGTCGACCGGCGTCTTGCGGCTGGTGGGCTGGGTGGTGGATGGGAGGAGGCTGGACGTGCCGACGCCCTCTCTGACGGTGAACGTGGATAAGCCGGTGTCCGTTAAGGCAGTTTACAGGGTGGAGCTACCGCCGTACGTCCAGATAAACGCCACTGCTAGGCTTAGGCTCGACCTAGTGGTGGTCTTCGACGGCTCTGGGAACGTGGTGGCCTCCGGCCCCGCGCCCGAGGTCTCCGCCTACCCGGTCTCCGCGCAGGGGGTGTACGTGCCGCAGGCCCTGGTCTCCACCTCCTGGCCTGCCTCTGTCAACGGCTCTACGCAGCTGTGGGCCGACGTGGGGTCTACCGTGGTGTTTAAGGCGCCTGAGTTCTACGACTTTAGGAATGGGACTAGGCTGGCCTTTGTGGGGTGGGCTGGGCTGGAGTTTACGCCTGAGGAGCGGGCGCTTGAGGTTGTGCGGACTGTGCAAGGCCCGCTCTCGCTTAGGCCGAAGTACGTGGTTCAGTACAGAGTGTGGACGGCGCCGCCGGCATACGTGGCCAATCCGCCTAACGCCACGTGGGTGGAGAGGGGGGCCAACGTCACTGTGTCTATCCCCACGCCCATAGAGTCCAGGGGCAACGTCCGCACAGTGCTCGCCCAGTGGGTCATAAACGGGCGACCCGCCGGCTCGCAGGTGCCGCTGGTAGTGCGGGTGGACAGACCGCTGAATATAACGTACACCACGAAGAGGCAGTACCTCGTCTACTTCACCTCGGCCTACGGCCAAGTGCCCCCACAGATGTGGGTAGACGAGGGCGGCGTGGCCGGCGTCGTGCCCACGCCCATGGACGTCTGGTCCCCGCCGCCTTTGCACTGGGTGTTCGCCGGCTGGCGGGACAAGGCCACTGGCACCGTCTACAACTATCCACAGATGCCCGTTGTCGTCGCGTCTACCACTTTTGAGGCTGTGTGGAGCCTAGACCCGGTCCCCCTGGTGGCTGTAGGGGGCGGGGCGGCCGGCGCCGCGTTTCTCGTCTGGTTTATTAGGCGGAGGAGGCTGGCTAAGCTGACGGCTGAGGTAGAGAAGCTTTAAGCACAGTCTTCAGCGTTCTGACGAGCTGGGCGTTTATCTCAGGCGTGCCCACTGTTATTCGCACGTGGCCGGGGCCCAGCCTCTGCTCCTCGTCTCTCACCCACACGCCGTACTCCCTCAGCACGGCGGCGAGGCCAGGGGGGCCCTTGACTAAGATGAAGTTGGCGTATGTGGGCCATGCCTTTATCCCCAGTCGGGCGAGCTCCTCCCGGAGGTAGGCGGCGCCCTCTTTCACAATCTTCACCACCTCCCCCACGTAGCCTCTGTTGTACAATGCGGCGCGGGCCGCGGCGAGGGAGGAGAGAGACACTCTGAACCTCACGGTGTTGTAGTGGAGCCTGTACCCCGCGCCTACGATGACTGGGCTCACCCTCATACCGGCGAGGAGGAAGGCCTTAGACATCGTCCTCACCACTGCAAGATTCGGCCACGCCTCGGCCAACTGCGCGACGGTGACGCCGGAGAACTCGAAGTATGCCTCGTCTACCACCGTGGGCTTCCCCAGGGCCAGGACCTCCTCCACTTCCTTCGGCCGTAGGAGGAGTTGCCCCGTGGGGTTGTTTGGGTTGTCTATATACACGGCGTCTGCCCTCTTGGCCGCGGAGAGAAACTCGGCGAGGTCTAGCTTGAACTCCTCCCCCCTGAGCGGGGTCTGGAGGAGCTCCACACCGTGGAACCTCGCCTGGTCTTCAAAAAGGAAGTATGTGGGCGACACAACCGCCACCTTCCTTGCCCTGTGGAGTATGTATTCGAAGAAGTCGTCTGCTCCTGGGAAGAGCCACACGTGGGCGGGGGCCACGCCGGCGTATTCGGCGTAGAGGGCTCTGACTTCGTCGTACAGCGCAGCTGGCTGATACCAGTTGGCCACTGCCAAGGCCTGCGCCGCCGCCTCTACCACATGCTGGGGCGGGGGTATTGGGACCTCGTTTTGGTCTAGCTTGATTACCCCTGCCGGGGGCGGCAGAGACACGCGTCGCCCATTTAGGGGATTTATAAGCCTCTACACCGTTATGAGCTCCTCGTCTGCATGCCCCAGCGGCTTCTCTAGGGGCTTGCACATGTAGGGCCCACACCTCTCGTAGCCAAGCTTTCTGTAGTACTCCCGCGCCCCCACGCCAGATATGACAGCCACCTTGCGCGCGCCGAATTCTCTGGCTACCTCCTCTGCCGCCGCCATGAGTCTCCGCCCAATGCCCATGTGTTGCCACCATATTCCCCTCTCCCCCACGGGCACCGCCGGGCCGTACACATGCAACTCTCTCACTAGGGCCGTCCTGCGGCTGAGCTCTGGGCGCCTGGGGGCGTGGGGCATCCTAAGCCTTAGTATGCCGTATAGAGTGTCGTCGGGCCCCACCGCTTCTAAAAACACCTCGACGCCGCCAGACGCCTCGTAGACCGCCCTCTTGATCTCAATTGGCCCGGGCTCCACCGGCGCCCCGTTGGCTAACTTGACCCCAACCTCGCGGCACCTAATCTCTACGCAGGGGAGGCCCACCTCGGCCATCTTTTTCAACACCACCTGCCGCATGTTGCCCCACCTTGGGCCATCTACCACGTGGTGTAGAGGTATGTCGCGGCCGAGTCTCATGACTCTGGCCCACCTGGGGACAGAGGCGTAGATCTTGGCCAAGAGCTCTAGCCAAGTCTCCTCGTCGTAGCTCTTGTACCCGCCGCGCCTCCACTGCTCGTAGAGCTCAGTCCCCGGCACGACGTATAGGGGGTATATCTTGACGCAGTCTGGCATGTAGGCCGGGTCGGAGAACACTGTCTTGAACATCTCGAGGTCCCGGTCTGGGTCGCTTCCGGGGAGGCCGGGCATTAGGTGGTAGCACACCTTATACGCCGCGTCCTTTAGAAGGGCAGTGGCCTCCGCGGCCTCCCTGGCCCCGTGGCCCCTCTTCACCTTAGCCAAGACGTCGTCGTAGATGGACTGCACCCCCAGCTCCACCCTGGTGACGCCCAGCTGGAGGAGGAAGTCCACCTCCCCCTCGTCGACGTAGTCCGGCCGAGTCTCCACGGCTAGCGCCACCATTCTCAGGAGGGCGGCCTCGTTGCGCAGTTGCTCAAACTCCAGCGAGGGGGACTCCGCGGCCTTGGCCGCCCAGTTGGGGTAGTCGTTGAGCGCCTTGTAGACGTTTGCCACAAACCACTCCCTGTACCCCCGGGGCAGGGCGGAGAAGGTGCCCCCCATCACCACCACCTCTACTTTGCTGGGCACGTGGCCGTTTTCAAGGTAGACTTTGACTCTGCCGGCGGTCTGGAGGTAGGGGTCGTAGCCGCTCCTCTTGGCCCTCAGCACCACTGGGCTGTCGGAGAGGTAGGACTTGGGGGCGTCTCTGGCAGTTGGGCAGAAGGTGCAACGGCCTGGGCAAGGCATGGGGTGCGTCATGACGGCCACGACGTGTACGCCGCTGGCGGCCCGAATAAATCGCAACGGCTTCTCCACGCCGGTGAGACTTTAGGGGTTTATACGCTTAAACCACCGGCGGTAGTGCGCCGCAAGCGCCACATACGCCAGGGCCGTTAACGCGAGGGAGTACGCCACGTATACCTCGGGGTCCAACAACTTTAGCGACACAGCGTCTAGCGCCGTTGCCACCGCCTCGTTGGGCTCTTTCACATGGACGCGGGCCCACCAGCTGACGGGGTAGAGGAAGGGCCAAAGGGCGACGGCCGCCAAGTGCGCCAGGGAAACCGCCTTCTCTGCTCTGCTGACGCCGGGCGCGGCTATGTGCAACGCGGCGAGGCCCGCCAGGAGGAGGAAGTATTGGTAGTTGACACGCCAGTAGGTGGCCGTGTAGGCTAAGTACGCCAAGTAGGCAGAGGCCAGCGGACCGGCCCGTCTCGCTACGAGGAGCAGGGGGGCGTAGGCCGCCGCGGCCGCGACCCACCACGCACGGATGGCCCATAAGTAGTCTCCGCCGGTCTTCTCATGCAGATACGTGGCCAGCGTAGTCACCCCATTGAAGCTGTACACCACAGGGGGGTTGTAGCCGGGCGACGCCACCGACAGCGCCGCGTGGACCCACGCCAAGAGGCTACCGGGGCACGCCGCCTCGAAGGGCATTACGGGGACGAGCGCCCCTGCCGCAAACCCCGCGGCGAGCCTCAGCGACGGCGACGCGAGTGCGGCGAAAAGCGCAGCCGGAGCCGCATTTAGCTTCGTGGCGGCGGCTAAGCCGAGAAGGGCCCCCGCCCAGAAGCCGCCCCTCAGCCTCAGAGCGGCGATGAGGAGCGCGGCTGGCAGTGGGTCCAACATGCCGTATATGGCCGAGGTGTAGATCACGGCGGGGTTTAAGTAGTAGAGGGCCATGGCGGCTGTCCTCCGCCAAGTGGGCCACCCCGCCCCGTTAGAGTAGATGAGGACTGCAACCGCGGTGTCGAAGGCTATGAACAACGCCTTGGAGGCGACTATCCAGTCCGGGGGCGCGTACACCCACTCGCCCACCTTCTCCACTGCGCCGGGCGCGAGGAGCCTGGCAACGGCTAAGAGGGCAACGGCCAGCGGGCCGTAGGGGAATGGCCACGGGTACGCCCACCCCTCTGCCTCCGCGTTTTCTCCCCCCGCGTATTTGTAGAAGCAGAGTCCGTGTCTGTGCACGCTGTCTGCAAATCCGGCGAACTGCACCACGTCGCTCCCCACGGTGAAGGGGGCAAAGTATGCCCTTATGAGGAGGCCGGCCGCGAGAACCGCCGCTGGGGGTAGGAGGCGGAGCACTCCTTGAAATGGATATAAATATATGGCTTTGCGCCACGTGTGGATTGTCCTACTGCTCGCGGCCGTCGTGGCGGCGGTGCTGTACCTAGCCTTTAGGCTCTTCAAGCCGGTGAAGGCCTCTCTGAGAGAGGAGACGGAGCTCGAGGCCAAGTTGCTCGCCGCCTTGGCCAAGGGCCCTCTGTCCGCGGAGGAGGCGGCGGCCGCGGTGGGCGCAGACGAGGGGGCTGTGGCCTATGCGCTTGGGAAACTGGCGAGAGAGGGATACGTGGAGGCGGTGGGGGAGGGGCGCTATGCGCTTAGACATGGAGTGTGCTAAGAGGGCTAAAGAAACTTGAGTCAACACATTGTAGCCAGGGGATCTATCAACTCTGGAACGGTCAGAACCGACATCAGTAGGGTGGCGGGTCAGCGGAGAAAAATTTTTCTAACAAATAGTTTATATGGAGAGGGGGAGGGGTCAGTGAGCCAGACCGCGGGCATCTGTCCCTTCAACACCCATTCATCATCCCCTCCCCCAATGAGTCCCCCGAGAAACGCAAAGACGCTTGCTTGCAATCAGTTTCATCACTTCCACTGAATAATTGACCAACTTCTTCGTGCTGAAGCACAGATACATGTCGCCGTACGGCAAACGACAGTTTAAAAACGAGTGTAGATAGTGTAGAAGTGAAGGAGAGTTCACTGAAACATATGTCTTCTTTATGCTCAACGGCCACCAGCGGGCAAGCGGCAAGCTTCAGCTGTGACGTGTTGTGTAAATTTGAACCATTCGGTGTCAGTTTGTGTACTGTCTTTGAACTCCCGCTTTTAACTAGGGCGCGCCGACAGAAAGGCGTCGCCAATTCGGCAGTATTTCGCTGTGGAGGACGGCAAGAGCCGCTACGCGTCTAGACATGGAGTGGGCCAGGAGGGCTAGAGAGGCCTACTTGGCCATTGGGGAAGAGTACGAGGCCACTAGGCGGCGCCCCCTCCCAGTGGCCGACTTTGGAGAACTTGGGCCACGGGCCCTCGACGTGGGGGCAGGCCGCGGCGCCCAGCCCTTGTACATAGAGCTCGCTCACGGCTTTGTGGTACACTGCGACTTGGATAGGAGGCTTCTGCCAGGGGGTGACTCCGTGGAGTGTGAGGCGACACGGCTCCCCTTCAGAGACGGCGCCTTTGACGTGGCCTACCTAGTGGCTGTCCTCCATCACATGCCCCGCGAGGCGGCTGGGGAGGCGCTTAAAGAGGCGAAGAGGGTCGCCCGGCGCGTCGTGGCCACTGTGTGGGCGCCGCCAAAGTGGCGGGGCCGCGAGGTGGGGCGGGGGGTGTGGGAAGTCCCCTGGGGGGATAGGGCCGTTAGAGTGTACTTCCAGTACGAGCTGGGCGACTTGGCGGAGGTGGCGCCGTCGCCGCCCCTCTCAATGGGCATCTTGAGGAGGGGAAGGCAGTACAACTTCTACATACTCCTGTAGCAGTTAAATAGTCACATCGAGTGGGGGCTATGGATCTTAAGAGGGCGAAGGAGTTGGGCGCAGAGCTGGCGGGGAAGCTACCCTGGCAAGAGATCGCCGACTCGCCCGCGGTTAGGTACTACACTGACTGGTCTAAGTTTGAGGGGTTTAAGCCGCTGGGGAGGCCCCCCGCCGTTTCGGCGCGGCTTGGGCCTTGCGAGGTAGTGGTGCAGAACGGGGTCTTCGCCGGGGCTGGCGAGTGCGAGGGAGTGGAGGTAGAGACGGCGGGGGAAGTGTTCAACCTGGCCCCCCTCGACAGCAAGATCCTTGCCCTGCACGCCGCGGCGCTTGAGGAGGCCGTGAAGGTGAGAGTCAAGAGGGCCGTCCCTCTGCTCGTGGTCAAGCTGGAGGCCCTCGGCGAGGGCCACGTGGCCAGCCACGTGGTGTTGGAGGTGGAGGGCGGCGGCTCGGTGGTGGTGTACGCGTCCAACGGGAGGGGGGCCATGCACACAGTTGTGGTGGAGGGGTGGGCCAGGGCCCCCACGGAGTACGTCCTCGTGTCTAAGGCGGAGGGTCCGCAGTACGTACATTCAGTATTCTACACGGCCTCCTCGGTGCAGGCCAGGCCGCTGGTCGTGGGGGGCGTCATGAATGCTGTGCGAGAGGAGTACCGCATTGGGGAAGAGGCGGTTGCAGAGGCCATAGGCCTCGAGCTAGGCCTTGGGGAGGCCAGGATAGACCACGTCGTATCGCTTATAAACGACGCGCCGAGGGGTGTCGGGCGGGCGAAGCTCTTCGCAGTAGCGGCTGACAAGTCCTTTGTCACTCAGAGGGCCGTGGGGAGGATCACTAAGCGAGGCGTCATGAGCGACAGCTCGGTGGAGGGTGTGGTCTTCATAGCGGGGGAAGGCGCCGTCGCCAACACCCAGCCCATCATACTCGTGGAGACGGGCGAGGTGGCTGGCGCGCGCCACTCCGCCGCCGATGCGTCGCTGGACGAGGAGAAGGAGTTCCTCCTACGCGCCCGCGGTATAAGGAGAGAGGACATCCCCAAGCTCCTCATAGCGAGCTTCGTCGACCAATACCTCGCCTCCCTCACCGACACAGCCGCCGAGTACTTGAGAAGGGCCGTCTTAGGCGAAGTGGCGGCACACCTCGCTCCCATAAGCGCCGCTTCTCAACACGCTGCACACTAGCCCCGTCACCGCTAGGCGGAGCTTAGTTTTTATCGCTAACTCTTGCCTCCGGCCGTGTTTGCTAGGCTACGCGCTTTATGTAGCCGGGCCTCGGGGTGTAGGCCTCGCCGTTGCGTATGAGCAAGTCGATTATGCGCTGCACCTCGGGGCCGGGTATGCCGAGCTTCTCTGCCTCCGCCTTTAAGAGGTCTACCTTGACTGGCCCCTTCTCGATCTCCTCCAGCTTCTTTAACAGCTCTACTACGCGTATGTAGGCCTCGCGGCGGGACGCGGGGACTCCCGTGAGTATGGCGTCTATGTCAATGGCGCCGGACTCCACGTCTATGCCCACAGACTTTAGGAAGGCTAGGTAGAGGCGTATGGCCCTCTCGGCGTCTTCGGCGGTGGCTATTGGGGAGAGACGCATCTTGGCCTCGGCGGTGGTCAAACGTATCAACGCCTCTAGCTGGCGCGCAGTTATGGCGATGGCCGTGCCCGGCCCCTGGTAGCGCCTCCTCATCTCCAGGTAGAATGCCTTTATCCTCTCCTTTGCCTCCTCGCTCAAGATGGGCCTCACGTACCTCCTGGCGTACATTATGTACTTGCGGAGGAAGTCAGGCCTGAGGACGTCTCTAAAGGCCTCGGGCGTCTTCCCCGAGTGGAGGTCTAAGATGTGGCCGGCCACTGCAGAGTCGAAGTCCTCCCGGGGCTCGTCCCTGATCACGAAGATGAGGTCGAAGCGGCTGAGGAGGGAGACGGGGAGGTCGATGTTCTCTGCCACAGTGCGGTTTGGCAAATAGCGGCCGAAGGCCGGGTTGGCCGCGGCGAGGACGGCGGCTCTCGCGTTGAGAGTGGCCACGATGCCCGCCTTGCTTATAGACACGGTGTTCTGCTCCATGGCCTCGTGGAGGGCTACCCTGTCCTTGGCGTCCATTTTGTCTATCTCGTCGATCACCGCCACGCCCTTGTCTGCGAGGACGAGGGCGCCGGCCTCTAGGTAGAACTCCCCCGTGAGCTTGTCCCGCACCACGGCCGCGGTGAGGCCAGCCGCAGAGGACCCCTTGCCCGTGGTGTAGACGGCGCGGGGGGCTATCTTGGCCACGAACTTGAGGAGCTGAGACTTGGCGGTTCCCGGGTCGCCTATCAGCAGTATGTTGATGTCGCCCCTCACCCTCACCCCGTCTGGGTACACTATCTCGTTGCCGCCGAAGAGGAGGCAGGCGATGGCCTCCTTTATCTCCTCGTAGCCGTATATAGAGGGGGCAATGGACCTCACTATGAGCTCCCTCACGTCGGGCCTCCTAGACAGCTCCAAGATCTTCTGCTCGTCCTCGCTAGTTATCTCCTCCACAAGCTCCTTGTTGGTAGTCTCCACGTGGACCCCCTGTATGTAGGAGGTGACGATGGGGGGCCTCCCCTTCCTCAGCTCGCTCAAGGTGAGGTCCACTATGCCGGTCAGCGAGACTATGTCGCCCGGCTTCACAGAGTCCACCAAGTCGTCCAGGAGGACGACCTCGACGCTCCTCGGCAGTTGGCCAGGCGGCAGATCCTCAGGCCTCTCTTGCACAATCACCTTCTGCCAATCGATGTACTGGCTCAGCTCAGTCACAAGAGTGAAGCTCTTCGACGCGCCGCACCTGGGGCACTTGGCCGGGGGCTCCACGTGCCGCTCCAGCTCTTGCACAAGCTCAATCTCGTAGCCGCACTGAGTACAACGGTAGAGGGCCTTGTAGAGGAAGTGCTTAGGCGGAGTCTGCCTAGTCACAATCCCCTCCACCCTAATCAAGCGGCCAATGTACTCAGACCTCAACTTCCTGAGCGGAACCACCAGAGGCGACCCCCTCACCCTGAAGTAGAACCTACGGAGCTTCTTAGCCGTCTCCGGGTCCTTCTCCTCCACCACCTCTTTGACCACCTTGTCCGCCTCGGGCAAGACGAGGCGAGGCCTCTCGATAAACAAGTCGGCTAGCCCCTTGTCAAACATCAAAATGTCGTGGAAGTCCACCTCAAGCGACTTCTTCTGCTGAATAATCATGTTGATGACCTCGTCCGACACCTTCTCATTCGACGTAATAAACTCCCTAATCTTATCCCTCAGAAGGTCAAGCTCAACCTCAAGCACACACCTAGACGCGCAGGAGTTAAAAACTCACCCAAGTAATACCTGCCGAGCCGCCGGCGCCTAGCCGCGCGGAATTATCCACACGCCGGACTTCACAAGCATTGCCGAGCAGCCAGGCCGCGTCAAGTTGACCACAGCAACCTTCCTCGCGCCAACGATCACTGTGGCGAAGCAGGTGGAGGGGGGACTGCCGCAGGGGCCGTACTGGCCCACGAGGTACACCACCCGGCCGTGGTCTATGGCCCACTTTGTCACATTGTACAGCCATGCCGTGGCCTTCGCCGTCGCCGAGCCCCGCCCCCTCGTCCCCGACGCCGTGACGTTTACATAGAGGAAGCCGCCTCTGTTCCCCACGCATATGGAGACGCCCGCAGTGTCAAAGCCGTAGAAGTCCCGCGGCACCAACAGAGAGCGGTTCAGCTCCACTACGCCGGGTATACTCGCCGCGGCAAGCGAGTCCCTAATCTGAGACGCGGCGAAGTCCGCCGCCGACTGGGCCAGCGACTCCACGTCCCGCTCCAACACCCACTGCGCCCTCATGTCCACAATGTAGGCCAACACGGCCACAGTCGCCGCAAATGCCACAAAGAGGATCAAGGCCGACGTGGAGATAGACCCCCTCATCTCAGCTCAATCCACACCGTCTGGTTTACAAAGTACACACGCTTCACCACATTGGGCGTCGTATAGCTCCACTGCCGCACGCCGTCGCTCACCCTTATCTCAAGCCGGCTGTTGCACGGTAACGACTCCACCGCCAGCGTCCCGCCTACCTCATACGTCAGGTAGTAGCGCCCCCTGGCGTAGAACCTGGACGAAACGAAGTAGATGTACACTTCCTCCGTGCCATTTACCACGAAGGGTCTGAAGTATAGCTTCAGCCTTCCCGGCGGAGTGGCGTTGACGGCCACCATGGTGTCCCCCACGAGCGCTATCAAGCCCCCGTCGACGCCTCTGTAGAGGCGCGGCCCGTCCACTAGGTAGGTGGAGTTGTACCACACCTCGACCACGTTCCATCTGCTGTACCCGCTAATCGGCGTGCCGCCGCAGAGGATTGCGATGGCGTAAGTGCGGTTGACGCCGCCGAAGCTCCCGTAGACGAAGTTGGGCAGGGGGAAGTACTTCCGCGACCCCGCCATCCCGAAGTCTGCCTCAAGCCCGTCGGCAAAGGCTAGCACGTAGGCCACCGCATTTCTATACTCCAGAGGCGCCATAGAGGCGTACAGCGTTGAAATGACGTACGGCAGAGCCGCGAACATTATGATCAGCGAAATTGCCGTTAGAAGCAGAACCTCAAGCGACGTCATGTCGTCTCAAACGGGCCCCTAACCGCTGTGCCAGAGTCCACGTAGAAGAACGGCCGAGGCCACGTGAAGGGTATAACCGCAACGCTGTATCTCTGCCCGCCGGCGACCCCGGCGCGCGCCCTCTGAAACGCCGTCATGGCCCTGTTTCTGAGGTCTGACGGCCCGTCGGACGGCACGACGTTGGGGTAAGACCTAAGCCACGGGTTCTGCCCCGACCCCCACGCGCCGCTCGTGAAGATCTGGTACAACACGACGGACCTGGCCACCGATATTGTGAAGTTGCGCTCGCCACTCACGGCGCCGTAGAGCTCCCATATGTGCCTGTCGTAGCAGAAGCCGTCGTAGTCCCACCACCACTTTGGACTGCCAATTTGCTGTATGCCCACCATTCTCCTGTTAGACGCACACGATAGCATTGAGTCCGACCAAGTTCCGTTGTACAGAGCCACCCAACTCGGCACACTCCTGTAGTGGCCAAACACCACGGTGAACCCGTCTTTGAACTCATTCAGCGATGCTTGTTGTAAGGTGACTTCCACAGGGCCAGTGAGCGTCCAGAAGTAGCTGGAGGGTTGTTGGGGAGGCCTAAAGAGGTCTTGAGGAGGCGTAAATGTCCCTCCTTGGCAGAAGACCGCTAAGACGGCTTTGTTAGTCAAATCCCCCTCAAGTCTGACCCAATATCCGCCAACGCCGCTTGGCCCATCTCTGTAGAGATTCACCCCCTTCCAGCTACCGCCTAAATATGCATAAGCACTACGCCTATCTACGCCGCCGTACGTGAGAAGCGGGCCCTGCGTATCGCTTGGCGGTACGTAAATAACATAGTAACCCTTACTGGCGTTGCCGGGTATGTAGAATCTGACGTATATAGGGTTAGGACAGCTTGGTAGCGGCGGTGTCGGCAAAATCGGCGGTTGCCACTGTGCTCTAAACGTGTTCAAGACGCTGAGTGACACCGAGTCTGTGAAGTCTAGCCTCACGAGCGAGCCAGGCGGTACGAGGACGACTGTCCAGCTCTCGCACGGGCCGCAGTTGGGACACTTGTACTTAACGTCGTAAACGCCTATGAACCTCGGGTCCTTGGGGCTGTAGTCGGCCAGCCAGCGCGTGCAAACCTGCTGGCCAGACTTCTTCCACGGTATGTACAAGACGCCGGTGCCGTCTCCCTCGTTTATGAGGTACCACGTCGTGCCGCCTCCCAGCGCGTAGAGCTTGGGCTGGGCCGTGGAGACAGCCACCTTAGACCCGAAGACATTGACAAATATGGCGTGGCTCGCCCTCTTGGGCACGGTGAACTCCACCTCCCACTCGGCGACATCCCTGCCGCCGGAGTAGCCGAGGTACTCAGCCAGTGTGGCTGTGCACAAGCCGTTGTCGACGCACGTGGTGTTGACGTAGGTGGAGCCCAGGCTGTAGAAGAGGGTGAACTGGGCCGCCACGGCGCCGCGGGGGATAGTGGACTCCACCCGAACTCTGTAGTGGTATCTGTCCTGGTTGGGGTTGCTCCCATCGACGCTCCACTCAACCACCTTGACGCTTAGGCCTATTGTGCGCGAAATGTTGAGCCGCTCTACGTTGGCAAGACCCACACTGCCGCTGGCGTTTATGTTTGCCTCCACCTTGGTTGCGCTCAGTGCTACCACGTCTACTCTGCCCGGCCTGGCGAGGGGGGTCTTGTCCACGGGCGCGAGGGACACGGAGGGGGGCGGGTCTACCCAGGGCCTAACTCTCACATAGGCGTAGTACGCCTCCTCAGGCGTACCGGAGGCGGGATTGTCCACTATGGCGCTTCCCAGCACTATGTAGAACCTCCAGTCGCCGCCAAACGAGTGGGTGGTCGTCTTAGTGGCCAGCCGTATGAGGGGCCTTGTCGTGTTGTAGCTGTATACGCTGTATACCACTCTGGAGGTGTCCGCCGATATGGAGAAGAGGTACCAGGATGTGCCATAAGTTAGCGAACCCGCATCATCCCAAGTCCTCCCGTTCCACACGCCGTTCCCCGCGTACCAGTTTGTCCACACGATGGCTGGCACAACGGCCTGCACTGCCAGAAGGTAGGCGCATATGGGGTGTCTGCTGGGTGGGGGTGGGTTGGTGTTCCAGGCATAGTAGAGGTCAAGCCTGGCGGGCCTTATTATGCCTTTAAGCGGCTTGACCAGCGCCTCCACTGTGAAGCCACGCCAGCCAAGATTTCTCAGATTATCATCATCATCTTCTTGTGGAGTGTTCAATTTGTAATATACATTAAAGGCCCAATTCGTGGTGCCAACGGCGTACCTGGCGTAGACTCGTGCAACGGGGCGGAAGTCTGGGACGTCTTCCACCGTAACACCATACTCATTTCTAATTACTCCGCCCGTTGGCGAATGATAACAGCCTTGCGTATTAACTACGCTTTTGCCCCATGAGGCTATCTCGTCGGCGCCCCAGTAGTATGAAACGCTGTACCCCGCTGGACGGCCGCCCCACGGATACTGCTCGTATCCTACTTGCGGTGCGAACGCAGCCTTTGGCTCATTGTTCACGGCCTTGTTCACCTTCACGATGTCTGACAGCATAGGCTGGCCGCTCGCACATGGGCCAGACTTCAGCACCGGTATCTCGTCGCCTTGCAGATTTGGAATGAAGACGAGGAGCACCTCCACCGCCTTGCCCTTCTCCAGCTTAAAGCCGGACACCTCGTCGGAGGAAGAGGAGGGCAGTCTGACGTGTAGTAGGCAGAGGGGGCAGTTCTTTATCTCGGCCCACCAGGGTAGCTGGTAGAGTTTGCACGTCTGGCTGTCTACTAGGAAGGCGAAGAGGCTGGACTTGATTTTCTCTTCTTCCAATTCGCCTAGCTTTCTCAAGAGGTCTGCTAGGGCTACGTTGTATACCTCGCCAGCGGCGCCTGGCTCAGAGACGTGGGCTCCGTATGTGACGACGTAGTAGCCGCCGTAGTCGTCGCTTTGCCAGGTGACCACAAGCCTGTAGAGCGTTGCGCCGGGTATTGTGAGAAAGCCGCTCCTAACGGGGTCTAGGTTCCACCGCGAGTATTCCACTGCCTGTGGGTAGGGGCCCAGGGTGCCGTTGAAGCCTGTGTAGAATATTCGGTATTTGAAGTCCAGCTGGGCCCCTATGGGCAACAGCGCGGTTTTTAGGAGCGAGAGCGAGCTGTTGGTGTACCACTTCGCTGCGTAGTATGGAAGGTCGCTTAGCCACGCGTAGAGCCCTGTGGTGGTTGCTGCGGTTGAGAGCTGGGCGGAGGCCTTTGCCGTGGCTTGGAGTACGTGGGAGTCGGCGAGATCCACCACCTCGGGCCACGCCTTTGCGTATATGCCGTACCCAGTCCTCGCCCCCGCGGAGTAGGAGCCCATCTGTAGGGCGATTTGCGCCGTCATTATCGCCGCCACGGCCACGGCGGCGATGAAGGCTGATAGGAGTATCAGCTGGCCCCTCATGGCCTATCCAGCGAGAGAGTCAGCCTTACCCTCGTGCCGTCGCTGAGGAGCGCCGACACGGCGGCCACGCTGGCGCCGCTCTGCGGGAGGCCTCGTGGCCTGGACGCGGTGGCAAGCCTCTGGGACCACTTGGCGCACGCGAGGCAGGAGGGCGGCCTCTCGTCGTCTAGGTACACCGTGAAGTTGTAGTAGTACCGCACGGGGATTGTGGCGTTCAACATGGCGGCCACCGCCTTCGTGTCGTTTTGGCACACGGCCCTCTCCAGGGCGCTCATGAAGTGGGGGTCTGCGGTCAGCCTGAGGAGTATGAAGTAGGCGTTGGCTGTGACCTCCCGCTCCGCGGCTATGTACGCTGGGGCCGGCGCCGCAGCGGATACTACGTAGAACACAAGGCCCACGACCATTGCCGAGAGGCCCAGCTCTATTACCCACTTCATGGCCACTTGTACAGAGTGAGCTCCGCCGCGTATGTGGCGGCTTGGCTGTCCACTACCCTAGTGGCCACTGCGCTCTGGGTCTGCGGCGGGCTTTGGAGGCCCCGGCAGCGCCACGTGTCCACTCTGACGGGGGCCTTGGGCGGCGTGGGGGCGAGGGGTATAATCACCATTGTGCCCTCTGGCGCGTTGCCCCCCTGGCTGTTTCTCTCAACCCACACCACCATGAAGAGCGAGCCGGGGGGCGGCGTTACGTAGCACGCGGCGCATCTGGCATTGCCTACGCACTTGCTACACTGGTCCACCTTCACTTGTCCCTGGCCCTGCCCCGGGTCTAGCACGGCGTCTTGGGCTAGGTTTGTAAAGCCGGCTCCCGTGTACGCGTCCAGCCTCCTTATGCCCAAGGCGGGGGTGTTCCCCGAACCGCAACTAACCGTCGCGTCGTGGGTTATCCACACGCGGCCGTCCGGCGTGTAGAAGCCGTACACCAGGGGCCTGTTGCTGACGTTGAATAGCCAGAAGTCGAAGGCCTTGGGGTAGTCCACCTTCTGGGCAAAGGCCGCCACCCCGGCGCCCTGGGGGACGTCTTGCAGATATTGCGCCAATAGGCCCGTGACGTCGTAGTAGTACAGGCGCAAGTTAGGGTCGAACTTGAAGTAGCCCTCAGCGCTGGCTATCTGGCACTCTCCGCCCACTGGGCAGTGGATTACCGTTACCACCACAGTTCCGTTGACGGCTGTCCCAGTGGCGTTTAAGGTCACCCAAATCTTGCCCAACGGCACCTTGGCGCACATGGGGTCGTTGCGTCTTATTGTGACAGAGCCGACGGGGTAGTTGGGGCATATGGTGAGGTTCACCAGGGGCTTTAGCACGAGGGTCATGTCGTACTTGTCCCAGGCGGGGCCGAAGAAGTTCTTCAGTATTGCCTCGTAGTCGCAGGCGTAGGACTGGCGTGGGGCTAAGACCCCGTAGCCCACTAAGACTCCTTGGGATATCCCTGAAGCCTCGACGAGCTTCTGTTGTCGTATTACGCATGTGGGGCCTTGGGCCGCTGGCGCGGCGAGGGCGCCTAGCTTAGCCGAATCGATCTGGGGCTGGTAGAGGGGCCTCTGGGCCGATAGCGCTAGGTCGACGATGGTCCAGCCGTCTGCGCGCCTCGTGGTGATGTTGCCCTGCATGAGGATTGCCCGGTCTAGCGCCTGTTGGGCGAGGTTCATGAGGGCTGGCTGGGCCACTGCGTAGAGCTCTGTCTGTTGGGGGGTTAGGGTGAATAGGAATAGGATGAAGCCGATGAGTATCCCCGAGACTAGGACTACTTCCACTGCCTCCACATGCCCTATATGTCGAGTTCCTAAAATGTTTTTCGGTGTGCCTTGCAGTATGCACTGTACTTCTTTTTATAGGTGTTATGTGTGGCGTGGAGGTCTCTGAGCTTCCTCTGGACGCCAGGCTCATTGCCGTGCTTAAGGAGCGTGGGGTGGGGCGGCTGTTTCCGCCTCAGGTGGAGGCGGTGAGGGCCGGGATTTTTGACGGGAGGAGCGTCTTGTTATGTACGGCGACTGCCTCGGGGAAGTCGCTTTTGGCCGAGGTGGCGGCGGTCAAGGCGGGCTTGGAGGGGCGCATGGCGCTCTACGCTGTGCCCCTCAAGGCTCTTGCCTATGAGAAGCTTGTCCACTTCTCCTACTACAGGGGGCTTGTGAAAGTGGGGGTGTCTACCGGCGACTTTGACTCGGACGACAGGCGGCTCCACGAGTTTGACGTGGTGGTGGTTACGTATGAGAAGTTGGACAGCCTCCTGCGCCATAGGCCGAACTGGCTCGGGCTCGTGGGCGTCGTGGTGGTGGACGAGATTCACTACCTGGGGGACCCGAGGAGGGGGCCCGTCCTCGAGTCTATTGTGGCTAAGCTGAGGCACCTCGGCCTAAAAACCCAGTTCATCGGCTTGAGCGCCACTGTGGGGAACGCGGGGGAGGTGGCGGCGTGGCTTGGGGCTAGGCTTGTGGAGTCTAGCTGGCGGCCAGTGCCCCTCAGAGAGGGTGTGTACCACGGCGGGGTGATCCGCTTCTCCGACGGCTCCATGCAACGCGTGAACGCGCCGGGGGACGCGGAGGTGGCCTTGGCTGTGGACGCGGTGGCAGGCGGGGGCCAGGCCCTGGTCTTCACCAACAGCAGGAGCTCCACCGTCAGACTGGCCAAGGCCGTGGCGAAGGCCATGGAGGCGGCCGGCCTTGTGCCGCGGGGGGCCAAGGCGCTGGCCGAGGAGGTCCTCAAGGCGTCCTCTAGCAAGATCATTGGCAGAGAGCTCGCCGACCTTGTGGCGAGGGGGGTGGCGTTCCACAACGCGGGGCTTGAGCTAGAGGTGAGGAGGCTTGTGGAGGATGGGTTTAGGAGGGGCTTGCTCAAGGTGGTGGTGTCTACCACGACTCTGGCGGCCGGGGTCAACCTCCCGGCGAGGCGTGTGGTGGTCGCCGACTACGAGCGCTTTGACCCAGCGCTTGGCCGGGAGGAGATCCCCGTGCTTGAGTATAGGCAGATGGCGGGGAGGGCGGGGAGGCCTGGCCTGGATCCATACGGCGAGGCTGTGCTTGTGGCGAGGAGCAAGGGGGAGGCGGAGTACCTAATGGAGCGCTATGTGAGGGGGCAAGTGGAGGGGGTCCGCTCCCACATCTTGGCTGAGCCCAACCTCAGGGCCCACGTGCTGGGCGCCGTGGGCGGGGGCTACGCCAAGTCTCTAGACGACCTTGTGGACTTCTTCTCCAACACCCTGGGCGCGGCGCAGATGAAGACCTCGCTCAAGTTGTCTATCCTCAGGTCTAAGATCGGCGGCGTGGTGGAGGAGTTAGTGGAGTGGGGCTTCCTTGAGCGAGACGGCGACTTTGTATATGCCACGGAGCTTGGGAGACAGGTGGCTAGGCTTTACCTAGATCCAGAGGTGGCCGCCGGCTACATACGGCTGATCAAGTCGCTGAGGGCGGGGAACGTGCCTGCCTACCTCTACGTGGTCTTGACAGCCCCCGACTTCCCCAGGGTGAGGAGGGGCAGGGCGGACAAGCGTGTGGTAGAGGGAATCCTCGCGGCGTTGGATGTGGAGGAGGACGAGGAGTTTGAGGACTTGGCCCGGACCGCGTCTATGCTCATGGCGTGGATTGAGGAAGTCGACGAGGACGTGATATATGAGAAGTTCGACGTGGCTCCGGGCGATTTGAGGGTGTACGTGGATTTGTTCCAGTGGCTTGGCAACGCCGCGGCCAAGCTTGCGCGTCTCGTGGGCCGCGAGGAGCACGGGAAGAGGCTTGAGGTGGTCACGGCGAGGGTGGTGTACGGGGTGAGGGAGGAGCTCTTAGGCCTAGTGACCTCTCTCAGGGGGGTGGGGCGCGTCAGGGCCCGCACGCTCTACAACTTTGGCTACAGGACGCTTGAGGACATAGCCAGGGCTACCGTTAGAGAGATTGCCTCGTTGCCGGGCTTTGGGGAAAAACTGGCGGAGTCTGTGATTGAGCAGGCTAGGCAGATGCTGGCCGAGGGGCTACGGGGGGAGGTCTAGGCCCTCTGCGAGGTCTAGTATGCCGAGTTTCTCCAGCGTGGCTCTGCGCGGCGCGCCGGTGGCCGGGTCCCACCCCATTTCCTCGTAGTATTCGCGCCTCATGAGCTCCACGTCTTCTTCCGTCATTTTTACGTCTGAGAGTGGGCCCTCTTTGGGGTACTCCAGGGCCCTCTTTGGCAGTTTCCACTGGGTGGGGTTTACGCCCTCTCTTATATTGAATAGCTTGCGCATTGTCTGTATTCTGTGGCCCACCTCTAGCAACTCCTGCGGCGTAAATTTGAGGCCGGTGAAGGCATATATCAACTCCACGTAGGGCAACGTGCGGAATACCACTTGAGATGAAAATGCGCAGAACCCCAGCGAGTTTTCCACCTGAGCCGCCTTTGCGTACACAGCCGCTATTCTGCCCTTGTCTTTGTAGGCGTACTTTTCTACTTTGCCAAAGTTTATCCCAAAGTCGAACTGTGTCCACGTAGATCTGCCACCTTCTCCCATGAAGTGTACGCCGCCGGCTGTGTGCCTCGCCGGGGTTGGGTCTGCCACATACGTCACCGCTAGGCCCGGCAGATATTTCACGTGATGCGCCGGGAGCTCTTGGCCGCCGACGTGCATGGCATACTCACACGCGCCTTTGCCAATTATTTCACAGGCCTTTTTCACCCCCTGGCCCAAGACTCTGCCTATCCCCTCGCCTTTTCCAATGAGCTCCACCAGCCTTATAACCGCCTCGGCGTCGCCCCACTTCAGTGGAAAGCCCACTTCGCGCTCGCTCAATACCCCCCTCTCGTAGAGCTCCATGGCAAAGCCCACTACGTTGGCCGTGGAGATGGTGTCAAGGCCGTAGAGGTTGCAGAGCTCGTTTATATACACCACGGAGTCGCGGTCTAGGTTTAGTAGCGCTGGGCCAAAGAGAGAGGCGGTTTCGTACTCAGCTCTGTGGCCCTCCACTTCTCCATACTTGGTGCGGCTTTTAATCAACGCGCCGCATGCCACAGTACACGAGGCGCAGGCATACGGCTTTACATTGTCCTTAATGAAGTAGTCTGCTTTGTAGACCTCTGCCAGCCTTTTCACCTCCTCGTAGCCCAGCCCCCTCCAGTTGTACAGAGGCGTGTCGCCGGAGAGTATGCTGGGCTCCAGCGTGTATAAGGTCCCATACTTGTGCCAAATTTCCGCCGCCCTGGCGCGGGGACCCTTCTGTAGCTGGACTATTTCCACAATTTTCTGTCTCAGAAGATCTCTGTCGTAGACCTCGACGCGCTTGTCTCCAACTGCTACCACGGCCTTAAGCCTCTTGCTCCCCATAACTGCTCCAAGGCCCGACCGCCCCAGAGCCCTACCGTACTCGTTTATAATAGCCGCCACCAACTGTTGCTTCTCCCCGGCGGGGCCTATGGATACCACTTGCGCCCCCCTGTGCCTCCGCCTAAGCTCGTCCTCGGTCTCCTTCGTCGTCTTCCCCCACAGATCTGCCGCAGATTCTATGTACACCTCGCCGTTCTCGATAAGTATGTAGACGGGCTTCTCAGAAACGCCGCAAATGAAAACTGCGTCAAACCCAGCCTCCTTAAGCTTGGGGCCAAACCTCCCGCCAGCGTTTGCGTCTCCCCAGCCGCCGGTGAGAGGCGACTTGCCCACCGCCATAAACCTCCCTGCGAGAGGCACGTTGGAAAGATTCAACAAGCCTGAGACAAATCCAAGCACATTGCCAGGGCCCAGGGGGTCCGTGCCCTTCGCCATTCTAGAAAGGAGGAACCAAGCGCCAAGCCCCACACCGCCCAAAAACTTTTTATAAACCTCCTCCCCCAACTTTATCTTCTCAACGCGCCCAGTTGAGAGATCAATATATACAACGGCACCAGCCACACCATACATGAAAAAGAGGGAGGCCCCCTTTATAACACTTAGCTCATAAACAAAGCCGACCATAAACCCCATGTACGAAGCCATAGAGAGACCTCTTCCAAAGCCCTCCTCCGCCGACTACGCCTCTGCCCGCCTACTCGAAGCGTTGGTGGAGACCAAGCTTGCCATTGACTTCCTCAGACGCGGCCTTACTCGCAACGCGGCTGGAAAGGCCTTCCAGGCGTGGAGGACTGTGCTGGCGGTCCTCCTCAAGCTTGAGCTAGAGCGGCTGAAGGCCTTGGCAAAGACAGAAGAGGAGAGGAGGTGGCTAGAGGAGAGGGCGGTGCCCCGAGTCCCCACTACGAAGATGATACCGCTTTCGCAGATGTTGAGAGAATTGGGGTACCGAGATGTGTCTGCGTGGACGAATTTGGCGCTAAATCTCCACGACTACCAATACCACGGACCAGACCCAGACATGGCGTTGATCAAGTACCGCACAAGGGAGGAGGCGGCGAGGGCAGTGGTAGAGCTTGTATCAGCCGTGGTTGACTATGTGCAACGCTTGAGGGAAAAGGTGCAGTTTAGTGAGGAGGTTGAGAAGGCGCTAGAAGGCGTCAGGGCTGAGTTGGCTGTATTGTGACTATGTTGTATCTGCCCGCCACTTTTAGCATTGTGGTGTAGTGGCCCATCTCCTCCAAGGCCTCTTCCAGCCCCTCGCCGCTTTGCACCTCCGCCAAGAAGTAGTAGTCCCAGGGGGAGAGCTTCGTGGGCCTGGAGTAGATCAGGGTCATGTTTATCCCGCGCCTCGCGAGGGGACCCAGCGCCTTGTGGAGCGCCCCGGGGACGTTTGGCACTGCGAATATGAGTAGCGCCCTCTCCCCCACGCCGCCTTCTCGCGAAACTACTGCGAACCTCGTGTAGCTCTCAGCGTCTTCAACGCCGCAGGTCTTCTCCACGCCCTCCAACGCCTTTGGAGAAGCTAAGACGGCGCAGTTGTCGCATTTCTCGAACTCCCTAACCGCCTCCGAGGTCGACGCGGTGTAGACCACCTCTGCGCCTAGGGCTTGTAGCGCTCTGCGCGCCTGCGCCGCCGCGTGGGGGTGCGTATAAACAACACGCGGCACGCCCTTCTTTGCCAAGCAGAGCACAATCCTAAGCTCGCCCATTGCCACAATCTTCAAGTCGTGGGTGGCTAAGGCGTCTACGGTCTCCCCCACGGGCCCCTCTAGGCTGTTTATAAATGGGACAACTCCGTACAACGCGTCGCCGGCCTCAACGGCCTTAAACACGTCGGTGATGGTTTTAGCCGGTTTATACACGCCGTGGGGAAACAGCGCGACTGCCGCCTCCCACGTGAATGAGCGCTCTGGGCCGAGGTAGGCCACAGTGGGCTTGTGCAATTTGCCGACCTCGGCAGCTATGACTGTGGCAAGGGGGCCGTCGATGAGCGGCGGGACGTTGTACTTTGCCCGCTTTTTAAGCAGTTCGTAGAGCCTCTTCTCTAGTTCTAGAACCCCTGCATTGAGGCCATAACCACTGCGGTATTTATCTTTGTTGTCGCAGTTATTTATAGCTGGCGTAGTGTTGCCGTGTTGCTTACACATGTCAAATTCGACGAGTGGCCTGCCAAGGCGTTGAGAGAAATGGGCGCGGAGGCTGTGGAAGGGGTGGGCGCCTGGGAGGACTTACTGCTTGTGCACAGCGAGATCTTTCTGCGGGCTGCCAAGAGGGCTGGCGAGCGCCCGCTCTTGGCCGTTGCCGTGGCTAACGCCGCCTTGGGCAAGAGGCAGGCGGTGTTTTACATAGGTGGCACAATGATGGCGGGGCCCCACGCGGCTAGAGGTGGCCACTTCTTCAACGCCGTTGTCTATATAGCGAGGAAGCTAGGCGCCGCTGTTGTGTCTATAGACGGCCACTTTCCGCGCGGCACGTGGGAGGCGCATATGGAGTATAAATTTCCGCTGTATTTAATATACGGCGGCGCCGACGGCCCCCCTCAGAGGTATATACATAGGCGTGGACACAAGGCAGTGGCCATTCCCATGCCGCCTGGCGCCGGGGACAGGAGCTTTTGGCTGGCCATATCCCACGTGCTAAAGGCGGAGGGACCCTTGGCAATACACCTTGGCTTTGATATACATAGGGAAGACCCCACGGGGCACTTCTTCGCTGGCGAGTACCTCTTCTACAAGCTTGGGGAAGCGCTTAGGGGGCGGCAGTTCTACATATCTATAGAGTGTACCTCTACGCCTAAGGTGTTCGCCTCGGCGTTGGGGAGCCTTTTGGCGGGCGTCGCTGGCAGAGGAGCAGAGCCGGCGCCTGGCGAGGAGAGTGAAGAGGCTTTGCGCGAGGTGAGGCGCGTTGTAAGTAGTGTTTTTAAAAAATAGGGTTACAGCTCTTCGTGGAAGATTACATAAAGAAGGCAGAGGCGGCGATAAAGATGTTGGCGGCTGAGGCCTTTGAGAAATTGGAGAAGAAGAAGAGGCTAGAGCTACAGGACGCCATAGTGCTAGCGCTTTACGTAAACATGCGGAAGGTGGATCAGCTTAGAGAAGATGTCGACGGCGTACTGCGCGCCTTCCGTAGACTAGACGAGTTAGTTGACGTAGTTAAACAACTTAAGTCGGCGGTGGAGGCGCTGCAGAAGAGCCAAACGTCTGACGACGTGGCAAAAGTCCTCAGAGAGGTCTCCACAAAGCTAGACCAAATACTGCTCGCGGTAAGCTACAAGGAGGTAGAAACGCGGCCAAACGAGGCGGAGCCCCATCACTAATCAGGCCGGGTTCTATCTTTCACGAGTCAACAAACCCGCCTAATAGGCTGGGTGAGATAATTTAAAACGTTTATCTTCCCCGAGGCCGTGGAAGTTTTCTCCCGTTGCACCTCTTTTACAGACCTGGTGGCGGGGTCGCCGGAGGAGAGGGAGTTTCTGCAGTGGCTTATTACGGCGTTAGACGCGCCAGGCGTGTGGTTTCACCTCTCGCCAGTGGAGGTGCTCTACTGGCGCGACGTGGGCACTAGGCTGGAGGTGGGGGGCGCCGAGTTGCGGGGATTGGCAATGCCATATTCAAGGGGCGCGGTGGTGGAGGGGAGGCTTGTGCCAGTGGACGGCGACGTGGAGGGCAACATAGCCGTGGCGGAGTTTCCACAAGACTTAGACGACGCCAAATACGTCGTAATAGACGCGGCGAGGAGGGGGGCGGCGGCAGTCATCTTTACGGGGTCGCCGCCTAGGCGGGTGGTGGTCACCAGCGAGCTTGGGTTTAAGCTAGACTCAGCGCCGCCGCCGGTGCCCGTCGCAAGCATAGAAGGCGTCAAAGGCCTCTTAGGCGAGAGAGGCCGCCTCGAGGTAAATGTACAGACTAGGGTCACGTATAGCTACAGCTTAATCGCCTTTAACAGTTTTGAAAATACCCCAATGGTGTCTGCCCACTGGGACCACTGGCTGTCGGGGGCAACGGACAACTGCGCCGGCGTAGAAGCCGCCGTGGTGGCCTTCAGCGAGCTAGTGGCAGAGGACGTGCCCATAGCGCTTGGCCTCTTCACCGCGGAGGAGGGGGTGGCGCCCCACGTGCCCTCCTTCTACTGGTCGTGGGGGTCCTACAACTACCTAAGGCGGTGGCGCCCCACTTTCCTCGTCAACATAGACGTAGTGGGGGTTGGCACTCCAAGGATATACGCGCCCCCCTACTTACACGGGCAGCTGGAACGGCTCGGCCCCGTGGAGAACCCGCAGGCCTACTTCGACAGTGTACACTACGAGAGGTGGGGGCTTCCCTCGGTCACCATTTCCTCTCTGTGGGACACCTGGGACGTGTACCACAGCCCCCTAGACAGCCAGGCTGACTATGAGAACGTCCTGTACGCCGCAGATTTGGCCAAGAGAATTGTAAAAATAGGTCCGGCAACTCCCAGCGTAAGAGTGGAGGAGTATGGGCTCCCCCCGGTGGAGGACCCACACGAGGCGTGGTCCCTCGTCTACAACTACTTAACTCTATTCAAGGACTTCTCTCACTCAGACGTGGCATACGTAAACGTCTTTGAGACGCTAAAGAGGGGGTCTGAGTACCGCCGTATAGACGTATTCGGCGGCCCCACCCTCTGCGTAGGAGACTGCTCCCACGCATTGGAGGTGTATAGAGAGGCGGCGGCGCTAGGACTGTTGCATTTTCTCTAAGACCTTCCTAATATACGTAGAGGAGAGGACGTGACCATATCCATCTCTCACTGTGGATATTACAATCACCTCCATCGGCCTAAGCCCCCTCTCCGACCTCAAGTCGTTGATCTGTAGAGCGCGCGGCAGAGTCTCCACACTGGCTACAATGGCCTCAAGCCTGGGGTCAGCAGCGGCGGGGCCGTAGGGATCATTTATCTCTGCGTACACCACCTCCTTCTCGGGGGCTATAAGGCTGACTAAGTTCTTCAAATTGGCAAGTCTCACGGAGAAGGGCTTGACTTTGTACTGCTTATAGGAGGAGGCAAAGGCGTCGCTAGTCAAGCCTATTAACACCCTCTCCCCAATCAACGTGGCTGTGGCCAACAGCTTTATGTGGCCGCTGTGCAGAGTGTCGAAGGTGCCCCCCAGGACTACGTTCTTGAATTTAAGTTGCACGCATTATTTAACTCGTGTATATTAATGTGGCCCACGTCGTCTCTACCCTGGTAAGACTAAACCCAAAGGCCCTCGAAGCCTCGTACCGAGAACGCGAGGCCGTATGCGAGCCCGCGGCGCCCCCCTTCGCCGTTAGACTAGACGGAGTTGGATTTGGCAAACGTCTAAGGGACTTCCCACACCCCCGGAGCAGGGTTGTACACGAGGCTCTGGTAGATACTGCAAAAACGCTTGCGGCTACGTACGGCGCAGAGCTTGTACACGTGGTAAGCGACGAGATAAACCTAATTTTCCTGGGGCAAGCCCCCTATGGGGGGAGGACGTTCAAGATAGTGAGCGTGCTGGCGGCACACGCGGCCTCTGAGCTCACCGCCAGACTCGCCAGGCCGTTGCACTTCGACGGGAGAGTGATAAGGCTAAGAGATAGGTGCGATGCCGCGACATATGTCTTGTACAGGGCGAGAGTCGGGCTAAACAACTACGTGGTCCAGTTGGCCAGAGGAGCTGGGCTAATCAATTCACATACGCCGCATATAGAGGAACTCCTCCCCAAGGTCGAAATTGCGGACTTTGAGCTGGCGTGGGGGTCGACCATGAAAAAGGAGGGAGGTTATAGGCGAGAGGGGCTATGCGAGGCGTTGGTTGCCCTATGCGATGTATGTACTAGCGGTACTTCTCCTCGAGGTATTTAACCAAATACTCCGCGTTGTAGGCCTCGCCGAAGCTCCTCGTCAAAAGCTCCTTGGGCGGGTAGACGGCGCCCCACCTGTGGATCTTCTCCCTCAAGTACTCCTTTATGGAGGCGAAGTCGCCGTCGGCGATGTGCTGTTTTACTCTGCCGTGCTTGTAGTAAATCATCGCCGCCACAACGTTGCCGAGCGTGTACGTGGGGAAGTAGCCTATGCTGCCGTGGGCCCAGTGGATGTCTTGCAACACCCCCTCTGCGTCGTTTCTCGGCCTTACGCCGAGGAGGCGGTCTATCTCGTTGTTCCAAAGCTCTGGCAGATCGGCTACCTTAACCTCTCCAGCGATCATCAGACGCTCCAACCTATACCTCAGCAGTATGTGGAGGTTGTACGTCACCTCGTCGGCCTCAGTCCTTATAAGGCTGGGCCTAACCACGTTGAAGTAGTAGTAGAGGTCTTCGTCGCTGTACTGCTCTAGGGGGAGGTGGCGCCTTAGGATAGGCGCGATTTTTCCAGTAAACTCTCTACTTCTCCCAACAATGTTTTCCATGAAGCGCGACTGGCTCTCGTGTACTCCAAGCGAGACGCCTGTTCCAACAGGCGTAAACGCCAGAGACTCGTCAATGTTCAGCTCGTAGAGGGCGTGGCCATACTCGTGAAGCGCCGAGAAGAGGGGCTCTCTAAAGTCCACCCCTCTAAATCTGACGGTGATTCTCACGTCGTAGGGGGCCCCGATACCCACGGTGAAGGGGTGCGGCGACACGTCTACTCTAAACCTAGCCTTGGGATAGCCCAAGAGCTCCAAGACCTCGAATATAGCCGCCTCTACGCGGGGCCTCTCATACGGCATTTCCTCCAGCGGGTGGCGCCTAGGCCACCCCCTAGCCTCCAGCTTAGACAAAAGCCTCCTTACGCCTGGCTCCAGCGTTGAGAAGACCTCTTCCACGTCCCTTGAAGTCAGCTCTTCCTCATACAAGTCCAACAAGGCGTCGTAGGGATGCTCCTTGTACCCCAACTTCTCCGCAATCACCCTAGACAACTCCACAATCTTCTCCAAGTACGGAGCGAAGAGGCCAAACCTAGCCTTCTCCTTGGCGTTGCGCCACGCCACAAAGGCCTCGGAGGTGACTTTAGCAAACTCCTTGACAACCTCCGGCGGCACTCTCTGGTAGTACTTTAGATCTCGCTTTAACACCCTCACAATCCCCCTCTCCACGTCTGTTAAATCCTTCTCCTCCTCAGCCTTTTCAATCAGCTTGACAAATTTCTCGTCAAGCATAAACTTTTGAATAAGTTGCGAAATTTCGGCCCTCGCGATCGCCCTCGCCTTTATCCCCTCCTCTGGCATATAAGTCTCGCTGTCCCATCCCATGACTCCTTGGGCGTGCGAAAGCGCCCAAATCACCCTATAGTGTTCTAGGATTTGTTTCACGGTCTCGGACTTTATCATTAAAACAAAGAAATCTCTACTTTTAATCGTTTATGTTACCTACGTCTACTATACTGGCGTCAACTCCACAAATCGCCGCGAAGGTAAGTTGTTGAGTTCTAGGAGCAACTCTCTCACGGTTATATCGGGCTTCTCTTGCAAAATCTTCTTGGCTAACTCGGCTTTCTCTGGACAAAATGATGAGACCAAGTCCTCTACCTCCTCCTCGGGAATGACGTCAGGCAGTTGAACGGTGACGTGTAGAAATAGGTTGCCCAACGGCGGTATTCTCTCTACGATCTTCTCGTAGACCTCTGGCAACATGGTAACCAAGAAGGAGGCGTTGGGCAAGTTCATGTTCCTAATCCTGTGGAGGATGTACGCTGCTTCAAAGAACTTGGGGTCCTCGGCGGAGGGCAACAGCTCGTCTATGACTACAACCACTCTCGTGTCGGCCAACTCCAATGCGGCTTTTAGAGTCCAGGTGGGGTCCCCCCTAGCCAGAGAAAGGAGACCCTCGTAGCCGAACTTCCTATACGCCTCGACTATTCTGCTCTTAGCCTCCCTCCCCCCGTGGCGGGAGAGCAGCCGCCACGCCACTACCGCGGCTATATTCGCCATAGACCTCTCCCCCATCTCCGTAAAATCTATGTAGATGCAGTTGGTCCTCTTACACACCTCCAACGCCACCTGGCTCTTCCCCATGCCGGCTCTGCCCAACAACACGGCCATGGGATACGCCGAGGTGAGCTTTATCAGCGACTCCACGGCCCTTATCCACGACTTACCGCCGAGGGCGATTTTGTCGCTGGCCACAGGCCAAGTGGGAATGTGGCAAGTCACGTACTATTGCGGGTCTATTAATTAATCAACGCGAGGTATGATGTTAGTAGTACACCACCTCGGCCACCTTTCTCTCTACTCGTTTGACGTAGCCATACTTCTTTGGGCCCACTTGCACTTTCACGTCGCCGCCCTCCAACAAGATGTAGGCGCCGCGCTTGGCTTGCACAAGCTCGGCCAGCCTCCTCGAAAACTCTTCCTCTGATATGCCGAGCTCTCTACACACAGCCTCTCTAACCTCGGCCAGCTTCGCATAGCCGCTGGCCCCCGCCAAGGCGTCCACAGCCCTGTTGAACGCCTCCTCAAAGCTACGCCCATCTACCTGCGCCCCGCCGCTGGACTTCTGCTGGCCGTGGAGCTTGGCAATGACATAGAAGAAGAAGTGTTCCATGTCTATGACGTACCTAAACCCAGGCCCTACTTTTACGACCTCCGCCTTTAGATGCGAGAGGAGCTCCTCTGGGTTAAGCCCCAGCCTCTCCGCAAACTTGTCAAAGTCTGACTTGCGCACTGAAAACTTGGCCTCCACGTTAAGGGTAGGGGGTGGAATATAAACACGGGATTTAAGATGACGCTATGGACCTTGGGGAGTTCATAGACGCCGTAGACAAGACCGTGGAGTTGAGACTAAACGAATTCATAGCGCCGGTGGTTTGGCGCAGGGGCGGCAATCTTTTCGAAATGGCTGTGGCAGTGGTGTTGAGCCAAAATACATCGGACCGCAACGCCTTTAAAGCGTATGACCAACTGAAAAGGCGGCTCGGGGAAATTACACCAGAGGCGGTCCTACAGCTCTCGGAGGACGAGCTCGCCGAGTTGATCAAGCCAGCTGGCATGTACCGCATAAGGGCCAGGAACATTAGAGCCTTGGCAGATGCGTTTATACGCCACAAGGTGACGCCCGAGAAGCTCAGGGAGATGGGCCCTGTCGAGGCTAGGAAGTTCCTCCTCTCTCTGCCGGGCGTTGGAGAAAAGACGGCCGACGTAATCTTGGTGAATCTGGGTCTTCCCGCGTTCCCCGTTGATACACATATAAGGCGGATAGCTAAGAGGTGGGGCATTGTGGGCAACCACGGCGAAATAAGCCGTAGGTTTATGGAGGCTGTGCCACCCGAGAAATACCTCGAAGTACACCTAAAGCTAATTCAATTCGGCCGCGACATATGCACAGCAAGGGCCCCCAAATGCCATATATGTCCTATTGGAAGCAAGTGCCCGTCTTACACACGTCGCTAGTCCGCAGTGGGTAGCAACGGTGTGTATGTTACACGGCGGAGTTTGCGTAAAAGCCACGGCACTCCCTGAAGCACAGGACAGGGCAATCGTGCTGTCGGCGAATAAACCAAAATCACTGGCTTGGCGTGCCGGGTCAGTCGGCAGGTCAACGGTCACAGAGTCGCCGCCTGCATTGGATCATCACCATTTAAATACACGACCTCTCATTTTTATGTCTAAGGTCGTCATTATGCTCGCCGACAACGACATAGCGCGTGCCTATCATGCATTGGTGGTGGCAACGTCGGCGAGGGCCATGGGCTACGAGGTCCACCTCTTTGCCACAGGCCTTGGGGCCCTCATATTTAGCAAGAGGCCAAGGACTAGGCTGTTGGGCCTCCCGGCCTTGGCCATGTGGCTCATTAAGCGCAGGCTTAAGAGACTGGGGGCTGCCAGCGTGAAGGAGCTGGCGAGGCAGTGCCTCTCTCTGGGGGTTAAGGTCTATGTCGACGAGCCGGTGTTGAAGATGCTTGGCGTAGAGCCGCTGGAGGGGGTGGAGGTCGCGGGGTCTCTCACCTTTCTAGCTCTTGCAAAAGAGGCCGACCTCGTGCTGACTTTTTAACCACAACCTCCACCACGTCGCCTAAGGCGCGGGCGCTCACTACCTCAAGCCCTATGATCTTGGCCGATTTTTCTACGTCGTTTAACACGTAGCGCCACTTGCTCACAATCTTCACCTCTTCCCCCTCGGCGGCCTCAGCCGCTATTCTCGCAAGCACAATGCTAAGCTCGGGGCAGGGGCCTTTCACCTCGTAGACCTTCATATCAACGAGAGGGCCTTGTCTGCGTGCTCGTCCGCGCTACGCAGGCCCTTTAACACGTGGATTATTTCTCCTTTGACGAGAATGTAGGTCACTCTCTCGGCTGTGCCAGTCGGCCTCAGTATGCCCAGCTGAGAGGCCAGCGCGCCTCCTCTGTCGCTTAGTAGCTTAAATCTGACCCCATACTTTTCTGCGAATTTTCTCAGGGTCTCCACGCTGTCTGTGGACACTCCAAATACTTCAAAGCCCTTGGCTTTGAACTTGTCGTAGAGCTCGTTGAACCGTATTGTCTCTCTGGTGCATCCCTGTGTAAACGCCTTGGGGAAGAAGTATACTACGGCCTTTTCCACTCTCGCCGGTGACACTTTTTCGCCGGTGTGGGCCTCCAGTTCCACGTCTGGGAACCTCATGTGTAAACACGGATGTGTGTATATAAGGTGTGCGGCTCTTATCTCAATGCTCTGGCTTCTGCCAATCGGCGTCTTGGCGGTGGCCTCCGCCTCTATCCTAATTAGACTCACGCCGGCGGACCCAGTGGCCATAGCGTTTTGGAGACTGGCGCTGGCCACTCTCATTGTGGCGCCTTTCGCCGCGGCGAGGGGTCTGCCCAGGGGGAGAGAGCTGGCATATTCTGTTGCGTCTGGCGTCTTGCTGGCAGTGCACTTCTTGAGCTGGATACCGTCGCTCTTTTTAACCACGGTGGCCGCCAGCACGACGCTGGTAAATATACACCCGGTGGTAATGCTCTTGTTTACCAGGGCGCTTAGGGAGCGCGTGGGGAAGTGGGCCGTGGCCGGGGTCCTTGTGGCAACCGCCGGGGCCTTGTTGACCACGTTTGCGCCAGGGGGGCTTCTGGGGAATGCGCTGGCCATTTTAGGCGCAGTGTCTTTCGCCGGGTATCTAGCCCTCGGCAGGGTGGTGCGTAGCGCGGTTAATACCTGGGGATATGTGGCAGTGGCGTATGGAAGCGCCGCGGCAGTTAGCCTACTGGCCGGAGCAGTCCTGGGGTCCAACCTCTTTAATTACAGCTGGCAGGTATTCGCAATGTTTCTCCTAATAGCGTCAATTCCCATGATGGCTGGGCATACTGTGTTTAACTACCTCCTGGGGAAGTACAGGGCGATTACTGTTGCCACAAGCGTCTTGGGGGAGCCCGTCGGCGCCACTCTACTTGCGGCTCTTCTACTGGGTGAGACTCCTGCGGGCTATGTGGAGACCCCCGTCGGCGCCTTGCCTCTACAGGCGGTGGGTATTGCGGCGACGTTGGTGGGTATCTTGCTCGTGGTCTGGGAAGAGATAAAAACGGGGAGGTAGGTGTAGACGTGCCTACGGCCTACATAATTACTGTTGGCAACGAGCTGTTGATTGGGCGCGTGGTTAACACTAATGCCGCGTGGCTGGCGTCAAAGCTTACGTATTTGGGCTACAGCGTTAGAAGGATTGTGGTAGTTCCAGACGTGGAGGAGGACATAGTCGAGGCTTTTAGAGAGGCGATGGCTAAGGCTGACGTGGTCATATCCACGGGCGGGTTGGGCCCCACTCCTGACGATATAACGAATCTCGCCTTTTGTAAGGCCCTGGGGGCAGAGCCGGTGGTCAACGAGGAGGCGCTTAAGATGGTCAGGGAGAAGTACGCCAGCCGCGGGTACCCCATGACTGAGGAGAGGGTAAAGATGGCCATGATGCCCCCAGGCGCAGTCCCCCTCCCCAACCCAGTGGGCACGGCGCCTGGCATTTTATACGAGACGGGGGGCAAGATCGTGGTCCTTCTGCCCGGCGTGCCGAGGGAGATGGAGGCCATTTTCGAGGGCTATGTAGAGCCCTTGCTTAAGTCGAGGGGGCCCCCGGCGCATTTCTCCGAGCGAGTTGTGACAGTGAGGGGGGTCCCAGAGGCCGACGTCGCGCCTATAATACGCGAGGTCATGCGGCAAAACCCCAGGGTATACGTCAAAAGCCACCCCAAGGGACTCGAAGTAGACGCCCCCCTCCTCCAAATCCACATATATGCAAGCGCCCCCACTCCCCAAGAAGCCGAAGGCGCCGTAGATGCGGCCTTGAAAAAACTGGTCGAGTTGATTAAGTCGAAGTTCAGCAACGCGGCTATATACTGAGGGCGCCGAGCATCCTGAGGTAGGTGTGGCCTATTGAGGGCACTCCGCCTATGTACACCGCACGGTCTCTCACCTCCACCGCTACGCGGCCCACCAACACCTCTCCCCACCCGCCGAATTTTTTACCAATGACGTTTTCCACATGCGTCTTTATCTCCCACTCGGGGCCCAGCGCCGGCGGCTCAATTCTCGCGGGCAGGAGGAATCTCAGCGGCCACGCCCTAGACGCCGATTTTACAAACTCCCTCCTGGCCGATGCGAGGGCCTCTGAGGCCTCTTTATATATCTGCGCCACCTCGTTTATGTACCTAGATAGGTCAAACACTGCTACAGAGAGCCCGGCCGGGTGTCCTGGGTTTACCAGGAAGGGCTTGTGAAACCTATCTACACTGTCCCAGTGAGTTATGTCGATGAAAAACCGCCTCTTGCCTATTGTCGACGCCGCCACGGCGATTTCCACATTTTAATTAAGCCGTACTTAAACATATGCGCACGGCTGTAGTGGCGCTGTTGCCTCCCTTGGCGCTAATGGCGGGAGGCGTCGCGGCCATGTATACGCCCAAGTGCGGCCTCGCCGCCGCGATAACTGTTGCGTATCTAGTAATGACGCCGCTGGCCTACTACGCAAGGCCGTACGTGGCGAGAAATTTAAGGCATGTGGCAGTGGCGGCGTTTTCCATGGCCGCTTTGTGGGCGCTACAGTACGCACTAGCACCTCTCCTCAGCCAGTACGACGTGACCAATCTCATAGTGTCAATGCTTTCCACATGCGACAAGTGGAAAATATACCTCACGCTTTCGGCCATTGTCTTAGCCCCAGCGGCGGAGGAGGCGCTGTTTAGAGGCATCCTTTTCCAAGAACTAGAGAAGAGGGCGGGGCTAGCCGTGGCGTATGTGGGAAGCGCGCTTGCATTCGCCGCGGCACACGGCTTTCCAGCACTAATCCCGTTGTACTTCGCCTACGGCCTCGTCTTAACACACGCGTTCAGAGGTGGCGGCTTCCTCTTCGCAACCTTGCTACACGGGGTAAACAACCTCTTGGCCCTCTACCCTATATTACAATAATTTCCGCAGACTTGTTCAGAAAGGCGAACCCAAACGGTGACTTCGCCACAGGGGCCTCTGCAGGCTCTCCCTTTAGATATATCACAAAACCGTCGCCGAACAAGAGAGCCGCGGCGTCCATATCAATTTCCCTAAAAGCCGCAACAATCTGGCGGCCTCTTAAGTCTCTCAGCAGGTTCTTGTACGCGGAGCCGTATCCCCACACCAGTTCCCCGTCGTCGAGCAGTATCAAGTCGGCGTCAACGCCTCCGTCGAGACCCGTGAGCTCTCTACTCCTTGCGCCGTATCGGCTCACGTAGTCAGAGAGACCCCAACCATACTTCACCCACTCGAGTTTTACATATACTCCACGCCGCCCCGCCCTCGAGAGGTAGAGCCCCAGCTTCCTAAGCATTAGGGTCTTCCCACTACCCGCCGGCCCCACAATAAACACGTTGGCGCCATCAGACGCCCTAGATAGGGCCAACTTGAACTCTTCCCCAAGCTCCGCCCTCTCCACGTCGTACAGTGAAAAATCCTCTCCCTTCATGCACTCTGCCCCACTTGTTAAAAAACCGCCACGTGTAAAATAACGCCAGTATACGTAGAGACTGGCGCCGCCTAAACTTTCGTCTACAGCCGTTCCGCCTTAAGTCCAACGGTCTTGAGCCCTCGTCGGTGATATATGTATGACACGTCTCTTGTGCCTCGCCTCCACTCTCCTGTCTATAACTCTTTCGCGGTATAGGCGGTTGTGGCTTGGGCAATGGCCTTGGCGGCTTGGCCCTAGGTCGCCGCTTTTCCGCTACCCAACCACCCGGCCCCTTAAAAGCCCTCTACCCTATACTTCGTCTAAGCCCACTAACTTGCCTGTCTTAATAGAGACAACGGCCGCCTCGCACAATTTCAATGTATAGACGATGTCCTCTACTGCGACGACCTCTCCGCCTTTGCCAGAGGCTGCCAGCAGAAATTCTCTGTCTTGCAGTAGGAGGGGCTCGGCGACCTCAAGCCTGGGCCTATATACGCCGTCTTCGCCGTAGAAGTAGACCTCGTCTGTGACAAAGTCTATTACAAATATGCCCTGATCCCCCGTCAGTTCAATCCGCCTAAACTTGTACGGCGTAAGCCAGTTGGCCTCAAATATCGCCGAGGAGCCGCCGTATTGTCCAAATATCTGGGCGTGGTCCTCGTATTGCCCCCTCGTGGAGCCCCCCGCGGCGTATACCGCCCTCGCCCTCTCCCCCGTGATGTACGTCACGAGGTCTATGTCGTGGATTGCTAGGTCTTTTATTACGCCGACGTCGCCTGGCCTTATTGGCCAACGAGACGTCCTTTTCCCATACGCAGAGAGGAAGCGGCCCAGCTTAGACAAATTCGCCTTGACGTAGCGAACTCCCTGGTGAAATCTGAGGAGGTACCCCGTGGTGACTAAGGTCCTCTTGCCCAAGTCCAGTAGCTCGTAGGCCTCGCCTAACGTCGCAGTGAATGGCTTTTCCACCAGCGTGGGCACGCCCCTTGAGAGAAAGAGTGCGGCGTGGCGCGCGTGCAGCGTCGTGGGAGTTGCCACTATGGCGGCGTCTACGTCGAGGTCGGCGGCCTTCTCCACACCTCTTACAGCCTGTGCGCCGTAGACTTTCTCGGCCCACCGTAGCCTGGTCTCGTCTATGTCCACGGCGTATACGGTGTCGACAAGCCCCTCGCCCCTGAGCTGTGCTACGACTCTGAGGTGGTTCTTCCCCCAACCCCCTATTCCCACCACAGCGACTCTCATAAGTACGCCACGTATCTCACCAGAGCCGGGTGAGGCGGCCTTCTGTACACCACTACTTCTTTAAACGAGGGCCGCTGTCTGACGTAGATTCGTACCAGCTCCCTTAGAGAGCCCACGTGTATCTTCAACACCTTGAAGTCCTCGTATTCCTCCACCTCTCCGTCTACGGGGTTGCTCGCCAAGTCGGGCAACAACACCTTCTTACTCTCTCTGATCATGTCGCCGTCGAGCCTATACGCCCAGAGCTTCTCCACCGCCACGCGGCCGTACTTCATGTCTGAAATCATGTTCTCAAGCTTCCTCAAATCTACGTCAAGCGCGGTGGCGAGGTAGGGCACCTCGCCCCTGGAGAAGTACTTGTGGGTAGGCACCTCGAAGGATATGATTTCGACATCGCCGGCCTTCTCCCTAAAGAGCCTAGTTGTGCGGAGGTATTCTACTGGAAGCGTAGCCACGGCTCTACCTAGGGCCAGTATTTAAGCAATTACTGGGAAGGCGAGCCCCACTGCCACTCCCACAGCCACCGCCAAGGCGATCATCCCCACCACCCAGGCGAAGTCTCCCCACGACTCCGCTAGAAAAGCGCCCACGACCAACACAGCCAGGGCAAGGGCGAGGGGGGCCGCTGGCGGAAAGACGGCAGCGGGCGCTAAGACGGCCAGCGCCCCAGCCAGAGAGGAGACGAAGGCGAACGCGGACGACTTGGCCGTGGCGTACAGCGCACGGGTGTGCAAAAGAGACCACCTAAGCCACTCCTCCCTCAGAGAGACCTTGTAGGCGACCTCTTTGACCTCTTGCATCTGTTGAACAAACTCCGCTACGAAGACCGTAAGCGCGTTTATCGAAGCCACTACCACAGCCAGCGACACCAAGAGGTCTAGGCCTATGCCGCCTCCCCTAAAAATTAGCGTGGCAGAGAGAGTGCCCGCAGTAATTAGGCCGTCCACTACGCCTAGGACTAAGTATCTCACGTGGTCGCACCGGCCTGCGGTATATACTCGCCGACTACTACCTCATCGATAGAATGGACAACGCCGCCGACTCTCTCAAGAGCCTCTTCCACCTCTCTGTAGTCTATGTTCTCCCCCTCGACCACTATTGCGAGCCCCAACACGTCTACATCCACATCGTCTACGGTAATTCTAACCGCCTTCACGCCCTCCACTTTATAGAGCTCTCTGGCGACGTCCACTATTGTCACACCCTTGGTAGGTATCGCCGCGTCTATCACCATGCGACGTATTGGAGGACGATCCCCCACAACCCTATCTAGGTGCCACTTTTAAAGCTTTTACCGCCTCGCCTCCACATGGGCGGATAGGTGCCGCGGGGCATGACCACCCGGTCGGTCCGCGCCACAAGCCCCTTCTCCATTTTCTTAACCTCCTCACTGTCGACAAGCGCTCTTCCAATGCCTATGAGCTCGCCCTTAAGCGTAAAATAGGCCACTAAGTCGCCGCGGCTAAACGGGTGTTCAAACTTGGCCACGCCGGGTGCAGCGAGGGGGGCGCCGTTGCAGAGGGCGTCAACGGCGCTGTCGCGGACCCAGATCTTGGGCAGAGGTCTCGCTATCTCCTCTATTGGGAGCAACACCCTCCTGAGATATGTATCATCGCCGTACTTCTTCCAAATGTAGTACGCGTCTGCCAAGTCCTGCAGAGTCACGGCCTCGTCCTCTGTAAAACACGAGACCGCCACGCGGCGGAGCTCCCTCATATTTGCCCCAACCCCCAAGATTTCCCCCAAGTCGTGGATAAGCTTTCTAGCATAGGTGCCGGCCTCCACGTGCATTTTCAGCACTGCGTACCTCCCGTCAAGCTCCAAAAGCTCCAGGGAGTAAACCCGGCGCGTTCTAAGTTGCCTCTTCACCGCGGAGCGGAGCGGGGGCTTCTGGTAGATCTCCCCCTGAAGCTCCTGCAACACCCTCCGCAGATTTTCTACGTCTACATCGCCGTGGAACTTGGCCACGGCTATGTAGACCTTGTCCGCCCTAGACAAAGCCATAAGCACCTTAGTCCCCTCAGCCACGGCCACTGGAAGGACACCGGACACCTTCGGGTCCAGAGTGCCCGAGTGCCCAGCCCTCTCCACTCCCAAAATCTTCTTCACCCACGCCGCAACCTCGTGGCTAGTCGGCCCCCTGGGCTTGTCTAAAATGAGAAAAGAGTACCGTATGTGCTCCTCTGCGCTTCTACTCGACGGCGGTTTGCCCCACTGCGGATTCGTCCCCTCCTCCAGTTTTACAAAAACCTCCCTACTGCCGCACTTCACTTGACGTCGGCTGGAGTAATTTCAAACAGCTTCGGCTTTACTCTCTCCTTCATGTACTCCACAAGCCCTGCCGCCTCTAACGCCTTAAGCACCTCCTCGTCAGAGGCGCCCTTCTTAATCTCAATCTTCTTGTCTGTGGGCTCGATGTGGTTTATGTTCACTCTCCTGCGCCTTACGCCGCTCAGCGACTTGGGGCCGGTAATTACCACGTAATTCTCGTCGACTATGTCCACTACCACCGCCTTTCTGCCAGCCTCTCTGCCCAACACTTTGACTACGACCCTGCCCACATCTATAACCTTGACCATCGAAAGGGGAAAAAGGGTGGGGTTTTAAATCTTAACAAAAGGGGGTTACTTCTTTTTCTCCTCTTTCTTCTCCTCCTTCTTCTCCTTCTTCATGTGCGAAGACTTGTGGCACATATTTAATTCTTTCTTTAATTATTCGTATGCCTCTCTTTAATAATTTGAAAAGAGATAGGGCCATATTTAAAATTTATTCAAGAGGTGTTAGAGGCAATTTAGTTTACAAAAGTACAAGGATAGTTATTTCTAAGTCTATGAGATAACGTCGAAAATACATTATACAAAGTATTTAACCATGAGGCTACAGCCCCACGTGTTTACATGCCCCATTGGGTGCCCCGCCGACTGTTGCAAATTTGAGGCATACGAAGATATGCCAGTGGTGCTGGAGGAGGAGATAGAGGTGCTCAAACGCGAGGCAGAGAAGATAGGCGTCAAGCTGGAGTTTGAGCCAATAGGCTCCTACAACGGCGTCAAGTTGTACAAGTGGATTATCAGAGGGTGGTGCCCCTTCTACAAGGGCAAGTGCACTATCCACGAGAAGAAGCCTCTCGCCTGTAGAATATACCCGCTCGTCCTAAACCTCAAGACGGGCGAAATATACCTCTCAGAGAAGTGCCTATGGGTAAAGGTAAATGGCCCAAAGCCCCTCGACCACTTCCCCGCAGAGAAGGAGGCAACGAAGAAACTATTGATAAAGCTAAGGATTAAGTAGGCCGTGGTGGAGTTCATAGTGGAGGGGCCCTGGGACGACGACGAGAAGTTGGCCATTGGAGTTGGCTTGTCCATGACCTTTAGACGCGCCCTAGTCCACGCAGAGCCCAGCCCCAATGCGCTAAAAGCCGCCGAGGGGGCCGTCTGGGGCGCTCTACTCATAAAGCCTTGCCCGCCCGGCCTCCCCTGCCACAGAGACATAAAAGAGGCCGTGGCCGTGTCCGAGGCAGAGCTCGCGCTTGTGGGCTACGAGGGCCCCGACCCGCCGACGACAACGCGCCGAGTGTCCACATTCAACAAGCACTACATGAGGCCCTGGAGGTGGGCCAGAGGCGGCGAAGAGGCGAAAGTGGGCCACCCGCTCCTCCCCCTAATGTCCTGCCTCTACACCCTCTTGAAGATGAGAGACGACGTGCCGATAGTAATCTCCGACGTGAGACTAAAGCCCACAGCCCCCGCGGGGCCCGACTACATGGTTACGCCGACATGGCACCTCCCAAGAGAGGTAGCAGAAGTCGTAGACGTGCATCTGCCCCCGCTCAAGGCCGGGGCAATAGCGCTGGGCGTCTTAATGGGAGGCTACAGGGCGGGCCCCGTCATAGCCATAGTCAAGCAAAGAGACGAGCTGGCGGAGACCGTCGTGAAGATGGGGGGCTACGTAGTGGCACTAAACGAGGAGGGAGACCCCTGCCAACTCTTCGAAAGGCGGGCAGTGGGCTACAGCCCCAAGGTCAGCAAATACACAGTGGACCCAGCGCTCTGCGACCGATGCGGAGAATGCCTAAAAACCGCCTGCCCCGCCATTACGCCGTCGCCGGCAGGCCACCCACAGATACTCCCCACTTGCACGGGCTGTAGCGCCTGCGCGCTGGTATGCACAAGAGGGGCCATACGCTGAAGGTACAATTCACAGGAGACAAGGTGGTAGTGGGAGACAGAGAAATCGACATACGCGGGGCAAGACCCATAGACCTCATGCTCGCGGCTCTGGCATATGGAATTGGGGCCCGGTACATAGACGCCACAGGCGAGCCATTTGAAATGGAATGCCACATAGAAGGCTACCAAATAACTTGTACCACAAAATGCACAGGCCAGGAAGAAAAATGCTTGGTATACCAAACCTTGACAAAAGGCCTGTTAAAACTCCTATGCGTCAAAGAACCTCCATCTTTACAACAGTGATGTAAGTCTCGTACCTCTTCACAACTTTCAAACCTTTCTTTTCATGCTCTTTCTTCTCCTTACTCTCCTCCGACATGAGTCCTACATTCAATCTGCTTAAATAATGTACTTTACACTCCTCTTTATATACTAGAAGAACTAACTTGACACAAGCCGACGTCGGCCACGTACAATTTGAGAGAATGACGCTGGCGGGCCCGATGGGATTTTTGGGCGGCTTTGCCTGAACCCACGACCTACGGCTCCGCAGGCCGCCGCTCTATCCAGGCTGAGCTACGGGCCCTACCGATGTTTGAACTCGTTGTTTATAAGTTTAGCAACGGTTAACAAAGAGCGAACGTATGAAGTGACGAGCGGCCGCACACGGCTAAAAACTTATAAAGCGGGATGTACAGGAGATGTAGCCCCGGTAGTCTAGCCCGGTCAAAGGGAGGCCCGACTAGGGATGTGGGCCTTATGTACGCTACAGGCCAATCGAGCCCATGACCCGGGTTCAAAAGGGGAGCCCCTGAGAGTCCCGGCCGGGGCACCACGTCTTTATATTACAAGATACAGTAGAGAAAGTAGGGGGCGTATGCGGTTCGAGTTAAGGATACATCTCCGTGGTGTAGAGAGGGGGTTGAGGAATAAAAGATGTGAGGATGTACTGCGAATTATCTTACTGCGCATGTCCTGCCTTATTTGCATTGAGTACGCGAATAGCACCTTTCTGAGCTTGGCCGCGGCTTCTGTGAGCTTTTCCACGTCCCATTTGTCTAAGTGCCCTTCGTAGAAGTTTATGTGGAGTTGTTCTATTGCAGCGAAGAGGGTGATAGTCTCGGGGTCGTGTTCCATGGCTATTTTCCTAACGGTGGCCCACACGAGTCTGTGGGTGTGGTGTTTAAGGCCCTTCTTTTCGGCGGCCGCTTTGACTAATTGGACCACTGAGTTCCAAATTTTCTCGCTTCCCTGTCTCAACTCGCCTTTTTCCACTAGCTCGAGCCCCTCACGCCAGAAGTGTTCGGAGGACTCTACGTAGAAGTCGACGCGCTCGCTGGGGTCTAGGGTCTCCTCGACCAGTCTATAGAGATACGCCACTGGGTCTTCGTCGGGTTTTTTCCTCTTGATAAAGTCGACGAGGTGTTGAAGTGCGTCCATGGGCCAAAATGGGTGTGCAGTTATAAGCTAAGTCGGCACGTTTTGCTTGGCTGAGCGTATTTTGGCGTAGGCGGCGTATAGGGCTAGTGAGGTGAGAGCCCAAGCGGCTATGCCCAGGGCGCCGATACCGAGGTACAGCTCTCTAGCCTCTGGGGGCAGATAGCTCGCGGCCACTGTAAGGGGCCAGAGGGCATTCACCGCGCCGTGTAGCGACGCGGCGGGAAGGACGCTGTTCTTGGCGAAGAGGAGGAGGGGGTAGGTGAGGGCGGTGGTAAACGCGGTGAAGAGGGGCACTCCCAGCCACCTATTGTAGTAGTAGTTGTAGCCTAGGAGCAGTATGGCCGACGCGTGCCACAGCCCCCAAACCACGCCTATTATCACTACGTTGCGCAAATTGGCCTCGCCGCCTAGTCTGCGGAAGAGGTAGCCCCTCCAACCTATTTCCTCTCCCAGCGCCACTACGGCGTTTATTGTAACCGCGGCTATGTAGGCCCCAGCGATTTGGGCATACGCAACGATTCTAGCCAAGGCCTCGGCGTCTTGGACTGGGTATTGCCTAATCGCGTTGGCTATTGCGTCTATGTACGCCTGGAATTGGAAGAGGCCTAGGGGGGCCGCCAGCGCGATGTATATCCCCAAGGCCCCGTAGACGACGAGGGGAGCGAAGAAATAGGGCAAGAGGACCCTCCCCGAGAGGCCGACTATCTCCTTCAGCTCTCTCAGCCTCCCCTCGGCCCACAGAGCAACGACTACTGCGAGTGCCACGCTCCACATTCTTGTAATCCCCCACACGGCGAGCCCCGTGGGCGAGCTGGCCGCCGGGGTGACAAGTTCTAGAGCGGCGACGTCGAGGACGAGGGCTGTGAGATACGCCGTGGCTAAGAAGAGCGGCACTGCGGAGGCGGGCTTGCTCATGTACACAAGTGGCCGGCGTTATTTAAGCGTTCAGGGGAGTGGGTCGAGCTCCTCTAGGGTGTGGGGGTCTATCCTAATTTTGCCTATCCAAACCTCGTCGAAGTCCTCCGTCGATGCGTAAAGGGTTGGCTTGGGCTCAAACTTCTCTACTACGCCGTAGCCCACAAGCTTCTTGCCCTTGTACAAGGCGGCGAATATGTGGCGTAGGTAGTGCGAGGGCACTGCGTATTCCCTGCCTTTTTTCTCCGGCTCTTCCACGTCGGCGGCCACGTATCTGCCCCAGAGGCAGGTCAGGCCTTTGTCCCACGCGCAGTTTCTAAGCTTGTCGAGCTCTACGGCGACCTTTCCCCTCAGCGATACGTGGCGTCTGTAGGAGTAGACGCGTAGCTCTTTCCTCTCTTGGGGGCCGCGGGGCAGGGCGTACTTCGGCCGTGACACCACGGCGCCGGGCAATACCCTCTCGCCTATGTTTACAACCTCGGCGGCTGTGGCGTCGGCCAAAGCCTTGAGCAACTGCAAGCCCCTCCCAGTGGTCCACCCAGGGGTGTTTATTAAGACGAGGTGGGGGTACGTGGACATGGCCTCCTTCAACGCCCACACTACCCCCGCCACGAGGAGGTCTTCAAGCCCCTGTAGATTCGCGGCGCCTACGTAGTAGGCGTTTAAGGGGCTGAGCTCTGAGATGTGTGGAACTTGCGCCGAGGTGCAACTATATGCCACAAAGCCTGGGGGCCCTATGTCGGACTGGCCCACGTCTGCGTCTACTACGCACACCCTCTTCCCCCTGGCCACGTGCACGTTGAGGAGGAATGTGGCCAAGCTACTCTTCCCAGCGTCTGTGGGCCCCACGAGGGCCACCACATCCACCGCCTCGAGGGCCCAGTCGGGCGGAATGGCCGGCTCGGCCACTAGCGCGACTTCGCCGCCTTTTAACTTGAGCGTGGCGGGGCCCTCCACTGGGTACCGCTTGTGGGGAGGTACTGTGAAGCTCTCGAAGTGGCCTCCGAACACGGCGCATTTGCCCGCGCAGAGGACCTCTGCGGGGCCTTTTACAAGCGCCGCGTGGCCTGGGGGCACTTCGATGGTAAACATATAAGCACGGGGGCTTGGGTATATATGCGATTGCTCCTATTACTTGCCTTGTTGGACGACCTCCTGCTATTGGCGGCTCCCGCGGTGGTTGCTCTGGCGCTGTACGCCCTCGGCGTAATTCCGTTGTGGGCCGCCGCAGCGGTGGCGGCGCCCTTTGCCGCCTTGGCCGCCTACGTGGGGGCTAAGGTGGTCAAAGAGAGGCCTAGGGGGTTTGCCTACGTGGGCGGGAGGGGGGTAGCCGTGGAGGATTTGGGGCCTAGGGGCGTGGTGAAGATAGGGGGAGAGTACTGGAGGGCCGTATGCGTGGGCGGTTGCACCGTGTCTGCCGGCTCGTGTGTAGAGCTTGTGGAAGTGCGCGACGGCGTGGCCTACGTCACGCCTTGTTAGAGGAGGTTTAGAAACTCCCAAGCACTTTTCATCACGGCGAGCTCTTGCTTCATCTTTGCGTAAGTCTCATCGTCGATTTTCCCCGCGGCCTTTGCATCCTCTATCCTCTTTTCAAGTTCCACCAGGTCAAATTTGCTTAAATACTCCCGCGTCAAGGCCCTGGCCCAGAGGTATCTCACTCTGCCCTCGACCTCGGCGATTTTCTCTGTGAACTCCCCTAGCCGCTTCTCCAGCTCGTCTATCTTCTTCTGCAACTCCTCGGAGAGGGTTGCGTAGTCCCTTTCCGAGATTAAGCCCAGCTCCTTCTTGGCCAAGAGGACTTCCATCTCCTTCTTTAAGCTGTCTACCACGTTGCGGAGCTGGTCGACGCGTATTTTGACCTTGGGCAAGTCGGCGTCCCAACTGGCCTTGGCCTTTGTGGCAGAGTCCACGAACGCCCTCCACGCCTCTTCAATGGCCTTGAGCTTCTCGTCGTACTGCTTCAACAAGTTCTCCAACTCGCCTAGGGCTAGGTATGCGACGTCGAGGCTCATTTCATCAACTCCTCAAGCTCCTTCTTAAGTCTTTCATAGGTTTCTCTGCTTATCTTCCCCTCTTGCAGAAGCTCCTCCAGCTTGGAGAGAGACAGCTTAAGCGATATGACCTCTGCGCTTGTCGAAGTGGAGAGAACCCGCCTGAAGTGGACGCCTAGGCTCTCCTCTAGGGCGTCGTACTTGGCTTTCACCTCGTCGAGGAGGGCGCGGAGAGAGGCCAACTTCTCCTCGAGGTCTCTCCTCAGCTGGTCGTAGGCCTCTGGGGGTAGGAAGTCCCTCTTTAGCTCGAGCTCCGCCAACCTCTTCTCGTACTCCGCGATTGTCCTACTGAGGAGTTCCTGCGACCTGAGCAGAGACATCTTCTCCACCTCCCACTGCCTCCTGATGTTCACCACGTTTTCCTCGTACTCCTTCCACGCGCCGTCTAGTTTTTTGACGAGGTCGTCGAATTTCAAAATCACGTTGTCAATGACAGGCTTTATGGCTCTTTCAAATTCTCCACTGGGCCGCTCGGCGGCTAGGGGGAGCACATCGGCCAGCGGCTTGGGCGCCGCCTCTGGAGGAGCCGCGGGCTTGGTGACTTCGCGAGAAAACCTAATAAAGATGGGGCACTCGGTGTAGTTGCCTATACAATACCAGCTGAAGGGGTCTATGGGCTTGTTGTTATAGCTACACACAAAGCCGCCTTCTACACGCCTAAGCGCCGGACAAACGCTCATGCCCCCCAACTATTGGAAAATATATATTTGTTACGGACTGCGCATTAGGGCTTAAGCGGAGATAGGGGCAAGGCGGCGGCTTTTCTCAAGTCCTCAAGGGTCCCCACGTCAACGAACTGCGCCTCCTTTGCCACATACACAGCCACGTGGGGGATGAGGGACTGGGCTAGGGCGTCCATGTCTAAGTATTCCTCGCCTAGCTTGACGCCGGATATTATATAAATCCCGGCGGCTGTTACGTACTCAGAGACAGGCTTCTCTCTCCACGCCGCCAGCCTCTCCCCCTCTACGTGGAGGGCGCCAAAGCGCATCTGTTGCCTCAGCCTATACGCCACAATCGTCAACTTAGCCCCAGAGGACTTGTGAAGAGAGAAGGGAGCACTCAGTTCTAGGTTGGTCAACACGTCGGTGTTTACCACCACGGCGTCGTCTCCCCCAACCCACTCCATGACGTAGTAGAGCTGGCCAGCCGTCCCCAGCAATCTTCTAGACCTTATAAAAGCTATGTCGGGGTGTCTCTCGGCTAAGTACCGCGCCAACACGTCTTGCATATAGTACCCCACCACAGCCACGTCCTTAACCCCGTTTAGCCTAAGCCACTCCAACACATAGTCCACGAGGGGCTTGCCCCCCACCGAGACGAGGGCCTTAGGCACAAAATATGTAAGCGGCCTAAGCCTTGTGCCAAGACCCGCAGCTAGTACAACACCTTTCACGAAATGCGCCACGCAGTTACCATATATATCTTAGCCTCAGTTAAACCACACTAAGAAACGCAAAAAGGCGAAAACTCCGAGCCTCTTTTGTCGATAGCGCACCTATAAGTAATCTCCAAGGCCCCGTCTCTTCAGATGAACTTGTATTCTTTCTACCTCCTTCTCTATCTTCTTTACCTCGGCCAAGATGTCCTTCTTGGGCTCCTCCTCTCCTCCGGCCTTGTAGGTGCAATACCCCTCTGGGGTCATGGCCCTTGCCTCACAGTAGGCGTATTGACATTTTGCGCCAATGCACTCGTCGTTTAGCCAGGTACACCAGAATACGATTTTGTTCCCCTTTACTGTAGGTTTCAACGCCTTTTTTCCGCATCTGAAGAGCGAGGAGCTGTTGGGGCCGTAGACGCAGCGGGGACCTAGGCACAAAGTCCTCTGCACTGTTTAAACTACTCTTGTATATTTAAATCTTGTAGCCAAGCGATTCTAAAAACGCCACCACCTCCCAGCGGCGCGGTGAGGAGCGGGCGCCTGGCCTCGTCACCTTGATGGCGGCCGCGGCGTTGGCAAAGAGCAGTCTCTCGTAGATGTCTCTCCCCTGTAGAAACATGGCGATGTAGGCGGCGGCAAAGGCGTCGCCAGCGCCCGTGGTGTCCACGGCGTCTACTCTAAACGCGTCGACTTGCAAAAGCCTAGCTCCGTCGTAGGCAACGGCGCCCTCTGGGCCCAGCGTTACCACCAGCTCCCTCGCCTTTAGCTCCTCGGCGAGCTTCTTGACGGCGCTCTTGTCCGAGGAGCCGGTCAACAGCCGGGCCTCTGCCCTGTTCATAAAAATCACGTCTACTCCCTCGGCCACGGATTTGACCACGTCAAGCCCCTTCTTAGCCAAGGCCGTCCCTCCGTCTATGGACACGGTGGCCCCCACCTCCCTGGCTATTTCCCTAGCCCGGGCAATTATCTCTACTCTGCCAGTAGCCAAGTGGATGTGTCTAACCCCGGCGAATTTCTCCACAGTGAGGTCGCTCGGCGAGAGGCCGAGGTTGGCCCCCCTGTAGGACAACATGCGCTTAGACCCGTCTAAGTGCACTAGCACCACCACGACGCCGGACCTGGCGCTGGGCACCCTCTTCACGTGGGAGATGTCTACTCCCTCCTCTCTGAGCTCGCGGAGAGCCATCTCCCCCAGCGGGTCCTCCCCCACTGCGCCGATGAACCTAGCCCCAAGTCCCAGCCTCGCCACGGCCACGGCGAAGTTGGCCGCGGAGCCCCCGCCCCCGGTGTAGAGGTCAAAGGCCTCCACGTTTTCGTCTACGCCGGGCAGTTCGCCCACCTTTAAATACACGTCGAAGTTCAGGTTGCCGACAGAGGCCACTAACACAGTGCTCCAAAGCTATAAAAATATATATGTTGCAAGAGGCGTGGAAGTGCAGAAGTTGCTAGAGGTGAGAAAGGTCATAGAGGAGAAAATCGCCAAGCTCCAAGAGGAGTTGAAGTTCTACACCTCCCTCCTCGAGGTCATCGACAAGGCCATAGGCGAGAAGTCCTTCTCCACGGCGGCGCAAGCCGCGCGGCAGGAGACAGAGAGACCGGAGGCGGTGGAGGAGGTGAAGGGGAGGAGCGGCGAAGTCTACGCCACAGTCGAAGTGTACAGAGACAAGCTCAGGATAAAGTTCAAAGAGCCGGTAAAAGTGGACGGCCTCTTCAAACGCTTCTACTTGGACAAATTCCTGCAGAAGTACAGAGAGGAAGACGCGAGAGAGGTTAGGCAGGGGGCTCTGAGGCAGGAGGAAGCGCTGAGGTACGAGCTAGAGGAGCAAGAGGGCGAGGCCACGGCGATGACTATCTACAACTATAGGACAGAGGAGAGAAAGAGGGAGATTCTGAGAGTGCTCAGGTGGACCCTTGAAAAAGTGTACGGCGGCTAGGGGGCGGCAATCTTATTAAGAGGGGCGCCATTTTCCACATGCAATTCGGCGAGTTGGCCAAGGTCTTAGCTGCCGTGGAGAGCACGACGCAGCGGACCACCATGGTGAAGCTACTCACCTCGCTCTTTAAAAAGGCCAAACCGGAGGAGATCGATAAAATTGTATACTTCATCCTGGGCGATTTGAGACCCCCCTGGGAGGGGGTAGAGCTGGGTGTGGCCGAGAAGCTCTGCATCCGCGCCATCTCAAAGGCCACCGGCCTCTCGGCCGCGGAGCTCGAGGGGTGGTACAAGAAGAGCGGAGACGTGGGCGAAGTCGCGAGGAGAGCCCTGGCGGCGGGCAAGAGGCCCACTCTCCTGGCCTTCGCCCAGCAGAAGCCGCTGGAGGTGGCCGAGGTTTACGACACCTTGCTCAAGGTGGCCAAGGCCGCGGGAGAGGGGGCCCAGGACTTGAAGGTGTCTCTCCTCTCCTCGCTCTTCTCCCGCGCCTCGCCCGAGGAGGCCAAGTACATCGCCCGATTTGTAGTTGGGAAGCTCAGGCTGGGAGTAGCCGACATGACTCTCATAGAGGCCCTCTCCGAGGCCTTCGGCGTGTCTAAGGAGGGGCTTGAGAGAGCTTACCACGTCTACCCCGACCTAGGCCGCCTGGCGAGACATGTGGCAGAGGGGAGGCCGCTGGAGGAGATAAAAATCACGCCGGGGGTCCCTGTTCTCCCCATGCTAGCCCAGCGCCTCTCCTCGGCGTCGGAGATCTTGGCGAAGCTAGGCGGCACGGCCATCTGCGAGTACAAATACGACGGGGAGAGGGCCCAGATACACCTAAGAGAGGGCTCGGTGAAAATATTCAGCAGGAGGCTTGAGGACATTACCCACGCATACCCCGACGTGGCCAAGGCCGTGAAAGAGGCGGTCAAGGCGAGGGAGGCCATACTGGAGGGCGAAATTGTGGCAGTGGACCCAGACACCGGGGAGATGTTGCCATTCCAAGAGCTTATGCACCGGAAGCGGAAACACGACGTGGCTGAGGCAATGGAGGCCTACCCCGCAGTCCTCTACCTCTTCGACCTCTTGTACGTAGACGGGGAGGATTTAACCACCCAGCCCCTCATCTACAGGAGGCTACGCCTATCCGAGGTAGTAGAGGAGGGGGGAGACGTCTACATAGCCAAGTGGGGAATGTTCGACGGCGCGGAGGATGTGGACTTGTTCTTCCACGAGGCCGTCTCCCTGGGCACAGAGGGCCTCATCTGCAAATCCCCCACTTCCACATACGAGATGGGGGCCAGGGGCTGGAACTGGATTAAGTACAAGAGAGACTACAGAAGCGAAATGATAGACACAGTAGACCTAGTGGTAGTGGGCGCTTTCCACGGCAGAGGAAAAAGGGCAGGCCTCTACGGGGCGTTTCTGCTGGCGGCCTACGACCCCTCAACCGACATGTTTTACACAGTGTGCAAAGTCGGTAGCGGATTCACAGACGCAGACCTCCGCAGGATGTACGACATGCTCCAGCCCCTCAAAATACCCCACAGACATCCAAGAGTAGTCTCCAAAATGCAGCCAGACGTCTGGTTCGTGCCCCAGGTGGTGATAGAGGTGATAGGCGCAGAGATCACCCTCTCACCCCTCCACACGTGTTGTATAGGCGCGGTGAAGCCCGGCGTGGGGCTCGCCATTAGATTCCCACGATTCACCGGCCGCTACAGGACAGACAAAAGGCCAGAAGACGCCACAACCACAAAAGAGCTCGTGGAAATGTACCAACGCCAAAAGAAAGTACCAACCACCTAAAGTTATTTTTATAGCTCTCGTAAGTGTTGTGGAGGAGTTTAAGAGACTTCTCAAGCGGCTGGCGGAGGAGGATAGGGAGTTTCTCAGAGGGGTTCTGCTAGAGGCTATTGGCGATAGTGGGGCTGAGGAGCTTGTGGAGACCCTGCTGAGGAGCCCGAGGGCTAGGGCTAGGCTTGCCGCCGAGCTGGCGGCTATGATCACAATACCGCTCAACGTAGCCACAAAAGACGACATCAAGGCCCTAGAGGCGAAAATGGCGACAAAGGAGGATTTACAGCGCTTTGCCACTAAAGAGGACTTAGAAAGATTTGCAACCAAGGAGGACATCAAACGCTTGGAAGAGAGAATGGCGACTAAGGACGACCTTAAGGCCTTGGAGACCAGAATGGCCACAAAGGAGGACTTGGAACGCTTTGCGACTAAAGAGGATATAAGGCGGCTGGAGAATAGGATGGCTACTAAGGAGCAGTTTGAGTCTTTGGCAATCTCCGTCGAGGAGATGGCTAGGGAGTTTGTAGAGTGGTTTTTAAAACAGAGGGGCATTGTGTGCTCCGCCCAACGCCTCCTCTTGGACGAAGAATACGAATTCGACGTCTACTGCGCCGCCGGGGATGTGGCAGTCTTGGGAGAAGCCAAGGTGAGATGCGGCCCCAACGACGTAGAAAGAGTCGTGGCCAGGGTCGAGGAGGCTGTGAGAAGGTGGCCCGACAAGTTCCCGGGGCGGGTGGCCAAAGTTTTGTACTGCCAACTCGCGGCGCCTAAGGCAGTAGAAAAGGCGCGAGAGCTCGGGGTGTGGTTAATAGAGACAAGGAGAGAGCTGACGCCGTTACAATTATAAGTCAACTTACCTGCTTTGGCGAGCGGCAGAGATCGAACTGAGCGTGGAGCTAAATGAGGCGCTTGAATATTCTAGGATTGAAAGCACATCTATGTACGAAACGCGGAGAGTGATACCGCGAATAGTGGGGCATAAGCCGTGCGCGGCTCGGGGTCTTGGCAAAGCGGCTTGAGCCATTAGCGTTACGGCCTGGCGACGTAGAAACAACGAGCTACTGCCTATTCGCAGTGTGCTTCAACACCAGCTCTAGGTATGTCTCTTTGACCTCTTCCACGAGGCCTAGGAGGGAGGCTATGCGCCTCAGCTCCTCCACCGCGCCCAGTATGTCCTCCTCTCTGGCAACCACCTTCTCAATCTCCACGAACTCCCCCAGCCCCTCCACCTCGTCCAGAGAGACCAAGACCCCAAGCCCCTCGTAGTACTCTCGCCGCTTCTTAACCACGGCCACTTTTGCAAAGCCAAGCTTCTCCAACAGCTCGACAACTGAGGGCTCCGCTGACGTGGAAACTTCAACGCGGGTCTTGGCGCCGGCGCCTACTCTAGGCCCCTTATATGTCAAAACAGCAGAGCGCCCCGACACTCTGACCCGGAGGGCCTCGTCCGTGGCGGCGAAGTCTCTACAAGGGTGCTGGAAGTATGTGTCCACCTCCTCAGAGACGCCCCAAGGAGAAAAGCCCAAAGCCAAAACCCTTCCCCTAACTTCGCCAAGGCGGGCGCGGTACTTAACCTCCACCTCTAGCATACTGTTTACACGGCGGCCGCGACGGGTCGACGACGGCGAATCCGAAGAGGAAGCATCTGCCCGTCACTGGGCCATAGTAGGCACACTCAGAGCAGTTGTCCGGGCGGCCCAAGACAACTTTTACAACCGCCGTGACCCTCCCGCGAGCAGGCATCACAGGCGATACCTCGGCAACAGGCGGCCTCGACGGCGGCGGAAGCTCGACAGGCCTAGGCGGCTCTGGCCTAGGCACCTCAGCCGGAACAACTGGCGGAGGTGGAGGTGACGGAGGTGGCGGCGGCGGGGGCGGTGGAGGAGGCGGCGCTACGGGCACGACCTCGCTTGGCTGCGGCCTCGCAGGCGGGGGAGCCTCGACGGGCTTTGCCTCTACCGGCGGCAGAGGCTTGGGCGCCTCGGCGGCGGCCGGCCTCGGCGGGGCCAGCTCGACGCCTGCGAGCTCTGGGAACTCGGCCCTCGCCCTCTCCTGGACCACGCGGAGGACCTCGTCAACAGAGACGTCACCCTCGCCCACCTTGACGCCGTCTATGACCACAGCTGGGAACTTCGACACGCCGTACTTCTTCAACATATTCACCAACGAGCGGTAATGCGGAGGAACCTTATCGGGCGGTTCGCCGAGAAGCTTCAACACTTGGTCCACAGCGTCCGGCCTAATTTTCACAGTGGCAAGCCTCACTTTATCAGGCCTCTGCACCTTCCCCCTAATCTCCTCTACAGCCTTCTTAAGAGCCCCCTCAAGATCGCCGCTCTGCCCAGACACTACGAACAACTCAATATACATAGGAACGACAAGGCCCACCAATATAAAGTTAACGCACAAATTGCTTTATTACACGCGACTTCCACAGCTCTCGCTCAATTACCTCCCCCTCGGGCCTAACCTCGTAGAAAATTCTGGTAGAGAACTTGTAAAGGGTGCCCCCCGCCCCGCCCATGGACTCCACGTAGCGGAGGAGCGCCTCGCCGAACAGCCTCCGCTCAATGATAGTCTGGGGGAGGACGACAAAGCGCCGCTCCCCAGCCTCCACATACACGCCTTCCCGACCCCAGGCGAAGTTAGACAGGTCGCCGTCCCACTCCGAGAGGCCCTCTACGAGAGTTACCTCGACGACAGAGCGGCGCAGGTCGAACTCGGTGAAGCGTGGGATAGATACGGCGAGCCTAGCCGCTATGCGGGCGACGTCGTGCCCCAAGTCTTGCATTGGGAAGACAGTGCCAAGCGAGCCCCGCACCTCCCGCCTCTCGTAGCCGCCGGACCTCACAATCCCCTCCACAGTGACAAACACACCGTACTTAAGGCCTAGGAGGGCCTCAGGCGGCTCGGGAAGTGCGAGGCCCCGGAGCTTGTGAACCATGGAGAGACGGGCGTGTGAGACCAAGAGCTGTCCAAGCATGAGTAAAATGAGAGAGGGGGTTAAAAAGGTGGGTGGTAATATGGGAAAAAGAGGGGTTTTACTTCGGCGGGGCCAAAATCTGCATTAAGCGTCTCCTCCTCCAGTTGTTGTACTCAATGATTATAATCGCCAGAATCACCACGATCACCAACAGCAACAGCGCGTAGAGCACCAGCGTTGGAAGCGGAATCCTCGTGCCCAAGAAGTCTAGCCCAGCAGTGCCCGGCACAACAACTTCTACATTCGCAGTCTGGCCAGGCTGTAGTGTCACTTGCGTCGAGGCCTGCTTGTTCAAGGCAGAGACTGTCACCGTGTACTGCCCAGCAAGCACCTCGAGGTTCTTAGGCGACGTGGAGAAGCTCTGCGACACTGGGCCACTGATCTGAACAGCGGTCACATATCTATCAATTGGCTTCCTATCGTCGTCCACAGCAGTGACGCTCAACACGGCCGTGGGCACTTGCACAACAACTGTCTGCGACTGCCCAGGCTGCAGTGTGACAGTCTGCGTAAAGTCTTTGCCGAAGACAGACGTCTTCACAGTGTACTGCCCAGCAAGCACCTCCACTGGCCCAACAGTGCCCTGCCCAGCCGCCACGCCAACAATTTCGACTGGCCAATCGCTCCTCACTTTACCAAAGCCGTCCTTCGCCTGGGCAGTGATCTTGGCAGTGGGTATCTTAATTGCGACAACCATCTGCGGACCCCTCGCCGTGAAGGCGGTAGTGTTAGTAAAGCCTAAGCCAGTGGCTCTAGCCACATAGCGCTGACCCTCCACCACCTCTGCAGATACTTGGCCCATGCCAGAGGCAACATTCTCGAGCACAACTGGCCAGTCTTGTCTAACGTTCCCAAAGCCATCCACCGCCTGCACCACAACGCGGACAGTGGATATGGGTATCTGCACAGCGAGGGCCTTCTGCGTTACCTCAAGCGCCTGCTCCTTCACAAGAGCCTTGCCCTCCGGCGTAATGACATTAGTCACCACTCTCACCGTGTACGGCTGGCCTAGCACGTCGGTGCGCGGCAGGACGACGTTGACAGAGCCCTTGCCCTCCGCCGCAGTTATGTTGCCGTAGAGCACTTGCACAGTCCAGTCGGACCTCGGCGCGCCGGTTGTATCAACGGCGGAGATCGACACCACGCCAGTCAGGCCAAGCTCTGCGAAGTCTAGGCCAGCGGCGAGGTCGGTGGTAGTGCCCCTATACACGAGGAACCTTCCGCCCTTCACAGGCACCTCCTGGCCGCCAAGTGTCACGTGAGTTACGTAGATCTCCACCGGGTACGAGTAGCTCAGCGGCAACTTGCCACTTATAGTCATCACACCGCCAGACACTGTGAACGGATACACGACGTCCTTGACTGTGCCGTTGACAAACTGCACGCCCTTTACAACTATGTAGCCGCGAGTCGCCGAGTTCTTCACAGGCACCTGCGAGTACGTAATCACTTTGCCCTGGACGTTGTAACCAGTCGATGGAACAGATGCGCCACGCTCTATGTCAAACTTGCCAGCCGCCACCAAGGCGCCGCTCTGGTCATACACGTAGTAGTAATACGACGTGGCAGGTATCTGCGACATCACGCCACTGGCGTACTTCGAAATTCTCAAGTCAACAATCTGCGCACCGCCATCGGAGGCAGTACTGTTCAGCGATGTAACTAGGTTGCCAGAGGTGCCAGCGTCTATCACCCGCACCCACATGTTGTTCAACGGCCTCCCAGCCTCGTCGTACACAGACACAGTCACCGGATAGACGTACGTCCTAATTTTGTCAACAACGCGGGCGTCGCCTAACTCAGTGACGTCGCGGCTAATGGTCTGGTCGTAGATCCATATGGTAAACTCCGGCAAGCCCTTAATCAGCGTTACAAGGTAGCCATTGTACCAAGCCACGCGCACCACTGGGCTGGCGATGGCGGGCAACGGGTAGATCAACTGGCCGTTAGCGCCGGTGTACACGACGGCGTATAAGGCGCCGCTTCCGTCAAATAGAGCCACAGTCTGGTTGGCAAGCGGCCTGTCGTTCCAGTCGCGTATCTCCTTAAGCGGCAGAGTCGGGTAGTTGAAGACGTACTTGTAGTCGTAGTCGCTGGCGTCTGTCCTCAAGTCGCCCCAAGTACCTCTCGTGATCTCAGTGATCTTGCCGTTTAATATGCCGAACGTCCAGTCGGAGGTCTCGGCGTGGCTGGCGTACAGCACGTTCTGCACATAGTAGGCAGAGGTCAGCGGCTTCAAGTAGGCTGACAGCGGCTTGTCAGTGGATATGCCAAAGTGCTTCAACGCGTCTAGCAACCCGGCATGGTAGACGTTGAGACCGTACTCGTAGTTGGGCTGTACAAGCTTAAACGCCCACACGTCGCTTATGTTGAACATGTAGGTTCTGCCGAAGCCGTAGCTGTTCAGCAACACGGTCCTAGTCTCGCTGGCGTTGACGCGGACAGGCGCCATGGGTATGCTGTACTTGTAGTCGCGGTATTTCACGTTCAGCGAGTCAACGACGATTGGGAACTTGGCGTTGTTCTGCACAGTCAAGGCGTCGAGCGCGACGGTGGGCAGCTTAAACACGCCGCCGGCTAGCCACATGGCAGTGGAGTTCCACATCTGTACACGCGTGTAGTTGCTCAACACCAGAGCGCTGGTGCCGCCTGTGCCAAAGCCTAGGCCAGTGATGCGGCCAGAGCCGTCGAACTCGTCTAAGAACGTCTGACTCACATAGCCGGCCGGGCAGACGTTGGGCACGAAGTTCACCACTAAGTACTTCTCAAACTTGTACACGTTGATCGTCACCTTGTCGTCTTTCACAGTGTAGCTGTAGTACTTAGTGCCAAGCGCCGGGCCCTTGCTCGGGTCGTCGCTAGCCGCAATTATCCAGACTCTAGCAATGCGGGAGCCACCCACAGCGGTCTTGTAGTACCACGACGGCAGTAGAGCAACCTCGCCAGACTTCACCACATAGGTAATCGGCGTGCCAAAGCCGCCGTAGGCATCGAACGTTTCATCAAAACCGTTGGCGCTCGACAGCATCGGATCAATGGCATATACCACAGTGGCTGGGTCTATGCGCTCCGGCACGCCCGGTGCAGTTGGCACAGTGCACTCATACTCGGAGACGCTGGTGTAGTTGGCGGCGAGAGGCACCAGCTTCACTGCGCAGACGCTGTATGGACCAGTCTTCGGGTCGTACATCATGAACGTAATGTCAAAGCGGACGGTGGCCTTGCTTACAGCTATGTCGTAGGCCTTTGCGCCAACTTTGCCGAAGTTCAACGGCAACAACACCTTAACCCTTGTGCCCCTCGCGTCTTTCAGCATGTCAGTCAAGTTGTACACAATACTGTCAATCTTAGTGCCATTGGCGAAGTACGCAGTGATATTCACCAAGGCCTTGCCGCCGCCACCAGCCTTCCAAGGCAACTCCACAGCCAGCGTGCGGTAGTTTGCCACATTAACGCCTGTCAGTGTCAACTTGTACTTATACTCATCGTCCTCGCCCGCTGCTACTTGTCCAGCGGGTTGTGCGCATATCTGTGTAGCGCCCGGATATGCCAACACTTGTAGCACGTCGTTGCGCTCCACTACGTTGGTTGCATGGTATAGCACATTGTACTGTGCAAACAGCCAGTCGTACGGCACTAGGAACCACCTGTCAAAGCTCACCACATACTCGGTCGAAGGCGCCGCAGAAGATGTTAACGCCTTCCACGTGTAGCTGGCGTTAGTGGCGGCATAGGTGATGGTAGCGGGGCATGAGCCAGCACTCACAGTAATTTGCAATGTTAAATCGCCCCCACCGAGCGCAACCACTATATTACCACACTTTGCTATAGCCGTCAAGTCAATTGTGTAGTTGGCATCGACGGTAGCTACATAGTTCTTTACATACGAACCACCTACTATCGCTAACTCTGCAGTTATTATTAACTGTGGCTGAACGATATTGCTATTTTCAGTGCCATTGTACGAAGTCACCTTGAAGTACGTCGCGTTGTTATTCGGATCTGGCACTATCTTTGCGCCAACAATGGTGATGCTCGCGGAGCCGCCAGCCGGTATGGTGACAGTGCCGCTACCAGCCGGTATGGTGTTCAACTGGCGTATTGGTATAGTGGTGGAGATGTAACTGTTAAGCACAGTAGACAGGTACTTGGGCGCGGTGGCGTTTCTCAGAATTGCCAGGTTGGGCAGGTATACGAAGTCGCCGCCAAACTGTGCAGGCTTGTAGGCACCATAATATACGGAAGCTGGCGGAGTAACAAACGCTGTAACATTGTCATTGTACAACGTGGCCGTGCCCTTGGCTAACTCGTCCCTTATCAAGTAGTAGAGGTTGTAAGTCTTGTACATTGTATCAAACGGCGCAATTAACTGCGGCACTAGCGACTTGTTGGCGAACATGCCGTCGGTCTTATTGAGGGCTAGCCCTAGGTAGACGTCTGTGATTGTGAAGCCCACGAAGGTGTCAACGGGTAGCCTCATGCTCTTGGTGTAGGTGGTGACGTTCACTGGGTATACGTCGGCCTTTATGTCGACCAGTGGACCAGTTATTGTGACATAGTCGTCGAAGACCTTCTGGCCCATGTACCACACCACGAACCTAAACCTCTGGCCCTTCATGAAGAGCCTGGCTATCTCCGCGGTACCAGCCTGCGACGGCTTCATGTCACAGAGGTTGATAATGTCCTTGGGCTGCTGCGACGTCAAGAGATAGACCGCTGCGTATCTGTCGGTCGAGGCGTTGGCGACGTATCCAGCCATGGCCGCAAGGGCGTACGCGTTAATCGCGGCGGAGTAGTTGGCAGTGGTATACTGCGGGCATCCAAGCGCCTTCTTAGCCGCGTCCAAATACTTGCTGGCCAAGTTCAAGTAGATGGAGCGCATACCAGTGATGCCTATGGCGCGGAAGTCGGTTAAGATCTTGAAGTCGCCGTTGCCGAAGTCTCTCCAGATCGAGGCGTAGGCGTATGGGCTATAATCGTCGGCAAGCAACAGCGTCACGTTCAACAAGACGGGTCTCGTGGCCTGTGGGTACGGGCCTAGGAAGACGGGCTGGCTCCTCAGCAAGTACTTGCCGGTCTTGTCAAACACTCTCACCACCAAGTCGAACACCTCCACGGGCAAGTCTATGGCGTTCTTGGCACAGATATACCGAGTAGCATTCTCAGCCGTCAACGCCATCGTCTTGGAGTAGACCACTAAGCCGCTGTCAATCGCGCCTCTTGTGCCCAGCGTATAGACATTGTCAGCCGGCGTGAAGCCAAGCGCCTTGGCGTATGAGGCATAGTCGTTCTTTCTTGTAATCTGGTCGTAGGTGTAGCTCCACCTCTTGTCGCTTGTAGGTACTATTGTGCGGACTTGCACTCTAAACGGCACGCCTATGGGCACATTTGGCTCATAGGCGTAGCCGTCCTTATTTGAGATACTGCGGGCAATCTCGTCGCCCGTGGCTGTGCTGAATACTCTAACGACGAAGCCCATCAGTGGCTCCTTCAACGGGTCGTAGTCCACAGAAACCGCCTGACTCCACACTCTGAACTGCAATGGCGCTATGGGCAAGTAGAGGACTGGCTTTTTGACAACGCCGAATTTGATGGGTATGTTGAACCACGTGGGCTGCGACGACGGTATCTTTGTTATATTATCCACGGGGTATAGTGTGTAGCCGTAGTAGTTCAATACGGCGTAGGCTTGTACATACCCGCCGGTGAGGTCGATCTGCGGATTGCCCCACTCGTCGATGGGTATGAACAAGTCAACTGGCACCTCGCTACCAAGCGGCAACTTGGCAATGGTGTAGTTTCTCCCGCCCACTGTTATTACCAGCGATAGGCTAGCTCCAGACAAGCCGGCGCCAACACCGTACACCGGGTTGCCACAAGCGTCCTTGAGCAAGATATTCTGGAACACCCTGACGATTGCGATGTGTAACACATGCTCTCTATCGTAGAAGCGGCCAGGTTGCAATATTTGCAGGGCATACATGTCTTTGCGTTCGTCATCGCCATATTTCTCCTGTAATGCGTCGCCTGCCCTTGCGTGTATCAATAAGCCGTACTTGTCTATCACTGGGTAATAGGCCTCTAGGTTGGCTGTACCGACGAGAACTTGCCCGCTGTAAATCCTAAACTTGTATCCGTACTTCTGTACTAAGCCTATTCCAAACTTGGCGAAGAAGTCTCCATTTGCAAGAGCGTCTGAGTAGTTGTAGTACTCGAGTGTCACTCTGCCGCCTACGTTTGTGAGATTGGCGACTAGGGTGGGCAGTGGGAGATAGCCGCTTGTGTTGAATAGCGAGAGCAAGTGGGCTTTAACGTTGCCCACTAGACCGGGCACCACTTGGTATGGCGGAAGTGCCCATATCACCTGGCCCAGCCACGGGTCATAGGTTACAGCTCCGTCGTACGCCATTCTGTCTAGGTACATTGTGTCGCCAGTAACTACAAACCTCAGCGATGCCAAGTCGAGTGGATCGGTGTAGTAGAACTCTCTCGATGCCAGAGGCAGAGAGTCGTTGCCCCACCTCCATAGCCTTATCTGAATGGGGAGCACAGACACGTTTAACACGCCCTGGAAATTGGCCGGCTCTAGCAACGCCGCCTCGAGGACTATTGCCTTAACGCTGTCGTTGCCCGCCGTGTATGAGTACTCTACTACAAGCTTGGAGATTAAGTCTTGGGTAGATATTTCGGCATTTGTGTTTGTCAACTTGAGCAGCCCCCCTAGTCTTGCAAGCGTGACTGGTTCATATAGGCGTAGAACTGCGCTTCTAAAGCCGTCGGGTCCCAACGACCTATAGCAGTTCATGATATCGCTGAAGGAGCTAATGGTACCGCAGACCTCGTTTAATACGGCCTTGGCATCGCCTAGGGTGAGCTTCCACGATGCTTGTGCTCTGCTAAATGTCACCCAGCTGTCGCCTACCTTCATCTGGATCTTGTACCTAAAGTTCTCTGGGTTGAATATGGGGTTACCCTTGAGGTCTAGGAGGCCAGTGACTGTGACTGTGTAGAGGGTCATGTTCCACACTACCAAACCGCAGGACAGCGGCACGGGTTCGCCGGTACCAGGCCCAGCTGTCCTATTCAAAGTGAACGCTACGAAACCTAGGGGCTCTACGAATGCATCATTTTTACTCTGAATCACTAGCCCGCGCATTCCCTCAATTGTTATGTAAACATAGTGATTGTAAGCTACTTTACCTGGGGCTATTGTTACCAGGTATGTTTCTGGACTTGTGCCAGCTTTCCCCAGTGATACAACGTATGTTGCTAAATATGTGAAAGGTCCGAATACTGCCGTAATTTTTCCATCTATACTTTTTACATAGTTTGTTGGGCCAGAAGCCGGTCCTATCGAGTCCTCAAGCGTTATGGTGGTACCATTTATTGTTACTTGTCTTGTGAAGGTGAGGTCATAGGGGTTCCCTAAGGTGTTAATGCCAACATAGAATGTGTGGATATAGCTGGAGGACAAGACGCCATATCTGTTATCGCCATGGTATACACGTAGTACACCCCCTGGCGTTACGTATGTGTCGAAGCCCGTCTTATCGGGTCTCCCGCTGAGGTTGCCTATAACATCTACCAGAGTTGCACCATCAAGCACCCGGCCGTAGACGAAGAAGTAATAGCCTTTTCTAGGCCATTCGACTATTATTGCCACATACCACTTAGATCTCTTTGTTACATCTACGCCAGCTGGCACGTTTATGTTAAACGTAACGAAGCCTGTCTCATTGGCAACTGAGGAAACTCTGTAGTCCTGGAACTGCGGCGGGTAGACGGGGTTTTGGGCTACCTCACGTATTATTAGGGTGAAGTTTTTACCCGCTGCGAATTTATAGGGAGGGTAGTGAGCCAAGCCCTTTTCCCAAGGAGCGCACAACGGATATCCGAGGGCCGCAGCCGCCCTAGCATCATTTATTTGCATCACCACATTGAAGGCTGAGGGCAGTGCTTGGCCAGGCCCATACTGGGCGTATGCCATTATTCCCAGGGCGGTTATTATTAGGAGTGCTAGTACTAACTTTACTTGGTTATGCATGAACCACAAATTGGTCGTCTTTTTAAAATTTTCTCTCCTGCTAAGATATCACCAGCCTGGCCGAGAGGGGCCCCTCTATGACCACTTCTCCCTGTCCAAAGTAGACCCTCAGCACGTTGCCTCCCTTGTCTACTACCTCTACGTATTCTCCATTCCACTCGACCCGCTGAGGCACGTCGCTGTCCCCCTTCTTAAAAGCAGACACTAGCCTAAAGGCGTACTGCGTCGCCAATTCATTGTCAGCCGCGGGTTTTCCGCTGAGGAATATGCTAGGTATCAGCTGAGTTGGTATATCGCATTTCCCGGGGACACCGTCTATTAGGACCTCAGTTATTTCAAACGGAGACGTCCGGAACTTTGTAGTAATTACGTGGTGTCCTCCCATGAAGTCCACATCGATGTCTACTCGTCCGCTTGTGCCAGTGATGATACCTCTGTAGCTACCTGTGTATACGTCGACGCTTCTGATCTTTACAGTACCCTCTATGGTCTTGCCGTCTGTGGTATAAGCCAACACTCCAGAAACTTCCACTATGTCTATTGTACGCTGTATTGTACCCACTATCGGTATTCCGCTACACTTTATCCCTAGACCAAGAATTTCTCTGGAGTCTCTAAACTCTATTTTTGAGACATCTCTTATAGTGACCTTAGGCGGGACAAGTTGTGTACTTATGACGTATGTGTACTTAGTGCCGTTCACGATTACCCAGACGGCTATGCTCCCCGGCGCTTGGACTGTGGCAGTTAGATTTCTGCCTACGGAGCCTTTGGGCGGTATTGTGAAATAGTCGCGGCCTTGAACGTCCTCAACATATACTACGACAGTTCGCTTGCTGGCGTTTGAAGTTATTATGTACCCCCACTGCACTTCGGCAGTCTTGGATTCAAGCAACAGTGACGTTCTATCCTCCCCGTTGGGCGGCGGCCAGCCCCTCCTGAGCTCGGGCTTCCACAACACCATCTCCACTTTCACGGCCACTATCTTGGCGGACAGCTGGTGCACGGCCGTCGTGTTTAAGTCGCCCTCCACCTTAAACACAGCTTTGTAGATGCCTACCTTGTCTACTTGTATCCACTTTGTGATATTGACAGCGTCGCCTGGCCCTAGCTCTCTTTCTTCGCCGTCTATGGAGAGTTTGGCTGTGGCGTTGCCCACGTTTTTTATCCACAGCCAGGCGGGGTACTTCTCCCCGGGGAGGGCCTCCGTCTCCGTGGGGCCGCCCGTCTTTATTTCAAAGCTCGGCGCCTTGTACACGACGGTTATGGGCACCTCTACGCCGCCTATTTGCAGAGAGTAGGTGCCTGTGGCGTTGACCGCCGCTGTTATATTTATTGCGGCTGTGCCTCCGGGCGGTATCTCTATGGGGCCGAGCCTCCCGGTCCAGTTGCCCACGTTTTTTACCACCACGCTTAGGGTGACGTTTGTGGGTAACTTTCTCACTTCGACGTAGGCGGGTTCTGCCGCCAAGATCGGTGTGTAGTAGTAGATGTAGACCTCCCTTGCGTACTCTGTGCCGTTTACTTCGACTGCTATTTTGAGTATGCCCGCCGCCTGTGCCGTGGCTGTGGCGTTTAACTTAACCACCTCGCCCGGCTTGACTTCCACGTATTTTCCAAAGACGTACACCACCGCCGTGCCGTTTCCAACGTTTCTCAACGTCACGGTGTAATTCACCGCCGTGGGCAACTTCGTGGTGTTCACCGCCTGGGGCGCCGACAGCTCTACCTCGAGGCGTGGGATATACACGGGCGCGGCGCTGGGCTTGGGTGCCGTCGTCGTAGTAGCAGTGGCTGTGGGCTTCGGCGTCTCAGTGGGCGTGGCCGTCAGCGTAGTGGAGGTGGTCGGGCTTGGGGTCACCGTTGCAGTAGTTGTCGGTGTCGGCGTAGGCACCGTGGGAGTCTGTGATGTATTCATCAAGTAGAATATTACAACTAACGCGGCTGCTAACGCTAGTAGTAGCCAGGGTTTGGTGTCCATAAGGGATATATTGGGGGTATTTTAATTCGTCGTGCGTGTTTTGCTCTTCGCGCTCTTCCTCGCCGTTGCCGTGGCCGCTCTTGAGACTGAGCACTTTGTAATTACGCCGGACGACCCCACCCTGGCCAAGTACTTGGAGGATGCCTACAGCTTCTATGTTTCTAAGGGCCTCTCCCCGGCGCCCCCATGCCAGGGGGACAAGTACCGGGTGTACTATAATCAGTCTCTTGGGGATGTGTCCTACACGAAGCTTGGAGGGCGCTGCGTGTTAGAGGTCGACTTTGGCCGCTACACGAGGAGGCTTGTGTTTCACGAAGTGGGGCACGTCTTTTTGGCCAACTACGACCCTGACATATACGACTACTTCTGGGCGAAGGAGGCGGCGCCGGAGGGCATGGCGTCTGTGGCCACTGGGGTGTACTACTTCCCCGCCATGTACTTCTCGGACAAGCTGTATTCCGTCAACCCCTTCTCCCTTGGCGAGGATAGGGTGTACGATTGGTATAAGTACAGCGCCGCCGTCGCTTGGCACCTCCAGCAGGCGTCTTCGTGGGAGTCTGTGCTCAAGGCCTTTCTCACGAGGAGTGGGGCGGCCAGGCTCTACGTCCAGTTCCTCTTGGCGCTTGCCAAGAGCGTGGAGCTTGGCGGCGTTAGGTACGAGCCCGAGCGGAAGGCCGTCACACTCTCGCCTGGGCCCTACTACCTCTACCTGGACATCCCGGGCTACTCGGCGGTGTACTACGAGTTTACTGCGCCGACGGGCTTGGTGAAGATTTCGGTGGACGACCCGCGCGTTGTGTCTAACCTATTGCTCAACAGAGAGTTCGAAGTGAGAAACGGCACTCTCCTAGCCGCCTTTGTCAACAACTACAGCGACACTGTACACGTGGCTGTGACTGTGTTTTTCACCCAGTTGCGCACCTACTTGGCTGGCGGACGGTATGAGGATGGGAAAATCTCTGTCAACTTGTGCGCCGAGCTCAACGGGGTCAAAATCAATGGAGTCGTAAAAGTAAACGGCTCGGAAGTCCGGCTCGCGGATGGGTGCGGCGTCTACAACTTTACGGGCGTCTTAAGGCCTTATACCTTGGCGGTGGAGTACGGCGGCTACGCGGCCTATGTAAGACTTAACTTGTCCCCACCCGCCCTCGCGGCCTCTCCTTCCCGCCTCTTCCTCGGCGCGGGAGGCCGCGGCTACGTCAATGTGACTTTGTCAAATCCCAACCCCTTGTCTCTTGTCTGTTTTCTCAACGCGGCGGCCTCCGGCGTCCAGTTCAACTCGTCTAAGGTGGCTGTGCCTCCCAATTCGACGACTGTGTTTAAGCTGGGGTTTAAGGTGGTGGACAAGGTGGGCGGCAACGCCACGGTGAGTTGCGGCGTCGCCAACGCTACAGTCCCCATATACGGGCTGTCATATAGCCTAAGCTACGACTTAGACAGCGAGAGGGGGGTCTTGACGGCGTATTTCGGCTCTGAGCAGCGTAGCTACTCTGTTGGCAAGCTGCCCACCGACGTGGAGCTTGTTTACGGCGGCTACGTGGCGGCTGTTGTCCACGTGGAGGCCCGCCTCTCTGTCTCTGTCTCGTCTCCCAAATTGGAGGGGGGCCTCCTCCGCTACGTCCTCTCAGTCGCCGTTGTTGGGCCGCCTTGGGCCAAGTTCAGCGGCGCCGCCTCCGTGGATGGAGTTACGCGCGGCGTCTATACAGGCGGCGTCTTGAACCTCACCGTGGCGTTGCGGCCAGGGGAGAGAAAGAGAGTCCTCGTGGGGGTGGGCAGGCTTGCTGAGTGGGTCAGCCTCGAGGCGCCGGAGGTGGTGGTGAAGGTGGAGCCCTTGGGGGCCGTGGTAGAGGGCGGCGTGGCTCGCATACTGGTGGGGCTTAGGTACAACGTAGAGGTCTCCTCTCCTCCGCCGCCGAACTTCGATGGCGCGCTCAGCGTTGAGCCTCTCCAGGGGGGCTTGGCTGTGGTCTCCTACCGCTACGGCGAAAACGTCACTGTCGTGTACGAGGGCCGCGCCGCGGCGGCGGTGTATTTGCCGAGGCCCAACGTGTCTCTGCTCCTCGTGGAGGGCACAGTGCGGCCCAACAACTTCTCCGCGGTCTTTAAGGCCGTGGTCTCCGTGTGTAAGCCCTCGGTGGACGCCAGATATGTGGTAGAGGTTGGGGGCAGGCGGCTTGTGGTAAATGTGCCCAGGGGCGGATGCGGCTTTAACTTCACCGAGCTAACGTGGCATAGCGCCTACGGCCCCGTGTTAAACGTCTCCGTACCCACCTCCTTTGGCCCCGCAACGGCACACCTCTACGTGCCTCCGCCTAGGGTGGAGGCCCGCCTGCTCAACTGGACTATCGACAAGGGGGGCGAGTCTGCCTTTGTAGAACTGAGGGTGGAGACGCCCGGCAACTACACCTACGTCGTGGCAGGGAGGGGGGTCCGCGGCTCTGCGTCGTTCGTCGTGGGGGTGCGGCCCAGCGGGGGCGTCGCAACGGTGGACTACGGGTTCGGCGCCTTGAGCTTTACCCGGCCGCTGGCCGTGGTGGCCGCCCAGCCCATCTTGGCGGAGGTAGGCTCCTCGGCGCATATGCAGATTAGGGTCGAGGTACCCCAGGGGCTCTACATAAGGGGCGTCTTGGCCACCCCCTGGCTCAGCCGGGAGGTCTCCCTGGGGCCGGGCGTTTATACTGAGAGTGTGCCTGTGGACACGTCGGGGCGCCCCGGGGCTTATGAGGTGGAGGTCAAGCTGGGCCCCTATGTGAACCGCACAACAGTCGTCTTGTACAAGGTGGAGCTCTCCCTCTCGGCGCCCCGCCTCCTCCCCGTTGGCGCAACTGCCGAGGTGCAAGTGGTGGGCCGCGTGGAGCCGGCCGCTCCTGCAAGAGTGGCGGTTAGAGTCGAGGGGTGTGGTCTCTCTAGGGCCGACGTGGTGCCCCTCAACGCCACTCTCCGCCTGTCCTCAAACGCCACATGCGCCGCGCGGATAGCCGCTGCCTCGAACTCCACCTCGGCCGAGGCAACGGTGGAGTGGGCCTCTTTGACCGCTGGGCTGAATTACACTCGGCTGGGCTCCCTCCGCGGCTTGCCCATTTTCCCCGTAGGGGGCCTCCTCGCCGTACCTCTCCTCGGGGGGAGACAAGTGGATGGACGAGTGGAGGTGGTGGGGGACTTCCGCAGGCTCGGCCTCGTCAACTACACCATACGCGTGACGTATATGGGGGTGTCCAACGTCACTGAGTTCGTGGGCTTCGCAGTGCCGCCCGACGCCTATACGGCGGCGAATAGGACGTACGGCCTACTGCCCCCCGAGGCAAGGCCCTACTACCGCTACCTCCTCGAGAGAGCGGTGGCCACTGGGGATTGGCGCCTCGTGGAGGACTTAGCCAAGCTGTACTCAGAACCCCCAACTCCCCTCACTCTGGCGGCTAGGGCCCTTGTTGAGATGAGCTTGGCCTCGGGGAGAGAGCCAAACATGGGTGTAGTCGAGACTCTGCGCAAGGTGGAGCCGCTCCTCTTAGGCGTCGCTGGCGGATTTCTCCTGGCCCTCCTAAGGAGGCTTTAATCTTATATTCGAGGGTAAAGGCGGCTAGGCGCTACGACTTGCTGAACTACTACATGCCAATTACGAGGGGTACCTCTTGGCTGAGGGAAGGGAGCCGCCGGACATGGCGTACGTCTTTACGAGGTCTCTCCCGCTTGACCCGTAGTTTTTTATTAGCTAATTTTTCTGACCTATGCGCATCTACAATACGGCGACTAGGCAGGTGGAGGAGTTTACGACTTATACGCCGGGCCTTGCCAGAGGCTATGTCTGTGGCATTACTCCATATGACCACGTCCACGTGGGGCATGGGAGAGTGTATGTCTTCTTTGACATGTTTAGGCGGTACCTCGAGTCTTTGGGGTACGAGGTCCGCCTCGTGGTAAATTTCACGGACATAGATGACAAGATCATCGCAAAGGCTAGGGAGGAGTTTGGCCCTGAGGCTTATAAAAGGTGGAGGGAGGTGCCTGAGCGGTACATCGCGGAGTTCTTCGAGGTGTCTAAGCGCCTTTTCATAAAGCCCGCCTACGCCTACCCCAGAGTCACGGAGAACGTAGACGACATGGTGAAGTGGATATCTGCGCTAGTGGAGAAGGGCTTTGCCTACGTGGCCCCAGACGGCTCTGTCTACTTCGAGGTGGGGAAGGTGCCCAACTACGGGGTTCTCTCTAGGCAGAGGATAGAGGAGCTGATTGCAGGCGCGAGAGTCGAGCCTGAGCCTGGGAAGAGGAACCCCCTCGACTTCGCCTTGTGGAAGAGCTGGAGTCCGGGGGAGCCTTGGTGGAATTCGCCTTGGTGCCCCGGGAGGCCTGGGTGGCACCTCGAGTGCGTGGTGATGTCCACTAAGCACTTGGGCGTCCCCTTCGACTTCCACGGGGGCGGCGCCGACCTCATCTTCCCCCACCACGAGAACGAGATCGCCATTGCAAAGGCCTACTTTGGGGTAGACAACTTTGCCAAATATTGGATACACGTGGGGTATCTCACCGTTAGGGGGGAGAAGATGTCGAAGTCCCTCGGCAATGTGATTACACTTAGGGAGGTGTTGTCTAAGTACAGCGGGGAGGCCCTCCGCCTGGCCTACGCCATGAGCCACTACAGGAAGCCCATGGAGTTTAGCTTCGAGCTCCTCGACCAGGCGGAGGACATAGTCAAGACTTTATACACTGCGTATGACGAGCTGAGCCAGGCGGTGGCCGATGCGGGAGACGCCGACAGAGAGCGGGTGGACATCGGCAACTTCAAGGCGGCGTTTTACAGCGCCTTGGAGGACGACTTCTCTACCCCAGAGGCGGTGCAACAGCTCTACGCTGCGGCTAAGTACATCATATCCACGGTGTTACACAAGGTGGACAAGTTGTCGAAGAACACCGTGCTGGCCATCCTCGCCGACTATGTGAAAATGGCCGACGTAATAGGCGTGCTTGAGAGGAGGGAGGTGGCTAAGGAGGTGGAGGAGGCGGTGAAGGCCCTTGTAGAAGTGCGGGCCAGGTTGCGTAGCGAGAGGCTTTACCAACTGGCCGACTACGTGAGAGAGCGGGCCAAGGCGCTGGGGGCGGAGCTCCACGACTTTGGCCCAAGGACGTATTACACCATTCGCCGCCGGGGCTAAAGGATGAACATTTTATCGTCGACCTACTTATAACTAGGTAGGTCGGTGAATTAGTCTACGGCGTACGTCGTGCCGCTCGCCTCTCTGCACGGGGAGACCTCGCCCACAGGCGTCGCTACAAGCTCACCTCGGGGGCCTTCCGTGGGTCGTGCAACTGCCAGGAGGCTCGCTAAGGCCGGGACGTGTAACACTTCCAGAAAGCATATTCCACTTGTCGAGGGGTGTGTTGAGCGTATCTCGGCGGAGTGGCCAAAATTAATATACCAGTGGAACTTATCCCCTGTGTCTTATCTTGAGGTTGAGAGTAAGGTAAAGTCTATTCTCTCAGGGGTGGAGGTGGCCAAGGTGAGTTTTGAAGGCCCAAACCTCTGTATCTATGTCAGAAGGCCGTTGGACGTGGCTTTTGACTTAGTCGGAGAAGTGGCTAAGGCGTTGAAAAAGAGGGTGGTTCTGAGGGCCGACGAGTCTAGCCGCCTGCCTGAGAAGAGGGCTAGGCAAGTGATTTCGGAGGTGTTGGACGGGGTTGAGGAGGTGGTGTTTGAGAAAAGTGGCGATGTGTATGTCTATCTCTCAAAGCCGGCGAGGGGGGCCGAGCTTAGGGAGGCGGCCCGTGAAATTTTTGTAAAAACGGGATGGAGGGCAGTTATCGAGAGCGGCGTGCCGAGGGGCGGCGAGAAAATACCTGCGCACGAGGTGCTTGCCGTGAGACAGATCTTCCACGGCGCTTATGAGCAGAGGAGGGAGCTCATGGAGAGACTTGCCAGGTTTATTCACCAAGAACCCGTGGTTAAAGAGGGGCCTATCACCGTGACCTTCCTCGGCGGAGCCATGGAGGTGGGGCGGAGCGCCGTGCTTGTCAGCACCGGCGAAAGCAACGTCTTGCTCGACTGCGGCCTCAAGCCTGTCCAAGACGATGAGGACTTCCCTCTGTTGGACATGCTGGACTTAGACCGCCTAGACGCCGTCGTTTTAACGCACGCCCACATGGACCACGTGGGCTGTCTGCCCCTGTTGTATAAGTACGGCTACCGCGGCCCAGTATACGCGACTGACCCGACCAAGTACCAGGCCTACATCCTCTTGATGGACTATGTGGAGTTGAAGGAGAGGGAGGGGGGCTTGCCCAGCTTTTCGAGAGCCGACGTGGAGGCTGTGATATATCACACAATTACGTTGGACTACGAGGAGGTGACGGACATCACGCCTGACATCAAGCTCACTTTCTACGACGCCGGCCACGAGATAGGCTCAGCGATGGCGCACTTACACATTGGAAATGGGAGGTACAACATACTCTACACTGGGGATTTCAAGTACGGTAAGACCAGGCTTTTGAACAGGGCTGTGAACAAGTTTAAGCGGGTGGAGATGTTGATCATGGAGTCCACCTACGGGGGTAGAGACGACGTCCAGCCGCCGAGGGTGGAGGCAGAGAACGCCTTGGCTAAACACGTCGCAGAGACTGTGGCTAAGGGCGGGAAGGTCCTCATTCCCGCCTTTAGCACTGGGAGAGGGCAGGAGATACTCTACATACTGAATAAGATGATGGAGGGAGGCCTCATTCCCAGGGTCCCCATCTACGTAGACGGCATGATTGTGGAGACGTTGAACGTCTACCTCATGTACCCGCACTACCTAAACCCAGAGGTGGCCGAAGAAATATACAGTGGGGTGAATCCATTTACCACGTCGGGCGCCGTGGTTATTGTAGATAGGGCTAAGCGGGTTGAGGATAGGATAAACCAGGTGGCTAAGATAGCCCAGAGCGAGGAGCCAGCCGTCATAATAGCGCCTCATGGCATGTTAAACGGCGGACCTATCCTGGACTACTTCGCCCAGCTCGCACCGGACGAGAGAAACAAGCTCATCTTTGTCTCATACCAAGCGGAGGGGACCTTGGGGAGGAGGATACTAAACGGGGAGAGGGAATTCACTGTGCGTAGCTTGACTGCGGGCGAGATCAAGGTACAGATGAGGATGGAGGCGGCGTCGATACCGGGGTTCTCGGGCCACAGCGATAGGAGAGAGCTTATGAAGTACGTCGAACACATAGAGCCAAAGCCAAAGAAAATTGTGCTTATACACGGCGAGCCGTCGAAGATCATCAGCCTAGCCACCTCCATCGAGCTCAAGTACAAGATCACGACTGTTGTGCCAAAGGTCGGCGAGAGGATCAGGGCTCTATAACATGGGCAAGGCCTCTGCAAAGCCGCTTACGAAGAGAGTTTTGACGCTGGGCCCGGCGACCGACGCCTTGTCGATAGGCGAGGTGTTCCGCTTCTTAGACTTGGCAGACGGCGTTAGGATAAACTTGGCACATGCCACCCCCGGCGAGGTAGAGGCGCGGGTGCGGACGGTTAGGACCTATGAGGCAGAGAGGGGGCGCCCCCTGGCCCTCGTCGTAGACTTGAGGGGGCCAAGCGTCCGAGTTGGAAAAACGCCTCCAATAAGCGTGGAGAGGGGGCAAGAGGTGGTATTTAAGCCTGGACGCGAGTCCGACGGCAGTTTTATACCAGTGCCAGAGCTCTTCTTCGCGGTTGTAGAGCCTGGCGATGTGGTCTTAATGCTTGACGGCAAGTTGAGGATGAGGGTCGTCTCGGCGGGGCCCGGCGCCGCTAGGGCGTTGGCTGAGTCGAGCGGCGTTGTTGAAAGCGGCAAGGCTGTGGTGATTGAGGGCAAGGACTTCGATCTGCCCTCGCCCACCGACGACGACATAGAGACACTACGGGGGATTGCCCACCTCGCCCGCGAAGTGGATTACGTGTCTGTGAGCTTGGCCAGGGGCTGTGGAGATGTAGAAAAGGCGAGGGCTATCTTGAGGGAGCTTGGGTTTGAGAGCCAGGTGGCGGTCAAAATTGAGACAAGGCGGGCCGTCGAGGCGTTAGAGGAGTTGGCCCAATGTGGCGACTACTTGGTCGTGGCCAGGGGCGACTTAGGCCTCCACTACGGGCTTGAGTCTCTGCCCGTTGTACAACGCAGAGTTGTCTACACCGCGCTGAGGCTGGGGAAGCCAGTCGCCGTGGCCACACAACTGTTAGATTCCCTCCAGAGTTACCCAACGCCCACAAGGGCCGAGGTCAACGACGTGTTCACGACTGCCTCCATGGGAGTTGACAGCGTTTGGCTTACCAACGAGACCGCCAGCGGGAGATACCCCATTGAGGCTGCCAGCTGGCTTACAAAAATTCTCAACGCGGTGGAGTACCACGTGCCTCAGCGCCCTCTCCCCAATGGCGTGAGAGATAGATTCGCAAAAGCGCTTGTAGAACTGGCAGAAGATCTTGGGGCAGACATCCTCATATACAGCATGAGCGGGGCGCTGGCAAGGCGAGTGGCCAAGTTTAGGCCTCTGCAGCTTGTCTACGTGGGCACTCCAAGCATGAAGACTGCACGTGCGCTGTCGGTGGTGTGGGCTTTAGAGCCCCACCACATACCCGCCCCCAGCTACGAGGAGGGGCTCGCGAAGCTTATAGCCATGAGGGGGAAGGCGCCTTATGTGGCCACATATGGGATAAGAGGGGGCGAGCACGTCATTAAGTTATTTATAGAAGAGGATTGAGGCGTAGCCAACCGTCTCATCGCGATAGCCGCTCGTGTCGCCAGAAGTCGCATGCTTGAGCAAGGCCGCGTTGGAGAACCCCAGCTCTTTCGCCGCAACTATCACCGACGCTATGGGCCCTATTCCACATATCGATATGTCGAATCTAGACGCCACATCGAAGAGCCCAGCCTCGTCTAACTCCAAGATTTTGCCTATCGCCATGTCGTCTTTTTTAACGGTGACGTCGTGGGGCTCGTAGTGGTTGAAGTCGCTACTCGCCAATAAGTACACTCGCCTCTTGTACTCTCTCAGGGCTTTGGCAATTGCCTTTCCCAACTCGCGCGACGTAGACAGCGTCTGTCTCCACACCGCTATGGGCACAAACTTGACGTTTTTGAAGTAGTACTGGATAAACGGCAACTGTACCTCGATTGAGTGCTCCTTAGAAAAGGCGTGGGCATCGTCTTCAATCTCCCTATAGTTCGACGCTATCAGCGAGGCGAGCTCTTCGTCTATCTCCACACGGCCGAAGGGGGTTTCCCAAGCCCCAGACTTCATAATTGCCACGGGGGCGCCTATGCCGTAGTGGTTTGGGCCAATGATAACGAAGGTTGTGGGCGCGCCGTAACCTGCCAGGGCCGAGTACAGCCACGCGGCCACAGGCCCTGAGTACATATATCCGGCGTGTGGAACCACGCCGCCTAGGGCCTCGGTCCCGAGTTTAGGCAAGACGGGGGCCTTGGGCCCAATCTCGTGTTTAATAGACCACTCAATCCGCGCCTGCAACTCGTCGGCCCTCGACTCGTAGAAGTAACCGGCTACGGCGGGCTTTCTAATACGCATTGCTTGTCTATACGTCTATAATTTTAAAAAGTTTAAGTTTGTACAAGTCTCGTCTCAAACTCCTCGGGCGGGACAGGGAGGTCTTGGTCAGGCTTAAGCTCGCCTCTCTCTCTAAGAACCTGCCTAGCCAAAACCCAGAAGATGAGCGCCAGGCTCTTCCTCCCCTTGTTGTTGCAGGGGATCATGAAGTCGATGTATTGATGCGGCGTGTCTGTATCTACAAGCGCCACCACGGGTATCCCCATCTTGGCCGCCTCGGCGACGGCTTGGGAGTCTAGTCTCGGGTCTACTACGAATAGCAAGTCTACCTCAAGGTAGTTTGAGAGATTGGGGTTAGTCAACATGCCTGGTATAAATCTGCCTGTGAGAGCTTTGCATCCGACAAATTTGCAGAACATTTGCACTGGCTTGAAGCCGTAGGGCCTTGTGGTATGTACTAACACTCTGTCGGGCGGATACCTCGCGATGAGTTTGGCCGCAATTCTCAGCCGCTCGTCGATTTTCTTAATGTCGAAGATCCTCAAACCGTCTGGCCTAACCGCGTATATGAAGCCCCTCTCCTCTAGGTACTTATTGGAGAGCCGCGTTCCCAATCTCACGCCTGCGCTTAAGTATTTCTCCAGCGGCACGAGATACTCATACTGCGCCTCCTCGGCCATGTGGATGTGGCGACAGAGGTAGTATATATACTTTCAAGCAACGATTCTAAGCTTGGTCCTCCCTATGCGTAACACGGCGCTTTTTCCAACGTTCTCCACCTTTACTAGCCGCTCTCCCCCCTCCGTCAATAGATATGTGCCGTTGCTGCTGCCCAAGTCCTCTACTACTATGCCGTTCTGCGTCACTATGAGCCTTAAGTGTCTTCTCGAGACCAGGGGGTCTGGCACCACCACTTGGTTTTCCACAGACCTCCCCACGGTGATAATCGTGCCGGGCGAGTTGACTCTAAACTCAAACTTTTTCCCCACGAGGGGCTCCACGGGGCTTTCCAACACCTCTATTACAACTACGCCGCTGACCTCCTCCCTCGGCGGCTGGCCCATCCTCTTTGTAGTTGCCTCGGGCTTATAGGCTCCGCACACTCTACATGTCAACGCGTCGTCGCGGTTCTCAGTGCCGCAGATGGGACATCTCCAGGGCACGCCCTTGTTAAACCTCTTTGGTAATAAAGGTAACGCCTCAGCGCCCCTCCAACGCTTTCAGAACCTCAGCTGCGCTAGGTCTCCGGGCTGGGTCCGGCGCCAGCATCTTTAACAACAGCTCGTCCAGCCAAGGGGGCACCTCTTTGTTGTAAGAGCTGGGCGGAGGCACCGGGTATCCGTTTTCCACGAAGACGTTTGGGTTTATCCCCGTTAAAGCCTCGTAGATGACGCAAGCAAGCGAGTATACGTCTGAGGCAAAGGAGGCCACGCCTCTCTTAAGCTCCGGAGCCGCGTATGCAGGAGACATATAGCTACTATGCACATACCCCCCGGCCACAACCTTCGCTATCCCCATGTCGCCTATTTTGACTACTCCGCCCTCTCCAAACATGATGTTCTCCGGCTTTATGTCTAAGTGGACGACGTTGTGCCTATGTATGTCGTATAGGCCGGCGGCGAGCTGTTTAAACATCTCCACCACCTGCGGCACTGGCAGAGTTTTCTTAATCCTAAGCACGTCTCTCAAGGTTCCCCTCATGTACTCAAGCAAGATGTAGGGCGGGTCTCTCATGTAGTGGCGCAAGTCTTTGTACCCAACCGCTGGCAGATACACCTCATACGCCTTGACTATTCTCTCCGACTTTATCTCAAGATACCTATTCATCTCTTGGCCAAAGAAGGCGAGCACCTTCTCGTCTCCGGCCAGGGGAACTCCGTAGTCGTCCGTATAGCGAAGTATCTTAGCTGCATAGATTTTGCCACCGCGTTTAACCGCGAGCACGTAGCTGAACCCGCCCACGCCGAGCAGTTTAACCACCTTGTACCTACCCCCAAGCCACGAGTAGAGCCAGCCCGCCGGCGGCTTCTCCGCTATAAACAACACCCTCTTGTACGCTATAACATATGCCACTGTGAACAGCAACGGTGGGAGAAAGAGCGCGGTGTCCCCCACGACGTATAGATATGCGGCATTAGCCGCCGCCAGCGCCGCGGCGACATACGGAGGCGTGTCCAATAGGGCTACCAGTATTCCTAAAACGACAGACTCTGGCAATGTAAGAAGAGAAGAGAGGGCAGAGGCAGGGAAAGCTAGAACTTGGGCATACTTAAGGCGAGGCGGCTTAAAACTGTAGGCAGACAACATAAACGCAGAAGTTGCTGTGAATACTCCATCTAAGAGGTAGTACACAAGCGGGAGCCTTTCGTCTAAATAAAGTTCAGTTATAAAAACAATTTTTACAATTAGTAAACTAATAAATAGAGTAAGTATTTCTCTTCTATATCTATCAAAAATTCCCCTAAGTACTACCAACCCGATCAACGCCGTGTTCAACGACGCCAAAAGCCCGCTGGAGATGAGAAGCAACGTAGCCGATATGACGACCCAGAAGAGTGAAACATATCTGCTGTAGAGAGCCCACGCCAAGACTGCAAGAAGCACAGCCGACATTTGCCACAACACCACAAGGCACTACTAGTAGAGGTTTAAGTACACGTATACTACACGTGCACGGTATATATTTAATCTGCCATTCGTGTTAGACTGTGCTTAGTGATAGGGTTGGCAGGCCGTTTTTGAAAATGAGATATGTCGTCGATGACGAGTGCAACTACAACTGTCTCTTTTGTCATTTTGAGGGCCAGCAGAGGCGGCAGGGTTCGACGCTTACGGCTGAGGACTACGAATTTGCCTCATACGTGTTTTCAAAGCTCGGCGTCTACGATTTTAAGTTGACAGGAGGTGAGCCGTTGCTCAGGCGAGACATAGATAAAATAGTTGAAGCAATAGCGAGGGTCGCCGCCGTGTCAATAACCACTAATGGGCTTCTCCTGAGGAGGTGGGTGGACAGGCTGTATAAGGCTGGGCTTAGGAAGATAAACGTCTCTATACACACGGCGGATCCTGAGAAATATTCCAAGGTCGTGGGAGCTCCTACGTGGGCTTTTAAAGAGGTCCTACGCGGGCTTCAGGAGAGCAGAAATAGAGGTCTGGCAATTAAGCTAAATGCCGTTGTATTAAGGGGCATTAACACTGATGATAAAAGCGTTAAGGAGCTGGTGAAATTAGCCGCATCGCTTGACGCATCGCTGCAGTTCATAGAGCTCATGCCCTCCGGAAGTGGGCTAAAGGTGTTTGGCGACTATTACGAGCCAATAGAGACGATAGCAGAGATAGTGACGAGACTGGGCGGCAGGCCTCTCTCCCTGAGAAAAGAGTTGCACAATAGGCCGTTGTACAAACTCGGCGGCGTCACCATAGAGCTCATAAAGAACTACAACAACCCCACGTTCTGTAGCGGCTGTACTACCATGAGACTCACAAGCGATGGCAAGCTTAAGACCTGTATATACGCCGAGCCTGCGGTGGACTTAGCTCCGTACATCAAGAACAGAGACGTCGAGGGCATGGTGTACGCGGTAAAGACAGCTCTTGCGAGTAGAGAGCCTAGATTCCACATATACGCTTCTAAATGACTGAGGCGCGAAGAATCTAGTCGTCAAATGTAGATTCGAGGCCAGGAGAGACGTGTAGCCCTCAGCGCAGAGAGAAGAGCCCGCGAGATTTAGCATGCCCATTTCCCCCACCGGCCTTGAAGCCTATTCAATCTATTATCTGTTCTTACATGGGTTATTGTCTAGAGCTCGCCCACGGGGCGACATGAGGGGGGGATTAATGATCCGCTAGGGGCGACCCAGGGCGGCAAAGTAGGTCGGATGCCCCTACTCCTCCTCGTAATACGGGATCTCTTCCTCTTTTTCCACTTCTGCCACTGCCGTTTGTAGAGTCTCTACCAAGTTTGAAAACTTCTGTTCCCACCGCTTTAACACCTCCTCCACTTCTCTACTCATGGACTCGTAGTAGTTTAACAAGATTTTTCCCACCTCCGTCAACTCGGTTACGCCCCTCTCCTTGCCCCCCCTCTTAGACTCCACGAGGGGGACGCCTAAGACGTCCTCAAGCCGCTTTATATACGTCCACACGAATTTATATGAGTAGCCCAGCTTCCTCGCCGCCGATGCTATTGAGCCCGTCTCCTCAATTGCCTTTAATATGCTGTAGATGCCGGGCCCTATCAACTCTTGCCCATCTTTATCAACCCATATGCGGCTCTTTATTCTAACAACCACGGCAAATATTCGACTCCTTTATATGTAGTATCTTAGGTCGCTCAGGCTGTTACCTAATTCGCGATATGTTCCCCCACCTGCCTAAGTACTCCCCTATTCTAATGAGCTCGTTCAATTTGGCCGTCCTCTCGCCGCCCATAATCCCAGTTTTTATGACCTCGGCTCCAAAACCAACGGCGACGTGTGCAAGTGTCTTGTACTCAGTGTCGCCAGATCTGTGCGATACCACGATCTTCAGCCCGTACTCCCTGGCTGTTGACACGGCTGTATGGGCGCGGAGTAGCGTGCCTATTTGGTCAGGCTTAATAATTACGCCAGTCGCGGCCTTAAGTCTGCCGCCGTGCCTTATCCTGTCGGGGTTTGTTACAAACAGGTCATCGCCGACTATGAGCCTGTCTCTAAAACGGTCGGTGAGCTCTGCAAAGGATTGAAAGTCCTCTTCATGGAACGGGTCCTCTACATATACCAAGTCGAACTCCTCGATCAGCTTCGCGATAAACTCCAACTGCTCCCTAGGCCCCCTCTCAACCCCCTCGTTTTTGTAGACGTACCTTTCGCCGTTCCAGAGACTAGAGGCGGCTACATCTACGCCGATCCCCACCTCAACGCCCACCTCCTTACCCACCTCCTCTGCCGTCTCTTTTAATATCCTCAAGGCGGTGCGAGAGGATATGCGAGGCGTCCAAGCCCCCTCGTCGTTTTTCCCACCGGTGAAACTCGCGTCCACCTTCAAGATCCCCTTGAGAGCCCTCTTGTGAATTTCTACGTTTGTGTAAATAGCTGTGAAGATGTCGGGGGGATTCAGCGGTATCGCCAAGAACTCTTGTATATCTGGGCCGAGGCCTCTGCTGTGCTTCCCCCCTCCTATCACGTTGCCCAGGGGGAGCGGGAGCCTCCTGGCATAAGCCCCGCCAATGAAGGAGAAGAGGGGAAGCCCAAGAGACGCGGCACCAGCCTCAGCCGAGGCAAACGAGGTAGCTATGGCAACGGCGCCCCCTATACGCTCGAACCTCGCAGTGCCGTCCACCTCCTCCAACTTCCCATCTACCACATATGGCTCGCTCACGTCTAGCCCCACCACCTCTGGCGCCACCAGCCGCTCAAACGCCGCAATTGCCGCATCGATGCCCTCCTCAGGGAAGTACACAACTTCGTTGGCCCCCCTAGACGCCCCGGCCGGCGCCGCGGCCTTGGCCACAAAGTCCTCAGTGGCCACCTCCACCTCAACCGTTAAGTCGCCCCTCCCCGTGAAAATCTTCCTTATCGCAACATCTTTGATCTCCATGGCTACTCTGGAATTATGATTTTCTGCTGTGTTGTAAACACCCGCCTAAAGCCGTCGCTCTTGGTTATGGTAACTACGTCTATGCCCTCGCCAGAGCCTGGGTCGTTTCTAATGGCCGCCTTTACTGCCCTGATGGCCAACTCCACAGCCTCGTCGATTGTAAGATCCTCTCTATACGCCACCTCCAAAGCGCCTTTGGCATAGGGAGACCCACTGCCAGTCGCTATGTACTTCTCCTTGGTCACAGTGCCAAGCCAATCCACCATGTAGAGGACAGGGCCCTCTTCCGCGTCTACGCCGCCTACTATTGAGTGTACAAGGTAGATATATGGGCGAGAGTAGAACAGGAGTAGAGAGACGTAGTTTACCAACGCGCGTATTGGTATAGGCCTCTTGTGCTCAACGCGGTATTCCCGCGCGCGTAGCGAGAGAAAGGATAAGACGGACTGCAGGTCTGCCACGCCCCCCGACATCGTGGCCGCCACGTGGTCGTCGATTTTCCAGATCTTTTCGCCGGCCTTGTGTGCAATGTAGTAGCCGGCGGTGACCCGCTTGTCGGTGGCAAGAACTACGCCGTCTTTAGCCACTATGCCAACAGTGGTGGTCATGTAAGCGCCGCTGAGCCACCTTTAAAAATTAACTCCTTACTTCAACCTCCTCTATAAACCTAACACGCCTCACCTCTGGAAAACGAGTAGAAACTTCTGAGACGTACTGGAGAAGAATACCACCAATCCGCTCGTAGAGCAATACCTCGGCTGGCAGTTGCAGTGTTATTACATCGCCTTCAACAGCCACCTTGACCTTCTCCTCAGAAATCCTAGGCAAATACAGCTTTAACAGAGCCAACGCCTTCTCTTCCACTGTAGTTAGCTTCTTTACTACACGTCCTCTGACAATAAACGCCTTGCCGGCCAGCGGGTGGTTGAAGTCTAACACCACGCGTCCTCCCGAGATCGACACCACCCGCGCCCGTTGCCCCTCGTACTCCACAACATCGTCTACCTGTGGAACAATGCCGTGGCGGTGGAATTCCCTAATAGAGACAACCTTGACCTTGTTCGGGTCTCTTACTCCATAGGCCTTCTCAGGCGGCACCTCTACCTCGAAGTCTTGCCCCTCGTCTATGGACAGCAAGGCGTTCTCCACCGGCTCCCAAAGTTGCGTCTCGCCCAGGACGATGAGGCGGGGTCCGTACACGTTCTCGGGCCTGTAGATGCCGGCCTCCTTGGCCACGGCCTCCACCGTCGTCTCAACTACTTTGTTGTCATCTTTAGACACCACCGTGTAGTCCAGAAGTATGTAGTCGCCCTTGGACAGAGGCATAGCTACGCGGCTTGCTCAGCCTTTTCCTTTGCCTTCTGCCGTTTCACAAGTCTAGTAATGTATCCAGCCACTTTGTTGCGCACAGTCTTGCTGGGTATATCTGCGAGCTCGGCCACCGCCTTCTTGTTTTCTTTAAAGCTCTCGGTAAACCTGTCGGGGTACGCCTCTAAAAGCTTCTCCGCAAGCGACTTTATAAACTTCGGCTTCACGCGACCCATGGCGCACCACCCACGACCCGGTATATAAAGTTTAACCCTCAGCGTACCGTGAGCTCGCCACCTCTCGGGTTAGGTGCATTTCATCACTACGCCTAGAGGCACCTCTGCATATAACTCTTCGCGCCTTGTGCCTCTGCTGGCTTCAAAGGTTACAGCAGAGCCATACGCGCTCCGCGACTATGTGGGCGGTCCTAGCGGTGATTGCGAAGCGATGTGTAGGTACACGGGCAGGCGTGGCGATTGTGAAGCTGGGGTCTACTTTGTCGATTTGCCTATCCCTAGGTTGGGGCATCAAATTTATAAACGATGTGCATTACCGCGCGTATATGGGTAAGCGCATTTTGGTACAGCGGCGCGGAAGAGGCGGCTCGCAGTTTAGGTCGCCCAGTTGGAAGCGGGACGGCCCTGTCCGTTACCCTCCTAACATCTCGGGGAGGGGCATTGTCGTAGAGATATTACATGAGCCAGGCCTCAATGCGCCTGTGGCGAAAATCAGAATGGAGAATGGGGTCGAGTTTTTCAACTACGCTGCTGAGGGCCTCTACGTAGGGCAGGTAATACAGGTGGGCCCCGACGCGCCGCCCGCCGTGGGGAACGTGTTGCCGCTTGGTAAAATTCCGGAGGGTACCATGGTGTTTAACGTTGAGAAGCGGTTTGGGGACGGGGGGAAGTTTGCCAGGTCTGGAGGTACGTATGCCCTGGTAATTGGTCAGAGGCCTGAGGAGAATAAGACAATTGTCCGTCTTCCCAGTGGCAGAGTGATTGAGGTTGACGCAAGGGGTAGAGCTACGATTGGCATTGTGGCTGGCGGAGGGAGGGTTGAGAAGCCGTTTGTAAAAGCTGGCAAGAAGTACCACAGGGCTAGGGCTAAGTCTTGGAAGTATCCGACTGTGAGAGGCAAGGCGATGTCGCCTTATGCCCACCCGCATGGCGGTGGGTCTCACCAGAAGGGCGGCACGCCGGTTCCAAAGACCGCGCCGCCTGGCCAGAAGGTCGGGTTTATTGGCTCGCGTTGTACTGGCAGAGGCTGTGTAAGAGCTAGGGCTCAGCAGAAACAGTAATGGAGAAGAGAAAGGACGACCACATCCACTTAGCTTATTCTGACGTTTCTCAAGTAGGCTCGCCTTGGTTTGACGAGGTTCTCCTCATCCACAACGCTCTGCCCGAGCTTGACTTGGCGGATGTAGACCTCTCGGCGGATTTCCTGGGGGCTAAGGTGAGCGCGCCTTTTGGCATCGGTGCAATGACTGGAGGCACAGAGCTCGCCGGTAAAATTAACGCAGAGCTCGCCAAGGCAGCTGAGGAGTTTGGCATCCCGATGTATGTCGGCTCTCAACGTGTTGCGTTGCAAAATCCCTCAGTTAGGTGGACTTTTGAGGTGGTAAAACAACACGCCCCCACTATCCCCAAGGTGGCCAACTTGGGCGCTCCCCAGCTTTCTGCGTTGCCTGAGGAGAAGGTGGTGGAGTGGGTTGTGGAGGCTGTGGAGATGATTGACGCCTATGCTGTAGCGATTCATCTAAACGCCGCGCAGGAGGTGGTTCAGCCCGAGGGGGAGCCGCGGTTCCGCGGCGTGTTGGAGAAAATCAAGCTTGTCAAGAGGGCGGTGGGGAAGCCCGTTATTGTGAAAGAGGTGGGCAATGGAATATCTAAAGAAGTGGCGGAGCGCCTCGCTGGAGTTGTAGATGCCATAGACGTGGGCGGGCTGGGCGGCACCTCGTTTGTGTCTATTGAGGGGGCTAGGGCGCTGGGGGCTGGCCTAGAGCTGTATAGGCGTATTTCCGAGGTTTTTAAGACGTGGGGTATACCCACTGCGGCCTCTATATGTGAGGTTAGGTCTGTCTTTGGGGGGTATGTGATAGCCTCTGGCGGAGTTAGAAGCGGACTTGATGGGGCAAGGGCTCTGGCTCTTGGGGCGAACTTTTTTACAATGTCTCAGCCTCTGCTAAGAGCTGTCTTAGATGGGAGAATTAGGGAGGAGATCAGCGCCGTCTTGACGGAGCTCAAGGTTGCTATGTTTTTGGTGGGCGCTAGGCGGGTCTCCGACTTGGCCAAGGTCCCCAGGGTGTATGGCCCTAGGCTGAGGGAGTGGATTGAGCAGAGAGGCCTCCGTTGTTAGCTTTATTAACTGCCACATAGTGATTTTTGGTGTCGTGTCCAAGATGTGGCTCTAGGGAGATAATGTTGGCGCCCAGCGGTGAGTTTGTGTGTAAAAAATGTGGGCATAGGTGGCCTCTGCCTCAAGCGGACTTGACGTGGGCTGAGCTGGAGATAAAGAAGGCGAAGCTCTTTGAGAAATATATAGATGAGCCCATTGAAGAGTGTAGCGAATTGCTCTCTAAGCTTAGGCAAGAGCTCGATGAAAAGAGCGCCAGGTTGCTGGCGGGGAAGATACTGATACAACGTGCGGAGAGGAGGAAACTGGCGCCGGCGGAGTTAGAGAAGTTGTATGCAGAGGTGGAGAAGTGTTGGGGATGATAGTCGACGTTTCAAAGAAGCTCGACGTGTATAGATATGCGAAGGCTTCAGTGGAACTCGGGCTCAGCAGGTGTAATACGGTAGTTGCGGCTAAGGGCGCGGCGGAGGCCTACCGCCATTTGCCGTTCTTACATCCAGTGCCACTCCGTGCCGGCGCAACGTGTAGAGGGGGTAGGCTGTACGTGGAGGGCGTCGCGGAGTGGCAAACCGGTGTTGAAATGGACGTGCTTTTCGGCGCCTTAGTTGGGGCAGTGGCTTCGGGGGCCGTGGAGATGAGGAACATGTTAGTTGAGGCAAAGGTGAAGGGATCTCCCGTGGAGATACAAGGCGAGTTGCAAGAGGCCCCATTTGAGCGCCGTGGAGATCTGTCGGCGAGGGCGTTTGGGAGACTTATGTTGAAGAGCCTTGAGCTCGTGAAAAGGCCTGTCGAGAAGGGGCACCCGCTTTACGCGGCACAGACTGCGGCATCTCTAAGTTCTAAGAGGTTCTGCGAAATTGTCGGTGGCGTTTGTCCAAAAATTCAACACTATAAGATCGATATAGAGGTAGTCGACGCGGTGGAGGTGCGCGTGGAGGTGAAGGCTAGAGACGTGTCGCCGGCTCCAGAGGCCCTCTTCTCGGCGGGGGTTGCCCTTTTGACTATATGGGACATGTTGAAGAAGTATGAGAAAGACGAAGCGGGGCAGTATCCGCATACTAGAATTACGTCGATATCTCTAGACTAACCGATTTATATTGGTAAGATCTACGTCTTAATGATCCCAAGGGAGATTAAAGAGGTTTTAGACGTCGTCTTGCGCCACAATAGGTGGAGGAGGTGGGAGACTATAAACCTCATCGCGTCAGAGAACGTGATGTCGCCTCTTGCAGAGATTTTTTACATAAATGACTTCGGCGGCAGATACGCCGAGGGGACAATTGGCAGTAGGTACTACCAAGGGACGAAGTATGTTGACGTGGTTGAGGAGGCGTTGGTGAAGGAATTCGCCGAGGTCCTTGGCGCAAAATTTGTGGATGTGAGGCCAATTTCTGGCACAGTGGCCAACCTGGCTACGTACTTTGCCCTAGTGCCAGAAGGGGGATCTGTGGCGTCGCTTCCCATTAGATGCGGCGGCCACATTAGCCATAGCAACGTGGGCGGGCTAAAGGCGTTGAGGATAAAGACTGTGGAATTGCCCTGGGACTTGGAGAACTTCAACGTCGATGTAGACGCCGCGCGTAAAGTTCTTGAGGATAAGCGGCCAAATCTCGTAATACTTGGCGGCTCTCTCTACTTATTTCCACACCCCATCAAAGAGGTTGCCGAAATAGCCAAAGGTATTGGGGCCTACGTGCTACACGACTCAGCCCACGTCCTGGGGCTAATAGTGGGGGGCGTCTTCCCAAATCCCCTCAGAGAGGGGGCCGACGTAATTACGTCGTCTACTCATAAGACTTTCCCAGGGCCTCAGGGAGGTCTCATAGCGACCAATCTAGGTGATGATGCAAACGGCCAAATTCAGAAGGCTGTATTTCCAACATTTACATCGAATTACCATCTTCACCGCTACGTGGCCACATATATAACTCTCGTCGAGATGAAGCTGTTTGGACACGAATATGCGAGCAGAGTTGTGGAAAACGCCAAAGCCTTGGCTGAGGCCTTGGCCGAGGAGGGCGTCACGCCCGTGGCCGAGAGACTCGGCTTCACGAAGACGCACCAGGTGGCAGTTGACGTGTCAAAGTACGGCGGAGGCGACAAAGTTGCAGCGCTGTTGGAGGAGGCTAATATCATAGTGAACAAAAATGCCCTCCCCTGGGACAGAAGCGTGGTAAAGCCAAGCGGCATTAGGATTGGGGTCCAGGAGATGACTAGGTTTGGCATGGGGAAAGACGAGATGAGGGAAATAGCCAAGTTTATTGCGAGAGTTTTACGCGGCGAGGACCCAGCCTCGGTTAGACGCGACGTAGTAGATTTCAGGAGGGGGTTCGTGGAGGTGAAATACGGCTTTAAGGCGAGCAGAGAAGTGATAGAAGAGGTATTTGCATCGCTTAATCTGCTGGCTTAAATACACAGAGTCCGCCCGCCGTCAATTAGTATGAGCGACCCACTTATATAGCTCGCTTTATCAGAGGCTAGAAACGCCACTAATTCGCCTATCTCCTCCGGCTTGCCTAGGCGGCCCAGCGGAATTTCCGCTGCTATTTCCCTCAGCACATCTTCCACAGACCTCCCCTCACGCTGGGCTCTGGTGGACGCCACTTCTCTTACGCGCTCCGTGTCTATGTATCCTTGCATAATACCGTTGACTAATATATTGTATTGCCCCAGTTGATATGCCAAGGTTTTGACCAGACCTGCTAAAGAGATGCGGATTACGTTGGAGAGTGTAAGCGTGGGTATCGGGTGTTTTAGAGTGCTGGAGGTTATATATATGAGCCTTCCTCCACCCCTCTGTATCATGTGCGGCACTACGTCTCTGGTAAGCCAGATGGCGCTCATTAGGAGGAGTCTCACCCCGTATTCCCAATCCTCTTCGCTTAGCTCTAAGAACGTCCCCGGCTTGGGGGGGCCTGTGTTGTACACCAACACGTCTATTTTGCCAAAGTTGCGGAGGGCCTCCACCGAGATGCGCCTCACCTCCTCTCTTACAGTCAAGTCGGCTTTCACTGGGACTACGGTGACGCCGTATTGAGACGAGAGTCTTTTTGCAAGGTCTTCAAGCCTTGCCTTGTCTCTGGAGGCTATTACTAAGTCGGATCCCTCGCGTGCTAACACGGACGCAACGCCTGCGCCAATTCCCCTACTTGCCGCTGTGACTATGCTTACCTTTCCTTTTAGTAACATATGGAGATTGAGGTGGGACTATTTAACTCTGACGAAGGTATATCGCTTACACACATCTCTAATTGGGCATATGTCACACTTCAATTCTTTACAGTACTTAATTCCTATGTCATAGGCGCCCCTCTCAAATAACACCGGGTCTCCACTTACCTTTCCCACATATCTCACGAGGCCTCTTATGCTTCCCAGTCTGAGGACTACGTCGTTGCATTTTCCTCCCCGTTCTTGGCAGAGGATTCTCTTTGCTATTCTGGCTTTCACTCTCTCCGCCGTTATACTCTTGACATCTTCAAAGGCGCCTGATCTTATTGTGACAAGTGTTGTGTAAATATCTCCATGGAGTAGATATTTACGATGCTCCTGGGTATATGCTATACGTATTGCTAGGGGTATATTTGTCTCATGTATGAAAGTTCTTAAGAACAGTTTTACACCTCTCCCCACTCTGTTCCCCCCTTCATCTCTAAAAATAATTTTTCTAATATCTTTTTCAAAGTTTAAAATTTTTTTCTGTTTAATTATCCATAAATTAAGTGATTTATATTTATTCAATATTATATTAATGGCCCTTATGGTGCCTGATACCACCTCATTTGCGACTTCTCTGTCTACAACTTCTTCTAACGCTCTTCGAAGCTTGGATGCGGAAAACACGTCGTATACATATCTTTCATAGGCGTTTGAAAACGTGGAAAGCTCAGCCGCAGTCAAATTTTTGTATTTGTTTAAAATTGATAATGATATTATATAGATGATCAATAAGTCAAGATTCTTTATGTTTGAAATATTTGCAATAAATGTGTCTAAGTCGTTTTTATATGTGCTTGCTATAGACCTTATTTGTTCCACCATCATGGAGTAGGTGTGCGGCAAAGTTTCAACCACTGTGTCGCGTATCGATGCGCCATGTTTTACAATTCTTCCACGTATCTCCTCTGCTGTAGCCACTGGCTTATTAAGTTCCATTTATAAAGGCGCATGGACGAGTTAGTAGAGGCGGCGAAGGCTGTTTTAAACAACGCCTATGCGCCCTACTCCAAGTTTAAGGTGGCTGCGGCCGTGAAGACTAGGAGTGGGAAAGTTTATACAGGCGTAAATGTAGAAAATGCATCGTACGGCCTCACCGTGTGTGCAGAGCGTGTCGCAATATTTAAGGCAGTCTCTGAGGGCGATAGAGACATAGAAGTTGTGGCGGTGTATGTAGACGCAGACGAGCCCGTGGCCCCTTGTGGCGCGTGTAGGCAGGTAATAGCCGAATTTAATCCAAACGCCCTAGTGGTAATGGCCAGCCGCAACAAGGTCAAAACAGCGAGACTTAGCGAATTACTGCCAATGGCGTTCACAGGAGAACGCCTGCGGTAGCGCGTAAGAGAAGAGTATTTATAATGTAGCCATGGAGAAGCTGTGGAAGGGCACTTATACTATGAGACAGTGCCCACAGGCATAGAGGGTCTTGACACAGTGCTCGGAGGGGGGTTTATCAGGGGGAGGACATACCTCATATCTGGCGAAACAGGTACTGCAAAGACTTTGACCGCGCTTACGTTTTTAATACAAGGCGCCCTTAAATATGGGGAACCCGGCATATACATCTCCGTAGATGAGACATATGAACAATTTGTAGAAGGCGCGAGGAGATTTGGCTGGGATATAGAGGAGCTTAGGGCCAAGGGCCTCTTGGAGGTGCTTGTGCCAGAGATGGACATTGTAGAGAGAATTAGAGAAAAGGACCCCACGGCAATTGCGAAATCGCTTGTGGCCTCGATACGGGACTATGTGGCGGCATTGGGGGCTCAGCGGCTGGTCATAGACCCAATAGCTCCTCTGGTTTCGCTTGACAAAGACGTGCAAGTGCTTAGGGAGTATATCAGGGTGCTGGTGATGAGCATAGAGAGGGAGATAGCGACTACTAACATCATAACTACCGAGATTCCCTCCGGCTCAGGAGCCATCAGTAGATATGGCGTAGAGGAGTTCTTAGCCACGGGGGTATTCATCATGGGCATAGCTAAGACGCGAGATGGAGCCTTTAAACGTGTCATGTTTATTAGAAAAATGCGCTGGAGCCCCGTACATCCGGGGATTTATGAGGTAGAAATAGTGCCGAAGGTAGGGGTGGTTGTCAAAGGCCAAGTCCGAGAGCCCATGGTACCTGTGACGTATTTACCGACTATTTGACGTATAAAAATCGGTGGGTTCTACCTCGTCACATCTCAGCACATCCCGTCTTCGTCATATTACTCACATCTTCTATATTTTGTCTGCACGACTTTATTTTTGCTTTTTCACGTATACGTGGCTGAGGAGCTCTCTCTTTATATTAGAAAGGGCGGTTTAGTAATAAAGAAGGAGATCATCAAGAGTGGGGGCAAAGTGGCTGGAGAATATCTATACGTTAGGCATGGGCTATTCGAGGCTGAGGCTGAGTACGACGTAGAGGACGGCGTATTGTACTACCTGCAGATATGTTGGTTTAAGCGGTGTTTTATATGGTACGATGGAGAGCCAGACGCAGCTCCCCCCATGCAACTGTTGAAGAAGACAATCGCCGTGTTTAAAGAGCTATCTGGGTTTTCCAATGTGGCGGCCGTCGTGGTTAAAACCATCGCCTCATATATCCGCCGATCTTCACGACTCAGATCCTCTGACCCCGCTCATCTAGGCTCATGTGGTGCCGGCTTTAAAAAGATATAAAGCTAGCAACGACTTTGGCATATGCGTAGTGGAAGTGACGTGAGGGCCATCGCCGAGGCCATCATTAGATTATTACAGGAGCGGGGGGAGCTGAGTAGCGCCGACATAGCCAGAATTCTTGGAATTAAAAGGCACACTGTGACTGCAGTGCTCACGCGTCTAAGAAAAGAGGGGGTTGTCGAATATATAGGACAGTGCTACGGGGGCAGGCGGTGTAACACCAAGTGGAAACTTAGAATTAATTAGTTTCAGTGCACTCTCCCCCGACTTATTTATACATGGCAGAAATTTAACTTCTCGCTCGTCAACCAGTCGTGAAAGGCCTATGTGTAGTGGCTTGGGGGAACAGTAGGTATGTGGTAGATTGTTCTCCCTCATTTCTCCTGAGCTTGGCAACCAAAATTGCAGAAGCGGAGAGCGCCTCGTACATAGATGTGTATCGACGTATTTTACACAGCCTCAACGCCGAATATGACAAAGCGAGAATCGCCGTGGAGGATATACTGTCAGAGAAGGTGGAAAATATTTAAAACTTGACTGTAGGTGCGGCGATGGCATCGATCTTCGGCGAGCAGCTGCCTAAGACTAGTCGAGTGGAGTACATAGGCGACGTCCCAATAATTGAGGAATGTCCCAGAGAATTAAAGACGCTCGACGGGAACCCAATTCTGTTGTTTGGCAAGTGGAGCTTTGAGGACGTCGTCGTTAGAGACCCTGGGCTGAGGAGGTACATATGCCTAAAGCCCGTAGTTCTTCCACATACCGAGGGGCGCTACCAAAAGCGTAGGTTTGGAAAGGCGCACATTCCGATTGTCGAGCGTCTGGTGAATTTATTAATGCGGCCTGGGAGAAATACGGGGAAGAAACATAAGGCGTACAATATAGTTAAGAGGGCATTTGAGATAATATATTATAAGACTGGAAGAAATCCTATACAAGTATTTATTGATGCTATTATAAATACTGCGCCGCGGGAGGAGATAACAAGGATTATCATGGGCGGCATAGCCTACTCAGTGTCTGTGGACGTGTCGCCTCAGAGGCGTCTAGATCTTTCGCTGAGGTGGATCACAGAGGGGGCTAGACAGTGCTCCTTCAACAACCCTAAGCCAATTGAGGAGTGTCTAGCGGACGAGATCATGGCCGCCGCCGCCAACGATCCCAAGAGCTATGCAGTTAGGAAGCGCGAAGAGCTTGAACGTATAGCTGCAGCATCTCGTTAAACTGTTTTTAACTCAAGTAGTTCTACTGCCATGAGTGAGCTTTTTTGGTTTGAGAAGTATAGGCCGCGTAGTTTTGAGGAGGTGGTGGATCTTGAGGAGGTTAAGGCTAGGCTTAGGGAGTTTGTCAAGGCGGGGAATTTGCCGCATCTCCTCTTCTACGGGCCTCCTGGCACTGGGAAGACGACGATGGCCCTGGTCTTGGCGAGAGAGCTGTATGGGGAGTACTGGCGTGAGAACACCCTCGAGCTAAACGCCTCAGACGAGAGAGGAATCGGAGTAATAAGAGAGCGAGTAAAAGAGTTCGCCAGAACGGCGCCCGTGGGAAAGGCCCCCTTCAAACTCGTAATACTCGACGAAGCAGACAACATGACCTCAGACGCCCAACAAGCACTACGCAGAATAATGGAAATATACGCACAAAACACCAGATTCATACTACTAGCAAACTACGTAAGCAGGATCATTGACCCAATTATTTCACGTTGCGCCGTCTTCCGCTTTTCTCCCATGCCGCGCCACTTAATGGCAGAGAGGTTACGGGAAATTGCGAGGTCCGAGGGCGTTGAGCTTAAGGACGACGCCATAGACCTAATCTACGAGATCTCTGAGGGGGATATGAGGAAGGCTATAAACCTGCTTCAAGTCGCCGCGGCTGTAAGTAAGGTGGTTGACGCAAACGCGGTGGCCTCTGCGGCCGCGGCTGTTAGACCCTCTGATGTGCTTGAGCTGTTTAACTTGGCCATGGGCGGCGATTTGGCTAAGGCGCGGGATAAGTTGAGAGAGCTTATGTACATAAAAGGCGTAGCTGGCGTCGACTTAATAAGGGTATTTCAGAGAGAGTTAATAAGGATGCAACTAGACGACGACGTTAAGGCCGAGGTTGCCGAGTTGCTATCTGAAGTAGATTATAGATTGACGCAGGGTGCCGATGAAGAAATTCAATTGATGTACTTTCTCATGAAACTTGGATCCATTGGCAAAAAGATAAGGGTTGCGCCAAAGAAGAGATAATGCCAATACCTTGGGTGGAGAAATACCGCCCCAAGAGTTTTTCAGAGATTGTAAACCAAGAGGAAGCCAAGCAGATTTTGGCCTCGTGGATTTGTACACGGTTTAAAGCTCCGCAGGAGTTTTGCGCCCGTTGGGCAAAGCGGAGAGACAAAGAGATAAAAGAGGCTAGGGCTGTGCTCCTATGGGGCCCCCCGGGCATTGGAAAAACAACGCTTGTGCACGCCTTGGCTAAGGAGATCGGATATGAGCTCGTGGAGCTTAACGCAAGTGACGTAAGAACAGGCGAGCGGATTAGGCAGGTGGTGGGCCGCGGACTTAGAGAGGCATCTCTCTTCGGATACGCGGGTAAAATCGTCTTATTTGACGAAGTGGATGGACTACATGTAAAAGAAGACTTAGGGGGACTTGAGGCCATACTTAACCTAATAGAGACGGCCAAAGTGCCAATAGTGCTAACTGCCAACAACCCATTTGACCCCAAGCTACGGCCGCTCCGCGACATCTCCCTAGTGGTTGGGCTAAAGAGGCTCTCCGAGGACGAAGTAGTTGAAGTGCTCAAGAGAATTTGTGCCAGCGAAGGTGCCAAGTGTGAAGAAGAGGCTCTTAGAAGCTTGGCCAAATCCTCCTACGGCGATTTGCGGGCCGCAATAAACGACCTACAGCTGTACTTGGCGGGGCGCAAAGTTTTAACAGTTGACGACATAAAGAGGGCGGGGGAGAGAAACCCCCAGCTTTCTATGTTTGAAATCTTAGATAGAGTATATAAGGCGCGTTGGTTTGACGAAGCACGCGCCGTCTCGTTTAACCCATCTTTTGACTGGGAACAATACTTCGTGTGGGCTCTCGAGACAATTCCCATAGTTTATAAAGACCTAGAGGTCATGTCTGAGGCTTTTGACAGATTAAGCAAAGCAGACATGTTTATAGGAATAGTTAAACGAACACAAGAGTGGGAACTCCTGTCATATGCAATGGAGCTTGCACTAGGCGGAGTTTCTCAAGTCAAAAATAAGCCTCGCCTACCGCCGTTTATTAGATACGGGTTTCCCCAGCGACTACTTCTCTTGGCCAAGAGTAAGGAGGCCCGCAGACGCAGAGAAATGGTTGTAGAATATCTCGCTAGAAATTTACATGTGTCAAAGGGACTGGTAAATGCTGAAATATTTTATGTACTATCTGCTCTGGCTAAGAAGGACGATCATGTAGTTGAGAGACTTGCAAGAGCGTTGGGGATAAGCCCCATTGACATAAAAAATCTACTATAGAGTTGTATCTTTATAAGTAGCCTCTAGGTATTCTTCCATTTTGGCAAGCGCTTTAGCAAGCTCTATCACATGTGTTTTATTACTAAGCTTCACCAACCTCAACCGTCCTATACGCCGCTCTTCTACTATTCCATATCTCGAGAGAACCCCTATATGTCGCATGAGAAGTCGGTAGTTTGTACCTAGTCTGTGGGCCAGCTCTGTAGTGTGTAATTCCCCATATTTCCACAAGGCTAATATTACTCTAACACGCAACCCAGATCCCAGCACAATCTCTATCATTGTAGCTCCTCTCTAATAAGCTTCGTAACAACGGCCTCTAACGTATCCAGGGGTTCCGATCCTATGGAGATAAGAGTAGTACGCCCCCGCACCCCCTCCCCTCTTTTGTTTAACCGCGTCTCTACGATCCCCTTATCTCTCAAATCGCTTAGATATGTCCATAGCTGTGTATGCACTCTCGGCTTCTCATCAAATTCTTCACATATCATCTTATACATATCTTCAACATCGCCAAAGGTAACATACGGGCTGTTTGTGCTTTTCAAAGCTCTTACTATCGCCAGTAGGAACAACTTCTCATGTAGAGAAAGACCTCTAAGCACCTCCTCCGAGACTCCAAAGAGAACCTCCTTGGTTGCCCTCCTGACGTCCTCAGGCGTTATTTGCCTTCTCCCAGATTGCTGGGCGATATATGCCGAGCGGTATAGTATATCTATGGCAAGTCTCGCATCCCCCTTGCTTGAGTCTAGGGGGCTTTGTGCGCCAGTTAAGTCTGCTATCATTTGTAGAACCTCGTCGCTGTAAGCGCCAGGGGCAAGCCCCATCTGCGCCCTCTCCAGTATTATGTCAAATATCTGGTCCCTGGTGTAGGGAGGAAAGCGTATTACAAACTTGCCCATAATCCCACGCGTTGAAGGGTCTAAGTTATTGATCATACTGTCGCTGTGGCCAACAACTGCCAGCGCAATTCTAAATGCGCCAAGCCTGTCGGACTCTTGGCCTAGTCTTATAAATGTCGACAAGACGTCTGCGGAGAGATTAAAGGCATCATCCAATGCCAGGAATATGTAGAGGTCTCTCTCGCGTAGATGTTCTATGAGTAGTGAGAGAAATTCGTCTTTACTGAGACCCCTCCTCGGAAACGGGATATTTAACGACTTTGCAATTTCTCCTATAATAGTGCTAAAATTTCTATATATAAAGCAGTTTATATGAACAAATTTTACATTTGTCTCATTTTTTATAGTAGACCAAAATCTACGTAATGTGGCAGTTTTGCCTGTGCCTGGTCTTCCTAGAAGTACCACACGCGGATAGTGACGGCCAGGATTACGGAGCCACCCACCGAACAAGGCGTCTAGTTGCTGGATCTGTTCTTCTCTGTGCGGAAGTCTCTCTGGGACATAGCTGGGGGAGAAGACTGCCTCATCAATTATGACCATGTGCATATGGACAATCCGGCTTAAAAACTTTCAGTCTACTATAGTTTAAGAGGACCACTGAAAACTGAAAGTTTTACTAAACTCTACTTTTGACAAAGTAGAGATCTCCTATCTGAATTACGCGACACTCAGTACAACTAGGCTTACTAGTACTTACAAAATCAAATATTTCTATATTTTTAATTAATTTCTCAAAGTATTTTAATTTTAAACATTCATGCAAATAATCAATGCTTGTTCGAATATACACCCTGCTTGGAGAGAGAACACGGCACTCAACCGCTTGGTCGTAGTAGTAAAGGCAGTCGCATAAGTCTCTAGCAACAATCCGCTCCTTCTTTGGCACAGTTATAACGAGGACATGTGCGACGCCCACGTATATTA